>NZ_KB899994.1 GCF_000378505.1 Modicisalibacter luteus DSM 23508 | reverse complement strand
TCACGCTGGCCTTCTATGGCGCGTTCCGGCGCAGTGAAGTGGTAGCGATTACGGTGGGCGATATCGAGTGGCGACCGGAGGGCATCATCATCACGGTGCATCACAGCAAGACCAACCAGAGCGGACGTATCGAGACCAAGAGCCTCATGCGGGCGCCGCCGGGTACGGTTTATTGTCCGGTCGGGTTGCTGGAGGCTTGGATCCAGGCCTGCGGAGTTCAGCGTGGCGCCGTGTTCCGTACGGTCAGTTCGGCTGGCCGACTTGGTGCCGGTCGCATGACCGACCAAGCGCTGTACGTACGAATGAAGCAGGCATTGAAGGCAGCAGGGTTGGCTGGTAAGGGCTATACCCCGCACAGCTTCCGTGCAGGGTTTATCACCGAAGCCCATCTACGCGGGAAGAGCGATGTACAGATCAAACGGATCAGCGGCCACCGAGACCAGCGGACGTTCGAGCGCTATATCCGGGTGGCAGATCTCTTCGAGGATGCTGCCGGCGATTTTTTTGAGATGTAGCCGGTTTTGTGGCGAGGTCATCGGACACTAACGGTCAGGAAGGCGGTGAGGCTGCTCCCCCGCCCTCCCAGAAATCCTTGAGATGGATGACTTCCTATCTACACCGGCGCTGTAGCAGCACATTAATACGAGGATGCGATACGCCGGGCTGTCACGCCAGCAGCTGTGAGACAAACGGTACGGATCGACTCAGCAGCAAACGCTGCTTGGAAGAGGCGTTCGACTCCGAACTTGGCTGAGACCAGAGGCGTAGAAAGTTTCACGTAGTGTGTCAGCCCGATCGGCATGGTGTTATGAACCGAGATAGCACTCCGGCATGACGTAGAAGGACACTTGCTGGGTCACGCCTACCAGTGGGCATCAACCGACCACACCATGCCGCTGTACAGTGACGTGATGTATTCGCTGCTGTGATTCCTCAAGCTCGGCGATCTCGGTCGGCGTGAAGCCTCTGATCAGCTGTTTTATGAACCCGAGCGGCTGATAGTTCCTTTTTGATTGATGATCCAACAAACGCACTCCTTTCTTGACATCGTAGATCAGTCATATTTAATATGTCCTAAGAATGCCGTTCACCTGATGGGTTGCATTCCCAGCCGCCTCAATTCTGGCGAGCTTATTGAATCCAGCCGCCTCAATTCTGGCGAGCTTATTGAACCCAGCCGCCTAAATTCTGGCGAGCTTATTGAACCCAGCCGCCTTAATTCTGGCGAGCTTATTGAACCCAGCCGCCTTAATCCGGTGCGCTTACTGAACACGCGCTGAGCGTGTTTCTGTATTATTCTTGCCATGTGCCTTTGGGCCATGCGCCTCCACCTATGGCCTAAGCGCCATATGATGATTATTGTCATTTGCCACCGCAGCTTATCGCTTGATTGCGGCACGGCCGACACTCCATGACTTCAGCTTGATACCTCGCCGCGACTTCTGGGCTGCGAAGCGCATGTTTTTCATGCCTTTTTGCCAGCCCAGGCCGTAACGCGTGCCCGTGTCTTGCTTCTAGCCCGCCAACTGCCTGGCGAGGACTGACTGCCGTTTTAACGGCAATGACCCCAAAAGCGGCATCTGTATTTTCTTCTCTCGAAACCACCAGACCAGTCAGGCATAGCAGGAGCTAGAACACATGAATATCACCATACGTCCCCTCCCCGGACATCCTTTCCTGGTTGAGGCCCGGGAAGCGACACGCTCGCCCCAAGAGTTGTTGGGCGGATCTCTTAAAACCACGAGCACTGCTGCAGAAAACGTACTGCTGACACATCCCCCGGTATTGTTGATCCAGGAGGGTGGCGGCGAGCAATTATTGAACCGGGACGCCGTGGTCGCCCAGCTAGGCTACCCAAAAAGCGGCCAGAAAAAACGGGGACCGGTCGTTCCGGCCAGCCTACGTGTGTGGATCATTGATCCAAAAACAATGAAGCATGGTTCCCCGCTGCTCTGGCAGTTCCTTTTCGGCCCCATCCAAAGCATGTATTACTATAAAAAACGCAAGAATGGTGAAAAGTGTTGGTTGGCCGCAATGCGTGAAATCGAAAACAGCCCCCACCTCAAATCTACCCTTGAGGATGCCCTTTTCGATGGAGAAGCGCTGGCTCTGGCGCACTATCTCGTACTGCTGAGCGCATCCCAGATTGGCAAAAGTTCAATCGAACACGTGATCGATAAGATTCGCGACACGCCTCATAAGAACAATCCGCGCAAAAAGCGCAAAATCCCCACGCATGGTTTCTCGGACGTGAGCAGCAAAAATCTAAAGGAAAACCGCGAAAAAGACGACGCTGGCCTGCCCCCTAATCCTTTCCCTAAGGAATTCACCAGTCGCGCGGAAACAGAATTCGATATGGTCGCCGCCCTCAGCAAAATCAGCCAGGCCGCGGAGCGCGGCGCTGAACAGTTTACGCTCGGCATCGAAACGGAGGGCTGCTAATGCGAGACGAACGGCCCTATCCTCGCGAGCTCGTTCAGGAGTGGCAGCAGGCGATTGACCGCGCGAGTCTGGCTCCGCAGGACGCCGAGTGGCTGATGCAGACTGTCCATTACGCCCTGCCCCCGCTCTGCGCAGTTGCGCTACAGACCGCAGCTGATTTCTACCGGCTGGACCATGAGGAGTGCGATATTACAGCAGCCGTGGCTGCCCTCGCTTCTCAGGGATTGATAGAGACACAGCTGCCCAGCAATGTCGGCACGTTTTATCCGGTTTATTATGCTATCACCCAACCTAGGTTGCTCGGTCGAGATACATGCCAGATAGCGTCATTGGGACGACTCTTGATCAGCGACTGGTTTTCAGCGTTGTCCAATGAGACCAGGACATCTCGCGGCAAATACTATGACCATCTCTTGGCTGTCCGCCACGTCCTCATGTCCGTCATTGAGGCGGAGGTCGAGGCAACTGACGTTGATCTACTATCACCCGAGGCGTTCTTCCGCTCTGCCATCGAAAGCGACGAGCTGTATAGCCAACGGCTGACGATTCAGGCAGCGTACGACGTTTTTATCGAGATTAGCTCAGGTAATCTCAGCCCCGGCGAACTGATACGCAACTCACGCAGCGGTGGCGGCAACGCCACCAGAGCGCGACGTCAGAAAACCGATGCTTGGCATGAGGCCCGCATGCAGGCAATGGTGGAAACTCCCCCGCCTCGGCGTCGAGCGGTGACAACCGTGGCTGAGACTGGAGGGAGCGAGACGCCAAATGCGCTGGCAGACACCGAAACGTCCGCGCTTGGGTTTCGCCATGTCGCTACGCCCACCGTAGCCGCGGATGCCGAAGAGACCAGTGAGCAGCCAACGCTACAGCGCAAGGTGGCTTCTGCGCTGACACTAGACGATGATCGTCGACTCGTCCAGCGCTGGGTAAACAGCGCAGCCACAACCTCCCTGGCTTCTGTGAGCGACCTCTCTCGATTGACACCCGAGCAGGTACGGAATGTACTGAGGATAGCTTTGTCGCCGCTGGAGCGAGCCTTTGCCTTTTTGCTGTTGAGTACCGGCCTGCCCGTCAGTCGGCTGCTGACTCTCACCGTATGCCAGGCAGGCTCGACGTCACAGCCGCCGACATCCGATGATCTACCGGTATGGCATCCCGAGAGTAGTGAGCTCTGCTACCGACTCCTCAATGGCCCCAGTGCACGCAAAGACACCGTCGACATGCAGTGGGTACGGTTTCGGTTGCCTGCCCCGTTGGCGGAAATTCTGTCGGACCCCGAGGTGGCGACACCGGGCGGCCGGCCCTTCCGAGGGGTTCGCTCCCGTTTGAACCGTCGACTGACCCGGCACTTTCGTCATCAGCCGGGGATCACCCCCACTGCCCATCGGTTGAGTGCCACCAGTTGGCTATTGCGTCGCCCTCATGCCAAGGACGATGTCGCAGCCGCGACGCTCTCCGGGCAGTTCGACCTAGAGCTCGCCGCACCGGCGGCCTATCGCCAGCTTTCACGTCACGAAATCCAGCGGGTTTTTGATGTTACGCTGGAGAGCCTGGGGATGACCGTACTGCCGGTGTGGGATAGCACTGAAAATCACGCGTCTGACCTAACCGGGTGGTGCCCCGTGATGGGATCCGCTATAGCCCAGCCCCCCGAGGTATTTGCTGCGTCGTTCACCGAACTACGCAAGGCGATGGCCGCCCCCGCCCAAGAGGTCGCGAGTTGGTGGCTTGGCCTTCCCTTCCCGCGTGAGAGTCTTGCTGAGCTATATCAGCAGGTCGCCGCTTACCACCTTCTGGCCTGGCAACTCTCGACCGGAGCCCGCCCGATCGGCAACAGCAGTCACAATCGTCTTGGTGAGCATGTTCAATGGATCCGTGACAAGGCTTCGGCTCGCGGTATCGAGTCACGCGTGGTGGCGTTGCTCAGCGAGATCCGCAAGGGACTGAAGCAACTTCGCCGCTGGACCGAGTCCGTACACCATCAGTTGCAGGCGCAAGGCCTGACACTAGACGATCGGCGCAGCGGCCAACGGAATACTCCGGCATGGCTGGTGGCTCCACGGCGGGGACGCCGGCTGGTATTGCGCGATATGGTTTGGTCTGACTTCAGGTCTTTACCACTGCAGCACTCGACCGGCCTGGCTAACAACGCGGCGCGTCACTCGCTGGCCAGCTGGCTGCGAGAGCGAGCAGCAGATGCCGAAGTCGATGCGCTGCTCGGCCATGCGCACCATGGACGCAGCCTCGCTTCGCCGCGGGCCGCAACGGCCATTGGTCGACAGCCCGAACTGCGCCGTCTGCTATCGGAATGGCTGCACCACTGCGGCTATCGCCCGTTGGCCTGGGAGCGCCTGCCATGGAACAGCTGAATGCGGTCCGGCTACTCGGGCTGTGGCAAGCGGAGAAGCATCCTCTGGTTCAGGCCACGCGCCTGCCAGACACACAATGGATTCTGGACGCCACCCTCGGCGGCACCCTGACCCAGGGAGTCTCCCTGGATCGCGAGGCGGTCGGCCTGCTTATCTCCAACTTTTTCAAGTGGCGACAGTCCAGTGGTCGCCCGATCCCCTATCGGCAAGCGCGAAAACGCGTCAACCGGGTACTGGAGCATTTGAATCAGGTACCCGGCATGCAGGCGGTGCTGATGCCTGAGCCGGTTCTGGCCCATCGCCCGACCGCGCTCCCCCCGACCGGTCGGGCACTCGATATCGCCGAGCAGATGATGGTATTGGATCGACAGTTGCTGGCATGGTGTCGCCGTACCGCTACCGAAGATGCCTGGCTGCTTTTATTGAGTATCCGGCTGATGACACGCCTGGGTATGGGCGAGCGGGTGATGCTCGGGACGTTGGCGATGCTGACCCGCGACCATGAGAGCCAGCGCTGGCTGGCGATCCCCTCGGCCCCCGGTGAGCGACTGCCGGATGGGGGTCATTATCGAGTGTATCTGCCGGACGATGTGTGGTTACCGCTGCGAGCGTTACTGGCACGAACCGCCGATAGTGCGTCATCGGTATGGCTGCTGGCCGCAGTTCCGATGAATCATGACCTGTCCCACACACAGCGCATTCAGACACTGCGCGCCCGACTGAAGACGGCGGCGAAGCGATGTCTGATAGAGCTGAAGGCGCTTCCCGACAGCAACAAGTGGGCCCGTCTACGTACCTGGTCGACGCTGGTCTGTGCCAGCCAGCATGTACCGGTCATGCGGGGTATTCCACCGCTGTGGGCCAGCCTGCTACGCCACTATCCCCTGCCGACGTGTACCCCCGTGCCCCTGCTATCAACTAGCGGAACGGCGCACTGGTATGCGCCCGGGGAGCAACTCGGTCGGCTACCCGATCGCAGCGCCATGCGAGGCGTGACCTCGACCGTGCCGGTGCCAGGTGATCAGACCCAGTCGGCTGGCTTGACGCTGGTGGCCACCGTGCATCTGCCCCCTGACTGGTCCCGGCGGGCCAAGAACATGCTTCAGCAGTTCCTGGCCGACGCGCGTCAGTTGGGGCGCGACAAGGTCAATTCGGCGCGACTTGAACTACCGATGCAGGAGTTACTGGAAGCGTATGAGGGACAGCTGGTCGGGATGATCGGCCACGCTGGGAGCTACCCGCAGTGGTTGCTGCATTTCCTTTACCACCAATTACGTATGGAGGGCAACACGCTGAGTACGGCTCGCACGCAGCTGTCACGGCTGACGCCGATCACCATGCTGCTGCACGAGGCCGCGCTGGATTTGTCCGATTGGGATGATGAGGTGGTACTGGAGTTGCAGGAGGCAGCAGCGTCAGGTGCTCACTGGGCAACGGCTACTCGCGCGGCATTTCATGGGACGTTTCGTCAGTTTCTAGCGTTCTGTCAGCGCTACGGGCAACTGGACGGGGTCAATTTGCCTCCCAAGGGAGCCTCGACGCTAGCCCCCAGTGTGCTGCGGACTCGTATCCTGTCGCCCGATCATATGCAGACCGTGTGGAATGCATTAACCGACCGGGTGCCTAACGGGGATCCCCGCCAGATGATGGGCCTGGTCGTGGCTCTAGGCTTTTATGGGGGGCTGAGGGCATCCGAGGTGCTGTCACTGACGCTGAATAACGTGCTGGTGGGGCCAGAGGATGAACAGGGACGGACGACCTGCTGGGTCGAGATTCTGGGGGGCAAGACCCAAGCTGCCCGGCGCCGAGTGGCGCTGCATGTCATGGCGCCGCCATCCGTCATCGAGCAGATGCGAGGCTGGGTGGAGGAACGGCGAAGGGAGTGTTCGGCATGGCAGCTGTCCGAGATAGCGCTGTTTGGGCCCCGCCATTCGCCGGCGGCCTACACGCGAGAATCGCTGATCACGCCAGTCATTACATGGATGCGCTATGTGCTAGGCGAGGATATCGACTTTCATGGGCTTCGCCATGCCGCGGTATCCTGGACACTGCTACGGCTGCATGCAGCTCAGAACCCTGCCTTCGGTGAGAAGCTACAACACCGACACCACTGGATGTTCTGCGAGGATGCACTGAAAATAGCGTTGGCATATTTCTGCGGTGCCGAGGGGCACGACACCCTAGCGCGAGGCACCCTGCTGCTCCAGGTAACAAAGTGGATTGGTCACCGTGAGCCCGGCACCCTACTGCAGCACTATGCCCATGTACTGGGGTTGCTGCACAGTGACATTCTCGCACCAATAACACGCCCTGCGAGTTGCCCCTGAGGTGGTCCCCGAAATTCGGACCAGACGTTGAGCCCTAATCTCAAGGCTAGATGCGCAGCACTTCGTTTGCCGACGGCCAATGAGCTGCTCAAGCGCTAGTAGCAGCCGGACTTCCCAAGCGCCTGTCGTCAGCTAATGACGAGGGGGAAGCTTGTGGTTCTGGCCCGCCATCGTTATGCCAAGGCGAGCTCAACGTCTCCGGTGCCCTGATTTGCTAGCCGAGATACCTTTGAGCCCGCCTGTGCGTACTAGTGTAGGGCACTTGATACCAGAGATTGTTATCAAGAGTTGCGCCATAAACGCTCGCTCAGGCCGGTTTCCCCAAGGCTGACAGATCAGCAGGTAGTGCTTCTATTCCCGCGCCTCTTTTTCGCTCAGTAAAGGCGCTGCTATGGTGAAAGGCTCTGGGATTGCTGATAAATCTGGGCTCTGGGCATAGGCTGCCCAATCTTCCATAAGCTGTGACGCCAGGCGTAATGCTGACTGTTGAAGCCCGTCGCGAAGTGCGTTATCAAAGCAGTTAGAACGGAAACACAAGCGGCGTCAGTGCCAGTACTGCTACCGAATAAGTCAGACTAACCGGCAGGCCGGTCTTGATAAAGTCGCTAATGTGGTAACGGCCCGGTGAGAACACCATCAGGTGGGTCTGATAACCGTAGGGGATCAGAAAGCAGGCGCTGGCACCGTAGGCAACAGCCATAATGAAGGGCATGGGGTCGGAGCCAAAGGCTTGCGCAGTACTCCAGGCCACGGGAAAGGCTAGCGCCGCAGCAGCGTTGTTGGTGACGGTTTCGGTCAGCAGCATGGTGAGCAGATAGCATCCGACGAATGCTGCGAATACGCCGTGGCCCGAGAACAGTGACTGCATGCCTTGGGCGAGCAATGCTGCGGCGCCGGAGTTCTCCAATCCTTGCGCAATAGCCAACGCTGAGCCGATAACCATCCAAAGTTCGAATGGAAAGCGCCGACGCAACTCAGCGGGACTGAGCACACGCCCCAGCAACAGCCCGCCCATCAGCAATAGCAGTCCATGAAAGAGTGGCAAGAGTTCCAGGGCGGCCATACCGATCACCGAGGCGAAGCCGGCCAGAGTGAGCGCGCTTTTCAAACGGCTGAGCTGCGGCCGCGTAAGGCTGCCACTGAGCAGATGGAAGTTGCGTTCAATGTTGCGGTGCTGGCGGAAGTCGCTACCTACCGCTAATAACAGACAGTCGCCCACGCGCAAGGGAATTTGACCCAACTGCCCTTCCAATCGCTTGTTACCGCGACGAATGCCTACTACACCAGCGTTGAACATGCTGCGGAAGTCAACCTCCTGCAGCGTTTGTCCAGCCAGCTCCGATTCGTGCGACACCACAACTTCCACCAGGTTGGTAGCCAACAGGTCGTCGGCCTTGTGGCCGAATAGCTTCAGCCCCCGGAAGCGCTGCAGCGCCTGTACCTTGCTCACTTCACCCGTAAATATCAGCGTATCGGCAGGCTTGAGAATTTCTTCGGGACCCACGGGGCTGATTAATCGCCCTTCTCGCTCTATCTCTAGCAAGTAGAGCCCTTCCAGACTGCGCAGATGGTTGGCTTCGATGCTCTTGCCCACCAACTCCGAACCGGGCTCCAGGTCGGCGGCCAGAAAGTAGGACAGCTTCTCAGTGATATTTTCGGGCTGATGCTGAGGCAGCCGCTGGGCTCGCCACAGCAGAACCACGAACGACAGCAGAGCCACCGGCACGCCGACCAAACTGAACTGGAACATACCCAGTTCAGGACCGCCGCTACTCAGAGCGAAAGAGCTGACCACCAAATTCGTGGACGTGCCCACTAAGGT
The DNA here is from genome assembly GCF_000378505.1 of Modicisalibacter luteus DSM 23508. GTDB lineage: Bacteria > Pseudomonadota > Gammaproteobacteria > Pseudomonadales > Halomonadaceae > Modicisalibacter > Modicisalibacter luteus. The sequence goes on along the minus strand of NZ_KB899994.1, from coordinate 279,647 downwards.
AGTCATGCCGCCGAGTATCGAGGCGTAAGAGAGCGGGATCAGCAGCCGAGACGGTGCGACATGGCTTTGGCGCGAGATAGCGCCCAAAAAGGCTGCCACCACTGCCGTATTGTTGAGAAACGCCGACAATACTGCACTGGTTCCCATCAGACGTGCCGTAGCGGTCCGCTCGCCCCCTTTCACAATCCGCAGTGAAAGCCAATCTAATAATGGGGTGCGTTCCAGGGCCAGCGAGATGAGCAACAGCAGCAGCAAAGTAGCCAGCGCCGGGTTGGTGTATTGCTGCAATAGGATAGCGGTATCCACCAGGCCCAACAGCAGGTAACCCCCGGCTAGGCTAACGAAGGCGGCGGCGGGACGTACCCAGCCTGAGATAAGCATCACCAACAGGCCGGCGATAGAAAGCAGTACCGTCCAAGTCATCATGACAGGAGGCATCCCCACAAGTTTGAGTTCGACTTGTGAGATTCTACGCAACCTTTTATGATGAAGTCGAATTATGCATTACCAGCATTACAGGACCCGCCTAATTCCACTTAATAATCATCACGTTACCGCCACCATGCCGACTAAACATTTGTCGCCTGAAATGCTTAACGAACGCCGCCGCCAAGCCGTCCGCCTGCGTCTTGATGGGTATACGGTCGCCGAGACTGCTAGGCACGCCGAACTCTCAGCGCCTACCGTGTCAGCGGCCTGGAAGGCATTTCGTGAAGGTGGCTGGGGAGCGATAGACGTCAAGCCTCGGGGGCGGCGCTCGGGCCAGGGAGACGTGCTTGGCGACGTTGAGCGCCGGACGCTATGCCGGTTCTTGGCTGACTGGCCCGACGATGGTGCCCCTGGCTGGACCAGCCGAGCGTTAGCGAACGCAATTCAGGGATGCTCGCGCGACCTAGCATCCCCCTCTCCTCGTACCATCGAACACTGGCTGAAGGCCCAAGACCTCAAGCCTGAGCCTCTGGCTTTGGAAGCCTTGGCTCATCAGCGCAGCCATATCGGACGCTGGTACCGCCAGCAGGTGCAGCCGGTGCTGAGGCAGATGCAACGGACTGGTGGCAGCGCCTGGCAAGGCGGCGTGCGAGTTGCAAAACCGGGCGCGGTACCCACGGCATCGCGGCTACGCTATCAGTTTTATCTCCACGGCAAGCGCGGCGCATTGTTGACTCGCTGCCTACCGGCATCGCCCCGGGCCGATGATTACCTGATGCTGTTCCAGCGCATGCTAAGCCAGAAACACGGGGCTCCTATCGCTCTGGTTTTTCATGGCGCTTTTTTCGAGGCCAGCCCAGAAATTCGCCAGTGGCTGGTTGAGCATCCGGCGTTCCACCTGATTAACGTGCCTTCCCATTAGCGGGATCTGGACCAATTACCTACCTGGACAGGCCAATGCCATGACGTCACTTACCCATCTTCAGAAGCTGGAGGCCGAGAGCATCCAGATCATGCGAGAAGTCGTCACTGAGACCGAGAATCCAGTGATGCTCTACTCGGTAGGAAAGGACAGCGCGGTCATGCTTCACCTAGCTCGCAAGGCTTTCGCACCGGCACCACCGCCCTTCCCGCTGCTTCATGTGGATACGCGCTGGAAGTTCCGCGCCATGTACGAGTTCCGTGACAAAATGGCCAAGGAAATGGGCATGGATCTGTTGGTCCATATCAACCCTGAAGGAATTGAGAAAGACATCAATCCTTTCACCCACGGTTCGGCCATTCATACCGATGTGATGAAGACCGAGGGTCTTAAGCAGGCGCTGGACAAGCACGGCTTCGACGCCGCCTTTGGCGGCGCCCGCCGCGACGAGGAGAAATCTCGTGCCAAGGAGCGAGTATTCTCCTTCCGTACCGCCCAGCACCGTTGGGATCCGAAGAATCAGCGTCCCGAGTTATGGCGTCTTTACAACACACGCAAGCATAAGCGTGAGTCAATCCGTGTATTTCCGCTCTCCAACTGGACCGAGTTGGATATCTGGCAATACATCTACCTTCAGGATATCCCCATCGTGCCGCTCTACTACGCCGCCGAACGCCCAGTCGTGGAACGCGATGGTGCGCTGATCATGGTCGACGATGAACGCATGCCGCTGGAGCCCGGCGAGGTGCCGATGATGCGCAAGGTGCGCTTTCGCACTCTGGGCTGTTATCCCCTGACCGGCGCCATCGAATCCGAGGCCGACACCCTGCCGGCGATCATCCAGGAAATGCTGCTGACCAAGACCTCGGAGCGCCAGGGTCGGGTGATCGACCACGACAGCGCCGCTTCCATGGAAAAGAAAAAGCAAGAGGGATACTTCTAATGGCACACGCATCCGATATGATCGCCGACGATATCGAGGGCTACCTAAAGGCCCACGAGCACAAGGGGTTGCTGCGTTTCATCACCTGCGGCAGCGTTGATGATGGCAAGAGCACATTGATCGGACGGTTACTGTTCGAATCCAAGCTGCTATTCGAGGATCAGCTGGCGGCCATCGAGGCGGATTCGAAGAAGTATGGTACCCAGGGCAGCGAGATGGACTTTGCACTGCTGGTCGACGGCTTGGCCGCCGAGCGCGAGCAAGGCATCACCATTGACGTGGCCTACCGCTTCTTCTCCACTGATAAGCGCAAGTTCATCGTGGCCGATACGCCGGGGCACGAGCAGTACACGCGTAACATGGTCACTGGGGCCTCCACCGCGGACGCGGCCATCCTGATGGTCGATGCTCGCCACGCCATCCTGACCCAGACCCGCCGTCATAGTTTCCTTATGTCCCTGATCGGCATGAGTCACGTCGTTGTAGCAATCAACAAGATGGACCTCGTTGATTACTCGAAGGCACGCTTCGACGAGATCGCCGAGGAGTATCGTCGGTTCGCCAAGCAGGTGGGCTTGGAGAACATTACCTTCATCCCGATGTCGGCGCTCAAAGGTGACAATGTCATCGAACATGGACACCACATGCCGTGGTATCACGGGCCTACTCTGATGGCCTATCTAGAGACCATAGAAGTTGATGAGGAGCGCTTGCAGCGCGCGCCCTTCCGTATGCCGGTGCAGTGGGTCAATCGCCCTAACTTGGACTTCCGCGGTTTCGCCGGCATGGTAGCCAGCGGTAGCGTGGCTCCAGGCGATGCCATCCGCGTCCAGCCCTCGGGCAGGACCAGCAAGGTTTCACGCATCTACACCTTTGACGGCGATCTGGAGCGAGCGATTGCTGGGCAGTCTGTGACCCTGTTGCTGGAAGACGAGATCGATATCTCACGCGGCGATGTGATTTCCGGTGTGGAGCAGCCGGCCCAGACGGCCGACCAGTTTGAGACCACCTTGGTGTGGATGCACGAGCAGCCGCTGCTACCGGGCCGCCCCTACCTGATGAAGCTAGGCACCCAGACGGTATCTGCCTCCATCACAGAAATCAAATACCAAGTGAACGTCAATACCTTGGAGCACACCGCGGCCAAGCAGCTCGACCTGAACGGCATCGGCATCTGTACTCTAAGCCTGAACAAGCCGGTGGCGTTCGATGCCTACCGTGAAAACGCCGATACCGGCGGGTTCATCCTGATTGATCGGATGAGCAACAATACTGTGGGGGCTGGCATGCTGCACTTTGCCCTGCGCCGTAGTCAGAACCTTCACATGCAGCATGTGGACATCGACAAGCAGGCACGTGCACTCTCCAAAGGCCAGCGGCCTGCGGTATTGTGGTTCACTGGCCTCTCCGGCGCTGGTAAGTCGACCATTGCCAACCTAGTGGAGAAGAAGCTGCACGCAGCCGGCCAGCATACCTATCTGCTGGATGGCGACAATGTACGCCATGGTCTCAATCGCGACTTGGGCTTCACCGACGCTGACCGAGTGGAAAATATCCGCCGCGTAGGCGAAGTGGCCAAGCTGATGGTCGACGCCGGCCTGCTCGTACTGACCGCTTTCATCTCGCCGTTCCGCAGCGAGCGTCAACTGGCCCGCGACCTAGTTGCAGAAGGCGAGTTCGTCGAGATTTTCATCGACACTCCTCTCGACGTGGCTGAAGAGCGCGACCCCAAGGGGCTCTACAAAAAAGCCCGCCGCGGTGAGCTGAAGAATTTCACCGGCATCGATTCCACCTACGAAGCCCCGGAGAACCCTGACCTGCACATCAATACCGCTGAGATGAGCAGTGAGGATGCCGCGGATGCCATCATTGCGTTGTTGCGCGAGCGGCAAGTTATCGCCTGACCCGGTCTCGTCGGTTCAGGAGCTGTTAGGGAGACGCTGCATTAATCCCACCGTAGCTGCCGGGTAGCCACCGATGGAGTAGAATGAGGCCTTTCTGCCATTGTCTGACAGAGCCAGCCAATGAAGTAGATCTTGCTCGCTCAGGCTGAGCACTCGGACAAGAAGAAGATTGCCCGCCGCGAACGGTTTCTGGCCCAGATGGGCATCTTGGTTCCTTGGCAATGGCTGATCGAGGCGCTGTCGCCTTCCTGTTTCCCGGGCTCAGCGGGGAAGCAAGATGAAGCAGACCAAGAAGGGCAACCAGGGGTTTTCGGCATGAAGACCTATATCGGTGTCGATGCCGTCACCAGACTGGCCCATAGTGTTTTCGTCACCTCGTGCGTGATAATGACGAGCGGATGTACGACAATGCCGACTACACCGGCATCGGAAAATACCTGGACGAAGAGAAGGACGATCCGGATTCCCAGTGCTGCGTCGTGGCCAAGCGCAACATCACCAAGACGATGGATAACGTCCCGCTGAACGCTGCGGTTGGAGATCGAGATGCTCAAGGCCAGCATCCACACCAAGGTCGAGCACCTTGTTTCAGGTTACCTGACTGGGTTGTTCAGTGGTTCCTAAGTGTGGAGTTTCGAAATTTCGTGCTACTACGCTTTGTCTGAAAATGACGTCTTGCTAGCCTTTCCTCCATCAGGCTTGGAGGGTTGTCTCGGTAGTGACGTTACGAGATGTCCGATCAGGGTTGGGCATTGTTTGAAGATATCGTTTTGCCTGACACGCCCGCCGGGCGTGGGCGCCCACGACACGATGACCGGCAGATGCTAAACGGCATCTTCTGGATCCTCTGCTCTGGCGCCAGTGGCGGGATCTGCCCGAGCGCTTCAGCCCTTGGAAGACGGTCTACCAGCGATTTCGGCGGTGGCGAGATGACGGCACACTCAAAAGCATCTGTCACGCCCACACCTGAAGCTCTGAGAAGATTGCTACATGGAGTTCGATACCTTGATGGCCGATTCCACCTCGTTCGAGCGACTCGCTCTGCCGCTGGCGGTGGTAAAAAAGAGGCTCTCGGGAACCGGTAGACCATGCGCTTGGGCGAAGCCGAGGCGGCCTGACCATCCAGGCTCATCCTAAGCGTGTGGTCCCGAAGAGTAATGGTCTATCTTACGAACCATTATCGGAGGATGACCCATGGCTCAGATTCTTCATAAACGCGCCACGACCACGCACGCCATCCGAGCAGAGATACAGCGATCGACGGAGTCGACCGCGACGTTGAGCCGTCGCTTCGGTATCAACCCCAAGACCGTATGGAAGTGGCGCAGCCGAGATACCGTCGAAGACACCCGGATGGGAACCAGGTTGCCTCGCTCCACGTCGCTGACGTCCCTGGAGGAAGCAGCGGCCGTCACCTTCCGGCAGAAGACCCTGTTACCCTCGATGATTGTCTTCATGCGCTTCAGCGAGAGATCCCTTCCCTAACCCGCTCAAGCCTGCATCGGCTCTACCAACGGCACGGCATCAGCCAGTTGCCAAGGGCTGGCGACCAGAAACGTGAGAAGAAGCCGTTCAAGCGTTACCCGATCGGCTACCTGTACGTCGATATCAGTGAGATCCGCACGGGTGAGGGCAAGGCTTACCTATTCGTCGCCGTGGACCGGACCTCCAAGTTCGTTATGCCCAGCTGTATCGACAAATGACGAGGCAAATCGCCGCCGACTTCCTCGAAGACACGCTGCAGGCCTTGCCTTACCGCGTCCATACGGTGCTAAGGACAATGGGGTGCGAAGGCCGGGACAGAAGCCTGTAAGCCACATATCTTCGATGTCGTCTGTTACCGCCACGGTATCGAGCATCGGCTGACGAAGCCCTTCCACCCCTGGACCAACGGACGGGTGGAACGTATGAACCGCACCATCAAGGCAGCAACGACCCGGGCGTTCCATTACACCTCGCTGGGTCAGCTCCAGTCCCACCTGGATGATTACCTATGGGCCTATAACAGTGCCCGGCCACTCAGGGCGCTCAGGGGCAAATCACCGATTGGATTTATGCTTGAGCAATGCCAGAAAGAGCCCGAAAGGTTTTACGACGACCCGAACCATTACTTCACGGGACCAAACACCTAGCGGGCAGGAAGTGTTGCCGCGCGTTCACGCCGGATGCCCATTACTTCCAGGCGCCTGCGTATGGTCATGTGATGCACGGAGAGGCCTTTCCGCCGGAAAAGGCGTCCGTGAGCTCGCTAAGTGTTGCCAGCGGGTGTTCTTCAACAAGCTGGGGCGGCCGCCTAGCCACAATGGATCTCTCCTTGAGTGGCAGAACATTCATCGACTCAATTACTTATAGTGGCGGATCGAGGCTTCAGATCTCTCACACTGGTGCTTGCTTCAATTTGACCACTTCAGACAACTCGGGATTAGTCAAATTTGCCACTCGGCCTAACTCGATCCCCTGCGCCTTTGCCTGACAATGTTAGCAGGATGTAGCGGAAGTACGCCGGCACCGTCAGCTCGCTTAGCATCCGCTGATCTGTTTCGGCAAGCAGCTGTGGCGTAGACATGTCAATACCCTTGACCTGCGCCAAGCCGGTAATACCGGGCCGAGCGTCATAAATATTGCACAGTTCCCGCGCATCGATCAACTCCTGCTGGTTAAACAGGCAGGGGCGCGGCCCCACCAAGCTCATATCTCCTTTAAACACATTCCAGAGCTGGGGCAGCTCATCAAGTTTGGTACGTCTCAAAAAGCTACCGAATGGGGTAATAGAGGAAACATCGGCCAAGTGCGAAGCCACCGATGCTGTATTTGGATTCATGGTTCGAAACTTCACCAGAACGAAAGGCTTCTTAAATCGCCCTACCCGCTCCTGACAAAAGAGCGGCGAGCCGGTATCAAAATAGCCAATCACATAAAGCACCACCATCGCCGGCAAGCCGAACAGCAGGCCGAGAGCGGAAAAAACCACGTCTAGGAATCGAATCATGAAATACAGCCTTCATCCTGATGGAGAAAACAGCGCTCAAGCCCATCATCAAGGCTCAAGGGTGGCACCCAACCTAGCGTGCGTCTTGCATGACTGGCGTCAACCTGCAAGGAATCGAACAACCGATCATAGACGCCGCGCTTACCCAAAGCCGTCGCTCCCGCTTTCAGCCATGAAGCGGGTAGCCAGAACAAGCGCGATGGCCTACCTGCAGCACGCGCAAGTTTGTATAATAATTCAGACGTAGAGACATCCTCCCCATCCGCCACCAAAAAAGTTTCTCCAGACGCATTGGGATGATTGATACAATGCATGATGAAATCTACGAGATTCCACACCGATACGAAGGAGCGGCGGTTATTGATGCCTGCCAAGGGCAGTGGTAGGCCCTTGGTAGCCACCGTAGAGAGCAAGCCGAAATTGCCGGGGGCATCTGGCCCATAGATTAAAGGTGGCCGGACGATTACCAACTCCAAGCCCGTTTTTTTTGCAATATCTTTCAGTCCCACTTCTGCCTGCCACTTGGAGCGGGCATAAGGGTCAACCGGCTGGGGGAGATGATGTTCAGTGAAGGGTATAGTGTTCTTGCTGCCGTTGACTCCGATTGTGCTTATGAACACGAACCGCTTGACGCCTGCTTGTACGGCCTGGCTGGCTAGACTCAGGGTGCCCTGTACATTAGCTTGGTAAAATGCTGCCCACGGATCATTAGTAGAGTCATTGAGCACATGAGCTCGGGCTGCACAGTGTACGACAACGTCCATACCGTTCAGAAGATGTTGCCATTCGCATGTAGCCGAAAGGTTTCCGCAACGGACAATATCTTGACCAGAAGCTCTGGAGGCGCGGCGAGAGGCCCCTTGGGCAAATACCCCTTCCTGAGCGGCGAGTGTTGCAAGCAACCGTCTTCCAACAAAGCCACTTGCGCCTGTAATTAATATATTCATCTCGACCCATTCAGTTGGTAAAAGTGCCGGTCTGCTTGGTAATTTCGGCGTGCATCATCATTTCTTTGCCTTGCTCGTAAATCATAGAGAGAAGCATGAATCGCGGTCCTCTTTCAGCTTATCACTGACCCGATGGCAGCGTAATGGTAGTGCCAACAGCTACGCCAGAGGTACCAACCAAGTGATGCGCTTACCCAGCGTGCCGGCGGCGACCGGTTATTGGCATCTATGGTCATATCGCCCTTCCAATGGCCGGGCATCAGGCGATCCTCGGTATTGTGTGGTCGCATGTGGATGCTGATCGAACCAGTACTTGCGCAGTAAATAGATCAACTGTTTGAACAGCTCCCCGTCGGGATATAGCTTAGGGAGCCGACAAGGGCGATAGTGTGCCAACCAAACCTGGACCTGCCAGGTTGGCATCGTAGCTTGTGGCGAGACTGGCAGAGCGGCGAGTGAGTTCTCGCGGCTCGGGACTTTGGGCAGGGTCCAGGTAACCGCGATGGCCAAGATCTTATGTGGCACGCATCATGATGATGGCGGCTCGGCCTTCAGCGATGAGATGCCGATAACGCTAAGGCGGGCAATACTGTACCTGATAAGTCAGGTGTTGAACTTGCTCATTGGACCGACATACAAGATAGAAAACCACAGGTGCTGCTTTTACTGGTTCAAACCAAATTCGCGCAGGAGAAATTAAAAAATTGAAAAAGTAATGTCAAGAGACGGCATCGGCATATATGAGTTAGCGAAAAGACCTATAAAATATTTTTTTTGCAAACCATGGAGATAGCCTTACAGCGGCCCTACTTGCAACATTATAAATAAACTGTGGCTTATCAATAAACCCCAATCTCAGCATGTGTCGAAAAACCGAAACCTCACCTTTTAAAAACCCCCTCCCCCTGCGCTTCATTAAAGCATCACCCACTCGCATTTTTAGAACGAAATCTGGCAAATTAGCAAATTTGTATCCTGCCACAATCATGCTGACCCACAAAGGAAAATCTTCAGGGTATATTTTTGGATAGCCATTAACTTCTTGCACAGCAGATTTACGGAATATAACAGCAGGATGGCTAATTGGAGAACGTTTTTTGGCAAAAATAACGATATCTTCGTGTTTCAGCGGAAGGTGTCTTTCATACAACTTCTTACATAACCCCTGATCCCACTCTTCAATTTGGCCACTAGAAACTGCAATTTCAGGATGCTCTATCATGAAGGACACCTGTTTTTCAAAGCGATCCGGAAAAGCTACGTCATCTGTATCCATTCTCGCAATCAATTCGTACTTGCATAACTTAATCCCTGCATTAAGAGCCGCCCCCAGACCAGCGTTTTTTGACAGGTTAACAATAGTAATCACGTCACCCAGAATTTCTTTCCACCGCATGATTACTGCATTAAGCTCTGGCGTAAGGGGACCATCTTTTACCAAAACTATTTGGTCTGGCTTCAACTGTTGGTTAAACCAAATGCTAGAAAAAGCCTCATGAAAATATTCTGGCTTCTCTTTCTTGTAAACGGAAAGCAGTACACAAAACATTTTTCGAAACCTCAGAATATAATTAAAGTAACGAGCGGAGCAACTACTATGTGGAAGGGCTTCCTATTAATTCTACCAAGGAAACTCTGGATTCATAGAATAGCCGCAGCACTTTAGTGCCACAAGGTAGAGGCAGGAGGACCAGCGCTTGTACTTTGCCTGTCTTACTGACCAAAGTGAAGCAGAGCATGGAAAATCGACAACTGACCCAGAAGCAACGATATCAGATATTCCCCCGTATTGAGTCCGGGACAAGCCAGCGCCAGATCGCCAGCGAACAAGGCATTCACAGCAGCACGATCAGCCAAGAGATCCGTCACAATACCAGTTGTCAGGGATATGATCAGGAGCACGCCCTCAGCGACCGGCGACGCCGGCTTGCCTGGAAGGCGGCCAAGCACTTGCCCAACCTCGTCCGCTAAGTAGCCCGACAGCTGCGGGACGAATGGGGTCCTGTATACATCAGCGGCTTGATGGCAAAGGCCAATGGCATCCGACTAAGCCATGAATGCATCAACTCACTGATCCTGAACGACAAGATCCGTGGCGGTGATTTCTGGCAGGTTCTGCGGCAACCTGAGCAGCGTTGTGATCGTCATCTGGTCATACCAGCCGGCCTCGGTAAGATCCCTCATCATATGAGTATCGAGCATCGCCCTGCCGAGGTGGAAGACCGCTTGTTATTTGGCTATTGGGAAGGCGACACGGTGCTCCATGCTAGTCGCTTACTGGGGGTGGGCATTCAGCTTTTTCACCACCTTACAAAACTCGGAATCTTTGATCAGCTGATCATTTAAAATTATTCAAACCTACCCACCCTTGCCGAAAATCCATGTTTAACACCTTTAAGCATGTAATAGAACCGCCTCTTACCATCACTCAACACAAAAGGGTAGAAAACAAGCTTGAAGACAAGCTTAAATGCATTAGATGCTTTCCAGTATAAAGGAGCATAATCTCTACGGCATAATAGAAAAAAATTTCTGACTTGGTAATAATGTCTGACAGGCGCAGGAACGCCAACATAAGCAAACCCGAGAATTTTCTTTTTTCCCTCTCCCAGCTTATGTGCCATCAATGAACTTGGATCTTTTACAACCAAATAACCAAATTTTGCTGTCCGCCAACAGTATTCAGAATCAACAGCATCTATAAATAAGCCATCATCCATACCGCCAACGCAATTGTATGTTGAAAAAGGGATCAAGCTTCCCGAGCTCAGAACTTGGTCAACTTTAATATATGAAGTCCCTTCAATAACCCTCCCTTTTTTTACCTTAGCGACACTAAGCTCATTTGTATCTTTGTCATAATCTTGCGAGCCAACCAAACCAATTTTATATCCTAATTTAGTCAGCGTTTCATGACAGGCTAAAAGATTTTTCACTAACCGACTATCAGGGATACTATCTTGATCAATTTGCAATATAAATTCAGCACCATTTTCGAACGCCCATTTCATACCAATATTTTGAGCCTTTGCAATGCCTAAGTTCTCATAGAAGTTAAAAACCTTGACGCGCTGATGATTAAATTCAACTGAAAAATCAGAGTTATTACAAACTATCACTCGCTTTGTCTGCAATAAGAGCCGGTCTACTGCTTGGTTCAACTCGGATATATTTGGGTTGTAAGACACTAGTATTGAGTAAACTTCTGCCATCATCCATCACCTTCTTCAAACTCACCAAAACGACAATAACAACAATATGGTTAGTATCCAATAAATACGGATTAAATAAAGAATACAAAATGTAACTAAGATAGCTTGCAATTAATAACTTGTATCTAATAAACAATAGTGTAAAAGCAGCATGTAATACTGCAAAAAAGCTGAAAAACAATATTCCCATTTGGTTAATAAAGTAAAGAGCTTGTAGTTCGTAATATATACTACCCGAATAGTCCCTAAACTCAGTTGCTTTATTGACCAAATTACCAAACCCCATACCTAGAAACGGTTGTTGACCCACATTCTCCATCAATACAACCGCTTGATCAATCCTTACAGGGTTTGAATGGGAAGATTTAATTTGTACAACTTCCGCCAGATAGGATGATACCGGAATAAGAAAAACCAAAAACAATATAGACATAAGGGTCATTTTATTCGTTAGATCAATCAAGGTTAGTCTATTCTTAAGAAAATAAAACAAAACCAGAAACAATGCCGTGCCGAGAACAAAAGCGAAGTTACCAGCAACTATGATTGCCAAAATAAATAGCACGGAATAAGCAAATCTTTTTTTTCCTTGGAAATATATCAAGGAAACAAACAAGGCAAAAGGTATTAACGCATTTCCTTTTAGTTGGATTTTCCAAAAGTAGCCATTAAAAGTATATACATCCCCCCACTCGTTAACTCGAAAAAAATTTCTGACCTCAGAGTAATCTTGAGAAAAATAATTCCAAACCATATAAATTTCAAAAGCAATCAAAAAAACAGCTTGAAGAGTCAAAAAGAACAAAAAAAGGTTGATGTAGTTGGTATGAGGAATAACGAAATAACATATAAGCAAAAGGGAAGCAATAAGGGCAAACCTAATGATCAAAAAAAGGTCATTTCCTAACGTAACCGAATAAAAAACATGAAATGTAACTATAAGCAAACCTAGAAAAAGCAGAAGGCATGCTCCTATATTTTTCCTGCAAACTCTACAAATGCCCCTAAAGCTTAAAACAAAAAAAGCAAGCAAGGACAGGTTCATTAGAACCGAGTAACTGCTGAAGGGAAACTGTCTCGTTAGAAACAGTAAAACAATCGCCCATAAACTAAGCAATACTAACTCATGGAATCTCGAAATACTAAATTTCATTAGCTAAATATCTCAATATAAGATACTCATGAATATCCCGACGGAACAAACCACGTGTGAGGTCCCGTAGAGTATGAGCCGCTGCTGTCCCCTTTCGGCATAAGAAAGAGCTGTTACCCCTCGATACTGCCTTGACGCGCTCTAGCGAGAGATTTCCTCGTTCACCCGATCGAACCTGCAACGAGCCGACGCGTGAACTGAAACTCTTCAATGTTGCCCGATCGGCTACCTGCACATCGATATCTGTGTAATCCGCTCGGGTGAGGGCAAGGCCTACCTATTCGTCGCCGTGGATCGGACCTCCAGGTTCGTTCATGCCCAACTGTATCGACAAATCACGAGGCACATCGCCGCCGACTTCCTCGTAGAGACGCTGCAGGCCCTGTCTTATCGCGTCCATACGGTCCTGACGGACAATGGGGTACTTGCGATAGAAGAGTCCTCATGATCAAAAAGTTTCTTTCCGATCAGCATAGCTCAGACATCAGTAAGGCAAGTCATTCCTTCCAGCCCGCCATCTCCGGATCGGTGGGTCCATAGTTGCATAGGTCCGAACCAAAATATTAGGCTCGAGAGAGCTTAACAGAGACTCATGACATCCTGGCGGGCAGGCTCAACCATTATCTACGAGGTCCTTGCGGCCCTACGGCTTAATCTATCATCCGGCCTCTTACACGCAGATACTATCCAGAAACTGCTGCTTAATCACCTAGCGCCCTCCCCTTACCTAGGCGGCCTCGACAAACGCCGCGCGATTCAATGCAGTGCCGGGGTGGGAAACGCCAGAAGGAAATGACAGAACCAATGGGCCCGGGACGCACTGAGGTAGCGTTCCACGCCCGGGAGGTACAGCGCCAAGTAGTGGTTGACTAGGCTATGCTGGCAACGCGTTCGGGCCCTAGCGATATGCTGGTAGGCATTCGAAATCTTCTGAAGGTCGAAATATCCCTCTCGGAGAGGATCATGAAAAGGATGCGTTATGCCTTGGGTCAGCAGATACATCAGAACCCGTGCACCCTTTCGGTCATGTTTGTCACATGAGGAATACAGCGCCTCTCGAACCCGAGCCCCTGCCAAGGATGAGGGCAAGGGCCCGATGGCAATCCACCGCGCGCTCCAGAACGGCCAGCAGGGGCTACCTGTGCTTCATGAACCGAATCAGCTCGTCGTGCCTAATGCGCCTATTAGGCATCAAGCACCTTTTCACGACCATCGGGCCAGCGAACCAACACATCTTGGTATCGCTTTGTAATATCGACCGCGACACAAACGGTATCTGACATAAGCTGAGGGGAGGCAGGCATAGTCGGTCTTCCTTGCAATGATGAGAGTAATACAAAGACCTCTTGAGTCTCAATGGCTGCCTCTGGCTAGGTTGTACCGAAGGTACTACGAGGCCGGGGCAGAAGCCTATAAGTCGCTGTGGTCTGCTACTGACATAGAATCGAGCATCGGCTAACGAAGCCTATCCTTATACCAACGGGCAGATGGGGCGGATAATCGCATGATCAAGGAGGCGACAACCGGAGCGTTGCACAACACCTCGCTGGTGAAGTTGCAAATCCATCCGCAATATTATCTGTGGGCTTATAACAGTGCCCGGCCACTCCGGGCGCTCAAGGGCAAAAACCCCGATTGGTTTTATCCATGAACAATGGCAAAAAGAGCCCTAGAGGTTATGACGACCCGAACCATTGTTCTCGAGACCAAACACGGAATGACTCAGCATAAGGCATGATAACGATGGAGCAAGGTCCCCTTTCCCCATAATGATAGGCTGCTATCAACGCTTGCCGATCAGATTCGGTGAGAAGGGTAACGAAGTGCCTCGCCATGGTACCATTCATGTTAGATTCCTTTACACTGATGGTACGCAAGAATTTACGCATAGGCACTTACCTGCCCAGATCAGTTAGCAGTTATTATGAATAGTAGCGCCAACACCCTAACCGATCCTTATTTAAGTCGGCAAACTTCAATAATTCTTTATCATTTCGATACGAGTACGCGCGATTAAAATTAATTGACCTAGCTACCGATTTTATTCTTTCTTTGCTTACTGACAAACCGCAAAAAATTGCTGCATCGTTTAAAATAGTTTCAGGGTCTGCAAGCAACTCCTCGTAACGCACACGAAATACTCTATCATTTGGAACATCCTTCAACTGCACTTGAGCCTGCTTATTATAGGTTTCCCATAATGAAAAACCACCTTCAAGAGACAAGCAGCGAGGTGACTCACAAAAGCCACCCCGCTTCGGCCTAACCCATGCAATTGACTTAAACTTCTCGTATTTAGTGGCTGTTGTTTCAATAGATCGACCAGCTCGCACGCGCAAGCTCTGAGCCACATCTACACCATGTCTTTCAATAAAAATCACTCGTGCCTCAGGGAATAACCCTAACCAGAATGGAAGCGTGTAAGTGTTTCTAGGATCCTTCCATCCCCAGGGAGCATTAAGTTTTGGAATTGCCCGAGATCGGAGATAACGTTGCAAGCCCAGATAACGAACAGCACGCGGAGAGTGCATCAGGCTCCTCACGTAGTCCTTTGAAGATTCTAGTACCTGCGCAGAATTTTCTTCCCATAAATTGCTAATCGGTTCAGGCTGGTCCCAACGCGCACCGCATTGAGCCATCAACCAGTTATTTATTTCAAGAAAAAAGAGCGCTTCATTATTTTCATCTTTATTTTCTCCAACAAACAGGCCCAATTTTTCAAGCAGGCGGCCTAGCAGGCTAGTGCCAGATCTGTGCATACCAATAAATACTATAGGATCACTCAAAACGAACCCCTTCACTCCGCAATTAATCGCTGATTTTCTTCCAATCGCTCAAATCCCATCCTACCTCACGCTCAACTTCCTCAATATCAGAACGAAACAGATCCCTTAGAAACCTTTCATCTTCAAAGCTTATAGGATATTCATATTCCCGAGAATGAACCCGCTTATACTGCACATCTCCCATCGCTGACAACCCAAGGAAGTTAGTCACCCTTTGCAGGGCTGAACCTGGCTCATCTAAGAGTTCTTCCTGCTTAATAAAAAGCAATTGCTCCCCTGAAAACAAGCTTTTTGCATGTTTTATCTGGCTGGAATAAAAACCACGAGAGACATAAGACGATATCCTCGATTGATCCTTATCGGCACCTTCGCGTCGAATAGAATTTGAAAACGAATCCTTCTCGAAGCCACGCTGACGCTCCATATTCCAGTGGCTATATGCCCTATAAACAGGATCGCGAAACACAAAGATCAATTTAATATTAGGGTTATAAGCCTTAATCCTTTCCAAGGATTTCGGCCACCATATATATATAGGAGTAGCTTCCCCTAAGACCTTGCTACATTCGCAAGAATTAAAAAAAGAGCGGTAGTAAGACAGTCGAATCCGGGAGGGAAGTTTTTGTACAATCTCATTATCAAAAAAATGTACTTCTTTGCGGCCTGCCATACATATTTGGGGGTGTTTTCGAAGGTACCAGTCAAGCGCACTGGTACCTCCTTTTTGCACACCCCCAACTATAAAGTCAACTTGACGACCTGAATTAGAAAAGTATTCGCCAAGCATACAATACGCGCGGCAGGCAGACTTACTTATCGCTCTTACCGTTTTTCCCAAATACATTTTTTCTAACCTCAGACGGCGCCAGGGCGAATGCCAAGTATCTTATAGACCTTGTAAGACAACATTAAATTCCAAACCATAAGCCCAAAAGAAATTGCAGAAGCAGCTCCGACAGCACCATAATTAGGTATTAAAGCAAAACACCCTGCCACAGCCACAACTAGTGCAATAAATTGAGCAATTAAAGAATGTTTTTCATAACCGCTCATCACGAGAAGTCTGCCAACTGATCCAAAAACAACATTGATAAGTTGGCCGACCGCAAGGATTGCCAACGGTAAGGTTGCTATCTCCGCATAATTCGCACCAAATACGATGCTTATAATCGGCCCGCCAAAAAAGATCAGCGGCAGCGCGATGGGCAATGCCACCACCAACGCCATCCGTGCAGACTGGCGACTGAGCGCCTGGAGCCTTTTGCGATCGCCGGAACGGTATACTTGGGTGATGTGCGGACCAATGACCAAGTTCATCACGGTCAGGGACATCACCACCAGCATCGCGCCCCGCTCGGCGACCTGCATGGCGGCCACTTGGTCATCCGTGCTCAGCCAGCCTAAAAGGAGGATACCGATCTGTGCGTTCAGGGTGCTGGCGGCGGCCAGTAGTGTGAACGGCAGCCAGGCACGCAGCCATTGCCTGTTCTGCACGGAGTCCTTTGGCACGGATTCTTCTTCACTTTCAGGAATCGTGCGCTTCAAAAGCGCGGCTCCAACGGCGAAGGCCATCACCGCCCCAGCAAGAAATGAAACCACGGCGGTCAACGGGGTCAGGGCACCTGCCACCAGCATGGTTACGGCAGCCAGCAGAAGAACCAGTGGCCGGACGAACAAATCGGGAAACTGCCCCTGCACTACCCGTCGTAAACCCGCTAACACACCCGCCCGAACAGCATTAAGCCCCAGAAGCGGCAGGGCCATCAGGCCCAGCAACAACAATGTCCAGCGGTCGTCGTCTCGCCAGTCGGCATTCCAGAGGGCAACCCCACCCACTACGGTGATGACCATAACACTGCCAAGCAGGACGTAGTGATTGGCCCATTGCAAGAGCGCGCGAATTCGGCTGTTATCACCAGTAAGGTGCATGCCGGCGGTTTCACGTGTAGTGAGTTGCATCAGCGCCGGGGCCAGCGGAATAGAAAGGGTCGTAATCAGAGTGATCACGAATGTATACCTACCAAACCCCTCCGGCCCTAACCCGCGAGCAAGCAGGATGGAAGACGCTAGCACCAGCGGCAAGGCAAGCAGATTGAGCCCACCCACTCCCAAGGCGCCGCGCATCAACTGGGCAGGCAATCCATCACCACGTACCATGGCGACCCAGCGACCGAACCTATCGAGTTTCAGCTGAAGCACTCCGCATCACGAAAAGACAGAGCCTGCTTGTCCTTGTCCGAGACCAGCGGTTGGCTCTTGACTGGCCAGTCTATGTTCAGCTCGACGTCATCCCAGTGAATGCTAGCCTCGCAATCGGGCGCGTAGAAATCGGTACACTTATACTGAAATTCCGCAACATCGCTGGTCGCCAAAAAACCATGGGCGAAACCAGGTGGGATCCAGAGCTGGTGTTTATTATCACTGGATAGATACACCCCCACCCAATGTCCGAAGGTAGGCGAGCTTTTGCGAATATCCACAGCCACATCAAATACTTCGCCCATTGTGACGCGTACTAACTTGCCTTGGGCATGGGGCGACAATTGGTAATGGAGGCCACGCAAAGTATTTTTTATCGAGCGGCTGTGATTGTCCTGCACAAAGCGAGCATTGATTCCCGCCTCTTGAAAGATTCGTTCATTCCAAGTTTCCATGAAGAAGCCTCGCTCATCGCCGAAGACTTTGGGCTTGATAAGCTTGACTTCGGGAAGACGGGTGGGGGTGATCTCCATTTAACTCTCCTGCGCAGCCAGTTGTTTTAAATACTCACCATAACTATTCTTCTTTAGTTCTTCGGCCTGCAATAGCAACTGGTGCTGATCGATATAGCCCATTCGATAGGCCACCTCCTCTAGGCAGGCCACCTTTAGCCCCTGACGCTTTTCAAGTGTTTCAATATAGCCGGATGCCTCGTGAAGCGAGTCGAAAGTGCCGGTATCCAGCCAAGCATAGCCACGCCCAAGGAGTTCGACATTCAGATCGCCGCGTTCCAAGTACGCTTGGTTGACACTGGTAATTTCCAACTCACCACGATGTGAAGGTTTAACCGCTTTGGCAATTTCGATCACATCATTATCGTAAAAATACAATCCGGTCACTGCATAGTGAGATTTGGGGTTGGCAGGCTTCTCCTCAATGGAAATAGCGCGTTTATTTTCATCGAACTCTACCACCCCGAAACGCTCAGGATCGGTCACTCGATAGCCAAATACCGTAGCACCGCTTACACGCGCACTGGCCTGCTGCAACAGCTTACTCAAGCCAGGACCATGGTAAATATTATCGCCTAGCACAAGGCATACCGAATCATCGCCGATAAACTTTTCACCAATGATAAATGCCTGTGCTAGCCCATCGGGACTCGGCTGTACAGCGTAGGTGAGCGAAATGCCGAACTGGCTGCCATCGCCCAACAGACGCTGGAAGCCTGCTTGGTCTTCCGGCGTGGTAATTACCAAGATCTCCTGAATCCCCGCCAGCATCAGCACCGATAGCGGATAGTAGATCATCGGCTTGTCATAGATCGGCAGCAGCTGCTTCGATAGTCCTTTGGTTATAGGGTAAAGCCGGGTGCCACTGCCCCCAGCCAGAATGATTCCCTTGCGTGACATAGTTTCCACCTTATTAAATGCTCGTTGCGATGTGCTCACCCAGGGCGCGAGACACGCCTTCGTGCCAATCCGGCAGTCTCAGCTTGAAGTCACGTTGCAGTTTGCTGGTTTCCAGACGTGAGTTGAGCGGACGCATTGCCGGAGTCGGATACTTACTGGTAGGTAGCGCCTCTATGCATTTAGGCATGGCCTGAACAGTAAAACCCTGCGCTCGGAACCATTCGGCGATAAAAGTGGCATAGCCGTGCCAACTGGTTTCGCCACTGGCTACTAAATGATAAAGCCCTTCCGATGGATCGTTCTGACCGATCTGCGTGAGGGCCCGAGCCGTCACGTCTGCAATTAACTCCGCTCCCGTAGGCGCGCCGATCTGGTCGCTAACGACTTTTAGCACCTCGCGCTCACGAATCAGCTTAGCCATGGTCGCCAAGAAATTCCGCCCACGCGCAGCATAGACCCAACTGGTGCGGAATATTAGATGGCGGCAACCACTGGCCTGAATGGCATGTTCGCCAGCCAGCTTGCTGGCGCCATAGTGATTAAGCGGTTCTGGGGTATCCGTTTCTTTCCAAGGCGTGTTGCCGCTGCCATTGAAAACATAGTCAGTGGAATAATGTACCAGCAGCGAATTCAATGATTTGGCTTCGTCGGCCAGTACGCCGGGGGCCGAGGCGTTGATCGTCGTGGCCAACTCACGCTCTTCCTCGGCACGGTCCACGGCAGTATAGGCCGCCGCGTTGACAATAACCTGCGGCTTTACAGTTCGGAGCGTCTGGCGCAGTCCATCCAGATCGGTCAGATCCCCGCTAAGCTTGCCCTCCTTGTGCTCTCCTTGCCGGTCGAGTGCTATCACCTCGCCCAGCGGAGCCAGCGAGCGTTGCAGTTCCCAGCCCACCTGGCCGTTCTTGCCCAGCAGCAGGATTCTCATACATCCACCTCATTAGCCATGCCCAGACGCTCACGCTGATAACTACCATCCTGCACCCGCCGGCACCATTCCTGATTCTCCAAGTACCACAGCACCGTTTTGCGAATACCGGAGTCAAAGGTCTCTTGTGGCACCCAGCCGAGTTCGCGCTGAATCTTGCCAGCATCGATGGCATAACGCAGATCATGGCCAGGCCGATCAGCGACGTAAGTAATAAGTGAGGTATAAGGGGAAGACGATGGAACCAATTCCTCCAGCAAGGCGCAAATGGTATGAACCACTTCGATGTTCTGCTTCTCGTTGTGGCCGCCGATATTGTAGGTCTCGCCGACTTTGCCTTCGGTGACAACCCTATACAAAGCGCGAGCATGATCTTCGACGTGCAACCAGTCGCGAATTTGTTCCCCCTTGCCGTACACCGGCAGCGGTTTGCCTTCCAGCGCATTGAGGATCATTAACGGTATGAGCTTTTCGGGAAAATGATACGGCCCATAATTATTCGAGCAGTTGGTGATCAACGTGGGTAGGCCGTAGGTACGCCGCCAGGCACGCACTAGATGGTCGGAACTGGCCTTGCTGGCAGAATACGGCGAGCTGGGGGCATAGGGGGTCTGCTCGGTAAAAAGCGCTTCCGGACCATCCAGATCACCGAAGACCTCGTCAGTAGATATATGATGAAAGCGGAAGCGGCTCTTGCGCTTTTCATCTAACTCACGCCAATAGCTACGTGCAACTTCCAGCAGCGTATAGGTACCGACGATGTTGGTCTCGATAAATGCAGCGGGGCCATCGATCGAACGGTCCACGTGGCTTTCTGCGGCCAGATGCATGACCGCCTCCGGTTGATGCTGCTTGAACACCCGCTCAAGCTCGGCGCGGTCGCAGATATCGACCTGCTCGAAATGATAGCGCTCGCTATCGCTGACCTCGGCCAATGATTCCAAATTGCCTGCATAGGTGAGCTTGTCGACAATGATTACACTATCAGCAGTGTTGGCAATAACATGACGAATCACGGCTGAGCCGATAAAGCCCGCGCCGCCAGTAATAAGGAGTTTCATAGGTTAGGCTCGAAAATTCGGAAAGTTGACTATCAGCAAGATGCGAGCAAGGTTTTACGTGCTCAAGCGCCAAAAGCTTCCTCGCTCGCTATCGGGCTTGGCTAAAGCCCGGCACCGGCAATTCATGGCTGATCAGCGTGCTGATCGACGGGCTAATGGGTTCTCAGGAATGGTAAACCCGGTAAATTTGCAGCTATTTGCGCTTTGCCAGTCCCTCTGCATTTTTGCCACATGACAATGCATGGCTATGAATTAGGTGGCGCTGCTCAACGCCTTTTCCTTATGGAATCCTGCAATTTTGCAGATTTTGGCATTTCGCCAGAAAAACTGCAGTTTTGCAGTGTACCGCTGCAGGCCTGCAGCGGCTGTCTATGTAACCCTTTGATTTATAACAGAATTACCGATAAGGCGGGGGTTATCGTTAGCTTACTTTGCTCACTCAGCAGAGCGCCCTACCGAGTAATAAATAAAGTCCTTCTTGCTCATTCGCTTGGGCTCGTACAAGTTACGCCCATCGAAAATGATCGGCTGGCTTAGCTGCTGCTTTATCAATTCAAAATCAGGTGCACGGAAGGATTTCCATTCGGTCACGATAATCAAGGCATCCGCGCCTTTAAGCGCGGCTTCCTTTGTGCCGCAAAGCGCTAGGTCATCGCGGTTGCCGTAGATTCGCTGAGTTTCTTCCATAGCCTCGGGATCGTAGGCTTGGACCTTGGCACCGGCCATCCAGAGCGCTTCCATCAGCACGCGACTGGGCGCCTCACGCATATCGTCAGTATTAGGCTTAAAGGCTAGGCCCCACAGCGCGAAGGTCTTGCCCTGCAGATCGCTTTCGTAGTGACGATTTATCTTCTGGAACAGACTGGTCTTCTGCTCGTAGTTGCGGGCTTCCACGGCCTTGAGCACCTTTGCGTCAAACTCGATGCCATCGGCGGTACGAATCAGTGCCTGGACGTCTTTGGGAAAGCAGGAGCCGCCATACCCAACGCCTGGATAGATGAAGTGGTAGCCGATACGCGGATCCGACCCAATACCTTGGCGGACCATCTCTATATCCGCACCCAATCGTTCAGCCAGGTTGGCCATTTCGTTCATGAAGCTGATCTTGGTCGCCAGCATGCAGTTGGCGGCGTACTTGGTCAGTTCTGCGCTACGCACGTCCATAATAATGATCTTTTCATGGATACGATTAAATGGCGCGTAGAGTTCACGCATTACCTCTTCAGCGTGTTCACTATCTGTACCGATGACGATACGGTCAGGCTTTTGGCAATCGGCAACGGCGGAGCCCTCCTTGAGGAACTCCGGATTTGAGACCACATCGAAGGTGAGGTCGCTGCGCCCTCTTGCCGCCAGCGTCTCGGTAATCCTTGCCTTGACCTTGTCTGCCGTCCCTACAGGAACGGTCGATTTGTTGATAACGATCTGATGGCGATCCATATGCTGGGCAATGGTTTCGGCAACGGCCAGCACGTACTTGAGGTCGGCGGAACCATCCTCGTCCGGCGGCGTACCGACGGCGATGAACTGGATGTCGCCGTGGGCAACGGCTGCTACGGCATCGTTCGTGAAATCGAGACGGCCCTCAGCGAAGTTTTCCTTGACCAAGGACTCGAGCCCGGGCTCGTAGATAGGAATATGTCCTTCCTTGAGCCGCTCAATCTTATGGCTATCGACATCGACACAGACAACCTGATGGCCAGCATTGGCCAGAACGGCTCCTTGTACCAAGCCGACATAACCGGTCCCGAATACAGTCACGTTCATTGCTTGCTTTCTGCCTTTGATTTTTCGTTTTCTTTTAAGCTGGATCGAACCAAGGAGGTGAACTGCAAGATGAACGCACCAATGACGGCTAGAATACCTCCAAGTACAATCGCTAGTGCCATGATAAGGCTACGGCTCGTTCCTGTGGGCTTTAGGCTCTGTACCGCTATTTGACCCACTTCTCCAGCAGTTAATTCTTCAAGACTTGCTTCAAGGTTCGCAATACGACCCATGATACTTGCCGTGACTTCAGCAGCGCCTAGGCTGTCGGATTCTCGTACCGTTTCCAACGACTGCCTGGCGCTCGTCAGTTGGCGCTCCAATGCCTCACTGTGCCGTTCCACCATGGCTTGTTGCCCTTCCTGCAAGCGAGTCAACACTCCTTCATGCAAATGGGCGACAATTTCCTGATCTGCTTCACTGGCCTGGGATGACAAAGTGACCAGCAGCGTTTCTTTCGGGTTTTCGATACGCACCTCGAAAGGCAGGCTAACGAGCCCCGTCTTAGCGAGGAGCTCTCTTGTAACTGGTCCCAAATAAAGGTTTTGTGCCTTGGCAACCAATGATTCGGGCGTCTCTAGCGGTACGCCTGGTGCCTTTTCAGCGACATTATAGATGGAGGAATAGCTATAGGTCCGAGGCACCAAAAGAGCATAGGCAAGAGCCAACGCAACGATGACGACGAAAATAACGGCCATGGCTTTCCAACGGCGAACCAGGATAGTAGCCAGATCAACCAATGAGATCTCGTCGTCGTATTGACGGTAAGAGGTGCTGTCTTGCGGGGTCATAGAGGCGTTATCCTTTAACGCAGAAATACTCAGGCACGCTACCGCCCGGGGATTGTTCCGGGCAACTTCCCAAGGCCCTGTAGTTTTGGAGCGCCATGACCGGGTCGTAAGGAGAAGCCGGGCGGAAACACTACCACGCATGCGCTTACACTGTAGTAACCCGTCCTTAGCTCACTCACCTACACCGTTGGTAAGGCGCAATCGTTCTGTTACACGCTGTTATTTAGCCAAGCGGGTATTCTAGAGGAGGGCTCTGCCCTCCTCTAGGTTTCCGGCGTATGAATTTTGTGTGCACTGCGTCGCGTGTAAGCGACAGGTTAGCCGGTTGCAAGACGCTGCCTGACGGCAAAGGCAAAATGACTGCTGAACGCAGCAAGTATAGCCAGCACCAGACCCGCCACAGCACTTATAAGCACAAGCGCCCAAGGCGCGATGCCTTTAGGCTCCAGACTACGCACCGCAAGCTGAGATACTCCTCCCGGACGTATTGCCGCCAGTCGTGCCTCGAGTTGGTTGACTTCCACTGACAGATTGCCGTCTACGACACCGACCTGCCGAATGGCTGAACGCAGTCCCTCTAGCCGATAGTCCAATGACTGTTCGGTGCGTTCGACCAAGTCCAACTGAGTTTGAGCCAAGACTTTCATGATTGCCCTGTGCAAGTTCTCTACGTTGGTCTGCAAGTCCTCCGGTGCGTTCGACGTCAAAGCAATCAGGTCCGTACCCTGGGGTTGGCTGAATACCAGATCGAAAGGTAAATTGCCCCATTGGTTAGCCTGCAAGAATTCACGAACTTCGCTGGGCTGTATCTGCAATCGCAACCGGGCAAGTAGCGCACTGGGCGCTTCCAAAGGCACGGGCTCCCCCTCGGCATCTTGAGCCTCGGCAATGGAATAGAGCGAAGTGTAGGTATAGGTGGCCGATTGCATGAACGCCACAGCGATCGCGACCAAGGCAATGGCGAGGAAGATGGCAAGCATGAGCTTCCAACGCCTGACGAGAAGCACAGCGAGATCCACCAGCGAAACTTCATCGCTGGGCGAAGAGGTATGATGATTCATCCACGGTCCCTGCACAGCGCGTCGTCATAGCGACGCCTTTCTAGTGGTTAACTAAATAGTACGGTACTACCTCCGTACTGTTACACGATTGTAATACAAGGGACCTATCGGCACTAGCTCATAAAACTTAACGCTAGCAGGGAAAAATCTGAAAAATTCAGGACTTAGCTTTTTTTATCGCGCTTGCTGTCAAGCGATCTTGCCAAGCTTCAGCATGGTACGCAGCAACGTATCGACGCTGGTGTCGGTCTGCTGGTAGTCGGTCATCAGTGCACGCAGCCGCTGTTCGAACTCGTGAGGGTCGTCCTCGAGCGGTGGCTGTACTTCTTCAGGCTCGGGTTTGCGGCTGGTTTTGTCGAGTTCTCTCAGGGCTTGGGCAAAGGCGTCATCAAGCTCTCGGAACTTGCGTAGCTTTTCTCTCTCGTCCATCTGACGAGAATGCGGCTTGGAAGATTTCATGTATCAAGAAGACCACGGGTTATTCAACGAAACTGTAATAAGGCCGCTGGGAACTGGCCAGAAAGAGGCCCCATTGCGGGACCTGCCCCGAAAGTGCTTGGTACACGGTTACGATAACGTATCCATTGAACGCGGGGCTGCTGTGTTTTTATGCAGCAAGTGAATGGAAACTCAATCTGTCTGTGTTCGTCAAGATACACGGCGGAAATAAAAAAGCCCGGCCTAGACGACCGGGCATAAAAAACAGGGAAATACCGGATTCATGCTGGAATCAGATATCAAAGCTATCTTACATTACATTCTGTAACATTCAATTACATTTTGCACACTTCCCAACCCTCAGAAGACGCTGCCACCTTCAATCGGAGCGTACCCAGGACTCCACGGTGTCAGCGCCATATTCCTCCCTCCACGCCTTGAGCGTTTTGTGATTGCCACCACGCGTCTCGATGCGCTCGCCGGTATCGGGATGTTCATAGACCTTTAACCTGCGCTTACGGCGGCCATCGGAGGCGTTCACTGCCTCATGGCTTGTCGATGACGCCTGTATCACAGGCAGGGCCTCGAGTAGCTTGACCACGTCGGGAACGCGCTTATCGAACTCTTCCATGAGCGTATCCAGCCGAGCCTTGAAGGTCAGGTCGGATTGGAGCTGCTGATCATTTTCCAGTTGCTTGAGCTCGTCGCTTAGCTGCTTGAGCTGCTGTTCCTTGATGAGGTACTCGCTTAGCAGAGACATGCGATTATTGCCTTTGGTAATAAAGGGGAAGCCGTGATCCATTATTGGCGTAGTAGCGCACCCTGCCAAGGAAACTGTGTGAGAAACCCTGTTGCGAGTGGCCGCAGGGTGTCTACCCATCGACGCCTCATGTTAACCTTTTGTTGAACACAAGGTTAACAGAGTGGTCCTGCCATGCCCCTTCCTACTCAGACGTTATGGCACCCTTACGCTCAGATGAAGACACAGCCGAAGGCGCCGCGAGTTGTTGGTGGCCAGGGGGCCTGGCTTCACCTCGAAGGCGGCGAGGCCCTACTGGACGCCACCTGCTCGTGGTGGTGCATGATTCACGGCTATGGCCACCCTCGCCTCGTTCATGCGCTCAAGGCCCAGGCGGACACGCTCTGCCATGTCATGCTGGGCGGACTGACGCATGATCCCGCCCAGCAGCTTGCCGATGCCTTGGTGCGTGTCACGCCTAAAGGCCTTGATCATGTGTTCTTTTCGGACAGTGGTTCGGTAGGCATGGAAGTCGCCATGAAGATGGCGGTGCAGTACCAGGTGCAGTGCGGCCGGCCCGAAAAGCATAAAATGCTCTCGTTGATGCGCGCTTACCATGGCGATACTACGGGGTGCATGGCGGTATGCGATCCCGAGGAAGGCATGCATTCGTTGTTCTCCGGATTTTTGCCCCGCCACCATTTTGCCCCGGCCCCCACCGCGCCTTTCGAAGCCTCGCCTGAAGCGGTCGAGGGCGATATCGCGGCCCTACACCAGGTCTTTGAGCAACATCATCAAGAGATCGCCGCATTACTGATGGAGCCCCTGCTACAGGCAGCCGGTGGGCTCAACATGACCTCGCCCTACTACGTGCGTGCCGCTCGGGAACTGTGTGACGAGTTCAATGTACTACTGGTCTTCGATGAGGTCGCGACCGGCTTCGGGCGCACCGGCAAGTTGTTCGCCGCCGAGCACGCCGAGGTCACACCGGATATCATGGTCCTCTCCAAAGGGCTGACCGGCGGGTATCTGGGGCATGCTGCGACACTGGCGACGAGCCATGTTTATGAAACCTTTCTGAGCGACGACCCGGGCCATGCCTTCATGCACGGCCCCACATTCATGGGGAATCCTCTGGCCTGCCGAGTGGCGTTGGAAAGTCTGGCCATCTTCGAAGAGGAGGATTACCTGGGCAAGATCGCCACGCTGAACGCTGTGCTGCGCCATGAGCTTTTCGAAGACACTGCCCTTCACCAGCATCCGCACGTGGATGACGTACGCGTGTTAGGAGCGACCGCAGTCATCGAAGCCAAAACGCCAGAACAATTGACCGGCGTGCAGGATTTCGCCCGTGAGCGCGGCGTATGGCTGCGTCCATTCGGGCGTTGGCTATACACCATGCCAGCCTATGTCACTACCCCCGATGAGATGCGCCGGATCACGTCAGTAATGAAGGCTTGGTTCCTGCGATAGGAACTAGCGAAAAACTTCCAGGCGCCATGTACGATTTCTTCATCCAACCTTCACAGCGCTGTCATGCGAAAACGTCACGCTGAGCATGCCGGTTAGCACTGACGGGCGACCGTTCACCCCCTCAAGACAACGGATAATGTCGTTCAGCGTGTAGGGACACGAAGAGGGCAAGAAAGAGGGGAAGGCAGGCACAGGACGTGCTCAGGGATGATAGACCGCAGGCCAAACAGCAGGACGCTGACCAAGGATGATGAAGAATTTCGCCATGGAGCCCCTCCATGGCGTTTCTTTTGTTGCGCTACCCTGCTCCGGTCAAACAGGATGCAGCCAGTCCGCATAAGCCGCCAGACCGTTGTCGCGCTCACCGCAAACCAGGCTGCGGTAAAGGCGCTGGATTTCCCGCGTGACGGGGCGTTCCCCGCCCCTGCCGATTTGCCGTCCATCCAATTCACGAATCGGCAGGATTTCCGCTGCGGTACCTGTAAAGAAGGCTTCATCAGCAGTATAGACTTCGTCACGGGTGATGCGGCGCTCCTTTACTTTCATGCCTAGTCGTTCACGCGCCAGCACGATCACCGTATCTCGGGTGATTCCCTGCAGGCACGATGTCACCTCGGGGGTATGCAATACCCCATCGCGGACCAAAAATATATTTTCCGCCGAGCCCTCGGCGACATAGCCTTCAGGATCAAGCATGAGTGTTTCATCGAAACCTGCCTTCACGGCCGTGTTCAGCGCCAGCATCGAGTTGACGTAATGGCCGTTGGTCTTGGCCCGGCACAGGCTGATATTGACGTGATGGCGACTCCACGACGAGGTCAGCACCCGCAGCCCCTGATCGGCGGCGTCTGGCGAGATGTAATGATCCAGAAACCAGGCGGGAACCATCACGTTCACACTGAGCCCCTGGGCGCGCAGCCCCATACCCTCGGCACCGAAGAACACGGTCGGCTTGAGATAGGCATTGCGGAGGCCGTTGCGCCTCAGGGCCTCGCACTGGGCTTCGATCAGGGCATCGGCAGTGTACTCCAGCCCCATATCCAGGGAGTGGGCGCTGTCGAGCAGACGTCGGGTATGCGCCTCGGCCCGGAAAAGATGGGGGCCATGGGGCCCGTCATAGGCCCGTACGCCTTCAAAGCACCCCATGCCGTAGTGCAGGGTGTGCGTCAGCAAGTGTCCCTTGGCGTCGCGCCAGGGAATGAACTCACCGTTCAGCCAGAACCAGCCATCCCGATCGCTGATCGAGTCCATGTCGCCTCCCTATCGTTTTACGAGTTTCACCGCTCGAACCGCAACGGACGAAAGGCGGCCAGGTCGACGGCGGGCCTTTCCCCGTCGATCAACTGACCGGTCAGTTCCGCGCTGGCGGCGGACAGGGTCCAACCGAAGGTACCGTGCCCCGTATTGATGAACAGGTTTTGCTGCCTTGCCCTACCGATAGCCGGTGGGCCATCAGGCATCATGGGCCGAAAGCCCGTCCATGATTTAGCCTGTTCGAGGTCTGCAACACCCGGAAAACGCGATTCGATAGCTTTACGAATGGTAGTCAAACGAGATAACGGTATATTCCTATCGAACTCTGCCAGCTCGACGAACCCGGTCGCACGCAGGCGATTGCCCAGGCGAGTCGCCACAACCTTGTAACGGTCATCGATCACGGTAGACCGCGGTGCCTTTGCGGCGTCCACGATTGGGGCGGTCAGGGAATACCCTTTGACGGGATAGATCGGCAGTCGCAGGCCCAGCCGCTCGCCTAACGTACGCGATTCACACCCTGCACAAAGCACGAAGGCATCGGCTTCGAGCGTTTCCTCTTGCTCATCCGAGGCTCCCTTGATCTGAGCAACGGCCTGCGTTGCGGGCCTGATCGTCACGTGGCGCACGCGTCCACTATCCGACACTGCCGAAGTGACTTCGGTATGCCAGCGAAACTCGACGCCCCGGACCCGGCACTGCTCAACGAGCGCGCGCGTGAATTGTTGGCAGTCCCCCGTCCCATCATGGGCCATGCGCAACGCGCCGAAGAGCGGTGCATCGCCCTGCAGTCCAGGCTCGTAGTCGTATACCTGCGCGGGAGAGAGCCACTGGGCATCGATGCCCAACTCGTCGAGTAGACCGGTACTCGCCTTGAGCCCATCCGCAGTGGCGGCATCGCTGGCGAGATCGATCAGGCCGGCGTGGTCCCCATCGAAATCCAGCGAGAGACTCTCTTCCAGGTCAAGGAAGCACTGACGGCTGTAGGCCCCCAACCTCAACATGGCTCGCTTGTTGGCCTCGAACAGACCCGGCGTCTTGGCCAGGCGCCACGTCGCCAACAGGAACTGCAGGGTCCAGGGCGAGGGAGGAAGAGACATCTTCAGTGGGCCATCGGCCTTGACCAGCCAGGGCAGCGCCTTCTTGAGCATGGCCGGCGAAGCCCAGGGATACACATAGCCGTAGGAGCGCTGGCCGGCATTGCCCCGGCTGGTTTCCTCAGCCGAGGCAGCGTGGCGCTCGATAACGATCACGTCATGGCCTCGACGGGCCAGGGAAAACGCCGTGGTAACGCCCACCACGCCTGCCCCGATCACGGCAATCCGCATAAGGTGTCCCTCTGGGTCAACGAGTTTCCATGGGAAGACATGATGCGACCAATGCGTCGGCCTCGTCCAAGGCACCGAAACGCTCCCAGCCCTGTCGCCAGGCATCGATCAGCTCACGCTGATGCGGTTGCAGGGATTGATATCCCCACCCCGCAATCTCGTCGTTCTGGGGATCGTGAACATGAATCCGACTACCGGCCAGGGTGGCGATGACGGCATGACCGCACAGCGGTACGTAGCCTTCCGAATAGCCGCCTTCATGAATCATGACCAGCCGCCCTTGGCACAGCCTGTCCGCCAGCGCCTGGACCTGAGCGGTCATTTCAGCGAAGGCGGCGCTATTGAGCAGCATTTTGCCTAACGGGTCCTTGCCGCAGGCGTCGTAGCCACAGGCGACAACGATCATCTCGGGGCGGAAGGCAGCTACAGCCGGCAGTACCAGGCGCTGCATGGCGTATCGATAGGCGCCTAGCCCGCAGCCGGGCGGCAACGGCAGGTTGAGGTTGGTGCCGATGGCCTCGCCCTCTCCCTGCTCCTCGAACGCCCCCGTTTCCAGCGGATAATTGCCGGCCTGATGCATCGACACGCTGAATATCTCGGGATCGTCGTAGAATGCCGCCTGGGTTCCGTTGCCATGGTGCACGTCCCAGTCGATGACGACGATGCGTCTCGGCGATGTCACCTCGCTACGCTTTCTCAGGCGCTGCAAGGCAATAGGAATATTACCCAGCAAGCAGAAACCCCGCCCACGATCGGCCTCGGCGTGATGGCCTGGCGGTCGGCAAAGCGCATAGGCATTGCGGCGGCGCCCGGCGGCGACGTCTTCGATTGCGGCAATGGCCAACCCTACGGACTGTTGCGCCGCCGCGAGACTGCCCGCCGTGTACGGCGCCCCTTCCCCGGCGTCGCCCCAGCCCCGCTGACTGCCGGCTTCCAGCTCATCGAGGTAGCGCGAGGTATGAAAGCACGCCAGATCGTTACGGGTCGCGGCCGGTGGCTTGCTGACCACCAGCTCGTCGATGAGCCCAGACACTTCGAGCAGGTTCTTCAGGCGCCGCTTGCTTTCCGGGCTCTCGGATGCCGGCTGGGGCTGAAGGTACTCGCCCGGCGCGGAGAAAACCCCGATGGCACCGGGATCATGCCAGAAACAGCGCTCGTGCCAGTAGAAGCCACAGCCGTGCGGTGTCGTCATTCCGTTACCTTGCCCTTGCCCTTGCCCTTGCCCTTGTCCTTGTCCTTGTCCTGTAGCCTTTCCCAGACCTCGATAGCGGCTGCCAGATCCTCCAGCGAGGCACCTACCGACTTGAAGACCGTGATGCTCTGGGCATCCTGCCGGCCAGGCCGCTCGCCACGCATCAGTTCGGCCAGCTCGGCGCGAATCGCGTCGAAGTCGAATCGCCCTTCTTCGATGGCCTGGTGAATGTCGCCTGCCTCACCGCGCGCCCCGGCATAGGTATCGACGAATACCTCGCCCCGGACCAGGCATTGCGCATCGCTTTCGCGCATACCGGGCCGAAACGCCCCCACCAAGTCCAGGTGCGTGCCAGGGCGAAGCCAGTCCCCTTGGATCAGGGGCTCATTTGACAGGGTGGCGCAACTGACAATGTCCGCCTCACCCGTGGCGGTTTCCAGATCGTCGACCGCCGCACAATCGAAGCGATCAGCGTACTCCCTGGCCAAAGCCGCAGCCTTGGCGGGATTGCGCCCCCAGATCCTGACACGGCGTAACGGTCGTACCGCCGCATGGGCCTCGATCAACATGGGCGCGAGCTTGCCGGTGCCTACCATCAGCAGGGTTTCCGCATCCTCACGGGCCAAGGCTCGCGATGCCAGGGCCGATGCCGCTGCCGTGCGCCGACGTGTCAGCTCGCTGCCCTCGATACAGGCCAGCGGACGCCCGTGTCTCCCTTCGCAGAGTACATAAAGCCCCGATATTGCCGGCAGGCCATGCTCGGCATTCTGCGGAAAGACATTGACCATCTTCATGCCGATATAGCCACCCGGTTCCCATGCGGGCATCAACAGCATGGTTGCCTCGCCATCATCACGCTGCATGGCATGATGATGGCGTGGCGGTGCTTCCACACCCTGCCGAAAGACATCTCCAATGCGATTGACCAGTGACGGCCAGGGCAGCGACGCTGCCACCTCTTCCGCGGTAACAATGCGCATATCAGGCCTCCCGCAACGCTGCCACCACCATGATTTCGACTTTCCACTCCGGCTTGGCCAGGCGAGCCTCGACACAGGCGCGTACCGGCGGGCGACCGGGTGCGACCCAGGCATCCCAGGCAGCATTCATGGCATCGAACTCGGCCATGTCGGTAACCCAGATCGTGGCCGACAGCAAATGATCCTTGCCCGACCCGGCCTGAGAGAGAAGACGATCGATCGACTCGAGCACCTGCTGCGTCTGGCCCTGCATGTCGGCGCTCGTGTCATGGGGCACCTGGCCTGCCAGGTAGACGGTGCCGTTATGCACGGTTACCTGGCTCATGCGTTTGCCGGCGTCGGTGTAGCGGATATCGCTCATGTCATGGTTCTCCTTCTGTCATTACTGTTCCTGAATCGCTGAGCAAGCGCAGCCCGATCAGCGAAACCCTTTCATGAAGGCGGCCAAATTCTTGCCCAGGCTGACGGTGGGATAGCCACCTTCCTGTACCAGTACAGTCGGCAGGTCGAGCGCCTTCAGCCGCGCCCCGATCGGCGTGAAGTCCTCGGTTTCCAGCGTTAACCCGGCCAATGGGTCATCCTTGTGCGCATCCAGCCCCAGCGCGACGACCACCGCCTCGGGCCGGAATGCCTTCATGCTCTCAAGAAGCTGCTCAAGCGCCTCATTGAACCGTACCCCATTGCTACCGATAGATAACGGTATATTTAGATTGGCGCCTTCGCCATCACCGCTACCGCGCTCGTCGGCACCACCCCAGAAGAAAGGATAAAACTCGCTAGGGTCGGCATGCAGCGAGCCGGTCCACACATCGCCACGGGTATAGAAAATGTCCTGGGTGCCGTTGCCGTGATGCAGGTCGACATCGATGATGGCAACGCGGGCGAACGCCTCGCGAAGGATGCTGGCGGCCAGTGCAGAGTTGTTGAGGAAGCAGAAGCCACCGGCCCGCTCTGGACCGGCATGATGGCCCGGCGGCCGGCACAAGGCATAGGCCGAGCGTTCGCCGGCCAGCACGGCATCAGCCGCCGCTTCGGCGGATGCCGCACTGGCAAGGATTCCGGCGAAGCTACCCGCCCCGATCGGACACGCCATGTCGTGCAGATGCCACCCCGCCTGCCCGACCGGATGCTCGGGGTAATGGTGACCACCGCCGGTGGGATGCACATTGGGCGCGACCAGTTCGGCGGCGCCGGGCATCGCACGCCAGCGGGCGTGGATGGTCTCGAGAAAATGGAGGTAGCGCGGGGTATGGATTGTCTCCAGCCGTCGGCGCAACCCAGGACTATCGATAGACGTCGGCGACTCGAGCCTCAGCCCCAGTTCAGTCAGCGCATCGGCCAGGCGCTCGGCACGCTCCGGGCGCTCCGGCGAGGGAGCCGGCGCGCCACGAAGCAGGAATGTCGGCGGCGCGTGTCGGTCCTGCGCCGGGGAATAAAAGCATTGCATGCGAACCTCAATCCAGCAGGCCGGGAATCCAGGTCGACAGTGCCGGGAACAGCGCCAGCAGCACGATGACCGCGAGGAAAGCGAAATAGAACGGCAGCGAGGCGATGATCGCTCGCTCGTAGGGCACCTGGGCGATACGTGCCGCGGTCATGAGCGTCATGCCCACTGGCGGTGTCACGTTGGCGATGTTCAGGGTGACGATCATGACGATGGCAAAATGCAGGGGGTCAAACCCCAGGCTGACCATGGCCGGCACAACGACCGGCCCGATGACGACCAGTGCCGGTAGCACATCCATGACCGTACCGATGATAATCAGCAGCAGGCACACCAGCATGATCTGGATGAACGCTACGTCGCTGACGGTCGTGATCAGTTCTGCCGCGTCTCGGGCAATGCCCGAGCGTGTAACGAACCAGCCGAGCACCGCAGAGGTGGCAAGCAGAAAGAACACCACACCCGAAAAGCGCACCGTGGTTACCAGTGCTTCCCACACCTTGCGCAGCGTCAGGTTCTTGTAGAAGACGAAGCCGATGAAGATTGCATAGACTGCTGCGAAGCCCGAGGCCTCGGTGATCGTGGTCATGCCGGACAGAATGCCCCCCAGGATGATCAGCGGCACGAGCAGTGCCGGCAGCGCCGAAAAGAACGCCATTACCGCGATCTTGATCGGCGTTGCGCCCTGCTTCGGATAACCGCGCACCCAGGCCAGGACCATGCTGGTCACCAACAGCGTCAGCGCCATCAATAGCCCCGGCAGGATGCCACCGGCAAACAGATCGATGACTGAAATATCGCGCAACAGCGTGGCATAGACGACCATCACCACGCTGGGCGGTATGATCGGTCCGATGATCGATGAGCAGGCGGTCACGGCGGCGGCATACTCGGCGTCGTAGCCCTGCTTCTTCATCTCGGGGATCATGATCTTGCCGATGGCCACGGTGTCCGTGATCGCCGCCCCGGTCAGGCCGGCAAAGAACAGCGATACGGTCACATTGACGTGACTCAGTGCGCCCCGTACGCGCCCCAGCAAGGCGTTATTGAACGTGATCAGCTTCTGGGTCAGGCCGCCCTGGTTCATCAGTTCGGCCGTGAAGATGAAGTACGGCACGGCGATCAGCATATAGCCGGACACGCCGGAGAACATGCGGTCGGCAATGATGCCAACCAGGCGTTCGCCGCCCAGCGAATAGACCCCAGCGACACCCGAGATGGCCATGACCACGGCGACCGGCGCGCCGATCAGCAACACCACCACGAAGGCGACGATCGCAACACTCATGGCCGGACCTCGCTTTTGCTATCCAATACGGAGTCATCGATTCCCGGATCATCCAGTGCTTCATCGATCAGCGCATTTTCATCGCTGAAATGCTCGAGCAGATCGAAACCGTAGACCAGATGAAGCAGGAAGATCGCCCCGGTCAACGGCACGGTAATCGCCGTCCAGTGATGGGATATCTGAATGGTGTCCGACACCATGTAAACCTGGGTGGCATTCAGAAAAAAGCTCCAGCCATACCAGATCATCAGCAGCGCGAAGCCCGCCATTACGAGTAGCGTGGCGATGGCGGCCAGCTTGACCAGTGACGCAGGCAGCAGCCGCACCAGCAGTGTCATGGCCACATGCTCGCCGGAGCGCAGCGCGATGGTGGTCGACACCAGCCCGATCCACGGCAGGAACAGCCGCGCCAGTGAGTAAGTCCAGCTCAAGGCATCGCCGGTGAACAGGGTATAGAGGAACCCAGTAAACGAGATGGCCAACATGGCCAGTACACAGGCGACGCATAGCACGATGGCGGCCCGGTTCACGCCATCACTCACCCGGCGGGCAGCACTTAATAGCGACATGGCTTGGTCCTGGAGTGGCTAAAAAAGCAAAGCAGCTAGCCAGCCCCGTCATGCCGGGCGGCATGACGGACAACGCTGTTACTGGCCGTAGCGCTGGTAGGCCTGCTCGGGCAGCGTTTCGCGCAGGGTCTGCACTTCGGCTAGCAGGTCATTGACCAGTTGCTCATCCATGCCGAACTCGTTGACGATCCACTCCTGCCAGGCCGGCCGGGCTATCTCGGCCATCTTGGCGCGCTCGTCGGCAGGCATGATGTAGCATTCCTCGAAAAGCTCGCAGGATTTTTGCCAGCTTGCCGTCGCCAGTGCCCCCGAGGCCCCGTGGCTGAGCGCGATGGCCTCGCGTGCGGATTCGGTGATCACGCGCCGGTATTCCTCGGGCAGTGACTGGTACCAGTCCTCGCTGACCACCCAACTGGCGCTGTTGTAGACATGTCCGGTCAGCGTGGTGTAGTCGGTTACCTCGTCCAGGCCGTAGGTAGTATTGATCACCGGGGCGTTAAACTGCCCGTCGGCCAGGCCCGTCTCCAATGCCGTAATCAGCTCGCCCCACGGTAGCGGTGTGGCGGAGGCGCCGAGTGCGCGCATGGTGGCGACGTGAGCCGGGTTCTCCTCGGTACGGATGTTGAGACCCTGAAGGTCATCGACAGTCTTGATCAGGTGTTCATTGTTGGTAAAGGCCACGAAGCCGCCACCGTCGTCGAACGTGCCCAGGTAACGCATATTGGCGGCATCGACGGTGCCCTGCATGAAGTCGGCGAACCATTCTCCGTCGAAGAAGGCCCAGGCCTGACGCCAGTTGTCGAACAGGAACGGTGCCGTGACGGCCTGATAGTCCTGATAGAACGAGGACATGGCCCCGGACGTCAGGATGGTCGATTGCAGTGCCCTTCCGCCATCCTGTACCTGCGAGCCGGTTTCCACTTCGGAACCCAACTGCCCACCGCCGAAGATGCTCACCACGACATCACCGTCGGTACGTGACTCGACCAGATTCTTGAAGTGGACCAATGCCGGATAGATGCTGTTGTTGGTGAGGTTTTCAGGAATCAGGGTGGCGACGGCCATCTCGTATTCCTGGGCCTCGGCATCGGCGACGCCAAAGGCCATCGGCAGCGCTGCCGCGACGGCAGTGACCGTAAGGAGCTTCTTGATATGCATGTGCCTTTCCTTACTTATCGTTGTGAGAGGATTAAAGCAGCATTCTTCTGAGGATATGGCGATTGGGGCTGGGGCGCTTGCCCCAGGCTAGGAAAGTTTTGCCCGATACTCGGCATTTCATGCCCACATCTCACAGGCACATCGTGCATTCAATGATCGAGACCGCGACGCTGCGTGGAAGGCGCCACGCCGAAGGCGCGCCGGTATGCGCGGGAGAAGCTTCCCTGATCGCGAAAGCCGACTAACGTGGCAATCTGCCCCAGGCGTTGGCCACTGGTTTCAATCAGCTCACGGGCATGAGCCAGACGTCGCTGCTGCACATATGCCAGCGGTGTCATGCCGGTATGCTCACGAAAACAGGCATGAAAATGGCCGGGGCTCAGAGCGCATAGGCTCGCCAGGTCATCGACCAGAATTGCCTCGCCGAGGTGCGTGTCGATGAAGTTGTCCAGGCGCTTGAGGTCAAGCCGGGAGCGTGCACGCGCCTGAAGCGGTGAGGCAGGTAGCACCTCGTCGTGCAGATTGAGGTAGATAGCTCTCAGAATCAGCGTCGCGATCTCGGTATGCAACGCCATGTTCTGTTCTACCTGGGGGAGAAGACCATTCGCCAGTTGATAGAGCGCCACCGGGACTTCGAAGAAGCGTGGGCGCTCGAAGAGACGGCCCACCTCGTCGGCGCAGGAAGTCAGCCCCAGATTGGCCAGTGGGATATCCATTACCAAGGTACGGTTGGCACCATCACCCACGTATTCGTGATGGTAGGTCGAGGGTATCAGGCAACCCCGCTCACGCGTGATGCGCTCCCCCCGTCCCTCGATCTGCAGCTCCGTGACACCCGATGTCGCCAGGACCAGCTGGTGATAAGAATGCTCATGGGCGATGTACTGCTGCATCAGCGTGCAGGTACGCAAATTGAAGAAGGACATGGTCTTGTTGTTATCGGTAGCCGTTGGGATACGTCCTTCACCATACCCCTGGTCAGCAAGATCTGGAAGCCTCGCGTGGGGCGGCAGGCGCTGCCGCCCCGAACGACCTCAGCAACGCCCTTTCTTGGCCTGCCCCGGTGGGCAGAACTTGCCCTTGTCGTGATCGCGATGATCACGATGATCGTGGTCATGATGACCGTCGCCCACCTCGATGATCGGCTCGGGATCGATACGCGCCGGGGTATAGCTGCAACCACCCACGACCACACCCAGGGAAAGGACGGCGGAAATCAGTAAAAGTGGGCGCATTGGCTCCTCCTTCTTCTTAGTCAGTCGTGAAGCTTAATGAAAAAGAGCACCCTACGTAAGTTGCATCGGTAAATGACCCACATCGCTTGACAATCGACACTGTGATGGACAATTTTGGTATACAACTTCAGTACACAAAAAACACCTCCGGCAGAAAAGCAAGGCACCTGAACCGCAACAATGCGGGTAACCCTTCGACGTTGAAGGCAACAAGGAGGTGCCCAATCGCCGAGGAGACACCATGACCGAGACTGCACGTACCCTGTGGATCCGCCACCCGCTGGCCTGCGCCGATGAACGCGCCGCCGGCGGAGTGGTGATTGCCGGGACACGCATCGTGGAAGCCGTTCCCGCCGGTGGTCAGCCCAGCCAGGCGGTGGACGAAACCTTCGATGCCTCACGACACGTCTTGTTGCCGGGACTGGTCAACACGCACCACCATTTCTATCAGACGCTGACCCGCGCGTACTCTCCCGCCCTGAACAAGGAGCTTTTCCCCTGGCTGACCACCCTCTACGACGTGTGGGCCAACCTGGACGAGTCGCAGCTGGCGCTGGCCAGCGAGCTGGCCATGGTGGAACTGCTCATGTCCGGTTGTACGACGGTGGCCGATCACCATTACGTCTTCTCCGGCGCGCTGCTCAATGCCATCGACCAGCAAGTCGAGACTGCCCGCCGGCTGGGCGTACGCGCTGCCCTGACCCGCGGCTCGATGAGCGTCGGTCGTGATGACGGCGGGCTCCCGCCCCAATCGGTCGTGCAGGACGAGCAGACGATCATCGACGACAGCCAGCGCCTGATCGAGCGCTATCATGAGCGCGGTGACGGCGCCATGGTCACCCTGGCCTTGGCGCCCTGCTCGCCGTTTTCGGTCAGCCGTGAGCTGATGCAGGAAAGCGCTCGCCTGGCCGAGATGCATGACGTCCGCCTGCATACCCACCTGGCGGAAACCGAGGACGAAACCGATTACTGCCAGCGCCTGTTCGGCATGCGCCCGCTGGATTACCTGGAGGATTGCGGCTGGCTCTCGAACCGGAGCTGGTTGGCCCACGGCATTCACTTCAATGACGATGAGGTTCAGCGCCTGGGCCGGGCGGGCACCGGTATCGCCCATTGCCCGTCGTCGAACATGGTGCTGGGCTCGGGCATGTGCCGCACACTGGAGCTCGAGGCCGCCGGTGCGCCGGTGGGGCTGGCCGTGGACGGCTCGGCCTCCAATGACCACTCCAACCTCGCCGGGGAGATGCGTCAGGCCATGCTGCTCGGCCGCCTGCGCTACTCACCAAGCGAGCTCACTCACGATGCCGTGATTCGTTGGGCCACGCGCGGTTCCGCCCGTTGTCTGGGGCGTGACGACATCGGTGGACTGGAGCCCGGGCAGCAGGCCGACCTGGCACTGTTCAGACTGGACGAGCTGCGTTTCTCGGGCGCCGAGAATCCCTTGGCTGCGCTGCTGCTTTGCGGTGCGCATCGTGCCGACCGGGTAATGGTCGCCGGGCGCTGGCGTGTCGTCGACGCCCTGCCCTGCGATGTGGATCTCGAGGCATTGATGGCCAGGCATGACGAGGCGGCACGCCGATTGCGCGCCGCTCTGTAGTTTCGCGATGTGGCCTGAATATTGCATCGCGACCAGCTTCAACAACAACGCTTTGAAAACAACAATGGAGAGCCACGATGTCCACTCCCGCATCCGAGCAGTTGCAGGCCGATCCCCCTCGGGTCCGCAGTACCCACGACGTCAATGCCATGCCGCCCCTGAGGCGTGCCGTCCCGCTGGGGATCCAGCATGTCTTGGCGATGTTCGTCAGTAACGTCACCGTGCCGATCATCATTGCCGGCGCGGCGGGCCTGTCGGAGGCCCAGACAACGATGATGATCCAGGCGGCGATGTTCGTCGCCGGGGTCGCCACGCTGGTGCAATCGCTGGGCCTCGGCCCGATCGGCGCACGCCTGCCGATCGTCATGGGCACCAGTTTCGGTTTCGTACCGGTGCTAATTCCCATTGCCGTGGGCATGGGCGTTCCGGCCGCGTTGGGGGCCGCCTTGTGTGGAGGGATTGCGATGGCCCTGGTGGGGCTGTTCCTGCCCTACGTGCGCTTCCTGTTCCCCCCGGTGGTGACCGGCGCGTTCGTGATCATGATCGGCGCCCTGCTCATGCCGGTGGGCTTTGCCTATGTTGGTGGTGGCTTCGGGGCGCCGGATTTCGGCGCCCCGCACCACCTGTTGCTGGCCGGGCTGGTCATGGCGATCACCATTGGCCTGCATCAGTTCGGGCGCGGCATCTGGTCGGAAACCGCACCGCTAATCGGCCTGGTGATAGGCTTTATTGTTGCCGTGGTGTTCGGCTACGTGGATTTCTCCAGCGTGGGCAAGGCTGCCTGGTTCTCGCTGCCGGTGCCCTTCGCCATAGGCGTGGAGTTCCACCTGAGCGCCATCCTGCCGGTGGTGCTGCTTGCCGTGGTGACCTGTGCCGAGTCGATCGGTGATATCGTCGGCACCACGGTGGGCGGCGCGAACCGCGAGCCTACCGAAAAGGAACTCTCCGGCGGCGTAATGGCCGATGGCCTGGCCAGTGTCTTCGCAGCGATCTTCAATGCCTTCCCGCAGATCAGCTTCAGCCAAAACGTGGGCATCGTGGCTCTGACCGGCGTCGTCAGCCGCTACGTGGTCGCCATCGGTGGTGCTTTCCTGGTCATCGCCGGCCTGTTCCCCAAGCTGGGCGGATTAATCTCCGGCATTCCCAACGCCGTGCTGGGCGGTGCAGTGCTGATCATGTTCGGCATGATTGCGAGCGCCGGCATCAAGATGCTTAGCGGCATCGACTTCAACAAGCGCAATATGCTGATCCTGGCTCTGGCGCTGGCTACCGCCCTCGGCCTGCCGGCACAGGAAGGCCTTTACGCCGGATATTCCGACAACATCAAGGCCATCATCGAGTCCGGCCTGATACCGGGGGCGCTGGTCGCCATCGTACTCAACCTGATCCTGCCGCATAGCGAAAAGGTGATGCGCAGCGACGTCTGATAACCCTCCTGCCAATGCCCAGGCCCCGGTTGCACGCACCGGGGCCAACTGCGACGCCTTGAAAGCAACTCAGTAAAGCGTCAACAGGATGACGCTACCCCACGTCACCAATACAGCGCCGATGACCCGCCCCACCCAATGCCCGGCGGGTATCATCTTTTCCGCCAGGACCAGCAGCGCTAGCCCGGCGATCCACGCCAGGTTCATGACCCCGCCGACGAATAGCAACAGCATGAGCATCCAGCAGCACCCGAGACAGTACACGCCGTGTCGCAACCCCATCGTGAACGCGCCATGCAGCCCCTCACGCCAGTGCATGAGCACGAAGTCCAGGGGTGAGCGGCAATGCCTGAGACAGGCATGCTTGAGCGGCGTCCACTGGTAGATACCGGCAGCGACCAGTACCGTGCCCGCCATGGCCGTGCTGGTTGCCTGCATCATCGGTGAGAGCAGCGCCGCCCTTTCCAAGGCGAACTGCAGCGCGACAGCGGCCAGGCTGAATGCTGTCCAGACCGAGATATACCCCAGCGCAAACGTACCCGATACAACCATGCGCCGCGCAGGGGTCTGCCGCGCCCCGGCAATGGTGGCGAATAGCAGCAGCATGGGCGCAGCGCCAGGCAACATCATCGCCACCATCATGATGGACCACATCAGGAACATCATCAGCGCATGAGCCGGCGTCCACGCTGAAGGAGGCATGGCCATCTCGCCCGCATCGCCTGTCATTCCCGTCATGACGCCTGCTCCTGCCAACAGGTAGGCCCAGCACAGGACGACGGTGATCAATAGCGCGGATGTGAAGAGGACCCGATCGTGTCGTAGCGCTCTTTCGAATACTGGAACCGCCATTACCGATCTCGCTTACATTATGCTTCAACCCCCTCGGGCGTCTGCACCACATGCGCAAGCGTGCTATGCGACCCCTGCGTGGAGAACGCAATCGCTCCACTGCTCTGGGTGGTGGCGCAAGCGATCTCGCCCGTGATGTGCTCGAACCCTTCCGGCATGACGACCCGGATACGGTGGGGCTTGTCGGTCACTGGGTTCCTGATCGGCTCCACGTCGCTTTCGAGTACCCCGGGAATAGACAGGCTTGCAGTTCGCGCTGATTCATCGAACTCGAACGTCACGGGGGCGAAGATCGGATCGTGCATCTTGTTCACGATGAGACTGAAGATATGAAACAGAGTCCCTTCCGCCGAGTGCTTTCCCGACATGATCTCGAACAACGCCTCACGCTGTTCCGGGCTGGCGCGTTCATCGATGATCGGTTGTGCCTGGCCGTTTCCCTCATGTAGCGGCCCGGGGAATTGCACGACCACGAAGAAACTCAGATCGTTCAGGTGAGTATTTTCGTAGTGACCCTTGGTGATATGCATACCCAGCAGACCTTTGCATTCACCGTTCGTCGGTCGAGCGTTGAAGTCGCATGGGCAACCGAACGCGCAGTTGCAGTTCTTGAGCCACTCCCCTTCGAGACGCCAATCTACTTGTGCCATGATCGAAACCTCCCCCGACGCAGGGTCGAGTCGCCAACACTCGGCGCGGTCGGAGCATGTTGTTGTCAGGATCGATGAGCCTTGCACCCATCATTGTGAGTATAGCTCCGCCCCCTCCTCCCTGAGCGACCCGGACATGCCAATTCTGGCCATCGCTGCGCCGGAGATTCTGCATAGTTGCGACCAAAGCTCTACTTTACGTTAACGTAAACCCTTCCTATGCTGCTCCTCATAAATAATCGCGAGAACCGCATCCTCTGCGACAACTCGGCTTGCGAAACACAATATTCAGGAGCTCAGTCATGCACGCCCCCTACACACCCCTCGATTTCGGCCTTCCCGACGAGCTGACCATGCTGCGTGATCACGTCAGCGCCTTTGCCCGCGACGAGATCGCCCCACGGGCCGCGCAGATCGACCAGGACAACGTCTTTCCCAACGACCTGTGGCAGAAATTCGGCGACATGGGCCTGCTCGGCATTACCGTGCCCGACGAGGACGGCGGCAGCGGCATGGGCTATCTCGCCCACTGTATTGCCATGGAGGAGATCTCGCGTGCCAGCGCCTCGGTGGGGCTGTCGTACGGCGCGCATTCCAACCTGTGCGTCAACCAGATCAAGCTCAACGGCAGTGCCGAGCAGAAGGCCAAGTACCTGCCCAAGCTGATCAGCGGTGAGCATGTCGGCGCACTGGCGATGTCCGAACCCGGCGCCGGCTCCGACGTGGTCTCCATGAAGCTGCGCGCCGAGAAGCGCGGCGATACGTACGTGCTCAACGGCAACAAGATGTGGATCACCAACGGCCCGGATGCCCATGTGTTGGTGGTCTATGCCAAGACCGATCCCGAGGCAGGTTCCAAGGGCATCACGGCGTTCGTTATCGAGAAGGATTTCCCCGGCTTCTCCACCGCCCAGAAGCTCGACAAGCTGGGCATGCGTGGCTCCAATACCTGCGAACTGGTGTTCGAGGATTGCGAGGTACCGGCGGAGAACATCCTCGGCGAGGAGAACCGCGGCGCCAAGGTGCTGATGAGCGGGCTGGATTACGAGCGTACCGTGCTCGCTGCCGGCCCCATCGGCATCATGCAGGCGGCCATGGACGTGGTGGTGCCCTACATTCACGAGCGCAAGCAGTTCAACCAGGCCATAGGCGAGTTCCAACTCGTGCAGGGCAAGGTGGCCGATATGTACACCACGCTGAACGCCTGCCGCGCCTACCTGTATGCCGTGGCCGGCGCCTGCGACCGCGGCCGGACCTCACGCAAGGACGCCGCCGGTGTGATCCTCTACTGCGCCGAGAAGGCCACCCAGGTCGCGCTCGACGCCATCCAGTTGCTTGGCGGCAACGGCTATATCAACGAGTACCCCACCGGACGCCTGCTGCGTGACGCCAAGCTGTACGAGATCGGCGCCGGCACCAGCGAGATTCGACGCATGCTGATTGGGCGCGAACTCTTTAATGA
This sequence comes from Modicisalibacter luteus DSM 23508, assembly GCF_000378505.1. GTDB lineage: Bacteria > Pseudomonadota > Gammaproteobacteria > Pseudomonadales > Halomonadaceae > Modicisalibacter > Modicisalibacter luteus. The sequence goes on along the minus strand of NZ_KB899994.1, from coordinate 236,057 downwards.
GTCGGCATAAGGGCGACGAAACATGGCTATTCTGACGACCCAGATCAATCCGCGCACCGAGGCCTTCCAGGCCAACGAGGCCGTGATGCGTGCCGAGGTCGAGCGGCTGCACGCATTGACCGCGAGCATCGCCCGGGGCGGCGGCGACAAGGCTCGCGAACGCCACGAATCGCGCGGCAAGTTGTTCGTGCGCGACCGCATCGAACACCTGCTCGACGAGGGTGCACCGTTTCTGGAAATCGGCGCCCTGGCCGCCCACGAGGTTTATGGCACCGAGGTGCCTGCTGCCGGCGTGGTGGCCGGTATCGGCCGGGTGAGCGGCGTCGAGTGCGTCATCGTCGCCAACGACGCCACGGTCAAGGGCGGCACCTACTTCCCGCTGACCGTGAAGAAGCACCTTCGCGCCCAGGAAATCGCCCGCAAGCACCGCCTGCCGTGCATCTACCTGGTCGACTCCGGCGGCGCGCACCTGCCCCACCAGGACGAGGTGTTCCCCGACCGCGACCACTTCGGGCGTATCTTCTACAACCAGGCCACGCTCTCTGCCGAAGGCATTCCACAGATCGCCGTGGTGATGGGCTCGTGCACCGCCGGCGGCGCCTACGTTCCGGCGATGGCCGATGAATCGATCATCGTGCGTAACCAGGGCACCATCTTCCTCGGCGGCCCGCCGCTGGTGAAGGCCGCCACCGGCGAGACGATCAGCGCCGAGGACCTGGGCGGCGCCGATGTGCATGCCAAGGTCAGCGGTGTGGCCGATCATTATGCCGACAACGACGCCCACGCCCTGCAACTGGCACGGCGCGCCGTGTCACGCCTCAACTGGCAGAAGCGCGGCCAACTGGCGATGAAGGCCCCCAAGCCGCCGCGCCTCGATCCCCGAGAGATCTACGGCATCGTCGGCACCGACCTCAAGAAGCCCTACGACGTACGCGAGATCATCGCCCGGCTGGTCGACGACTCCGACTTCGACGAGTTCAAGCGCTACTACGGCGACACCCTGGTCACCGGCTTCGCGCATTTGCACGGCCACCCGGTGGGGATCATCGCCAACAACGGCGTGCTGTTCTCGGAGTCCGCGGTCAAGGGTGCGCACTTCATCGAGCTGTGTGCACAGCGCAAGATTCCGCTGGTATTCCTGCAGAACATCACCGGCTTCATGGTCGGTTCGAAGTACGAGCAGGAAGGCATCGCCAAGCACGGCGCCAAACTGGTCACTGCGGTGGCCTGCGCCAAGGTGCCCAAGTTCACGGTGCTGATCGGTGGCAGCTTCGGTGCCGGCAACTACGGCATGTGCGGACGCGCCTACGAACCCAACCTGCTGTTCATGTGGCCCAACGCACGCATTTCGGTGATGGGCGGCGACCAGGCCGCCAACGTGCTGGCTCAGGTCAAGCGCGAACAGCATGAGCGCAGCGGCACCGACTGGAGTGCCGACGACGAAGCCGCCTTCAAGGCGCCGATTCGCGAGCAGTACGAGCATCAGGGTCACCCCTACTACGCCAGTGCCCGGCTGTGGGATGACGGCGTGATTGACCCGCTGCAGACCCGCGATGTGCTGGGGCTGGCATTGGATGCTGCCATGAATGCAGAAATCGAAGAAACGCGCTTCGGCGTGTTCAGAATGTAAGGAGCACCCGACATGGCTAACGATTCCTTTTGTCGGCTGAACATCGACGAGCGCGGCGTCGCCTGGCTGACCCTGGCGCGCCCCGACGTGCACAACGCCTTCGACGATGCGCTGATTGCCGAACTCAATCGGCATCTCGACCGCCTGCACGACGCCGCCGGGCGTGGCGAAGTACGTGTGGTGGTGCTGGGCTCGGAAGGCAAGCACTTCTCCGCCGGGGCCGACCTGAACTGGATGAAGCGCATGATCGAGTACAGCGTCGATGCCAACCTCGACGATTCCCGCGAACTGTCGCGCATGATGCACCGCCTCGACACCCTGCCCTGCCCGACCGTGTGTCGCGTGCAAGGCGCAGCCTACGGCGGCGCCGTCGGGCTGGCGGCGGGCTGCGACCTGGTCATCGCTTCCGAAGCGGCGCGCTTCTGCCTCTCCGAGGTCAGGATCGGCCTGTCGCCAGCAGTCATCAGTCCCTACGTGCAGCGCGCCATCGGCCAGCGTCAGATGCGCCGCTATGCGCTGACCGCCGAGGTCATGGACGTGACCACCGCCCAAACGCTGGGGCTGGTCCATGAAGTGACCGGCAAGGAAGAACTCGACAAGCGCGTCGCGGTGTACGTGAACACCCTGCTCGACGCCTCGCCGCAGGCCAGCCGTGCGACCAAGGCCCTGCTCGCCGAGGTGGCCCGCGCTCCCGACAGCGAAGCGACCCGCGAGCGCTGCTGCCAGGTCATCAGCGAGCTGCGCGTCAGCGCGGAAGGCCAGGAAGGCCTGGGCGCGTTCTTCGACAAGCGCCCGCCCGCCTGGACGCCCCACCAAGACAACGACAAGGAGCCGGGTGCATGAGCCTCGCCAACGCCCCCAAGTCGCTTGCGACGGTCCTCGTCGCCAACCGCGGCGAGATCGCCTGCCGCGTGATCCGCACTGCCCGCCGCCTGGGCCTCAAGAGCGTGGCGGTCTATTCCGACGCCGATGCCGACGCCCGCCACGTGCGCGAGGCCGACGAGGCCGTACGCCTGGGCCCGGCCCCGGCACGCGAGAGTTACCTGAACATTGATGCCGTGATCGAAGCGGCCCGGCGCACCGGCGCCGACGCCATCCACCCCGGCTACGGCTTCCTCTCCGAGAACGCCACCTTTGTCGCCGCCTGCGAGCAGGCCGGTATCATCTTTGTCGGCCCGTCGGCCAGCGCGATTGCCGCCATGGGCGACAAGTCCGCCGCCAAGGCACGCATGGAATCCGCCGGCGTCCCGCTGGTGCCCGGCTACCACGGCGATAACCAGGCGGATGATTATCTGAAAGCCGAGGCCAATCGCATCGGCTACCCGGCCCTGCTCAAGGCCAGCGCCGGCGGCGGCGGCAAGGGCATGCGCGTGGTCGAGCGTGGCGAGGACTTCCAGGCCGCCCTCGACGGCTGCCGCCGCGAGTCCCGGGCCGCGTTCGGTGACGACCGCATGCTGATCGAGAAATACCTGACCCAGCCACGCCACGTCGAGGTACAGGTGTTCTGCGACAGCCAGGGCAACGGCGTCTACCTGTTCGAGCGCGACTGCTCGGTGCAGCGCCGCCACCAGAAGGTACTCGAAGAAGCCCCCGCTCCGGGCATGAGCGAGGCCCTGCGCCGCGAGATGGGCGAGGCCGCAGTGCGTGCCGCCAAGGAAATTGGCTACGTGGGTGCCGGTACCGTCGAGTTTCTTTTGGATGCCGATGGTCGCTTCTACTTCATGGAAATGAACACCCGCCTGCAGGTCGAGCACCCGGTCACTGAAATGATCACCGGCGAGGACCTGGTCGAATGGCAACTGCGCGTGGCCGCCGGCCTGCCGCTACCCAAGGCGCAGGATGCACTGACGATCAGCGGCCATGCCTTCGAGGCACGCCTCTACGCCGAGGACCCCGAGCAGGACTTCCTGCCCGCCACGGGCACGCTCGAGCGCTTTGGGCTTGACCTGACCGGCGCGGGGCTGGACGCCGAACGCGTGCGGCTCGACAGCGGCGTCGAGGCAGGCGATGCGGTCTCGATGCACTACGACCCGATGCTCGCCAAGCTGATCGTGCATGGCGACGACCGCGACCAGGCCCTGGCCACCCTCAACCGTGCGCTGAGCGCGCTCGACGTGGCCGGCGTAATTACCAACCGCGCCTTCCTGCAGCGCCTGGCCAGCCACCCCGCGTTCAAGCAGGCCGAGCTCGACACCCGCTTCATCGAGCATCACCACGACAGCCTGTTCGCCGCCCCGCGTCTCGATGCCCAGGCCTATGCGGCAGCGGCACTGGTGGCTATCGACCGGCTGCAGAACGAGGCCAGCGCCGACTCCCCCTGGGCACGCCGCGACGGCTGGCGGCTCAACGCCCCGGCAGCCATCCGCATCGCCCTCACCGACCCGGCCCATGCCAGCGACGATGCCGACAGTGACGCCATCGTCACCGTGCTGGCCGAGCGACCGATCACCGACAACGACTGGCGCCTGCGCATTGGCGGCGACACCCTGACCGGCCGCCTGCAACGCCTGAAAGGCGACGCCGTGGCGATCACCCTGGACGGGCACCGCCGCCGCCTGCTGGCCCGAATCGAGCGTACCATCCATGGTGATATCCTCATCCTGGGCGACGCCCAGGGCGAGACCCGCCTGTTCTGGCGCCGCCTCGATGCCGTAGATCACGGCCATCACGAAGTCGACGCCACTCTCACTGCGCCCATGCACGGCACCGTAGTGGCGCTGCTCGTCGAGCCCGGCCAGGCCGTCGAGAAAGGCACACCGCTGATGGTCATGGAAGCGATGAAGATGGAGCACACCCTCAACGCCCCCGCCGATGGCCATGTGGAGAGCTTCCACTTCAACTCAGGCGATACGGTGGGACAGGGAGATGTGCTGCTGGAATTTCAGGCAGGTGAATAACGCGAGGAAAGGAGACGAATATGGCTTTCCCCCATTCCGTCAGGCTGGTTGAGGTTGGCCCCCGCGACGGCCTGCAAAACGAACCCGAGCCGATCAGCACCGCCACCAAGCTGGAGCTGATCGACCGCCTCGGCGCGGCAGGCATCCGGCATATCGAAGCCGCCAGCTTCGTCTCGCCCAAGTGGGTGCCGCAGATGGCCGACCACCGCGAGGTGATAACCGGCCTCACCCACCGGCCCGGCGTGGTCTACTCCGCCCTCACTCCCAACCTCAAGGGGCTGGAAGCAGCACTGGAATGCGGCGTCGAGGAAGTCGCCGTGTTCGGCGCCGCCAGTGAAGCCTTCTCGCAGAAGAACATCAACTGCTCGATTGCCGAATCACTGCAACGCTTCGAACCGGTACTGGAACGCGCCAAGGCCGCCAACGTGCGCGTGCGCGGTTACGTCTCCTGCGTGCTCGGCTGCCCCTACGAAGGCGAGATCGAGCCGACCAAGGTCGCCGACGTCTCGAAAGCGCTGTATGAGATGGGCTGCTATGAAGTCTCCCTCGGCGACACCATCGGCACCGGTACCCCACTCAAGGCCAAGCGCATGATCGAAGCCGTAAGCCGCGACATTCCCATAGAGAAGCTCGCCGCCCACTTTCACGACACCTACGGTCAAGCACTCGCCAACCTCTACGCCGTGCTGGAAGAAGGCATCGCCGTGATCGATAGCTCCGTCGCCGGCCTCGGCGGCTGCCCCTACGCCAAAGGCGCTTCCGGTAACGTGGCAAGCGAGGATGTGGTGTATCTGCTCGATGGGTTGAGAATCGAGACGGGAATCGATTTGGACGAGCTGGCGGGAACCGGCACTTGGATCACCCAAGCGATTGGGCGGCCGAACCGGTCGAAGGTGGGCGTGGCGCTGGCGGCGAAGTAAGCGCACCTGAATCAAATAAACCAAGTCAGTGAGCTTAACTGCACCCCGAAAGTTGGGCCCCCATCCGACCTTCGGGGGTTGATAGTGGTTAACGCTAAGCTCAATAGCCGAGCATTGGCGCGTCATTTTGCTCTGCAAAATGCGTGGCATCGCGAGGTCTATTGCAGCGTCTTGTTATGCGTGACTAATTTATGAACTTTCGAAACTCAATATTTTGCTGCCGCCTTTCTTCTGGTAGCAATTGTCGATACATAAATTCTGAAACATTAAAAATTTTCGCGACTTCCAAAAGCGCTTTTGGAAGAGAAATGACCTCTGCTTTATGTGCTTTTTCTAAGAAATCCAAATTGGCAAAGAAAAAATCAGGCTGTTTCTTTACTATTTTGAGCATATCTTTCAAAGAAAGGTCTAACCCCCGAGGAGGATTGTATTTTCCTTTTGCAAATTGAACTTCAAGCCTTAGCTTTTGTGAATTAGGCTTCAAGAAAAAGTTATTCAACTCAACCATAGACATTCTTTTATCTTTATCCGGGATAGCTTGAACTGTTTCTGGTCGCATGTTTTCAATAGTAGAAGCATCCCCGTTAATCGGAAATAAAAATGCAAAATTGCTTTTATTGCGCTCCATCAGATCGACATTTCTATCAACGCAACCAACATCTAATAATATTTTGTCTAATCTAACTTGATGATGCCTCCTATTAAGTTCTGGCCCAAAAGCTACTGTGACTCTTTTAACATCACCATATTTTTTAACTAGCTTGGTAATATCACTAATTTTTAATTGCCCAGAATCATGAACTAAAACACAAGCGTCGTTGCACTCATAAACAGAAATCAAACATGACTGTATACCACCAGTGTAAAAGCCGTAATACTCACAACTGCCGGATTCAATAACTCCAGCGGCGTCCTGTGTTATTTCAATAATATTTTTCAATTCATAAATCCTTATTTAAACTATTTACTTTTACCAATAATGCGGGTTAGACGCATAACGCTGCCAGCAGAGGCGCGCGTTAGCGCGTCCTGCTGCCTGGCCTTGTTAAATTGAAAGGCATTTTTAGGCGACTACTGTTTTTACGAATAACATCTAGTAGTATCAGGTCTTCTTCTTCCTTTGCAGTTTCAAAAGTGCAGAACACTCTTATAAATTTACTTCTAATCACGAATATCTTTTCGTCTGGAGAAGAAATTTTTATAAGCTTACCAGAGCTAAAAAGTTCCTCTTTTGTTGTCGCCTCTAGGCGAGCAAACAAAGCAAAGACAGACTTCTGGTCTTCCTGATTCAGTTTTTTAACTGCTTTGTTGAACTGCTCGGTGATTAGAATTTTCACTGTGCACCCTCCCCGAACAGTTTTTTAAACGACTCCGTTTCTTTTTCAAGTTGCTCAACATTACCCTCTTTTATTAGCTTTCGAGCTCTTTTTGCGCTTTCTTCCGCAACTCTATTTCTTAGACTTGCTTCGTACTGCTTAGGGGTTAACCCTCTTATCAGAAGCCGGTCATGGCGTGACAAAGCAACTTGATAAAAGCAAAGCAGGATTGTGCAGATCAGGAGAAGATAGAATGACGGCTTTTCACTGACTAGATTCCATTCAATGTCAGAACCACTGGCTATTTCTACAACCAAAGAGCTAGCAAATACACTAGAACCCGCCATAAGCAATAGAGGCAAGAAAGCTCTTACCCATGGATTTCTTAAAAAGAACTCTTCCACTCGATGGACTTCCTTAGCTCTGTGCTCAATTTAACGCCCAAAGCAGCGGCACGTTTACGCGTCCGACTGGCTTTGATTGTAAGTTGATGACCGTTCGCGATGGGCTCGCTGCAAGTCTAGCTTCTGTTTGTTTTGCAATTTCGCCAAATCTCGCGCGCGCCGATACACTGAGGCAAGTATTTTTAAAACAGCAAGTTCATTATTTTCGTTGCGAAAATACAGCTTTTCGAGTGTTTCTTTTTTTACACCCATTATATTTGATATTTCCACAACTGAACTTTGAATGAATATCTTTTCCTTTTCTAAAAGGCTAAGTTCCTCACTTCGGAGGTTAAGCCGCATTAGTTTTCTTTCGCTCATTCCTTTGTGAATAACACTGTAAGTTTTGTTTCCTGCAAGAAGCGCGGCAGAGACATACCCAACAATTTGAGCCACATCTTTTGCTACTTCTACTATCTGGGATAGTTCTATAAATCCAGGAGAAGCATACTGAATTGATTTAATGCTTGGCTTGTATTCGCGCGGCATTTTAGCGAATAGGTTTTGATAGAAGTTAACGGCGCTGAACCCACCACGCCAAGGGTACTTCCCATAGATATACTGAATTTCATCGTCTAGATAATCATCAGCCACATCAAGGGAATAGAGCAAACCGTAGAGCTGAATATAGACTCTGGTTAGAACATTCAGGTCAGTGAGTTCCCAACGGCCATCTATGTATAGCTTTATATTATCTACTTCCATGCGATTCTCTATCATCAACTAACGCAGAGCTTTGCGGCAATTTCGGAGCCGCAAAGCGGTGGAGAAATTGTCCGGCAACAGCAGATTGTTAATACATTCTATGCACTAATTTAGTGCCGTTTCGACGCCTTTTGATTCCAATTCCTTTCGAGGGTTAGCGCGAAAACTGCAAATACAAGGTAACCAATACCTAAATCTTCATCGGTAAGCGAAGAGAAACCGCTGTTGTGAAGGTAGGCAACTATCGCTCCAGACGACGATGCCAAAAGAACGCCGACAGGCGCCACTAAGCCTATAAAAATTCTATTTGTTTCCACAGCTCCATATAGAAACTTAATGGCATTAACGCCGCGCTCTGCGGCAAATTTGGAGCGCAGCGGCAAATTTGTCCGACAGCAGCGCTTTGTTAGGCCTATTCTTCACTATCATGTGATTCCTCTTCAGATTCCCATTCACGCAGCACGTATTGATGCAACCAGACAAATTGCTCCAAGAATAGAACCCCTTTTTCTACATCATCATCGTACACCCTTGGAAAGTCATCAGAGACATCCATTGCCTGATGAAAATGATCTTGGATTGCGTTTAAAACTATTGAGGCATCTAATTGCCCAGTTAGACTATTGTACTGCTCTCTTTCGAAATCCGACTTGTGCGAAATGCATGATTCCATACCCCAAGCAATTGGAACATAAGAGTCAAGTATTCTAACAAGAGCTTCTGAATCATTCGAAATCAACCCTGCCACATAATCATTCACATACTCATTACGCACATATTTATTTAATGTATAAAATATTGTTGGTATGGATTTAGGTACCAGCTTGGTTAGATCTCCCCTCCCTTCAATTTTATCATTTATGATTTTTCCCAAGTGCTTTCCGATCTCATCTATACAGGCTTCAGAAAAAGCATCCTTCTCGGGTTTATTTTCATCCTCACGTTTTAACCATCTAAAAATCTCGAGTTTAAACTCCAGTGAAGCTGATAATTCGATGCATTTTTTTGCCAAAGCAACTCGGTCAGGTTTCTGTACGTTCTGAATCAAATCGCTAACCAGCATCGATGCCTGAGAAAATGGAGTCATCCAGCTATAAAATACTTCAGGATTAGGGATATCATCGCTCTTTTGTGCAATAGCAACAGCCAATGCTAACGACGCATCAGCATTTATTTTTCCTGCCTGATGCCTCATTTTTTTAATTAATGCTTCAGCTGAAGAATCGTTTAAAATTTCATTTAACGGATTGCTTTCGAAACCGAAGGGTTCACTCCATTTCTCACTTTCATTAAATAACTCCTGAATCACCTTATCTGATATGTCTCCCTTTGGTATTGCGTATGTGAAATATCTAGAGAAATAATTTTCTGAGCAAATTCTCTGGCCGTTATTCCATTTCTCATACCAATCGGATCCATAGCTCATATTTCCATAAACTGATTGAAGCTTTGGAAACATATTCTTTAAGAGGTCAATAAATCCCGCTTTGTTGATATTCTTGCCGCGACTAAGAGCGTCATCTAAAAGATTTCTTATTTGTTCCTTTTCGTCATCATTGTTCGAATAATAGCTATCTCTGAAAGAGCCAGTAAATAGCCCCTTATTTATTCTCAGCACCTCATACAAAGATGGGCAAAAGGTTCTTATTCCCTCCAAAAGCATCAGGTCAACTGGGTTTACCTCTCCTTGCAGGATTGGCAAAGAGAACATCAGTATATTTCCATAGAGCTTGGCTTTTCGTGGAGTCGTTAAGCAATCATCAAAAGCGGCGCTAAAGTCTCGAACAAATTCCTGCACTTGTTGTTCGGAAAGCGAAATACCTGCAATGTTTATTGCTTCATCCACTCCTTGAAAGCAAAACTCTCGAAGCACTTGTTTTTCAACTGCTGGTAAATGTAGGGGGACCTGAATAATTTTCTCTAAAAATGCCTCACCAGAATTCTCCGCAGCACTAGAATAGCGATCTTGCAAAGATGCAGCGACAACATCTTTATCGAATGCCAAGATGTATGATGTATATTTAAAGTCTGCTGTTAACTTAACCAATCTGAACAGTGCTTGTATTTCAGCCTTTTCCAGCCTATCCACATCATCTATTAGTATAAGAACTCGTCTTTTGGCTGACTCTAACTCACATTCTATTCTTTTCTTAAGTTCATTTATGTCTGGCCCTGAGATAAATGAGCCAAGAACTTCGCCCGCCCCCTTTGCACCCATTATAGCGCCAGCACCAGGAGCTGCTTTTTTAACGAAATCCTTGAGCTTATCCCCTGTTTTAATTAGTTCTGCATCTAGTGCTTCTGCTATATCAAAAAAAAAGCCGGTTAGTAACTCATCTTCTGTACCGAAACGCCACGGGTTAAATTTTATACATATTACTTTCTTATCACTTTCAAGTGACTTTTCGATAAAGTTGAGTACAGATGTCTTACCATCACCCCATATCCCGTAAAGTCCAATAACAATACTACTTGGATCACTTCGTTTTGATATTACTTGGGCCACCCTCTCTGAGAAGCTCCAGCGAGAAAATCTATCTTGCCCTTGCTCGTGTATCGGTGAGTCAGAGGAGTAGTTTTTATCTTCCATAATCTTTCCTTGGAGCACTCGGGAGGCCTAACAGGTATTGGGTTGCATGCTCGTTTATTCACTTGAACGCGCATGCGGGTTCAAGAATATTATTTAGCTTACCATTTTTTGTCTAACACATTGATTTTACAGCCACTAACTATAATTCGGTAATCTATGCAGAATTCGCGTGCTTGCACATTTTGCCAGTGCCAATAATTCTGTATAACATACAGCATCCAGAGGTAGCCCGAATGGACTCGCACAACCGCCCACAAAACTCATGGACCGGGTAAAAGCCACCATTCGATGAGGCGCTAAAGACATCGAACCGAGAAACTGGTTTGCCTACTGGGTATGCTATTTCATTTGTTTTCATGGCCCAGCCCTTCGACACTTGCTGAGCCGAGGCCCGTACTCAAGAGACGCTACCGCCCCTACCTGTGCATGCAACGTTGGCCGTCTGCCATCCATGCGGTAGTCCCTGCGTATCTTGGCTAGCGGGCCATCTTAAGTGACCTTTGCCTTACGGTAACCAGCCGTAACGTTGAGAACAACGCCAACGAAAGCATTAGGCGCCACTAATCAGCGTCTCTTGATCTGTGTCTGCAAAATGAAAAACCCCGAAGGCTGGCATCCAACCTTCGGTGTTCGTTCACTTGCGGGAGGCTTTTCCACTACGGACTTAACGCTCAGCGGTGCAGGTCGAAGCGGTCGTTCTCCATGACCTTGACCCTCCCTTTCACGAAGCGGCCGATCATCCGCTCCTCGCCACCGTTGGCGGCGTATTCCTCCGTGATGGAGCGTAGCTGCGAGTTGGAGCCGTAGATGAGGGCGACGCGGGTCGCGGTCCACTTCTGCTCCTTCTCGAAGCCCTAGTGACTGAGCCGCGTGCCTTAAAACCTTGGATTGATACTCAACGACAGCATGGCCGATAACTGACACAACGGCCTTCCTGAGCTCTGCTGCAACTCGTTGAACGCGCCCTGTACGACTCGCATATCGCGTTGGCTGGTGGGGGTTTGGTCAACAATGCCCGCGGCCATCAGGCGTGCGACCACATCGCTGGTCAACAGGAACGTATCCTTTCCGGCCAAGCGTAAAAATGCGGCAGCCGAGCGCCCGCCCAGGCGTGCGCCGCGTTTGGCCAGTAAACGCCATAAGCCGATGATGTCAGTGCTCGGCCAGTTGGCAATGAACTCGCCGAAACTACTGCCTTGCTCCTGGCGAATATCCAGTATGAACTGGGCGTTCTTGGGGATGGTCTGCAGTTTGGTGCGGTGGCGGATGATTCGATCGTTTTTCATATAGCCTTCGATTTGCTCCGGGCTGAGCAACACCAATTTCTCAGGTACAAAACCCCAGAACGCTTCTTCAAAGGCAGGCCACTTGGCGTCGACCACCGAGTGCTGCATACCGGCCCGAAAGACCCGCTGGCTCATGGCGGAAAGGTAACGATCATCTCCCTTCTGCTTCAACTCGTCGGAAGCAAGCGCTTTGGGCAGGAAAGCCTCCATGGCCTCGTCAGATTCAAAACGCCTTCGTACGGTGTCGTAAAGCCAACGGTAGTCAAGTTTCATGCTTGCCTCAATGGGAGTAATGGAATCAGTATTTTCTATGCGCGCCCTGCTCCAACGGCACGAACGGCGTCCAGTTTCTGGTAGCGCTGGTGAGAGTTGGCAGAGCCATCAAGCAGGCGCTACGCGGGGCTCTGTTCCTGTCCAACGTCGCCCAGCATGCTTTCCAGCTCACTCTCGTTGACGCCGAGCATCTGCAGGATGTTGCGCTGTGCAGCGTTGAGGATGTGCTGTCGCTCCTGTTCGCCGGGCAGGCTCTTGGCGATGGCAACAGCGCCGACCAGGGAGGCGAGAATGACGCGGGACTTGTCGGCGATAACGTCGCGGTCGGGTTCGAAGGGCAGCTTCTTGAGGCGGCTCAAGGCAATGAGGCGGGTTTCCAGCATCTTCTTCATGCGCAGGTAAGAGGCTTCGAACAACGTGCGGATCTCGGCATTCTCGTTACCGATCTCGTTGAACAGCACCGACTCCGGGCCCGGCTTGTGCTTGCGTTCCAGCTCCTGGAGGTTCCAGCAATTGGATACCAGCTCCGTCAGGTGCTTCACCGAGAGCGGCCCCTTGACCAGCCTGGCCGCGCGGCTGCTCTCCAGGGTTTCGCGCACCGAGGCGTGATAGAGTGCTTCCTTCGAGGCAAAGTGCGCGTAGAAGGCACCGTGGGTCATCTTGGCCAGCTTCATGATCTGCCCGATAGAGACCTTCTCGAAGCCTTTGCGACTGAACAGCTCGATAGCGGACTTGAGGATGCGCTCCCGCGATTTGGCCTTGTGGTTCGTCGAGTAGGGCATGGCGACTCACACTCCCACGCTGAATATTACCTTGATCATATAAAGCCCGGTGCTAGCGTGGCACAACCCTAAATCGTTCAGGAAACTACCATGCAATCACCGCTCGTCATCACCGGCATGGGCATGATCAGTCCGCTCGGTTGCGGCGTCAAGGCAGTCTGGGAGCGCCTGCTTGCCGGCCGCTCCGGCATCTCCCCGATTACTCGGTTCGATACCGGTGACCTGCCGATCAAGGTCGCGGGGTCGGTGCCCGACATAGCCGATGATCCGGAAGCCGGCCTCGACCCGGACCGCGTGATTGATGCCAAGGAGCGGCGCAAGCTGGAGCTGTTTAGTCTCTACGCCATGGCCGCCGCCGAAGAAGCGTTGGCCCAGGCCAACTGGTTCCCAACCAGCGATGCGGACCGCTTGGCCACCGCCACCATCGTGGGCTCCGGTATCGGCGGCTTCCCCACCATCACCCAGGCGCAGAACACCCTGTCGACGCGCGGCCACCGTCGGCTCTCCCCTTTCACCGTGCCGGCCTTCCTGGCCAACCTGGCGGCGGGCAATGTGTCGATTCGCTATGGCTTTCGCGGTCCGCTGGGCTGCCCTGTCACTGCCTGTGCGGCGGGTGTGCAGGCCATCGGCGACGGCATGCGCCTGATACGCAGCGGTGAGGCCGAGGTGGCCCTGGTGGGCGGCGCCGAGGCCTGCATCGACCCGCTCGCGCTGGCCGGCTTTCACGCCATGAAGGCACTCTCCACCGAGCAGGATGACCCCATCAAGGCGTCGCGCCCTTTTGATCAGGCACGCAACGGCTTCGTCATGGGGGAAGGCGCGGGGCTGCTGGTGATCGAAACCCTGGCCCACGCCGAGGCACGCGGGGCAACGCCGCTGGCCATGCTTAGCGGCTATGGCACCAGCGCCGATGCCTACCACATCACCGCCGGCCCGGAAGACGGCGCCGGTGCTGCGGCGGCCATTCGCGCAGCGCTGAAAATGGCGGGGCTAGCTCCCGAGTCGATCGATCATATCAATGCTCACGCGACCTCGACGCCGGTCGGCGACCGCGCCGAAATCGCATCCTTGCGCAATGCCTTCGGCGACGCCCTTGCAGGCATCCCGATTTCCGCGACCAAGTCGGCTACCGGCCATCTGCTCGGGGCGGCCGGTGGCGTGGAGAGCATCTTCTCCGCCTTGGCGGCAATGCACGACCGACTGCCCCCGACCCTGAATCTGGAAAACGTCGATGAGGATATTCAGGACCTGGACTTCGTCTCGGGCTCGGCACGCGAGCATTCGACCCGGCATGTGCTGTGCAACGGTTTTGGCTTTGGCGGGGTGAATGCTGCACTGATCGTCAGCAAGGTGTAGCGGCACACAGACACTCACCGGATTATAAATGACAAACCCCGAGCCAAAGGATTGGCTCGGGGTTTGCGAGGCATTATTTACAGAGCATGACGGGTGTAGGAATAGCCCGGGCGATTCGCTATGAGTCAGGCCTTATCTTCACGAGGCATTTCTATCTCAGCCACTGTCTCTTCCTGCTCTTCCTGATCGATGGGAGTTGACGCCTCGTCCTCACGATCCACAGCCTGGGTAGCCTCTTCGCTATCGACCGCCTTGAATGCAGAGATCAATACCTCGTTCTCGCTATTCATGTCGATGTCACCGCGAAAGACAGCGCCGTCTTCCAGCGCCAGGCAAGGGGTGATGATCGTGCCTACAATATGCGCCGAGCGGTGCACGGTGACTTTCTCCGAGGCTATCAAACGCCCTTCGACATTACCGGCAACATGCAGTGTCTGTGCATAGACATCCCCCTCAACTCGCCCGGTTTTGCCGATGCTGACGCTGTTGCGCTTGAACTCCACCGTGCCTGTTACCTCGCCATCGATGATCAGCTCTTCGTTCCCAATGACACTGCCCTCAATGCGGGTGTGAGCGCCGATGATGGCGGGTCGCACTCCGTTACCACGCAACTCATCCGCACTAGAGGTACGCTGTGGCCGTGCGGGCGGCAACGCCGCTGGGTCGGCAGGGTCACTGGCGGGCTTGTGCTTGCTGAACATGGGTAAGGGCTCCGGGTCGCATGAGGGAAATCGCACACTAACGGATGTTGCCTATCATGCATCGGATCAAAGCGTGGATTAGCCAGCGAAAAGGCCGGTTAGTCGTCATTTTTCAGTGTTAGGCGCTCCACTTATACTGACGATGGGAATCCCACATCGATCAAGAGGTTACTATGGGGGGCGGAGACGTAGTGTTCATCTTGAGCGTTGTGGCGCTCATTATCCTTATACTGGACGGAAAACGACGCATCAAAAAGCGTGCCCTGGCGCTCCAGCCAGCTGCTGTGGAACCTACCCAGGATCGAGCAGCCCTACCCCACGAGTCCACCAGTCTGCCAAACCAAACGGATAACCAGATCAATCCTCCCGTGCCAGCACTTCCCGTCGCAGCGCTCGCTCATGTGCTCCCGACTCAGTCAGGAAGCAGGATCGGACCATCATTGCTTATCAAAGGGAAAGTGAACTCTGGTGAATCGCTGGCCATCCACGGCACCATCGAGGGTAGCGTGACGGCCAAGGAGCATGGCGTAACCGTCGCCGCTTCGGGGCGCGTATCCCAGTCCATCGAGGCACGGGTCATTAGCGTCGCGGGGAGCGTCACAGGACGGCTAATCGCCACTGATCAGGCTATATTGCTGGCCAGCGCGCGGGTCAATGGCAGCGTCGATGCGAAACGTCTCAAGTGTGAAAGCGGTGCTTGGCTCAAGGTTGCCGTCGGGGCTACTTCACACTAGGCCCTGTGTCTTCGTTGAAGATGTGCTCAGTCTGCCGCGGCGAAATGCGCCATCTGATCTGAATGCGCCTTCACGAAGGACGGGCGAACCGTGGCGCGTGCAACGTAGCCTCGACAAGCCGGGTAATTCGCCAGCCCATCGAAACGTTCGACAAGGCGCAGTACATCCGCCATGAGTATATCGGCGACGGAGAAGGCCCCGGCTAGCCATTCGCGTCCAGCCAGGACCGCCTCCAAGTGCTGGAGTCTGGTGTCGAGAAACTTGTCCAGCATTTCCCGACCCGGCGTTTCTTCGGTATCGCCAGTGAACCTATATAAGGACCAGGGCAGGCTCGCCATCTCGACGGAATTGAGCGCCGCGAACAGCCATTCGATAACTTCGCTGCGAGCGCGCGGATCGTCAGGCATCAGTACGTCACTGCGCTCGGCCAGATGAAGCAGAATCGCGCCGCTCTCGAAGATCGAGATATCTCCATCGGTCAACCACGGTACCTGGCCGAAGGGCTGGTGCGAAAAATGCTCGGCATCCCTAGCGCGAAACGGCACGCTCTCGACGCGGTAGGACCATCCGGCCTCCTCCAACGCCCAACGCACACGTAAGTCACGCACAAAGCCCCTTGGCGTTTCGGGAACCCAGTCGAAGGTCGTGAGGATCAGATCGGCCATTGCCGCTTCCTTTAAGTCCGATGCGGATAACCTGCGCCAAGCAGAACAGGCTTCGATTTTCTTAATAAATTAGTAGGCACTAGCCGGTCTAGCCACGGCAAGACCTGACGCTCGGCTCACGTGGTGAGGCTGCGGGACCGTTCAGAATAATTGGTGACTTTATATAGAAACGAGCCGCTCCCACTGGGAACGGCTCGTTGCTATTGCAGCATGTGCCAGGCGCGGTAACGACTTACTTGGTCTTGGTAGACTTGGAGTCAATTGCCTGGGTGTCGTTGACCTTGGTGTGGCTGGCCTTGGCATCGCTGGCCTTGTCGTCGCTGGTCTTGGCGGCGTTGGCCTTGGTGTCGCTGGTCTTGGTGTCGCTGGTCTTGGCGTCGCTGGCCTTGGTGTCGCTAGCCTTGGCGTCGTTGGTCTTGGCGTCGCTGGTCTTAGCGTTGGCCTTGGTGTCGCTAGCCTTGGCGTCGCTGGTCTTAGCGTTGGCCTTGGTGTCGCTAGCCTTGGCGTCGCTGGTCTTGGCGTCGTTGGCCTTGGTGTCGCTAGCCTTGGCGTCGCTGGTCTTGGCGTCGCTGGTCTTGGTGTCGCTGGTCTTGGCGTCGTTGGCCTTGGTATCGCTGGCCTTGGTGTCGCTGGTCTTGGCGTCGCTGGCCTTGGCGTCGCTGGTCTTGGCGGCGTTGGCCTTGGCAGCGTTGGCCTTGGTGTTGGCCACCCTGGGAGCCTTATCAGCTACCTTGGAGGTTTCTGCTTGAGCCTTCTGGGGGTTTTCTTCGGCCAGCTTCTGACCTTCTTGCGTCTTTTCCTTGGCCAGCGTCTGGCCCTTCTGGAAGAATTCCTGGTTGATCGAAACGATCTTCTGGCCATCTTCCTTGACGCGCTTACTCAGATCTTTGACAGCCTGCTGCTGGCTTTCGGTGTAGGCGCGCAGGTCTTCAACGTTCTTGATCTCGAGCATGGCGCGGGCCTGACCCAGTGCGATGGCGGAATACGCCTTGAAGGCTTCCTGCTGGGTGGCCAACAGCTTTTCGCTGTAGTCCAGGGTCATCTCGACATAGGTGCGCGCCGGGTTGAAAAACATGGACTGAAACTGTTGGGTAGCTTGTTTGGTGGTAGCTTTGTTCATGGGGGTGATTCTCCGTCGGTATCGAGTTGGAGGCGCCGCGCCCCTTGTTGCAGTGCAATATGACAAAGGTCGTGCTGCATTGCAATATAAATTACCCATACTGAGAAAAACCACTCGCCTTTTTATCTTTTCACTAAAATAGATAATTAACTATCACCACTAATTGATAGCTCCAATCCGCACACGTTATTAGCGGCGGATAGACATTTCATTGCGGCTTCACGCTGTTGGGGTGCTCACTGATTGCCTGAACAGGTTACAGGCAGGTTTTGAAAAAAAACGCTTAGTGCACGCTAGCCAGTCTAGCCACGGCAAGACACGACGCTCTGCTGCCGTGGTGAGCCAAGAAAGTGAACTCCTCCAGCTCCAGGCCGGCCGCGCGAAGCTGGGCTTTGAAGTCTTCTTCGTAAGTCACGTGCCCGAAATCGATGCTGGTGAACCGCTTCAGTACGGGCTTGAGGGTTTCCATCCAACGGACGGGCCGTTTCTGGATGGTTTGCGTGAAGAATATCCGGCCATCCGAGCGCAAAAGCTCGCAGCAATGCCGTAGTGCCTGCTCAGGTTCGGGCAGGAGCATGAAGCTTGCCGAAAAATAAATGGCGTCATACGGCCCATCTTGGTGATCATAGACGGACTCTAGACGAACCTCGGCATGGTTAGCCAAAGCGGAAGCCTCAAGCCGTTGCCGGGCGCGCGCCATGTAATCGGCATCGATATCGATGCCCGTCACATGCAGGCGCTTACGCTTCACCAGCTTGGCATTGGCCAACAGCGCGCCTGCTGTCCCAATGCCAACATCCAGCACGACGGCACCCTCAGGTACGCGCTGCAGCACTTCTGCGTACCACCGGGACGTGAGCCTGAGGATAAGGGTGTCGTAGATGAAACTGCGCATTACGGCTCCTTGCCGACTCGGTCAATCGTCTGGTATCAAGCGTTTGCCGATACTGACGGCATCGTCAACCGAATAGCCGAGCTTACGGTAGAAAGCCAGGACCTCGTCGTTCGTAGCACGAACCAGGATATTCATCTTCGGACAGCCCATGGCGTGCAGGGCCTCCTCGATGTGTGTCATCAGCTGCCGTCCGTACCCCAGATGCTGGGATTCAGGATCGATGGCCAGGTAAAAAACGGAGCCACGATGCCCATCGAATCCCGCCATCGCTGAAGCGATGACGTTGCTTCCCAGTTCACCTACGAAGAACAGTTCGGGCTGTACCGATAGCTTTCTTTCGATGTCTTTCTTGGGTCATTCCAGGGACGAACCAGGCCGCACGCGCGCCAGAGTGAGATGACCGCGTTCTTGTCCGATTCTCGGTACGGTCTAATGTTCATACGCTATCCCCACTGGGCTGGTCTGCGAGAAACGCCTCGTGAAAAGTGACGTTGCCCTGCGGGAGTTGATCACCAAAAGGAAATACGAAGAAGTATTCGGGCGGCGCCCCTTCATAAACAAGCTCCGGGACATGCCGGAACCCAAATTTCCGGTAGTAGTCCGGATGCCCGACAAGACAGCATCCGCGTGCCCCCATACGCTCCAAACGTACCAGCCCCTCCTTCACCAGCGCCTTGCCGATGCCCTGCCGCTGGTAGCCGGGAAGCACCGAAACAGGCCCCAGCCCATACCAACCCTGGCTGCCGTCTGAAATGGTCACGGGGGAGAAGGCGATATGCCCTACCACCCGGCCATCGCATTCCGCCACCAGTGATAGCGTCAGGGCTTCGGCGGTGCGAAGACCAGCCACGATGTACTGCTCCGTGTGGCTGCTGAACGCCATCGTCTCGAAGGCGGCAGCAGTCACGTCGTGTATCGCGCCGATATCAGCCGCCAACTCATCCCGAATGGTGATTTCTGGTCGCATCTGCTTCATGCCTTGTCTTACACACCGGCACCCAGTTCGATGGAGCTCAATCAACACACGCCGCCGTTAACAGCGGCTCTGCTATGCCGTCACAGCCGCTCTGGCAGCACGCGCTGCGTGCAGCTTCTTGTAGCTCTCGATCAGGCGCTGGTGCCTGTCTATTCCTTCCAGCTTCATGCTGGTGGGCGTCAGGCCGTGGAAACGCACCTCACCGCTTACCGAGCCGACCACGGCATTCAAGGTTTCTTCGCCGAACATGCGCCGCAGGTTGTAGAGGTAATCGCTCAGAGACAACTCGTCATCCAGAGTGATTTCCAGTACCGCCTGCACCGCCTGATAGAACAGTCCCCGCGCAACGGTGTTGTCGTTGAACTGCAGGAACATCTCTACCCGCTCCAGCGCCTCTTCATGCTGTTGCAACGCCAGGCTGATCAGCAGCTTCAGCTCAAGGATGGTGAGCTCGGACCAGACCGTGTTGTCGTCGAACTCGATGCCGATGAGCGTCACGATTTTCATGTGCTCGTCGAGCTCACTTTCCTCCAGGCGCTCGAGCAGATCGCCTAGCTGCGCATCATCCAGAGAATGCAGGTTGAGGATGTCCTCGCGGAATTCCAGCGCCATGTTGGTGTTGTCCCAGATCAGGTCCTCCACGGGATACACCTCGGAGTAACCAGGCACCAGGATGCGGCACACCGGCGCGCCCAGTTCCTCATAAACCGCCATGTAGGCTTCCAGCCCCAGGTCCGCGAGGATGCCGAACAGGCTGTCCGCTTCCTCTTTGTTGGTGCCGGAGAAGTCCCACTCGCAGAACTCGACATCAGCGCGGGAACTGAAGAAGCGCCAGGAGATCACCCCGGACGAGTCGATGAAGTGCTCGACGAAGTTGTTCGGCTCGGCCACCGCCTGGGAATTGAAGGTGGGTTGCGGCAGATCGTTCAGGCCCTCGAAGCTGCGCCCTTGGAGCAGCTCGGTGAGGCTGCGTTCCAGCGCCACCTCGAAGCTGGGATGCGCGCCGAACGACGCGAAGACCCCGCCGGTCCTCGGGTTCATCAGGGTGACGCAGGCCACCGGGAACTGTCCGCCGAGCGAGGCGTCCTTGACCAGCACCGGGAAGCCCTGCGCCTCTAGCGCCTCGATGCCCTCAACAATGCCGGGGTATTTCGCCAGCACCGTCTGTGGCACGTCAGGCAGCACAATCTCTTCTTCGATGATCTGCTTCTTCACCGCCCGCTCGAAGATCTCCGACAGGCATTGCACCTGTGCTTCGTGCAGCGTATTGCCGGCGCTCATGCCGTTGCTGAGGTAAAGGTTCTCGATCAGGTTCGAGGGGAAGTAGACCGTCTCACCATCCGACTGGCGCACAAAGGGCAAGGAGACGATGCCGCGATCCGTCCGGCCGGAGTTGGTGTCGATCAGGTGCGAGCCGCGCAGTTCGCCGTCGGGATCAAAAATCGCCCGGCAATGATCGTCCAGGATGCCTTCCGGCAGTTCATCGCTCGGCCCCGGCTGGAACCACTGCTCGTTCGGGTAGTGAACGAACTCGCTGTTGGCGATCTCCTCGCCGAAAAACTGATCGTTGTAGAAGAAGTTGCAGCTCAGGCGCTCGATAAACTCGCCCAGCGCAGAACACAGCGCGGCTTCCTTGGTGGCGCCCTTGCCGTTGGTGAAGCACATCGGCGAAGCGGCATCGCGAATATGCAGGGACCACACGTGCGGCACAATGTTGCGCCACGAGGCGATCTCGATCTTCATGCCGAGATTCTCAAGGATGCCGGTCATGTTGGCGATGGTCTGCTCCAGCGGCAGATCCTTGCCCTCGATCCAGGTGTTTTCGCCCTCGACGGTGCCGCCCATCAGAAGTGCTTGCGCATCTTCATCGATGTTATCGACCACCTCGATCTGGAATTCGGGGTTGTTCTGGATTACCCGTTTGACCGAGCAGCGTTCGATAGAACGCAGAATGCCGGTGCGATCTTTCTCGGACAGATCATTCGGCAGCTCTACCTGAATGCGAAAGATCTGATTGTAGCGATTCTCCGGGTCGACGATGTTGTTCTGCGACAACCGGATGTTCTCGGTGGGAATGTCCCGCGCATTGCAGTACACCCGCACGAAGTAGGCCGCGCAGAGCGCCGACGAGGCCAGAAAGTAGTCGAACGGTCCCGGCGCGGAGCCGTCGCCTTTGTAACGAATCGGCTGATCGGTAATGACTGTAAAATCGTCGAACCTGGCTTCCTGACGCAGGTTCTCGAGATAGTTGACCTTGATTTCCATAAGCGGGAGCCGGATTGGTGACTTTCGGAGAGTCGGGAGATATGGCCGGCCATTATCCTGATTTTGCCGCTCGGCGTCTTGGGCTCTGGATAGAAAATCCTGTATGGCGCACCGAATGCCGACGTCGTGCAGCGATCACTGCTAAACCGCTGCGCTAATGGTCCAGCTGCCAAAGCCCATGATCATTGCCGCCTTGGAGGTAGATGGCAAATGTGCCATGTCCGGGTATCTCCATGGGTGGATGAGCGACCTCGCCGCCTGCTTCGGCTGCAGCGGCAAGAGCGGCTTCGATGTCTTGCACCAGCCAATAGGGGCGCACTACCGGCGCTTCGTTCTCACGCAGTGGTGCGCGCACCCCTACCAAGCCGCCGCCTTCCAGTTTGGCCGTGCGTGCATTGCCAAGTTCAGGAATAGGCCCACCAAATTGCACGCCGCTCGCGGAAATGTACGCAGTGCATACTGCATCTACGTCTCCTGTCACAATTTCCAGATACCCTATCTGCATGATTCCGGTTCTCCGATTGTCAACGAATCGCTGCCGGCCTTTACGTCTGAATTCAGAGTTAACTCGTCCAGCTCGTGGTGCCTGGCTTGCCCTACATCCCGTATTCGCGCTCTACCTTGGCGATGCGAACCCGAAACTCGCTATACAACTGCCGGCGTCCCAACCGTTGCGCTTCAACATGCTCAGCGTGTCGCTTCCAGTTCTGAATGGCTTCCAGGTTTTCCCAATACGACACGGTGATACCCAGGCCCTCCCGGGCAGACTCAATACCGAGAAAACCCGGCTGCGTCGCTGCTAGTTCCACCATGCGTTCGGCCATGGCTGCATAGCCATGGTCGCCTTCAGTTCGATGGCTGCTGAAGATAACGGCGTAGTGTGGCGGTTTAGGGGTGCTGGCGATCGTCGACATGGCATCTATTATCTATAGGTGTAGGGCTTAGGTGATCAATACAGAACGTCGATAATGACAGCTCTACACCTCGCAACTGAAGCGTAATTTCGATACTCAAGGCGCGGAGACGGCCATGTCACGTGGCGCGTACCAGACCTTAGAGAACCTCTTGCATGACCGTTGCAAAGGCTTCGGCATCCTTGTCGCTGAAGAAGCACAGGGTCACGTCCAGTTCGTGGCGCGGCAACGCTTCGTCCAGCACGTTGAGCACCACCCGCGCCGCTTCGTCGAATGGGTAACCGTAGATGCCGGTGGAGATCGCCGGAAAGGCAATGCTGCGGCAGCCCCGCTCGTCGGCCAGCGCCAGGGCATTGCGGTAGCAGTTGGCAAGCAGGTGCGACTTGTCCTTGGTCTTGGCGTAGACCGGGCCCACGGTGTGAATCACGTAGCGCGCCGGCAAGTTAAAGCCGTCGGTCAGCGCGACCTTCCCGTCCGGCAGGCCGTCGGGCCAGTCGGTGTCGCGTAGGCGCTGGCAGGCCTGCTTGAGCTCGGGGCCGGCGGCGCGGTGGATGGCCCCGTCCACACCCCCACCGCCCATCAGCGAGTGGTTGGCGGCGTTAACGATGACGTCCACCTCGAGTTGGGTGATGTCGCCAGTGATCACGCTGACCCTCCGTGCGAACAGGTCCTTGTCCATTGCTCCTCCTCGGCAGAATGCTGGTCTCGTTCTTGAGCGTAGCAACTGCGACGCCGAGAGGCTGCTGGTAACTCATGACAGGGAGACCTTACTATTAGCGGTTTTGATCAAGCGATGGCTCGCTTATGCAATCCCACTTAGAACAGCGCGCGCTGAAAATCTCCATCGCCATGACGCTGGTCGTCGCCGGCTTGGGTGTCGCCCTGGGCCTGCTGGCCGGCTCGCAGTCCATTCTCT
Organism: Modicisalibacter luteus DSM 23508; assembly: GCF_000378505.1. Lineage (GTDB taxonomy): Bacteria > Pseudomonadota > Gammaproteobacteria > Pseudomonadales > Halomonadaceae > Modicisalibacter > Modicisalibacter luteus. The sequence continues at coordinate 212,673 of NZ_KB899994.1, read as the reverse complement.
TCGATGGGATGTTCTCCACCATCGACGCGGCCATGTCAGGACTCGCGCTGCTGGTGTCGCGCCTGGCCGTGCGTGAGGCCAGCCAGCGATTTCAGCATGGCTACTGGCACTTCGAGCCGATGGTAGCGGCCTTTAACGGCGCCGTGCTGACGCTGCTTTGTTTCTACGCGTTCCTGAACGCCGTCCAAGGATTATTGGAAGGCGGACGCGACCTCGCCTTCGGCGTGGCCACCGCCTATGCGGTCGTGGTCACCTGCGTCTGCTTCGGTATGTATATCTTCGAGAAGGGCGTCAATCGCGAGGCGGATTCCGAGTTCCTGCGTATCGATACACAAAGCTGGCTGATGGCAGCCTTGATCACTTCCGCGCTATTGGCCGCCTTCGTCATCGCGTCGTTGCTAGAAGGCACTGCCCTCGACCATTGGACACCCTATGTGGATTCGCTGCTGCTGGCGGTGCTGACGGTCTGCTTCCTGCCGGTGCCTCTCGGCATCGTACGTCGTGCCATGAAGGAAGTTTTCCTGATCGCGCCGAGCCATATCGATCGCGAGGTTCACGATGCCATGCAGCGGGTCATGCAGCGCGATGGCCTTCTCGCCTACCACAGCCACGTGGCCAAGACCGGGCGCGGCCACTTCATCGAAATCCATATCATTACCCACGAAGACTTTGCGTCGCAGCGCGGCATGGTCGAACTCGACGAGATTCGTGCAGAGATAGCCGCTCACCTGAGCATTCCGCCGCAGCATCGCTGGTTCACCGTGGCTTTTACCGCCGATCCACGCTGGGCCTGATAAAACGGTGACTCACCGCTATCACCACAGTGTCGCCGCACCGTAACACAACGTGGTCCATACTCAGCTCTGCACCCGTTTTCAGGAAGAAGACAGCGAGTCATACCATGCAAAATAACAAGACCCTTACCCCTGCCCTGTGTCTCTTATCAATGCTTGCCTTAACGCCCACCTGGGCTGCAAGTAACGAAGAAGGAGCCATCGACGCAGCCAAGAATGTCACTCTAGGTCCTCGCCCCTTGTTTCTGGTTCAGGACATGGACGAGGACACCCAGCGCTCGCGTGAACTCAAGACCAAGCTGCTCAATTGCGCCGCCCAGCAAAGTAAGTGGCAACGCACGGATTTCTCAATTGCTCATCGCGGGGCGCCGCTACAGTTTCCCGAGCATACACGGGAGGCGTATATCGCCGGGGCGCAGATGGGCGCTGGGATTCTCGAATGCGACGTAACCTTCACCGCCGACAAGGAACTCGTCTGCCGCCACTCGCAGTGCGACCTGCACTCCACCACGAATATCCTGGCAACGGACCTGGCGCAGAAATGCAGCGTACCGCCCAAGTTCGACCCGCAGAGCGGTGAACTAACCAACGCCTCGGAAGTTCAGTGTTGTGCCAGCGATGTCACGTTGGCCGAGTTCAAGACGCTCGAGGGCAAGATGGAAGGCGCCAACACCGAGGCACGTAGCATCGAAGCCTATCTCGATGGCACGCCTGCCTGGCGAACCGACCTGTATGCCCAACGCGGCACGTTGATGACTCATGCCGAGAGCATCGAACTGTTCAAGGCGTTAGGCGTGAAGATGACGCCGGAACTCAAGGCGCCCAGCGTGTCCATGCCCTTCAACGGCATGTCGCAGGCCGACTATGCGCAGAAACTGATAGATGAATACCAGGCGGCTAACATCCCGCCGAGTGACGTCTATCCGCAGTCGTTCGAGCTGGAGGATGTGCGCTACTGGATCGAGAATACGCCTGAGTTCGGCAAGCAGGCTGTATATCTCGATGACCGCTATGATGAGGAGGGCTTCGATCACGCCAATCCCGACACCTGGGATCCCGACATGCAGGCACTGGCCGACGAAGGCGTAAATATCATCGCCCCACCGCTGTGGATGTTGTTGGCCTCCAACCCTCAGGCTGGCGAATCCGATAGCCGCATCGTGCCGTCTGTCTACGCCGAGCATGCCAAGCAGGCAGGACTCGACATCATCGCCTGGAGCTTTGAGCGCTCAGGTCCGCTGACCGAGGATGGCCAGTGGTATCACCGCTCGACGGATGACGTGATCGACAACGACGGCGACAAGATGCTGACGCTGGATGTACTGGCTCAGGATGTCGGCGTGAAAGGCCTGTTCTCCGACTGGCCGGCGACCGTGACGTTCTACGACAACTGCATGAAAGCCGGCACCTGAACCCTACTGCCGATAAAAAAGCGCCTCATCCGCAATGGATGAGGCGCTTTTTGGTTATTTGGGCACGTTAGCGGAACAGTGTGTCGACGTGGCTCGCACCGATACCTACCTTCTCGTAATGCTCGCGACATAGCGCAATATAATCGTGCACATCGAAATAACCGTCGGCCTCTCCCTTCTCATCCAGCCAGATCAAGGGCCCTTTAACGATGAAGAACACTCGCATCGGGTCCGGATGATCATAGGCGACCAGGGTATGTCCTTCGCCGGGTGTCTCGTAGACGAAGTCCCCCGCCGTGGCGATCCAGTCATGCTCCAGATAGCCCCACTTGCCGGAAATCGTGTAGGCAAAGACTTCGTTGGGATGATAATGGCGATTTACCAGTCCCGCTCCCTTGGCCATCAATACATCGCACCAGCGGTTCTGTGATGGCGAGATCCATAACGGGCGCGAAGATACCGTATCGCTGAACGGCACGTAGTAACGCTCGTCATCGGTGGGCGCGTTGGCAATGTGCACTTCAGGCAAGGTATCCGGCTTGAAGCTGTCGGCAATGGGCTGGAGATCCTTTCAGAATTCGGTTGTCGCCTGGTTAGGCATGGGTGCTCTCCTCAGTGTTGTCGTTGTCATTCGGCTACTGCCGTAGCTAGACCTTAACAACTCAACCAAAGGCCGAATTGACCCAGCCGGACCGAACATTTGATTCTGCAGGACATGCCTTCATCAAGGAGAGACATATGTCTCTGCCATCACTCCGCCGTATATCGACACGCGATGTTCCTCAGGAACAGCGGCTGACATATTGGGAAGCATCGGCGTGCGAAACCATCGTCGGACTGCGCTGTTCCTCGTTTGCCGAGGCAGGCCTGGATGCAGAGCAGCTCAACCTGAAGACACCTGAGGGGCTGGGGCTAAGCGATATCCGAGGCAATGAGCATGTCATCGAGCGCACACCGGAACTGGTAAAAAGAAGCGGAAAGGACGCCATCTTTGCCTGCTTGTTACTGAATAGCGAGGCGTTTTTTTACCAGGGGCACCGTTGTGTCAATGTCAGCCCCGGCGAGCTGATCGTCTACGATACGGATGTCCCCTATCTGTATGGCTTCACCCGCCCGATGCGCCAGTTGCTCGTCGACCTTCCGAAAGCTTGCCTGCAAGAGTTACGAGGCAAGACGGGCTTGGCCTCACCTATCAAGATCGCTCCCGTCTCAGGCAGCGAGCGGCTCTTGCTGCGTACCTTTCGGCAACGCCTGTTTAGATCCTTGGCTCACCCTGACCTAGAGAGTGGCAATACATTGCAAGGAGACATACGCGAACTGCTGCAGCTGATGCTACAGAACGAGCGACGCCCGGCGAGGCCACTGGATACGGCGTATCTGCTTGTCGCCGGGCAGTACATCGAGGACCACCTACATGACCCGGAACTCGATGGTATGCGCATAGCCGCTGCTGCCGGCATTTCGGTGCGCCACCTCAATCGACTATTCGCCCGGCGGGATCAGAGCGTTGCCAAGCTCATCATGGCGAAACGTCTCGACAGGGTGCGTAAGATGCTAGGCGATGAAAAATATCGGCACATGAGCATTGCCGAACTCGCCTACTCGTGGGGTTTCGTGAATCAGGCCCACTTTTCTCGTGCCTACAAAGCGCACTTCGGCATGACAGCCAGAGAAGCCCGGCGAATGGTGTCATCCATTCGTATTGATTGAGGATGCTCTTGCGAAAGACCGGGATGGCCAGGTCGAGACGATGAACGGCAAGCTCTACCAAATTGGCCGAGGAGCCTACTGACGGACCGGTCAGCGCCCACCGGTAACGTCGATGATTGTACCGGTGGTATACGACGCTGTATCGGAAAGCAGCCAGAGAATTGCCTGGGCCACTTCTTCGGGCTGTCCTCCGCGTTTCATTGGCACTGTTTCCTTGAGCCGGTCTACTCGGCCGGGCTCACCGCCGCTGGTGTGGATATCGGTATAAATGATGCCTGGCCTGACGGCATTGACGCGGATGCCCTCGGCGGCAACCTCCTTGGCCAGTCCCACCGTAAAGGTATCGATGGCCCCCTTGGTCGCTGCGTAGTCGACATATTCATTCGGCGCGCCCAAGCGTGCAGCGACGGAAGATAGATTGACAATGGCACCGCCCTGACCACCGTGAGCCGTCGACATGCGCCGAATGGCCTCACGTGCACAGAGAATACTGCCGGTAACGTTCACCGCGAGGATACGTGACAGGCGTTCGGCGTCCATGCCTTCGACACGCATCTGGCGCTCGAGAATGCCCGCATTGTTGACCAGCGCCGTAACCGGACCCAAGCGTTCGTCTACCGTATTGAAAAGACGCACAATATCGGCTTCGTTGCCGACATCGGCCGCCACCGCGATGGCAACGCCGCCGCCCCGCTCAATCTCCTCGACGACCGCCTGAGCCGCCGCATCATTGCCCCGGTAGGTCAAGCCAATACGATACCCAGCGGCGGCGCCCAATCTGGCCGTGGCGGCTCCAATCCCCCGGCTGCCGCCAGTGACAATCATGACTTGTTGCATCGACCGGCTCCTCTTTGTTGCATTCGAGTCAGGCTACGCCAATTTCCGCCTGGCTGCGTGTCGCTTCGTCAGGGCCAGACTAACGCGAGACGACTCCCCCGATCTGGCAGGCTTCCTTCAGCTCATCGATAAGAAAGAGCTCTTCGGCATGCTTGGCTGCCCCTTCATAGCCGGGGAAGAGCGTGGCGGCTGAATGACCGTGCCTGTCGCACTCGCGCATGAGGTCGGGAATATGCCGGACTGGCAGGTTATGCTTGGTCAGGAACTGGCCAGCGTTTGGATGATCCTCCAGGCGTAGACTGGGTATCGCGTCGCCTTTCAGCAGCGTAAAAAGGCCGCGTTGCGCCGGAAGGTTCGAACTGACACTCCCAGGGGCGCGCTTGATCTCGAATCGGCGCTTGTAAGACTGGGAGGCATCGATATCGAGCTCCCAGAGGCACAACTTTCTTTCATCGAAGTCGTCGTACGGATTGCGTAGCCATTCCTTGAGTGCTGACGAGCCGGCAAAATAGGCAGCAACCAGCGGCGCCGTCGTCCAGTCGAGCAGGCGTGTCGGTACGCCATGATGCTGGGCTTGGGACATCAACGAAAGCATCTCGTTACTGTCTCCCGGCCAATGGCTGTTACTGCCGGATTCTCCCTCGCTATGCGCAACTACCATGGTGGGGTCGTCGAGGTAATTCCGCAGCTTTTCACTATCCCCCGAAACGTTGAGCCCCGCCTTGTCACAGGCGCTGACAAACGATTGGAGAAAGTGGTTTTCCAACGGCACGGAATCGTACTTACCTTCCTGCTCGGCCTGCCATTTCCTGTACTTGTAGCGCTGGTTACGAACGATATAAGGCTCCAGGCGCCATCGGCAATCCCCATGCCCACGATATGCTTTGGTCACGGTCGTACTTGCCATCAGCGCACCGAGCAAACTATCCACGCTGTCGTGCTCAATCACTTTTGGTTTCGTCATCCCTGACTCACCTATTCAACCTTGCGCTAATGCTCGACCTGAAAAACCTTCTTGAGGTAATTCACGTAACTCTCGTCCCTGGAAGAGGCTTTGCCTGGTTCGTCGGAAATCTTGGCGACGGGCTGGCCGTTGCACGACATCATCTTGATGACAATGTTCATCGGTTGAACACCGGGAACGTCGCACGTCAGGTTGGTCCCGATTCCAAAGCTGTTCTTGATGCGCCCGTCCAACGCCAGTTTGATGCCCATGGATTTATCGAAGGTCAGCGCGTCGCTGAAGATCAATGTCTTGGTCATCGGATCGATACCCAGTGACTGATAGTGGCGGATGCACTTTTCGGCAAACACCATCGGGTCGCCACTATCGTGGCGCAAGCCATCGAACAACTTGGCAAAGTAGAGATCAAAATCGTGCAGGAAGGCATCCAGGGTAATGGTGTCGGTCAGGGCAATGCCAAGGTGGCCGCGGTACTCCTGCACCCAGGCTTCCAGCGCCGCTCGCTGGCTATCGATAAGTCGACTGCCCAACTGCTGGTGGGCCATGACCCATTCATGTGCCATGGTGCCCATCGGGCAGATATCGTGGCGACGGGCAATGTCCACATTGCTGGTGCCGACGAAGTTACCCGGGAATTCCTCCGCCAGTACCTCGACGATGGCTTCTTGAACGGGCTGGGAAAGGCGCCGGCGCGTACCAAAATCCGCAAGATTGAATCCCGCCAATTGCTGAGGCGTATACTCACTGCGCAAGCCATCGAGCTTGCGACGCAACTGTCCGACTGCCTGGTCGATGGTGACATCAGGGTACAGGGCGCGATTGCGCACCTCGCTGACAATTGCCAGGATCACGATCTCGAACAGTATGCTATGCGACCAAGGACCATCGATAACGATGCATAGCTCGCTGCCTTCCATGTATACGTCGACATATTCCGGACGAAATCGGAACAGCTCGAGAAAGCGAATGAAGTCAGGCGACATGTAGGGGAACGTGCTGAGATACGCCGACTCGGCAGATGTCAGACGCAACATCGCCAGATGGTCGATCTGCTCGCGAATCTCATCGATATACGGTTCCAGGTCCTCGGCATTCCGGCTGCGAAATTCCCACGTCACGCTGGCATTGGGGTACTTATGATGCACTCCCTGCATCATGGTCAGCTTGTACCAGTCGGTATCCAGCAAGGAACTGATGATGGGTCCCTGAGTACGGTAAGTCGCAGTCAACGTCGTCTCCCAATATGCAATCCATAGTCTCTATGAGTGTACACGTCCTGCGCTAACGCTTCCGTACAGGGTCAATGTGAGCTCAAACCAGCCTTTGCCTGAAAATCGGCGACGATACTCAGGCAAGGTAACAATAAGGGAGTGACATTTCTCAGGTGACAAGTAAATGGGGTGCCAGCCAGCTCTTGAGTTGCGAGCCCTGCATTGCCCCCGCTTGCCGGGCCACCTCTTGCCCATTCCTGAAGATTATCAATGTTGGAATGCTGCGGATGCCAAAGCGACCCGCCAAGGCCTGTTCGGACTCGGTATCCAGCTTGGCGAAACGCATGCGCGGTTCCAGCTCACTGGCGGCTTGCGCAAAGATTGGTGCCATCATCTTGCACGGACCGCACCAGCTCGCCCCAAAGTCCACCACGACCGGCAACTCGCTGCGATTGACGATGGCGTCGTAGTTGGCCGCCGTCAGGTCGGCAGGCGTCTTCGTGAACAAGGGCTGCTTGCATTTACCGCAACTGGGCGCGTCATCAAGACGCGCCCGTTGGATGCGGTTCATTGAAAGACAGTGCGGACACGCCAGCAATAAAGCCTCACTCATCGGTCACTCCAAACCTTGGGTTTGTCGTGAATATGCTGGCGCCTCTGCACAAGATCAAGCCAACCGATCACTGGGGACGATGGTTCATTGTCTCTGTATTCTGGCGTGCAGGCGGCCCAAAGCCGAAATAGCCGGCAGCCACTGTATTCAGCAGATGCAGCCATATGTCGTTACCATAGATCGGTGCCAACCCGAAAAGGGTATCGGTGGCCGGTATCAAGCCTAGAATAACCAGCGCACCGAAGATAACGGTATTGGCCCGCGCATAGAGCACAGCAGCACTGAAGCGTTTGTAAGACGCAATACCCCATATACCGATGGCCAAGTGAACCAGGTTGTGCCAAAGGTTGACGGGGAATATGCCCAATAGCCTGCCATGCCCTGTGTCGGCGGCAAGGTCGCCTGTCATTTCCGGCGCAGTAACCAGCCCGGGGATGAACCCCATGATGCCGACCAGCGTGTAGACAATACCGAACACGAGTGCGAATTTCTTAACCATATCGGTTCCCTCCTCATGGATTGAAGTTGCATTCCTTACGTTCAACAGGCTAGCAATTCTTGGCCTCTCGTCACCTCTACAAGTGCAGTGAGCGATCAAATAATGCGAGATTTTACAATACTTTACCTGGCCACCAACTAGAGTGACACACTGCAACCCAATCACACCCCGATAATATGCCACATAGGAGTAAACCAACTATCGACGAGCCCGCAATGAGCCAACCTGGAACACACCCGCGCGTTTTGTTGCGCCTGCTCGGCCTGTTGCGCCCTTATCGGATCCGCCTGGCGTTTGCGGGTGCATCGCTGCTGGTTGCCTCTGGCAGCGTGTTGCTGTTGGGTCAAGGGCTTCGCCTGGCCATCGATCAGGGGTTCATGGACCGAGACGCCAGCGATCTCAATCGGGCACTGCTTGCCATGTTGTGTGTTGTCGGCGTTCTGGCTGGGGCCTCCGCGTTGCGTTATTACTTGGTGACCTGGATCGGCGAGCGCCTGGCAGCCGACCTGCGCCGTCTCGTCTTCGACCACCTGCTAACTCTCGACCCAGCCTTTTTCGAGAACGGCAGTCACAACCAGGGTGCTGGCGAGATACAGTCGCGGCTGACCGCGGATACCAGCGTGCTGCAGAGCCTGTTCGGCTCCTCGCTGTCAGTGGCGCTTCGCAATCTGCTGATGCTCATCGGGGCTGCCATTCTGATGCTGGTAACGCAGCCGTGGCTTAGCGCCTTGGTGCTGATTGGTATTCCCGCGACCGTGCTGCCAATTCTTTGGTTCGGTCGCCGCGTACGCCGTCTATCCAGACACAGCCAGGATCAGGTTGCCGAACTGGGGCGGTATGCCGGCGAAACCTTGACCGGTATTCGCACCGTCCAGGCCTTCGGCCACGAAGCCACCGATCGCCGTCACTATGCCCGGCATGCCGAGGCAGCGTTCGGGGTGGCCGTGGCCCGTACCCGCCAGCGGGCCTGGCTGACCGGGATCGCCATGTTGGTTATCTTTGCTGCCGTTGGCCTGATGCTTTGGCAAGGCGGTCACGCGGTACTGGCCGGAAACATGAGTGCCGGCGAACTCTCCGCGTTCGTGTTCTATGCCGTGCTGGCCGCTGGTGCGGTAGCCGCTCTGTCGGAGGTGGCCGGCGACGTGCAGCGTGCCGCTGGCGCGGCCGAGCGTTTACTGGAACTGCTCGATGCCCGGGCCAGTATCCGTCCGCCTGACCAGCCGATACCCTTGCCTTCGCCACTGCAAGGCGCCATCGATATCGAGCACGTTTCCTTCGCCTACCCCAGCCGACGCCACACACCAGCGCTGGATGGTGTATCGATACATATTCGCCCAGGCGAGCGAATCGCCCTGGTCGGCCCATCGGGTGCTGGCAAAAGCACTCTGCTGCAGCTGTTATTGCGCTTCTACGATCCCGATAACGGTCGGCTATGCCTCGATGGTGTGGATCTGCGCGACCTTGATCCGGCACAACTGCGCTCGGTCATTGGTATGGTCGCTCAGGAGCCGGTCCTGTTTACTGGCACGGCTGCCGATAACATTCGCTACGGCGCCCCCGAAGCCAGCGACGCCGAGGTTCGCGCCGCGGCACAAGACGCCAATGCCCTGACTTTCATCGAGGCGCTACCTCATGGCTTTGACAGCCACCTGGGGCCCGGCGGCATCCAGTTATCCGGTGGCCAACGTCAGCGCCTCGCCATTGCCCGGGCTCTGCTGCGCAATCCGCGCGTGCTGTTGCTCGACGAAGCGACGAGTGCGCTCGATGCGGAAAGCGAGCGACTGGTTCAAGAGGCTCTGAACCGTCTCATGGAAGGGCGCACTACCCTGGTAGTCGCCCACCGGCTTTCGACAGTGGTTTCTGCCGACCGGCTACTGGTCTTCGACCACGGCCGTCTGATTGGCGACGGCCCACACCAGCAGTTGCTGGAAACCAACACGCTGTATCGTCACTTGGCCAGTCTGCAGTTCGGGACCGGCTCACCGACACCCGCGGACCGTGACAGCGCCAGCACATCTAACCTTAATTAATCTTAAAGGATACCTATCGTCGGCCGATAAACGTGAGGAAGGAGACTTCAGAAACCCGGCCTTCGGACGTGCCCATGCGGTGCTTCCGCGACGCCCCGCACCAGCACTGAGCCATGCAGCCCACGAAGCACAATAAACCGACTCACCGGCGTTTCCTTGTCGTATTCGCGGCCCTGCTTCTGGTGTCGTGCACGCTGATATGGGGGATCGCTCACGACACGCGCCAGTTCGATCTTTTGAAAGAGGCTCACGTACCGCTACGCCTGGCCTTGTCCGGCATGGTCCTGCTTGCGGCCTTGGCTGCGACGGTCCTGTTTCTCAAGCGCAGTTTCACGCATCCGGTCCATGATCTGGTCGAATACGTCAGACAACAGCGAAATGGTAACGATGCTGCCCCTCCCAAGTCGCTGCGTGAGCGGAATGACGATATCGGCCTACTGACCAATGAGATACAAGGGCTCCTGGATACGCTTCGTAAGCAGAACGAGCGACTGCTGGAGCAGACCCTTAACGACCCCCTGACCGGTCTGGGCAACCGCCGCTTGCTGGAGCAACGCCTGGAGATCGCTCTACCGCTGAGCCGGCGTCGTATGGCGCCACTGTCGGCATTGATGGTCGATGTCGATCATTTCAAGGATTACAACGATCACTACGGCCACCCTGCCGGCGATGAATGCCTGGTCGAGATTGCCAACGTACTGCGCGATACCTTTCGCCGTGAAACCGATATCGTGGTTCGCCTGGGCGGCGAGGAGTTTCTGGTGGTACTGCTCGATGTCGGCCTTGATGAAGCCATGAGATTGGCTGAAGCCATGCGTAGCATGCTGCAGGCCGTCGGCATTCCCCACGAGAAATCCAGTGCCGCTCCGGTGGTCACCGTCAGTATCGGGGTCGCTACCGCTCTTCCCGGCACCCCTATCGATGTCGAGAGCCTGATTGCCTGCGCCGACTCGGCGCTTTACCAGTGCAAGGCAAAGGGGCGTAACTGTAGTGTCAGCTCCATCGTTGATAAACACATGCTGGAAAGCATGCAGCTCTCCACGACCTGACCAAGGGGATGTTGAGCAACCCCGAGGCTTTCAATGACGAGCCAAGTGCCGTCTGGCTGCAACGCCTGACTCGAAGATATCCCCGTCTTGCCTGACTCAATCCGGCACCGAGACAGCAGTAGAAATACACCTTTCCATCCGTTTGATACGTGAGCTGATCGGCGACCGGATGTACCCCCTGAGCGTACACGGGCTCGATCAAGCAGCCCGCAAGCTGGTGCGTTGAAATATCCAACCGCGCCAACCGGTTACATACCAACACAACTCATGCCTGCAATATCCAGCAAGCAGTTATATACTGTATATATATACAGTATCTACAAACCTACTATCTATAATAGCCTTATTGGGCTATTTTTCTTACTTATAGCTTTTTTAGCCTATAGAAAACGCACAAGGAACCCGCTATGGCCAACATCAGTGTCTTGACCGGCGATGTGGTTGGCTCTCAACGCATCGAAGACAAACAAGCGCTCAGCCACGCGTTGGATGAGGGCCTGAGTCTGTTGCAAAAGGCGCTGGGTGCGCGTAGCGATCGCTATCGCGGCGATGGTTTTCAGATTGCCGTTCCAGACCCCAGCCAGGCCATGCTGGCCGCAATCCTGATGCGGGCCGCGTTGATCCGCCACTCGCCGTCACGTTCGGACCTCTGGGATGCACGCATTGCCGTGGCCATTGGCGAGGGTCGTCTGCCTGTCACCAATCATTTTTCCGATGCACAGGAAGAAGCCTTCGTTCTCTCGGGGCGTCGCCTCGATCTTTTGGGTGACAGCCCCGATCGCCTGGCCATCGTCACCTCTGCACAGGACGACGATGACCATCTTGCCTTGTTGACGCGTTTCGCCGATGACGTTGTCAGCCACTGGTCGCGCTTCTCTGCCGAGGTAGTCTCGCTCAGCCTGCTGTATCAGGAGTCTCAGCAACAATTAGCCAAGCGTCTGGGACGAGCTCAGCCGACCATCAATCGCCGTCTGGTAGCGGCCCGTTGGCCACTGATTCGCGATTATCTCGAGTACATGCAAAAGGCGTTGGGAGGCGTTTCGGCATGATGACGGACTCGATCAGTACGTTGCTGGCCTTGCTAATGGCCCATCTGGGCGGTGATTTCCTGCTGCAGGGAAAGGCCTGGGTGCAAAGCAAGAAGAGCCTGCAACACCGCTCCCCCGCCCTCTACAAGCATGCTGGTGTGCATGCCCTGCTAAGCCTTTTGGCACTACTGATTACCCATCAAGCGTGGGGGGCAGCCATGGCCGGCGCCCTTGTGATCGGCGTGACGCATCTGGGTATCGACATAGCCAAAAGTCATCTTGCCGATCGCCTGGGCTATTTTCTGCTCGATCAGTTGTTTCATCTGCTCGTGGTGCTGCTGGTCTGGCTGTGGCTGAGCCAACCTTGGGCAGCACTGATGGCGCTCGGTGAGTGGCTGCTGCGCCCCGAAACGCTACTTACGCTGCTGGCTTACCTGGTGATCACCCGTCCCCTGTCGATCCTCATTGCCCTCGTCATGCGGCGCTGGAGCGCCCAGGTCGACAACACCAGTACCTTGGCCGATGCAGGGGCGCGTATCGGCATGCTGGAGAGATTCCTGGTGCTGACGTTCGTGCTGGCAGGTGAATGGACGCCAATCGGCTTTCTGCTGGCCGCCAAGTCGGTGCTCAGGTTCGGCGACTTGCGGGAAGACCGCGACCGCAAACTGACCGAATACGTCCTGCTTGGCACCATGCTCAGCTTTTCGTTGACCCTGATGCTCGGCCTCGGTCTACGTACCGTTCTGGATGCCACGCAATGATCGCGATCGCGTCAGACGTCGAGCCGGCGCGGATAATGAATGACGTCATGAAAACGTGCAGCGCTACGCTGTCGGTTGCGATAGCCATGCGATCTATCGGCCGCAAAGCGTAGTCCTTCGCCGGGTTTTAGAGGCTGCCAGACGCCTTCAACGCAGACTTCCATCTCTCCTTCGACGACCACGATGTGTTCCACCACGCCCTTGGCATGCGGTGCAGATTCGCTGAGCGCCCCGGGGGCCAGATCGATCACGAATAGTTCGAAGCCCAGATCGGGCTCGAACGGGAATAGGGGCACGACGTGCATGCCCGGCTCGCGTTCGATCAGTGCCGATTCCTGGCCATGGCGTAACAGCGTGCCTTCCGCGACGATCGGGGTTTCGAGAAACCGAGAAAACGACACACCGAGTCCGCTGGCGATCTTCCAAAGCGTAGCCACGGTGGGGCTCGATTCATGACGCTCGATCTGTCCCAGCATGGCCTTGCTGACACCAGTCTCCCGGGCGGTTCGATCCAGGCTCCAGCCGCGTGCCTGTCGCAGTGTTTTCAAGGTAATGGCGATGTGCTGGGCGATTTCCTGCATGTAGGACTCCAAACGCAAGCAGCCATTGTACGTCATAACGTCCGATGGTATGTTCCACGCTCTCGTGCGTTATAACGCACAGCCTGGAGCAACATTCTCATGAATCAGGACGCCACGCCTACCCAGTCGCAACGACAACCCTCGTTACTGCGCGACATGGCCGCATCCAGTGTGGTGTCGGGGTTCGTCGCCGTACTTGTGGGTTACACCAGTTCGGCGGCGATCATTTTCCAGGCGGCGGAAGCGGCCGGCGCCAGCCAGGCGCAGATCAGTTCCTGGCTATGGGCGCTGGGCATCGGCACGGGACTGACCACGCTGGGTTTCTCGTTGCGTTATCGCATGCCCCTGCTCACGGCCTGGTCGACACCGGGGGCTGCCCTGCTTGCCACCAGCCTGCCAGGCATTCCCATGAGCGAAGCCATCGGCGCTTTCCTGTTCTCTGCCTTGCTGATCACCTTGTGTGGCGTGACCGGTCTCTTCGAGCGGATTATGCATCGCATCCCCCAAGCGATCGCATCGGCGATGCTGGCCGGTGTGCTGCTGCGTTTCGGGCTGGATATCTTCATTGCCATGGAGTCGCGCTGGCTGCTGCCGTTGAGCATGTTCATCACCTACCTGCTCGCCAAGCGACTGCGGCCTCGCTATGCCATCGTCTGCGTACTGGCCGTGGGCATCGCTGTCGCCATGATGCAGGGCTTGTTGGATATCGAGAGCATCGAACCGGCCCTGGCGGTGCCGATCTTCACGATGCCGAGCTTCTCGCTATCGACACTGATCGGGGTGGGAATCCCTTTGTTCGTGGTGACCATGGCCTCGCAAAACCTGCCGGGAATCGCCGTGATCCGTGCTTCAGGCTACTCCCCTCCCCTCTCGCCACTGATCGGTTGGACGGGTGCCGTTACCCTGGCGTTGGCCCCGTTCGGCGGCTTCGCCTTTAATCTGGCTGCCATCACCGCGGCCATATGCATGGGGCCGGAAGCGCACGACCAGCCCGCCAGGCGCTATACCGCTGCGGTCAGTGCGGGTGTGTTCTATCTGCTCACGGGCCTGCTCGGCGCGACGGTCACGGCCCTGTTCACCGCCTTTCCCCGCGAACTGATCATGGCCATTGCAGGGCTTGCCCTACTGGCCACCATCGGTTCAGGCCTGGCCACGGCTGTCAGGGAAGAAACGCACCGCGAGGCCGCCCTGATTACGTTCCTGGTAACCGCCTCAGGCATTGGCATGCTGGGAATCGGCTCGGCATTCTGGGGCTTGCTGGCGGGGCTGGCCGCGCTGGCCGTAGGGCGTCGCTCCACGGGCTAAGCTCACGAGTCAGTTACCACCAGTCACCGCCATCCCGAGACGATATAGAGATAGAGGGCGAATGTACCGGCGAAGTGCCTCAGTCAGGCAGTGTGGCGCGGCCAAGACGCAACGCCGGCTGGCCTACAATCAAGGCACTTGGTAGGGTGCTTTTCATTCCTTTGTCATCTCGAGATCCCCATGGCCGATATAAGATGTTTACAGGGTAACGCTATCGCTCCATATCTCGATGCGCTGGCCACACTGCGTATACGCGTGTTCCGCGATTTTCCTTATCTCTACGACGGCGACCATGATTATGAAGCGGATTACCTGCGCCGTTATGCCGAGTGCCCCGATAGCCTGTTCGTGCTGGCCTTCGCCGAAGAGTCCCTGATCGGCGCGGCCACCGGCATGCCGTTACGCGATGAGTGCGATGAGTTTCGGGCTCCGTTCGAAGCGCATCATTACGACATCGGGCGCATTTTTTATTATGGGGAGTCCGTCCTTTTACCTGAATTTCGTGGCCAAGGTATCGGCAAGGCATTCATGGCCGAACGGGAACGACATGCAAGACAAGCTGGCTACGATTTAGTCGCATTCTGCGCCGTCCAGCGCGACGAGGACCACCCCGCCCGCCCGGCGGGCTATCAGCCACTCAATGGTTTCTGGAAGAGCCGAGGCTATGTCCGCCATCCGGAACTGAAGACGCGTTTCGCCTGGAAGGATCTGGGAGAGGCCAGTGAGAGTGAAAAACCCATGACATTCTGGCTCAAGTCACTCAATGAGGAACTCGCTTGATGGCTCGTACGCTAGAAGTCGCCACCGCACAATATCCGATCGACACCTTCTGCGCCTTCGCGGATTTTCAGGCCAAAGCGGCACGCTGGGTTCAGGATGCTGTCAATCATGGCTCGCAGCTGCTGGTCCTACCCGAATATGGCAGCATGGAACTGGCATCGTTGTTACCGGAGCCCATCCGGGACGATCTGCATGCCCAAGTCAGTGCCTTGCAGCCCATGCGAGACGACGTGGTGGACACTTGGCGGGACCTCGCACGGCGCCACGGCATTACCCTGCTCGCCCCGTCCATACCCTGGCAGCTAGATGACGGCCGCTTCGTCAATCGTGCCTGGCTGTGCACTCCGGCAGGCATCGATTTTCAGGACAAGCAGATCATGACCCGCTTTGAGAACGGACCATGGGGTATCAGCCCCGGTCAGGACCTCAAGGTGTTCGATACTTCTGCCGGTAGAATCGGCATACTGATCTGCTATGACAGCGAGTTTCCCTTGCTCGCCCGAGCCTTGGTGGAAGCTGGCGCCGAGCTCCTGCTGGTACCTAGTTGCACCGACACCGATGCCGGCTACCATCGCGTACGTTGGTGCGCCCAGGCCCGTGCCATTGAACAGCAAGTGGCAGTAATCCATTCGCCCACGATCGGTGAAGCGTTATGGTCACCGGCCGTGGATATCAACATCGGTCGAGCCGCCGTCTATACGCCTTGTGACCACGGCTTTCCGCCGGATGGCGTGCTCACGAGGGCAGGTGACAGCACACCCGGTTGGCAATTTGCCCGTCTCGACCTGGAAGCCATTCGTGAACTGCGCCATTCCGGTCAGGTCAACAATCATGATGATTGGGCGCTACAGCACGAACGACTCGACCGGGCGGTAAAACGCCAGTCCCTGCGCTGAACAACGGGGGCTTTTGCCGCCGCTCACGCTTGGCCGTACAATGCACCCAAGCACGTTTACCCTTATGAAGGAATCGCCGGACACATGCGCGCCAGTCAATTGTTGATCGCCACCCTCAAGGAAACACCCGCCGATGCCGAGGTCGTCAGCCACCAGTTGATGCTGCGGGCCGGCATGATCCGCCGACTGACTTCGGGGCTGTACACCTGGCTACCGGTAGGCTTGCGTACCTTGCGCAAGGTCGAGCGCATCGTCCGCGAGGAGATGGATCGCGCCGGTGCCCAGGAAATCCTGATGACTGCCGTTCAGCCGTCGGAGCTGTGGCAGGAGTCGGGGCGCTGGGAACAGTACGGCCCTGAGCTGCTGCGCATCATTGATCGTCACCAGCGCGACTACTGCTTCGGGCCGACGCACGAAGAGGTCATTACCGACCTGGTGCGCCGCGAAATCAACAGCTACAAGCAGTTGCCGAGTAATTTCTACCAAATCCAGACCAAGTTCCGCGACGAGATCCGCCCGCGCTTCGGAGTAATGCGCTCGCGAGAATTCATCATGAAGGATGCCTACTCCTTCCATGTCGATGAAGACTCGCTGAAGGAAGGCTATCAGGTCATGTACGATGCCTATGTGCGCATCTTTACGCGTCTGGGCCTGGATTTCCGCCCCGTATTGGCTGACAACGGCGCCATCGGTGGCACCGGCTCACATGAGTTTCATGTCCTTGCGGATTCCGGCGAGGACGACATCGTGTTCTCCAGCGACTCCGATTATGCCGCCAATATAGAAAAAGCCGAGGCATTGCCGGCCCCGCAGGGAGCGAGCACCGAGCGCGCTCAGCCCAGCGAGGAACTGCGTCTGGTCGACACGCCGCACGCCAAGACCATCGCCACTCTGGTCGAGCAGCATGGCCTGCCCATCGAGAAGACCATCAAGACGTTGATGGTCCATGCCGCAGAAGGCGGTCTGATCGCCTTGCTGGTGCGTGGCGATCACGAGCTTAACGAAATCAAGGCCGAGAACTTGCCTGAGGTCAAGGCCCCCCTGACCATGGCCAGCGAAGAAGAGATTCGCAATAGCGTAGGGGCTGGCCCCGGCTCACTGGGTCCGGTCAACCTCGACATGCCGATCGTCATCGACCGCAGCGTGGCGTTGATGAGTGACTTTGGCGCTGGCGCTAACATCGATGGCAAGCATTACTTCGGCATCAATTGGGAGCGCGATGTCGCCCTGCCCAAGGTGGCCGACATCCGTAACGTGGTAGAGGGCGATCCGTCCCCGGACGGCAAAGGCACCCTATCCATCAAACGCGGCATCGAGGTGGGCCACATCTTCCAGCTCGGCAAGAAGTATTCCGAAGCCATGAACGCCACCGTGCTCGGCGAGAACGGCAAGGCTGCCACGCTTTGGATGGGCTGCTACGGCATCGGCGTGACCCGCATCGTCGCTGCGGCCATCGAACAGAATCACGATGCTAACGGGATCATCTGGCCCAATACGATCGCCCCCTTCGAGGTCGTCCTGGTACCGATGAATGCGCACAAGTCCGAGCGCGTCAGGGAAACCGCCGAACGTCTCTATGCCGACCTTACGGCTCAAGGTTTCGACGTTCTGCTCGATGACCGTGACCTGCGCCCCGGCGTCAAGTTCGCCGATCAGGAACTAATCGGGATTCCCCACCGCATCGTCATCGGCGATCGCGGTCTGGACAATGGCGAACTCGAATACAAGGGTCGCCGTGACGAGGCCAATACCATGATTCCGGCCGACGATGTGGCCGCTTTCCTGCGTGAACGTCTGCAAGGGTAAGTCTCGAGTCGCCATGAGCCTGCTCATGGCGACTTTTCTGCATTCTACCTCCCCCACCCCAGCCTTAGCCGCCGCCCAGGTACCCGAGGCATTGCCTTCCACGCTGGTCGACACCTTGGCTGAAGCGGCGGCGTCTCCCTTAGATACCGAACGTGGCGCCACTACGCACGATTGGCTTGCCCATCGCAATGACCAACTAGCTCGCTTTGTCCCTCAGGCAGAACTACGCCACACCCTGCTTGCCAGGATTCAGGCTGAAGCTGCACTGGCCGGCCTTTCGCCGGACATTGTCATGGCGGTCATTCACGTCGAGAGTGGCTTCGATCCTCATGCCCTCTCATCAGCCGGTGCCCAAGGATTGATGCAAGTGATGCCGTTCTGGAAAGAGGTTATTGGCCGCTCTGATGACAATCTTCTCGATCCCGGCCTGAACTTGCGCTATGGCTGTACGATACTTGCCTATTATCTGGATTTGGAGAATGGCGATCTCACCCGTGCCTTGGCACGCTATAACGGCAGCCTGGGAAAGACGTGGTATCCCGAGCGAGTCATGCAGGCTTGGGTCGATTATTGGTGGACGTCTTACTAGGATTAAAAGAAGATTTGTTGTGCGCACTTTTCTGCGTGGCCGTGGTCAGAGGCAGTAACATTGCATTTACAATTACCATAAACGTGCCAATCAAGAGTTGGCGTCCCCAGGAGCCAAGAACGTCGGCATGAATGTCAAATAGAAGCGTATCCATTCGGCCCTCCCCTTTGCACAGTGACTCTTCATCGTGATGCTAGCCAACCTTCGACGCTGTCTCGGACTGTTACTGCTAGGCTTGGCGCTGGGTGCGAGTCACTTGGCGCTGCTCCTGCTTCCCGCTTCGGTCCGTTGTCCCCCATCACCGCTCGTGAGCCGTCAGCAAAGCCTGCTCAACCGATTGCAAGGACGCCTGCTGGCGTGGCAGTCCCCGCTGCATACCGGGCGTCTCGACCCCTTGACCGGTTTAGGCACCCACGAGAACGCACTGCAGGAAATCGATCGGCTGGTAACGGGTAACGTTGCGTTCACTCTGATTCGCCTGAGTGTCGATAATGTCAAGCAGATCAACAAGACACTGGGCCACGCCTTGGGCGATCAGTTTCTGGTCGCTCTGACCCAGCGCCTGCTGGCCCTGGACTACCACCGCGGCAGGCTTTACCGCTTGGGTGGCAATGAATTCCTGATGCTGGTCACCCAGCCAGAAGCGTATGAGGCTGTGACCAACCGGCTGCGCGAGCACCTTTGCGTACCGCTCGAGCTGGACGGGACCGCCTTGGTACCGGCATTGTCGATCGCCGACCTGAGAAGCCCTGAGCACGGTCATGAGCCCCGGCGCTTATTGAGGCGTTCGGCCATCGCACTGGGGCTCGCCCGTGATGCCAACGAAGGCTACTATGCCTACCAGAGTGGACAAGATCAGCATTATGAGCGGAATCGATTGCTTCTGCGTGATTTAGTCAGGGCTGTTCGCGACCAGCAATTGCAACTGGTATATCAACCCAAGATTGGTATCACCAATGAGGCGATCGAGGGCTTCGAGGCGCTGCTGCAATGGCATCACCCTGCCTTTGGCCTGCTTCAACCCGATGAGTTTCTTCCTCTCGCCGCGCAGTCGGGACATATGGCGTTGATCAGCGATTGGATGCTGAGCCAGGTCATTCAGCAACTGGCCGACTGGCAGCGCCGGGGAGCCCCCCAATACGTTGCCGTCAACCTCACGGCCGATGATCTCGAGGATAGCCAGCTTCCAAAGCGACTGTTGCACGACCTGGACGCGCATGGCGTTCCCCCTCGGCAGTTGATGCTTGAGATTACCGAGCAGGCCGTCATGCGCGACCCTGCCTTGGCGGCCCGTCTGTTAAGCGAACTCCGCGTCGAGGGTATACGTGTCGCAATTGACGATTTCGGTACGGGGTACTCTTCATTAGCCCAGTTGCGCCGCCTTCCTCTCGACGCCCTCAAGATAGACAAATCCTTCGTGCTCGATTTGCCTCAGCAGCCTGAAGATGCTGTGATCGTGCGAGCCAGCGTCATGCTGGCCCACAATTTTGGGCTACAAGTCATCGCCGAAGGCGTGGAAACTCAACAGCACCTCTCGCTGCTCGCCGAAGCCGGATGTGATCAGGCCCAGGGATTCCTGTTTTCTCGTCCCTTGAGCGCCGACAAGGTCCTCCCATGGGTGGAAGAGTATCGGGCCGCACATACGAAGCCCGCCTCTGAAACCAATATTCGCCTTTCCTAGCGCTAGCCTGGTACTCGCCTTTCATCACGTGAGTTGATAAAGACGATGTTGACGGTCAACGCAGCGAGTTGTCACACTGCTCCGACTTGGCGCTTGCTGCCGCAGCCCTGAGGTCCCCATCAGGGGCTGATACTTGGCATGACGAAAGAAGTCCGAAAATACGTTCTCCGATTTAGCTACGGTTACCGCCGGGCCCAGTTCCTGTTGACCACGCTCTTGTTTGGCAACTTCCTGGCAGCCACCCTCATTGTCGTATGGGTAACCCGGCAGCAGGCCGACTCCTCTCCTGACAGTCTGTTTCTTCAGCTACTGGCTGTCGTCCTGGTTAGCCTGGGCCTGCTCGGAATCGTTGCGCTTCTCTGTTACCGCTATTTGTCTCACCATGGCCGCACTCTGTCTCGACAGAATGATGAGCTTCGTGACACGCAAGCGCGGCTGCGCCAGCAGCAACAGATCTGGCAGCACCTGCGTGATCTCTACCATCAGGAAATTCCCGAAGAGGATTTCCTGCAGGCAGTCCAGGTCGCGCTTCGCGATCTGCTGGACGTTCCCCGCATCTCTTTATGGTTTTTCGACGATCCCCCGGGCACCATGACCTGCCGCAGTAGCCTGGTTGCGTCGCTTGTTGGCTTCCAGATCGATATGGCTTCACTCGGCAGGTATATCGAAGCGCTCCACCGCGCCCCTTGCCTGGCCACGCCCCGTTCTCAGCAAGATCCTAGGCTGGAGGCATTACGCCATTATTTTGCCGAGCATGGCGTAACATCCACCTTGGAGGTGGGCATTTTCGTCGGAGGGGAATTACGCGGTACCCTCTGCTGCGAATCGACACAGCCCCGCGAATGGCGCGCCGACGAGGTCAATAGCGTCATGGGGGTGTCAGGGCTACTGTCGCAATTTGCCGAATCGCTTCGACGGCGCGAAGTCGAGCACGACCTCTACCAGCATATCCACTATGACGATGTTACCGGGTTGCCAACGATCCACGCCCTGAACGAGACGATCGAACGTACTGCAAGTCGCATGCAGGCGTTTCACCTGGTTCTTGTACGTGTGCGTGGCCTTGGTCACATCAACACACTACTTGGCCAGAGCGGCGGAGACGAAGCCTTAAGACAGGTAGCCAAGGAAATACGCGGCTACCTTCTGCCTCATCGCCGCTTTCCTCGACTGGTGCGCCTGCCAGGCAACCAGTTGGCTATTATCCTTCCGGGTATTGGCCTCGATACCTGGCTTCAGCACCGCCTTGGTGAAATGCTGTCCAAGCTGACGGATAGAACCTGGCAGGTCCAGGCCCAGCCCTGCCAATTGCGTTTCTCGGCAGGCATGGCGCATTTCCCAAGTGATGGAAACGACCTGCAGCTCGTCTTGCAGCGTGCCGAGCTAGCCTTGAAGCATGCCCGGCAGCAAGCCACACCGGTTCTCATCCAATACGACTCAGGGCTCGGCGAATGGGAGCGCCAGCAAATCCAGATCGAGAGAGAATTGAGACTGGCACTCGACACGGACCAGCTCCGGCTTTACTTGCAACCTCAGTTCACGCTGGCCGGCGACCTACGCGGTGCGGAGGTACTGCTACGTTGGCAGCACCCGGAGCATGGACTAGTGGCACCCGGCTATTTTATCGACCATGCCGAACGCAGCGGAATGATTCGTCCGATAGGCTATTGGGTGCTGGAACAGGCTGTTGAGTTGTTGCGTGGCCCGCTGGCCGAGACCGACACGACGCTCTCGGTCAATGTGTCGGTCCAGCAGCTCAGTGACGATGATTTTCTTCCCCGTATCGAGTCGTTATTGGACAAAGGAGGTTTTGCACCACGTCGTCTGGTGCTGGAAATCGTCGAGTCGCTGCTGGCCACACCCGGCATGGCTATGACGCTACGTGCGTTACGCCAATTAGGCGTGCAGCTTGCCCTGGACGACTTCGGCACCGGCTACTCCTCGTTGCGTTATCTGCAGGAATTCCCTGTCGACGAGATCAAACTCGACAAGGCATTTATCGATCCCGTGCAGCACGGAGCTGATGCTCCTTTGGCCAGATCCATCATCGCGCTGGCGCGTACGCTACATCTTCGCCTGGTGGCTGAAGGCGTGGAAACGGCCAGCCAGCTTGAGTTTCTGCGCCAGCAGCAAGCCAACATGATGCAAGGGTATTATCTAGCCTACCCTGAGCCGGTCATGACATTCCTTGCCCGGCCAGAGCTGCAATCCTTTCCGATAGCTTCGGAATGACCGTCTAGAAGGGGCAGCATCAATAATGCCGGCCCGAAGTCCAGCCCCTTTCCCTTGATGATAACCTGGGACGACGGGTGCATAACGAGCGGATTCCTAAGCTGCGCATGTTGTCATGAACGACAAAGGAACCGAGGTTGATCAACGTAGCTGGAAGAGAACGCAGGCCTACTGGCCCAGCTCAAACTCTACCCTGCGGGCGGTAAGACGTTCCATCAGGTTGATTCAAACAGACATTCACAAATGTTTGCGGTCTTCCACTTGGGTGTGATCGACATCCTCGTCAAGCGGATGCCCTTTGGCGAGTTCAGCGCGGGTTGCCTCTCTTACTGCCAGGATCTCAACGTCATAGCGCAGAGTCTGTCCAGCCAAGGGATGATTGGCGTCCACCGTAACCTGGGTATCGTCGGCCTCGACTATCGTTACGGTGTGCGGACCATCGGGCCCTTGCGCCTGAAAGCGCATGCCAGACTTCAAATCGGATACACCGCTGAATGCACTACGCGAAACACGACGCACCAAGGCCTCGTCACGTTTGCCATAGGCCTGCTCGGGGTCAAGCGTTACTGTCAGGTGTGTTCCGCTCTGAGCCCCGGCCAGCGCCTTTTCCAGACCGGGCACAATATTGTCATGGCCATGCAGGTAGCTCAGCGGCGTATCGCGTTGCCGCGAATCGTCGAGTACATGTCCCTCATCGTCACGAAGCGTGTAATGCAGGGTCACGACCTGCTGGGGGGCTATCGACATGGATTCCTCGTTAGTCACAAACATGAGATATCAGGACTCGGCACAAGTGACCGGATCGGGTTAACACCGGCGAAGATCGCCGACCGGAACTTCCAGGCGCTGTTGCTGATGCAGCATATTCAGCAGGACAATGGCGCGCTCCTCGCCTTTCTGACTCTCGAAGACCGCCTGAAGCGCCCGGAATGGCCCCTCGGTGATCTCGACGATTTCACCGGCCCGGAAATAAACGTTGGTCTCGTGAGTCCCCGCTTCTCGACTGGCTTTTTCGAGCAGGACATCGACCAGAAGGTCTTCGACCGGTAGCGGATCGTCACCGAAACCGACCAGTTTGAGCACGCCTCGAGTGGAACGGATCGGACGCCAGTTACTGGCGACACGATCCAGGCGAATGAAAAGATAGTACGGAAACAGCGGTTCTTCACTCCAGCAGAGCTTGCCGCGCCGCTTCTTCTGAACTTGAAGAACGGGGTGAAAAACCTGGTAGCCCTGGTTACCCAGATGCTCTGCGGCACGAAAGGATTCTCCCCCCTTGCACTGAATCACATACCATCTCGGGATCGCGTCTTGTCCTTTCAGGCTGCGATCATCCATCTGATCACTCATAATGCTCCGCAAATGTCATGGCTTCATGGCCCATTGCCAGCAGACTGACAACGGCATGGCATTGAATTGCCCGGGATGAACAACGTAAGTTACCCCGCAGTTTACCATTGCAACCTGCATTATCGGCATGCAGCATTCACGCCTTTTCGGGTAGGAGAAACTTCTTGATTAACCGCCCCCAATCCCGGTCCTGGCTAGACGCCTTGCTCGTCTACTTCAAGGCACCTGTCATCGCCATGCTGTTCTTGGGGTTCTCGGCGGGCCTCCCCTTCCTGCTGGTGTTCTCGACATTGACCGCCTGGCTTCGCGACGTCAATGTCGAGGTGGCTGCGATCGGCTTCTTCTCTTGGATCGGTATGCTTTACTCGATCAAGTTCTTCTGGGCGCCAGTGGTCGATCGGCTGCCCCTGCCCGGCCTGACTCGTCTGCTCGGGCAGCGCCGTGGCTGGATGCTTCTTGCTCAGGGGACCATCGCGGGCGGTCTGGTTGGGTTGGCGCATGTCGACCCCACGGCGAGCTTGGCGGCAGTCGCCGGCTTTGCGTTGCTAGTGGCATTCGGCTCAGCAACCCAGGATATCGTCATCGATGCGTTTCGCATCGAGTCCGCCGCCGAAGAGATCCAGGCAGCCATGGCATCGACATATATCATTGGCTACCGGGGCGGCTTGTTGGCAGCGGGAGCCGGTGCGCTCTATGTGGCCGACCTGGCCTCATGGTACTGGGCCTACCTGACCATGGCCATGCTGGTCGGTGTCGGCATGCTGACCGTGTTGCTGCGTCCCGAACCTCCCCGGTCATCGCTGGGAGTCCAGCTGATACATGAGCCCCAGGTTCGCGCTTTTTTACGTACGACACGAGGACAGCCACGCCTATGGCGACGCGTGGGTGCGTGGACCATCGGTGCAATAGTCTGTCCGTTCACGGATTTCTTTCGCCGCTATGGACGCAAGGCGCTGTTGCTGTTGCTGCTGGTGGGACTCTATCGCATCAGCGACCTGTCGATGGCTGCCATGGCCAATCCGCTGTATATCGATCTGGGCTTCTCGCTTTCCCAGATTGCCAACGTGACCAAGGTATTCGGCATCCTGATGAGTGTTTCCGGTGGGATACTGGGCGGCCTGCTCGTGGTGCGCTACGGCATCGGGCCGATGCTGGTTGCCGGGGCACTGATCGTAGCGCTGACCAATCTTCTTTTTGCCGTCCTGGCGTCGGTTGGCGCAGAGTTGCCAATGCTGATCGTAACCATCATGGGCGATAACCTGGCCAATGGACTGGCCAGTACGGTGTTCATCGCTTTTCTATCGAGCCTGACCTCGCGTGCCTACACGGCAACCCAGTACGCACTGTTTTCGTCATTGATGACCCTTCCGGGAAAGTTCATCGGCGGCTTCTCGGGCATCGTCGTAGCCAGTCAGGGCTACGTGACTTTCTTTCTGCTGGCCTCGCTGCTTGGCTTGCCTGCCATCGTACTGGCTTGGTACATCGCTCGTGATCGCACGCTAGTACCTGCAGGCAACGCCGTTAGTGACACATAACGCGACTGCTCATGCGGTGATACGCCTAGATGAGCTGACGGCGTTGCTCCGCCAACCAGCCCAGTGCGCCTTGCGTCGCCGCCCATTGGTCGCGCATCAAGGCGCGGTATTGCCAGGCCTCGGCCTTGGTGCCCGGCTCTGGAACTTCCAGGGCCAACGGTACCGGCCGGGGATTCTCGGCACACATCATGGCGATGGCATGGATATTCAGTTCATGGACCTCACGCAATGTCGCCTGGGCTTCGCTCAGTCGCTCGAGGCGATAAAGGGCAAGTACACGGCCCATGAGCACACCCAGCAGAGGGGCTTGGCCACCCGGCTCCGCCTGGTCACTGAGTTGCAGGGCCTCTTCTTCACGACCTTCGCGCAGTAGCTGGTCGAGTACCAGTTCACGCAGGCCAAGGCTGTCCTCGTCATCCAGTACCAGCAGGCGCTCGGCAAGTTGGCGTGAACGCTGGCGATCCCCACGCTCCATCCCGACCACCAGCGCCAGGCCCGTCCTCAGCAGCAAGGCATTGTCGGCATCGTCCCAGGCAAAGCGTCCACCCTCCGCTTCGACTTGCGTCAGCCAGCGCTCGAAGCGTCCCGCCAACGGCGCGAAGAAGGTATCTGCCATCCACGGCAGGCTGCCGAAGCGGCTGGCCAAAGCCATCGCCAGGGTCTGGACTACCTGAGGGGAATCCAACCACTCCGGATGCGCGCAGAGCTCCGGCAACCAATCGCCGGCATAAGGCCAGGGATCCTCTTGAAAGCCCAACGCTGCCTCTTCATCGACCAGCGCATTGAAATGATTCTGCCAAGCGGCGAACAAGGTATCCTCGCGCGCCGAAGTACGATACTCGAGGCGCCCATCGGCAGCATGCTTGAAGGTTAGACGCGGCGCGCCGGACAAGGCTTCAAGCAGGGCCTGGAGACCGGTCAAGGGCTCGGCTAGCGCCTCTTCGGAATTGACCATCTGCTCAGCCAGGGTCGCGCCCGGGTTTTCCGCCAGATCGGCCAGAAACTGCAGCTGCTCGGGATCGAGGTCGCCGCGACGAGCCAGCCGTCGGAACCAGAATCGAGCCCGCTCGCGCGCTTCTTCGGCGTGGCCTTCATGCAGCAGCAGCATGGCCTCGATGTAGGCGAGTGTCGGGGAGTCGGGCAGGGTCTGTTGGGCCCGTACAAAGGCTTCGCGCGCACTGGCCAGGTCGTCGCTGTCGAGATGCATCAGACATAGGCGTTCAAGCGCCACGCCACGCAAGAAGAGCGGTCCCCTCTCTAGGATCGCATCGAGCAGTGCCGCCTTCTTGCGATGAAAACCGCGCTCCTGATAAATATCGGTGAGCAGTTCGAAGGCTGGTTCGGTCTGCTCTGGCAGCCGGCTCCAATCGCTGGTATCGAATAATGCCTCGAGAATCTGCTGGGCACGGCCACGCTGACCGCCCTCGGCAGCGATCAGCCCGGCTTCGAGCAATGCCTGAGCAGGCGCGCGCCCGCTTTCCAGCGCCGCTTTCAATGTGTCACCTTTCCATTCACGCAGCGAAAGCATCCACATCAAATGTGGCGGTATCGGGCCAGGAAGCGTCACGGCGCCACAGCACTGCTTGGTCTTGCGGCCAGAATCGCACCAACAAGGTTCATTCCGGCCAGGCAACGCTAACGCCTCGTAATCGAAATCGAGCCGTTCCAGTGGTGTCTGATTCCACAACTCCGGGGCCAGCGCTTGCGCCAAGGCCAGGTTCCCGCCCAAATGCTTTACACCCTCGCCCCGCGCCCAGGCCATTAGCTCTGGGTAATATTCGTCGCTACGAATCGTTTCGAGCGCGCCTGCGGCATACCCCAGCAATTGCTCAACCCACATTGCCAGCATCGCACCCCTCCTCATGAAAACCGCCATAGTCTAGCATGCCGACCGGTCAGCACTCACCACGCCGCAGCGCTGGCGGCCATCTCTCGGCGATGCTAGGTTAGGGCCTTCCCTGCCGTCGTATCGTACAAGGATCAGCCAGTTGCACCTGCCGTTTCGTCGCCCTGCCCGATCTCATTCAGAAACCCCTCAGGTGCGCCTCGAGCGTGAAGGGCGTGACGAAATCCGTCGCATCACCTCAGCGGTCGAAAAAGTGCCATGGACCGTCAGCCTGCTGCAGATACTTTGGACCGCAGGCCCGGTTACTTTGCTCGGCGCCTGGGGCGGTTACCTGCTGGGCTACGGCAAGGCCCCCACGGCCGAGAACTATATCTTCTTTATTTCCTATACGGTCATCACCGGGGCGGCGGGTATCATCGCCAACCTGGCTCATAACCTGGCCGGCGGGCGCAAGGCGGAACGTACCGCACTCAAGATAGAGAGAGTCATCAGCAGCTTGCCCGAGCTTCTGCTGGTCACCCGCAACCTGATCGTCGAAAGTCTTGAAGGAGATGCCAGGCGCCGTGAGGCCGCCGCCATGCTGTTGCGCAAGCAGGATCTCTCGCCGGAGGGCGTGGAGCTGGCCGCCATCGAGTTGCTCGATGATCGCGATAGCGCTCGCGTTATCGCTCAGATCGAGATCTATCGCCGAGTTGGATTACAAGCACGTATCCGTGACCTGATGGGTCTGTATCAGGACACGCTCGACCCCCAGTTTGCCGAGCTGGCCGAAATAGCCCCCGATGCCACGATCCTGTTGCGTCAACGCTTCGAAGGCCAGGCGCCAAATATTCGTCACGGCGTGGTGCGCGACGACAACTTTATCGAACGCGTTCTCGCCGCCATCGAGCAGGACGACGAGCTGTTGATGACGCTACAGGATGTTGAGGAAATGATCGTGTTGGCGTTCGAGCTGATCAGCGGGCGTCGCATCCCCATGCTGACCTTCGAATACCGCGGCCGCTGGCGTCTGGCCCAAGCGCTGGACGCACTCGAAAATGCACGTGCACGCTATCGTATCGCCCAGGCAACGGGGCTTTCGCGCTTGAAGGCGCTGACCGCCTATCTTGCCGAACAGTCTGGTACTCTGATTGAGGATGCCGCCACAGGCCTTCGTGCCGAAATCCTTGAACAGCGCGCTGTTCAGGCAATCGACGCACTGGCTGAACAGACCCAGCATTTGGCCCACGCGATAGCCAACGGCCAGATCGATCGTAAGGGCCAGCTACGTCATAAGGCCGACCAGTTGGCCAACGCCATCCGCCTGTACCGCACGGCTTACAATGCCTACGCCCAGGTCGGGCGCGATCACGCTCAGGTGCTCAAGGCGGCTCAGCGCTGGGAAAACGTGACCGCAGGCCTAACCGATAGCAAGACGCGCCTGCGCCTGGGACCAGGGCGTCGAGGGCTGCGCATACGCGAGCATGTCATCGCGCTGGATGATGCTGCCAAGGCCGAAGTCTGCAAGCACTTGGCCAAGTATCTGGGCGAAGTGGACGGTGATGTGGACTACCTCCGTAATGGCTCACGGATCGAGCATGATCGCCTGCTGACAATGGGCATAGATGCGGCCAAGCGTCTGGCGATCGAGATCGCCCTGGCACTGGAACCGCACATTCAGCTTTCCCGGCCAGAAGTACAGCGCGCCATCAACAGTACCAATGCCGCCGACTTCGGCCAGTTGGAACTCAACCTTTCCGCCGCCGCCAAGGCCGCCCTAGGGGCGGCCATGGTCAAGGAGATAGATGTCGACCTCTCACGTCCGGCCGAGTCGTTAGCCTTGGCTCTGGTCAGGCATTACCGTGTCGACCTCGACCCGGCCGCCAAGGACTTTCTCATCAACCACTACGGCGCGCGCGAGGCGACTCTCAACATGCTCTCCAACTACCTGTCTCAGCAATCACGCAACCCTACCCGGCCTGTCAGTTACCTGAGCCAACGTCCGCCGCTGGTGAGCGCCCCCCAGCGCGACTGGTATCGCGCCTTGGTCAAAGCTCGTCGTGTATTGCGCTAATTGGCAAGAAGAGCAAAGACTGGAAGAATATACAGATCGTTTGCGGATGAGTTTGCCATGCGTCTGATCATTGCCGAGAAACCCAGCCTCGCCCGCGCTATTGCCGACGCCCTGCCCGGGCCTGTTGCCCGCGAGGAAGGCTCGCTCCGTGTCGGGGACACTCAGGTCAGCTGGTGCCTGGGCCACCTGCTTGAACAGGCAACCCCGGATGCCTACGATCCGCGTTACAAGCAATGGCGGCTGGATCATCTACCGATCGTGCCCGAGCGCTGGATGCTTACGCCTCGGCATAACGCTCGTGGCCAGATCAAGGTATTGCGCTCGCTACTCAAGCAGGCCGACAGTGTCATACATGCTGGCGATCCTGATCGCGAAGGACAGTTGCTCGTTCAGGAAGTCATCGACTATCTCGGCTGGCGTGGCCCAATCGCCCGGCTGTTGATCAGCGACCTCAACCGGCCTGCCGTACAGCGCGCGCTCGAGAGGGTGGAAGACAACCAGGCATATCAGACGCTGTATCACGCTGCAGAGGCACGCTCCCGGGCCGATTGGCTCTATGGCATCAACCTTTCGCGTGCCTGGACCCTGACAGGACGCCAGGCCGGCCATGACGGAGTGTTCTCGGTCGGCCGCGTGCAGACGCCCGTACTGGGCTTGGTGGCAAGGCGTGACCGCGAGATCGCTGACTTCGTTCCACGACCATTCCATGTCCTTTGGGCCGATTTTCAGGTCGAGCACGGAAAGGTACGTGCCTGGTGGCAACCCGACGACAGCCAGCCCCTCGACGACCAGGGCCGTCTACTCAAGCGCGAACCCGCCGATGAGCTGGCATCACGCCTGCCTGGTGCCATAGGCAACGTGACCGCCCTTGATGCCCAAAAGAAACGTCAGGCTGCTCCTTTGCCTTATTCTCTTTCGGCACTTCAGGTCGATGCCGCTCGGCGTTATAAGCTTTCTGCGAAAACCGTGCTCGATACCTGCCAGGCACTGTATGAGCGCCATCGCTTGATTACCTACCCACGTTCGGATTGCCGCTACCTTCCCCAAGGCCATCTGGCTGAGGCCCGCCGCACCCTGGAAGGCGCCTGCCACGGCGACGACCAGTTAGCCGGATGGCTTGGAGGCGCTGATTTTTCGCTGCGCTCCAAGGCTTGGAATGACAAGCAGGTCGGTGCCCACCATGCTCTGGCACCGACCGGTGCACGCCCAGACTTTTCACGCCTGTCCGCTACCGAGGCCAACGTTTTTCGTCTCGTCGTGCGCAATGTCCTTGCACAGTTCTATCCGCACTTGGAAGCACGTGAAGTCAAAGCCGACTTCGCGGTACTCGACGAGCGTTTTCGTGCCCAAGGGCGTGAAATCCTAGTGCCAGGCTGGAAACCCCTGTTCACGACCCGCGACGAGGCACCACCGCTACCACCACTGCGCCAGGGAGAAGCGGCACGCGTCGTCGGGCATGCGGTAGAAAACAAGCAGACGCGCGCTCCAGAACCGTTCACAGATGCTAGCCTTATCAAGGCAATGATGAACATTGCCCGCTATGTGGAAGATGACGCAGTCAAGCGCACATTGCGCGATACCGACGGGCTGGGCACCGAAGCTACCCGCGCCGGCACCATCGAAACCCTACTCGACCGCGGCTTCATCGTTCGCCAGAGCAGCGCACTGCGCGCCACCCGCACAGGCCAGGCATTGATCGCCGCCTTGCCAGAAGCCGCGACGCGTCCTGAGCGCACCGCCCTGTGGGAGCAACGGCTGCGTGCCATTGCCGAAGGTACCGATCAGGCCGCCCCCTTTCTCGACGCCCTGCTTGGTGACCTACGCACTCTGCTAGCCAGTGCCGACGCAGGTCGTATGCGTCAGGCGCTGAGCAGCGCTAAGGGATTCGAGGCTCCGACCAGGCCCAAGGCGCGCAAGGCAGGGCGAAGCGGCACCAAAGGGTTTTCGACAAAGCGGCGCGCCACGAAACGAACCCGCAGCAAGCACAAGGAGGAGGCATGAGCAACGGTACTTGGCTGATCCTCGGCCCCGGCGCTCTGGGACGCTTGCTGGCTGCTCACCTCTCAGGGCACGTGCCACTGGCCGTGATTGGACGCCAGGCTAGTGAACAGCCGTTCATGCAGAGCACGCCCGAGGGTGGAAGCCGAATCCGCTATGTGCCGCGCATCACCGTCGAGCAGGCCCCGGAGCGCCCGCGCATGGTGCATCTCACTACCAAGACCTATGCTGCTAACGAGGCCTTGGAGCACCTTGCACAGCGGATTGCCGACGACACGCCAATCGTACTGTGGCAGAACGGTTTCCAAATCCAGGAACCTATCACGCGCCGATGGCGCGGTCCGGTGCTGTGCGCCACTACCAGCGAAGGCGCTTACACTGTGGGCTCCGATAGTGTGGTGCATGCCGGCCATGGCCATACCTATATCGGCCATTTGGACGGGCGTTACTACGACCTCGCCGAACATGTTGCGACCACCCTCACCGTCGCAGATCTATCCACCGAACCCTGTCATGACATACGTCGTAGACTCTGGCACAAGCTCGCCGTCAATGCCGCTATCAACCCGCTCGTGTCCCGCTACCGCATCCTGAACGGTCAATTACGCGACCGCCCTTTCCGGCCCATGGTCGATGCCATCATCGATGATCTCGTTACGCTAATGGCCGCCGAGGGAATCGATGCCCCGGATATCGGATGGCCGCGCCAAGTCTGGAACGTGATCGAAGCCACTGCCAATAACCGCGCCTCAATGCTGCAAGACGTGATCGCTGGCCGCCCCACCGAGCGCGACGCCATCCTTGGTCCTTTGATCGACGCCGCGAAACGCCATCGAATCGACACGCCGGCCCTGACAGCGCTTTACCAGAACACGCCGGGATAGCTTATACCCGGCGTTCGAAAGGTTCGACGTGCACATAGCGTGTCTTAACCGGTGTTGCGAAGACCGGCGGCGATCCCCGCCATAGTCACCATCAGCGCCCGTGACAGCGCTGGGCTGATGGCACCGTCCGCGTCTCGGTTGCGCTGCAATAGCTCGGCCTGTAGACCATGCAATGGGTCGATATAAGGATTACGCACTTCAATCGCTTGTCGGATCAACGGCGTGCCCTCGAGCAATTCGCGCTGGTCCAGGATTTCCAGTAGAACCCCATGCAGGCGCACCAGCCGATCCCGAAGCTGCTGGCCCAACGCCTTCAGCGAAGGTTCATCGACCAGACGATGCTCATAGTAGGCGGCAATCTCGATGTCCGCCTTCGCTAGCAGCATTTCCAACATGTCGAGATAGGTACCGAAGAACGGCCAGCGCTGCCGCATCTCCCGCAGCCGCTCGAGACCGCTTTCTTCTTCCATCCGGGTGGCGAAGGCCTCGCCACTGCCCAGCCAGGCCGGCAGCATCAGGCGGATCTGAGTCCAGGCGAAGATCCATGGAATTGCCCGCAGAGATTCGACGCCGCCTTCCTGACGGCGCTTGGCAGGGCGTGACCCGAGCGGCAAGCGACCCAGCGCCTCTTCCGGGGTCACAGCCCGGAAATAGGGTACGAAATCCGGATTTTCGCGTACCACACCGACATAGCCCTTATGCGCAATGCTGGCTAGCCGGTTCATTTCTTCGCGCCATTCCGGCTGGGGTGATGGAGGCGGCAGGAGTGTCGCCTCGAGCACGGCACTGGTATAGATTTCCATCGAACGCAGGGCGATATCCGGCTGACCGAACTTGAAGCGGATCATCTCGCCCTGCTCGGTCACACGCAGACTACCGTTGACCGAGCCTGGCGGCTGGGAAAGGATAGCGGCATGCGCCGGACCGCCGCCGCGCCCCACGGTACCTCCACGGCCATGGAAAAGCGTGAAGTCGACACCATGCTTGCGACAGACCTCGACAAGGGTTTCTTGCGCCCGGTATTGCGCCCAGGCGGCAGCCAACTGGCCGGCATCCTTGGCGGAGTCTGAATAGCCGATCATGACTTCCTGACGATCACCGATGAGCCGCCGGTAGCCGGGCAACGACAGCAGCTTATCGATAGCCTCACTGGCGTGATCGAGATCGTCGAGAGTTTCGAATAACGGTGCGATCGGCAGGCGTACGTCGCCCCCTACCTCCCTCATCAACAGGGCCACGGCCAACACATCGGATGGCTGCGCCGCCATCGATATAATGTAAGTCCCCAACGCTTCTCGTTGCTCATTGGCAATTACGCGGAAGGTATCGATGACCTCGCGCGTTTCGGTGGAGCATTCCCAGCGACGCGGAATCAATGGACGTGGGGACTCGAGCTCCGCCAGCAGGAATGCTTGCCGCTTTTCTTCATCCCACTCATGGTAATGCCCCAAGCCTAGATAAGAGCAGAGCTCATCGAAGACCAGGGCATGGCGGCCCGCTTCCTGACGAATGTCGAGCTTGGCCAGGGTGACACCGAAGACGGCGATACGCCGCAGCGTATCGAGTAGCGCGCCATTGGCAATCGAGTCGAGGCCTACATCGCACAGCGAGCGATAACAGGCCAGTAGCGGCGCATAGAGCTGATCGCGGGTCTCGATGATAGGGCCACCATCGTATTTCTCGCCGTCGAGGGTGGCTTGCGCCCAGTCCCGGGTCGCCTCGACACGCATCACCAAGCGCTTGAGCAATGCCCGGTAAGGCTCAGGGTCATCGCCTACCTCAGCCTTTAGTGCACTGTTGGCTTTCCACATCGACAGCTCGCCCTTGAGCTGTTCCAGATCGCGCAGATAGAGATCGGCGGCCATCCAACGTCCCAGCAGGAGCACCTCGCGCGTCACCTTTGCTGTCACGTTGGGGTTGCCATCCCGATCCCCGCCCATCCAGGACGCAAAACGCAACGGAGCAGCATCCAAGGGCAAACGTTCACCGGCGGTTTCGAGCAGCAGATTGTCCAGGTCTCGGTGAAAGTTGGGCACGGCTTCCCAGAGCGAGTTCTCGATGACAGCAAAGCCCCATTTAGCTTCGTCCACGGGAGTGGGGCGCTCATGGCGAATCTCATCGGTATGCCAGGCCTGAGCGATCAGCTCGTTCAGCCGGGCATGTGCTCGTGTCGCCTTCTCGGGATAGTCCGCCGCGCTCTCCATGAGTGTCAGGCATTCATCGATTGCATCGTATTTTTGAATCAGCGTGCGTCGAATGACCTCGGTTGGATGCGCGGTAAGCACCAGCTCGACCCGCATGCCCGCCAGAGTTTCAACGATATGCCTCGGACTATGCCCGGATTCGCGGATTCGGTTCAACAATTCGCCAAGCACCGGCTGAAAACCGGGCTTGTAGTCCTCTACGCGGCGAAAGCGTGCGCGGTAGTGCTGCTCAGCGATGTTGGCGAGGTTGAGGAACTGGTTGAAGGCCCGTGTTACAGGCAGCAGATCTTGATCGGGCAAACCACGCAGGTAATCTTTGAGTTCGCGCTGTGCTTGTGCATCACCTTGCCTGCCACGTTTGGCATAGGCGCGAATAGTCTCGATCTTGTCGACGAAAGCATCGCCCAAATCGTCGGCGATGGTATGTCCTAGACTGTCGCCCAGAACGCGGACATTTTCGCGAAGCGATTCATGTAGGTCATCACTCATGCAGCTCTCCTTGGACTGGTAGCTTCATCACTGGACCGATACCGCTACAGCGGGAACGCCTAATCGTTTCCTGAGTGGTTCTCGAGACGTTTGGCGTCATTCCAATGGGCATCCATATCTTCCAGGCTGGCATCAGAAGGCGCCCGCCCCGACTGCGCCAGTGCCTTTTCCACGTACCGAAAACGGCGCTCGAACTTGGCATTGGTAGCGCGAAGGGCCTGTTCGGGATCGGCCTTGAGTCGCCGTGCCAGGTTGACGACAGCAAACAGCAGATCACCGACTTCCTCTCGGGCATGAACGTCATCATCCGCTGCCAACGCCTCCTCGACTTCGTCGAGTTCTTCGCGAATCTTATCCAGTATCCCACGGGTATCGGGCCAATCGAAGCCGACCCTTGAGGCCCGCTTGGTCAGCTTGGCGGCGCGTGACAGCGCCGGCAGGGCCCGAGGTACGTCATCGAGCACCGATACTGCATCACGCGCCTGACGCTCCTCGGCCTTTAGCGCTTCCCACCGGGAATTCACCTGAGCTGTCTCGACCTGAGCAGCATCGATGCCCTGCCGACGCGATGTCAGCGTACCATCTGGAAATACGTGTGGATGTCGTGCAATCATTTTCGTGGTCAGGGCGTCAACCACGTCATGAAAGTCGAAGCGCCCTTCTTCCTTGGCGAACTGGCTGTAATAAATCACCTGGAACAACAGATCGCCCAGTTCGCCAGGAAGCTCATCATAGGCCCGACGCTCAATGGCATCTGCTACTTCGTAGGCTTCCTCGATAGTATGCGGAACGATGGAGCCCCAGTCTTGCCTGATATCCCACGGGCAGCCCTGCTCAGGGTCACGAAGCACGGCCATGAGGGCCAATAGATCTTGTAACGAATAACGTGACGTGTCGCTCATGAAGCGGCCTTTTTGCTGACGCCACTACGCAAGCGCTTGACGTCGATGACGTTGGGCAGTTGCTGGATGCGTGAGAAGATACGACCCAACGACTCCAGTCCATCAACCTCAAGGGTAATCTTCAAGCGGGCGATGTTATCGGTCGTGTTCGTCACCGTATTGACCGCCAGCACATTGACGCGCTCATGGGTGAGTACACTGGTTACATCGCGCAGCAGGCCCGACCGATCCCATGCATCGATCTCGATGTCGACCGGATATTGCGTATGCGCTTGCGTCCCCCACTCCACATCGACGATACGCCTCGGCTCTTCGGCGCGAAGTTGCAGGATATTTGGACAATCCTGCCGGTGTATGGTGACGCCGCGCCCTTGAGTGATATAGCCGACGATCTGATCGCCGGGCACGGGGTGACAGCAATTGGCCATCGCTGTCTTGAGGTTGCCGACACCAAGCACGGTGATACCGTCATCCTTGACCTTCCCGCTGCGCCGGGGTTTTGTCAGCAGTCGATCGAGCTGATCTTCGTCCTCGGTATCTCCAAAGAGCTGCTGGGCCTGATGAAGTACCTGACCGATACGCAGATCGCCTGCGCCGATGGCAGCGTACATGTCATCTGGCGATTGATAATTGACCGACTTGGCCAGCGTATCGAGATCGAAGCCTTCGAGGTCCAGGCGTCGAAATTCCTTTTCGAACAGAACCCGTCCTTCCTCGAGATTCTGGTCCCGTGCCTGGTGTTTGAACCAGGCCTGGATCTTGGCACGTGCACGCGAAGTCTTGACGAAGCCCAGTGAGGGGTTGAGCCAGTCGCGACTGGGCCCCCCCTTGGTAGCAGTCAGAATCTCAATCTGCTGGCCGGTCTTTAGCTTGTAGGTCAGTGGTACAATACGGCCATTGATCTTGGCCCCACGGCAGCGGTGTCCAATCTCGGTATGCACCCGGTAGGCAAAGTCGATGGGCGTCGCAACCCGCGGCAGGTCAATGACATGACCATCAGGGGTAAACACGTAGATACGATCCGGCGCCACATCGCTGGACAACCCCACCTTGAGGTCCCCCAGGTCACCGACTTCATCCTGCCACTCGAGTACCTGCCGCAACCAGGCGATTTTTTCTTCGTAGCCCCGACTCTTGGCGTTAATGTCATGCCCCTTGTAACGCCAGTGGGCACAGACCCCCAACTCCGCTTCTTCGTGCATGGCGAAGGTGCGAATCTGAATTTCCAGTACCTTATTCTCAGGGCCTATCAGTGCCGTGTGCAGCGATTGGTAACCGTTTTTCTTGGGGTTGGCGATATAGTCGTCGAATTCGTTGGGCACGTGGCGCCACTGGGAGTGCACGATGCCCAGCGCGGTGTAGCAATCAGTCACTTCCGGGACAAGGATACGCACAGCACGCACATCGTAGACTTGCGAGAAATCGATGCGCTTGCGCTTCATTTTGCGCCAGATGGAATAGATATGCTTGGCCCGGCCATCGACCTGGTAGCGGGAGATGCCGTGCTCTTCAAGCAAGTGCTCTAGTCGGGAAACGACATCCTGAATGTAATGATCGCGATCCAGACGCTTCTCGGCCAGAAGCTTGGCAATCGTTTTGTAATCGTCCTCGTGCAGGTAACGGAAGGAAAGATCTTCCAACTCCCACTTCAACTGACCGATACCGAGGCGATGCGCCAACGGCGCATAGATATCGAACACTTCGCGGGCCACCCGCAGGCGCTTGTCGCGAGGCGCTTCTCGAACTTGCCGCAGGGCACAGGTCCGCTCGGCAATCTTGATCAGGGCAACCCGTACATCGTCGATCATGGTGACCAGCATCTTGCGCAGGTTGTCCTGCTGGTTATGCTGGGACATGCCATGACTCGGCGCCTGCTGCTGGCTGATTGCCGCCATATTGAGCACGCCTTCGATGAGCCGGGCCACCCCCCCACCAAAGCGTTTTTCCACCGCCTGTAGAGAGATCCGCCCTTCACGCACAGCCCGGTACAGCACGGCGGCTTCAAGTGCCTCCTGGTCTAGCTTCAAGTCGCTGAGAATATCGGCCATTTCCAGCCCGGTCCGGAAGCTGGAGCCATCCTCGAGCCAGGCCTTGTGGGGTTTCTCCGCCTCGCTCGCCAAGCGCTCGGCAAGATCGCACGCTGCACGCATCTCGTCGACGTCACGCAGGGAGACATCGGCATTCAAGCGATCAAGCCAAACCCCGATATCGACACCGCCCGTGGCGGTCAATGGCTGGTCTTCGCGAACCTTGACCATGTTATTGGACCCCTCCTGTTCCTGCCCGTCTTGGCTGGAACATTGCAAACCCTACCCACGCTCGAACAGGAGCATGGACTCAAGATGCGCCGTTTGAACAAACATGTCGGCGACGGCTGCGCGCGTGATGTGGTAACCGGCATGCACCAGATGTGCCGCATCGCGGGCTAGTGTCGCTGGATCGCATGACACATAGAGAATACGCGGTACCGGTTGCCCCCCAAGCGTCTGACAAACCGCTTCGGCGCCATCACGCGGCGGATCCATCACCACAAGGTCGGGAAGCGATCCAAGTTCCAGCGCCTGTCCCAGATCGGCTTGCCTTGCCTCAATATTGTTCAAACCGTTGTCCTGCGCATTGCCTTTCAGACGCGCCACCATATCCGGGCTGCCTTCGATGCCAATGACTTCCGCCACATGTGGCGCCAGCGCCAGCGTAAAGTTCCCTACCCCCGCAAACAAATCAATTACCCGATCGGTAGAGGCCGGCTGCAACCAGTCGAGTGCCAACGACACCATTTGCTGATTGACCTCAGCATTGACCTGAAGAAAGTCACCCGGAGAAAAGGCCAGTCGCAGACGATGGTCTCTGCTTATAAGTGTGTAACCTAGGTCAGGCGTACTGCCGTACCACTCGAGTCGAGGATCGTCACGCCCGACAAGCCGGCCCATGGCAACGTTCCGGACATCGGCCCACCTCTGCCATCGCAGCCAGTCCACCGGATCGTCGCGCAACTGGCGGATGACGACCGCCGCCTGCGTATCACCGGCTACCACTTCCACATGCCCAACCAGGCGCGGCGACTGGAGCTGCCCCAGGCACTCGAGTAACGAAGGCAACAGTTCATTCAGCTCGGGCACCAACACCGGACAGGTAGCGATATCGACGAGATGGTGGCTGTTGCGCTCACGAAACCCCAGATGCACCCGCCCCTGTGCATCGACCTTGACGCCGATGCGTGCACGCCTGCGATAACCCAAGCTCTCTGAGGCGAGAATCATGGGCTCACCCGGCAAGGACAATCCTTGGCGCGCCAATTGGTCGACAAGCACCTCGCTCTTGTGTCGTCGTTGTGCGTCCAAGGCTAGGTGCTGCAGGTTGCAGCCACCACAGCGCTCATAGTGAGGGCAGGCCGGAGCGTTCCGTTCGGGCGAGGTGACCAGCCATTCCCGAACATGCGCCTCGTCGAAACGCTTGCGGCTTCGGTGAACGGCGACACTTACCCGCTCCCCAGGCAGCGCACGATCGATGAACAACGTCTTCCCCTCGGCATCGCGAGCAACACCCCGCCCATCATGGGCCAGGCGCGTCACCATGACGCC
Source organism: Modicisalibacter luteus DSM 23508 (assembly GCF_000378505.1). Taxonomy (GTDB): domain Bacteria; phylum Pseudomonadota; class Gammaproteobacteria; order Pseudomonadales; family Halomonadaceae; genus Modicisalibacter; species Modicisalibacter luteus. Next base: position 173,053 of record NZ_KB899994.1, on the reverse strand, counting down.
CGGCTCGTCAGAAGGAGATACGGGGGAAGAATGGCGCTTAGGCAATTTTTTCGGATTGGCCGGGCGGCGCTTACCTAACATGGCCATGCTCAAATTTCCGGGGCGAAGAGGCCAGTGGAGAGGTATCGGTCACCGCGGTCACAGACAATAAACACGATCACGGCATTCTCGACCTGCTCGGCGATTCTCAAGGCTCCAGCCAGTGCCCCACCGGAAGAGACGCCAGCCAGAATGCCTTCCTCCCTGGCCAAGCGCCGCATATGTTCTTCGGCTTCGGGTTGGCCGATATCAAGCACCTGATCGACTCGGCTGGCGTCGAAGATACTCGGCAGATATTCCTTGGGCCAACGACGAATGCCGGCGATGCTGGCTCCATCTTCCGGCTGCAGCCCGACAATCTGAATGGCCGGATTACGCTCCTTGAGAAAGCGGGAAACACCCATGATCGTGCCGGTGGTTCCCATCGAACTGACGAAGTGAGTTAAAGTCCCTTCGGTCTGTTGCCACAACTCGGGACCGGTCGTCCGGTAATGCGCCATCGGATTGTCAGGATTGGCGAACTGATTGAGCGGCTTGCCTTCTCCCCGATCGATCATCGCCTGTGCAAGATCGCGAGCCCCTTCCATGCCCTGTTGTTTGGTCACGGTAATCAGCTCGGCGCCATAGGCCGCCATGGCCTGCTTGCGTTCGCTCGAAGCATTGTCCGGCATGACAAGCACCATTCGATACCCCTTGATGGCAGCCGCCATGGCCATGGCGATACCGGTGTTGCCCGAGGTCGCCTCGATCAGAGTGTCGCCCGGCACAATTTCACCGCGCGCCTCAGCTTCTCCAATCATGGACAGTGCCGGACGATCCTTGACCGAACCTGCCGGATTGTTGCCCTCGAGCTTGGCCAGAATGGTATTGTTGCGGCCAGCGCCGATACGCTGCAGACGCACCAGGGGCGTATTACCGACGACATCCTCAAGTGTGGGAAACTGCATGGGCTTATCCTTACTAACCGAGAGGCCAGAGGCCTCTCGAAAAAACGGCGACTGGGCAGATAAATTCATTGCCGACATTATATCCATGCCACCCTGCACTGGACAGGAGGGCTTGAACTCTGTGGCATACTGTTGCCCTGATTATCGTCGCTGGATCTCCCATGGCCTTGAAAAACCGCCTGTTCGCGCTCACTCTTGGTGTCCCACTGCTGTTGACACTCCTGTATACCGGCTATCTGCTGGTGCAGGACAGTCAGCAGCGTTCCACCATGCTCCAGACGCGAATGGAAGAGGCCATCGACCTCCTCTCACCGTCCCTGGCCAGTGCGCTTAATACCGGCGACCGCGCCTCCCTTGAAGATCTCACGCAAGCCTCCTCGACCTTCAGGGGATCCAGTCCGTCACTCTCAGGATGAAATCCGGGGCTCCCTTGCTGCATATGGGTACGACGCAATCAGCCCCTGAGTTGCCAATGCCTGAACACCCCGTCTTGATGGATGTTGAGAAAAGCTGGCGATTTATCAAGCCACTGCCAGCGATTACGCCGCAAGGTGATTCGCGTGGTGTACGCAGCAATCAGTATTGGATGGATCTGTCCATCAGCAATAACGAACTGGAACTCATGACCTATCGCCAGTTGGCCAGCCATGCCTTGGCCTGGATTGGCATGGCCCTGTTATTGCTGGCCCTGGCTTATATCATCAAGCGCAGGTTCTTTCCGGTGCTATCCGCACAGCGGGACGCACTGGCCAGGCTCAACGCCGGCGACTACGAATACCGGCTCCCCACGCGGGGGCCCCAAGAACTGGCGCCCTTGACCCGGGCAATCAATGACATTGGGCAGCATTTGCTCAATAGTCGCAACAATATGCGCCAGCAGATCGAGCAGACTACCGCAGACCTGCAGGAATCGATGGAAACGATCGAAATCCAGAACATTGAGCTAGACATGGCTCGCCGCCGTGCTCAGCAAGCCAACCGCATCAAGTCAGAATTTCTCGCCAACATGAGTCATGAAATCCGCACGCCGTTGAATGGCATTATCGGGTTCTGCCGCCTGCTTGGGCGGAGTCGTCTCGATGCTCGTCAGCGCGAATGGCTCGGCCATGTGGAAACCGCCTCGGATAATTTACTCTCACTAATCAACGACATCTTGGACTTTTCCAAGATCGAGGCCGGCAAGATGGAGCTGGAATCCGTTCCTATCGACATGGTCTCGATGGTGGACGAAGTCCTGATGCTTCAGGCGCCCTCGTCACAGCAAAAGGATTTGCAATTACTTGGCCTGGTCTATGACGACGTACCCAGCGAACTGGTCGGTGATCCTCTGCGCATCAAGCAGGTCCTGACCAACCTGGTGCACAACGCCGTGAAATTCACCGAATCAGGTGAAGTCATCGTGCGTGTGCTTGTCGAGGAATCGGACAATGGCGAACCGATACTCGGCGTCAAGGTCAGTGATACGGGCATTGGTCTCTCCGCCGATCTTCAGCAACGCCTTTTTCAGCCCTTCAGCCAGGTCTCCACCGCACGCACACGCCATCATGGAGGGTCGGGTCTGGGCCTGATGATATGCAAGCAGCTTGTCGAACAGATGGGAGGCCAGATCGCTGTCTCCAGCCACCCCGGGCATGGCAGCGAGTTCAGCTTCACGCTACCGCTACGGCTGACTGGCCTGCACCAGACGGAGCGGCAACCCGAAATACAGCTGGACAATCCCCAAATAGCCATTCATGAGCCTCATGAGGCAACACGCCGCGCCCTGACTCACCTCTTCGAGTGTTGGGGCGCCGAGGTGCATGTCGTGGACGGAGGACATGCCCTGCACACAGCCTGCTACGACCTAATACTCGTGGGACTTAGCCGGGATGAGCTACAAGGAGAGGCCTTGCGCAGCTGGAACGCCTGCTTTTCTGGCCTGACCTGCCCGGTTCTGGCTCTGGTCAATACCAACCCTTATGACGTAACCGAACTTCGCTTACCGCCTCGGAGCGATATTTTGCCCAAGCCGTTCGGACGAGGAAAACTGGCGGATTGCGTACGGCGACTACTGGGTCGGAGCGAAGCCAATAGCCCCGAGGATGACAGCTTCGGAACTGCCAGGCCCAGCCCCAGCCTTAGTGATCGTAGTGTCATGGTAGTCGATGACATCCTGTCCAACCGCCTGTTAGTCAAGGAGCTTCTCGACCAAGCCGGCCTCGATTGCCTCCTTGCTGCCAGCGGCGAGGAGGCAATCGCTCTAGCCCATGAGCATTCGGCCGGACTCGTGCTCATGGATATACGTATGCCCGGCATGAATGGCGTCGAAGCCATGCAGTCCTTGCGCCGCTTGGGAGGCAGCTGGGCGAATTGCCCGTATATCGCGCTGACGGCCCATGCGCTGGAAGATGAAACTCGCAAGCTGCTTGATGCCGGCATGAACAAAGTATTGACCAAGCCCTTGGAAGAGCACTCACTCACCAAAGTGTTGGAAACCTACCTGGACATCAAACTGAAGCTGCGGACGAAGCATGAGCGGCATTACTCAGAAGATGAGCTGCCGGTCGTGGATATGGATCTGGGGCGCGCCATGGCTGGAGGTAACCCGGAACTGGCCAAGGATACGTTGAGGATGCTTCTCGACAGTCTTGACGATAGCGAGAAGAAACTACACCAGACGTATTCCCAGGGAGACGCGGAAGCGTTTCTCGACGCCGTCCATTACTTGAACGGTGCTTGCCGCTATTGCGGCGTGCCGCAATTGGCGCTGCTTTGTGAGTCCCTGGAAACGCGACTTCGCGCTCAAGGCATATCGGCTGTTGGCGACCTGCTCGAGGAAGTATTCGAGGCTATGCAACGCCTGCGGGATTGGCAGGCGTCACAAACCAACTAATGCGCTTCAATGACAGCAGCCACTGTCTTCTTCGTGAATGTGGTCATGGCTCTCCAGAGAGGCCACGAACCCAGCCTCCTGACCAGCAATTACAAGGCGTTTCATCTCGGCGACGGCTTCCTTCAAGCCGACGAACAAGGCTCGCGCAACGATGGCGTGACCAATGTTCAGTTCGTTCACGCCAGGAATCGCAGCGATGGCCTCGACGTTATGATAATGCAGGCCATGGCCGGCGTTGACGGTTAGGCCGAGCTCATTAGCCAGTTCAGCTGCGGCGGCAATGCGTTCGTATTCGACTCGCATCGCATCACCGCTAGCCTCCGCATAGGCACCTGTATGCAACTCTATCGTGGGCGCTCCTGCGTCGAGCGCAGCACGAATCTGGTCAGGGTCCGGATCGATGAACAACGAGACATCACAACCGGCCGCTGCCAGTCTTTGACAGGCTTCTGCAACCCGCTCACGTCCACCAATCACGTCGAGCCCACCCTCGGTCGTGAGTTCCTCACGTTTTTCCGGCACCAAGCATACATGGGCCGGCCGGATCCTCTCAGCCAACTCGATCATCTCGTCAGTGACCGCCATCTCCAAGTTCATGCGTGTATTCAGCACATCAGCAAGAATCTGGATATCGCGATCCTGGATATGCCGGCGATCCTCACGCAAGTGCACCGTTATTCCATCCGCCCCGGCCTCTTCAGCCATAAGGGCAGCTTGGACGGGATCGGGGTAGCGGGTTCCCCTGGCCTGACGCAGGGTAGCAATGTGGTCGATGTTGACGCCCAATAGGATACGCGGCGGGTTCATAGCAACTCCATGCAAACGTAGAATGTCAGGAAGGACGACGGCGTGCTGCCAACTGATACATCAATTCACGCGAGCGTAGCGGCTTGTCTCCCAGCAAAGGCGACAATGCTGCGCGGGTCAACACCTTGGCAACTCCTGCCAGCCCCGGCTGAGTCCAGTCCCCCTGTTCCAACAGGCGAAGACTGCGGCCATCGACGCCGATTTGCCCTTCGGGCGCCATCACGAAGCGACGAGAGCCGGCACGATAGACGTAGCGGCCATGATGATCCAATTCGCGATCATGCAGATCGCGAAAGACCGGGTCAGCGTCCAGTGCTTCCAGCACTGCGAGTTCGAGGCGTCGCAAGCCCGGTGCACGACGCTCAGGCACAGGCAATTCCTCCATCAGCGACGCATAGAATGCAAACACCTCTGGTACAGGAAACATTGCCGGCAAAACACGGCTCAACAACTCATTGGCATAAAGCCCGCACAGAAGGCCCTCGCCGGCCAGCAATGCCGACGCGCCTCGCGACTCCATGAGGCGCAGCCGCTTGAGATCGTTTGTGCCAGTCCAGGTGACGTGCAAAGGGGCGAACGGCTGCAGACGCGAGCGACTTTTGCTTCCCGCACGCTGCACGCCTTGAGCGACTGCCCGTACCCGGCCGTGATCGAGCGTGATAAGTTCTATCAGCGCGCTGGTTTCCCGATAGGGCCGCTTATGAAGCAAGTAAGCCGGCTGCGGCTGCATTCAGGCTACTCGAGATCGTAACCGAGACTTTTCAGGGCGCGATCGTCATCCGACCAGCCACGCTTGACCTTGACCCATAAGTTAAGCATGACCTTGGCGCCGAAGGCCTTCTCCATATCCAGGCGAGCCTCACGACCGACCTTCTTGATACGCTCACCGTTTTCGCCAATCAGGATCTTCTTTTGTCCCGGCCGCTCGACCAGCATCAGCGCGCTGATATGAATGATTCGCCCTTCGTCCCGAAACTCCTCGATTTCAACCGTCATTTGATAAGGCAGCTCGTCACCGAGCTGCCGCATGACCTTCTCGCGCACCAGCTCGGCCGCGAGAAAACGCTGGCTACGATCAGTGACCTGGTCGTCAGGGAAATAATGGATACTCTCGGGCAGGTACTTGCCGACTTCCGTTTCCAGCTCAGGCACGTTGGTTCCATGCTTGGCTGAAATCGGCAGAATGGCAGCAAACGTTCGCTTGGCCTGCAACTGCTCGAGCCAAGGCAATAGTTCCTGCTTGTTCTCGACCCAGTCGACCTTATTGACTGCAAGGATGACCGGCGCTTCGACGTGCGACAGCTTGTCGAGCACGTTATCATCTTCCTTGGTCCAACGGGTCCGATCGACCAGAAATACCACGCAATCCACATCGCGCAGAGCGTGGGTTGCAGCCTGGTTCATGAAGCGGTTGATGGCCTTGTTGCGATCCTTGCTCTGGATATGCATGCCGGGGGTATCGACATAGATGAACTGCGCATCCCCCTCGGTCTTGATGCCCATCACCTGATGCCGCGTCGTCTGGGGCCGGCGGGAGGTGATCGATATCTTTTGCCCGAGGATTCGATTCATCAAGGTCGACTTGCCGACATTGGGGCGCCCGACAATCGCCACGAAACCACAAGTCTGGGTCATGCTCGCCCTCCTTTCGGCTCAAGCAGCAATAATGCTTTCTCAGCCGCTTCTTGCTCGGCATGGCGGCGACTGGTGCCGACGCCGAGCGTAAATTTATCGATCATGTCGACATGACACTCGACCGTAAAAGTCTGGGCATGGGCCTCTCCTTCTACGCTAGTCACTTCATAGCGAGGCAACGCGGCCTGGCGCGATTGAAGAAACTCCTGCAACCGAGTCTTCGGGTCCTTCTGGGTGTCCTGCAAATCGATCGACTCGAGCCGAGTACCGTACCATGACAGAACTCGTGCCTTGGCCACGTCCATACCGGCATCCAGATAGATGGCGCCAATCAGGGCCTCGACGGCATCCGCCAGAATCGAGTCGCGCCGAAAGCCACCGCTCTTCATTTCGCCGGAACCGAGACGCAACTGCTCGCCCACGACGAATTCACGTGCCAGCTCCGCCAAAGTCTGGCCCTTGACCAGACGGGCACGCAACCGCGAAAGCTGGCCTTCTCGCGCCTGGGGAAAACGCTGAAAAAGCGCCTCCCCAATAACGAAGTTGACGATGGAATCACCCAGAAACTCCAGCCGCTCGTTATTATCCCCCCCGTAGCTGCGGTGGGTTAATGCCAGCTCCAATAGAGAAGGATCGCGGAAAGAATGGCCGATCCGTCGGCTGAAGGCTTGATGGGAGGTACTCACAAAACACCTGCTTTATGTGTTGGCTTGGCGTGCCGGGTAAAGCCGGCCGGTTCATTCAATGGCACGTACCGTCGAGAAGCTCGGCAGGCCGCCATCCCAATGCATCCATACGGCAAACGCCTTACCGACAATGTTCTCTTCCGGAACGAAACCCCAGTATCGGCTATCGTTCGAATGGTCACGGTTATCGCCCATCATGAAATAATGTCCATCGGGAACGACCAGCTCACGTACCTGAGGGCCGGGATCCCGGGGATTGTTGTAGATACCATGGACATGGCCACCCATCTCTTCCTCAAACAGCAACTCTCCCGGTACCGCTGCCGGCGTCGCATCGACCAATTGCTTGGGAACAGGCTCGCCATTGATATACAACTGCTTGTCCTCGTAGCGGATATGGTCGCCAGGCAATCCGATTACGCGTTTGATAAAGTTGACCGAAGGCTCTTCCGGGAAGCGAAATACCATGACGTCCCCCCGCTCGGGCTCGCCGAGATCGACGACCTCGGTATGCAACACCGGCAGACGCAAGCCATAGGTAAACTTGTTTACCAGGATGAAATCGCCCACTTTCAGCGTTGGCCGCATTGATCCGGAAGGAATCTGAAACGGTTCAATGACAAAGCTGCGCAGCACCAGTACAACGAGCAGAACTGGAAAGAAGGAGCGTGCATAATCGACCGGCCAGGGTTCCTTGGCCAACTTGTGGCGGACCTTGGGTTCCAGTGGCCCTCCCGCACTTGCCTCGGCCGTGGCCAATTTAGCCTGACGATGACGACGCCACCACAGGGCATCCAATAGCCAAACCAACCCCGTGACGGCAACAGCCACCACCAAAAGCAGCGAAAAATCCATGAGTCTCGTATTTCCTAGTCGTTCACCTTGAGCACGGCAAGGAAGGCATCCTGAGGAATCTCCACTCTACCAACCTGCTTCATGCGCTTCTTGCCTGCCTTCTGCTTCTCGAGGAGCTTCTTCTTACGCGAGACATCACCGCCATAACACTTGGCTGTCACGTTCTTGCGTAACGCCTTCACGGTCGACCGGGCCACGACCTGCCCACCAATGGCGGCCTGGATCGCGACATCGAACATCTGGCGCGGGATCAGCTCTTTCATTTTCTCGACCAGGAGACGTCCACGGCCATGGGCATGATCACGGTGAATAATGGCAGCCAACGCATCGACCTTATCGCCGTTAATCAGCACATCCAGGCGTACCAGCTTGGCTGCCTGGAAGCGCTCGAAACTGTAATCGAGAGAAGCATAGCCACGCGAGATCGACTTCAGCCGATCGAAGAAGTCCATGACGACTTCACTCATCGGCAATTCGTAAGTTAGCTGGATTTGATTGCCCAGGAATTGCATGTCGAGCTGAACGCCCCGCCGCTGCTCGCACTCGGCGATGACATTACCCACGAATTCTTGCGGCACGAGGATACTGGCACGCACGATGGGCTCACGCATTTCGTCGACGTTAGCCATATCGGGCAATTTGGAAGGGTTGGAGACGTAGCGTATCTCGCCATTGTCCATGGCCAATTCATACACAACCGTCGGTGCCGTGGTAAGCAGATCGAGATCGTACTCTCGCTCAAGGCGCTCCTGGATGATCTCCATGTGTAGCGTGCCGAGGAACCCGACCCGGAAACCGAAGCCGAGGGCGTCGGAATTTTCCGGCTCGTAATCCAGCGAGGCATCGTTCAGCGCCAGCTTCTCCAGCGCATCGCGGAAATCTTCATAGTCATCGGCACTCACCGGGAACATGCCGGCATAGACCTGAGGCTTGACCTTCTGGAAACCAGGCAGGCGAGGCACATCCGGAGTCTTGGCGTGCGTTATAGTATCGCCCACTGGCGCGCCATGGATATCCTTGATACCGGCAACCACGAAGCCGACTTCACCGGCACGCAGCATACCGGTTTGATGACGCTTGGGATTAAAAATGCCAATCTCGGTGGCTTCCCAATCGCGACCTGTGGACTTCATGCGAATCTTGTCACCCTTTTTCAGGGTGCCATCGAAGATTCGCACTAATGACACTACGCCGAGATAGTTATCGAACCAGGAGTCGACAATCAAGGCCTGAAGCGGACCATCGGCATCACCCTTGGGTGGCGGGATATCGCGCACCAAGCGCTCGAGAAGCCCTTCCATCCCGAGCCCCGTCTTGGCCGAGACCTGACAGGCGTCAACTGCATCGAGACCAATGATTTCCTCGATTTCCTGAGCGACTCGATCCGGATCGGCCTGGGGCAGGTCGATCTTGTTGAGCACCGGCAGTACTTCAAGATTCTGAGCGATAGCCGTGTAGCAATTGGCCACCGACTGAGCTTCGACGCCCTGGGCCGCATCGACGACTAACAACGCGCCTTCACAGGCATAAAGCGAGCGTGAAACTTCATAGGAGAAATCGACATGCCCGGGCGTGTCGATGAAATTGAGCTGATAGGTTTCGCCGTTCTCGGCCCGATAGTCGAGCGTGACCGACTGAGCCTTGATGGTGATGCCCCGTTCGCGCTCGATGTCCATCGAGTCGAGCACCTGCTCTTTCAATTCGCGCTCGGTCAGGCCACCGCAAAGCTGAATAATGCGATCGGCTAGCGTCGACTTACCGTGGTCGATATGCGCGATGATTGAGAAGTTTCGAATGTGCTTGATGCGACCGGGACTTGCCTTGTCTGTCATTTATCCTATATCCGCCATACTGTTTGTGCGCCTTGTCCAGGCGCAACGGGCAAATTTTCCGGCCATTGTACCGACAAGCCGGCATCAAGGACAGCAAGCCGGCCATGTGCTGACGAAACAGCGACGGGGCCGCATGGCCCCGTCGCTAATACCGGCACGTCGCTAATGGCGCCTTACTCTCCTTTACCCAGGCGCAGGGCAACGAACAGCGAGCGACCATCACGATACAGACGCATCGGCACGGCCCGGTTGCCTTCTACCTTGCGGATGACTTCGGCCAATTGCTCAGGCGAGCTGATGTTCTGCTGATCCAGCGATACGATGATATCGCCGGCACGCACTCCCGCCTTGGCAGCAACTCCGGCAGGATCGACCTGAACCACACGCACACCGGAATCGAGGTCGAGACGCTGTAGCTGCTCCTGCTCGAGCGGCGCGACACTGACACCCAAACGGCTCTGCGGATCACGCGCACTACTGGAAGTGCCGGCCCGGGCCTCTTCCGGCCAGTCACCCACGGTCACGGTGTTCTCGACACGCTCCCCATTGCGTAGCACTTCGAGCTTGGCCTCACTTCCGGGATTGACGCGCCCGATCAGTCGCGGCAGCGTGGTGGAGCGATCGACCTCTTCACCATTCACCGACAGGATGATATCCCCTGCCTTGAGCCCGGCGTCGGCAGCCGGCGTGTTGGGAGCAACCTCTGCGATCAGGGCCCCCTTGGCACCGTCCAGACCAAAAGACTCCGCCAGGTCACGTGATACCGGCTGGATCACCACCCCCAGCCAACCACGGCTGACGCGGCCTTCCGAACGCAACTGGTCGGCAATATCCATAGCCACATTGATGGGAATGGCGAAAGACAGCCCCATGAAGCCACCGCTACGGGTGAATATCTGGGAGTTGATTCCCACTACTTCCCCGTCGAGGTTGAACAGCGGACCACCGGAATTACCCGGATTGATCGCTACGTCAGTCTGAATGAAGGGTACATAGGCATCGCTCGGTAGGGTACGGTCAATGGCACTGACGATACCGGACGTTACCGAGTGGTCGAAGCCGAACGGAGAACCGATGGCCGCCACCCATTCGCCAACCTCTAGCTGATTGGAGTCGCCGATATTGAGTGTCGGCAGGTCATTGGCATCCACTTTCAACAAGGCCACGTCGGTCTTGGTATCGGAACCGATGACTTCGGCACCGAGTTCACGACGATCATTCAGTCGCACCACGACCTCGTCAGCACCGTCGACGACATGCGCATTAGTCAGGATGTAGCCATCCTTGTCGATGATGAAGCCGGAACCCAGTGAGTGGCGCTCTTCCGACCCGCCAGGAATGCCTTCCTGCCCGAAGGGTATCTGGTCACCGAAGAAATGACGGAAGATTTCTGGAATTTCCTGACCCTGCGGGCCGGAAAAAGGCATGCTACGACGCTCGACCTGACGCGTTGTGGAAATGTTGACTACCCCCGGTGCCGCCTGCTTGACCAGCTCGGTAAAGTCGGGCAACTCTCGCGCCTGTGCAGCTTGCACACCGAGCGTAGCGACCAGCAGCAACAGCCACACGGAGAACTGTCGTTTGATGCGTTGCATTGGGTACTCCTGCTTCGTGCTCTTGAGCTTAGCTAATTACACTCTTGTCATTACCAGAGGTTGGCGAGCCCGGAACGACTCGTTAACGCTCGGAACGCCACGTTTGATAGCAAGGCAAGAAAAGAGTTCATCATGGCGGGCAAAATCATAAATGTCTGATCAAGTCGACGCCTTGTCCACCAGTAGGTGCGGTCGATAACGATGACTCCAGCGCCAGCCAATCCATCGAGCAATACACACACCGAACAAGAGCCCGCCAACGAACACCAGCGGTACGATGACATGCCCCGGCGTGGATAATGTTTCTGCCACCCCTCCCGACACCAGGGCAAGACCTAGCGGCCATGCGTACACCGTGAGGGCGGCACTCAAGAATCCGCGCACAGGAATCCTGACGCGCACGATATCGCCAACCTGATACGTACCCGGAGTAGCAATCTGCAGCCGAGGATGGGATCGCCAGCGAGACAGTAATCCCATACCGCAAGAAGTGCGCCCGGTACAGCCATGGCAACTTGCCTGCTGCAACGTTTCGACCCAGACGCCACCGGCAAACACATCCACCACCAAGGCAGGCGTGTCCAACCAGGCTGCATCCGCACCACGCTCCGTCACAGTGTCACGACTCAGGCTCTATGTCCGAGGAATCAGGCTGGAACTGCAACTCCGCCGCAACACGCACCAGGACCTGCGGGGGCAACTCCCCCATCACCACGATTTGCATCAAGCGGCCATTAAAGGGCAGATGTCGGACAGCAGCGTAGGAAATACCGAGACGATGCAGACCTGGTCGTAAGGCAGGCGAATTGCCAGACAATGGCTCGATGAACAGGCTAAAACTCGACAGGCCATCGCTAAACAGGCGATGCGACAGAGCACTCCCTGGCGCCTCCCCGCTATCGGGGAGAGGCGAAAGTTGGTATCCCGAGGGCAACCAGCCAGGCTGCCATGGCCCTTCTGGACGGGAACCCAATGTTTCGAAAGAGACCGATTGATCGTAAAGCGTCGGATCGACAAGCTCGGTCATCTGAAAAGTCTCAAGAATGCGGCCATCGATATCGAGCAATACCTGTTTCAGGGGAAGCCCAGTCTGAATGTCCAACCACAAACGATGGCCATAACGAAGACTATCCAAGGGCTCTATATCCAAGCGGATACTACGCCTTCCCGCAATCCTCTCTTCGCCCCCCAGCGTCAAACGATAAAATTGCCCGACACGCTCAGCATCTAATAACGGCGCGGTTGGATTTATCCCCTTTCTGCTGCTATTTCCGCTCCCGACGATCTTGCCATGTCTCTCATAAACCACGGGTGGGCCATCAAGATAGCTGGCCACCTCACGGACAACCCCATTGCGAACATCATGGGAAAGCGCCAGCGTCCTGACACCTTCGCGACTTATGCGAACGGCACGTGCCTGAAAGATATAACAATGTCCCGCCAGCATACTCCGCTTCAACCATTCGGTTGCCGTGGATGGCGCGGGCTTATCAGCGAGTTGCGGACAATCGAAGCCCTTACTGGACTCGGCACTGGCCGATACCGCAAGGAACATCAAGCATATCGTCACAGCCGTACAGGCAACGAAGCGCGACCTGACCATCAACGGGTACTCAGCGATTCCTGTGCAGATGCCCGCAGCAGCGGCATCCAGGCTTCTCCGGAGCGATAGGCGGCCCCATCGGCATGGCGATCAAGGTAAGACTGAAGAAGCCGGGCCTGTTCGAGATCTGCACGTTGAGACTGGCGCTGATTCGGGGACATGAACAAGGGCGCACTGTCATCACCGGCACCAACTGACATGAGGCCGTTGCCTAGCATCGGCGAAGTCTGGAACAGTGGCATGTCAACCGGTGTACTCAATGAATCCGCCCCCATGGACGCGGGCGCTATCGTCGAAGACGGTGCGTTCTCGATGTTGCGGCTTGCCACTTCGGATGTTCCAGCAACGTCCATCCCGTTATAAAACTGGACGCCGGTAATTACCATCAGAGAGACAGTCGCGGCGACTGCAGCGCTCCCTGCAAAGGAGAGCGAGCCTTGACGACGCACCTGCCGGGAAGTATTGGCAGCGCGGGGAACAGGTTCATCCTTGATGCGAGCCATGATGCCCGCTGACAGATCGGTGCTGACATCTATGTCGCGATCACGCTGCATGAGACTGCGGGCCAGATGATAGCGGCGCCAGTGCTCAGCGGTATCAGGCGAATCGTCGAGAACCCTTAGTACGCGCCGCAATTCGAGCTCATCGCCTTCATTGTCCATCAACGCGGACAGTGATTCACGCAGATTGTCCTTCATCCTCACACCCTCATACTCGCCAATGCGATCGGTCGGAGTCACTCCGATCCATTATTATCAACATGATACGAACCATGCCCGAGCACCCTCAGGATGCTGGCACCCTCTCCCTCGCACCGTGAGGTACGAACACTCTTGAGACGTCTTTAGCTCTGGACAGTTCATTTATGGCACGAAAAAATTTCACCGTCATTCCTGTATCGCATCCTTGGTACGCGCTGTACTTACGTAGGGTTGGATATGCTTATCCACGGCTTCACGTGCGCGAAAAATACGCGAACGAACCGTACCCACAGGGCACTGCATGATGTTAGCGATATCTTCGTACGACAGACCATCGAGTTCACGAAGCGTAATCGCTGTGCGTAAATCCTCGGGCAGATTCTCAAGCGCCTCGAAAACAGCCGCCTCAAGCTGGTCGCGTGACGCAGACGCTTCGGGTGTCTCGATGTCCGATAGGCGACCGCTCTGGTCAAGGACTTCTGCATCGCCAATGTCCAGGTCACTGCCGGGTGGACGACGCCCCTTGGAGACCAGGTGGTTCTTGGCCGTGTTGATGGCAATTCGGTACATCCAGGTATAAAAGGCGCTTTCGGAGCGAAACTTGTCCAACGCCCGGTAGGCCTTGATGAAAGCTTCCTGGGCAACGTCCTGCACCTCGGCATGGTCATGCACGTAGCGACCGATCAGGCCAATAATCTTGTGTTGATACTTCTTTACCAGCAGGTCGAATGCTCGCGTATCCCCTTGCTGAGCCCTTTCCACAAGTTGTTGATCGGTTTCCCTATTGCCCATTCACCCTCTCCCTTTGCGGGCTGGACGGGGCGCGTGCACAGCGCACTGGGGGTCATTCATGAGTGACATGGTTCGCTTCAGGATCATGGAGTCAGTCTGCGGCCCCGTGCTGGTCATCGTTAACACAAGTGTTCCTGTTTATTGAAATGCCTTCAAGTTTGTCGGTAGACCGCGCCCAGCAAGCACCGACCGGACCGCTTTCACTCCACCGGCATTGATTTCTTGTTAGCCAACGCGCGATAGTAGACAACATTCCCTTCCAGCGCGAACAGTTACAGGTAGCTGAATGTCAGAACAGCAAGTTAATAACATCAACGTCCTGGCCCAGGACGTCCTGATCACGCCAGAAGATCTGAAGCGTGAGATCCCCTTGACCGAAGCAGCGGAAACAACGGTCCTCGAGGGCCGGCAGACCATCCAGCGCATTCTCGATGGCGATGACCCCCGCCTGATCGTAGTGGTGGGCCCCTGCTCGATCCATGACGTGGAAGCCGCCAAGGAGTATGCCCGTCGCCTGAGGGTCCTGGCCGACGAGGTAAAGGATTCGCTGTACATCGTCATGCGCGTCTACTTCGAAAAGCCGCGCACTACTGTCGGCTGGAAGGGGTTGATCAATGACCCGCACCTTAACGATTCCTTCGAGATCGAGGAAGGCTTACATATCGCGCGCGGACTGCTGGTAGAGTTGGCCGAAATGGGCCTTCCACTCGCGACCGAAGCCCTTGATCCGATCTCTCCGCAGTATTTACAGGACTGTATCAGTTGGTCGGCCGTCGGTGCACGTACCACCGAGTCACAAACCCACCGCGAGATGGCGTCCGGCCTGTCTTCCCCGGTCGGCTTCAAGAACGGCACCGATGGCAGTCTCGATGTCGCTGTCAATGCCCTGCAGTCCGTCGCCCATCCTCACAATTTTCTGGGGATCGACCAGACCGGCAAAGTCGCCATCATCCGCACCCGCGGCAATGCATACGGCCATGTCGTCTTGCGGGGTGGCAACGGCAAGCCCAATTACGATAGCGTCAGCGTGGCGCTGGCGGAGCAGGAACTCAACAAGGCCGGCCTCGGCGCCAACATCATGATCGACTGCTCGCATGCCAACTCCAACAAGGATCCTGCGTTACAACCTCTGGTCCTGGAAAACGTCACCAACCAGATCCTCGAAGGCAATCGATCCATCATGGGATTGATGGTCGAGTCCCACCTCGGCTGGGGGAACCAGAAAATTCCCGAGGACCGCAGCCAACTGAAATACGGCGTTTCGATTACCGATGCATGCATCGACTGGGAAACGACAGAGAAAACCTTCCATCAGATGGCAGAAAAGCTCAAGCCGGTCCTGGCCCAGCGCCGTAGCGTATAACGCAAACCAGGGCCGACCAAACCCAAAAGGCCTGCCAGAAATGGCAGGCCTTCTACGTATCTGCACCTTTACTCGCTAGCCATAACCAGCGGCAACGATCACTGCATCACACCATCGATCTCGCGCTGGAATGGAGGCAATGAATCGAGTAAAGCCCGACCATAACGACGCGTAAGTACGCGTCGATCCAATAGCGTGATACGTCCTTGATCGGCTTCCTTGCGGATCAACCGACCACAAGCCTGAACCAGTTTGATCGAAGCATCAGGTACCGAAATGCGCATGAATGGATTCCCGCCTCGACTCTCGATCCATTCGGCCATGGTGGCGCCGACCGGATCGTCAGGTACGGCAAAAGGCAACCGTGTGATGACCACATGGGTCAGATAATCCCCAGGCAGATCAATACCCTCAGCGAAGCTGGCGAGGCCAAAGATGATGCTGCCCTCGCCAGCATCGACTCGCTTACGATGACGCTCGATGAGTTCGCGCTTTGGAAGCCGATCCTGGGAAAGGACTCGATCCTCCTGTTGCGTACGAGACAATGCCTTCTCCACGGCACGCATTTGCGCCCGCGAGGAGAACAGCATCAGTACCGCTTCGGTCGCTTCCAACGAGCTGACGAAGTCAACTATGGCCCGCTCATGGGATTCGCGATCCACTGGGTCGACAGCTATCTGAGGGATACTCAGTACAGCCTTGGAATAGTCGAAAGGGCTCGGCAACCGCTGGTAGCGATAGCGATTGGCCAGCCCGGCACGCTCCTGGAGGCGCTCGAACCGGCCTAGTGCCGTCAGCGTCGCAGAAGTAATGACTGCCCCAAAGCAGCTGCCCCACAGATAGCGAGCCAGGGTTTCTGCCGCCGAGACGGGGCTGGCCGAAAAAGTCAGCTCATTATCCCCCCCTTGCTGCTCGAAGGTCATCCATCGGGCCTGCGGTGGCTCTCCCTCCCTGTCATCCGCGGCCATGGCCTGCCACAAGGCATGGGCTTCCAGGGCACGTCCATGCAACAGGGCCACCAATGGCAACCAAGGCTCGGCCTGCTCTTTTGCCAGCCCGGTCGACTTGTCCGGATCGAGGCTTTCACGCAGGATATCGGCCATGGTTTCCATGTTGCGCGACAGCTCGGCAAACGGCACGACCAAGGCCGATGCCAGCTCACGCAGCGGCTCAGGCGCTCGCCCCATCGCGAAACGATGATGCCGGGATTCTTCTCCCGAGCCATGGGGTAGCTCGGCAATCTGGTGCCCTAGCGCATAGGCCTCTCCGAGGCGAGGCTCAAGCGCTGCAATCAGCTCGGGGAAACCCGCCAACAGCCGTGCCAGCGTTGGCTGGGAGGCAAGCGCCGCGTTCAACTCGGTCAGCGATTTCTTGAGGGTACGCAACCAGCGCAACGTGGCATTGACACCAAAGCGATGGTAGAAATGTTCGAGCGCCTTGTCCGGCAGATGGTGCCCTTCATCGAAGACATAGATACAGTCTTTGGGCGACGGCAGCACGATGCCACCGCCCAACGCCAGATCCGCCAGGACCAGGTCATGGTTGGCAACGATGACATCAGCTTGATCGAGATGCCGTCGTGCCCGGAAGAAGGCACAGGCACTGAAATGGCTACAGCGGCGATTGGTACACTGCCGATGATCGGTCGTCAGGCGTCGCCACTGGCCATTCTCGATGGCACCAGGCCAACTGTCTCGATCTCCTTCCCAGCGGCCATTGCCGTACGCTTCCGCCAGTTCCTGCACCAATACATGAAAATCGTCCCCGTCGCGGGATTCGAGCGCCTGTTCGAACAGAGACAGCGTGGGGTTTTCCTCGACGCCGTCCATGGCCTGATCCAGCTTGGCTACACACAGATAGCGTCCTCGGCCCTTGGCCAAGGCATAGTTGAACGACAGGCCGCTATGCTTCTTGAGCGCAGGCAAATCCTGATACAGCACCTGTTCCTGCAGCGCCACCGTGGCTGTCGAAACAACGAGCCGTTTGCCGCGCGCCTGAGCCACCGGTAGTGCCGACAACAGGTAGGCCAGCGTCTTGCCTGTCCCCGTCCCGGCTTCGAGCACGCAGATATGCTCATTGGATAGGCGGCGCCCGCTATCGTCTGTCTCTATGGATGCCAGGGTCCGTGCAATCTCGGCGATCATCAGCCGCTGTCCGTAGCGCGGAGTCAGCTCGAGCCCCTCCAGGACCCGACGATACGCGGTTTGGATCTCGTCCTTCAGGGACTCTTTGAGCATGGCTTTTCTCAGAGCATCCCTTCGGGCGGATGCTCGCAGGGAAGCTTGTCATTGATGTAGCTCTCGATTTCGGGAAGCGAAAAGGCATCCTCCTCACCCACGAAGCTGATCGACACACCCTTGGCCCCGGCTCGCCCGGTACGCCCGATGCGATGAACGTAGTCTTCGGGATCTTCCGGCAGCGTGTAATTGATGACATGACTGACATCATCGATATGAATGCCGCGACCGGCCACATCGGTAGCAACCAGTACCGATACCTCACCTTCGCGAAAACGCTCGAGAGTCTTGATGCGCTGATTCTGAGGTACATCCCCGGACAGCATTGCTACATTGATATCGGCCTTGCGCAGTAGATCGTCCAGCTTACGAACCAGATCACGGCGATTGCCGAACACCATAACGCGCTCGAAGTCCTCTTGCTTGAGCAGGTTTACCAGTAAACGCTGCTTGTCATCATCGCTGACGAGGTAAACCCGCTGATCGATGTGCGCTGCGTTATCAACGGTCACCTCGATTTCGACGTGGGCTGGCTGATGCGTCCACTGGCTAGCGAGATTGAGGATATCCGGGGTAAACGTTGCCGAGAATAGGAAGGTCTGACGTTCTTCCTTTTTGGGCGTGTAGCGGATGATGCGCTTGACGTCCGGGATGAAACCCATCGACAACATGCGATCCGCTTCGTCGAGCACTAGCACTTCGACCTGGCTCAAGTCGATGTCACGCTTCTGATGGAAATCCAGCAATCTTCCAGGCGTAGCCACGAGGATATCGAGCTTCTTCCCCAGGCTGTCGCGCTGCTTCTGGTAGTCCATGCCACCAACCACGCTGGCCACGTTAAGTGACGTGAAGCGCGCCAGGGCCTTGGCATCCTTTTCAATCTGCAGGGCCAGTTCCCGTGTCGGTGCCACGATCAATGCGCGCGGCGCACCCGGCAATTGCCCGTCAGGGACTTCCTCTTCGAGGAAGTAGGCCAACATGGAAATCAGGAAGGCCGCCGTCTTGCCGGTACCTGTCTGGGCCTTGCCCACCACATCGCCACCCAGCAATGTATGGGCCAACGCCTCTGCCTGAATCGGCGTGCAGTATTCGAACCCCAGGGCATGGATCGCCCGCATCAGCGGCAACGGTAGATCGAAGTCATGGAACCGCCACTTGCCTGCAACCGGCGCCACCTGAAATTGTCGCAAGTCCCAGCTGGGCTGCGATCTGCGCGGCTTCCGCCGGCGACGCTTGGGTTTGCGGTTCTGGGCCGGCGCTGGTGTCTTTTCCGACTCACTCATAGGCTTGAGATTCTATTCCGGAATTCGATGGATGGAGAAACAAGCCGCCATTGTAACAGCCATTGGCAATCAGGGCGCGTCCCCGACACTTGCAGGTGACTGTCGGCCATTCCTGCCTAGCTGTTAGAATCGCCCTCATCCAACACAGGAAAGCTCTATGACACGCAAGAAGAAGACGCGCTCACTGGCCGACAAGGTGACCCTGCGTACCGGTCGGCGCAAAGACTATCGCAAGTGGCGCCATGAAAATCCCGACGAGGTGACCTCTTCACGGCGGTTCGTCCAGAAAAAGCGGCAGCAGCGGAAGGCACAAGCTGCTCGCAAGCAGGCCCGCCAAAAGGAAGCGCCTCTGTTGGATCTCAACGGCCGCCCAGGGAATACCGACAGAAACGGAGACGAGTAATGCGCTTGGTGTCCTTCAACATCAACGGTATTCGTGCGCGGCTCCACCAGTTGGAAGCACTTGTGACCACTCATTCACCGGATGTGATTGGTCTACAGGAAACCAAGGTACAGGACGACGATTTTCCTGCCGATGCCGTGCGGGCGCTGGGTTACCACGTGCACTTCCATGGCCAGAAGGGCCATTACGGCGTTGCCCTGCTCTGCCGCGAGGAACCCGAGGAAGTTTTCTACGGATTTCCAGACGATGGGGAAGAAGCCCAGCGCCGCCTGATTGGTGTCCGCCTCACAGGAGCTGATGGCCAGTCAATGACCGTCTGGAACGGTTATTTCCCTCAAGGCGAAAATATCAGCCACCCGACAAAATTCCCGAACAAGGAGCGTTTCTATAACCAGATGCAGCGCCTCCTTGAAGATACGCATCGCCCCGAGGAACGCATCGCGGTCATGGGCGACTTCAATATCTCACCGGAAGATATCGACATCGGCATTGGCGAACCCAGTCGCAAGCGTTGGTTGCGTGAGGGCAAGACCAGCTTTCAGCCGATCGAGCGAGAATGGCTGGGACGTATCAAATCATGGGGAATGCATGACTGTTACCGGCTTTGCTATCCGGATAGACATGATCTTTTCAGCTGGTTCGACTATCGCTCGCGAGGGTTCGAGCGCGACCCTAAACGCGGCCTTCGCATCGATTACATCCTGGTGAGCCAGCCCTTGGCCGAGCTTGTCACGGATTCAGGCATCGACTATGTGTTGCGTGGCATGGAGCGGCCCTCGGATCACGCGCCGGTATGGGCCGAACTCGACCTATAGCTATCAGCTTTCGCTGCGAACATCGACCTGGGTGGGGGGCGGAACTGCCCCCTCGCTTGCGCTATCGAGTGTGACCAGCCAGGCCTCGGCCTGATCGGCACCGGCTTTTTGTGCTGACATGAACGCCTGTCGGGCCTTTTCCCGCTCGCCAAGTTCGACATAAGCAATGCCTTCGAGCAACCAAGAACGCGCCGAATTCTCCCCGGCTTCACGCGCCTTGACCGAAGCGTCGATAACAGCTCGCCAATATCCCCAGCCATAAGCCAGTTCAACGAGCCGGCGCCAGTCCTGCCCTGCCTGAGTCTGTTCGGCCAAGTGCCGCCATGCCTGAAGAGCGCGATCACGATCCTTCGCTGCCGCCCATGCCTCGGCCAATAACCGCTGATTGGCCTCGTTACGTGCCAGCTCGCCCTTTTTCAGTGCCTCTTCCAGATATTCTGCTGCTCTCGCCGGGGTACCCCCCGCCATATGCAGCTTCACCAACTGACGCAAGTCGTCTTGGGTGGCCAGCACACCTTGACGCCAGGCGGCATCCCAGAGCGCAGCTGCGCGCCCGGTATCCCCCAAGCGCTGAGCCAGTGCCGCAGCACGACGCCAAGCGTCAGGATTGTTACTGCCCCCAGACAGTAGCTGATCCAGGATGGCAAAGGCGGCATCGTTGCGCCCGGCACGTTGATAGACGCTCGCCGCCAGGCCGAGACGCTCGTCCGTCGTCGACGCATCGTCCCGGCGGGCACGGTCCACCCAGCTCGCCGCGGCCTGCCATTGCGACTGACTGGCCAGGCTCTGGGCCATCAGCCAGTAGTCCTCAGCCCCGGCCTGCCCTCCGGCTTGGCTGAGCCATCGATCAAGGAGCTCAGAGCCTCTTTCGCTTTGCCCGGCACGCAGCCGCAAGCGCGCCTCATGATTTAGCCACTGGAGGCGCTGTGCAGCTTCGACCCCGTCGATGCCACGCGCCGTGGCAAACAGGTCGGCCGCCTTCGCGTCATTACCCATGCGCGCCTCAGCCGTAGCGGCCAACTGCAAAAAGAGTGCCCTGGCCCAACGATCGGACGCATTACCGCCTTCGAGCCGCTCAGCCGCACTCTTGGACCGACTTGCCACATTGGCGGTATCACCTTCGGACAAACGTTGCTGCATGGCCTCAAGACTGCGCACCATATCGGGGCGCAACGCGGGCGCTGCTTGGCCGATCATAGGAAAGAGGACGACTGCGATAATTCCGCTACCGCACACAAGCGCACGAAGCTGCCTATGCGTCACCATGCCTTACCCCTCGAGCTTGAATTCAAGACGCTGACGCGCTTCGCGCGGTGCCGACGCAGTAGGGAAATGCCAGTCAGCGATAGCCCGCATGGCAGCGCGCTCGAACACATTGCGTGGCCGAGCCTCGACGACGCGCAGAGAACCTTGATCCACCCTGCCATTGGGCTGAATGGTGAAACGCACTTCGACGTATCCTTCGATTCCCCGCCTCAAGGCGCGCCGCGGATACTCGGGAGGCACCCGACGCGTCGGCTGAGGCGAGGCAACTTCTCCACTAGCCGCCGATGCGGCAGTGGATGCCTGACCACTATCGACCAACGACTCGGTAGGCGTTGACTGAGGCTGCGAACTTGGCGCTGACACAGGCTTGGGTTCAGGGGCAGGCTCGGGGCGCGGCTCAGGTCGTGGTGTCGGCTCAGGCTGGGGCTTGATCTCCGTCAGTTCAGGCAGCTCCATTTCCTGAGGCGCTGCAGGCGCCTCCGTCGCCGGCAAGTCAGGTTCCGGCATGGCAATATTGCTATCGATTGCCGGGCTCGGCATCGGTGCAGGCGGCAGAGGCGGTGCACTGGCCGGTGGGGGCGGCATCGACTCTGCCGGACTCGCGACACCCTCGGGAGCTTGCTCAGCCGGCGCCTCGACCATGGATACGGACAGAGGCATCTCGATGACCTGTCGCTCGTCTTCCGGCGGCGCTACCAGCAACGCCAGCAAAAAAAATAGCGCTAGCGCTAGTACGATACCCCCCGCCGTGCCCAGCAGGTAACGCATCAGCGACTCCCTCTGGTTGCAGCCACCGCGACGTTGTCGACCCCAGCTTCGCGGATACGATCCATGACCTCTACCAACAACCCTGTCGTCGAGTTGCGGTCAGCCTGTATCACGACGCTTCCCTCGGCGCTCACCATGCTGGCCACGACCGGCCCGACTCGATGAGTGTCTACCGGTTTACCGTCAACCCAGACCGAACCTTCATTACTAATAGCAACCATTACCTGGGCATCAGGGCGCGGTGAGGCAGCCGAAGACTCGGGGCGATCAATCTCGATACCGCTCTCTTTGACGAAACTGGTCGTGACGATGAAAAAGATCAGCATGATGAACACGACATCCAGCATCGGCGTGAGATTGATCTCGGCCGCCTCACCGTCACTTTGCATTCGACGTCTACGCATGGGTTCTCTCCACATATTCCTCGGCGGCACGAGCCATGCGATCGTGCAAACGCTGATCCTCGCGCCGGATCACCTGCTCCAGGCGCGTCGTAAAGAGCAGGCCGACGACAGCGACAGCCATACCGGCCAGCGTCGGCAGGGTCGCTCGCGCTACACCGTCGGCCATTGCTCTCGCTTGGCCAACATCGGTCATCGCCAAGCTATCGAACACATGGATCATCCCTGTCACCGTTCCCAATAGACCCAATAACGGGCATAACGAGACCAGCAACTTGAGCCAAGGCAGGGGCTGCCGCAAACGCGCGATAAGATCCCGGGTCCAAACTTCACGCAGTGTCAATGCGCTCCAGCTGGCGTGGTCGCGGCGCGCTGTCCACCGAGACACCAATGCCTGCCGCGCCCTACGATGGGTAAAACGCCAATAAAACCATCGTTCAAGCCCTAACGCGAACAAGGCAGTAGCCACGACTGCAATCACGACCAGCACCGCCCCACCGGACTCGGCGAGACGGTAAAGCGGCTCAAGCAAGAGAGGCATGGCGACGCTCACTGACCTCGGCCGGACGGGATTCGAGATGCTCCGCCAGTACAGCGCTGGCTCGCCCTTCGAGGGTTCCGATCAGATCACGGCTGCGGCTGGCTAGAGCCGTCTGTGCAAAGAGTAAAGGTACTGCCGTGATCAAGCCCAACACGGTCGTCACCAAGGCCTGGCTTATCCCGCCGGCCATCAGCTGTGGGTCGCCGGTACCGAAAACGGTGATCGACTGGAAAGTGACGATCATCCCCGTGACAGTCCCCAGCAGCCCCAGCAGTGGCGCAACGGCTGCCAGTAGCTTGACCAGAGGCTGGCCACGCTCCAGGCGTGGCTGCTCAGCCAGCAGCGCCTCGTCGAGACGCGCTTCCAGCGCCTCGGGGGCATGTCCTTCGTTCAAGGCACTGAACCGCATCAAGACTCTCCCCAGGGGATTGTCCTGACGAAGGGAGTTCGGCTCACGCAGTTGCCGTCGCATACGCACCGTGACCAACAGCAAGTAGGCGTACTGCGCCAGGGCAATGGCGAGACCGATGCCCCCCAGCGCTACCACGACGTAACCTACGGCACCGCCCTGTTGGAAACGCTGCCAAAGGCCAGGTTGCTGTGCCAGAGCATCAAGCACCACACCACGGGTCGGATCGAAGGCGACCACCTCGCCGATTCCACCTTGGTATGCTTCGAGTAGCTCCGAGACATAGGACGGTGTCTGCTCAGCGACGCTTAGTGGCCCTGACTCGGTGGGCACTCGTAGTAACTGGCCGTTGCTGAAGCCCAGATAATCGCCAAGCCGAACGACGTCTCGGGACGTGACCTCACCGGCCGCACCGGCAACCGGCGCGGTGAACTCGATGCCCTGCCCGCTTTCGATCGTGAGCGATATCAGGTTGTCGCCCAAGGCGGAAAGCGCGGCGACGTCCAGCAATCCTTCATCGTCGAGACGCGCAGGTAATTGAGCTTGACCACCCACGATGAGCCAACTGTCGTTCAGTGAGTTACGCAGATCGCTGGCATGGCGTCGTGCAACGTCATAAACACTTTCCAGATCGCCAGCTTCCTCGCTTCGGCGTTCACGCAACTCACCGAGACGTGTCTGTTGCTCGGATTGCTGGGTTTCTAGAGATTCCTGGCGCTCCCGGGCTTGAGCCAGCGACTCACGTGCCTCGGCGAGTGCCGCGTCAAGCGCCTGCTGATCGCTAAGCAGGGCCTCGAGGCGCTGACTATCCCGTGCCTCGGCAGCTTGATGGTCGGCGCGCAGGGTTTCCAAGATTTGACCGGGGGACGGCCGACTGCCGTCGGTTCCGGACAGGTCCTCGCCGCTTTGGGCTAACGCCAGCGGTAACCAGGACAGCAGACCAAACGTCAGTAGCACGCGGAACTTCATGACGTTTCCTCTTTCTGCGGCCCGCTGACAGATACCTCGATCGAGGTCGGTAAAGCCAGCAATTCTGGGGCACGCTGCTCTCGCGCAATACGTATGCCCTTGCGCACCTCAGCCAATTGCTCATCGTTAAGCGACTGCCACTGGTTGGCACGGCTTTTCCAGACACCCCCTTTGCTTCCATCGGGAGCGACGTAGTACCAACCCACACGCCCCAGACGCAAGTAATCGACTTCACGATTTTCCGCTCCGACGAGCTGCCCCCGCCAAGCATCCATTTCACGTCCGTAATCGAGTTCGGTGCGCCAAGCGGCCAGGACCCTATCCAGTTTGTCCGATGCGCTCATCTCGGCGTCGGCAAGCATGTTTTCAAGCTCGTCGACACGTGCCAGACGCTCCTCCTGCAGGAATGGCAGGTCCGCCTCCACCCACCGGCGCAGTCTATCGACCATGTCACGCATCAATACCGGAAGTGCTTCGCGAGTTTCCGATAAGGTGCTCAGCGCCTGTTCACGCTGCACAATGGCGTCGGATTGCCGTTCGACCAATGGGGCAAGCTCTGCATTATAGGCCCTGAGCCGGTTGGCCTCGCGCTCCGCCGCACGCAATTCACGTAGCGCCTCTCGTGTTGCCTCGTCTGCCGCATCAATCTTTTCCTGCAGTTCGGCCTGCTCTCGCTGCGCTTCGATGCTTTCCTCGCGTACGTCGTTCTGAGCCAACGCCAAGGTACAGGCTCCCATCAGGAGCATGACGACAGATAGGCGGCAGGAACGGCGCAACAGTCCTTGCTTCATGTAACTTGCGCTCATTAGTTTCCTCACTGGCGCTAGGCGTGGAGCAGAGATCACGCGCAGCGCTTCAATCAGAACAAATGACCAAGCTAATACAAACAAGAACAATTATCAATAAAGATACTTTCGCTTCCATGAAAAAACCGGCCCCATCAGGAGCCGGTTTTGCGATAAATCGCCGTGCCGTACTTACAGCTTCTGTTCAAGCTCCGGCAGGATCTGGAATAGATCGCCTACCAGGCCGTAATCCGCCACCTGGAAGATCGGCGCCTCCTCGTCCTTGTTGATCGCTACGATCACCTTGGAGTCCTTCATCCCCGCCAAGTGCTGGATTGCCCCGCTGATTCCCACCGCGATGTAGAGCTCCGGCGCGACAATCTTGCCGGTCTGCCCTACTTGCATGTCATTGGGCACGAAGCCGGCGTCCACTGCCGCACGCGACGCACCGATCGCTGCCCCCAGCTTGTCGGCGATTCCGTCGAGCAGTTTGAAGTTCTCGCCATTGCCCATGCCACGGCCACCGGAGATGACCACACGCGCCGCGCCCAGCTCAGGCCGCTCGCTCTGTTCGAGTTGCTCGTCGACGAAGCTCGACAGCGAATTATCGACCGCCACATCGACCATCTCGATGGAGGCATTGCCACTCTCGCTGATGGCGTCGAAGGCCGTGCTGCGCACAGTCAGCACCTTGAGCGGATCGGCGCTCTGCACAGTGGCGATGGCATTGCCGGCGTAAATCGGACGTTTGAAGGTATCAGTGCTCACCACGTCGAGGATGTCGGAAATGGCAGCGACGTCCTTGAGTGCAGCCAGCCGCGGAAGCACATTCTTGCCGGTCGTGGAGGAACTGGCCAGCACGTGGCTATAGCCGTCGGCAAGACGCACCAGCAGGTCGGCCAGCGGCTCGGCAAGCTGGTGAGCGTAGGCTGCATGGTCGGCGACACGCACCCGTGCCACGCCATCGAGCTTAGCTGCCTGCTCGGCTACGCCCTGCACGTCCTGACCGGCAACAAGGAGGTCGATGTCACCGCCACCGATCTGCTGCGCCGCGGCGACTACATGCGCGGTGGCGCCGGAGAGATGGCCATCGTGATGGTCGGCGAGGATCAGGATGCTCATGAAATCACCTTGGCTTCGTTCTTGAGTTTGTCGACTAGCTCGTCCACCGAGCCGACCTTGATGCCTCCCTTGCGCTCGGCCGGGGTCTCGACCTGCAGCTGGGTGACCTTGGAGGCGATGTCGACGCCGAGCTCCTCGGGGGTCTTAGTCTCGAGCGGCTTCTTCTTGGCCTTCATGATGTCGGGCAGCTTGGCATAGCGCGGCTCATTGAGACGCAGGTCAGTAGTGACCACGGCGGGTAGCTTGAGCGCTACGGTCTGCAGGCCACCATCAATCTCGCGGGTGACATTGACGGTGCCTTCCTGGACATCCACTTTCGAGGCGAAGGTACCCTGTCCCCAGCCAGTCAGCGCAGCCAGCATCTGCCCGGTCTGGTTGTTATCAGTGTCGATGGCCTGCTTACCGAGGATCACAAGCTGCGGCTGTTCCACGTCGACGACCTGCTTGAGCAGCTTGGCCACCGCCAACGACTCGACACGCTCGTCAGTGGCGACGTGGATGGCCCGGTCGGCCCCCAGTGCTAGCGCAGTACGCAACTGCTCCTGAGCAGCCTTGGGCCCGACGGTCACAGCGACGATTTCCGTGGCAACGCCCTTCTCTTTCAGACGCACCGCCTCTTCGACGGCAATCTCACAGAATGGGTTCATGGCCATCTTGACGTTGGTAAGGTCGACGTCGGAATGATCCGCCTTGACGCGGATCTTGACGTTGTAGTCAATGACGCGTTTAACCGCGACGAGTACTTTCATGGCGTCCTCGTTAGATTTTCGCTTGTTAGAACCAGCAGCTATATATTCATGCAAGCGTTTGATAGGGAGTCGAAGCCGTAAAAGGACCTAGTTTGCCACAGCTTGTTAAGCGGCCCAATACGGCCAAACGCCAAGCGGGCGGCATCCATTGACTGGAGCATATCACTAGCATGAAAGCAGAGTGGAAGCAAACGACCGTTTTAAATATAGTGATTTAGTCACAGAAGCTTCCAAACGACAGAATGGATGCGGACCATCAACGTGCCTGACCCCGTCCATACACGATATGATACGGCGCAGTGAAACGACTTCCGATGCAGGGCATAGAATTTTTACCAACCTGCACCGATCGATAAGAATGGTAGCCAAACACGGTGCTGCAGCGCGATAGCACCGCTTGACCGAGGAGAGTAAGACGTGGAACGCGAACACATGGACTTCGATGTAGTCATCGTCGGTGCCGGCCCCAGCGGCTTGGCCGCTGCTTGCCGCCTGATGCAGCAGGCCAATGAAGCCGAACGCGAACTCAGCGTCTGTGTGGTCGAAAAGGGTTCCGAAGTCGGCGCGCATATTTTATCCGGTGCCATCTTCGAGCCCCGGACACTCAACGAGCTGTTTCCCGACTGGGCAGAACGTGGCGCGCCTTTGAATACGCCCGCGATACGCGACGAAGTCTACCTCCTCAAGGACGAAAACAACGCCCGTAAACTCCCCAATGCCCTGATCCCCAAGACCATGCACAATGTCGGCACACCTGGCGCCGACAATGAACAGAACTACGTGATCAGCGCCGGCAACCTGTGCCGCTGGCTGGGCGAACAGGCAGAGGAACTTGGTGTCGAAGTATTTCCAGGTTTCGCCGCTCAGGAGGTCCTGCTCGACGATAGCGGCACGGTACGAGGCATTATTACCGGTGACATGGGTGTCGGTGCCAACGGCGAGCCCAAGGATGGCTATATGCCGGGCATGGAACTGCGCGCCAAATATACCCTGTTTGCCGAAGGCGCCCGGGGCCACCTTGGCAAGCGCCTAATCGATCGCTTCGACCTGGCCAAAGGGCGTGATCCGCAGCACTATGCGATCGGTTTCAAGGAGCTGTGGGACGTTCCCGCCGAACGGCACGAGCCTGGACTGGTCCTGCACGGCTCCGGCTGGCCGCTCGACAAGGAAACCCATGGCGGCTTCTTCCTATATCACGCCGAGAACCAGCAGGTAGTCGTCGGCCTGATCGTGGACCTCGCCTATCAGAATCCCTACCTGTCACCCTTCGACGAGTTTCAGCGCATGAAGCACCATCCGCTGATCAAGCAGTACCTTGAGAGCGGTTCACGGGTGGCCTACGGCGCGCGCGCGATCACCAAGGGAGGCATCAACTGCCTGCCGAAGATGACATTTCCAGGCGGGCTGCTGATCGGCTGCGATGCCGGCACCCTCAATTTCGCCAAGATCAAGGGGCTGCATACAGCCATGAAGTCAGGGCTGGTCGCGGCAGAGACGGTTTTCGAGGCCCTCAATGAAGGCGATGAAGGTGGACGAGAACTCACCGCGTTCACAACCCGCTGGGAGCAGAGCTGGGCCTACCGGGAGCTTCGCGAGACTGCTAACTTCGGCCCAGCGATTCACAAGTACGGCACCATATTGGGGGGCGCCTACAATTTCATCGACCAGTGGCTGGGAGGGAAACTGCCAGCGGTACACGACACAACACCTGACCACGCCAAGCTGGAACTGGCCACCAAGTACAACAAGACCGACTATCCCAAGCCCGACGGTAAGTTGTCCTTCGATAAGCCGTCCTCGGTATTCCTCTCCAATACCAATCACGAAGAGGACCAACCCAGCCACCTCCGTCTCAAGGACCCAGCCATCCCGATTCGCGACAACCTGCCGAAGTTCGACGAACCTGCGCAGCGCTACTGCCCGGTGGGGGTTTACGAAGTGGTCGAAGGCGATGATGGTCAGCCGAAGTTTCAGATCAACTTCCAGAACTGCATCCACTGCAAGACATGCGACATAAAGGACCCGGCGCAGAATATCGAGTGGGTAGCGCCGGAAGGCGGCGGCGGGCCCAACTACCCGAATATGTAAAGCTAGCATCGGCATGCCATGGCATGCCGATGTTTCGCCTCACAGGAAACGGAATGGATTCCAGACAGTTAGTTGCCGGTAGCCACTGGGCGCTTGGGATCGCAAATCCAATGGCTCCATGACCCAGCGTAAAGCCGGGGCAAGGGGCGTCCGGCAATCGCGTAAGCCAGTATATTGTGGCAGGCGGTAACCCCTGAGCCGCAGTAACTTACGATATGATCGGAACCCGGAAGCTCGGCGTCGAGTTGCTGTGGTGCCTTGAAGGTTCCTTGTTCAGTTAGATTCGCCGAACTAGGTCGGCATATAGCCCCCGGGATATGGCCTGCCACGGCATCGATGGGCTCGCTCTCGCCGCGAAAACGTTCCAGCGAACGTGCGTCCACTTTCATGACCGATGAGTCAGTCACTCCCTCTGCATCGACCAACACCTCATTATCGAAGGTAGGCTTCCAGCTTCCGGGTGGCCCGGGGGGGCGTTCGGCCGGTAACCGCTCGACCGCCATCTCTCCTCCTGCAGCCAGCCAAGCTGGCAAGCCTCCATCAAGTACCTTGACATCGGCGTGGCCCGCCCAGCAGGCCAGCATCCACCATGCCCGGGCCGCTGCCAGTTGGCCTCCACGGTCATCGTAGACCACGACCGGCACCGACGCGCTCAGCCCCAATCGCTGTACAGTGCGGGTGCAAGCCGTCTGCGAGGGCAAGGGGTGCCGACCGCCCTCACCAGCCCTATCCGCCATATCACGCTCTAGATCGAAATGAACACTGCCTGGAATGTGGCCAGCCTCCCATAGATGTTGACCAGCCTGATCAGACTCCAGACGAGCCCGACAATCCAAAATACGTGGCGCTATCGGGCCGCGCATCAAGGTGCGCAGCGAGCTTACATCAATTAGGCAGTCTTGTTTCATGCAGGCATCCCTCCCTACAGCAGTTCGAGCGGTGAACGGCGAGCGATCAAACGACGACGGCCGGCATGCGTAAAGCGGACATCGATGACCGGATTATCCGGATCCCCTTCGACAATCAATATTTCCCCGTGGCCGAAGACGTCATGTCGAACCTGCTGCCCCGGCCGATAATACGTCGGGCTTCCTGCTACTGTATCGGCTTCAGCGCTTAGCGAACACTCAACGGGTAGCTCAACGCCTAAAGCAGCAAAATAGCGCTCTATGAGTGCCGGCACCTTCACACTAAGCGAGTCTCGTCCGTTATTCGCTAGCGCCTGGGCAACAAGATTCCCATCCTGCCAGGCACTTTCAGCCAGGAAGCGACTCGGGCGATGATCGCCAGTGTCGTGCAACATCACCAAACGCTCCTGCGCTCGCGTGATGGCAACGTAGAATAGGCGCCGCTCTTCTTCGAGACGCTCCTCATCCAACGGATTATCTTTACTGTAGTAAGGAAAATCTTCCTCGTTCATTCCCCACAGTACGACTAGCGGCCATTCCAACCCCTTGGCGCCATGCACGGTAGTGATCAACACTCCGTCGTCTTGCTCTCCCTTGGGTCGCTGCTGCCGCTCGATGAGCTCGTCCGGCGCAAGAGCAAGTTCGTCCGCTTGCTCGATCAACACATCGAGCAAGCGGACGTCCTCCTCTCCTTTTTCACGACGTGCTGCAGCTCGCTTCAGCACCTTCTCGGCGTCCAAGCGTTCTACCACGATTTCCAAGAGTTTCGCCGGTGGCAGGTTAGCCAGCCTGGGCAGCTCGCAGAGAAGCTCCCAACGACGCTTGAGCGTACGACGCTGGGCAGGCTTGAGCGAAGCAAGAAGCGCATCCTGCCGGTCGGGCCAATGCTGTGTTTGCGCCAAGTGAAGCGACAATGTCTGGAGTCGCTCACGCGCCACGAAGGATGTCGGTTGCGACAAGAGCAAAAAAAGATGAGCAGGATCATGCAGCAGCCTGGCATCGCGGCTCAGACGTAAATAACCGGCCAGAGCCTGGACCAGCGGCAGGCGGAACACGAAGCGCTCCTCACGAGCCAGCCGGAAAGGAATACCGGCACGCAAAAGCTGTAATTGCACGGCAACCGAAAGCGCCCAGTTCCTTACCAACACACAGGCCTGCTGGAGAGGCCGGGCTTGATGTTGCCAGGCCTGAAGTTCTTCGATGAGGCGAGTGGCGCCCTGCCCCGCATCCAGAGTCGTCTGCGGATTTTGCGGCGCCGCTATACACAGTTGGTCGGGGCGTCGCCGATTGTTACGAATGGCATGATTGGCTGTCAGCGCCAGGGCGTGTCCATGACGAAACGTCATCGATAGCGGATAATCCGTGGCCTGACCGAAGGTCGCCTCGAACCGTTCGAGCATGTAATCGGGACGTGCACCTCGCCATTCGTAGATACACTGGTTGGCGTCACCGACCGCCATGACCTCAGCACGCGCTCCCGTCAACAGAGAGAGCAATCGCTGCTGGGCTTCATTAATGTCTTGGTATTCATCGATTATGACGTGATCGAGAAATCCCTGAACGCGGGCCCGGGCCTCCTCTTCATTCTCCAGACAACGAAGAGGACGGTAGAGAAGATCAGCATAGGTCATACGTCCATGCTGTTCGAGCAACGCCTCATAATGATCGAAGGCCTCGACGAAATGCAGGGTGTCGGGCCCATAGTCCAAGCGCTCATAGAATTCGGCGGGCGTCGCCATCTCCGCCTTGACCAGATCGCAAAAATTTCCCAGCGCTTCAAGACGCTCCGCTTCCAACGCAGCGTCGCGAGTCGAATTGTCCGCCGTTTCCAGGCAGGTATACACGGCTTGACGTAGCAGGCGCTCGCGTTGCCAGTCGGCGGTCAATAACTCCCTGGGCGAGAGCCACCCCCACCGCGTGAGACTCTGAGTCAAGCGATGGCCAATGGAATGGAACGTGCGCACCTCAGGCAATGGTTGGCCGGGCGGCGCCATGGCAACGAGCTTGGCGGTGAAATCCTCTCGGGCGGCCCGGTTGAACATTAACACTAGAATGCGGCGTGCCGGCACGCCCCGCTGAAGTAAGTGCAGCACGCGAGCGACCAGGGTGGTGGTCTTTCCAGCCCCGGCCACCGCAGCCACGCGCGCGTGCCCTTTACGATGACGTACGACAGCCCACTGCTCGGAAGTCAGCTTCACAGCAGCTCCGTATCGATCCGCCCCAATGGCTGCCAATATCCGGCACTGGATAATCCGAGTTCGATATCCTTCCCTTGCTGACGCTGGTCGGCAATATCGACCAGGCGATAGAAGACATTACGATTGAGCCGCGCGCTCAGCCCAAAACGTATCGCCACCTCCGGGACCGGTTCGCCGTCAGGCGTCATGGACACCAATAATCGACGCTGCTCATCAAGACAAACCCTGTCCCCCACGTTGGTCGTCAACCACCATACGGCTGATCCCGCTTTATCGTGACGCTCGGCATCGACGACCAGAAACGGACGATCTTCGACGCGAACACGCATCTTCTCGACAGGCGTTACCAAATAGTAGTCGCCATCGCTTTCCCGGCGCAGAACCGTAGACAGCAGCCTTACCAAGCGGGGACGACCGATGGGCGTACCTTCATGCACCCAGACACCATCACTGCGTATCACCAGGTCCATGTCGCCACACAAATCGGGGTTCCAACGGTCTACCGGCGGAACTTCCCCATTCGCTTCGATATGGGACAACAACGGTTCCAGCGACATGATCGGGCTCCTTGCAAGGGGTATCAGATCAGCTTGGCATCGGAGAGGATCTGGCGCATTTCAGCAGATGCCTGCGGCGCTGCGGCACGGAACAGGCGATAGAAGTTCGCTGTGGTCTGCATGGCCACTTCATCAAGGCTGATTCCTCGCTCGCGGGCAATGCACTCGGCGACTTCAACGACCCATTGCGGCTCGTTGGGCTTACCTCGATGTGGCACCGGAGCCAGATAAGGACTGTCCGTCTCGATTAGCAGACGATCCAAGGGAACCGACCTCGCCAGTTCGCGGATCGACTCGGCATTGCGGAATGTCACGATCCCCGACAGGGAGATGAAGAACCCCAGTCGAACCGCCTCACGGGCCATGTCTAAGTCTTCTGTGAAGCAATGCAGTACGCCGCCGATGTCCGGGTCCGTATGCTCTCGGATCAGTTGAAGTGTCTCCTCGTGGGCGTCTCGGGTATGCACAATGACCGGCAGCTCAAGCTCGGTAGCAGCCTGGAGGTGCCGCTTGAAACGCGTCTGCTGACTCTCCCGAGGAATCGTATCGTAATGATAGTCGAGACCGGTTTCTCCGATCGCCACGGCATCGAAGCGCTCAGCACAGGCTTTAATGGCCTCGACGCTCGGCTCCTCATCAACCTGATGCATGGGATGAACCCCCGCCGAAATGACGACATCCTCATGGACACGAGCGATACCAGCCAGTTGCTTGACGTCATCGAGGGTCACCGCGATGGCTAGAAACTGACGGACACCGCGAGCGCGGGCTGCATCGAGCGCCCTGTCCAGGCTACCTGCGTAGGCGGTTAGATCAAGACGGTCGAGGTGGCAATGAGAATCGACAAACATGCATTTTGCTCGGAAATCAGTGAATCGAAGGATAAACCGTCAGCTCGCCCAAGGCATCGACCGGCGACACACGACCAGCGAGACAAGCCGGCCCATCACCGAACAAGCCGATTATAGGGTGTAGGTGGATGCACCTTTGTCGAGCTGTCCGGCCAAGTGATTTTCTATACGGTCGCGGACTGCTTGATCCCCAGCGCTGAACTGGATGCCGATGCCAGGAACCCGACGTCCCGACACTCCGGGGGGTGAAAGCCAAACCACATTACCTGTCACCGGCAGGCGCTCACTTTCGTCAGGCAGAGTCAGTAACAGAAAGACTTCCTGCCCGAGCAAGTAGCGCTCTTGGGTAGGTACGAAAATACCGCCACGTTCCAGGCTCGGCATATATGCGGACAATAGCGTTTGGGTGTCTCGAATGGCCAGAGACATGGCTTTTTTGCCCACCATTGGTACGCCTCTTGTAAACTTTGCGATGGCCTACTTTACGCAAACCGATGACGATTGCCCATCGGCGGCAAGTAACGCCGGGCTTCAGGAGCGCAGCAGCGCCGACCACCGCACCAGCCAAGCTTCGAGCACGAGCTGAGGGTTGGGGTTGCCCCCCGCCACTAGCAGGCGACGCTGCTCGCGTGCGTAGTCCAGCAGCCGGAACCAGTCGCGAACGCGAGCGTTCTTTACTGCCTGACGGTAGAGAGGCAATAAGTCCGGATTGCGCACCCGATCGCTGTCACCGGATAGTCCCAGACGTATCAGGTCCTCGAGCCAGGCGATACCGTACCCCAGGATACGCTCGACAGCCTGGCGCTCAAGCCTAGCCGCTTCGGCAACCGGTTCGCCGCCACGTACCAGCGCATCGAACAATTCCTGAAGTTCCTGACGCAACCCACGCGCTTCAGGTGCTGCGAACTCACGCGCGAGCATCGGCAAGCCACCTGCGACACGCAGCCAGAACGCCGCTTCATGGCTATCTTGCAGCAGGTCACTAAGCCAAGGCAGACAGGCCTCGCTGTCAGGTACTCCTAATGCCCAATGCTGGCAACGTGACCGTATGGTCGCCAACATGCGTGAAGGAACATCAGCGAGCAACAGGAACAAGGTGCGCTCGCCAGGCTCCTCGAGGCTTTTCAGCAGTGCATTGGCAGCGGCAACGTTCATTGCCTCGGCCGGCTGCAGGATCACGACCCGGTAGCCCCCCTGCTGAGCCGTCTGGGTCACGAAGGCATTGACCTCACGAACCGGATCGATGCGGATCTGACGGCTCTTCTCCTGCGGTGAAACCCGCATGAGATCGGGGTGATAGCCTGACTTCAGCATCTGGCAGCCATGGCACTGTCCGCAAGCCGTCTCCTGCGGGTTGCGGCACAAGGTGCGCGCGGCCAAGGCGTCCGCAAATGCTTGCTTTCCGACACCATGAGCCCCAGAGATAAGCAAGGCGTGTGGCAACTTCGCCCTGTCCTGCAGCTCGATCAGGCGACCCCAGAGCTCCCGCTGCCAAGGCAGAGGGCTCATTTCCATGACGCTAGCCTTTGTTCGAGACAGTTACGAATAGCGGTCTCAACTTCCGTCAATGGCCGTGCAGCGTCGATGATTGCAAAACGCTCCGGTGACGACCGAGCCCGCTCTAGATAGGTATTGCGCACCGCGTTGAAAAACGCCACATGCTCTCGTTCGAATCGGTCACGCTCAGTGCCGCGTTGAGTGACACGCTGCTGCGCAGCATCGACCGGCATATCCAGCAGAAGCGTCAGGTCAGGCTGCAGACCTTGCTGGACAAGATCTTCCAAACGTGAGATGCGTGAGCTATCGATGCCCCGGCCTCCCCCTTGGTAGGCGAAAGTGGCATCGGTGAAACGATCACACACTACCCATGCGCCTCTCGCCAGCGCCGGACGAATCTTGCAGGCGAGGTGCTGGGCCCGTGCGGCAAATACCAGTAACAGCTCGGCATCGTCGCACAACGGTTCGACTTCAGACGGATCCAGTAATAAGTGACGAATAGCCTCACTGCGCGGGGTTCCGCCCGGCTCGCGCGTCTTTACCACCTCGATGCCTCGGGACTCGAGAAATTCGCAGACCATGGCCAGGTTGGTACTCTTGCCGACGCCCTCCCCACCTTCAAGCGTGATAAAGCACCCATGGCGGTATTCTTGCGTGTCGTTATGCATGCGTCCTGCCATCAGCGACTCAGGATGTAACGCCGTACAGCGGCATTATGCTCGTTTAAGGTACGCGAGAAATGGTGACTGCCGTCTCCCTTGGCTACAAAGTACAAGCTGTCCCCCTCGGCCGGGTCAACGGCAGCCTGAAGGGCTGCACGTCCCGGTAGGGCAATCGGAGTAGGCGGCAAACCATCGATCACGTAGGTATTGTATGGCGTCGCACGGCGCAGGTCGGCACGCGTGATATTGCCTTCGTAAGCATCCCCCATGCCGTAAATGACAGTCGGGTCGGTCTGCAGCCGCATCCCACGCTCGAGGCGACGCACGAACACACCGGCAATCTGGCGACGCTCGCCATCGACACCGGTTTCGCGTTCGATCAGTGAGGCCATGATCAGCGCGTCGTAGGGTGAATCTAGTGGCAGGCCTTCCACCCGCATTTCCCACGCCCGGGTCAGTTCCGCCTGCATGCGATCATAGGCTTGACGAAGGATGTCCAGATCACTGATTCCCTTATGATAACGATAGGTATCCGGGAAGAAGCGCCCTTCGGGATGCTGCTCGGGATGCCCCAGCTCGGCCATGACCTCTTCGTCGCTCATATCATTGGTCAGTTGGGTAAGCTTGGAGGCATCAGCCAGCGCATCGCGCATGTCGTCGAAAGTCCAGCCTTCAGGAATGGTCAATGAATACGTTACGACCTGGTCGCTGCTTAGCAGCGCAATAAGCTCACGCCCGCTCATGCCCGGCTCTATCATGAACTCTCCGGCACGCAGCTGAGGCAAGCTGTTAGGTGACAGCCTTGCCAACACCCTGAACGGCCAATCTTCACTAATGATCCCCCGCTCTGCCAGCTCCCTCACGATCCGGTGATAGCTAGCGCCACGAGGCACTTCATAGAGTGTAGGTTCATCGATAGCCACCGGCGCATCGAGGCGTGATTGCCAGTATGCATAGGCACCGTACGCCAACGCCGCCACCAGGACGGTCATCGTCACAAATAATTTCAACAGACGCATGCGGTTTCCTTAACGATCAGGCCGGCACCGGATATCCTAGCAAGGCGTGAGCCTCAGCCTGCAGCGAACGGTCGAGCGAGGGCACGGACCAATTACGCAGCAATGTTCCCGCCGAATCCACCAGTGAAGCGATCGGCCAGACACCCTGCACCGAATTACCCAGCCACAGGCTTTCCGCCTCGAACAAAACATCTTGTTTGTGCATGGCTTCGTGTAATTCGAGCACGCCGAACAAGCCAGCACGCAACGTACCGGCGACACCACACTCCTTGAGTTTGGGCGTTTCCCACCGGCCGCCACGAAACCAAAAAAGATTCATGCTGGTGGCCTCGATCACATGCCCCCGGCAATCGCACAATAATCCTTCGGCGATCTCGGGATCGCTCCACTCCTGCCGGGCTAGCACATTTTCCAAGCGATTCAGGTGCTTGATTCCCGCCAGACTAGGCTGACTCCCCAGCGTAAGATCACAGAGCCGTACTCGAACTCCATCAGCCCAGCGCGCCGGCTGTGGCACAAAAGGAGCCGAGCGCCAGCGCAACCGAGGCTCGGCATCAGCAGGCGGCAGATAGCCTCGCCCACCGCTACCTCGAGTCAGCAAAAGCTTGAGAACCTGTAAACCTGCCCCGGATTGAGCAGGCAGCTCATCCAGACATCGACGAACAGGGAAGGCGATCCCCAGTCGACGGCACCCTTCCTGTAAGCGAGCCATGTGCTCGTCCCACAGCAGCGGAAGACCATCGCGTACCAGAACCGTCTCGAAAAGACCGTCGCCATAGGCCAGGCCACGGTCGTCGAAAGGTACCGCTTCGTCGCTCATTGCCTTGCTCAGACTCGCCCGAAGACCAACGAACCATTGGTCCCGCCGAAGCCGAACGAGTTGGATAGCGTGTATTCAAGCGCCAGCTGGCGCGCCGTGTGGGGCACGTAATCGAGCGTGCAACCTTCCTGAGGGTTATCCAGGTTGATAGTTGGCGGAGCCACCTGGTCACGTAGAGCAAGGATACTGAAGATTGCCTCGACGGCGCCTGCCGCACCCAGCAAATGACCGATCATCGACTTGGTGGAACTGACCGCAACCGACGCCGCCGCAGACCCCATGACACGCTCGATTGCCCTGCTTTCAGCCAAGTCACCGGTCGGCGTGGACGTGCCATGGGCATTGATATACCCGACCTGCGCCGGATCGATCTGCGCATCGCGGATAGCATTGGCCATGGCTGCAGCCGCTCCACGGCCATCCTCGGGAGGCGCCGTCATGTGGTAGGCATCGTCGCTCATCCCGAAACCCTTGATTTCGGCATAGATGGTCGCCCCACGCTGCTTGGCATGCTCATACTCCTCGAGAACGAGAACGCCAGCGCCATCGGACAGCACGAAGCCATCACGATCGCGGTCCCAAGGGCGGCTCGCCGCTTCAGGATCGTCGTTACGAGTCGATAGAGCTCGCGCAGCGGAAAACCCGCCGAGCCCCAAGGGCGTGGTTGCCATTTCAGAGCCACCACAGAGCATGATATCGGCATCGCCATAGGCGATGGTGCGCGCCCCATAGCCGATATTATGGGTACCGGTGGTACATGCAGTGGTAATGGCAATATTCGGGCCACGGAAACCATATTGGATGGCCAGGTTGCCCGCGATCATGTTGATAATTGAGCCTGGCACGAAGAAGGGAGAGATGCGTCGCGCCCCGCCCTTGTTGAGCGCATTGTGATTATGCTCGATCATCGGTAAGCCACCGATGCCCGAACCGATCGCGACACCAATACGGTCAGCATTGTGTTCGTTACACTCGAAACCGGCGTCTTCGATTGCCTGACTGCCCGCGGCGATCCCGTACTGGATAAAAAGATCCATTTTACGAGCGTCTTTCGGGTTCAAATACGGGCTGATATCGAAATTCTTGATCGATCCACCGAAGCGCGTATTAAAGCCGCTGATATCGAAATGCTCGATAGGGGCAATGCCGCTCTTGCCTGCCAGGATATTGGCCCAGCTTTCATTGACGGTGTTACCTACCGGCGTCACCAGGCCCAACCCGGTCACCACGACCCTTCTACGAGGCATCTGCTCTCCTCCAGATATCCATGTTCGGCACGTACCCGAGGGCACCTTGCCGCGCTGCGCGCATTATACCCGAAGCATACCGGCTATGTGGGACTGACGCACAAAACGAAAGCCGTCCTGCAATGCAGAACGGCTTTCTGGAACTTCAGCGAGGCGGTCAATCGGCGACCGCACTCATGTCACCTTACTGGTGAGCAACGACGTAATCGATTGCTTCCTGAACCGTGGTGATCTTCTCGGCTTCCTCGTCGGGAATCTCAGTATCGAATTCCTCTTCGAGCGCCATCACCAGCTCGACGGTATCCAGGGAGTCCGCGCCGAGATCTTCAGTGAAGGAAGACGTGTTCTGAATGTCCTCTTCCTTGACGTTCAGGCGCTCGGCCACAACCTTCTTCACGCGCTCTTCGATGGTACTCATTATGTCGTTACTCCTAGTGGTACATATCCGCCAGCTAAAAACTGCCGGGTAGTTTATAGACGGCCCCAATGTGACGCAACCAAGGCGCCCCATGCGACCTCAACGCATATTCATGCCGCCGTTGACTTGCAGCGTTTCGCCGGTGATGTAACCGGCGGCGTCACTAGTCAAGAATCCGACTGCCGCAGCGATTTCCTCCGGCTTGCCCAGCCTGGATAGAGGAATCTGACCCAGCAGGGCTTCATGCTGGGATTCCGGCAACGCCTGCGTCATGTCGGTGGCAATGAACCCGGGAGCCACGGCATTGGCCGTGATTCCCCGCGAAGCCACTTCGCGGGCCAGGGCTCGAGTAAAGCCTTCCATGCCCGCCTTGGCGGCAGCATAGTTGGTTTGGCCAAGGTTGCCCATGGTAGCCACGACGGAACTGATATTCACGATACGACCAAAGCGAGCCTTGGTCATGCCACGGACACAAGCCTTGGTAACGCGATAGACAGATTTGAGATTGGTATCGAGGACATCATCCCACTCGTCCTCTTTCATACGCATCAAGAGATTGTCGCGTGTAATGCCAGCGTTGTTAACCAAAATAGTCGGCGCGCCGAACTCATCGCCTACCGCCTTGATAAGGGCATCGACGCTGGCCTGGTCGTTAACGTTGAGGACCCTTCCGGCGCCCTCGATACCATTCTCTCTGAGGTCGGCACCGATCCTCTCGGCTCCCTGCTCACTGGTCGCTGTCCCGATCACCACCCGGCCCTGCCGGCCCAGCTCATGGGCGATGGCGCGACCAATACCTCGGCTCGCCCCAGTGACCAGCGCCACTCTCCGTTCGCTCGTCATAAACGTTCCTGAATGAGTCATGAATCTTACTGGCTGGCGGATTCACGCGCTAGATCAAGCGCGGCTGCCAGACTATCCGGGTCGTTGACTGCCAACCCCTTTACGCTGCGGGCGATCCGTTTATTGAGCCCGGTCAGCACCTTACCCGGCCCACATTCTA
The DNA here is from genome assembly GCF_000378505.1 of Modicisalibacter luteus DSM 23508. Lineage (GTDB taxonomy): Bacteria > Pseudomonadota > Gammaproteobacteria > Pseudomonadales > Halomonadaceae > Modicisalibacter > Modicisalibacter luteus. Next base: position 132,310 of record NZ_KB899994.1, on the reverse strand, counting down.
TAAACACTTGCGCCCCCAGACCAATCATTGACTCAACGCAGTTCGTCCAACGTACAGGCCGGTACAACTGTTCGACCATACGCGTACGCAGCGTTTCGATATCGGCATGTGCCTGGGCATCAACATTCTGGATAACCGTATAGCGCGGCGCCTTTAACTCGATGTCTGCCATGGCCTGATCGAGCCTCTCGGCTGCAGGCCTCATCAGAGCACAGTGCGACGGTACGGATACCGGCAGCGGGAGTGCTCGCTTGGCCCCAGCTTCCTGGCAAAGCGCAATGGCACGATCGACCGCTTCCTTTTGACCGGCCACGACGACTTGACCGGGTGCATTATAGTTAACGGCGGAAACCACTTCACCCTGTGCGGCGTCACGACAGGCTTTTTCGACGGCTTCATCGTCAAGCCCGAGCACGGCGGCCATAGCCCCCTGACCTGCCGGCACGGCTTCCTGCATGGCTTCGCCACGCAGTTTGACCAAGCGTACACCCTCGGCAAAGCCCAACGTGCCAGCACAGACCATAGCACTGTATTCACCCAGGCTGTGTCCGGCCATCGCGATCGGGCGCGGGCCTTCGAGTTCTTGCCAGACGCGCCAAATAGCCACGCTCGAGGTTAACAGAGCAGGCTGAGTGCATGCAGTCGCGTTCAAGGCCTCCTCAGGCCCCTCCTGAACCACATTCCATAGGTCGTACCCCAGCGCATCGGACGCCTCTTCGAAGGTCGTCCGTACCACGCTGTAGCGCTCGGCCAGCTCCCGCAACATTCCAATGTGCTGGGAGCCCTGTCCCGGAAATACAAGGGCCAGGGATTGGGTCATGACATTCACCTTTCAGGATGGAAATTCATCGGGTCTCGACGGAGTCGGCAAACCTCTATCCCGTGGATCGCACGCGACCCACGGGATAGAGGTCCTCTGCCCCAGTTCGCGCTCCAGCAAACGAGGTAAATTGATGCTGACCTCCTGAACCGCCCGAGAAACGGCACAGGCGAATCCTTGGGCATCGGCACGGCCATGGCTCTTGACAACAATCCCGGACAATCCGAGCAGGCTTGCCCCATTGTAGCGCACCGGATCGAGCTGCCGCTTCAGACGCAACAATGCAGGCTTTGCCAACATTCCGACCAAGCGGCTACCCCAATGTGCGCCAAACGTTGCCTGGACACGCTCGATGAGCATACGCGCCAAGCCTTCACTGGACTTGAGGACAATATTGCCTACAAAACCATCACAGACCACGACATCGGCTTCGCCATTGAATAGACCGTCCCCCTCGATGAAGCCGACATAATTCACGCCATCACCGAGGTTGCGCAACAAGGCATCCGCCTGACGCACATTGGCCGGGCCTTTCGTCGCTTCAACGCCCATATTGAGCAAGGCGACCCGAGGACGGGTCAAACCATCGACGCATCGCGCCGCCACTTCACCCATCACGGCAAACTCGACAAGGCGCTGCGCGGATGACTCGATGTTCGCCCCCATATCGAGCATATAACAGCGGCCACCTCCCTTTGTCGGGATGGCAGTGCTGATGGCCGGCCGAGGGATACCAGCCACCGTGCCCAGCGCACGTCTTGATAACGCCATTAACGCACCGGTGTTACCGGCACTGACGCCAGCCATTGACTCGCCCTTGGCCACATCTTCCAGCATCATAGCCAAACTGGTATCGCGTGCTGATCGCAACGCTGCAGAAGGTTTCTGAGCTTGGGAGATAACGTTGGGCGAATGAATCAGCGTCAAACGAGATTCTGCCCTACGCAGACGTGAGGGCAGATGCTCGAGTTCGGCCTCTAGGATGTCGCTGGGCCCGAACAGACGCAGCGTTAACCCGGAGTGCAATTGCAGAGCTTCGGCAGCCCCCCTGACGGTAGCACGGGGACCTAAGTCCCCGCCCATTACATCAACGGCGATCTGCACGGCCATATTGCAAGCCTTGCCCGGGAAGGCGCCGACTTAAGCGTCGACGACCTTGCGACCGCGATAGAAACCATCCGGAGAAACGTGGTGGCGACGATGCGTGGTGCCGGTCTCCTTGTCCTGGGACAGGGTCGGTGCAGAAAGGGCATCGTGACTACGGCGCATGCCACGCTTGGAACGGGTCTTGCGGTTCTGTTGAACTGCCATGAGATATCACTCCAGAGTGTATCGAGGTTGCTTTACTGTTTGTCCTTCAACTTGCGCAATACGTCGAAGGGGCTTGCAGCCGGCGTGCCCGAGCTTTCGGAATCCGTGCCGCTGGTCAGCTGATCGCGCGAAACGGAACATTCCGCTTCGTCGTGGTACACCACCTGCGGCAGGCTGAGGATCAACTCGTCCTCCAACACAGACAGCAGGTTGAGCTGTTCGTTTTCCACCACCACCGGCTCGTAGGCATTGGGTAGGTCCGCTGCAACGACGTCGCTAGTGACGATACCCAGCTGGAAACGGCTCTCGACATTCACCGGCAGCGGCTCCAGGCATCGGCGGCAGGCCAGATCGACATCCGCCCTGAGCCAGCCGTCAATGAAGCGGCGGCCCTGAGCATCGACACCGAAATCCAGACGGACCTCGCAAACACCTTTCTGCTCTCCGGCCTCTTCTTCAAGCCGCACCATTCCCGCGAGCGAAACATAGCCCTCGAGACGCTCGGCATTTGCGGCCAGCCGGTACGGCTCGACCTGTAGGGGAAGTCTAGTGGTCAACATAGGCGCGCAATAATAGGGATTCCCCCGGATACTGTCAAAGTGATGGGCGCATCATTCTGTACAACACACGTCAACGCACGGCAAACTGGCTTGCAAATCGGCCTGAGCAAGGAGTTGTGAAAGACATGCCCGAACCCCCACGCCTGGTACTTGCGTCAGGATCACGATGGCGCCGCCAACTCCTGGATCGCTTGCAGATCCCATACACTTGGGCTAGCCCCGACATTAACGAGACGCCTTTGCCGGGAGAAACGGCGGAGGCATTAGTTCATCGCCTGGCCTTGGCCAAAGCGGAGCGCCTGGCAGAGGACTACCCGCAACACCTCATTATTGGCTCGGACCAGGTCGCCATATTCAACGAGGAGATCCTGGGCAAGCCGGGCAATGCCCAAGTAGCACGCGGTCAGCTCACACGCTTTTCGGGGCAGCGCGTGCGTTTCTTGACCGGCCTGGCCTTGATCGACACTTCACGCTCTACACACCGCGTATGCCATGAGTCCTATGATGTGATTTTTCGGCAACTCAGTCAGCAGGAAATCGACCGCTACATTGTCCGTGAACAACCCTTTGACTGCGCCGGCAGTTTCCGAATGGAAGGACTGGGCATCGCCCTCTTCGAACGCCTTGAAGGCGATGACCCAAATAGCCTCATAGGCTTGCCACTGATCCGGCTCTGCCAGTTACTGCGCGAGGCCGGAATGAATCCGCTGGCCTGAAGGTACCGCAAAAACCAGGGCCACTCAGGGCAGCTCATAGCGCACAGGCGAGTTCGCCTGTGGAATACCGAACCAATGCGCCGCGACACGCCCCAGCTGTCGCGACAGCTTCTCGAACGGATCGAGCCCTGGCGTATAGTCACGCGTACGAACCTCGCCCAAACGTTCCCTGGCCAATTGGTCCAAACTCTTCAGCCCATCGACCAGGCCCAGCACTCGCGCCTGCTCTCCGGTCCAGACCAGGCCACTGAAAAGTTCCGGTTCATCGGCCAGCCTCTCCCCACGACCCGCCTTGACGTCAGAGATGAATTGCTGATGCGTGGTTTCCAACACTTGCTGCCAGAAGCGGCGCTGGTCCGGCGCGATTTCGCTGAATGGATCGAGAAACGCCTTGTTCTCACCTGCCGTGAAAACACGCCTCTGAATGCCCAGACGCTCAATCGCCTGCTCTAACCCGAAGCCGGCATAAATTACACCAATCGAACCCACCATACTGGCCGGCGCAGCATAAATATCGTCGGCTGCCGCTGCGATGTAATAGGCACCACTTGCACCGATATCCTCAATCACGGCATATATGGGCTTATCACCAGCTTCTCGCAGGCGTCGAATCTCTTGATAGAGCCGTTGCGACTGTACCGGGCTTCCACCAGGACTGTTGATGCGCAACACGACAGCTGCCGTCTCAGGAGCGTCCCAGGCGCGCTGCAATCCTTCGATGATACGATCGGCGTTGGCTTCTGCCTCGGCATCGATGACGCCTTCGACACGCACAACTCCCAGGTGATGGCCGACTGGAGACGGCGTCACGTCAGCCAAGAACAAACTGTAGATGCTCAACGAGAGAGAGGCCAAGATCAGCGCGGCAAACAGAAAGCGAAAGAACAGCTTCCAACGTCGGGAGCGCCGTTGTTCAGTCAGCACACCGTTGATCCAGCGATCCATCATCTCCAACTGCGCGAGTCTCTGGCGTTCACGCAGAGTATCGGCATCTTCACTCTCTGCGTCATGCACCGCGCCCTGCTCAAGCGGCATGCGCGACTCTTCGCGATTCACCTCGGGCCCCTCGGTCCATTGGTCATAACGTCTATCGTCGCTCATCTATGTCTCACCAAGATCCATCAAGAGTGCAACCACTCGACCAATTCGGAAAAACTACCGGCGCTGAACACCGGCCGGCTCACCGCCAGGCGCTCGGCGGCATGCACCCCGTAGGTAACGGCCAGTCGATCCATTCCCAAGGCACGCGCCATTTCCATATCGTACTCGCTATCGCCAATCATCAGTGCCTCCTCGGCAGGTACCCCCGTCTCGGCAAGCAGCTCTTCAAGCATGCGTGGATGAGGTTTCGATAATGTCTCATCCGCGGTGCGACTGGCATGGAACCATGCCCCCGCCCCGGTCGCCTCGAAGGCGCGCCTGAGGCCACGGCGGCTTTTTCCGGTAGCCACGGCCAACCGCAAAGCAGGATTGTCTCGCAGTCGAAGGATCCCCTCCTCGACTCCCTCAAAGAAGGACAGAGGTGTCTGCTCGGCGGCCACGAAGTGCTTGGAATATTGCTGTCGCATCGCTTCCGCCTGCGCTGCCGGCATGCCTGGGCATAACTTTACGATGGCCTCGGGCAACCCCAGGCCAATGATGTCACGCACGGCCTCATGCTCCAGCGCGCGCCAACCGACATCGCGAGCAGCCGCCTGCATGCAGGCAACGATACGATGCTCGGAATCCATCAATGTCCCATCCCAGTCAAAAATCACCAACCGGTAGCGCAGCTTGGCCTGGGGCTTCGACAAAAGGAAATCAGCGCTGGACACGGGCTCGCTCCAGCACGGCTTCGAGTTCGCCTAGCGGCGCCTTGACATGAACCGGACGCCCACTATCAGGCTCAGGAAATGTCAGCGCCACAGCATGAAGGAACAGGCGCTCCAGCCCAAACCCTGCCGCTAGCCGCTGTCCTTCCCGGGTACCGTACTTGTCATCTCCCAACAAGGGATGTCCGGCATGTGCGGCATGGACACGAATCTGGTGCGTTCTTCCGGTGATCGGCTCAGCCTCGACCAGGGTGGCATTGCTGAAGGTTTCGCGAACAGCGAAGCGGGTTCGTGAGACCTTGCCTTGAGGATCGACGCGCACCCGGCGCTCACCGTTACCTGCCTCGAATCGGTCCAGGCGGGCACTGACGTAATCACGTCGTGCCGGCCAGCGACCCTGGACCAAGGCCAAGTACTGCTTATCCATTTGGCGCTGCTTGAGGGCGTTATTGAGCGTCAAGAGAGACTGACGCGACTTGGCCAGCAACAGGCAACCGGACGTATCACGATCGAGCCGATGTACCAATTCAAGGAAGTCGAGATCTTCACGCACCTGACGCAGCGCCTCGATCAGACCGATCTTGACCCCACTACCCCCATGCACCGCCAGCCCGGACGGCTTGTTGATTACCAGCCAGCCCGGCCCCTCCACCAGCACACTACCCGCCAGCAGGTTGCGCAGGTTATCGCTCACTTCACGAACCGCCTCTTCGGGGGCGAGTCGCAACGGAGGTATCCGCACAAGATCCCCAGCCATTAAACGATAGTCGACCTTGACGCGTTTCTTGTTCACCCGCACTTCGCCCTTGCGAACGATGCGGTAGATTAGCGCTCGCGGCGCCCCCTTGAGGCGCGTATGCAAAAAATTGTCGATACGCTGCCCGGCCTGCGCATCGCCGATTTCGGCCCATTGAACTTCTCGACCCTCGGCCATCCCAATCCTCGTGAACGACACAGTAAACGGCCATGTTAACGCACTGAAGCCGCCTCTGCGCCAATTGCTGCCATGTTGCTTTACTGTTATATTCCGAACTCGCTCAAATGGGCATGAAATGCCTGTGTATAGCGCCTGCACGTCACACACGCAGGCCTGAGCGGAGGATACGGCGGCAAGGTGAATTCCCTGTGCCGCCACGCTGTAGAACATTACGCCACGCCCGGGTTCCAGGCGGCTCCCATGAGCCACCAACGCACTACGGGGAATAAAACACCGTGCCGGAGGCCGGCGTCGGCGAATCGAAAAATGCCATGTGTCTGGCGGTAGTCCGCAGGGCCGGACGAGAACCAAAAAACTCGCCGAAACACGTCCTGCCACCGCCGCGTACTCAACATGATCTTGCAGCGCTCGGCCACCATGCCGTGCGTGGATGACGCATTCTCGACATGCGCTGAGCACAACACGAGCACTAAGCGGTTCGCCGTCGTCGACGCCCAGGGGTCGCTGACTGGATCGGCGAGCGGAATGAGACACAAGGCGGCACGAGGCCAGGAGGCATACACCCCGTGGGTATAAGCCAAAGGCCGACTGTCGTCCCTCCCATTTCCCTTCGTCATTCAGCAGCGCTTCCTTCAGGCCGCCTTCCGGCGCCCTGAATAGCGAGACAACATGAAACGGATGCTCATCAATGCGACCCAGCCCGAAGAGCTGCGCGTCGCACTGGTCGACGGTCAACGCCTTTACGATCTGGACATCGAATCCGGCGCCCGGGAACAGAAAAAAGCCAATATCTATCGCGGCAAGATCACCCGCGTCGAACCCTCTCTCGAAGCCGCCTTCGTCGACTTCGGTGCCGAGCGCCACGGATTCCTGCCTCTCAAGGAAATCGCCAGAGAGTATTTCAGCAAAGAGCCCAACGGCCGACCCAACATCAAAGAGGTGATCAAGGAAGGCCAGGAAGTCATTGTCCAGGTGGACAAGGAAGAGCGCGGCAACAAGGGTGCGGCCCTGACCACCTTCATCAGCCTGGCCGGGCGTTTCTTGGTGTTGATGCCCAACAACCCTCGTGCCGGGGGCATCTCGCGGCGCATCGAAGGCGAAGAGCGCACTCAGCTCAAGGATGCCATGGGTCAGCTCACCCTGCCCGACCGCATGGGTGTCATCGTGCGCACAGCGGGCATTGGGCGCAGTGCCGAAGAGCTCCAGTGGGACTTGGACTACTTGGTCCAGGTGTGGGAGGCGATCACCGAGGAAGCCGGCAAGCGTCCCGCACCATTCCTGATCTACCGCGAATCCAATGTCATTATTCGCGCCATGCGCGATTACCTGCGCCAGGATATCGGCGAAGTCTTGATCGACAGCCCCGAGGTACACCAGGAGGCTCTTGGCTTCATTCGCCAGGTGATGCCCTCCTATCAGCAGAAGATCAAGCTGTACGCCGATGACGTACCGCTGTTCTCGCGCTTCCAGATCGAGAGCCAGATCGAGACCGCCTACCAGCGCGAAGTCAAGCTACCTTCCGGTGGCTCAGTAGTGATTGACCACACCGAGGCCCTGGTCTCAATCGATATCAACTCGGCACGCGCCACACGCGGCAGCGATATCGAGGAAACCGCCCTGCAGACCAACCTGGAAGCGGCCGATGAGATTGCCCGCCAGCTGCGCCTGCGTGACATCGGCGGCCTGGTAGTTATCGACTTCATCGACATGTCGCCGGCCCGCAATCAGCGTGAAGTCGAGAATCGCGTCCGCGATGCGCTCAAGCTGGACCGTGCTCGCGTCCAGATCGGACGCATTTCGCGCTTCGGCCTGATGGAAATGTCTCGCCAACGCCTGCGCCCTTCGCTGGGAGAAACCAGCGGTGTGGTCTGCCCGCGCTGCGATGGCCAAGGCACCATTCGCGACGTTCGCTCCATGTCGCTATCGATCATGCGCTTGATCGAAGAAGAGGCCATGAAGGAACGTAGCGCACAGATTCGCGCCATACTGCCGGTTCCGGTTGCTACCTACCTACTCAACGAGAAGCGTGCCACGCTGGCCGATATCGAACGCCGCCAAGGGGTTCGCGTCGTTCTGCTTCCCAGCCCGGACATGGACACGCCGCATTACGATGTCCAGCGTCTGCGTGACGATCATCTGGAAGACGATGATGAAGCTAAGTCCAGCTTCGAAATATCCACCGAGACCGAAGTCGGCAAGGAACCCGAAAGCACCTTCGGCAAGCCGATTCAGCGCACCGAAGCCGCCGTCAAGACGGTGACCCACGCTGCACCCGCACCGGCCTCGTTGCAACAATCGAACGATCCCGCTCCGGCCGCAGGGCAACAAGCGCCGAACGGACTGCTCTCACGCCTTTTCAAAGGCGTCAGCAAGCTGCTTGGCGGTACCGAGGAAAGGGCTCCGGCATCCACGGCACAGCGTGAGGCAACAGCCGAATCGGATGTGAACCGCTCAACCCCCTCCAAGGAGGAGAGCGAAGCCCGCCACTCCAACCGCAATGGAGGCAACCGCCGTCGTCGAAATGAAACCCGAGACGACACACGTGAAGATAAGCCGGCGTCACGGAGTAACGCGCGCCAGGACGAGGATAGCCGCAACGGCAAGCCCAGCCGTGGCAAAGCCGAAGGCAAACCACAGCGCAACAAGTCTCGCCAGGAGGAATCGCAGAACGGTAACCGTCAGCCCGCCAAGAGCAAGAGCGACAAACCTGAGGGCAAGCCGCAACGCGAGGACACCAAGCCACAGCGCGAAGACACCAAGCTCCGCGATGACAAGGACACTCGTAAGCCGCAGACTGCTCCGGAACAGGTCGGCAAGGATACGGCTGAGGATGGCGATGGTAAGCCCAAGCGTACACGCAACAATCCACGACAGCGTTCACGCAAGCATGCCTTGAACCCGCAAGCGGTCACCGAACAGGAACGTCTGCAGGCCGAGGCAGCTCAGGCCGGAGCCGACGCCCAGGAAACCGGTGTACAGAAAGATGCCGAACCGGCCCCGGCCGAAACACCGGCGGCACCTGCTCAGGAGTCCAAGGGACGGAAGCCGGCTGACGAGACGCCCGAGACCCCTGCGCCTCAGCCACAGGCGAGCGACGAAGATGCCGACGAACCCAAGGTAGCCGCCACGGCTGAGCGTGCTGCTTTTGCCAAGCCTCAGGCCACTGGAGGCGAGAGCAAGCCACGTAACTCCCGCAGAAAAGCCCCTCGTGCCGAGCGAAAGGAGCGCGCAACAGCGTCCCCCTCCGATTCCGCCGGCATGACGGAAGTCACCACGGCTTCGACACCTGACTCTGCCGATTCACAAGCGTCAGCGAGCGATACGCTGCCTGTCGCGACAGAGGCGGAGATATCTAATAACCCGCCAGTGCAGACCGAAGTCACGCCAACTGTCGCCGACGCAAGCGAGCCATCCTCCTCGGAGACCAATAGCGGCGCATCTCAGACAGTTAGCGATGCCAAGACTTCGGAACAGGTAGAATCGGAAGAACCCAAGGCATCCGCAAGCCAGGAGGATGCTGGCGGAGTTTCCCAGGCCGAGCCTCCGGAGTCGCTGCCGGTGGTGGAGAGCAACGATGACGGCGCCTTGCCCGTAAATGAACCAGCTGCTGCCGAAGAGACACCGGCAGAGGCGAAAAGCAGCCGTCGTCGCCGTCGTGCTCATAACGACCCCCGAGAGCAGCGTCGCCAACAGCAAAACCAGACCGAAAATAGCCAGTAACCAGGCTATCAAGGAAACCAACGCCAAGCGCCCGCAGATTTACTGCGGGCGCTTGCACGAATGGACTAATGAATTGCCCGATCAGTCAAGGGCGCGGCGATTCAGAAATGCAATCAGCGCTCGGATCAGGTAGCCCGGGTCCTTGCTCCCGGCGGTTTCTCGAATCGAATGCATGGCCCATTGTGGTACGCCGACATCCAAGGTGGGCACGCCGAGCTGGGTGGCCGTGATCGGCCCAATCGTACTCCCACACCCCATGTCGGCGCGGGTCGCGAACGTTTGGACCGGTACGCCGACTTCATGACAGATATCGCGGAATAGCGCCGAGGTCGTACTGTTGGTCGCATAGCGCTGATTGGCATTGACTTTGATGACCGGGCCCCCATTAATGGCTGGACCATGCGCCGGATCATGCTTATCGACAAAATTGGGATGCAGGGCATGCGCATTATCGCAAGAGATCATGCGAGAGGATTGGATCAGACGAATCCACCCTTCTTCGCCCTCGCTGCCAAGTTGAGCATGGACACGGCGTAGAACGTCGGCAAGAAACGGCCCTTGGGCCCCGGATGTGCTGGCACTACCCACCTCCTCATGATCGGTGGCAACGAGTACCGCTCCCTGGGAACCATCGCAATCCAGCAAAGCTTCCATGCCAATGAAACAGGACAACAGGTTATCCAGGCGGGCACTGGCGATAAGCTCGCCATCGACCCCGATACAGGCCGGGGGCTGCGTATCGTAGAGACATAGCTCAAAATCGAGAATATCGACGTTTTCCAGTTTATGCTGTTCGTATAGCCAACGCTTGATTAGCCGCTGTAGATCGTTATGCTCGCCGCCTTGAAGGAAGACTGGGGCCATCTGAGTCTGGGCGTTAAGGGCCCGCCCGTTATTGGCTTCGCGGTCCAGATGAATCGCCAGACTGGGCACGGTCGCCACGGGGCGGTCGACATTGATCAACACCCCCTGCAGTCGACCGTCATTGCGTCTCACATGGACGCGGCCGGCCAGTCCGAGATCTCGGTCAAACCAGGGTGCCAGCAATGCGCCACCGTAGACTTCCACGCCCAATTGCAACCAGTTGCGCCCGATAATCGGGGCATTGGGCTTGAGGCGTAACCCCGGGCTGTCGGTATGGGCGCCAATCATGCGCAATGCATCGAGTCCACTCTCGGGCAACTGCAGCGCAATGACCGAGGAGTCGTTTCGCGTCACGACGATGCGATCTCCCGGTGAGAGCGACCAGGGTTGGGTCTCGTCGAGATGACGGTAACCGGCCTGTTCAAGACGCTGCACCATGTTCTGGGTCGCGTGCCATGGCGTCGGTGAGCGCTGAAGAAAAGACAATAACCGTTCGAGAGTAGGGTCGTGGGGCATGTTTATCCTCGCAAGGTCTGTGTATGGCGACACAGGCTGCTACAATGGCTGGCCGGCGTCCATGCATCGCCTGCGTCGGTCACTTAGGGAAATGAGTGTACATGAATCCGGGAGTGCTTCTATTGATGAGCCTGACAGCAGCCACTCGGCGCGCTATCTTCGTTTCGTTTCTGGCCGTGCTGAGTGCTCCGGCACTTGCGGATCTCAGCCCTACCGATGACCAGCGTCAGGCCGCGACCGAGGTCGCAGAATCGCTTCGGTATGGCCACTATGCCGATGTCGACCTCAACGACGCTTGGTCGGAGCGCGCATTCGACCAGTTCCTTGAGGTCCTGGATTCCCAGCGTGCCTATATGATCCAGCGAGACATCAGCCGGTTCAGCGATTTGCAGACGAGTCTCGATGACGCCCTAGAGGAAGGCGAGCTGGAGCGTGTCTATGAGTTCTACAATGTCTACCAGCAGCGCGTGGAGAGTCGCCTGGAGTGGCTCATCGACGAGATTGATGCCGGCCTGAATTTCGATTACACCACCAGCGAGCGGCTGGCCGTCGAACGTAGCGACGAACCTTGGCCGGGTAGCGAGTCGGCACTGGATACGCTTTGGACAAAACGGCTCAAGAATGCCGCTCTGTCGCTTGAGCTGAGTGGTCAGACCCCGGAGGCGATCGAGGAGACACTACATGATCGCTACGCCAGTCAATTGACACGTATTCGCCAGACCAACTCCGAAGACGTGTTCGGTCTGTTCATGGCAGGCGTTACCAGCACCACCGATCCTCACACCGAGTACCTGTCGCCGCGTCAGGGAGAGTCCTTCGATATCCAGATGCGTCTATCACTCGAAGGTATCGGTGCCCTGCTACAGGCCGAAGGCGAGTATGTGAAGGTCTCCAGCCTGGTCCCGGGAGGGCCGGCCGACAAGAGTGGCGTGCTGCAACCGGCGGATCGCATCGTTGGCGTGGGTCAGGGCGAGGAAGGCCCAATTACCAATGTCGTCGGCATGCGGCTCGATGAGGTCGTGGATCTGATCCGAGGTCCCAAGGGCTCGACTGTCCGACTGGATATTATTCCCGCCAAGGCTGTTGACGTAACTCGCTCCCACGTCGTCAAGATCGTGCGAGACACGGTTAAGCTTGAAGACCAGGCTGCCAACAGCGAAATAATTACAGTGACCCGTGACGATGGCGAGCATCGTATCGGGGTGATCGACATTCCGACCTTCTACGTCGATTTCGATGCCTGGCAGGCGGGTGAAGAGGATTACCGAAGTACTACCCGCGACGTGGCCAAGGAAGTCGAAAAGCTCAAGGCCGCCGGTGTCGAGGGTATCGTGCTGGACCTGCGCAATAATGGCGGCGGCGCGTTGCAGGAAGCCAATTCACTGATCGGTCTGTTCATCGACCGAGGCCCGACCGTCCAGGTTCGGGATGCTCAGGGGCGTATCAGCCTGTACGGCGATACCGACAGCGGCAGCTTGTACTCAGGCCCCTTGGCCGTACTGGTCAATCGCCTGTCGGCATCCGCTTCGGAAATCTTCGCCGGAGCCATTCAGGACTATGGCCGCGGGCTCGTCATCGGAAGCCGCACTTTCGGGAAGGGCACCGTGCAGACGCTGAACGACCTGAGCCATGGACAAATCAAGCTGACTCGGGCCAAGTTCTATCGCATTACTGGCGAAAGCACCCAGCACCGTGGCGTTTATCCCGACTTGCTGTTTCCCAGCCTGGTCGATCCGGACGTGATCGGCGAAAGTAGTCTCGAAAATGCCCTGCCTTGGGACACGGTTCGCTCCGTGCAATATCGCCAATACGGTGAACCCAAACGCTATCTGGAAACACTGGAAAACCTCCATGAAGCGCGCATCGCCAACGAACCCAACTTCACTTACCTGGAACGCCAAGCAGCACTGATCAAGCAGCTTCGTGAGCAGCAGACCTCGATCAGTCTCAACCGCGAACAGCGCCAGCGCGAAATGGATGCTCAGGAAAATGAGCAGCTTTCTCTGGAAAACCAGCGTCGTCAGGCCCTGGGGTTGGACCCGCTGGAAAACTGGATCGATGCCCGGGAAGAAGAGGCCGAACAGACTGCCGAAGGTGAAGACAGCGAGCCTATTGATCGTGCACAAATCGTAGAAAGCGCCGAAATTCTGCTCGATTACGTCCGACTATCACAGACCGAAGCGGCATAATGTTCATCTCGCCCGGTGAACTGGCCGGGCGAGCCCTTTTCCAGGCTGGCCAGGAATGTCAATGTATTTCCGGTACCGATTCATCCTGGTGCTGCTGGCACTGTCCTGGGCGCCTCCCGCCTTCTCGGTAACGCCTCCCACCTGCCCCGCCGGAAGCCCACAACACCTCCGCCTCGCTCTCGACCGCCTGCAGGCACAACTCGAACATTGGGATGAAGCCTACTATCAGCGCGGTGAACGCCTGGTAGAAGACGGCGTTTACGACGCCGCCAAGCGACGCCAACAGCATTGGCGCACCTGCCTCGGCCTGACAGACCAGCCGACAGTAACACCCTCACTACCCACTCCTGCAGACGACGGCATCACTCACCCCATCGTTCAAACCGGCTTGGCCAAGGCTGACTCCCGCCAGGCTTTGGCCGAGTGGCTGACAGCCCATCTTCAACATTCGCTTTGGGTTCAGCCCAAGGTCGATGGGGTCGCAATCACTCTGGTCTATGAACAGGGCGTGTTAACGGCAGCCATCAGTCGTGGCGACGGTGAACGGGGCCAGGATTGGTCGATGCAAGCTGGACAGATCCCGGCGATCCCCAAGCAACTGGATAATGCGCCGTCCCACGTAGTGCTCCAGGGGGAACTCTACCTGGAGAGGCCGAACCATATCCAAGCCGAGGATGGCACGGCGGGTGCTCGTTCAGCCGTGATCGGACTCATGGCGCGCCATGCATTACGTGCCAGCGATGGTCGGCGTATCGGTTTGTTCGTATGGGACTGGCCCGACGGCCCCGATACCATGCCAGCCCGGCTGGCCATGCTCACGGGCTGGGGACTGGATACCGCCGCTTACACTCTGCCGGTCACTACTATCAAGGAGATCGCCAGGCAGCGAAATGCCTGGTATCACGGCGCTCTGCCCTTTGCTACCGATGGCATCGTCGTACGCCAGGCACAACGGCCACCGCCCGAGACTTGGCTGGCACAACCACCTGCTTGGGCCATTGCCTGGAAACATCCTGCCCAACAACGCCTGGCGCAGGTCGAGTCCATCGACTTCTCCATAGGACGTACGGGACGCATTACACCAGTGGCAAGGCTGCAGCCGGTCGAGTTGAACGACCGGACGGTCACTCGAGTCAGCCTGGGATCACTGAGCCACTGGCGAAAGCTCGACGTTCGCCCAGGCGACCAAGTACTGGTCCGCTTGGCCGGCCTGACCATCCCCCATCTGGACTCGGTCGTTCTTTCCGCTTCTTCCCGGCCGGATATCGAGCCCCCTAACGACGCTGATTATGGTCCGCTGACTTGCCTGGCCCTGGTAAAGCAATCATGCAAAGCACAGTTTCTGGCCCGACTGGAATGGCTGGGGAGCGACCACGGCCTCGACATGTCCGGTATCGGAGCAGCGACCTGGCGCCAATTGGTGGAGCACGGAATCATTGATGACTTGCTGGATTGGTTGGCATTGGAAAAAGCCCAGCTCATTTCGCTACCCGGCGTTGGCGATGCCAGAGCCGAGGCATGGCTCACCGCCTTCAGCCGGGCGCGTCAAGGGTCCGACATCGACTGGCTGCTGGCCCTCGGCATGCCGCCGCTGCCTGCCAGCGTGAAGGAAACATGGCCCGCCGATCTCAACGTACAAGCCCTGCAAGCACGCAAGGCACGAGAGTGGCAGCAATACCCAGGCATCGGACAAGTACGCGCGGCGCAGCTCGAAGCGTTCTTCGCTGACTCTACTGTCAAAGCCATGCTTCGTCGACTGGAGAACGAACAGATCCTGACGCGGCATTCGCTCCAGACGAGGGGCATCACTCATTTCCTTGAGGATGCCGGTTAAGATTTATCGGAGGAACGCGCACTGTCGAGTGGGCACTCCTGAGTATTTATAGCCACGTCGTCTGCTTGGGCATTGGGGCATTCGTTAATATCGCGTGATATGTAGTCCATCATGGTCAGTGACACCATGATCGTCAGCCACATAAGTCCAGCCAGTGCGAAGACGCGTAGCAGGTTGTCCGCCGCCCTGAGCCCCATGAAGAACATCAGGATCAATGAGGCCAGTATCGCGGCACATAGCAAGCTGAATATATGCCCCATGAGACCCGGCGCCAGAAGCGTTGCGGCGACACTGGCCCCCAGCACGACCAGATAGGCCCCCCAAGCAAGGATTGGCGCCCTAACATCCTTCATAGTGCAGCCCTCCTTTATGCGCGCAGCAGATATTGAGTCGTGAATATGAAGACCCAGACGACATCCACGAAGGCCCAGTAAAGCCCGTTGATCTGAATCTGGCGACCCAGCCGAGGGGGATCGCGCCAGCGCATGGTGAATACCACCAGCACGGTCAGCATGACGAGCCCCATGCTCATGTGCACGGCATGCAATCCAGTCAGGACGTAATAGAAGTTGAAGAACATCTCCGCTCGGTCAGGATTCGCACCTGGATATATGAACTCCAACCCCAGGATCGGCATCAACTTTTCAGTGTATTCGTGATGCCACTCGTAGCCTTTGATACCCAGAAAGATCACACCGATAGATATCGTGACGAGCAGGAAGGTAAGGGTCAGCCGACGCCGCTCGGCGTTGACGGCCCGCTCCGCCAACGCCATGAACAGGCTGCTAGTGACAAGCAGCACTGTATTCAGGGTGCCCAGCTTGAGATCCAGATGTGTTGCCGCTTCGGCGAATACGTCGGGATAGGCGAAACGGTAGACGGTGAAGGCCGTGAATATGCCACCAAATAACATCAGCTCGGTGGCCAGGAAAATCCACATGCCCATCAACACTGCCTGACGCTGCTGGGTCAGGTCGTCGAACTGCTCGTCGGGTACCGCCTTACTTGTTGTCGATGGTGTCGTAGTCATAAGGAGGTCCTGTCACGGTTTGCGGCTCCAGGAAATTGTGCTTGGGCGGTGGCGAGTCCGTACGCCACTCCAAACCGGCGGCACGCCATGGATTGGGTGGCGCTCGCTTGCCCCAGCGCAGCGACCAGAGCAGATAGACCAACGGCAGCAGGTAGCCGATAGCCAGCACCCCTGCACCCAGCGAGGACATGACATGCAATATCTGAAAGTCCTCGGGATAGGTCTGGTAACGTCGAGGCATACCGGCATACCCCATCAGGTACTGGGGGAAAAACGTCAGGTTGAAGCCGATGAATAGTGCCAGCGCTGCCACTTTGGCCCAGAGTTCGGGATACATGCGCCCGGTCATTTTTGGCCACCAGAAGTGAAGCCCACCGATATAGGCCGTGACCATGCTACCCACCATGATGTAATGGAAATGCGCGACCACGAAGTAAGTGTCATGCACGTGAACGTCGACGGCCAGTGAGGCCAGAAAAATGCCCGTGAACCCGCCAATGGTGAACAAACCGACGAATGACAGCGCATAGATCATGACGGCCGAGAAAATCAGCTTTCCCTTGTACAGGGTCGCTGTCCAGTTGAAGGTCTTGATGGCGGATGGCAATGCCACGAAAAACGAGAACAGCGAGAACATCAGCCCGGCATACAGGCTCTGGCCGGAGACGAACATGTGGTGTCCCCATACCAGGAAGCCAAACACGGAGATAGCCAGAATCGAGAGGGCCATGCCGTGGTAGCCGAACACGGTCTTGCGCGAAAAGCAGGTAATGAGTTCCGATACGACCCCCATCCCCGGCAAAATCATGATGTAGACGGCTGGATGCGAATAGAACCAGAACAGGTGTTGGAACAGGATGGGATCGCCGCCCAAGGCAGGATCGAAGATACCGATCCCCATCATGCGCTCGAGGATGAGCAGAATCAGGGTCGCGGACAGTACCGGTGTCGCCAGAACCATGACAAGGCTGGTGGCATAGTTAGCCCAGACGAACAGCGGTAGCCGGAACCAGGTCAGCCCCGGCGCACGCATCTTGTGGGTTGTGACAATGAAATTGATGCCCGTCGCGATCGACGAGAACCCCACCACGAATACACCGGTCAACGCCGCCACGACTGCCCGATCGGCAAACTGGGTCGAATACGGCGTGTAGAAGGTCCACCCGGTATCCACTCCACTGGTAATCACGGCCGCGATGGTGAACAAGCCCCCGACAGTATAGATGTACCATGAGATCAGGTTGAGCTTTGGAAAGGCGAGATCCTTGGCGCCGACCATCAACGGCAGCAAGAAGTTGCCCAACGTATTGGGAATGGATGGGATCAGAAAGAACCATACCATCACGACGCCGTGGATCGTGAACAGCTGATTGTAAGCATCGGCACTGACCACATCCCCATCGGGGGTCATCAGTTCGAGGCGAATGACCAGCGCCGCAAGCCCACCCAGAAAGAAGAAGGCAGTAATCGATATCGTATACAGCCACGCAACACGTTTATGGTCAGTGGTGAGCAGCCAGTCGCGAATCCTCCACCCGCTACTCAAGTAGCTTTCGCTGGCTTGATTGGCCGCGGCTTCGCTCATTGGCTTTCTCCTTCATTTCCATTGACCGACGCCTTGACCCAGTCGCCAGGCTGCAGGGACTTGATATAGGCAACGATTCGCAAGATTTCCTCCTCCGTGAGCTGACCGGCAAAGCTCGGCATGATCGGCTCATATCCAGCCGCGACATGCTTGTCGGGCTGCAAGATCGAGTCCCGAATATAGGCTTCGTCCGCCAGGATCACCTCGCCGCTCTGGAGTGCCACGCTACGCCCGTAGATGCCGTCCAGCGAAGGAGCCCGCACGCTCGACTTGCCCATGTGGCAGCCACTGCAACCATGTGCCTCGAACAGTTGCTTACCGGCGGTGGCAAGCGTCCGGCCGGAGCCCTGCCGAGTCAGCCAAGCCTGGTAATCGCCCCGATCCATGACCACGACCTTACCCAGCATTCGCGAATGGAAGCTGCCACAGTACTCGGCGCAGAACAGCCGATATTCCCCCGGTTCGGTCGCCCTGAACCAAGCCGTTTTCTCGGTACCCGGCACCACATCTCGCTTGATGCGGAACGCCGGCACAAAAAAACTGTGTATGACATCCTGCGAAGTCACGCGCAGCTGAATGACCTCATCCACGGGCACGTGCAGCGCATTGATTTCACGCGTGCCGTCGGGATGCTGTATCTTCCACATCCACTGCTTACCGACGACGTCAATGGTCATGGCCGGCTCTGGCCCCCGGTAGCCGTCGAGATACAGCGTCGTTGCCCAAGCGAAAAAACCCATGAATACCGTTAGCATCGCGGCAAGTACAGCAATCTCGACACGGTTTTCGGTACGAGTGGAAGGCAGATTGGAGCGATTTGCCGTCTTGTTTCCCGCCCGGTAACGAAAGCCGAAAAAGGCAATCAGCCCCACCACCATTAACAAAATGATGGCGCTTGCACCCACCAGGGCGAAGTACAGATGATCGACCTGGCCAGCATGCTCGGTCGCCTGCGTCGGGATCAGATGCAGTCCCTTTTCCACCTCGGGCAGATAGGGTGCCACCTCATCATTCATTCCCTGCCTCCTGTCCTACCCGGGGATCGACGACCACACCCGGCTCCGCAACGGCCTCTGCTGCCGAGACGTTCACCTTCATCTCGACACTCGCATCCACTCCCTTGCCAACCGGCGACTTCTCCAAGTTAATGCCTTGGCTGGCATGCGCGCCCCGCTCGGGCAAACCACGTTCCGCCAGCAACTGCATGGCACGCTCGATGGGGATGTGAACACGGCCAGCCTCACGGTCGACCCAGCCAAGGCCATGCAGCTGCTCACTCACCGACTTATTGAAGGCATCCAGATCGGCTTTAGGGGAAGCCTGTAATTGGGGCACCTCCGGCATATTGGCCGGCACCGGTTCACCGGCGAACGGATTGGGCGGATAAGGAACCTCCTCCCATACCGAGGCCATGAGAATCCAGAGCGCCAGTAGGCAGAGCGGTACGAAGCCGGCCATGAACGCGATGAATAGAACCGGAATGCGCGCAGGTACATCGCGCTGCTCGTGCCCTGCGGTGGGATTGGACGCTTCACTCATTGCGCTTCTCCTGACGTTGCAGGCTTCGTCCTATCAACCAGAGAAAACCGCCGCCTAGCGCCACCAGGGCTGACGGATCGAGCCAGGTCTGGACCGAGCGCCATTCCTCAAACGCGGGTAATACCATCCAATGCGTTTGCAGCACATAACCGATGAGACAGATACCAGCGGCAATGCGCAGCCATGTCCGGCTTTGCTTGGCAGCCGTGGATAGCAGGATGGCAAAGGGAACCAGCATGAACAGTACGAACGACGCCCGGCCGATCCAGTGCCAGGCGCCTTCGGTACGGTGGATGTACCAGACGATCTCGTCAGGAATATTGCCCGACCAGACGATAATCAACTGAGAGAACCCCATGAATGCCCAACTCAGCAGTACGGCAAGCCAGATGTTGGCAATGTCCTTGCGAATCGACGGCGTGACATGCGGGGCAAGAATCCACATGCCTACTGCCATGCCGCTGGCCGTCATGGCACAGATCCGCTCCAGGCCGAACACATCCGAATAGAATTCAGGCTCCAACGACATGTACCAGTCAGTGGAGAAGAATGTCAGGGTGAATACCCACAGGATCAGCCCCGGCGCCGCGACAGACCTGCTAAGGCGCGCCTTGTACACTATCAGCCAGGCAAGCCCCAGCCACACGGCAAAATAGATTGCCCAGCGCACCAGCAGAAAAGGCTCGTTGAGATAGAGCAACTTGCGCCGCACTACCTCCGGCAATTCACTTGCTGGCCGCGTCCAGGAGAACAGCTCATCAGTACCCAAAAGCAAGGGCAACATGGCCAGGGCGAACAAGGGCATGGTCCCCGCCAAGGCACGCCACACCGTCTGGCTCGCCTGTCCCCAGGCGCCGCCGGTCATGCCGAAGGTCATTAATACGGCAATGGCACCCAGCGGCAGCGCCCCCCAGGTCAGCGAAGCTACCAACCAGCTACGCAGGAACGCCGTCCAATCGTAGAAAGCGCCGATAACGCATATGGCCAGGGCCACCAGGCCGATGATCGGTACCAGCGGTCTCGTCATTGGCGGCCCCCCCCTGCCGATGTGGTGGTTTCTGTCGCTGTCGAGTCCTGCTGAGGCAGCTTGGCACGCTGCTCCTTCGTCAAGTCCTCAAAACGGGCATACTGCGAAAGCTGCAAGGCCTGGATATATGCAGCAATGGCCCAACGGTCATGTGGCGGCACGCGATCGGCGTAGGAATACATCACCCCATAGCCATCGGTAATGACGTCGTAGAAATGGCGCAACGGCGCATTGCGCAGACGGTCGTTATGCAACGACGGCGGCGACGGAAATCCGCGCTGCACGATCATGCCGTTGCCATAGCCGGTGCGTGCGTGGCAGGGCGAGCAGTAAATATTGAACTGCGCCTGGCCCCGCTCGAGCAGTTCCCGCGTCAATGGCATCGGCAAGGTGTCCGACACGGACAGCTCGACCGGCGCATCGCGGGGCACGGTACCCGCGACGGGGTCGCGCGCCGATTGATTGTCAGGCCATTCTGGTGCTGCTTCGTAGGTCTCGTACTTGGGCTGGTTGGCCATCGGTTCCTGATCACAGGCCGTCAACGACATGACCAGCCCCAGAGTCAGGATGGCAAGCCCCATCAGGCGGCTCATTCCGGCACCTCCCAGACCTCGACCGCCGCGAGTTCCTTCAGGCGCTCACGCGTTCTCCCCCCGGCGTAACGAGTATCGTGGCGGCTAACGAGCAGAAAGTAGCCATCGTCCGTGGCGCGATCGAACGCGCTGACGTTGAAAGCCGGATGATACGGCCGGGGCAAGCGGTTGCCGAAAAGCATGGCCACGGCCGCCCCCACTACCGCGAAGAGCAACCCGAACACGAACGCCGGAATCAGGAACGCCGGCCAACTGTGCAATGGCTTACCGCCCACGACGAACGGGTAACTCAGCACGCTGGCGTACCACTGCATGAAATAAATACCAGCCGCCCCAAGGATGGCTGCGACTAACGAGATGATCGGCACCCAGCGTGGCTTGAACGCCATGGCCTCTGTCAGCCCTTCCACCGGATACGGCACGCAGGGTTCAAGTCGCCGGTAACCGGCCTTGCGCATGCCCTGCACTGCCGCTACCAGGGCCTCGGCAGTCTCGAAGCGCGCCATGACGCCATACTCCTCAGCCATCGTCGCCTCCCTTGTTGCGCTTGGCGATGAGCCCTCGCATGTCATGCAGCGAAATCAGCGGCATGATGCGCACGAAGAGCAGCAACAGCACTCCGAAGACACCCAGCGAACCGATAAAGACGGCCCAGTCCCAAACCGTCGGCCACGCCTCGCCCCATGCGGACGGCATGTAATCGGCATGCGTTGACGTGAAGACGATCTGAAAGCGCTCTAGCCACATACCGATATCGCTGGTGATCGCCAGGCACAGCATAGCGATCGGTGAACGGCGCACACGCTTGAACCACAGCAGCTGCACCAACACCACGTTGCAGAAGATCATGCTCCACCAGACTGGAGCATAGGGCCCCGTCCAGCGGTCGATATACACGTAGCGGTAGTAGTCCTCGCCGGAGTACCAGGCAAAGAATATTTCTTGGGTGTAGGCGTAATCGACGACCAGGGCGAACAGCAGCATCATGCGCCCCAAGTAGTCGAGGTGCGTACGCGTGACCAGGTCCTGGAGCCCGAACATGCTACGCAGCACGACAGCGAGTAGTGCCACGGTCGAAAATCCCGAGAACAGCGCCCCGGCCACGAAGTACGGTGGAAAGATGGTGAAGTGATAACCGGGCACGATGGATATCGCCAGATCCAGCGAGATGATACCGGTGACAGCCACCACAATGGGGGCTGCCACCGAAGAGAGGATCATGTTGGCCTTCTCGTAGCGCGCCCAGTGTGTAGCCGACCCCCGCCAACCAATGGCCAGCGTGCCGTAGAACACCCGACCGAACCAGCTCGAGGCCCGGTCGCGCAGGGTCGCCAGATCGGGCAGCAGGCTCAGGTACATGAAAGTCGCCGTGAAGGTCAGGTAAGTGAAGATGGCGAAGAAATCCCATACCAGAGGGCTGCGCCACTGTGGCCATAACTCCATGTCGTTGGGGTATGGCAGTAGGTAATAGAAGAACCAGGGGCGCCCCAAGTGAATGATCGGATAGGCCCCGGCGAGCACCACGGCAAACATGGCCATGGCTTCGGCGAAACGGTTGATCGAAGCGCGCCAGGGTTGACGGGTAAGCAACAGCACGGCGGAAATCAACGTTCCGGCGTGGGCAATCCCGATCCACCAGATCGTATTGGTAATGGGAAAGCCCCAGGCGACAGGAATATTGATGCCGAACAGCCCAACCCCCACCTCGAATATGTAACCCAGGGCACCAAAGAACATCAGTGCGACCAACCCGCAGACGAGTAGCGCCACGAACCACGAGCGTGGCGAGGGATCTCGCAGTACCAGATTGCTGATACGTTCGGTCAGCCGGGCATGGGTGAGATCGGGGGGAAGCAAGGGACGATGCTTGTCGTGCCGATTCATGTCGTCCCTCCCTGGCCGTTGGCCGCCGTGGCGGGCTCGAAGATCCTGACAACCTGCTCGTCATCGTCGCGCCCATTCACCGAGGCCTGATGTATATCGGCCTTTTCTTTTTCCGGTGCTACCAGCGGATCGGACTGCGGCGCCTCGACCTCCTTGTTGGGATTGCCGACACCGGCCAGGTATGACACACGCGGTCGAATGTTGAGGTGTTCGAGCATGCCATAGTTCAGCGGGTGGTTCTTGAGCCGCTTGACGTGGCTCTGTTCGTCGCTGATATCACCAAACACGATGGCCTGGGTCGGGCAGGCCTGCTGACAGGCGGTTTGCAGAGCGCCATCCGGGATCGGCTCATCTTCGATATCCGCCGTGATGCGCGCTCGGTTGATACGCTGGACGCAGAAAGTGCATTTTTCCATGACCCCGCGCGAGCGAACCGTGACCTCGGGATTGTGGACGGGTTCAGGCTGGGTATAGGTTGCCTGCTCGCCGGTATAATCGAACCAATTGAAGCGTCGTACCTTGTACGGGCAGTTCTGCGAGCAGTAACGCGTACCGATACAGCGGTTGTATATCATCTCATTGAGCCCCGAGGCGGAGTGCTGCGTGGCCCCGACGGGACAGACATACTCACACGGCGCGTTCTCACAGTGCATGCACAGCACTGGCTGGAAAATCAGGTGCGGACTTTCCGGAGGCCCTTCGAAATAACGATCGATACGAATCCAGTGCATTTCGCGGCCGCGCGAGACCTCCTCGGGGCCAACGATGGGGATATTGTTCTCGGCCTGGCAGGCCGTAACGCAGGCATTGCAGCCGATACAAGCGGTGAGATCGACCGCCATACCCCACGCGTATTCAGCCTCCCGCTCGGCGGGCCACGGTTCGGGATACAGGGATTCGTGGGGGCCCGGATGCTTGGCGAACTCGGGATGCTTGCGATATTCCTCGAGCGTGGTGGCGCGGATCAGGTCACGCCCATGAATAGCATGGTGATTCTGAGTCGTAGCTAACGTTTCGTGGCGATCCAGTTTTTCCAGTGTGACCGGGCTCGCCCAAGGGTGGTCCGTGGTATGAAAAACGTAGGCGTCGCTTCCTACGCCATCAGCAATATGTCCGATCCCTTCTCGGCCATACCCAAGCTGCAGAGTAACGGCACGATCCGGCATCCCCGGCAGCGGATATACGGGCACCTCGACCTGAACCTCGCTGGTTTGCGCTTTAACGCGTACTACATCGCCTTCTTTCAGCCCGTACTCCTGCGCGAGCACGGGACTGATCAATAAGGCGTTATTCCAGGTCAGCTTGGACAATGGCCGCGGCAGTTCCTGCAACCAGCCATTATTGGCATAAGCACCGTCCCAGACTGCCGGATCGGGCTGCAACTGCAGCGTGATGGCATCGTCGGGAAGACGCTCGCCGGACGCGAACGACAGCGCTGGCGCCCAGTCTTCACGCAGCGCAGGGGTTTGAGTGGAGAAAGCGCTGTCGGCGACAATCCCGTCGCGCAGGCTACGCCGCCAGAACGTTTCAAAATCACCAGCTGCATGCTGGTCGAGCCAATAGTCGATCAACAGCTGGCGAGCGTCTTCCTCGGTGCCTTGCTCCAGGGCTGCCAGGAATTGAAGTGCACTCTTGCCGCCGTGCAGCGGTTGAATCAAGGGCTGCAACAGGCTGACCGTACCATCGTAAGCGCGGGCGTCGGCCCAGGTCTCGAGCGGGTGACAAGCCGGGATGTGCCAGTGCGACATCTGCCCTGTCTCGTCGTAATATTCGCCCCAATGCAGCCGCCACGGGACCTGACGATACGCTTGCCGAAAGTTCAGGTCGGCCGGTGCCGTGTAGACAGGATTGGCGCCCATGACTACCAGCGCTTCCACCCGGCCGTTCTGCATTTCCCGGGTCAACTCGTTCAAGGGACGCGCCGCATGGCTGACATCTACCGGAGGGATATATGTCACCGTTTTACCGAACGCGCCCAGTTTCTCGTTGATGGCCTGGGCAATCGCATGCACCGCTGTCGAATGCTGATCGCCAGGCACCACCACGGCGGAGCCTGCATTGCTTTTCAGATCGTCGACGAGCGGAGAAAGCCAACTCT
This sequence comes from Modicisalibacter luteus DSM 23508, assembly GCF_000378505.1. Lineage (GTDB taxonomy): Bacteria > Pseudomonadota > Gammaproteobacteria > Pseudomonadales > Halomonadaceae > Modicisalibacter > Modicisalibacter luteus. The sequence goes on along the minus strand of NZ_KB899994.1, from coordinate 107,276 downwards.
CCGGCACGGCGGGCTCATCGGGCGGCTCGATGTCCAGCTCGAAGGCGTTAGCCAGTTGCCGAGCGAAGTTCTCCATATGATGAAAGGACAGGCGGTAACGATGGTCGGCAACGCTGCCGGTAATGCTCGGTGTCGATTCCACGACGTACAGGCGCGCCAGGAAACCGTCGTTATCGCGTGGTCGCCGCTGTGCCATGAAATCGTGGGCATAGCGTAAAAATCCGGGCTGGGACTGCATGAAGTCACTGTCCAACGACAGGACGATACGAGCACGATCGAAACGATACACCGGCTCGAGCGGCCTGCCGAACAGTTGCTCACTTCCCGCGTAGACGGCCTGGCGATCGATAGGCTCGTGGACGTACCAGCGCGCTTTGGGCCAACGTTCGAGCAACGCCTGCAAGGACGCGTGCTGACTCGGCGACGTCAGGCTGCCAGTCAGGAAACACAAGCCCTGCCCCTGCGTACGATTCCACTCGAGACGCTTGTCCTGCTGGGTCATCAGAAAGCTGCCGTATCCTGCTACTTCGCCCCGATTCATCACTGAGGCCGAGCGATCCGGATCATAGAGCGATAATACCGAGGCTTGGGAGAATGCATCGCAGGCACCCAGGGTAGCCGGATGGTCCGGGTTGCCCTCCAGCTTGACCGGACGCCCCTGGTGAGCCTGCGCCAGCAATCCATGCGCATAGCCGCCGATCAGGTGCGAGGTAGCGTAGTAGCGGGGCATGCCCGGCACCTCGCCCTCGGGCATGTTGACATAAGGAACGATGAATTCTCGCGGCTGTCTGCCGCAGGCAGTCAACCCGGCCAGTGCCATGCTGGCTGCCATAAGCTTGAGTGCGCCGCGCCTATCCATAGGTGCTTCCCAGACGGCACCCAGGCGAGGAAATTCCTGATTCAGAAACTCACCGAAGCTCTCACTCTCAGCCAGCTCCTCCAGGCTGCGCCAGTACTGGGGTCCTCGCGCCTGGCCCAGCCGCACACGAATGTGCTGCAGTTCGTCGTGGCTTATCGATGACATGTGCTGCACTCGGTCAGGTTGTCCTTGCGAATGGCATAGCGTTCCAGCAGTTCATGACCTGGAATACTGTCCTTGGCAGGGTCATAGCCCATCGCCGTGATTTTGTCGGCAGGCCGGAGGTTGGGCTCGGGATTACGATGACAAGAGAGACACCACTGCATGGTCAGTGGTTTTTGCTGAGTCGTGATGGGCATCTCATCGACACGTCCATGGCACGACTCGCAGCCAACGCCGTTATTGACGTGTATCCGGTGACTGAAATACGTGAAATCAGGCAGATCATGGACGCGGACCCACTTGATTGGCTCGTCGCGCTTCAGACTCTGCCGCACCGGTTCCAGCATCTCGGCGTTAGTCCATAGTTGGGAGTGGCAGGTCATGCAGGTATAGGTAGGAGGCAGGCCAGCAAAATCGGATTTTTCGACACCGGTGTGACAGTACTGGCAGTCCAATCCCAGTCCGCTCACATGATGCTCGTGGCTGAAGGGCACCGGCTGCTCCGGTGTCGCGTATACCCCGGTATCGTGAGCCGAACTTCCAATCGTCACAGCGACGAGAATGAGGATCACGACGCCGAAGGCGCCTCCCCAGAGTGCCATGCTGACCAGTGAATTTGCCCGACGGGGGAAAATTTGTGGCATCGGTCTCTCCCTGACCTTGCTCTTATTGTCTCCTCATGACGCCATCTTTCGGCCCAACGGAACTAACTATAGGAAAGGATCGCTTGGTCTCGCCAATTAGCAGGCAAAAAGTTTTTAAGAATTTTCTTGTTTAAAAAGGAAAATTTTCACCACTACACGGTAGCCAATGGGACCGGGACTGTTCCCGGCTCAGGCCCTGACTTCCTTAGTTATCCCAGAGGATCTCCACTACGCTCTTTACGAAACCGTAATGCGACGAGACGGACATGCCCCAACGTTTGCTTGGCAGCGTCGAGCCCCCTGCCGACCTGTCGAACCATGACACGACGACCAATACAGAAGCGCGTGACGCCATCTTCGTCGTACAGGGCATGTGGTGTAGCAGTTGCGCCTTCGCCATCGAGCATTTCCTCAAGAAACAGCCCGGTGTCCTCGATGCCAGCGTCAACTTCGTGACGGCGTCGGCGCTGGTGCGCTGGGCCCCCACCACGACGGGGCCGGCGTCGCTGGAGAAGAGCGTCGCTTCGCTCGGTTACCGCCTGACCAGCCAGGCCAGCGCCCAGGACAGCCGTGAACGGTTGGCCCAGGCACGCCGCACCCTGCTCGTTCGGCTTGGTGTGAGCATTGCTTTCGGCATGTGGACCCTGATGGCCTCGGCGCTACTCTACTTCAACTATGGCCTGGGCCCGCGGGTCGATTGGATTATTGCCCTGACGGCTAGCCTTCTTGCCCTGCCCGTGGTCAGCTATGCAGGATTGCCTTTCTATCGCGCCGCCTGGCGCACGTTGCGTGCCGGACACCCCGGCATGGACGTGCTGGTCAGTCTGGGCGTGATCAGCGCCATGACGTTCTCGGCCTGGCACCTCTGGCGCGGCTCGTCCGATGTCTATGTCGACACCGCAGTCATGCTGATCACCCTGCTGCTGGCAGGTCGTCTGGTCGAACTGGCCAGCCGACAGGATGGCCTGGATGCGCTGGCGAGTCTGGACAGCCTTTCGCCCGAGAGCGCCAGGGTCTGGCGAGACGGCCAATGGGAATCAAGTGCCCTTGAGGACATTCGATGTGGCGATCAGGTCAGTGTCGATGCACAAGCCGCCCTTCCCTTCGATGGCTTTCTCGACAATGACCAAGCCCTGATCGACCGCGCGGTGCTAACTGGAGAGACGACCCCGGTGCTGTTGACGCGAGGCGATCGTATCGAAGCTGGCTGTATCAATGCCGGACCCGCCCTGATCCTGCGCGTCGACGCTGAGCTAGGCCATCGCTATATCGATAGCTTGCGCAACCGCACCTTGCAGCTATACGCCCGCAAGGGTGAGTTTCAGAAAGTATCGGATAGCGTCGCCCGCTGGCTGCCCTCCGCTGCTCTGGGGCTTGCCGTTGGTACATTTTTCATGGTCCTGGCGCGCGGCGTCGACTTGGACGAGGCATTCGCCTGGTCCCTATCGGTCTTGATCGTCGCCTGCCCTTGCGCCGTGGGCCTGGCCATTCCCGTCGTCACGCAGGCAGCAACGGCCCGCGGACTACGCCAAGGCATCGTCTTCAAGGACCTGAGTGCCTTCGAGACGCTAGCCAGGGCGCGCAGCATCGCCTTTGACAAGACTGGCACCCTGACGACTGGACTGCTCGGTATCCACGATATCCACACTGCTCGCGGCATTTCCGGAGACGACGTGCTGCGTCTCGCCGCCCAAGCGGAACAGGGCATCACTCATCCGGTAGCACAGACACTGCGTCGTCACGCCACCGAGCGGGGGCTAGCACTAGCCGATGGCCTGGCTGCTATTCATCATCCGAGCCTGGGCGTTGCGGTCCATGAGCCACAAGGCACCATCCTTCGAGTGGGCTCGCCGCGCTGGCTGTCCGAGCATGGCATCGATATTCCTGACATTGACGAAGGTATAGGCAAGATCGTGGGTGTGGCACGGGGAAAACGCTGGTTGGGCACCCTGATTCTCGATGAGACATTGACGCGCGACGCAGCAGCAGCGGTAGCACACTTTCGTGACGCGTCGTTCACCCTGGCGTTATTGAGCGGGGATCAGGCGACTAATGTGCATGCGATCGGGCAACGTGGCGGATTTCGCCGCAGCGAGCGTTTTGCCGAACTGACACCGGACGCCAAGGCCAGACTGGTCGAAACCCTACCGAAGCCATCGGTATTCGTCGGTGACGGGATCAACGACACCCTGGCTCTGGCCACAGCGACAACAGGCATCAGTGTCGCCGGAGCTACGCCACAGGCGCGCGACATTGCAGCAATCTCCTTGCTCACGACAGGCATCGGCCAAGCGTGGCAAGCACATCGATTGGCGCGCTCGGCCTACCGCCTGATGCATCAGAACCTGGCTTTTTCGATAGCCTACAACTTGCTGGCATTGAGCATCGCTGTATGGATGCCGATACCACCTGTGATTGCCGCCGGTGCGATGGCGTTAAGTTCAGTCAGCGTACTGGCAAATGCCGCCAGGCTCTACATTCCGCCGGAAACCTCAGTTCAAGCGCCACAAATATCGGATAACGAACTCAGGAACACCGGTTCAATCTAGCAAAGCGGAATCGAGAAAAGGGAGACTGGGAGGAAGAAACGACAAGGAAGGAAAAAACAAGCTGGCTCCCCGAGCAGGACTCGAACCTGCGACCCAATGATTAACAGTCATTTGCTCTACCAACTGAGCTATCGGGGAACTACATAAACTGGCTTCGGCGGGAGGTTGGCTCCCCGAGCAGGACTCGAACCTGCGACCCAATGATTAACAGTCATTTGCTCTACCAACTGAGCTATCGGGGAATCGCCGAATTGTGGTGTCCGAACTGTTTGGCTCCCCGAGCAGGACTCGAACCTGCGACCCAATGATTAACAGTCATTTGCTCTACCAACTGAGCTATCGGGGAATCGCCGAATTGTGGTGTCCGAACTGTTTGGCTCCCCGAGCAGGACTCGAACCTGCGACCCAATGATTAACAGTCATTTGCTCTACCAACTGAGCTATCGGGGAACTTCTCGAACACGCGGCGTATTATACGTAACGAAAAAAATTCGTCAAGTCTTAGCAGGTTACCTAACGCTTTCTGCTTGAGCCGACCACTGCCACTGATGACAGTCCGTAACGAAAAGCGCCCGAGGGATTACCTCGGGCGCTTTATCGATTCTGGTGGCTACGCCCTGATTCGAACAGGGGACCCCATCATTATGAGTGATGTGCTCTAACCAGCTGAGCTACGTAGCCATGTGCCAGCGGGCAATGCCGCGGTGCACTGCTGCAACGGGGGCGAATTATGCCTGTCGGCACGGGCCTTGGCAACCCTGTTCGCCCCGCAGACAATCAATCGCTGATGCCCAGCGATTCCTTGACCGCCGGAAGGCCCGGCTTGCCATCGACAGTGGTCACACCTTCCAGCCATTGACCAAGTACGTCCGGATGATTCTGTAGCCACTGTTGAGCGGCGTCTCGAGGATCTTGTCCGTCATCCATGATCGCGCCCATGATCTGGTTCTCCATGGATAGAGTGAACTGCAGGTTATTCAGCAGCGTCCCGACATTGGAACACTCCTCGATGTAGCCGCCGCGCGTATTGGTGTAGACAGTGGCCCCACCGAGATCAGGGCCGAAGTAATCATCGGCCCCTTCCAGATAGGCGATATCGAAATTGGTATTCATGGGATGCGGCTCCCAGCCGAGGAACACCATCCAGTCCTTGCTGCTGGCCCGAGACTTCAACTCAGCCAGCATGCCTGCCTCGGAGGAATCGATCAGTTGCCAGTCGCCCAGGCCGAAGGCATCGTCATCGATCATGTCCTGGATGATCATGTTGCCATCGTTACCGGCCTCGATGCCGAACAGACGCTGCCCGAACTTTTCGGCATGCGAGTCCAGATCGGCCACGGAGGTAACGCCTGCATCGTAGACGTACTGCGGTACGGCCAAGGTGTACTTGGCACCTTCAAGGTTGGCCCCGGTACGGTCGACCTGCCCTTTCTCGATGTAAGGATCACTGATCGATGCCATGGAAGGCATCCAGTTGCCCAGGAACACATCGAAATCACCATTCTTCATACCGGCGTAGGCGATCGGTACCGAGACGGTATCACTGGTCGTCTCGTAACCCAGCCCTTCTAGTACCTCACTGGTCAGTGCAGTAGTAGCCGTGATGTCCGTCCAGCCGACTTCGGCAAAGCGCACTGTCTGACAATCTTGCGGCACCTCAGCCATCGCCAAGGGAGCGGCCCCGAACATCAAGCCGCCAATCATGAGCTTAGTGGGGGTCATGTTCGCCATCGTTGTAATCTCCTGCGTGTAAGAAAGAACCTATCTCAGGCATGCTGATGAGAATTTCGATAAGATCAGCTTATGGTAAGCCCCAATTGCCATTCCAATATACAATAGATTTTTTATTGATTGAACGTTCAATAAAAATATAGCAAACTGTAGTCCAACGGTTGACGGCGGACGCACGTCACGAGTCGAACCGGGGGCAACCAGCAGAGGAGAACGATCGGTGCCCAAGCTCGGAATGGAACCCATTCGTCGACGCCAGTTGATCCAGGCGACCATGGAAGCGATCGACGAAGCCGGCCTGGCCGATGCCACGGTTGTGCGTATCGCCCGGCGAGCTGGCGTGTCGGCAGGCATCATCAGTCATTACTTCGGCGGCAAGGATGGCCTGCTCGAAGCCACGATGCGCAAGATCCTCAACGATCTCAGACAAGCCGTCGCATGTCGGCGCGCCAAGGCTGACGACACGCCGCAGGCTCACGTCCGAGCGATCATCGATGGCAACTTCGATCGCAGCCAGGTCAGCCAGTCGGTCATGAAAACGTGGCTGGCCTTCTGGGCCTCAAGCATGCACCGGGATGACCTGCAGCGGCTACAGTACGTCAATGACAGACGGCTTTACTCGAACCTCTGCTACCAGTTCCGTCGCTGCCTGCCCAAGGCAGAAGCGCGGGACGCCGCGCGCGGCCTGGCTGCCCTGATCGACGGGCTCTGGCTGCGCGGCGCGCTGGCTCCCGAAGGTCTCGACGTGGAACGCGCACGACGCTTGGCCTATGACTACCTGGACGAGCAATTGGCTCGCGCCGAGTGCTACGCCTGACCAGCCATCATCAATATTCTCGATTCCGTTCCGCAGGAGGAATTCATGGCCACATTCGAAACCCAGCAACTCTTTATTGGCGGACGTCGGGTGGATGCCACCTCCGGCGAAACCTTCGAAACCATCAACCCGACCAGCGGCGAAGTGCTGGCCACTGTGCAGCAGGCATCGCAGGCCGACGTCGATCGCGCCGTGGCGGCTGCACGCGAAGGCCAGAAAGTGTGGGGCGCCATGTCCGGCATGGAGCGCAGCCGTATTCTCAACCGCGCCGTGGCATTACTCCGCGAACGCAATGACGAGCTGGCCCACCTGGAAACCCTGGACACCGGCAAACCGATCAGCGAGACCATTGCCGTCGATATCGTCACCGGGGCCGACTCCCTCGAATATTTTGCTGGCTTGGCCCCGGCCATCGAAGGCACCCAGATTCCGCTGCGCGAGACATCGTTCGTATATACCCGCCGCGAACCACTGGGCGTCATCGGTGCTATCGGTGCATGGAACTATCCGATCCAGATTGCATGCTGGAAGGCGGCGCCTGCCCTGGCCGCCGGCAACGCCGTGGTATTCAAGCCCAGTGAGGTGACTCCCCTTTCCGCCATCAAGTTGGCCGAGATCTTTACAGAAGCCGGCTTGCCGGATGGCGTTTTCAACGTCATCCAGGGCCCGGGTAACGTGGGCGCCATGCTCACCGAACACCAAGGCATCGACAAGGTGACCTTTACCGGTGAAGTCGGTACTGGCAAGAAAGTCATGTCCGCCGCTGCAGCCTCCACGCTCAAGGAAGTCACCATGGAGCTCGGCGGCAAATCGCCGCTGATCGTATTCGATGATGCCGACCTCGATCGCGCTGCTGATGCGGCGATGATGGCCAACTTCTATTCCAGCGGTCAGGTCTGTACCAACGGGACTCGAGTGTTCGTGCATCGCTCGGTCAAGAGCGCTTTCGAAGCCAAGATCCAAGAGCGTGTGGCTCGCATTCAATCCGGCGATCCGCTCGACCCCTCAGTCAACTTTGGCCCACTGGTCAGCTTCGAGCACCTGGAAAAGGTACTGTCGTACCTTGAAATCGGTAAACAGGAAGGTGCACGCCTGCTCGCCGGCGGTAACCGCATGACCGAGGGCGATTACGCCAAGGGGGCATGGGCCGAGCCAACGGTATTCACCGATTGCTCCGACGACATGCGCATCGTTCGTGAGGAGATATTCGGTCCGGTCATGGCAATCCTCGCCTTCGATGACGAAGAGGAGGTCATCCGTCGTGCCAACGATACCCACTATGGGTTGGCCGCGGGCTTGTTCACCGAGGGACTGAACCGTGCCCACCGCGTGATTCACCGTCTAGAGGCAGGTATCTGCTGGATCAACACCTGGGGTGACTCGCCTGCCGAGATGCCGGTGGGTGGCTACAAGCAGTCGGGCATCGGTCGTGAGAACGGCATCACCTCGCTCGAACATTACACCCAGATCAAGTCCATCCAGGTCGAAATGGGTCCCTTCCCGGCAGTGTTCTGATTCTGTCCGGACGCACGAATGGCGACCGTGACGCCATTCGTGCAACTCGCATTCCGCAAGACCGACGCATTGTTAAGGAGGGCCGCTTCATGACGCAGGCTCGTGAATACGATTACATCATTATCGGTGCCGGTTCCGCCGGCAACGTGCTGGCCACTCGGCTGACCGAGGACGCCAACGTTCAGGTACTGTTGCTGGAAGCGGGCGGCCCCGACTATCGCTTCGACTTTCGCACCCAGATGCCCGCCGCGCTGGCCTATCCGCTGCAGGGCAAGCGCTACAACTGGGCGTTCGAGACCGACCCCGAACCCTACATGAATAACCGGCGCATGGAATGCGGACGCGGCAAGGGGTTGGGCGGATCGTCACTGATCAATGGCATGTGCTACCTGCGCGGCAACGCGCTCGATTATGATACTTGGGCGAAAGCACCCGGCCTGGAAGACTGGAACTATCTTGAGTGCCTGCCCTACTTCAAGAAGGCAGAAACCCGCGATATCGGTCCCAACGACTATCATGGCGGTGACGGCCCGGTGTCGGTCGCCACGCCCAAGGAAGGCAACAACGAACTATACGGTGCCTTTATCCGTGCTGGTATCGAGGCTGGCTATCCAGAGACAGAAGATGTCAACGGCTATCAGCAAGAAGGCTTCGGCCCCATGGATCGCACCACCACGCCCAACGGACGCCGTGCATCCACGGCACGGGGCTATCTGGCCATCGCCAAGCAGCGTCCCAACCTGACCATCGAAACCCACGCCATGACAGACCGCATCCTCTTCGAGGGCAAGCGGGCCATCGGCGTAAGCTATTCTCGCAAGGGCCAACCGCAGGAAGCGCACGCACGCCGCGAGGTGCTGCTGTGTGCCGGTGCGATCGCCTCGCCACAGATCCTGCTGCGCTCCGGCGTGGGCAATCCCGAACACCTCAAGGAGTACGATATTCCTGTGGTGCATGACCTGCCAGGGGTTGGCGAGAACCTGCAGGATCATCTGGAAATGTATATCCAGTACGAGTGCAAAAAACCGATTTCTCTCTACCCGGCGCTCAAGTGGTGGAATCAGCCCAAGATCGGTGCCGAATGGCTGTTCAAGGGCACCGGTATCGGCGCCAGCAATCAGTTCGAGGCAGCAGGTTTCATTCGTACCAATGACCAGGAGGAATGGCCTAACCTGCAGTATCACTTCCTGCCGATCGCTATCAGCTACAACGGCAAGAGCGCCGTGCAGGCACATGGCTTCCAGGCTCACGTAGGCTCGATGCGCTCGATGAGTCGCGGCCGGATTCGGCTGACTTCTCGTGACCCCAGCGCCCCGCCGAGCATTCTGTTCAACTATATGAATCATCCCAAGGACTGGGAGGAGTTCCGCGACGCCATTCGCATCACCCGCGAGATCATCGCCCAGCCCGCGATGGATCCATACCGCGGACGCGAAATCTCGCCGGGACCTGATGTGCAAACGGACGAAGAAATCGATGAGTTCGTGCGCCAGCATGCCGAAACCGCTTATCACCCCAGCGGCAGCTGCAAGATGGGGACAGACGACATGGCCGTTGTCGATGGCGCCGGCCGTGTCCATGGGCTTGAAGGACTGCGTGTCATCGACGCCTCTATCATGCCTGTGATCACCACCGGCAATCTCAACGCGCCGACGATCATGATCGCGGAAAAAATGGCCGACAAGGTCCGTGGCCGGGCACCGCTGCCCAAGGCCGAAGTGCCCTACTACGTTGCCGGAAACGCCCCGGCTCGCGAGCCCGCCAAGGCCTGACATCAGACCAGCCTGATTCGACTTCCCCTTCTGCCCCGCCCTTCGCGGGGCTTTTTTTGCTTTCGATGTTGGATTCGGCCTCAGCTAGTCAGACCGATGGAAATCGGCTAGCCTGTATAAATTAAAACAACCGTTCGAATCCTGCGCAGTTGCCTGGAGAGTCCCATGTTTCAATTCATACTGCTCGTCGCCGCCGTTGCCGGCCTACTGGAAGTGATGCGCCGCGAGGCCGGTGCCGTTTCGGCAATCGGCGTCCTCGCCGTCACCGGCGTCATCGGTTTGCTTTTCGGCGCTCCCATTCTGGGCGCCCTGCTATTGCTCGGTGGCGCCATCCTGGCCGTTCCCGGCATCCCCGCCCTGCGCCGTCGCTGGTTGTCGCCACGTATCTTCGCACTCTTCGACAACGCTGCGCCCAAGGTGTCGGCCACCGAACGCTCCGCCCTGGAGGCCGGCACGGTATCCTGGGACGGCGAACTGTTCTCGGGCAGGCCACGCTGGCAGCGCCTTCTTGACTACCGGAATGAGGGGCTAACCGAAGAGGAGCGCTCCTTCATTGAACACCAGTGCTCGGTAGCGGCCGGCATGACCAACGGTTGGGAAACCGCCCGTGAGCGCGCCGACCTGCCCGAGGCATTGTGGGATTATCTGAAAAGGGAAGGCTTCTTCGGGATGATCATTCCCAAGCAGTACGGTGGCCTCGGCTTTTCGGCCAAGGCGCAATCGGCCGTGCTCCAGAAACTGGCGGTCAACGAGACGCTCATGGTGTCCGTCGGCGTTCCCAACTCATTGGGGCCGGGCGAACTGCTGCTCAAGTATGGCACCCAGGCGCAGAAGGATCATTATCTGCCCCGCCTGGCCGACGGGCGCGAAATCCCCTGCTTCGGCCTGACAGGACCGCGGGCCGGTAGTGATGCTACCTCACTGCCTGACACCGGTGTCGTATGCCGGGGCATGCACAATGGTGAAGAAGTCCTGGGCCTGCGCCTGAACTTCGAGAAACGCTGGATCACCCTGGCGCCAATCGCCACCGTGGTCGGGCTGGCCTTTCGCATGTTCGATCCTGAACACCTGCTGGGTGACGATACCGACCTCGGGATCACCTGTGCGCTTATTCCCCGCAACACCGAAGGCATGGAGATCGGCCGCCGCCATCATCCCATCGGCAGCCCTTTCATGAACGGGCCGATCGTCGGCAAGGACGTTTTCATCCCGCTCGATTACATTATTGGCGGGCCCAGAATGGCCGGCCAAGGCTGGCGCATGCTCGTCGAGTGTCTCTCGGTGGGCCGTTGCATCACCCTGCCTTCCGGTGCGTCGGGTGTAGGCCGCTATGCCATTGGCTGGACCGGCGGCTACAGTCGTATTCGCCGTCAGTTCAACATGCCAGTGGCCGACATGGAGGGCGTTCAGGAACCGCTGGCTCGCCTCTCGGCACATGCCTATATCGCCCAGGCAGCGGTCATGCAAACCGCTAATCTGATAGATCACGGCGAGAAGCCCGCCGTCCCTTCGGCCATTCTCAAAAGTCAGTTGACCGAATTCCAGCGCCACATTCTCGCCGATGCGATGGACATCCACGGCGGTCGTGCTGTGACGCTGGGGCCGCGCAATTATCTGGGCCTGGGCTGGAGCGCCGTGCCGGTGTCGATCACTGTGGAAGGCGCCAACATCATGACCCGCAACCTGATGATCTTCGGCCAGGGCGCGATTCGCTGCCATCCATTCGTTCTCAAGGAGCTGGCAGCCAAAGAAGCTCAGGATCTGGACGCCTTCGACAGAGCATTTTTCGGCCACATCGGGTTGATCTTCGGCAATGCCGCTCGTGCGTCTCTGCAGGCCTTGGGCATCGCCCGGCCGCGCGTACCCTTCGACGAGATAGCCTCTCCCTACGCCCGTGACGTGTCACGCCTGTCCGCTGCCTTCGGTTTGTGTGCGGATGCTGCAATGATCAGTGTCGGCTCGGGGCTCAAGAAACGTGAGATGTTGTCAGCGCGCTTGGGCGACGTACTTTCCAACCTGTATCTGACCTCCATGGTGCTCAAGCAGTGGCAGGCCGGCGACAATGTCGAGCATGAAGCGGCACTTCTGCACTACAGCTGCCGCACCCTGTTGTTCCGTGCCGAACAAGCGTTGGTCGAGTTGCTCGACAACCTGCCCAACCGTGCGCTGGCCCGGTCGCTGAAGTTGATCGTAATGCCTTTAGGGCGTCGCTGGGCGAAGCCGGCAGACGGCCTGACGCGCGAGATCGCCAAAGCCATTTCCACGGATACGGCCCTGCGCCGCAAACTGACCGCCGATACCTGGGACCGCCAGGAGCAGGGGCAGCAGGACAATCCGCTGGCACGCTACAATGCCCTGGTTGCCGAGTACGAGCGTGCCGAACCGATCTATCGCACCATCAGCAAGGCGTATGCCAAGGGACTACTGCCCGCCGAGGCCTTGCACCCCGAACAACGTCTGGAGGCCGCCCTGGACGCTGGCCTAATCGATGAAGCGGATGCCCGGTTCATGCGCCGCTACGAGCAGGAAGTGCTCGACATGCTCACCGTCGACGACTTCGCCTTCGATGCCTTCGCCTCGCACAAGGACAAGGTCGTCTGGCACGATGCGGCCTGAGCGGCGACGTTGGACATTAAAAAAGCCACGCCCGGTCATGTTGCCTATGACCGGGCGTGGCTTTGTGGTGTGCTGGGTATGGGTCAGTTCACTACCGTCACGCGTACCGGGGCGGTACCGCTACGGATCATTCCCAGTTGCTGGGCCGCCCGGCGTGACAGGTCAATGATGCGGCCGCGGGTATACGGGCCACGGTCATTGATCCGCACGGTAACGTTCCGCCCGTTGTCCAGATTGGTGACGTTGACCCGGGTGCCGAAAGGCAAGGAACGGTGCGCAGCCGTCAACGAGTTGCGGTCGTAACGCTCACCACTGGCCGTTTGCTTGCCCTGGTAGGCATCGCTGTAATAAGCCGCCCGCCCCTGCTCCGCATGAGACGCACCATAACCGGCATCAGGCCTGCCGGTGGGTGGCGTACCGGCACAGCCGGCAAGTGCTATCAGTAAGAAGGCCAGGCTCAGCCCGGCCGCCCGCCCTCTCATGCCTGCGAATCCTGATCCTGAGAGGCTTTTCCTTCCTGTGCCGCCTGGGTTTCCTGTGACTCGCTAACGTCATTTGACTGTTCAGTGTCCTGCACTGCCTGAGTCTCCTGCATAGCAGGCAATAGCACGGTCGAGCCGGTCGTCTTGCGGGACGCCAGGGCTTCCTGAGCCTCGCCGGCCTTTTCCAGCGGATAGCGTTGGGCGATGTCGACCTTGACCTTGCCGCTCTCCAGCATCTCGAAGAGTTCAGCGCTCATAGCCTCGAGACGCTTGCGAGTATCCGCGTAGCCATTAAGGCTCGGACGGGTCACGTACAGCGCCCCCTTCTGGTTGAGAATGCCGATGTTGACGTTCTCCACCGGGCCTGACGCATTGCCAAAGCTGACCATCAGGCCACGCTTCTGCAGGCAGTCGAGCGACGTTTCCCAGGTGTCTTTGCCCACCGAATCATAGACCACCGGCACCATGTCGCCCTTGGTCAGCTCGCGCACGCGCTCGACCACGTTCTCCTTGGTGTAGTCGATGGTTGCCCAAGCCCCGTTCTTCATGGCCAGATCGGCCTTTTCCTGGGAGCTGACCGTACCGATCAGCTTGACACCCAACGCCTTGGCCCATTGGCAAGCAATCGAGCCGACACCGCCTGCAGCGGCATGGAACAGGATCGTCTCGCCTTTCTGCAGGCGGTAGGTCTGACGCAGCAGGTACTGTACCGTCAGCCCCTTGAGCATGGAGGCCGCTGCGGTCTCAAACTCGATGCCCTCGGGCAGCTTGACCACTTTGTCGGCCGGCAGCACATGATGTTCGGCGTAGGCACCCAGCGGCCCCTGAGCATAGGCGACACGATCGCCTTCCTTGAGGTGGGTAACGCCCTCACCCACCGCATCGACGACGCCGGCCCCTTCCGTACCGAGCCCGGAAGGCAGGCCGGGTGCCGGGTAGAGGCCGGTACGGAAGTAGATGTCGATGAAGTTCAGTCCGACCGCATGGTTCTTGACGCGAACTTCACCAGATTTGGGCTCTTCCGGCGTCACATCGGCATATTCAAGTACCTCAGGACCGCCGGTCTGGGAGAACTGGATACGCTTGGCCATGAAAATGTCCTTATATCAGTCTATTGAATGGCAACACCATACAAGCGCCGTATTCACAACGCCAGATCATATCCATGGCATGCTATACCAACCCCAAGCACAAGGAGGAATCGACATGCCGTTATTCTCGCTGGAAGGACGCGTGGCCATGGTCACCGGTTGCAACAAGGGCCTGGGTCAGGCAATGGCGGTGGCGTTAGCCGAAGCCGGCGCCGATATCATCGGCGCCAATCGTCGACATGCCGACGAAACACGTCAGCGTGTCGAAGCACTGGGTAGGCGCTACATTCATCTTGAAGCGGAATTGGGCAAGGACCGTCCTGCCACTATCATCGAGAAAGCCATCGCCGAAGGCGGACAACTCGATATTCTCGTCAACAACGCCGGCATGATCCGTCGCGCGCCGGCCCTGGAGTTCAGTGAAGACGATTGGGACAGCGTGATCGACGTTAACCTGAAGGCCACTTTCTTCCTTACGCAGCATGCCGCGCGCCATATGATCGAACGCGGCACAGGAGGCAAGATCATCCACGTTGCCTCGATGCTTTCGTTTCAGGGCGGCATTCGTGTGCCTTCCTATACCGCCAGCAAGAGCGGCATCCTCGGTCTGACACGCTTGATGGCCAATGAGTGGGCAGCTCAGGGCGTGAACGTCAACGCCATCGCACCGGGATACATGGCTACGGACAACACCCAAGCACTACGCGACGATCCGCAAAGGAGCGCAGAGATACTCTCTCGCATTCCGGCAGGACGCTGGGGAAACCCGGACGATCTGGCTGGCGCCGTGGTCTTTCTGGCCTCCCCGGCCTCGGATTACGTTCATGGTCATACCCTGGCCGTCGATGGTGGCTGGTTGGCCCGTTGATACCAGGCCGGACCAGGGCGTGACCGAGTTACAGCACGCGAGGAAATGTCTCCAGTCCCCGAATGAAGCGTTTCTTGTATCCCTCGAACAGGGTGCGGTCCTGCTTGAAGGACTGCACCACAGCGCGCTCATCGAAGCGCATCGGGCTGGGGAGTTCTTCCAGCGACGTCGCTGGATGTACGCTACTGATGCCGACCCGGATGCCCTTCGGGCCATCGAACCAGCGCTCGATGCCACAACGGCGGAACATATCCTCTTGCTCGGTATCGAGGGCATTGACCTTGAGGGGGGCACGTGTCGCCAGCTCGCCCACCAGGCGCTCGGTCGGCTTGGTCACGTTCGTCTCCAGGCCGGCCAACATGGCCACTTCCATGCTCTGTCCCTGCTCATCGAGTACCAGCAGTGCGAGCGCCGCCGGTTGCGAGGCATCATCAACCAAGGCCAAAACACGCGCCGCATCCTGCCGGATCAGGACACTCAATGTCCCGGCAAAGGTCGCCAACGGGGCAATACCCGCCTCATGGCCATACACTTCCGCACACAGCCTTGCGAGGCAGGCATCGCGCTGCTGTTCGTTCTTGATATTGACTACTTTCATCGATCGACCTCGTTACCATCCGCCACGATAAAAGCGCAGAAGCCTAGCATATCGGCGGACCGAACATGCAGCACTTGACGGTCATCGCCGCTTCGCCGATGTTCTGCCACGACGAATCGACCACTGGACCCGCTGGCATGAGCGACACCGCACTTCGACTGGATCTTCCTGCGACCATTGCCCACCGGGGGCTTTCGGCACTCGCTCCCGAAAATACCCTAGCCGCCGTAAGGGCCGCTCACGCGGCCGGCCATCACTGGGTGGAGCTCGACGTGCAACTACTTGGCGATGGCACGCCAGTAATCTGGCATGATGCAGGCGTACGTCGTTGCTCGAACGGCCGAGGCAAGTTGAATCAGCTGACCTGGGACTCGGCGAGCCGACTGGACGTAGGTCGCTGGTTCGATAGGGCCTTCAGCGACGAACGAATGGCAACGCTGGATGCCATGCTGGCCTTGCTTGCCGAGTTGGGCATGGGACTCAATCTGGAGATGAAGGTCAATCGCGGACGCGACGTGGATGCGCTGGTCGAACGGGTGCTACCTGACGCCATGCAGGCGTTACCGGCCGAGCGGCTGCTGGTATCATCGTTCGACATGACCGCTCTCAACGCCGTGCGGCGTCTCGCGCCCGATCCCCAGCACCTGGCACTGGGCCTGCTCTACAAGAAGCTGCCTCGCGACTGGGAAGATAATGCCGCTCGACTCGAGGCCTTCAGCCTGCACCTCGACTGGCAAAGACTCAAGCTCACCCAGGCTCAGGAAGTTGCTGCTAGCCCCTACCGCCTGCTCTGCTATACCGTAAACGATGCGAAAGCCTACCGACGCCTGTGCGAGTGGGGCGTGGATGCCGTCATCAGTGATGACCCTGGACAACTGACTCGCTAGCCTGCTGCAGCTTTCAGGCGTCTGGGGGTGTGTCACTGATGTGCTTACTCGATCCAGGCCAGGTATGCCATGAATGCCTGCAACAAGGTGTAGCTTTCCTACCCGGGATGGTAGCCTTCCAAACTCATAACAAACCGCTACCCCCGGATCCCTTATGCAAACGTTGATGGGCCTGGTCGGCATTGCCGTCGTCTTGTTTCTAGCCGTTCTTCTTTCCGAAAATCGTCGCGCCATACGCATGCGTACAGTGACAGGTGCACTGCTAATTCAGGCCGGGCTGGGGCTTTTGGTGCTCTACATTCCTTTTGGCCAACGCATGTTGCTTGCCATGACGGAAGGTGTCCAGGCGGTTATCGATAGCGCTCAGGCCGGGATGGACTTCCTTTTTGGCGGCTTGGTCAGCGATACGATGTTCGAGGTCTTCGGCGGTGGTGGGTTCGTTTTCGCCCTACGTGTACTGCCAATCATCGTATTCTTTTCCTCGCTCATTTCCGTACTGTATTACCTGGGCATCATGCGCTGGATAATCAATCTGATTGGTGGCGCTCTACACAAGCTTCTGAAGACCAGCCGTACCGAGTCGTTATCGGCGGCCGCCAATATTTTTGTCGGCCAGACCGAGGCTCCCATCGTCGTCAGACCTTTTCTTGCCGGCATGACCCGCTCGGAGCTGTTTGCCGTCATGGTTGGCGGCCTCGCTTCGGTCGCCGGCAGTGTCCTGGGCGGTTACGCCGCCATGGGCATCTCACTCGAGTATCTGTTGGCGGCCTCCTTCATGGCGGCTCCTGGCGGTCTGCTCATGGCCAAACTGATCGTGCCCGAGACCGAATCCCGGACCCAGGCGGTGGAAGACGTCATCGAGGCGGGCGCTGACGAAAAGCCGGCCAATGTCATCGAGGCTGCCGCCACGGGAGCTGCCTCGGGTGTGCAACTGGCGATCAATGTCGGCGGCATGCTATTGGCCTTCATCGCGTTGATTGCGCTTCTTAACGCCTGCCTCGGTTGGGTAGGAGGCTGGTTCGGCTATGGGGATCTGACGCTGCAACTGCTGTTGGGCTATGTATTTGCCCCCCTAGCCTTCCTCATTGGTGTTCCCTGGGAAGAAGCCGCTCTGGCCGGCAGCTTCATCGGTGAAAAGCTGATTCTCAATGAATTTGTGGCCTTCGCTGACCTTGCCGGCGATCAGGGTGCGCTCAGCCCGCATGCCCAAGCTATCGTCGTATTCGCCTTGTGCGGCTTCGCCAATTTGTCGTCGATCGCTATCCTGATGGGTGGGCTCGGCCTGATGGCTCCCAACCGCCGCAGTGAGATCGCCAGGCTCGGCCTAAAGGCGGTTGCTGCAGGCACACTATCCAACCTGATGAGCGCAGCGTTGGCCGGCTTCTTCCTTTCGTTGTGAAATAACTTTAGATTAGGCCTCGTTCCCCGTCTTTTTGGCGGGGCAGGCTCCAGCCAAACGGTATTCTCGAAAGGATACCGTTCTTGATATTCAGCCGCACACAACCTGAAGGTATCATCGCTCCGTAGCGCCATCCGGCAGCAGACATCGATTTCGGTCACCGTCCGCCACGGGACAGCCATTGTCTAGGAAAGACACAGATGAACCGACGCGACTTCCTGAAAGCCTCCAGTCTGATTGGCAGCAGTGCCTTTCTTCCCTTTGCGCCCCTTTTCGCCGCCGTCGAAAACCAGACCAAGTCGATTGGCCCGCGTGAAGCCTTCGACTACGCCTGGCTAAAAGGGCTGGCAAGGAATCTGGCAACCCAGGACTACGAATCGCCCGAGGTCACGCTACCCAAGCAATTGCAGGACCTAACCTGGGACGATTATCAGTCCATCGTCTTCAAGCCGGACCATGCCCTGTGGTCCGACATGGAGCAATCCAAGTACCGTGCCCAGCTCTTCCATCTCGGGCTGTACTTCAAGAAACCCGTACAGATATATGAAATCGTCAATGGGCAGGCCCAAGAAATCGCCTACGACCCGGCGATGTTCGATTATGGAAAGTCCGGTATCGATGGCAAGGCCCTGCCCGAGGACCTGGGCTTCGCCGGGTTCCGGCTACATCACCAGAACGACTGGAAACGCGACATTGCCGCGTTCCTGGGCGCCAGCTATTTCCGTGCCGTGGGCAAGTCGATGCAGTACGGTATGTCGGCGCGCGGGCTGGCAATCGACACCGCCATGGACAGGCCGGAGGAATTCCCCGATTTCACCCGCTTCTGGCTCGAGCGGCCAGAAGCGAATAGCGATGTCATCAACGTCTACGCTCTACTGGATTCACCCAGCGTTACCGGGGCGTATCGGTTCGCGATCACCGACATCGATGGTGTCGTGATGGAGGTGGATGCGGCTCTCTATCCGCGGAAGAACATAGAGCGCCTGGGCATCGCTCCTTTGACCAGCATGTACATGATCGGCGAAAACGACCGTGATGCGAACTGGGATTGGCGACCGGAAATCCATGACTCCGACGGCTTGTCGATGCATACCGGCAATGGCGAATGGCTGTGGCGTCCGCTCGTCAATCCGCGACAATTGCGGTTCAACTCCTATCAGGACAACAACCCCAGAGGGTTCGGCCTGATCCAGCGCGATCGCGATTTCGATCATTATCAGGACGATGGGGTGTTCTACGACCGACGCCCCAGCGTATGGATCGAACCCAAGGGTGATTGGGGTTCCGGGGCGATCCAGTTGGTGGAAATCCCCACCCTGGATGAAACCTTCGATAACATCGTCGCTTTTTGGAATCCGGAAAAGCAAGCAACACCGGGTGAGGAGATGCTCTACGGTTATCGCATCTTCTGGCGTGGACGCCCCCCGGAAGAGCCGCAGCTGGCCCGCTGCGTGGCGACGCGTACAGGTCTGGGCGGTGTCGTCGGTCAGCGGCGCGAGTATTTCAGCTGGCGATTCGTCGTGGATTTCCAGGGCGGCCCGTTCCCCTTCAACGAAGGCGAGGACGTCAAGGTCGAGCCGGTCATCAATCACTCGGCTGGACGTGTCGAGATTACCTCCGCACGTCCCCTGGCCTCGATTCAGGGATATCGGGCAATGTTCGATGTGGTGCCCCCCGACGACAGCACCGACCCGATCAATCTACGTCTTTATCTGCAGACAAGCGATGGCCAACCCTTGACCGAAACCTGGCTCTATCAGTGGAACCCGCCCCCCGTGGAAGAGCGCGAACTGCGTAACCCCGGTCACTTGTGATCGTCTGAACGCGAGTTGGCAAGCCTTCCGCCCTCCCGATATACTGTATTTAAATACAGTATATCGGGTTATTGTCATGCGCTACCCTTCTCATACCCGCAAGGGACGCGGAGCAACCTTCGATCCGCATAACCGCTTTTCTCCAACCTCCAGCGAAGCCGAAGACGACGGCTGGTGGCAGGAAGCGACGGCGGAGCGACTTGCCACGACGGTACGCGATGAACGTAGCAAGTCCGCCCTTTCCTGGAACGACTCGCCGGATCTGGGCTTCGATAGATCACTCAACCCCTATCGTGGCTGTGAACATGGCTGCATTTACTGTTTCGCGCGTCCTAGTCACGCTTACTGGGATCTGTCGCCGGGTATCGATTTCGAAACGCAACTGATCGCCCGAACAGGCCTGGTGGATACATTGCGCGAAGAGCTCTGTAAGCCAGGATATGTGTGCCGTCCTATCAACATGGCCGGCAATACCGACTGCTACCAGCCCCTGGAGGCAGAGCGCTGCACGACACGCGCACTGCTCGAATTGCTGTTGGAGTGCCGCCACCCCGTGACCTTGGTGACCAAGAGCGCCTTGATTCTAAGAGACCTCGACCTGCTCTCTGCCTTGGCTCAACGGCGATTAGTCCGTGTTTTTATCAGCCTGACCACGTTGGATAACGATCTCAAGCGAACCTTGGAACCGCGCACGGCGTCGCCGTCGGCGCGACTGAAGACCCTACGAGCCCTCAATCAGGCGGGTGTTCCCGTCGGCGCACTGATAGCACCGGTTATCCCGGGATTGAATGATCATGAGATGGAGAGACTGCTTCAGGCAGGCAAGGACGCTGGAGCCAAAACAGCGGCGTGGGCATTGCTACGCCTACCTCATGAAGTCGCGCCACTGTTCGAAGAGTGGCTGAATATCCACTACCCCGAACGCGCTGACAAGGTGATGAGCCTGATTCGTCAATGCCGGGGAGGCTCCAGCTACGATGCGCGCTTCGGGCAGCGCATGCGCGGACAAGGGGTGTTCGCCGACATGCTTCGGCAACGCTTCGATGCCACATCTCGTCGCCTGGGCATGGAGGGCCGCGCCGCAATGGGGCTCGACTGTCACGCTTTCCGTCCCCCCAACCGCCAGGCAGATCTGTTCGCCTGACTGAGCATGTTGATGACTTCAGGTCGGCGCGGTAGTAACGGGTGCGGTAACAACGGTCACCCGATTACAGCCGTTACGCTTCGACTGATACATGCACTGATCGGCTGTCTCGATGAGTTCGCGGATATTCGCGAACCGCCCCGCCTCCTCCATGACAGCGATACCGTAGGATGCCGTTACTAGAATGGGCGCACCGTGGCAGTTGACTGCGGCCTTGGCATCGACCTGGCGACGTATCTCCTTCACTCGCTGACGAGCCACGTCGCTGCCTACTCCCGGCAGAACGACAACAAACTCTTCACCGCCGTAGCGACCCGTGATCGCTTCGTCATCATCAAACATGCCGGACAGTATGGCGGCAAACCCCCTCAGCACTTCATCACCGACTGTATGACCAAATTCATCGTTGATATTTTTGAAACGATCCAGGTCGATGAAGATGATCGATAGGCTGTTTGAATCGGCACTCGCCTGGTCAAAAAGCGCTTCCAGTCGTTGCTCCATGTAGCGTCGATTAAAGAGACCAGTAAGCGGATCGACGCTGGCCTGATGGCTCAGCGTCTCCTGTTGCCGACGCAGTGACTCGATCTCTTGCTGTTGACGTAACAGGTCTTGCTGAAGACGGGCGTTTCTCTCGGCAAGCAGCAACTTGGCCTCGTACATCAATTGGTTGGCATCAAGGGGCTGCGGTAAAGCAATATCATAAAGCGCTACCACCGAAGGCAGCTGCTCTTGCAGTGACATGATTTTCGCAATCATCTTGGGGGAATCCAGCCCAAAATATTCCTCGAGCGAGGCCATCGCCATACTCAGTGCCGCCTCGCCTTTCAGCCAGGCATCAGCTAGCGTACCCGAGGCGATGAGACAATTCCGGGTTTGCGCTTCCCTTGAATCCGAACGCTCCAAGCCATCATGGCTTCGGGCGATCCACTGCGTAGTTCTCTCGGAAAGTTTCCATTGTGCCGCAAGCCAAGCACCAACTTCGGCGTGATCCGCCCCGTAGAGTCGACGCTCTTCATGAAGCAATGACACATGGTCTGTGGCAGATTCAATTAGGGGGCGATAATGGGCGGCATCGGCGGCATACAACGCTAGCATGCCGATGTCCTGAAGCAGCGAGGCGGTGTAAAGAGCGCCACTTTCTGCATCCAGGCCCAAAGTCTCGGCGAGGGACTTCGCGTTGAGTGCACAGATGAGCGAACGTTGCCAATAACGCTCCAGATCCATGCCTGGGAATGCCTGACTCTCGGTGCCAGTTACCAGGCTGCAACCCAGCGCCAAGGAAAGCGTTCTTTCCATCCCAATCCGACTGACGGCTTGCTGTAGATCTTCGACAGGGCGTGACTGAGTGAAGTAAACCGTATTGGCCAGGGAGAGCACACGTACCGAGAGGGCTGGGTCGGTACCCAAGGTGGACACTATTTGTTGGATGCTGCTTTCAGGGTCTCGCGCCAGTTCGACAACACGCAGAACTGCACTTGGTAAAGAAGGTAAGTTTGTGCATTGCTCAAGAGATTGACGCAATCCATACGGCAACATCGTTGTTCTCCTTTCGATCGCCTTGCCAGGCGCCCAGATCAAGCCCTTGATGGGGATGCAGGTCCATATTTGTCGCTTCTTTACTTACCGTCAACTCGTAACAGAGGCAATTCAAAAGTATGCATTAATTGTTATTTGACGGTCACGACGGGTGCTGTTTTTCTAACCTGGATTATCCTTATCTTTCGCCTTTTGATCCCAGTGCCGACATGACACCAGGAGTAGTTAATGAATGACCGCAACCAACGCCACCAACGCTCCATGGAAAAGCTCAAGGCGCATGTGGACGAGAAAATCGCCAATGCGCGTGAACAACGCGGACTCGTGCTGGTATTCACCGGCAACGGCAAAGGCAAGACCACCGCGGCCTGGGGTACCGTCACTCGCGCTTTGGGTTACGGCTACAAGGTCGGTGTCGTTCAATTCATCAAAGGCGTGTGGGAATGCGGAGAACGTGAACGACTCGAGCAGGACCCCAATCTGGAGGTTGCCGTCATGGCAACTGGCTTTACCTGGGAAACCCAGGATCGCGAAGCCGACACCGCTGCCTGCCGCGATGTCTGGCGCGAGGCAGCCAAAATGCTGGCCGATGAGTCGGTGTATCTGGTCGTGCTGGACGAAATCACCTATATGCTCAAGTTTGGCTACTTGGATATCGCAACGGTAATACAAGCCCTGAAGAATCGCCCAAAGGACCAGACCGTCATCCTCACCGGGCGCAATGCACATCGTGAACTACTTGAATTGGCCGATACCGTCACGGAAATGCAGGAGGTCCGTCACGCCTTCAATGACGGTGTTCAGGCGCGACGTGGCATTGACTATTAAGTGCTCTCGATACAAGCGCCCAGGGAGAGTCGGAACGCGCTCTTTTCTCGCCCCGTGGATAACATGCCAGCGCGACGATCCTTATGGTTCCGACCACTGACCGAGACGATTGACGTATAACGCTTACAAGGAGGCGCCATGCCTGCTCCGACCTTTCTCACATTCCCCTTAGTGGTGGTGCTTAGCGCTTGCCTGACGGCGACAGCCTCCGCCCAGACGGCACCCCACCCACTTCCTCAGCGCATCCAGGTGCAGGCGCAAGCCGATGTCTCGGTAACCCCCGACATGGCCACCTTGGAAGCACGCCTTTGGGAACGCACGCCAGCCGTCGCCCAGGCGGATGATACCCAGGCCGACCGCGCGGCTCTCGCCCAGGCACGTGAGCGATTGGAAAAGAGAACTGGCGAACTGATTCGCACGCTTGAACAGAACGGCCTGGACAAGCAGGCGATCAGCGCTGGCTCCCTGTTGATCCGGCCCGACTATGTACAGGCCCCAGCACGTCAGGGTGAAGCCGAGGCGCCGCTGGTGCGTACGCAACTGGAGCGTCCCATCAGTGTACGTATCGGCGACCTCGGCCGCGTTCCGGCGATTCTCGATGCCTTGACCCAGGCAGGCGTCAACTCCCTGGATGGCATAACCTACGACCTCAAGAATCGTGACGCGGCTAGTGACCAGGCGCTGAAACGAGCCTTGGAGAAGGCACGAGCCAAGGCCGAACTAATCGCCGACACATTGGGAGTCAAGCTGGGCCGGGTCCAGAACGTGCAGGAAAGCGCCCTGCCCGTCTTCGCACCGCACATGGCTACGATGCGCGCCGATGGCATGGAGAGCAAGACACAGGCGGAGTACCGCCCCGGCGAGATCACCATCGAAACGGGGGTCAGCGTAGACTGGGGCATTGCCCAGTAACGCAAGTCGTTGCCGAAGAGAGAAGGCCTCGCAGAGCGAGGCCTTCTTCATGGATGAGGTTACGAAAAGCCCTACTCAAGCATTGATGGTTTCGGTACCGCCCATGTAGGAGCGCAGCGCTTCCGGCACGGTGATCGAGCCGTCGACATTCTGGTAATTCTCGAGCACCGCCAACAGACAGCGGCCCACAGCGAGGCCCGAACCATTCAGGGTATGCAGCAGTCTTGGCTTCTTGTGTTCAGGCGAGCGGAAGCGCGCCTGCATCCGCCGGGCCTGGAAATCTTCGCAGTTGGATACCGAGGAGATTTCGCGATAGGTGTTTTGGCTCGGCAACCAGACTTCAAGGTCATAGGTCTTGGCCGCACCAAAGCCCATATCGCCAGTACATAGCGTTACCACACGATACGGCAGGCCAAGCGCTTGAAGAATCGCCTCTGCATGGCCGCGCATTTCTTCCAGCGCGTCATAACTGGTCTCCGGCGCGACCATTTGCACCATCTCGACCTTGTCGAACTGGTGCTGGCGAATCATGCCCCGAGTATCCTTGCCGTAAGCGCCTGCCTCGCTGCGAAAGCACGGCGTATGTGCCGTCAGGCGTACCGGCAGTTCCTTGGCCTCGAAGATATGATCCCGCGCAATGTTGGTCAGAGGCACTTCGGCGGTGGGAATCAGATAGTAATCCTGATCGCCCTCGAGCCGGAACAGATCCTCACCGAACTTGGGCAACTGCCCAGTGCCCATCAGCGAGTCTCGATTGACCATATAGGGGACGTAGCACTCTTCGTAGCCATGTTCGAGGGTCTGGGTGTCGAGCATGAACTGCGCCAAGGCCCGGTGCAGCCGGGCCACGGGGCCGCGCATGACCGCGAAGCGCGAACCGGTCAACTTGGCCGCCATCTCGAAATCGAGGTAACCCAGCTTGGCCCCCAAATCGACATGATCCTTGACCTCAAACTCGAACTCACGCGGCGTGCCCCAGCGATGCAGCTCGATATTGTCGCTCTCGTCGCTGCCTTCCGGCACGCTATCGTGCGGCAGGTTGGGCAGGCTGGCCATCAGCGACTCCATCTCGTTGGCCACCTCGGCAAGCTTCGACTTGGCGGCATCCAGACGATCCCCCAGGTCACTCACCTCGGCCAGCAGCGGCTCGATGTCTTCGCCCGCGGCCTTGGCCTTGCCAATCGCCTTGGACCGGGTGTTGCGCTCGTTCTGCAGCTGTTCGGTCTCGGTCTGCAAGTCGCGGCGCCGGGCTTCCAGCGCCTCGAATTGCGGAACATCGAGCGTGAAGCCGCGCTTGGCCAGGCGTTGCGCGACCTGTTCCAGATCGCTGCGAAGCAGTTTGGGATCGAGCATGGAATCCTATCCGTCAGTGAAATCGTTAAATTAAGGTGCGTGCCAATTTCATACCCAGCGCCACCCCGGCGACACCGAGCACCAAGCTTAGCGAGACATAGAGCGTGGCCAGGATCCCTCGCCCCGTCTCCAGCAACACCAAGGCCTCGAGCGCAAAGGTGGAGAACGTGGTGAAGGCACCGGTAAAGCCCGCCATCAACACGGCCTGCCAGATGGGTGTCAACCTGAGCTCCTGCGTCAACCAGACATAAAGCGCCCCGATCAGACAGCAGCCGAGCAGATTGACACCGAAGGTGCCCCAGGGAAACCCACGACCCAACATGCCGGTCAGCCATCCACTCAACAGGTAGCGACTCAAGGCGCCAAGAGCCCCTCCTACCGCCACGGCCAACCATGTCATCATGCACAGACTCGCGTATTACGAAAAAATGGCCTTCTATTGTAAGGAAAAGCGTACCGACGGGCCACGACGTCTGCCACAAGTCGCGCACGCACGTGCCGACCCGAGGCCAATCGTGCGTCCTTGGTCCATCTCGGGTAAGGTAGTGCCTGCTCCGACCAGCTTGATGACTCGAGATCATGATCGCACAACTGGACTCCCTATCCCGGGTCGACGCCCGCTATGTCGCCTTCCTCGATGCCCTCCGCGAGGCAGGCTTCAGTGGCGACATCGCGCCGGACTACGCCAATCGCACGGTGCTCGCCACCGACAATTCCATCTACCAGCGCCTGCCCCAGGCGGTGCTCTACCCCCGTGACGCCGCGGACCTGGAGCATATCGCGCGTCTGGCCGGGCGCGAAGCGTTCCGCGACATCGTGCTAACGCCGCGCGGCGGCGGTACCGGCACCAACGGCCAGTCACTGACCGATGGCCTGGTGGTCGACGTGTCGCGCTACATGAATCGCATCCTCGATATCGATGTCGAGCGACGCCGGGTGCGCGTGCAGGCCGGGGTGGTCAAGGACCAGCTCAATGCGGCGCTCAAGCCCTACGGGCTGTTCTTCGCCCCGGAGCTCTCTACCTCCAATCGCGCCACGATCGGCGGCATGATCTCCACCGACGCCAGTGGCCAGGGCAGCTGCGAATACGGCAAGACCCGCGATCACGTGCTCGAACTCGACACGGTCCTGCTGGGGGGCGAGCGTTTCGAGAGCCGCCCCGTCACGGATGAGGAACTCGAGGCCCTGTGCCGGCGCGAGGACATCGTCGGTGACATTCATCGCACGGCCCGCGAGATCATCGACACCCAGCGCGAGCGAATCGAGGCCAAGTTCCCCAAGCTCAACCGCTGCCTGACCGGTTACGACCTGGCGCATCTCAGGGATGCGGAGGGTCGCTTCGACCTCAATAGCGTGCTGTGCGGTGCGGAAGGGTCGCTGGGCTTTCTCAACGAGGCCACCCTCAACGTACTGCCGATGGCCAGGCATTCGACGCTGGTCAACGTCCGCTATGCCAGCTTCATGGACGCCCTGCGCGACGCCAAGGCCCTGATGGGTCTCGATGGAAGCCAGCCGCAGACGAACATCAGCCGCCCGACGTCCATCGAGACCGTCGATGACAAGGTGCTAGCGCTGGCCATGGAAGATTTCGTCTGGGACAGCGTGGCGGAATTCTTCCCGTCCGGCGAGGCCCGGGCCACCGAGCAGGCCACGGACATCGACGGCGCCACGCCGACCGCCACCCGTGCAACGACGGCACCGGCCATCCGCGGCATCAACCTGGTCGAGTTCAATGCCGACGACCCCACCGAACTCGAGGCCAGGGTCCAGGCGTTCACCGACCACCTGGCCGCGGATGCCAGCGTCGAGCGGCTGGGCTACACCCTGGCCGAGGGCCGCGAGCAGATCGGCCGCGTCTACGCCATGCGCAAGCGCGCCGTGGGGCTGCTCGGCAATGCCAAGGGCGAGAAACGACCAATCCCGTTCGTCGAAGACACCGCAGTCCCCCCCGAACACCTGGCCGACTACATCGCCGAGTTCCGTGCCGCGCTGGACGCACGGGGTCTTGAGTACGGCATGTTCGGCCACGTCGACGCCGGCGTGCTGCATGTGCGCCCGGCCATCGACATGAAGGATTCGGCCCAGGAAAGCCTGATCCGTGAGCTCTCCGACGAGGTCGCCGAACTGACCCGGCGCTACCATGGCCTGCTGTGGGGTGAGCACGGCAAGGGGGTGCGTTCGGAATACGCACCCCAGTTCTTCGGCGACCTCTACCCGACGCTGCAGCGTCTCAAGGGGGCCTTCGACCCGCATAACCAGTTGAACCCCGGCAAGATCGCCACCCCGCTTTCCGGCCCGTCCGAAGCTGCAAGACGGACGTCTTCGACCGATAGCGCGGCCGAAGAGACGGTCAAATGGGTCGATCCGGGCCTGCTGACCATCGATGGCGTTCCCACCCGCGGCCAGATCGACCGCCAGATCGACGAACGCGTGTGGCAGGCGCATCAAGCCGCGGTCTACTGCAATGGCAACGGTGCCTGCTACAACTACGATCCGGCCGATGCCATGTGCCCGTCATGGAAAGGCACCCGCCAGCGCATCCACTCGCCCAAGGGGCGCGCCAGCCTGATGCGCGAATGGCTGCGCCTGCAGGGCAATGCCGGTATCGACGTGGTCGAGGAATCGCGCAAGAAGAAGGCCGAGGGCACCTGGGGCTTCGTGCGTGACCTGCCCTTGCGACTGGCCAACTCCTGGCGGCGGCGCCGAGGGCAGGCGGACTTCTCCCACGAGGTTTACGATGCCATGGCCGGCTGCCTGGCGTGCAAGTCCTGCGCCGGTCAGTGCCCCATCAAGGTCAACGTTCCCGAGTTCCGGTCGCAGTTCCTCGAGGTCTACCACGGGCGCTACCAGCGCCCGCTGCGCGATTATCTAATCGGCGGGCTCGAGTTCATGGTGCCTTACCTGGCCCGGGTCGCGCCGCTCTACAACGGCCTGTTGCAGCATCGTCTGGTGGATCGCCTGATGGCCAACGGCCTGGGCATGGTCGATAGCCCGCTGATTTCCCGCGCCAGCCTGGCCAGACAGCTTCGCGCCTGGGGCATCAGCGAGGCTACGCCGACCAGCCTGGGCCTGCTCACGGAGCAGCAGAAGGCACGTAGTGTTGTCCTCGTTCAGGATGCCTTTACCAGCTACTTCGAGTCGAAACTGGTGATGGATGTCGTCGAGCTGTTGTCGCGCCTCGACATCCGCGTGTTCGTCGCACCGTTCGCGGCTAACGGCAAGCCGTTGCAGGTGCAGGGCTTTCTCGGCGCCTTCGAGCGCACCGCCGAGAAGCAGGCACGCCGGCTACGCAGCCTGGCCGAGTTCGGCGTGCCGCTGGTGGGCATCGACCCGGCCATGACCCTGACCTACCGCCAGGAGTACACCAAGACGCTGGGGCCAGATGCCACGCCGGACGTGCTGCTGTTGCAGGAGTGGCTGGTCTCGCTGGGCCGGCGCCTGCTCCCGAGCGGTCTGGCACTCGACGACCCCGGTTTCCGGCTGCTCTCGCACTGCACAGAGAAGACCACGGCGCCAGGCTCGCCCAAGGCCTGGCAGCAGGTCTTCGCCGCCTTTGGCCTAGAGTTGGAGCTCGTGGCGACCGGATGCTGCGGCATGTCCGGCACCTACGGCCACGAAGCGCGTAACCGCGACACCTCCGAGCGCATCTACAACCTCTCCTGGCGGGAGGTGACGGAAGACCCGGCCAATGCCGGCCGCCTGCTGGCCACCGGCTACTCCTGCCGTAGCCAGACCAAGCGGTTGTCAGAGGTGCAGTTGCAGCACCCCTTGCAGGGGTTATTAAAAGCCATCAAGCGAACCTGACTGGAATCGGGGCAACGGCAACCGCTGCCCCGAACACATTAATCACTCAGTACCGAGAGGCTGTCATGTCACGCCCCCTGATCGCCATCGGCATCGCTATCGTTATCATTGGCCTGCTATGGCCATGGCTTTCAAAACTACCTCTAGGGCACCTACCGGGTGACATCGTCATCAAGCGGGAAAACTTCGCTTTCTACTTCCCCATCACCACGATGATACTGATCAGTGCTGTCTTAACCGGCCTAATATGGCTATTTCAGCGCTAAGCCGGGCTGCAGACCGAGCCAGCGAAGCCGGGAGCGGCCTTCCAGCCTGTCAGTATCTGTTGTGCGCCAAGGCGGCGAGGCGTAACCGCGCGTCAACCTGAATCGATTTTTCCTGAGGGCGTTGCAAGCTGACGCGGCCAACGCTAGGCTGCGCGGCTCTTCATGCGCCGACCAGGGAAACATGACAATGCAGACACCGGCCATCGCTCTGACAGGCATCGGCCTGTTGGCCCTCATCTGTCAGTGGGCCGCTTGGCGAATGCGCTTGCCTGCCATTCTGCCTTTGCTGGTCGCAGGGATTCTATCGGGTCCCGTTACTGGCCTGCTCAAACCGGACCTTCTGCTGGGCGACCTGCTGTTTCCATTGGTTTCCCTGGCAGTCGCCGTCATTTTGTTCGAAGGCAGTCTGACCCTGGACTTCAAGGAGCTGCGTGGGCATGGCCGCACGGTGCGGCGACTCGTGACCTGGGGCGCATTGATCACCGGGACGGTGGCCACTGTGGCGGCCCACGTCCTGCTCGATCTCACCTGGGAAATGGCCAGTGTGCTGGGGGCCGTCCTGGTGGTCACCGGCCCCACCGTGGTCCTGCCGCTACTGCAGACATTGCGGGCCCGTGCCCACCTGACCCAGATTCTGCGCTGGGAAGGCATCCTGATCGACCCTGTTGGCGCCATCGCCGCCGTTCTGGTGTTCGAGTTCGTTGTTCTGGGCCAAGGTCAGGGAGCGTTCTCGCATACCCTATCGATGTTTGCCCGCACCGCTGCCATCGGTTTTGGCCTGGGCATGCTCGGCGGTTACCTGTGGGGCCTGGTCTTGCGACATCACTGGCTACCGCAGCGTTTGCACAGCTTCGGTACCCTGATGATCGTACTGACGCTATTCAGTCTCTCGAACGCGCTATTCCACGAGTCGGGCCTGCTCACCGTAACGGTGATGGGCGTCTGGTTGGCCAATATGCGCGGCGTGCCCACCCA
This sequence comes from Modicisalibacter luteus DSM 23508, assembly GCF_000378505.1. GTDB lineage: Bacteria > Pseudomonadota > Gammaproteobacteria > Pseudomonadales > Halomonadaceae > Modicisalibacter > Modicisalibacter luteus. Next base: position 76,651 of record NZ_KB899994.1, on the reverse strand, counting down.
ACACATCATTGAGTTCAAAGAGACTTTGTCGGTCCTGCTGATTTCCGGTCTGTTCATTCTACTGGCCGCCCGCTTGACCGCTGAGCAGCTCGCTCTGCTCTCATGGCCGGCCTGGGGATTTCTGGCCATCCTTCTGTGGGTCGCCCGCCCTTTATCGGTGTGGCTATGTACCTTGGGTAGCGGCCTCGAGTGGCGCGAGAAAGCGTTACTCGCCTGGCTTTCGCCCCGCGGCATCGTAGCCGCTGCCGTCGCCTCGCTATTCGCCATTCAGTTCGAGGAAGCGGGTGTCTCGGGCGCCAACATTTTGGTTCCCGTCGTTTTTCTCGTCATTATCAGCACCGTCGTCATGCAGAGCTTGCTGTCGCGGCCACTAGCACGTTTCTTGCAGGTAAGCGAACCGGAAGCTTCAGGCTTTTTGATTGTTGGTGCCAACTCGGTGGCACGCGCTATCGCACTCAAGCTCACTGAGGCCGGAGTCGCCGTACGCCTCGCCGACAACAACTGGGATGCAGTGCAGGAAGCACGAATGGCTGGCCTGCCGGTCTACTACGGCAACCCTCTCTCCGAACACGCCGCTCAACACCTGGAGCTCACCGGCATAGGCTATCTGCTACCGCTTTCCCCTTACCGTGAACTCAACAATCTCGCCGTTCTGCATTTCGAGCACATCCTGGGGCATGGCAGGGTATTCCTCCTGGCTGAGGAGGATGCTCGCAATGCCCATCGCCATCGGGAACAGGCGTTGGAACATCTACCGATCCTATTCGACGGCGATGCCACCTATGCACGGCTGTCTCATCTGATCGAGCATGGCGGCGAGTTACGCAGCGCACGCTTGACGGAAGATTTCAATCTGCAAGCCTACTGCGCCATTCATGACCAGTGCCTGCTTCCGATGTTCAGCATCGCCCCGAACGGGCGTATTCGGGTCGCCAACACGCGTACTCCCCTTTCCCCAAAGCCAGGCGATACTCTGATTAGCCTGATTTACGCCGATTCGCCGGAGTTTGCCTGAGCTGCTTCGGCTTGCTGCCTTGCGGCACGCCTGCAACACTTAGACACCGAACATGACGAAGAAACGGGGGAACGTGTGAATAGGCGCAGGATGCTGTCACTTTGCTTGCTTGGCTCAATGGCCCCCATCCAGGCACAGTCACAGGACGATACACCAAGCACGCTACCCACGCTGGAGGTCAGCGCCCCCCGCCTGGAACGCGAACTTTACGCCACGCCCCGTGCCATCTCGGTCGTCGAGGAGGAGAATATACAGCGCGGCCAGCAGCGCGTACGCCTTGATGAATCGCTCGTCCTGGTACCGGGGATGTATCTGCAGAACCGTAACAACTTCGCCCAGGGTGAGCGTATCGCCATTCGCGGCTTTGGTGCTCGCACCCCTTGGGGAGTGCGCGGCATCACGCTGATGGTCGATGGGATTCCCTATACTCTGCCGGATGGCCAGGCCCAGACTGACGCCATCGATCTGGATAGCGCCCAGCGTATTGAAGTCATTCGTGGCCCGGCGGCGGTCCAATATGGCAACGCATCCGGCGGTGTGATCAGCGTGACCACGGCGGATGGGCGTGACGATCCGGGCAGCGGCGTCCGCTTTGGCGTGGGGAGCGACGGCTATCGCAAGTTGTCGGCGCAAAACGGCGGCGTGAACGGCCCTTGGTCACACCATTTGAGCTTTTCCGCACTCGATACCGAGGGTTATCGCGATCACAGCTCGGCGGAGAAATACCTTTTCAACGGCAAGCTGCGCCGCGAGTTGGGCCACGACCGTGCCATCACCGCTATCGTCAATCTGCTCGACAGTCCCTATGCCGAAGACCCGGGCGGCATGACGCGGGAACTGGTCCAAGAGGACCGTCGCGGCACGGTAGATAGCGAAGGCTACTATGACTACTCACCCGAACGAATCGACTCCGGGCAGGAAGTCGATCAACAAGTGTTCGGTCTGCAGTACGAGGATCTCTCGGCCGGACCTGGCCAGTTTTATCTCAAGGGCTTCTATTTACATCGCGATTATCAGCAGCAGCTGGCTTTTGCGGGCGGCAGCCGATCGATAACGGATGTTCAGAACTACGTCGCCTATGATCGCGATTATTATGGTGGCAGCGCCGAGTATCATCAGGCGCTGGATCTGGGTGGCCTGCCACTGCGATACATGACGGGTATCGACGTGGCGCGGCAGGTCGACGATCGCCATAGCGACGATGTATTGATCGACGGCGGGCACGTACGCCGCTCCCAGGACGAAACGCAAAAGGCCACATCCATCGGCGCGTTCGTACAGGCTGATCTGGATCTGACCGAGCGCTGGACGCTCTCGCTGGGCACCCGCTACGACCGGGTGAAGTTCGACATCGACGACCAGCTTTTGAGCGACGGCGAGGACGGCAGTGGCGAGCGCACTTTCGACCAATGGAGTGGCAGCGCGGGCCTGAGCTACCACTACTTGCCCGCCCATCAGCTCTATCTGTCCACGGGCACCTCCTACGAGACCCCGACATTTTCCGAGTTTGCCAACCCGAATGGCGGCGGCTTCAATCCAGGCATCGAGCCGCAGAAGGCGTGGAATCGTGAAATCGGTCTACGCGGTCATTTCGCCAATGGCCTGAATTACGACGTAGCCGTGTTTTCGACCTACGTTCGCGATTCCTTGATCGCTTACGAGAACGACGCCGGGAAAAGCTATTATCGCAATGCCGGCAAGAGCCGGCAGGAAGGGATCGAAACCTCGCTGGGCTGGCAGCTCACACCCGCTTGGCGCATCGATAGTGCACTGACACTGGCTCGCTACGAATTCGAAGATTACACCACCGGTAACAATGACTACGACGGCAATCGTATTCCCGGCCTGCCGGAGCAGACCTGGGTCAACTGGCTGACCTGGGAAGGACTCGATCAGCGTTTTGCCACACTGGAAACCCAGTATATCGGCGATATGTATGCCGACGACGCCAATGAGGTCGAGGTCGACGACTATTGGCTGGTCAACCTGCGCGCCGGTGAGGGCTGGCGGCTGGGCGCCGACACGCTGCTCAAGGGCTATCTAGGCGTGCGCAACCTCTTCGATCGCGAGCACTACGCCAACCTGTTGATCAATGCGAGCAGCGAGCGCTATTTCGACACGGCACCGGGGCGGACCTTCTATGCTGGGGTAGAGTTCGGCTTTTGAAGCTGCCAACGACGACGGGCCGCCTCTTGGCGGCCCGCTCGATGCATCACAGAGAGGTTTAAAAGAACAGTCGGCGCAACGCCGCGCCCGGGTCTGCCTCACGCATGAAGGCCTCGCCTACCAAGAACCCGTTAACGTTGTACTCGCGCATGTGCTCGACATCGCCACGCGTATTGATTCCTGACTCGGTGATCACCGTGACATCATGAGGAATGCGGGACAGCAACTGGAACGTCGTATCCAGGCTGGTTTCGAAACTGCGCAGGTCGCGATTGTTGATCCCTACCAGCGCCAAATCCAGCGCCAGGGCGCGTTCGAGTTCGAGAGCATCGTGAACCTCGACCAGTACGTCCATGCCCAGCTCACCGGCTTGCTGATGTAGATCCTTCAGCTGGACATCATCCAGAGCGGCCACAATCAGCAGGATACAGTCGGCCCCGATGGCACGCGCCTCGCTGACCTGATAGCCGTGGATGATAAAGTCCTTGCGAATCACGGGCAGGTCGCAGGCTTGGCGGGCTGCAATCAGGTCTTCTTCATGTCCTTGGAAGAAGTCGGCATCGGTGAGTACCGACAGGCAGCTGGCCCCGGCATCAGCGTAGGCCCGAGCAATTTCGGCGGGGCGAAAGTCCTCGCGAATCACGCCACGCGATGGAGACGCCTTCTTGACCTCGGCGATTACCGCCGGGTCGCCTTCGGCAATGGTCCGATTGAGTGAAGCGATGAATCCACGGGGCGCGCCCTGTTCTCGGGCGCGTTCCAGCAAGGCCAGCTCGGAGACACTGGCTTTTCGCTCGGCGACCTCCTTCTCCTTGCGGGCGAGGATACGGGCCAGGATGGTGGGTAGATTGTCGGATGGGCTCATAGGATGATCCTGGTTTGCAGCAGCTTATGCCTGGTCGGTAAAAACGCGACTGAAGTCGGTCAGTTCTTTCATTTTTTCCAGCGCCAGGCCGGACGCCATGGCATCCTGGGCAAGCGCTACGCCCTCTTTGATAGTGTCCGCAACATCAGCCGCATAGAGTGCCGCACCGGCATTCAAGGCAACGATATCGGCTGCCGCCCCTTCACCTTTCAAGGCTTCCTTGACCAAACGCAGGCTATCCTCGGCAGTCACGACCTTGAGCGACTCGAGTGACTGGCGCTCAACCCCTAACTGCTCCGGCGTGATAACGTATTCCGTGATCTGCCCGTCACGCAATTCGGCAATACGGGTCGGCGCTGCCAGCGAGATTTCATCAAGACCATCCTCGGCATGCGCTACCAGCACGTGCCGGCTTCCCAAGCGCTGCAGAGTCTCTGCCATCAATGCGACCAACTCCGGCTTGTACACGCCAAGCAGCTGATGCTGGGCTCCTGCGGGATTGGTCAACGGCCCAAGGATGTTGAAGACCGTACGCACTCCCATTTCACGGCGGGGCCCTATCGCATAGCGCATCGCCTTGTGGTGCATGGGGGCAAACATGAAGCCGACACCTACCTGGTCGATACAGCGAGCCACTTGCGCGGGAGTCAGGTCGAGCTTGATGCCGGCGACATCGAACAGGTCGGCGCTTCCTGAAGATGACGACACGCTACGATTGCCATGCTTGGCGACATGCGCATCACAGGCAGCAACCACGAAACTCGACGCTGTGGAGACATTGAATAGGTTGGCGCCATCGCCCCCCGTACCGACAATATCCACCACGTTGTCGAGAGAGGCGAGTTCGACCGGAATCATGAGTTCGCGCATCACTTGCGCAGCCGCCGCTACCTCGTCGACGGTTTCGCCTTTCATCGACAGGCCGATCAGAAAGCCGCCGATCTGAGCATCTGTCGCCTCACCGGTCATGATGTAACGCATCACGGCATGGGTCTCGGCGTAACTCAGATGGCGGCCGTGCATTACGGCGTCGATCGCCTCACGCATCTGCATGTCGGGTCTCCTTCGGTAGCGTCGTGCCGGCCAGGCCCCTCAGGACCGGCCGCGCTCGAGAAAATTGGCCAGCAACTGATGCCCCTGGCGCGTCAGAATGGATTCGGGGTGGAACTGCACGCCTTCCACGTCAAGCTCGCGATGGCGTAATCCCATGATCAATCCGGGCGTGACATCATCATCCCCCACCCAGGCCGTGACCTCTAGCTCATCGGGCAGACTGTCGGCGTCGACGACCAGCGAGTGATAGCGCGTCACCTCGAGAGGATCATCGAGCCCCGCAAATACCCCTTCGCCATGGTGATGGACCCGTGACGTCTTGCCATGCATGACCTGGGGCGCCCGTATCACCTTGCCTCCGAAGACCTGACCGATCGCCTGGTGACCGAGACAGACCCCGAGAATCGGCAGCTTGCCAGCGAAATGTCGGATGACCTCCAGTGAAATTCCGGCCTCGTTAGGCGTGCAGGGACCCGGCGAGATCACGATATGACTCGGCGCTATACGCTCAATGTCCGCCAGCGTCAGGCTGTCATTGCGGTGCGTTTCGACGTCGGCGCCCAACTCGGCCAGATATTGCACGACATTGAAGGTAAAGCTGTCGTAGTTGTCGATCATCAACACAGACATGGCGCTACGCTCTTGATTGGATTCACCGTTCATGTGGTTCCCCCTCTGGTTACCCGGCTTCGTGCCCAGGTCGGTCAAGCTACCGCCAGCCGTACAGGGAGCCCAGACACAAAAATGCCGCCCTGACGGCGGCATTATGTTCAAGACATGGGTGTGCCGCCCCGCTTAGGAGCGCCACCACTGGCTTGAACGGATAGAATCTGGTGTATTCATACCCATTATAGTGTGGTTATAGCCATTGGCTGTCAAGGCAAGGAGCCTTCGCCTCCTTCTAGTCCCCAAGATTGTCCAGCCCCCGCTCGGCCATGGCCACGGCACGGAACAGGGCCCGCCCCTTGTTGAGGGTTTCCTGCCACTCGAGCTCAGGTACCGAATCGGCGACGATACCGGCGCCAGCCTGCACGTGCAGCTCGCCATCCTTGATCACCGCAGTACGGATGGCAATGGCGGTATCCATGTTACCGTGCCAGGAAAGGTAGCCGACGGCGCCGGAATAGATGCCACGCTTGACCGGCTCAACTTCATCGATGATCTCCATCGCGCGAATCTTGGGGGCGCCCGAGAGCGTGCCGGCCGGGAACGTTGCTCGCAGCACGTCCATTGCCGACAGCCCGGGCTTGAGGTGACCCGTGACATTGGAAACGATATGCATGACATGGGAATAGCGTTCCACTGCCATGTTATCGGTCACTTGAACGCTGCCGGTTTCGCTGATACGCCCGACATCGTTACGCCCCAAGTCGATGAGCATGACGTGTTCGGCCACCTCCTTGGGATCCGCCAGCAGATCGGCCTCTAGCGCCTTGTCCTCCTCCTCGTTGCGACCGCGCTTACGAGTCCCTGCGATCGGACGCACCGTCACTTCACCGTTCTCCAACCGGGTAAGTATCTCCGGCGACGAGCCGACGACATGGTGATCGCCGAGATTGAAGAAAAACATATATGGGGAGGGATTCAAGCTGCGCAGTGCTCGATAGAGATCCAGCGGCGGCGCCTGGAACGGGATCGACATACGCTGCGACGGGACACATTGCATGACGTCCCCGGATAGTACGTATTCCTTGATCTTTTTTACGGCGGCCTTGAAGCCCTCCTCGGTGAACCCCGAGGTAAAATGGCCTTCTTCCACCGCGGCACGTCCCGTCCCGGGGCTCGCTGAGTCGGCCACGGCACTGCGTAGTTGGTTTTCCAGCGACGCCAGACGGTGACAGGCGTGAGCATAGGCTTCCGGCTGGGCCGGATCAGCATGCGTCCACAGGGTCAACCTACCCGACAGATTGTCGAAGACCACCAGTTCGTCACAGACCATCAGCAGGATATCGGGGACACCGATGGGATCGGGCTTGGCGTCAACATGCGCTCCACGCAGACGTGGTTCGATATAGCGAATGGTGTCGTAACCGAAGTAACCGACCAGGCCGCCATCGAAACGCGGCTGATCGTCGAGACTCGGGACCTTGAATCGCGCCTGGAACTGCTCGATCCAGGCCAGAGGATCCTCAACCTCACTGACCCCGCTCTGTTCTCCATTGACGACATGGCGTACCTGGTAGCCACGCACCTCGATACGTTCACGGCACGGTAAACCGATGATGGAATAGCGGCCCCACTTCTCTCCGCCCTGCACGGACTCCAACAGAAAGGTCCAGGGCGCATCGGCCAGCTTGAGATAGGTGGAAAGCGGAGTATCGAGATCGGCCAGCACATCACGCGTGACCGGAATGCGGTTATAGCCAGCCTGCGCCAATTCGGCGAAGCGTTCGGGAGTCATCATACCCGTCGATTCCTTGAGATGAGTCGGTAAAGCGGTAGAAAGGCCATCCGGAGGATGGCGGCTAACGTGGCAACTGCCGGGGCGTCACCATCGCCAGCGCTTGACCTCGCGCATCAGCGTGGCATTGCCTTGGGAGGAATGGCGGGCATTCAGCGTCATGCGGAAATCCGACGTGTTCGTTATTGCTGAATCTTATTGATTTAGCGGCTTTTATCACCGCCCTTTTGCACCCTAAACGAGTTCAGCGAGCGATTCAACCAAGAAATCCGGTCGGCTGGCAGCAACCGGCTCACCATGATTGTAGCCGTAAGGTACGGCCAAGGTTCGAAATCCCGCACGTCGTCCCGCCTCGATGTCATGGCGCGAGTCCCCCACCATCAGACAAGCCTGTGGCGGTATCGAAAACCGCTCGGCCACATGCAGTAGCGGTGCGGGGTCGGGCTTCTTCTGCGGCAACGAGTCGCCGCCGATCGCATAATCGAAATAGCCGTCCAGCCCCAGGGCTTCCAGTATCGGGGTAATGAAGGCGTAAGGCTTGTTAGTGATGACCGCCAGTTTCAGTCCGCGATCATGCAGGGCCGCCAAGGCCTCACGGACGCCAGGGAAAACACGAGTGCGCTCGCTCGGGGCCCGACCGTAATGGTAAAGAAAGGCGTCATGCGCCTGCGCCAGGGTCTGGTCATCTGGCTCATGCCCCGAGGCATCCCGCAGGGACCGCTCGACCAGCACGCGCGAGCCGTTGCCAACCCAGCCTGCGACCTTCTCTTCTCCCGCGGCAGGATAGCCTCGCTCGGTGAGCATGACATCGACTGCCATTGCCAAGTCGGGTACGGAATCGATAAGGGTGCCGTCGAGGTCGAACGTCACCAAGCGTATGCCTGCCAGACTCGGAGTCATGCCAATTCCTCTTCTCGTGCACAGCGGCCTCTGGCTGAGCCAAGGCCTGTGCGCATCGTGCATGTAATATTACGAAAAAACATACCCCATCCCGGCGAAGCAGCATAGGAATCTACATACAAGAGGATTATGCTAAGTCCCAGCCGTCGCCGACTCCAGGCGCCAGACCGCCTGACCCTGGCAACTCATTTTACGACTTATTCTTTCAACCTTTCGTAAGGAGCCCACATGGCTACCCCACGTATCGTGGTGGTCGGTGGAGGCGCGGGCGGGCTCGAGCTGGTGACCCGGCTCGGGCATAAACTCGGTAAGCGCAAGCAGGCCGAAATCGTGCTCGTCGACCGCAATCCCACGCACATCTGGAAACCGTTACTTCACGAAGTCGCTACCGGCGTTCTCGACTCCGGCCTCGACGAGGTTTCCTATCAGGGTCACTCCAAGGCACACGGCTACCAGTTTCAGCGCGGTACACTCAGCGATCTAGATCGCGAAGCGCGGACCATCACGCTGGCACCCATCCTCGACGACGATGATTCCGTTATTCTTCCGGCCCGTAATGTCAGCTACGACTATCTGGTCTTGGCGCTAGGCAGCGTTTCCAACGATTTCGGCACCCCTGGGGTCGCCAGTCATTGCCACTTTCTGGATAGCCCGCAGCAGGCCGAGGCCTTTCGGCACGATATGCTCAATACATTCCTGCGTTACAGCGATCCGGAGCGCCGAGTACACCCCAAGCTGACAGTAGGCCTCGTCGGCGCCGGCGCCACCGGCGTGGAATTGGCCGCGGAGCTCTTCGATGCCTCGAAGATGCTGCACAGTTACGGGTTCACCGCACTGGATAGCGGCAAGCTCGATGTTCACCTGATCGAGGCGGCGCCACGTATCCTGCCTGCCCTGCCGGAACGTTTCGGGCGTACGGTGCATCGCGAACTCGAAAAGCTCGGCGTGAATATCCACGTCGACACTCGCGTGACCAGCGCTGACGAGGGAGGCTTCATTACTGCCGACGGCAAGCGCATCGAAACCGACCTCAGCGTTTGGGCCGCCGGCATTCGCGCGCCGACCTTTCTCTCCGAACTGGGGCTTGCGACCGAGCGCAACCATCAAATCAAGGTCAAGCCTAGCCTACAAAGCCTGGACGACGAGCGCATCTTCGCCTTCGGCGACTGCGCCTCCTGCCCTCAGCCCGACGACAAGCGTGTCCCGCCTCGCGCCCAAGCAGCCCACCAGCAGGCGACCCTGATGGCGAACAACCTTACCGCTGCCATGCAAGGGCGTCCGCTCAAGGACTTCGTGTTCCGTGATCGAGGTTCATTGATCTCTCTGGCACATTTCGATGCCGTGGGCAGCCTGATGCGCGGCGCCTCGGCACGCAGCCTATTCATTGAAGGTCGGCTGGCCAAGATGTTCTACGCGTCACTCTATCGCATGCATCAGATGGCCATACACGGCCCGTTCAAGACCGGAATGACTGTAGTGGTTGACGGCCTCAACCGTTTCCTGCGTCCCAGGATGAAGCTGCACTGAAATACAAAGGTGGCTACGCCCCGCTCCTGGCATTGGCGTAGCCATCTTTCATCAGGGAGTTTCTGGCATCGTGGCAGTTACCTGTATGGACTCGTACCAGGCTGCCAGATTGGAGATATCCTCGTCGCTGAGCCCCTTCGACACGACCGACATGATTTCATGTTCACGCTTTCCACTACGAAACGCCTTCAGCTGCGTCTCGATGTAGATTCGGCTTTCACCAGCCAGATTCGGGGCGATCGGTATCTGAGCTATTCCATCCAGGCCATGGCATGTCTGGCATTGACGAGCCAGGGTACGACCGGTGGCAGGGTCCGCTGCATAGACACTACGCTCCAATCCAACCCCACCGACAAGCACGGTCAGGACCGCGACAAAAAGCTTCATGTGTCGTCCTCATGAAAGCGAACCGGCAGGTGAGCTCCTGCCGGCAGTCTACGACTACTGGGCGCTCGGCGCATTCGCGTTGTAGGAAATCCGATAGATAGCCCCCGCCAAGTCGTCGGAGACCAGCAGTGAGCCATCACGAAGCTGGGCGACATCCACCGGGCGGCCCAGATACTCACCGTTTTCGTCGAGCCATCCTTCGGCAAAGGGCACCGTTGCTCCGGTCACATTGCCCTCAGCATCGACAGGCGTGAACATGACGCGGGCACCGATCGGCTCAGTGCGGTTCCAGGACCCATGCTGGGCGGAAAAGATACCGCCCCGATAGGACTCGGGAAACATCTTGCCGGTATAGAAAATCATGCCTAGGTCGGCGGCGTGCGCATCGGTCTCAACGACCGGATGGACGACCTCCACCGGCACCTCCTGATCCTTGTACTCGTTGGTACGTACTTCTCCCCCTCCGAACCAGGGGTGACCGAAATGCTGTCCTGCCTGAACCTGCCGGTTTATTTCTCCCGGCGGGATATCGTCGCCCATCCCGTCGACCTGGTTGTCGGTGAACCAGAGCTCCCCTGTACCGGGGTGAAAGTCCTGCCCCACCGAATTACGCACTCCTAGGGAATATACCTCTCGTTCACTGCCGTCCTGGTTGAGTCGAATGATGCCGCCAATGCCCTGTTCGTCGAACGCGCTCAAGTGCTCCGCCGGGGCGACGTTGTAAGGCTGCCCCAACGAGACATAGAGCTTACCATCCGGGCCGACATCACAGACGCGCGCGGTATGGTTGTAACTTACGAACGGCTCGGAAATGAGTTCACCGCCTGCGACGACAGGGGTCGCGACGACATCGGGGCTCTCATAGAAGAATTCGGCCGCTGGGTAGGCGAGTATGCGATTCTGTTCGGCGATGAAAAGTACGCCCTCAGGTGAAAAACAGGGGCCGTTGGGGATCGACTTGGCCAGTGAGGGAGCGAAATTCTTCACTTCGTCCGCAACACGATCCTTGTCACGGTCGGTCACGGCCCAGACCTCAGTCTTGCGCGTACCGACAAACGTGACGATCCCCTGCGGTCCTATGGCCATGTGGCGGGCATCAGGCACTAGCGCGTAAAGATCGATAGTGAAGCCATCGGGCAGCTTGATTTGCTTCAATGTCTGCCTGATCGCATCGGCACTGGAACTCTGCTGATCGATGACGGTGAACTCTGTGGTTCCCGTCGTCTGGAAGTTACCCAGCTTTTTCAGGGTGTCGTCGGTTTGGGCGAAAGCGGTAGAAAAGAAGGGCGTGCTAGCCAACAGGCAAGTGGCGAAGGTCTTGTTCTTCATTATTTTGTTCTCTCCTGTTATGCAATGTTTCCGAACATTGACATAAAGGAGTTAAGTCAGGCCGCTTATACCCGTCAAGCTGACTAAAGGAGGGGGTAAGCGTTTGGCTCAGCGATCCCGGCAAGCGGGCCTGGTCGTTAACCAGGCCCGCTTGCCGGCAGCAGAAAGGCGCTTGAGAGACGCCTCGAGCTTGAGCGCCTCGCTGCGGCTTCCCACCCTCTCGTAATGAACCAGAGTCAATGGGCCCTTGCCACGCAGTGCCCGTGCGCCGCGCCGGCTCCCGCAGTGCTCGCCGAAGCGGCGCTCGACATCGGTTGTTATCCCCGTGTAGAGCGCACCCGCCGCAGTCTCGATCATGTAGAGAAACCAGCAGGTATCGGCGGCTCCTGTCAGCGCGTCAGGCCTTTGCGAGTTCATCGCGAAATGCCCGGATTACGCTGTCATAACGGTGCGGGTCCTCCTCACGACGTGCCTTGAACACGGCAGAACCGGCCACGAAGGTGTCAGCTCCCGCCCGGGCGATCTCGGCAATGTTGTCGATCTTGACCCCGCCATCGATCTCGAGCCGAATGTCGTAACCGCTCTCATCGATACGTCGGCGGGCATGGCGCAGCTTCTCCAGCGTGCCGGGAATGAACGATTGCCCGCCGAACCCGGGGTTTACGCTCATCAGCAGGATCATGTCGACCTTGTCCATCACGTAGTCAAGGTACGTCAGTGGCGTAGCGGGGTTGAAGACCAGCCCGGCCTTGGCGCCGCCGTCACGGATCAGTTGCAGCGAACGATCGACATGCTCGGATGCCTCGGGGTGGAAGGTGATGTAGCTCGCCCCGGCGTCGAGGAAATCTCCAATCAGCCGATCGACCGGCTTGACCATCAAGTGCACGTCGATGGGGGCGGTCACGCCATGCTTGCGCAGTGCCTCGCAGACCATCGGGCCAATAGTCAGGTTGGGTACGTAATGATTGTCCATCACATCGAAGTGCACGATATCGGCGCCGGAGGCCAACACGTCATCCACTTCCTGTCCCAGACGCGCAAAATCGGCGGAGAGAATGGAAGGCGCAATCTTGAAATCGGGGTTCAGGTCAGGCATGGCTCTTTCATCAGCGAAGCTATGGAAGGCGGCCATTCTACCAGCACCCTTCGGGGATTGTCGGTTCGCAAGATTTGCATGCGCTGCGTTACGTGACGATAGTGAAAACGTCTGGTTTTGTTAAAGCCTTGAACGAATGTACTCAAGACAGAGCCAGCCCACATAACCAAGAACCATAATCAGGGAGTCGATCATGGCTTTACCTTCCTTTCCTTTTTCCTCCGGCTGGTACCGCCGGCTGGGCGTCGCCCTTTTCGTCACCTTGTCAATTCCGCTCGCCTCCGCTCAGGAAGCCATCCTAGAGGGCGAGCGCTTCCACCCAGAAGTGGGTACCCGTGGCATGGTGGCCACCAGTCATTTTCTGGCGTCGCAGGTGGCGCGCGATGTGCTCGCCAAGGGGGGTAATGCCGTCGATGCCGCAGTGACCGCCGGCTTCGCGCTGGCTGTCACTCAACCGCGCTCGGGTAACATCGGTGGCGGTGGCTTCATGCTGATCTCGGACGAGAACAGCGGGGAGGTCATCGCTATCGACTATCGCGAAAAGGCGCCTTCCGCCGCGTACGAGACAATGTTCCAGAACGAACAGGGTGAAGCGGTTTCCGAGCTGTCGCGCTATACCCACAATGCTTCCGGGGTACCCGGCACCGTGGCCGGCCTGGCCTTGGCGCTGGAAAAATATGGCACGCTGAGCCTGGCCGAAGCCTTGGCGCCGGCAATACGCCTGGCCGAGGATGGATTCGCCGTGCCCCAGCGTTTTGCCGAGGGCGTTCGTGAGGCTCGCGACCGACTGGAAAAATGGGAGTCGACGCGCAAGGTATTCTTCAAACCGGACGGCAGCCTTTACCAGGCCGGCGACACCTTCCGCCAACCTGACCTCGCCGCCACGCTCAAGCGAATCGCCGAGCATGGCCCGCGCGAATTCTACGAAGGAGAGACGGCGCGACTGATTGCTGCGGAAATGCAGAGACACGACGGCCTGATGACCCAAGAGGACCTGGCCAATTACCAGCCTGCAATTCGTGAACCGAGTCACGGTACTTATCGGGGCCACGATGTATACGCCATGAGTCCGCCCTCCTCCGGTGGTGCGCATATCGTGCAGATGCTCAACATTCTCGAGGGTTACGATATCGGTGCCATGGGGTTCAACTCCGCTGCCACCATTCACGTCATGGCCGAGGCCATGAAGCGTGCCTACGCTGACCGCTCCAAATACCTTGGTGATACCGACTTCGTCGACGTGCCGCTCGAAGGCATCACCTCTAAGGCCTACGCAGACGAGCTGCGCAACCAGATCAGTAGGGCCCAGGCTACACCCAGCGACAGCATCGCCCCGGGCAATCCGCTGCCCTACGAATCCAACGAGACTACGCATTTCTCGATTGCCGATGGCAAAGGACTGGCGGTGTCCAATACCTATACCATCAACTTCAGCTACGGCTCGGGCATTGTCGTCGACGGAGCAGGCTTTCTGCTCAATAACGAGATGGATGATTTTTCTGCCAAGCCGGGTGTACCAAATGCCTACGGGCTGATCGGCGGCGAGGCCAACAAGGTCGAGCCCAACAAGCGCATGCTCTCGTCGATGACGCCCACCATCGTCAAGAAGAACGGCAAGAACTTCCTGATCACGGGGAGTCCCGGCGGGTCGCGAATCATCACTACGACCCTTCAGGTACTGATGAACGTCGTCGATCACGACATGAACATCCAGACTGCGGTCAGCGTGCCCCGCATTCATCACCAGTGGCTACCCGACGAGATCCGTATCGAACAGGGTATCAGTCTCGATACCATCGCCCTGCTCGAAGCGCTCGGCCACACCGTCAGCCGCCAGGATGCCATGGGTGCCGCACAGTCGATCGTGATCGAGGGCGGCACCTACTATGGCGGCGCCGATCCACGTCGCTCCACTTCCTCAGCTATCGGGCTTTGACCCTTTCGCCCCGGCTCCGGCCGGGGCATTGCGTTCCGACACGCCACCAAGGTGCCATCGACGCTCAACAGGCGTCGTGTCTCAATAACGCTTTGCCTTCGAGAAATCCCATGGCCATTTTTCTTATTGCCGTCGCCGAGCTGTTCGGTACCGCCTTGTGGTTTACCCCCAATGCTGTGATCGGTGCCCTTCAGCAGGCTTGGGGACTAGCCGCGACCGATCTCGGCTGGCTGACCGGAGCCGTGCAGGTCGGCTTTCTGCTAGGTACGCTGGGTATCGGCCTGAGCGGCCTGGCCGACCGTATCGATGCCAGCCGGCTGTTTGCTGGCGCCTGCCTGGTCGGTGCCATGTCGAATGCACTACTGCCCTTGGCGGGAGGTTTCTGGCCAGCCGTATTACTGCGCCTGATTACTGGCATGACTCTGGCCGGGATCTACCCGATCGGCATGAAACTCATGGTCGGTTGGGCCCCGGGACGTACTGGGCTGGGTCTGGCTTGGCTGGTCGGAATGCTGGTATTAGGCACGGCACTGCCGCACGCGCTGCACGCCTTCAGCCAAGCCGGGATATTCGACCTGCCATGGGCCAGTGGGGTGTGGGGCGCCTCGCTATTGGCCCTGCTGGCAGGCCTGGTGGTCTGGCGGCTCGGTGAAGCGCCCCACGTGGCTGCCGCCAAGCGGCGATCGCCTCCGGTTCAGGCAGTACTCGATTTCAGTGTCTTTGCGATACCAGGCTATCGACGCGCTGCAGGCGGTTACTTCGGCCATATGTGGGAGTTGTATACCTTATGGGCCCTGCTGCCTTTGTTGTTAGCGTCGGCATTGCCGCAGGCCTCGACTGTGACCTTGGCTCTGGGCAGCTTTGCCCTGATCGCTATCGGCGGTCCCGGCTGCTGGCTAGGCGGGTGGCTGAGCCAACACATCGGTAGCCGACGCGTCGCCATGCTGGGCCTGGCTGGCTCCGGCGCCTGCTGCCTTGTCTACCCTTGGGCGGCATCGCTACCTGCTGCAATGCTCCTTCCCTTCCTCGGCTGCTGGAGCGCTCTGGCAGTCGTCGATTCAGCTCATTTTTCGGCGCTCTCCGCCCGTGCTGTGCCCAGCCAGCGAATGGGCACAGCCCTTACCCTGCAGAATGCCATTGGCTTCGGCATTTCGGTAATTTCCCTGGTCGTCCTCGTGCCGGTGTGGCCTTTGCTCGACAAGTGGATTGCCTGGCTGTTACTCCCGGGGCCCTTGGTCGGTCTCTGGCTGCTGCGCCAACCCATCCTCGACGCGTCCAAAACCAACTGAACCACCACATGTTCGTCTGGATGGCCAATTAGCGTTAGCTTGTTTCTCGTTGCTGGCACCGCTTCGCCGAGACGACAGCCCACCGACACCGGGCCAGTCTCTCACCCTAGACTGCGCAGCCTCTGCGTTTCTATGCTCACCAACGTTATACTGCCGCTCGAAACGCTATCGAGCGGCAGTTCATTGGCAGCAAGGAGAATACATTATGCGCTTACTAAAGACCGTAGCTTGGCTGGGCGGAGTACTGGTCGTCATGATGATGGCCGGCTGCGCAAGCAGCCCCCACTATCTACAGACCAACCCTACGGTAAGCGGCAACCTACCTCGGATAGGCAGTGGTCAGAGCGTCACCGTCACGGTCGTGGATGGTCGGGAATCCAATGTCCTGGGAACCCGTAGTGGCGCAGCCATGGCCAACGACACCATTACCGTCGAGGCCTATGACGTCATTCCCAAGCTGCAGGCCCAGGCAGAAGCGGCAATTTCACAAATGGGCTTCACTCCTACTACGCAGCCCGCACCGGATCGCCCAAGCATGACCTTGACGCTGGCTCAACTCAATTACGAAAAAGCCGACGCCGAACCTGTCATCGACAAGGCGCAATTACTGGCGCGCCTGCGCGCTGAAGTTGCAAACGACAACTTGATCTATACCGGCACCTACACGGCAAAACGCGAGCAGACCTATGCTCTCTCGCCTAACCGCGAAGCCAATACCGAGATGGTCAACGATGTCCTGAGTCGTGCCTTGGCGCGTGCCTTCAACGATCCGCAGGTTGGACAGTTGCTAGCCCGCTAGGGTCGTGCCCTAACAGTGACTGCACTGGGTACATACGGCATTGAAAACCAGTCCAAGGTATTCACGCGTAAATGTCGCTCTTTCGCTATTTTCGCCTTGCCTGGCCGTTGCTCATCAACTGTTCGAACACGACCTAGTCAGCCACTCCCGCTCGTCCGGGGCCACGGCGGCACAACGACCAGACCTGCTCGCTGAGTCCACGCTCGTCGGGTGGACTGGTCTCCAACAGCGCCAGCTCGAAGTTGGGCGCCAGCAAGCGCCGGACTTCTTCATCATCCACCGAGAACGGCGGGCCCGCATCGGGCCCGCCGGGATGTGTCAGCGTCACCAGCAATCCACGCGCCCCTGGCGGCAACAATTGAGCGAGATGAAGGCTATAACGCTGTCGCGTAGCCGGCGGCAAGGCGATCAGGGCCGCCCGGTCATAGAAGGCCTGGAATTCCTTGGCCTGCTCCACATGTACATGAAAGAAGTCACCGCACCAGAGCTCTACGCTGGCCTGCCGATAGACACTAAAATGGCCCTGCCGATAGCGTGAGATGTCGCCTTCGCCTTCGGCCAGGAACTGTTCGATGGCCTCGGCAGCAAGCTCGATACCCAGCACAGGATGCCCCTGCTCGGCCAGCCAGCGCATGTCCAGGCTCTTGCCACATAATGGCACCAGCACCTTGGCGCCGTCTGGCACGGCCAAGGCCCCCCAGTGCTTGATCAGCGCAGGATGCGTTTCGCTGCGATGGAAACCGATACGTCCTTCACGCCATCGCTGCAGCCATTCTTGAGGCATCGTCGTCCTTCCGGCTCGTCACGGTGAGTGTCTCACCGCACATGCATTGGCATTTTTTCAAAACCAGCGGTCGCGCTTGTTGCGCCGACGCGGCAGATGCGGAACCAGCAGGCCCATTATCAGCCCTGCACCAGCGACTCCACCGCCATACATGAAATAGCGCATCAGCAGGTCCTGCTCCCGGGTATCGAGCCTGGCCTGCAGCCCGCGAATCTGATCCGCAGCCTGGCTGGCCTGTTGATTCAGTTCAGCGTTGCGACTCTCCAGTTCGGCGATGCGAGCTTCACGCTGCTTGAGCGTTTCGGTCATGGTGGCCACTCGGCTTTGCCATTCTTCATCGATACCCTCGAGACGCGCACTCAGCTTCGCGTTCTGAGCCTGAAGCTCGGGAAAGCGATCGCTAACACTGCGCTCGGCCTGGAGTTGATCACTTTCTATCCACACCTCATCGCCACCCGGCGCTCTGATTCGGCTATAGTCGCCCTGGGTCTCGAGGACGGTGACCTCATCACCGGACGTCAGCGTGCCGACAATGCGATATTCGTTGGTGGGCCCACTACGCACATAGGTTTCCAGGTCATCCGCGACCCAGCGGACTTCCTGGGCCTGGCTATCCAAAGCCGCCAGGCTGAGCGTCAGACATATAACTAAACGTTTAATTTTACGCATTTTACATTGCCGTCATCTTGACCTTCGGATGGCTCTTTGGGCAGCTGCCCACGCGATGTTCGGGCTGTCAATCCTTTCAGGCCCGTCGATGCCATGGCAGATCCGGCACTCATCCACACATTCTGTGGATAAACCTTGGGAAAACCTCGACCGGAACATTTCGGGAACGGCGAACTGTCTGGCAAGGCCACGATTCGATCAATTTTTAACCATTAACTGTCATCTCTGGGCGGTAAGGAGAACGGACGCGGGAACTCGGCCACCTTCCCCTGCGCCGTGACTGCCTTGGGCGTTCCCTCCCGCTCCACCTCGTCGATACGGACGATGGCATTGAGCGGAATATAACTGCGATTGACACCCTCGAAGGTCCGCTTGAGTTTCTCTGAGGACGGATCGACGACAAGTTTTGAGTTATCCTCGAAGACAAACGTCTCGACCTCGATAAAGCCCCACAGGTCACTCTGGAAGATGTCACGGGCGTAAAGTTCCCAGATTTCACCCTGATTGTGAAAAACCACCCGATAGATCGGCTTCGCTGCCATACCGCTCCCATCTGCTCATTGGCAAAACGCAAAGAATATCACAGACGCCGGGGCTTCGAAGCGCACCCAGCGAGAGACTGGCCAAGTCCCCTCTCCCCTACGTATAATTCATCGTCATATCCTATTCCACGGCCTGTCGGATACCATCGGGTCCGGCCACATCGGCCATGCATTCACTCCTATCACGGACAAATCGGGCCATCATTGACCCGACGGCACGCTATGACGAAGAAGCTCTTCATCAAGACTCACGGTTGCCAGATGAACGAGTACGACTCTGCCCGTATGGCGGATCTACTCGGCGAATCCCATCAGATGGAGCTGACCGACGACGAGCGCGAAGCCGACGTCATCCTGCTTAATACCTGCTCGATACGCGAAAAGGCTCAGGAAAAAGTGTTCCACCAGCTTGGCCGCTGGAAGAAGCTCAAGCAGGCCAATCCCGGCTTGGTCATCGGCGTTGGGGGCTGCGTGGCCAGCCAGGAAGGCGAGAACCTGCGCAAGCGCGCGCCCCATGTCGATATGGTATTCGGCCCGCAGACGCTCCACCGCATCCCGTCGATGCTCGATTCACGCCGCGACAACCAGATTTCCGTCGTCGATGTGACATTTCCTGAAATCGAGAAGTTCGACCATCTGCCCAAACCGAGTTCAGACGGCGCCACGGCTTTCGTCTCGATCATGGAAGGGTGCTCGAAGTACTGCACGTTCTGTGTCGTGCCTTACACACGGGGCGAGGAAGTATCACGCCCCTTCGAGGCCGTAATGGACGAGATCATGCACCTCGCCGAACAGGGTGTGCGCGAGGTCAACCTGCTGGGACAGAATGTCAACGCCTATCGCGGTGAGAATGCCTTGGGTGACGAGATCGACCTGGCCGAACTGATCGCCTGTGTCGCCGCCATTGATGGCATCGATCGCATCCGCTTCACCACCTCGCACCCTGTTGAGTTTTCCGACAGCCTGATCGAGGCCTATGGCGAGATTCCCGAATTGGTCAGCCACCTGCACCTGCCGGTGCAGTCCGGCTCCAACCGTATCCTGGCCGCCATGAAGCGTGGCCATGAAGTCGAGGAGTACGTCGCCAAGCTCGAGCGCATTCGTGCGCTGCGTCCCGACATCAGCTTCTCGTCGGATTTCATCATCGGCTTTCCCGGCGAGACCGAACAGGATTTCGAGGACACCATGGACCTGATCCATCGTGTCGGCTTTGACGTCTCGTTCAGTTTCGTCTACTCGGCACGTCCCGGCACACCAGCCGCCGGCCTGGAAGATGACACGCCGGAAGCGGTCAAGAAGCAGCGCCTTGCCATTTTACAGGAGCGCATCAACCAGAATGCCATGCAGATCAGCCGGCGCATGGTCGGTACAACGCAACGCATCCTGGTCACCGGTTTTTCGCCCAAGGACCCCGGCCAATTGTCCGGGCGTACCGAGAACAACCGCGTCGTCAATTTCTCCGCTCCCGACCCGACCGAACTGATCGGTAGCTTCGTCGATGTCGAAATCAGCGAAGCCTTGCCTAATTCGCTGCGTGGCGAACTGGTAACGGCCGAAGTTCATTGAAACTCGCGTTATTGCCCCAACCTTGGTTGGGGCATAAGCTCAACTTACCATTTCGCACACAACGGGCCTTCTCGTCTTGAGTCAAAACAGTTCTCAGGCACATCGCATTCTCACGCTGACCCTCGAACCCAACGACCCCATGCGGCTGGCCAATCTCTGCGGCCAGCAGGACGAACACCTCAAGCTGGTCGAATCACGCCTGGGCGTGACGCTGCGCAATCGCGGCAATACGTTCCAGCTGGCCGGGCCGGGATCACGCGTCAAGGCAGCTGCCAATGTCATCGAGCACCTCTACCGCGAAACCGAAGGTAGCCAGCTTGAGCCGGACACCGTACACCTGTTTCTTCAGGAGTCGGGCATCGAGGCTTTGGAAGAAGAGGAAGGCAGCGATGACGACGGCGAGGTGGTCATTCGCACCCCGCGTTCGTTGATCAAGCCTCGCGGCCTCAATCAGCAGAGCTATGTATCGAGCATTCGCAAGCACGACATCAATTTTGGCATTGGCCCTGCCGGTACCGGCAAGACCTATCTAGCCGTAGCTGCTGCCGTGGAAGCGCTGAACCTGCAGGAAGTACGCCGCATCCTGCTGGTTCGTCCGGCCGTCGAGGCCGGCGAGAAGCTGGGCTTCCTACCTGGCGATCTGGCTCAGAAGATCGACCCTTACCTGCGCCCGCTCTATGATGCGCTCTATGAGATGATCGGCTTCGAGCAGGTCGGCAAGCTGATCGAGCGCCAAATAATCGAGATCGCGCCCTTGGCCTACATGCGTGGACGGACGCTGAACAACGCGTTCATCATTCTCGACGAAAGCCAGAACACCACCCGGGAACAGATGAAAATGTTCCTGACGCGGATCGGCTTCGGCTCCACGGCAGTCATCACGGGTGACGTCACCCAGGTCGACCTGCCACGCGGCCAATCCTCGGGCCTGATCCAGGTGCTCGACGTACTCAAGGACACGCCAGGGATCGGCGTTACACATTTCGCCGCCAAGGACGTGGTCCGCCACCCTCTGGTCCAGCGTATCATCGAGGCCTACGACCTCTTCGAGGCCGAACAGGAATCGCAGGATCGTGCCCGCAAGGAAGCTCGCGACCACGCACGGCGAGAGGAACAGGCTCGCAACAATAGCGGTAACGGGGGCGCTACGTCGTGATCGCGGTTCCTACGCCGGTCATCGACCTCCAGGTCGCTGTCAGTGCAGACGAACAGACGCTGATTCCCGACGAGGCGGAACTAACCGCCTGGGTCGGTGCCGTGTTCGCCCGGCATGAACTCGCTCCACACAGCGAAGTAACGATCCGCCTGGTGGGCAGCGAGGAAAGTCAGGCGCTCAACCGAGACTATCGGGGCAAGGACAAGCCGACCAACGTGCTTTCCTTCCCCTTTGAGGCTCCCCCCGGCGTGGAGGACATGCCCCTGCTTGGCGACCTCGTCATCTGCCATGGCGTGGTTGCCCGAGAAGCACAGGAACAGGGCAAGCCTCTTCTGCATCATTATGCCCACATGGTCATTCACGGTACCTTGCATTTGCTGGGCTACGATCATATAGAAGATGCTGAGGCCGACGAGATGGAAGCGCTCGAGCGTGAGATCCTAAGCGATTTCAGCATCGCCGACCCGTATGCCTTGGATGAATAGCGCAAGGCACAAGGCAACGCCTGACAACGAGGATATGAGACCAGACGCATGAGCGAAGACCGATCGAGCAGCCAGGGTGGTAAGTCCTGGCTCGATAAGTTGTTCAGCGCCTTTTCCAGCGACTCCGACGAACCCAACTCCCGTGACGAGTTGCTTGTCTTTCTGCGTGAAGCCGGTGCCCGGCTGCGTCTAGATCAGGATGCCCTGACCATCATCGAAGGGGCCTTCCAGATCAGCGATCAGCAGGCCCGTGAAGTCATGATTCCACGTTCGCAGGTCACTGCTCTCGAAGTCGATCAAGCTCCCGAAGACTACTTGCCGGTGATATTCGAGACCGGCCATTCCCGTTACCCCGTCATCGGTGAAAACCTCGACGAGGTATTGGGTGTCCTGCTGGTCAAGGATCTACTGCCTCTACTGCAATTAAAGGAAGGCGCCCAAGGCAAGATCGATCTACGCGACGTGATTCGTCCCGCCATGTTTATCCCCGAATCGAAGCGTCTGAACAGTCTGCTCAAGGAATTCCGCGATACGCATAATCACATGGCGGTGGTCGTCGACGAATATGGCGGTACCGCCGGCATCGTCACTATCGAGGATATTCTCGAGCAGATTGTCGGTGACATCGAAGACGAACATGATATCGAAGAGGAGGAAGACATCCGCGACATGGGCAATGGTATTTTCGCCATCCGCGCCCTGACGCCTATCGATGACTTCAATGACCGCTTCGATACAGAGTTTTCCGACGAGGAGTTCGACACCGTCGGAGGCTTGGTCATGCAACGCTTCGGGCATCTGCCTCGGCGAGGCGAGTATGCCGACCTGGGAGGGTGGCGTTTCACCGTATTGGGCGCTGACAATCGTCGGATTCGCCTACTCCAGGCCGAACGGCTCGAGGAAGTCGCCACCGGCGAGGACAGCGACCGATAACCTCTTCCGGAACGGCTCTGTCGAGTTCCTGCATTGGCTCTGGTATAAGGGGCACGTCTGACAAGGAGTGCCTCTTGATGCTGTCTTATTCTCGCCCCTGGATGGGCTACCTTGCCGCTCTGGTGGCCGGTGGCCTGACCACGCTGACCTTTTCTCCCTTCGAACTCTGGTGGCTCGGCCCGATTGCCGTGGGGCTGATGTATGTCGGCCTGCATGACCTGACCCCGGGACAGGCGGCCTTGCGTGGTTGGTGCTACGGTACGGCGTTATTCGCCTCGGGCACCTCGTGGGTTTATGTGTCAATTCACGATTATGGCTATACCGGCGTTCCATTAGCCGTCTTCCTGACGGCCTTGTTTGCGGTGACCTTGGCACTATTCTACGCTGTG
Organism: Modicisalibacter luteus DSM 23508; assembly: GCF_000378505.1. Classification (GTDB taxonomy): domain Bacteria; phylum Pseudomonadota; class Gammaproteobacteria; order Pseudomonadales; family Halomonadaceae; genus Modicisalibacter; species Modicisalibacter luteus. The sequence goes on along the minus strand of NZ_KB899994.1, from coordinate 53,364 downwards.
CCATTCTGGCTTTACCGGCGTTTCACCGGGCCGCGCCTGGCCTTTCTCAGTTTCGCCGGCCTATGGGTCGTGGCCGAAGTCATCCGCACTTATCTGTTTACCGGTTTTCCCTGGTTACTGCTCGGCAATGCCCATGTCGACTCGCCACTGGCACCACTGGCCCCACTCGGTGGCGTATACCTGCTAACGCTAGTCACGGCCCTGACCGGTACGCTGGGCGTGGAATTCCTGCGTCGTCGCTGGTGGGCCGCCCTGCCCATCGCCGCACTGTGGCTGATCCCGTTGACGTTACCTCAGCAATGGACCACTCAGGGAAATGCCTCGCCTCAAGTCGCCCTGCTTCAGGGCAACCTTCCCCAGTTGATGAAATGGAGCGCAGAAGGTCAGCGCAACGCCGCCAACACCTATGCCTCGCTGACGCGCGAGCAGAGCGACGACGTCGACCTGTTCATCTGGCCGGAAACCGCCCTGCCCATGTTCCAGCATCAGGCGATGCCCGTGCTCGAGAGGATCCAGGCTACCCTACCAGCCGAGTCCGCCTTGCTTACCGGAATCGTGCAGCGCGACCCACAAGGCCATTACTACAATGCCGTGATCGGGCTAGGCAACGTGGAAGGGGATTATCGCAAGGAGCATCTGGTCCCGTTCGGAGAGTACCTGCCGCTGGATAGCATGCTGCGCGGCATCATCAATTTCTTCGACCTGCCCATGTCGGACTTTGCAGCCGGTGCGTCAGACCAGGCACCGATCCAGGCCGCCGGCCTGCGTATCGGCACCGCGATCTGCTACGAGATCATCTACCCGGGACTGGTCGCCAACCGGGCCGAAGACGCCGACGTCCTGCTCACCGTTTCCAACGACACGTGGTTCGGCGACTCCATCGGACCGTTGCAGCATCTGCAGATGGCCCGGCTGCGTGCGCTCGAGAACGGTCGCTACGTGATTCGCGCGACCAATAATGGCGTCACGGCCATTATCGACCCCCAAGGCAAAGTGACTGCCCGTGCGCCGCGTTTCGAGACCACCAGTATCAGCGATGAAGTATGGGCCATGGAGGGGCTGACCCCGTTTACTCGGATCGGGAGCTGGCCAACCTGGCTGCTGGCCGTCCTGCTAATAGCCCCGAGCTTACGCTGGCAGCGTAGCCGTTCGCGCTTCTAAAGCTAGAGCACCCGGATGCCAAACGGCATCCGGGCCAGGCATTCAGGGCGACGGTGCGCGCTCGAAATAGCGGTGTCCGCATTGATGGCAAGGCTCCAGCCGCGTCACGTGCTCAAGCACGACATTGGCGCCGCAATGCACACAGGCCATGCGCCCCGGGGCCGCGATCTCACCTTCGACATAATCGGCACGCGATGCCTCGAGATTGTCAACGAGCTGCTCGCGCTCGATCACGCTGCGATCGGCTATCGAGAACAGGGCATCGGTAATCTTGCGCGACAGCACATTGAGATCGATTCCCAGCCAGCTGGCCACGCCCGTCCCGCCTGCCGCCAGATAGCGTCTCAGATCTCTGAGGTCACGCTCCACCCAGGTGCGTAACAGCGCCATTTCGTCCTTGGTGAATTCTTCGACCTCGGCCTCGAAGGCCACGGCCTGGTCCAGGTCGCGCTGCAGGTTATCCCAGGAGAGCTCATCGGCGCCGTCCTTCATTCTCGACAGGACGCGCTCGTAGGCATCTTTCAGTCGATGTTCACGTTGCTTCTCACTCATGGCGCGCTCTCCTTATCGAGTCATGCCGATCACCGGTTATCGCCAGGCCATGCGCCGGCCACGATACCGGTCATACCGGCCGCCTCCCTGCCGGGCCTATCTGCAGAGAAGCGTCTAGGGTATCCTTTAGCCCTATAGAAACACTGTCAACGTTCATCCCCCTCACATGTTTTAACATAGTGCGCAGGCGGGTGTTATCGCTATCGTCGCCAGCTTCCCAGCCTCGGGTCGAACTGCAGGCCGATGGCACCGGACAGTGTCGTCAGGTCGGTAACTTTATAGCCAAAAGCAAGGTGCCCCACAAAACGATGGACACACAGTACACGCCCCACGTAGTAGAAACCGCTGCCCAGCAGTATTGGGACAAGAACCAGTGCTTCAAGGCGATCGAGGACGCGACGCGCGAGAAATTCTATTGCCTGTCGATGTTCCCCTACCCCAGCGGAAAGCTACACATGGGGCATGTGCGCAACTACACCATCGGCGACGTCGTATCACGCTTTCATCGTATGCAAGGGAGAAACGTGATGCAGCCGATGGGCTGGGACGCCTTCGGTATGCCGGCTGAAAACGCCGCCATCAAGAATCGCGTACCGCCGGGCGACTGGACCTACCAGAACATCGATTACATGCGCAGCCAGCTCAAGGCACTGGGCTTCGCCTACGATTGGAGCCGCGAGTTCGCCACCTGCGATGTTGACTATTACCGCTGGGAGCAATGGTTCTTTACCAAACTGGTTGACAAGGGGCTGGTCTACAAGAAGATGGCCACCGTCAACTGGGACCCGGTGGACAATACCGTGCTGGCCAACGAACAGGTTATCGACGGGCGCGGCTGGCGCTCTGGCGCGCTGGTCGAACGCAAGGAAATTCCGCTGTGGTTCCTCAAGATCACTGACTATGCCGAAGAGCTGCTGGCCGATCTCGACAAGGTCGACTGGCCCGAGCAGGTCAAGACCATGCAGCGCAATTGGATTGGCAAGTCCAAGGGGGTCGAGCTGGCCTTCGACGTGGTTGGCGAGCACGTCATCGATGAAGCCGACTCGCTGCGTGTCTACACGACCCGTCCCGATACGCTGATGGGGGTGACCTATGTCGCCGTCGCCGCTGGCCACCCTCTGGCCAAGGCCGCCGCAGCGGATAACCCTGAACTGGCTGCCTTCCTTGAGAAATGCAGCAAGGGCGGGACGTCCGAGGCGGACCTGGCCACCATGGAAAAAAGCGGCATGCCGACCGGCTTCAGGGCAGTGCATCCCCTGACCGGCCGTGAAGTGCCGGTATACGTCGCCAACTTCGTCCTCATGGAGTATGGCACCGGCGCGGTCATGGCGGTCCCTGCCCATGACCAACGCGACTGGGAATTCGCCACCAAGTACGACCTGCCGATCGAGCCAGTGATCGCCAACGAGGCCGGCGAGACGCCGGATCTTTCCCAGGGTGCCTATACCGAGCCCGGACGGCTGATCAATTCCGGCGAATTTGACGGCCTCGACTTCGACGGTGCATTCCAGGCCATCGCGACCAAGCTGGAAGAGCAGGGTCATGGCGAGGTCAAAACTAACTTCCGCCTGCGTGATTGGGGCGTGGCGCGACAGCGCTACTGGGGTGCCCCGATCCCGGTAAAATACGGCCCCGAAGGCCAGACCGTGCCATTGACCGATGAGGAACTGCCGGTTGCCCTGCCGCAGGAAGTCGAGGTCGATGCCACCGGCTCGCCGCTCAAGAAGATGCCCGCCTTCTACGACCTGGGTGACGGCTGGACTCGCGAGACCGACACCTTCGACACCTTCATGGAGTCGAGCTGGTACTACGCCCGTTTCGCCTGCGCCGACAATATGCAGGCGATGCTCGACGAGCGTGCCGATTACTGGCTCCCGGTCGATCTGTACATTGGCGGCATCGAGCATGCCATTCTGCACCTGCTTTACGCGCGTTTTTTCCACAAGCTGATGCGTGACTTCGGTCTGGTGAAGAGCGATGAGCCATTCCAGCGCCTATTGACCCAAGGCATGGTGATTGCCGAGACCTTCTATCGCGAGACAGAGAACGGCGGCAAGGATTGGTTTAACCCGGCGGATGTCGAGGTCAAGCGCGACGAAAAGGGCCGCCCGATCAGTGCGGTACTGATCAGCGACGGCCAGCCAGTACAGATGGGCGGCATCGAGAAGATGTCCAAGTCGAAGAATAACGGTGTCGACCCGCAGGCGATGATCGATCGCTATGGTGCCGACACGGTACGCCTGTTCATGATGTTCGCCGCCCCACCCGAGCAATCGCTGGAATGGTCCGATTCGGGTGTCGAAGGTGCCAATCGCTTCCTGAAGCGCCTGTGGCGCTTGGTCGCCGAGCACACCAACGCCGGTACGCCCGGTGAACTCGACGTTACGGCCCTGAATGATGAACAGAAAGCCCTGCGTCGCAAAACCCACGAAACGATCAGCAAGGCTAGCGACGATATTGGCCGCCGCACCACGTTCAACACGGCAATCGCGGCAGTCATGGAGCTTTCCAACGCCATCGGCAAGTTCGAAGACACCTCCCCGCTGGGCCTGGCTGTCGCTCGCGAGGCCGTCGAAGCCTGTGTCCTGCTGCTGGCACCGATCACGCCGCATGCCTGCCACGCACTCTGGCAAGAACTTGGTCACAGCGAGCCCGCCATTGACGCGGCGTGGCCCAAGGCCGACGAAAGCGCCATGGTCAAGGACAGCATCGAGTTGGTGGTTCAAGTCAACGGCAAGCTGCGTGCCCGACTTGAGGTCGCTGCCGACGCTGACAAGGCCAGCATCGAAGCCTTGGCCATGCAGAACGAGAACGTCCAGCGGCATATCGAAGGCAAGACGCTGCGCAAGGTAATCGTAGTTCCAGGGAAGCTGGTCAATATCGTCGCCAACTGACCGGTAACGTGTGGAAGGCAGCCGCATCAGTGCGGCTGCCTTCATGCCGCCTAACCAAGGAGTTTTGCCGTGAAGCGCCGAACTTTTCTCGCTCGATCTCTCGCCGCCCTGGGCATTGGTGTCATCGGTAGCACTCTGGCAGGCTGCGGTTTTCATCTGCGCGGTACGCAGCAGCAACCGTTGGCCATCGATGCCGTAGATCTGAAAGCTCCGGTATCTCTGCTGACAGACGAGGTGAGTCGTACCCTGGCGAACGCCGGTGTCACTCTGTCGGATCAGGCACCGCTGATTCTCAATCTAGGTGCGGAGCGGGTCGAAGACATCTCCCTGAGGGGCGGCGGTATGATCAACGATGAAATCGAGTTGCGCATGGTCGCGCCCTACTCCGTGCAACGGCGTAGCGACAATGCCTATCTCGTCACTCAAGGCCGTCTGGAGTCGGCTACGACCTATCTCGTCAACAATGATGACCCCTTGGTACGCGATGAGCTGCAGGCCAACGCATTGGCTGAATTGCGCAGTGATCTGGCTCGTCAGCTTCTCACGCAACTGGGTACACTCACGCCATGAAGGTGTTTCCCGATAAACTGCCGGAGGCGATAGCCAAGCGCCTGCCACCGGTTGTGATCGTGGCCGGGGACGAGCCCTTGATCCACATGGAGGCCTGTGATGCCGTTCGCGCTGCTGCCCGCGAACAGGGCGTCGAGGAACGCGAAATCCTGCATGTCGAGAACGGCTTTCAATGGGGTCGGCTGACTGAATCTGCGGCCAGCATGTCCCTGTTCGCCACCAGTAAGCTCCTTGAGCTGCGGCTCGGCGATCAGTCGCCAGGCCAGGAAGGCAGCAAGGTACTCGAGGCCTATGCCTTACAGGCCAGGGACAGCGACAATATCCTATTGATTTCCGCGTCGCGTCTGGATCGCAAGCAGCAACAGAGCAAGTGGTTCAAGGCCCTCGATAAGCTAGGTCTATTCGTCCCCGTCTGGCCGGTCGATCATCAGCGGCTGGGCTTTTGGATGCGCGACCGGGCGACACGCCACGGCCTGCAACTGGACATGGATGCCGCTCGGCTGCTGGGCGAGCGTACCGAGGGCAACCTGTTGGCCGCCGATCAGGAACTGCAGAAGCTGGCTTTGATCCTGCCGCCCGGGGCCCGCCTCAATACGGAAACCATCGCATCGGGGGTCGAGGATAGCGCCCGCTACGATGTCTTCACCCTGACCGATGCCTGCCTGCGCGGAGAGCGCGAACGCAGCGTGCGTATTGTCCAAGGGCTGCGTGGCGAAGGTATCGAAGCCCCGGTGGTGCTTTGGGCACTGACCCGGGAGCTTCGCACGCTATTGTCGCTGCAGCAGCATCTCGACCAGGGCCAGAGCCTTGAGCATGCCTGCAAGGCTCAGCGCCCGATGATTCCTGACAAGCGTCGACCGAACTACCAGCAAGCGCTGTCCCGCCTGCCTCATCGTCGTCTTCACAAGCTGCTGCTGTTCTCGCAGCGCATCGACCTGGCTATCAAGGGCGGCATCGAACTGCCTGTCTGGGACGCTCTGAACGACCTGGCCCTGACTCTGGCTGGCGGGCGCGGCCTACTGGCCGAATTACCCCATGCCTATCGCATCGCCTGAAGCCATTACTGCTTGGTCTGCATTACTGTGCAGAAACCCACCAGTCAGCCCAATCCAAACCAGCCCATCCTGAACGTAATGTGCCCCACGCCGTTTACGGCCTGGGGCAACATGGCCTGACGCAGGTTATTCGATCAGCAAACTGTCACCACTTTGCGCGCCAAGTGTCTCGATACGCGGTTCACGACCGCCACGCAGTATCGAGTTACCCTCGAAAAGCGTGCGCTGATCGATACCCGGCGGGTCCAGCCAATCACTGTCGCGGATCTGGCCACTCTTGCCATAGACTTCAAGCGCATTGGCATAGGTCACCTTGTGAATGATGTCCTCGTCGATGCCGTGCTGGCGGGCCAGTTGCGCCGTCTTGGCCACACCGAGGCAATCCGAGATGCCCCAGTCGCAGGCGCTATCCACGATGATGCGATCCCCCCCGTACTGTTTGAGTAGCTCGACCATGCGAGCATTGCCCATCTTGGTCGAGGGGTAGATGGAAAAGCCGGCCCAGTATCCCCGATCCAATGTCTCGGCTACGGTCTCCTCGTTGTTGTGATCGATCACCACCCAGGAAGGATCGATGCCCATCTCCTCGCAGACATCCATGGAACGCGACGTTCCGCGCTTCTTGTCGCGATGCGGCGTATGCACCATAACCGGAAGCTGCAGGTCCCTGGCCAACGCGAGTTGGGCTCGAAAATATTTGTCTTCCAGTTCTGTCTGCTCGTCGTAGCCGATCTCACCAATGGCAACGACCCCCTCCTTGAGCGCGAAACGCGGTAACCATTCCATGACCCCCTCGGCCAGTTCCTCGTTGTTGGCTTCTTTTGAGTTGAGGCCGACCGTGCAGTAGTGACGAATTCCGAACTGTCCCGCGCGAAAGCGCTCCCAACCGACAATAGAAGAGAGGTAGTCGACATAAGTGCCAACAAACGTTCTGGGCTGCCCCACCCAGAACGCAGGCTCGATCAGCGCTACGATGCCGGCCGCGGCCATGGCCTCGTAATCGTCGGTGGTACGCGAAATCATGTGTGCATGCGGATCAATATACATGTCAGGCCGCCTCGCCTTGCAGAAGATTATTCCAGTCGACACGTCCCTCCCCAACGAGGCGTGCCGCCTCGGGAGAAGTATCTAGCAGCGAACGGGCTTGCGCCGATGAGCTTGCCGACAGCGCCAGCACAGCGGCCCTACGTTCGACCTCCGTACCCGCGAGCACACGCTGCATGTCATCGAGCGCGCCCAGGGAATCGATGAATGGCCCGACGCAACGCCAGAGTTCCGGCGACACGGCACGTCCGGCAGCCCAACGCTCGTGGGCATAATCGAGCAGGATACGAGCCAGCTCTGGGTTGGCGCGCTCGTCGATGCCCATGATCGGCGAAAGACGGCTACCGACGAAGAGCGCCTTGAGAACCATATGGTTCCAGCGGTGCTCGTCGAAGCGATCTCTCGGATAAGGGTTGTTGTGAGCGATTGCCTCGAAAACTGCACGCATGTTGGAGCGAAGCCCTTCACCGACCTCGAAGGCGAGTGACTCGGGCTCGGGATACAGCGATAGCCCCCGATACAGGGCAATCATTTCCCCGGCATCCGCCGTGCGCCGCAAGTCCTTGAACGTTTCAGCGAAGGGGCGTGTTCCCTGATAAGCGACCAAGGCGGCGACCCGTGCCCCGCCATCCATGCTCCAGCCCTGCGGGCGCCACCCAGTGCACACCTGTTCCGCCTGCTGGCAATCAGCCGGCGTCAGGACCAGGTCTTGCTTGCCCAGCATGCGCGGGATAAGTCCCATAAAAATATGCAGCTCTTGCTCGCTCGCTCCCTTTGACATCGAGTGCAACTGGGACATGAACCAAGCGCCTTTATCCCCCGCCTGGCGCAGGATCCATTCGCTCAATAAGTCGATAGGTGCAATAGTCATGACTGGTTCCCTGCTTTTCTTTCATGACTCACAACCTATCGGCTAATGGCCAACTCCCCAAGATCATTTCACTAGCGTTTTAAAGGCAGAAGATAGAATCATTCCTCTTAGGGTTCAGAAGGATGTTCTTAATTTCACCGTTATTACATTTACTAACATTTGGATTATTTTAGTTTCATTTGTTTCTTTCCGCATTGAGAAGCCCCCTCCTCCTTGCTAGTTATCTGTTATTACTCGCCCGGAAACAACCTGCAAAAAGTACAGGACAACAAGATGAACAAGACACTCGTAATTCTTGTGGTCGGCCTTTCGCCACGCCTGGTGGGTAAGTACACCCCGAACCTTGCGGCGCTAGCGAGCCAGGGCGGGCTGAGACCACTTAACACGGTGACGCCTGCCGTGACATGCAGTGTCCAGTCCACGCTAGTTACAGGGCTACCCCCTGCCGGTCATGGTGCAGTCGCTAACGGCTGGTACTTTCGCGACTTGTCCGAGGTGTGGTTGTGGCGACAGTCGAATCGATTAGTGAGCGGCGAGAAGCTCTGGGAAGCTGGAAAAGCGCGTGATCCCTCGTTTACCTGTGCCAAGCTTTTCTGGTGGTACAACATGTATTCCAGCGCAGACTGGAGCGCAACGCCACGCCCAATGTATCCGGCCGATGGCCGCAAGATTCCGGACCATTACACCTATCCTCCCGAGTTGCATGACGAACTCGATGGCAAGCTTGGCCGGTTTCCGCTGTTCACGTTTTGGGGCCCTGTCGCCGATATTACCTCTAGCCGCTGGATCGCCGATGCTACCCGGCACGTCATGGACACGCGCGATCCGACGCTAACCCTTACCTACCTGCCACACCTCGACTATAACCTGCAACGTCTCGGCCCCGACCTTGAGCATCCCGAACTGCAACGCGACCTGCAGGATGTCGATGCGCTGTGCGGTGAGCTGATCGATGCCGCCAGACGCGACGGTAGGCGCATCATCGTCGTCTCGGAGTACGGGATCACGCCGGTCAACGAGGCGGTCCACATCAATCGCGTCCTACGCCGTGCCGGGCTGCTGGCCGTTCGCAACGAGCAGGGCCGAGAGCAACTCGATGCCGGAGCCTCACAGGCCTTTGCCGTCGCTGACCACCAGATTGCTCACGTCTACGTTCGGAATCCCGGCCAGGTGGCCCGGATCCGAGCGTTACTGGAGGAAATCGACGGCATCGAGTCCGTCTGGGGCGAAGCCGAAAAACGCACCCATGGACTCGATCATCCCAATGCCGGCGAGCTGGTCGCTATTTCTGAGGCGGATCGCTGGTTCAGTTATTACTACTGGCTGGACGATGCCCGCGCGCCTGACTATGCCCGTACCGTGGATATCCATCGCAAGCCCGGTTACGACCCTGTCGAGCTGTTCTTCGACCCCGACCTCCGTTGGCCCAAGCTGGCCGCAGGCTGGCGCGTGGCCAAGCGTAAGCTGGGCATGCGGCAACTGCTTGACGTGATCTCCTTGAACGCCACCTCGCTGGTCAAGGGCTCGCATGGACGTGTTACCGATGACCCCGACGATGGTCCGCTGGTCATTTCTTCGGAAGCGGCGTTGCTACCGAAGGGGCCCGTTGAGGCGACGCAGTTCAAGGCGTTGACGCTAGCGCATGTTTTCGAAGACACCGCCCGGATGCCGGCGAAGCAAGGAGCCGCCCGGCAATCCGAACACCCCCTCGCCAAATGACACGCCCTGGCGCCAGCTCGATTCACTGGGCGGCGCCAGGGCGTGAAACCTGCAAGTTTTCGATCCTTACGTTCCCGATACCAGACGCTGCATTCCCAGAGTGAGCCCGAATGCGGCGACGGCCAGCCAGGCCAATCCATCTGCGCCCAGCGAACCGATAAGGCCAGCATCGAAGAGGGAAATCCCAGCGATCAGGCCAACCACAGCCCGCGATACGTCACCGGGCTGGCGGCGAAACAGCAGGCGCAGTGACCAGGCCATCCATAGCAGGTAAAGAACCAGCAATACGGCGGTGGTCCAATCCATGACGCGCGTGGCGAGAATCACACCGGGAACCGCCAGAACCGCCAGAGGCCACGCTGTCCCAACGCGGTCATAGGCTTCCTGGCGGGCCGCGTAGGTCAGGCCCACGACATGGCAGAACAGGCCCAGGGCACCGATCAGTGTCCAACTGGTAATCCCCCCTGCCGCGAGGGCTGCCGTCACGTAGGCAAGCAGACGGCATCCGCCCATGATGACGGGCCCCAGGGACGTGCGTTTGTGGTACCAGTTGTACACCACAATGGCCACAATCAGCGCCAAGCCCGAGAGTCCGGCGGCCGCTCCCAACGTAAACAGCAGTAGCCCGCCACACCCGAGCATGACCGCTCCACTGGCGGCCACCGTGGAGCGAGTGACCTCACCCATCGGGATCGGACGCTCGGCACGCTCCCGCGAATCGATCGCTGCATCGAAAGCATCGTTGAGGTACATGCCACCGACATAGAACAGCGACAGGGCCACCAGAACAAGCCACAGTCCCGATGTGGGTGCCATCCCCATCGATAGTAGCCAGCCCGCCAGCCCATTCGTCCATACCGTCGGCAGATTGGAAATCCGCCCCAGTCGTAACCAAGGTCGCCAGTTCAAGCCAACCTTTCTGCCACCCAGCGCAGTTCGCATGCGATCGCCTCCTCAATCCTTTCGTGCTTCAGCGCCTGGGGCAGGACATGCCAGGTGTAGGTTTCAATTTCTAGATGCGAGCAGATCGGCGACTGGCGGTGTAGTTCGAGAATCTCGGACAGAAAGGGCTGGGTCGTGCCGAATGCCCCTAACGACTCGGCGAAAATGGGCACATGGTAGTGGATTCGCCATTCTTCGTTATCGGCATGGCGGCCGCGCGCCAAGGCTTCCGGGAGATCTGCATAGCGGGTGATACCCTGCTTTCCCGATGCCACGACCTGATGTAGATAGGTGGGTTCAGCAAACGCCTCAAGTGCGTGACGCGCCTGGGCATCGACCTCGGCAACACGTAAAGCCGCACTGAGCTGCAGCTTGTGAATAGGAATACCGGCTTCGCGCAGCCTCTCGATGCTGGCGCAGGGGTCTTCGAATTCGACCGCTGCATGACAAACGTCATAACACAGGCCGAGATGCCGGGATAGGACGACGGCCGCGTGATTCGCGCTCACTCCCGCCAGCTCGGCAAATCGACGCAAGGCCCCTTCGGAAAGCAGATAATGGCGGAAGTAGGCGATCGATTCGTCGATGGTCGCCAGGAAGCAGTAAGGCTCCGGCTCTATCGCGATGGCCACGCAGACGCCTGTGCGGCGTTCGAGCTCGGCACAGTGCGCGGCCGCCTTCAACAGGTTATCAGCCATCAGCGACTCGTTGCCGGGCCCCAACGGCTTGAAGGTGCCTGGCACTGTGCTCAGGCTGATGCGATCACCGGCAGCGCCGAGTTCCGCCATCAGCTCGGCTAACGCACAGGTGTACTCCAGGCGCGCCGCATATCGCCAGTCCGGCTGGTAGACATCTTCCTTGACGCGCACCCCATGGAACGTGCCATAGGGAAACCCATTGACGGTAACGACACGATAGCCCTCCGAGGCCAGAATATCCTTCAGCTCGGCACGCACACGCCAATCTTCGAGCGTATGCATGGCCTGGGCGGACAAGCGCAGCCCGACCGCAAAGGGCTCATCGGGTGCCACCGCTTGCCGGACCTCTCTTACAGGCCCCAGCAATGCCTCGCGGACCTCTGGCCAGGTTTCGGCCGGATGAATATTGAGGCAATAGGTCAGATCGCCTAGGTCATTGGGCAAGCGCATGGCATTCCTCCCGTTCGCCGAGCCAGGCGATCGCCTGCGCCATGAGTGCCGTATCGATGGCGTGAACCTCGATACCCTGGCCGATGCCGGAGAGCAGCGTAACGGTCAGCTCACCGCCCAGATGCTCACGGAATTCACGCAATCCAGCGAGGATGGCCAACTCACCATCGGAATCGGGGGTGAGCAGCTGCGGATGAAATGTAGGGAGACCCAGTGTTTCGAGCAAGCCGATGATACGCTGAGCTTCTTGCTCGGACAGCAAACCCGTCAGGGCCGAGTAGCGCGCATCGAGCGCGATGCCGATGGCTACCGCTTCACCGTGGTGCACCTCGTGATCTGTCAGCGCCTCGAGCTTGTGCGCCGACCAGTGGCCAAAATCGAGCGGACGCGCCGATCCCAGCTCGAATGGGTCGCCGCCGTAAGCGATCTGGTGCATATGCAGCTCGGCGCTGCGGCGCACCATGAACTCCTCCACCGACTGATCGAACCGGGCCAACGCTTGGGCATTGGCTTCCATCCAGCGATAGAAGTCACCGTCGCGAATCAGGGCAACCTTGATGGCCTCGGCAATACCGGCGACACGCTCGCGTCGAGGCAGGGTTTTCAAGAAGTTGAAATCGTTGAGTACCGCCCAGGGGGGCGCGAACGTGCCGGTAAAGTTCTTGACCCCGTGAGTGTTGATCGCGTTCTTGACGCCGACCCCGCTATCGTTCTGGGAAAGCACCGTGGTGGGGATGCGAATATGTCTGACCCCACGATGCGCCGTCGCTGCCGCGAAGCCGACGGCGTCCAGCACCGCCCCGCCGCCGATGGCAATGACATAGGCATGGCGATCGACCCCCAGCCGATGGATCGACTTGAGCATTGCCATGACATGCCCCGGATGCAACTTGATGTTCTCGCCGCCCGGTACGACGACCCAGTCGATCAGCTCGACATGCTGCGAGTGCGCCTCGAAATAGGCCCGCATGCGAGTCGGCAGATCGGATTGTGCCGACACGACGCCCTCGTCGAGATACACCAGACAGCGATGCCGTTTGTCCCGCTCGCGCATCGCCAACATCTCTAGCAGCAGGGGATTGTCGGCGGCAAAAAGATCGCGGGTGAACGCCACCGGATAGGCATAGGGCACGGAAAAGCGCTGCCACTTGACCACTGTGGCATTGGTACCGGTTACGTCATTATCGTTTCGCGACGAGGCGTTGCCTGTTGTGGCAGCCGGAGCGCCTCGAGTCCCTGCAAAAATCTCATTATCCATGTTCAGGAGCCCCACGTTCGTTATGGTTATTGGCTAGCATGTTGCGGCATGCCAACGTGGGCGGGGGCGGGCACTGCCGCCCCCGCCCACGTCACGGTTTACAGCAGGCTGTCCCCCTGTTCTTCTTGAATGACCCCCTCGACACCAACGTCATCACTCATGGGCAGCATGTCGTCGTCAGCGCTGTCGGCCGTACCGTCATCCTCGGCAATCAGTCCCTCGAACGTCATAAGCGATGCCATCTGCTGCGTAGACGTTTCCTGTGGCTCGATAAGCAGCGACTGCAGATCCATCGACCCACCGTTGAAGGTCAGGCGTAGCACCTGCTCTCCGGCCTGCAGATCGAGCTCCACGGCACCAGTCGAGACGTAGTTGTCCCAACTGCCGGAGTTCGGTACGGCCAGCGGAGCAGATTGCGCATAGAACGTGCCATCCTGCTCCGCCGACGCGGTAATCGAGCGTCCGTTATGCGGCGTGGTCGTCACGAACGACAGGTTGTATGTGCCCGCCTGTTCGACATTGATGGTGTACTCCACCCACTCTCCATCCGCGATCCAGCCAATTGCCTCCCCCTCGTCGGCAATATCCACGCTACCGTCGCGGAAGGTCACGCCACTCTGGACACTGTCGCTGTCCGAATAGGCCTCTCCCGCCTCGCCGCTGTCGAATGACACAGCATCCAGCGCTAGCCCATCGGCGTCGACCAACCAGGGCGTGCCGGTGTCGTTGAACGGCGTCTGGCTGTCCTCGCGCGTCAGTGTCAGAGACTGAACATCCATGGAGCCGCCACTGAAGGTCAGACGTACCACCTGCTCTCCGGCCTGCAGATCGAGTTCAACGGCCTCGGTGGGCGTAAAGTTGGTCCACGAGCCGGTGTTTGGCACCGCCACCGGCGATGAGGTGGTGTAAAACGCTCCGTCCTGTTCCACCGACACCGTCACGGTGCGGCCGTTGTTGGGCGTCGACGTCAGCAACGACAAGCTATAGGTTCCCGCTTGCTCGACACTGATGGTGTACTCCACCCACTCGCCATCATCGACCCAGCCAATAGCCGTGCCGTTGCCGGTGATATCTACTCCTCCTTCGCGGTAGTCGTCCCCCAGCTGTGCTGCCTCGTTATCGCTGTAGGAGATACCTTCGCCGCCGACGTCGAAAGCCGTCGCCTCGAGGGTGATGCCATCATCGACCACCCATGGCGTACCGGCTGCATTGAATGGCGTCTGGGCGTCGTTATTGGGTGCCCCGGCGACGGTCAGCGTGAAGCTGCTCTCGGCACTGGCCTCACCATCGGAGGCGGTTACCAGAATGTCGAAGCTGCCTGCAGCGGTAGGTACGCCTGTGATGACGCCTACCGCCGACATCGATAACCCGGACGGGAGCCCACTAGCGGTATAGGTCAGTGCATCTCCATCGACATCGGCAAAGGCATCCTCGGGAATGGTGAATGAGAAGGCCTGGTCCTCGGTCGCCGTCTGATCATCCAGGCCGGCATCGACGACCGGCGCAGTATTGATGGCGACCGGCACGAGATCGAACGAGGCTAGATCCTGCGAACCGCCGTTGAAGGTTAGCCGTACGACCTGAACGCCGGCCTCGAGCTCGACCTGCACGCTGTCTGTCTGCTGGAAGGCACTCCAGCCCCCGGTGTAGTTGACCGATACCGGGGAGGCCGTGGCATACGTACCGTCGTTCTGCGCGAACGATGCGGTAATCGACCGCGCACTGCCTCCTTGCGAGCCTAGCGCCGAGAGGAACGACAGCTCATAGGTCCCGGCTTGGCTAACGTTAATGGTGTATTCCACCCATTCGCCATTCTCGACCCAGCCAATGGCCGTGCCGTTGCCGACGATGTCGACGCCTTCACCGCGATAGCCGCTGCCCAGTTGAGCCTCGCTACTGTCGTTGTAGGCCACCCCCTGACCGCCCTGGTCATAATCGGCCGCCTGGAGCGTTAGTCCGTCGCTGTCGATCACCCACGGGGTTTCGCTGGCGTTGTAGGCGCTCTGCGCTTCCGGCTCCTCCGGCATGTCGCCATCGAGGAAGTTGGGTACGCCGTCACCGTCGGCGTCGTCGTAGATGTCGACGCGTCCGTTTTCATCGGCGTCCTCGGCGCCACTCGGGTCGTAGGTCTGAACGTTCTCGACCAGGAAGATGTTGTCGTTGTAGTCGTAGTTCACCCCCGCGTAATCCTGGATCACGATGTAAGTGTTGGGGATCGCGTTGCCGTCGGCATCCTTGGCGACGTAGACGCGGATCAGGTGCCCGTCGTTCTCGTCCCAGTTGAGGTTGGTGCCCGGCGTACCGATCTCGTCGATGGTGTCCTCGTAAAGGTTGGCATCGGGATCGGACCAGGAGATGTACCCCTGGCGTCCGCTGATTTCCGCAAAGAAACCGAACGGTGTATCGCGATCGAGCGCGGTGGTTGTCAACGCATCTCCACCGTTAAGGGTACGCGGCAGCAGCGTCTGCCCATCCTGCTCGTCATGAGCCAGGATCTCGTCGATATCGCGGCTGTCGACGTCATGAATGAACAGCCGGGCGATATCCCCCTGGGTGTGGTACGCCGCCAGTTGGGTGATCTTGACCGGAGACGCGCCATCGGCACGCTGGAAGTATGGCGACAGGATCTCGTCGCCGTTGGCCTCCACCAGGCCGCCCTGGTTCATCTCTCCCTGGGCCACGTTGGTCGAGAACCCGAAAGCGTTGACGATTTCCTGAACCGTCGGCTCCTGGCCATTTTCCGATTGCCCTTGGGCGATGCCGGCCAATTGGATGACCTTTTGCCCCTCGTCGGCATCGTTGGAATGGATGATCAGTGAGGACTCGTAGAGAGTGCCATCATTGGAATCCTGCCCGATGAAGCGCACTGTCACGTTAAGCGAGCCGCCCGGCGCGACCACCAGGTCGTTACTATCACCGACGATCTCGAACAGCGAGGGGTCGGCGATCTCAAGCTGGCTGATATTCAGGTTGGAGAAACCGTCATTGGTGATGGTGAACGTGACCTCGTCGTGTACCTCCTGGCTGCTATTGGCAGGGTTCTCGATGCGACTCATCACCAGGCGATCGTCCGCCGGCACACCGTCCAGGTTCGTCACCGAAATCTCGCCGCCGGAGGCCGGTGCAATACCCTCGATGACGAACATGTTGTCGTTGTAGTCGTAGTTGATGCCGGTGTAATCCATGATCCCCAGATAGGTATTGGGAATCACGTTGCCGTTGGCATCCAGCGCCTGGAACATACGCACTGTGTAGCCACGCTCGATGCCGTCGGCATCGTCGGGCACGTCACCGCCGCCGGAGGGGTTGAGCGACGGATCGGTGGACAGACCGGCCACCTCGATGCCGAACATGTCGTTGCCGATCCAGCTGTTCGGAATCTGGTCACGGGTAAAGGTCGCCGTGGCGAACTGTCCGCTGCTGGTGATCGGCAGGAGCGACTGGTTGTTGTTACCGGCATGGTTGGACAACGTGATGTCCTGGCCCTTGTTCTCAGGGTTATGGATACCCAGTGTGGCCCCACCATTACCGTGGAATGCGGCCAGCTGAGTAATCTTGGCCGCCTCATAGCCCTCTGCGATGGTCCAGTAGCGCGACAACACTTCATCGTCGTTGACCGGGCGATAGAGATCGTAATCGTTGAGTACCGAGTTCTCGCCTCCGCCCACCGTGGTCAGGCCATCGATGCGGTTGCCAAAGCCGAAGACCTCCCACACCTCGTTGACATTGGGCTCCCAGCCTCCTTCGTCACGCGCCTGCCAGAAACCGGCCAGATGGACCTCGGCAACCGGTGTATCGGCATCGTTGGTTACCAGGCGCAGTACGCCCTCGAACACGCCGTCGCCGGCATCCGTTGTCGGCGCTGTGTAGGCGTCACGGTCAAACAACACCGCGACTTCAATGGATTCTCCCGCCGCCAGGGTCAGCCCATCGAAGATATCCGGGTCGGCGAGCTCGAACGGACCGTCGATGTCGACATCGATCACCGACAACTCGTTGCTGCCGGTGTTGCTGATGACGACCGTGCCACTCTCTTTATAGTCGCGGTCGGGATTTGAGGCGCTGTTGTTCTCCAGGTAGTTGAAATGCAAACGGTCGGAGAAATATGCCGCATCGCCGCTTTGGATCGCGATGTCCGCCTCTGGGTCGCCCGGGGCCGGGGAGATATCGAGGTAATCGATATCGTCCGCGCCGTCCGCCTCAGACACGACTCGCAGGTGATAGGACACCCCCGCCATGAGTTCGACGTAGGACGACTCTTCACCGGCATCGCCAATGCCCGGGAACGTCATTTCATCGATGGGCTGCCCATTAAGCAGCAAGGTCAACTGTCCACCATTGCTGGCATCGGTATTGGCCGCCAAGTCGAGCTTATAGGCGCCCTCGGCTGCCACGGTGAAGTAGAAATCAGCCGTGCGGTCGTTGACAGCCCTTGCTGATACGCCGCTCTCAAGTTCGATCCGTCCACTGCCATCGATATCGGCATACGTCGGCTCGAAGCTGTCGCTCGGCGCGTCCGCAATACGCAACAGGTCGATGTTTGGCCCGTTGGCATCCGGCGCCGTCACCGTGATGGTGTTGCTTCCGGCCTGCAGGGTCACCGTGGTGGTCTGGAAGAACCAATCGTTTTCTGCCTCATTGCTCTGGCCGGGGAAGTTGACCACCTCGACAGCACTGCCATTGATGCTCAGGTCCAGCGGCCGGTCCGCCTTACTCGACGCCAGGGCATAGCGGAAGGCGATCTCGTAGGTTCCAGACTCGGCCACGTCGATGGTCCAGGTAATGGACTGGTCGCCGCTACCAGCGAAGTCGACGAAGCCGTCTCCCGAGGCATTGCGATCGTCTTCACTCGGTGTCACCACCACTGCGCCGTCGAGGTCGGCACTCTCCGCCTCGTATTCGGCGTAGCCCGGAGTGGTGTCTTCCGGTTTCTGGAGGATTTCCAGTTGGTCGATGTTAGGCCCGGTGCTGGCAGTCGCCTGGAAGCGGACCGTGTTCAGACCGGAAACCAGATCGGCCGGGATATCCAACGTCAGCCACTCGCTCCACGCATCGTCGCCGGTTACGCCGGTCGGCGGTGCAAAGGCAAAGATGCCCACACTGACGTTGTTAATGAACACTTCCAGTGGTCGATCCGCCGTTCCCCCGTTGGCATAGCGTACCCGCAAGACCGAGTCGCCGGCCTGGGCCCCACTGAGCTCGAAGTTGAACGTCAGGAAGTCGGCATTGGTGGCACCGAAGTCCGCATAACCGCCCAGAACGCCGTCGGTGTTGTCAGTGTTACCGTCGTTGCCGTAGGCGCCCGGACGCAGCCCATTAGGTAAACCACCAGTAGACTCGGGGTTATCGGCATCGCGAATCTGGATTTCCGCCCCGCCGCCTTCGGCGATCACCGCCGAGGTGCCGTCACTGGGCGTGTCGTCCTCAGCTTGAATGACCAGCAGCGACACCAGATCATCAGAGGGCTCGCCTGGATCACCGGGATCGCCCGGATCGGTAATCACACCACCCGGCGCCGGATCGAGGCGCACGAGCTGGCTCTGCCCGTTGTTGCGGTTCAACGTGAGAAGGTAGAGCTGCCCAGTGATCGGGTTTTCGATGATGTCCAGCGGATCGATGTACGTTATGACGTTACCGCTGACGTCACGCAGCACATCATCACCGACGATGTTGCCGTTGGCGTCCAGGGTAATGCTGCGAATGTCGTCGCCACCGGAGTATTCGGTGAACAGCACGTTGCCCTGGAGATTGCCACCGAACACATCACTGGTGTACTCGGTCGCCCCGTTGGGAGAACGGTTCTCGCCCAGCGAGTAGGCCCCCTCGAGATCGTAAGTCGTTTCGGGATCGGTGCCGGCCGGGTAATCGCCGACCTGGTTCGGATCACTGCCCGACGTCGGGTTGCCCCCATTGAGGATGTACTCATCACGCAGCGGATTGGGATGACCGTAGTAGCCGCCCTCTTCGACCTTGAACAGATAGTCGTCCTGCTTACCGACGTTGGTGTACAGCTCGTTCTCCGGTGTATCCGGATTGTCGGGAACACTCCCGCCCGCTGCCGACCCGTTGGTGGGTACATAGAGCTGACCGTTGGAGTGCCAGACCAGGTCGTAGGCATTGCGCACCCCAGTGGCGAAGATCTTGACCACGGCATCTTCGGCGAACGGATCGTAGAACGTCTCGATGACGTTACCGTTCTGGTCTTCCACGGTGGCCGTACCATTCTCCGCAAACACCAGAAACTTGCCGTCGCCCATGGCGATAGGATCGGCCTTGAAGTCGGTGCCATCATCGTCGGTGTAACGGCGGTTGAAACCGTCATCGGGTAACGGTTCTGTGGCGACGTTGAAACCGCCTGCCGGCGCGTCCCGTGTGGGGTCTATCTCCAGCACGGTGGCGTTCAGCAGACGCTCGGGGCGGTTGCCCCAGGCACTGTCCGGCTCGCCCATCGCCGAGTTGGAGCCCTGCACGAGATAGAGCATATGGCTGGGCACGTCCGGATTGGTCACGGCGTCGTAGTCCGGGTTGGCCCGGAACTCGAGACTGTTGGTCACGTGGTCGCCATTGGAGCGTGGCAGGCCGGTGACATAGGTCTCGGCCGTGGCCGTGAAGGCGTCACCCTCGTCGATGGTAATCTTGCTGATGCGCCCACTGAAATCAGGCACGCCATTGTCACGCCCCGATAGCGGGATGGGATAATTGTCCGTTACCCACAGTACGTTGGGATCGTTGGGATCGAAGGTCAGGCCGATGATACCGCGTGGCCCAGCCTCGTCGCCCTGGAAATAGTCCAGCGTCAGTGTCTGCTCATTGGAGAGCGAGCCCGTCTGGGGGTCGACGTCATAGCGCTTGATCTGACCTCCCATGGTCGAGACATACATTTTCGTGCCGTCAGGCGACAACTCCAGCGAGGTGAAGCCGAAAGCATTGTCGTCAGCGCCGTTGAGTTCGATCACGTCGTTGAAAGCCACTTCACGCGCGACGACTTCAGGCGCTTCACCGGTGACGAACGTGGTGGTGAACTTCTGGAACTCGCGGGTCGGAGCACTGAGGTCATCGTTCTCGCCGCGGTCCTGGAAGCCTTCGATCACCAGGGTATAGCTGGTGAACTCCTTCAGGTCACCGGTAGGCGAGATGGTTAGCGAGTCGAAGCCGCCCGTGGTATTGGCATTGAACGTCACCTCTTGCCCAGTCACGGTCTCGAACAGGCGGATAGAGCCATTATCCAGACTTTCAAGCAAGGCACCGCCTCGGCCATCCACCACCGAGATGCCCAGGAACAGGTCCGAGGTCGGATCGACTCCGATGGGTGCACTACCGTCCGCAGGGTCGAGGTCGACTTCAACCTCGTTCTCGCCCACGCCGGCAATGGCACGCGGATCGGTGAAGAATGCGTAGTCCTCAGGTGCTTCGCGCGTATCGTCCGGCGTCAGGTCGGGTAGTGCCTGGATTTCGATGTACTGGATTTCGGTGTTTTCGTTGTCCAGGCCAATGGAGTCGAGGGTCAGCCGCCCATCGGTGACCTGAACGACCCGAGTGACCAGGTCGGAACGGAATCCCTCGGTGTCGTTGGCAGGATTGCTATCCGCCGGGAAGTCGCCCGGCCGGAACGGGGTGAACGGGTCGTTGAAAAGCTCCCCCTCGGCATTCAGTACGTTACGACTGTCGTAGGGCCCCGAGGTGTCACCGATGGAGACGGTTACCTCGTAGTAACCGTCTTCCAGCTCGATCTCCCAGCCGGCACGCTCGTAGCCGGCCGCCGGCTGGTCGAAGTGCGCATAGGTTCCCTGACGCGGATCGAGTCCTGCGATCTCGTCGGTGCGGTCATTGACGGCCACGCTGGTCTGGTCGTTTATCGCCATCGGCGTGGTGCCGTTTTCGGTGCCATCAGCGATAGACGCCTCGCTGACCCAGCCGCACTGATAGGTCTGGCCACCGACTTCCACGAACTGTTCGCCAAAGGCCAGCCCGGTGTCGGCCACGTAACCGTCCGGGGTCGCGAAGCCTTCCGGTTGGAAGTTGATCTTGACCATGAAACGCTCGCCCGGCTCGACGAACGGTGGCTCTTCGGGCTGTTCCGTGCCGTCCCGGCTGATCGTTAGCTTGTCGATGTTGGGGCCGGCATTACCCACGTTTTCCAGGCGGACAGTGTTAGCGCCGGCCTCGAGCTGGACGTCAAAGGTCACCTCGGTCCAGTTTTGCCAGCCGGCATCGCCGGCGCCCGTGTTCGGGAAGGTCAATTGTCCCTGCGAGACACCGCCGACCTGAAGATCCATGGGCCGGTCGGCGCCGTTGCCATCGCCATTGGCGTAGCGGACGGTCAACGTATAGATGCCCGACTCCTCGACCGTAACATCGAAGAACGCGGCATCACCGGCTTCGCCCCCCATGTCGAGGTAACCGGTACCGCTGAAGCCGTCCCATAGACCATCCGCGCCAGCGCCCTGGTTGGTTTCAGGGTTGTCGGCGTCGCGAACCACGGTGTCCGGGGTCGGCTCGGTGTCGTCGATGGTCAGCGCCTCACCCTCGATCTCGAACAAGAAAGGCTCTACGACCGGCGGCTCTTCGACGTCCTCGTTAACGTAATCGAAAACGATCTGGTCGATATTGGGACCATTATCAACACCACCCTCGGCCACCGAGGGAATGGCGAACGAGACCGTGTTAGCGCCAGCCTGCAGGTCGACCTCGACGGTCAGTTCGTTCCAAATATTCCAGGGATCGGTAACGCCATCGTCAGGTGCCGCCGGGAAAACAACCGCAGTAGCAGCCCCACCATTGACGCTGAGATTAAGCGGACGGGCCTCCGATCCGCCGTTGGCAAACCGGATCGTAGCAGTGTATGTACCAGCCACCTCGACATCGACGTTGAAAGACACTTCATCGCCGGGGTTGGTGCCAAAGTCGACGTAGGCATCGCCTTCGGCACCCTCACGATAGTTGCCGAAAGCATCGGGATTATTGGCATCTACGACGCGCGTGTAGTCGCCGCTGGTAGGCACCCCGGTGTCGTTGATGTCGACCAGGGTGGCATCCTCAGCCTGGATCACGATCGGATCGATATCTGCCGGCGCCTCTCCAATGATCATTTCACTGGTAGCACTGGCCTCGTTGCCGACAGCATCGGTCACAATGACGGTGGCGACGATGGCTCCGCTGAAGCCGCTCATGTCGACCGTAAACGACCCATCGGCTGCCGGTGTCACCTGGGAGCGCGTAGCGCCGCCATCGAAGCTGATCTCTACCGTCTCGATATCGGAGTCCAGGCCGGTAACCATGAAGCCGGCCGAAGCCGCTTGTGCCGGATCGAGGGTCGCATCGTCACTGGTCAGCGTCAGGTTGCCGTCGATGTCGGCGGACATGTCGGTTCCGATGGGACCACTGCCTGCCGCCGTGATTTCGATGCGGTCAATATTCGGGCCGGTGGTCGCTCCGTCAGGGATCGCCAAGGAAAGGCTATTGCTCCCCGCCTCGAGGGTCACAGTCACAGTTTCGAACAGCCAATGATTGAAACCTTCTTCCTCGCCTGAACCGTCAGGATCGGTGCTGGCAAACGGTAACGCGGCGATATGCGCACCGTTGATGTTCAGATCCAGCGGACGTCCAGTATTGCTCGCATAGCGGATATTCAGGTCGTAGGTACCGGCCTCGGCGACTGTGAAATCGAACGTCACCGCATCTCCTGCCGTATCGCCGAAATCGACATACCCGGTACCGGAGAAGTCCGGACGCAAGCCGTTGGGTAACGCGTTGTTGTCTTCCGGATTGTCGGAGTCACGTACTGTCGTCACGGTGTTATTCTCACCACCGTCGAGCACGGTCAGCATGCCATCCTCGGCCTGTAATACGATTGGCGTGAACACTGCCTCGTTCGTATCCAGAACAGTGACCTGCAATGTCTGTACACCGGAAAGTTCACCATCGTTGGCCATCACATCTACCTCGTAGACATTGTCGCCATCGGCATCGGCCGCAGCTTCGAAATCGGGTGCGGTCACGAAGGCCAATTGGCCGGAGACCGGATCGATAGTGAACAAGGAGGCATCGGCCCCGCCGGTAATGGCGAAAGCGGGAGCCACCAGACCGGTCGTGCCACCGTCTTCATCGGCAAGGGGGACGGCTCCCACCACGCTTGCCCCCTCCATGACGGAGAAGGCTGTCTGCTCGATGGCCAGTACTTCGTTGGCATCAGCGACGCTGACCACGACATCTTGAGAGGTAACGTTCTCGCCATCGTTCACCGAGACAGTGATCTCATAAATGCCGTCGGCGTTGCTGTCGGTGGGATTTTCCGCGTCGGGGCCAACCACGAACGCCAGCGCACCGCTGGCCTGATCGAAGGTGAACAGTGCGGCATCGGCCCCCTCGAGAGTCACGGTCAGTGGATCGTTCTCGGCGTCGGCAAGAGTGACTGTAGAGACCTCATTGACGTTCTCGTCGATCATGAGGGCTGGTTCCAGTCCGCCGATGGTTGGCGCCTCGTTGATCGGCTCCTCGCTATGCGTGAAGAGTAGCCGGTCGATGCGCATCAGCTCACCGGACTCCCCCTGGGCGGTCAGGGTGGCCAGCGTATTCGCATCGATGTACACCACGGTCTCGAAGTCAATCTGCTTGAGGTTGCCAGCCTGGCCGGCATTGCCACGAGCCGAGGTGTTGAGGAATGTGCCGTACTCATCATTGAGGACGACTGTATCGCTCAGGGTATTCGTTGCGGTATTGCGCGCCTGCAGCAGCGTGTCGCCGATTTGCAGCGAGAGCGTGCCTTGTCCATCGGTTTCATCGAAGGCGACGACGCTCACGGTGTACCAGCCAGGCACGACACCATTGTCGGCCAGTTGCGTGGTGACTTGGGTAGACGCATTGTTGCCCAGTCGGATGATCTCGTCACCAGAGGCATCGGGGTTGCCGGTAGCATAGTAGTTGTCGGCATCGCCCAGCCCGGTGAAGTCTTCAGCCTCGACACTCACCACATCGCCAATGTCTGGTCCGTCGATGTCGAATTGCACTGCCAACGTGCTCGAGAGGCCTTCGGTATCCGTGGCGCGGATCACGACCTCGAAGGAGCCGGCCTCGTTGGGGGTACCGCTTATCACGCCTTCATCATCGACGCTCAGCCCGGCCGGTAGCCCCTCGACACTCAGGGTCAGCGCGTCACCGTCAGGATCGGTGAAGTATTGGGCGAAATTTGCCAACTCGATCCCGTCGAAGAAGCTACCCTGCTCGCCGAAATAGGGTTCAAGAGCAATATCATCGGCCACCGGCGCTTCATTGACGTTATTGATGGTAAGTTGAAAGGTTTCCTCGGTAGAAGCAGACTGTGAGTCCGTGGCTGTGATGATAACGGTATAATTGCCGGGTTCGAGGCCACTGAGACTGCCGCTCAGCACGCCGTCCTGAATGGCCAGCCCATCGAAACCATCGATAGTTGTGCCTTCCTGACTGATGGTGAACGTATAGGCCAGGCTGTCTCCGTCATCGTCGACGAATGGCAGGTCGACCTCGAGCAGTGCCCCCTCGTCGAGCTGCAGGTCGGCAATGCCACTGCCCACGACGCGCGGGGCATGGTTACCGACCTCGTCGTCGCTACCCTCGGTAAGTTGCACGTTGGAGAACGTCGCCGATCCAAGAATGGCCGTAGTGTCATCATCGCTGATGAATACCAGCGAGCCGATCGAGGCGCCGGCATGGGCGCCCAGGTCAATGACGAAATGCTGCGTCCCGTCACCGTTGTCGCTACCGCTGCCTCGCAGATCAATGATCGCGCCCTGTCCCTGGGTGCCGGCCAGTTGGTAAAGCGACTGGTCCCCGTCGAATGCGTTGTCGTTCAGGTCGAATCCGATGGCAACGATTTCCGGACTACTCTCGCCGACGGTCAGATCGAGTTCGATGCGGGTGTTCTCGGTAATCGCATACGCTTGTGGCAGCGCCACCCGCTTCCATAGGTTGTCGTTAAGCGAGAGCGCCGCACCCTCATCGATGATTTCGTAACCCAGCCCTACGGGATTGTCCTGGGTCGTCGTGTACGATGAGATGCCATCCTCGGTAAAGATCACCGCTTGCGGTCCGGTAGGCTCGGGAGCCGGCGCGGCAGTCTCCGCCACGTCACCTACAGCAATTGAAAAGCTACGCGTCACGCTGAGCTCGTTGGCATCGGTTGCCGTAACGCTTACCGTAACGGTCTGCTCTGCCTCGAAGTCCAGGCTGGTCCCTTCCTTCAAGCGCAACATGCCACTGCTATCTATCTCGAAGCGCTCGTCGTCGACGCTAAAGGTGTGCGTCGCATCGTTGCTATCAGCGATAATCAATTGCCCGACCGCAGCGCCTTCGGCATTCTCCAGTACACTGGCGTTATCGAGTACGATATCGCCGGGTGCCACCGGATCGGCATCGACCAATAGCATTTCTACCTTGTCGATATTGGGTCCGTTGGTACGTCCCCCCAGGCGGAGCAGATTATTGCCAGCTTCGAGATGGAAGGTCAGTGTTTCGGTGCTCCACCCTTCCCAGCCGGAGGGCACATCGGAAACGTTAACGTTGGAAGGCAGGTCGCCGAGATCGTCAGGTAGATAGCCGGGCGCGGCGGTCGCCGCAAAACCGAATGTCCCGATCGCCGTGGTCTCGCTGTCTGCAACTCTCACCAGATCCAAAGGGCGGTCGGTGGCACCGGCATAGGTGACGGTCATGGAATAGGTACCGGCGGCCGGCGCCTGATAATTGAACTCGGCATAGGCTTCAGCGTTACCAAACGCCCAGTCGAGATAGCTCGCCCCTTCGGCACCAACACGGAAGGTGTCACCGATCGCTACAATGTTCTCCGTGGTGATCGGCCGGTTGGTACTGCTACCGGTGCTGGTATAGTCCGGCTCCGCCGAAAGGAGCATGTCCTCACCCTGGATCACTACATGACCCGCAGCCGGCTGACGAACTTCCAGGTAGTCGATATTGGGACCGCTGGCACCGTTGGAGCTGAGCGTGATCGTGTTGCTACCAGCCTGCAGGTTTATCAGTATCGTTCTGTCGCCGAACATTGTGAAATCCGTGGGATCGGCAGAATCCGTGGTGCTCGGTAGATCGAACATGCGATCCACGAGCTGATCATTGATTTCCAACCGTAGCGGGCGGTTGCGATCGGTACCGTCGGCATTCTGGCTCAGCGCATAGCGTAGGTTAAGCTCGTAGGTCCCGGCCTCGGGCATATCGACCGTAAACGACACGCTTTCGCCGCTGGGCTCACCGTAATCGACATAAGCACCCGCGTCGGCATCGACGGCATTGGGGTCGGGATCGCCCACGGTGGCGATCGTAGTACCCGCCAGTACCGCATCTTCCGCTTGGTAGCGCAGCGGAGTCATCGGCGCATCAACAGCTGCGGGCCCATCCGCGACGATGAAGCCGATGTGCTCGCTTCCGATGGCCAGGACTTCTCCAGTCGAATCCAGCGGCTCGATCAACAGGGAAGCGTCGCCATGGACCCAGGTCGAGGGCGCATAAAAAGTGAAGGGGGCCTCACTATCCGTTTGTGCCAATGCGGTACCATTAACGTCGGTTAACGTTAACCGCACCCGGGAAACCAATGTCGGATCAATACCGCTATCAGCATCAGGTATTACGCGAAACGCAACGTTGTCATAGGCACTGGTATCCAGCCATGTTCCTTCTTTGATGCCACCCAGAAGGACCCCAGTCTGCGTATTCACTAAGGAGATTGAGAACATTATGTGACTCCTGGTCTCTTATACTTTTATTTACCACTGCCTAAACAGAACTTTTAAAAGGCGTCACCAAGCATTATTTGCCCAATTCTTACCCGGCTCGCCCACACCAAACACAACGTCAATAAAATTTGGCCGTAGTGAGAAACTAGCCCCAACGGATATGCAAACAAGGCTTAATGTTCTCAACCAGGCCCTTTGGCATTACTCAGCCTTATCCTTATATTCAGGAGCGCATGCGCCCTAAGCCTTGTTTATAAAAGGAAAAAGAGAGCCATATTCCATCAGCGCCAAGAGACCCGCTTTAACAAAAGCTTTACTCAACTTATCAAAAACACACTTTATTTATTTAAATTGATGACTTTGCCGATTCTAGAAGAATGAGAACAACCATGCTGCAAATGCTACAAACCAATTACCGTTTAATAATTTATTCTTATTTCACAGATGGCGTCAGTTATTCATTTCAAAACAAGCTATTGAAAACAAATAAATTCATTAGAAAATTAATACTCAAATCGTATTTATTTCACTGAGACAAGACGTTACCTCAAAAACTCACTTTCTATTACTCTTCTTTACGAAGCGTTGAAACAGGCGCCCCACGCCAACCACAAGACGACAACAACCGAGTGAGTAACTACATGGCCAGGCGTAGTGAAGAAACGGACCTGCAAATTGCGCTGAAGGCCTGCAAAGGCGCTTTTCTTTCAGCGGCGTTCTTCAGCATGTTTATCAACCTGCTGATGTTGGTTCCTCCCCTTTATATGCTGCAGGTTTATGACCGGGTCATCACGACACGCAGCCAAGAAACCTTGCTGATGCTGACCTTGGTCGTTCTATTTCTGTTTATTGTCATGGGCGGACTGGAACTCGTTCGCTCACGTATCCTAGTGCGGGTCGGCAACCGGCTGGATATGCAAATCAGTCATCGACTCTATGGCGCCATGTTCAAGAAGAGCGTGGCCATGCCGGGTAAAGCATCGGCCCAGCCGCTCAATGACTTGAGCAGTCTGCGCCAGTTCCTGACGGGCAATGGACTATTTGCTTTCTTCGATGCCCCCTGGATACCGGTCTATCTCGGCGTGCTTTTTCTTTTCCATCCTTGGTTCGGTTACTTTGCGCTGGCCGCTGGTGTGGTGCTGTTCTTATTGGCGTTGCTGAACGAGAAAAGCACCAAGGATCTGCTGGCCGAAGCCAACAGCGAGCATGTTAAGTCCCAGGATCTCGCCAACAGCAACCTGCGTAATGCCGAGGTATTGCATGCCATGGGGATGCTGCCCGGCATCATGGGTCGCTGGGCGGCCAAACACCACGAATACCTGATCCATCAGTCGCAGGCCAGCGACCGGGCTGGGGCATTGACCAACCTTTCGAAGACCCTGCGTCTGCTTTTTCAATCGATGATCCTTGGCCTAGGCGCCTACCTGGTGCTGGAAGGCAACCTGACGCCGGGCATGATGATTGCCGGATCGATCATCATGGGACGCGCCCTGGCACCGATCGACCAGATGATCGGCGGATGGAAGAGTTTCGTGGGCGCGCGTACGGCCCATGGCCGACTCAACGAATTGCTGACACTCATCCCGGCGGACCCTCAACGTATGCCATTGCCAGCGCCGTCAGGCCGTCTGGCCCTCGAGTCGGTATCTGCCGCCCCGCCGGGAGAACGTTTCATGACACTGCGAAGCATCGACATGACCGTCGGCAAGGGGGAGCACATTGGCATTGTCGGGCCCAGCGCAGCCGGCAAGTCCTCACTCGCACGAGTCATCCTGGGTATCTGGCCTGCCCAAGTGGGCCATGTCCGGCTCGATGGTGCCGATATCACACAATGGGGCCGG
The DNA here is from genome assembly GCF_000378505.1 of Modicisalibacter luteus DSM 23508. Classification (GTDB taxonomy): domain Bacteria; phylum Pseudomonadota; class Gammaproteobacteria; order Pseudomonadales; family Halomonadaceae; genus Modicisalibacter; species Modicisalibacter luteus. Next base: position 24,594 of record NZ_KB899994.1, on the reverse strand, counting down.
GAAGCGCTGGGCCCTTATCTCGGTTATCTGCCCCAGGACATCGAACTCTTCGACGGTACTATCAGCGAGAACATTGCCCGCTTCGGTGACGTCGACCCCGAAAAGGTGGTCAAGGCTGCACGCAAGGCAGGCGTACACGACATGGTCCTGCGCCAGCCCAACGGCTACGACACCTATCTCAGCGGCGGTGGCGGCGCCCTCTCCTGTGGCCAGCGGCAACGCATAGGCCTGGCCCGCGCCCTGTATGGCGATCCCGTATTGATCGTACTCGACGAGCCGAACGCCAACCTGGACGATGCCGGTGAGCACGCCCTGGCGGAATGCATGCAGCGACTCAAGGAAGATGGCACGACCGTCTTCGTCATCAGCCATCGCCCCGCCATTCTCAAGCGCGTCGACCGAATACTGGTACTCAAGGAAGGCCAGGTCAGCCTGTTCGCCCCACCCGGAGACGTTGCCGCCCAGACGGGCCACCCCGTGCGTGGCATTGCCACGACGGCCACCGGCCAACGACTGGCATCGATTCGTCCCAGCGCACGCGGCAAGACCGCCACTGCCCCTGCTTCAGAGGAGCCCAAGCCATGAGCGCCAGCGACTTCCTTCCGGGCGAAGCGACGGTCAAGCATGATGCCGCCGATACCGCCAGCCGCCTGCCTACGAACGAACGCCCCTACCGCCGCCTGGGCATGGCGATTCTGATCGCAGCCTTTGGCGGTTTCGGTGGCTGGGCGCTGACCGCCAATCTAGCCGTTGCCGTTGTCGCCCCCGGCACCGTTTCCGTCGAGAGCTACAAAAAGACGGTACAGCACCTGGAGGGCGGCATGGTCGAGCGTCTTCTCGTCGAAGACGGCGACCATGTGGAAGCAGGTGACGTGCTGCTGGTGCTCGACGATACCCAGGCGCGCGCCAAGCTTGAGATCGCCCGGACGGAATACTTCATCGCACGCGCCAGTGAACTCCGCCTGCTTGCCGAACAGGCCGGAGACGAGACACTAGCATTCCCGCCTGATCTGCTCGTTGCCGACTCGCCTCGCGTCCAGGCCGTGCTGAACGTCCAGCATCGCTTGTTCCAGGCCAGGCGCGAGTCGTTGGAAGGCACTCTGGCTGCGCTTGATGAACAGGTAGTGCAGATGCAGGAGCAGATTGTCGGTCTGGAATCGACGCGTCAGGTCAATCGGTCACGCATCCAGTCACTGTCCGGCGAAGCCAGCGACTACCGCTCCCTGTTCAAGGAAGGCCTAGGCAACAACCAGCGGATGCGCGAGCTCGAACGCCAGATCATGCAGTATCAGGGCGAAAACGCCCAACACAGCGCCGAGATTGCCCGTCTCAAGTCGCAGATCAGCGAGAATAGCCTGCAAAAGGAAATCCGCCGGCAGGAGTTTCAGCAGGAAGTCGGCGAACAGCTTCGCGACGTGCAGGCCCGCGTGGCCGATGCAGAGGAGCGAATCACGGCACTGAGCGACCAGGTACGGCGTACCCAGGTTCTAGCGCCGGTCTCGGGCACGGTGGTCGGTATGCAAATCCACACGTTGGGGGCAGTCATTCGCTCCGGTGATCCATTGATGGATATTGTCCCGGCAAGCGAGGACTTCATGGTTCAAGCCCGGGTACCCGACCGGGACATTGACAATATCTATGTTGGCCAGCCCGCCGAGATCCGCTTCAGCGCCTTCAATCAGCGCCTGTCCAATGTCATCCAGGGCGAGGTCGTCCACGTCTCTGCCGATAGCTTCGAGGATGAGGCCACCCAGGCGCATTACTACAAGGCCAACATACGCGTGACCGAGCATGGTCGGGCAGACATGACGGAAACCATGCAGCTACTCGCCGGCATGCCGGCTGAAGTCATGATCCGTACTGGCGAGCGGACCTTTGCCAGCTACGTTGCCAAACCCTTCAGCGATATGCTGGCCCGGTCGATGCGGGAGGAATGATGAGGCAAACGCTCCGTAACCTCGCCCTCCTGGTTGGCCTGCTATCGGTCAGTGGCGGAACATTTGCGCAATTGCCAGGCTCCGATCCCCTGGGCCTGGGCATCGCCCCCGCCAACGATTCCCTCGAGGATATCGACACCCAGGCCGGCCTGCCGTCGTTGACGCGCCTGTTCGTGCTGGCCCTGGAAAACGACAGCGAGCTGATGCGCCAGCGCTATGAGAGCCAGGCAACGGGGCAGGAAGTGCCCATGGCTCGTGCCGCTCTGCGTCCCTACGTCGAGGCGGGTGCCTCCGCCATCTACCAGCGTGCCGACAACATCTATACACAGAATCCCGGCGACTACCCATCCGAGGTCTATGAAGACCGGGTCTCAGGCACGACCCACGATACGCTGTGGCGCATCGACATCACGCAGCCTCTGTTCAGTCTCGAGCGCTGGCGTAGCGTCGACAAGGCATTGGCCCAGGCAGATGCAGCGGACCTGCGCGTGGCCGTGGCGGAAAGAAACCTCGCTCTCTCGCTGGTCGATGCCTATCTCAACGCCTACCTCGCCTCGCGAAAGCTGGGGCTGCTCGATGCCAAGCGTGAGGCCCTGAATCTGCAACGCCATCAGGCACAGCGCGCCTACGATTTGGGTATCGGTGATCGTATCAATCTGCTAGAAGCGCAATCCCGACTCGATCAGGCAGTCGCCGATCAGGTCAAGGCCGAGAATGAGCTGGCGAACGCACTCAGCGACCTGGAACGGCTGACCGGACGCCTCCCCGACTTCCGTGGCCCGGCGCTGGGCAATATCGAACGTGTATCGCTCGAACATGAATGGGAAAACACCCAGCAATGGCTTTCTCGGGTTGATGATAATGTCGAGGTACGCCTTGCCAAACAGGTGTATGAGGTTGCCCAACTGGACACGGACGTGCGCCGCGCGGGGCACTATCCCGAACTCAACCTGTCGCTAGGCTATCGCGACCTGAACAGTAGCGACGAACTACGCACCAGCGAAGATGTGACCGCCAGCCTGGAGCTCGATGTGCCCATCTACCGTGGTGGGTATACCTCGGCCAGTATTCGACAGGGCGAGCTGACAGCACTGGCCAGCCGTGAGGCGTTGACCAACGAGCGACGCCTGGCCCACCAGGAAGTACGAAAGCGTCTGCGTAACCTGCAGGGAAACGCACGGCAGCTGGAGGCCCTGACACGCTCCATCGAGTCCAGCCAACTGTTTCTGGAAGCCGCCATCCGTGGCGAGAACCTCGGTCTGCGCGATCTCGTCGATGTGCTCGATGCCCGCGCCGAACTCTACGACCTGCGTATTCAGTTCGTTGAAGTGTTCTGCCAATACCTGGGCGACAGAACCTACCTGGAGGCAGCCACAGGTGACCTGGACACCCCCGATCTCATTACCATCATGTCCCGGCTTAACGAGGTCAGTCAGCCTGACAAGACACCGTCCGCAGCCTGAGCTGCAGCCCGATTCGCCCTTCCTCTCCGCATGGCCTACGCTAGCTGAGACTCTAGGGAAGGAGCGAAACAGGACATGACACCACCCCAAGCCACGCTGACGTTGATCGTCTGGAGCGACTACGTCTGCCCATTCTGTTATCTCGAAGCACCAGAACTGGACGCGCTTGTCAGCCACTTCGGCGAACGGATACACGTCGAGTGGCGTGCCTTCGAACTGCGTCCCGAGCCGGTGCCGACGCTCGACCCCGATGGCGATTACCTGCATGACATCTGGGGACGTGCAGTGTATCCCATGGCACGCCAACGCGGCATGACACTGCAGTTGCCTCGCATCCAGCCACGCAGTCGACTCGCCCACGAGGCGGCAAAATGGGCCATGGACCATGATGCCTTCGCACCGATGCATACCGAGCTGTTCCGGGGCTTCTTCGAGGACAGTCTGGACCTTGCCGATCCCCAGGCGCTGATCGAAACGGCCAACTATCTCGGGCTCGATGGAGACTCTCTCGGCCGCTACCTGGCCGAGGGGCGCTACCGCGAGGCAGTGCTCGCCGATCAGGAAGACGCGCATCGTTGGGGAATCAGCGGCGTACCGGCCATGCTGTTACTCCGCGACGGCGAAGCATTGGGCACCGTACAGGGCGCGCAACCCCGTGAACACCTCATACAGGCCATCGATCGCTTCGTGTAGCGCTCCTGGCTTCATGCCTTTTTCGCATAAAAGCATCGCCATTTATAATTTTTACGTCTTACCATGACGCACTAGCCTTGTCAGCTACATGACCGAGAGGAGACGACGCAATGTCGCAAGGTCCCCTGCTCGACATCAATAGTCCTCTCAGTGCCGACCAGGCGCAACGACTCAACGAGGCATTGGCGGGACTGAACACCGACCAGATGACATGGCTGAGCGGTTACCTCGCCGGGCTCACTGCCCAAGGGGAGACAGCTGCCCATTCACCACAGGCCGCGAGCGAGCCGACGGCCCCTGAGATCGTTGTGCTTTACGGCAGCCAGACAGGCAATGCGGAAGGCGTCGCCGAGCAGGCCAAGGAGAGCGCCAAGGCCCGTGGATTTCCGGTTCGCTTGGTCGACATGGCGGATATCAACAAGAAGGAATTCAAGGAACCGCTCAACCTGATGGTCATCGTCAGCACCCAAGGTGACGGTGAACCGCCCGATACCGCCGAAGGGTTCCATGAATTCATGCACGGCCGTAAGGCGCCCAAGCTAGACGAGCGCACACGCTTTTCCGTGCTGGCTCTAGGCGACTCCAGCTACGAACATTACTGCCAAACGGGCAAGGAGTTCGATGCGCGGCTAGAAACGTTGGGCGCCAGCCGCCTCCATGATCGAGTCGATTGTGATGTCGATTATGAGGAGGATGCCGAACGCTGGATTGAAGCTGTCCTCGACCGCTACGCCGAGCTGAGCGGCGGAACCAGCCAGGCCAACCAGGCTCAGCCCGCCACGACTGTCGCTACCCCACAAGAGTCAGTCTATTCGAAGAAGAACCCATTCCACGCCGAAGTGCTCGAATCGGTCGTGCTAAACGGTCGCGGCTCCGATAAGGAAACCCATCACATTGAGCTATCCCTCGAGGGTTCCGGTCTGAGCTACGAGCCGGGCGATGCCATCGGCATCGTGCCGCAGAACGATCCGGCCTACGTCGATGAATTGATCGACAAGCTGCGCATGGATGCCAATTGCGACCTCGGCGACGGCCGCTGCCTGCGTGATGCCCTGCTCACCGAATATGAAGTCACTACCCTCACGCGCCCATTCCTGGAACACTGGGCCGAAGTTTCCGATGCTGCCGAATTACGCCGCTTGATGGATCAGGAATCTCGCGATGAGCTTCGTGACTGGATCGGAGGTCGCCACATCATTGATGTGATCGAGCACTTTCCCGTCGAGCAGATCGATGCCGAGACACTGACGAAAGCCCTGCGCAAGCTACCTCCCCGTCTCTACTCCATTGCCTCGAGCTATCAGGCCGATCCCGACGAGGTACACCTGACGGTAGGCATCGTGCGCTACGAGGCGCATGGGCGCTCGCGCGGCGGCGTCACAACGACTTACCTGGCCGACCGCGTCAGGCCCGGCGATAGCGTGCCCATCTATGTAGACCGCAACAAGAACTTCAAGCTACCGCAGGATGATGATACGCCAATCATCATGGTCGGTCCCGGTACCGGTATCGCTCCATTCCGCGCCTTTTTGCAGGAACGTGACGAACGCGACGCTCAAGGACGAAACTGGTTGTTCTTCGGTGATCGCCGTTTTCGTTCGGACTTCCTTTATCAATCCGAACTGCTCAACTACCGCAAGCGCGGCCTGCTGAACCGTCTTGATGTCGCTTTCTCACGCGATCAGGCGGGCAAGGTCTATGTCCAGGATCGCATGCGTGAGAACGCTGGCGCACTCTTCGCCTGGCTCCAGGAAGGAGCGCATTTCTACGTCTGTGGCGATGGTGAGCGCATGGCGGCCGATGTGCACCGTGCCTTGATTGATATCGTGCGCGAAGAAGGCGACCTGGACGAGGAAGGCGCCACGGAATATGTCCGCGAACTGCAGCAGGCCAAGCGTTACCAGCGCGATGTCTACTGAGCCGCCACGCATCCATTAAGAGGCTTTTCTCATGAGCGACATCATAGCCAAGCTTCGTGATATCTCGTTCGACGACCTGCATCCCAACGAACGTCTCAAGGTGGACAGCGACTACCTGCGTGGCACGCTGATGGAGAGCATGGCCGACCGAGCCACTGGAGCGGTTAGTGAGAATGATACACAGTTGACTAAGTTTCACGGCTTCTACCAACAGGATGACCGCGACCTGCGCAGCGAGCGGCGCCACCAGAAACTTGAACCGCTGTATTCATTCATGGTCCGTCTGCGTCTACCGGGCGGGCTGGTCACTCCTGCCCAGTGGATGACGCTGGATGATGTGGCCCGCCGCTACGCAAACAGTACGCTGCGCATCACCACACGTCAGACTTTCCAATACCACGGTGTGTTCAAGGAGAACCTGCGACCACACTTGAAGGCCGTCAACGAGGCAATGATCGACACCATCGCCGCCTGCGGTGATGTCAACCGCAATGTGATTTGCACGGCTAACCCACATCGCTCCAAGGCGCATCGTGAAGTCTACGAACTGGCCCACTCCATCAGTACCCACCTGCTTCCTCGCACTCGTGCCTACCATGAGATCTTTCTCGGCGAGGAGCGTGTGGCCGGGGGCCCCGAGGAACAGGAACCGCTCTACACGCGTCACTACCTGCCACGCAAGTTCAAGGTGGCCATCGCCATTCCCCCCGAAAACGATGTAGACCTCTTCGCCCATGATCTGGGCTTCATCGCCCATGTCGATAATGGCGCAATCCGGGGATACAACGTCTGTATCGGTGGCGGCATGGGCATGACCCATGGCGAGCCGGCGACCTTCCCGCGCCTGAGCGACGTGATCGGTTTCTGTACACCCGATCAAGTACTTGATGTCGCCGAGGCAGTACTCAAGGTACAGCGCGACAACGGCGATCGTCACGATCGCAAGCACGCGCGCCTGAAGTACACCGTCGAGGACCACGGGGTCGACTGGTTCCGTGCCGAAGTAGAGCATCATCTTGGCACCACCTTGGATGAAGCCCGGGACTTTCACTTCGCTAGTAATGGTGATCGGTACGGCTGGTACCAGGGCGAGGATGGCGCTTGGCATTATGGTCTGTTCGTGCAGAACGGTCGTCTGGCCGATTTCGAAGACGGGATGCACCTCCTGAGCGGGATGCGAGCGATCGCTCAGGTACATACCGGTGATATCATCCTGACGACCAACCAGAATCTGATCATTGCCAACGTGCCGGCAGACAAGCGCGACGAGATCGATGCACTGATACACCGCCACCGCATGACTCGGGATGTCACGCCGCTACGTCAAGCGTCGATGGCCTGCGTGGCCTTTCCGACCTGTGGCTTGGCCATGGCCGAGAGCGAACGCTACTTGCCGTCGTTGATCGACAAGCTGGAAGACGTCATGCATAAGGTCGGGCTGGAAGATAATGCCATTAATGTGCGCATGACAGGCTGCCCCAACGGCTGTGCCCGCCCCTACCTGGCCGAGATCGGCTTCGTTGGCAAGGCCTTGGGCCGTTACAATCTCTATCTTGGCGGCAACCCCAGCGGCGAGCGCCTGAACCGGCTGTACCGGGAGAATATCGACGAGCCCACGATCATGGACGAGCTCACATCGTTATTACAGCGATACGCCGAGGAGCGTGAATCCGGCGAACCATTCGGCGACTATGTCATCCGTGCCGGCATCATCGCCGAAACGACCGCAGGCCGCTATTTTCACGGCGCGCCCGCGTGAGACTATTATCGTCGGACATGCTGCACTCTTCCTAATACCTGGCATTTGAGGCAGCATGGCCAACATCATGGACCAGAACGAAGCTTGCATGTCCCTATCCGTCAGTGTCGTCGCACCCGCCTCCCATACCGATCCTCGCCTGGTCGATGACGCTGTGGCGGCATTGGAGACGCTGGGCATCCATGCACACGTTCCCGATACGCTCCAGGCCCCCCACCGGTATCTTGCCGGCAGCATCCAGCATCGGTTGGACATGCTATATGCCGCCTACGAGGATTCCCGTACCGAGGCGATCTGGGCCGTTCGCGGTGGCTATGGATGCGCTCAGCTGGTCGAGCATGTTGACTGGTCACGTCTGCCAGCCAAGCCGCTGGTTGGCTATTCGGATATTACTGTATTGCTGGATCAGTGCTATCGCCATGGCCTCCCGGCCATTCACGGCCCGGTAATCAAGGACGCGCTGCGTCTGAATCATGAAAGCTCGGAATCACGCACGCCAACCCGACGCCAGATGCTAGAGGTGGTCGATCTGGTTACGGGAATAAAGCCAACGGGACTTCCCCTTCATCGACATGCGAACAGTACGCCAGAAACCATCGCAGGCCCTGTCGTGGGCGGCAATTTGATGACTCTGGCGTGTATAGCCGGCACCTCATGTCAGTTCGTTGCACCGCCTCACGCCCTGGTGATCCTCGAGGATGTCGGCGAGCCTTACTACCGCCTGGAGCGTGCGCTCTGGCAACTGGTACATAGCGGTGCGCTCGATCAGGCTGGCGCACTGTGCATGGGGACATTCGAGGGCTGCACGTCATACGGCGAACAAAGTCTCGCCGAAATCGCCGCGGAACTCATTTCCCCCCTTGAGCTGCCGCTTTTCACGGAACTCCCGGTGGGCCACGGCCTGCTCAATCGTCCTTGGCGCTACGGTGCTCTTGGCCGTATCGAGGGCAATACGCTCGAATTTCCGACAGGGTAATTCACCCAAGCACATGTTCCCATTCGAGGCAGCTAATTCATGCCAAGGTGGGATGCGCCTCTTTTCCCACCCTGCACTACTCTTGGATAAGCATGGACCTACATCAGCGTGGGTCGATCAAACGAGGGAAGATCGAGCCTGAGGCGTCTTGTGGCGCCTGAGACAGGACGTCACATCAGGTAGGGGAACCTTAAATGTATGATATTCAGCTCAAACGCATCTATGCCGACATCTCACCCGACGATGGCGCCCGGGTTCTCGTCGACCGGCTCTGGCCACGCGGCAAGCGGCGTGAAACGCTCCAATTGACCGACTGGTATCGTGATGCCTCGCCGTCTCCCCCTTTGCGCCGGCAGTGGCACCAGAAAGAAATTACCGATCGTGACTTCTTTCTTCGCTACTGTCGCGAACTCGATCGTAATCGGAACTCACTCGTACCGCTGTTACGGTGGTGTCGCCAAGGTAGGTTGACCTTGCTGAGTGCGTCTCGCGACCTCGAGCGTTCGCACCTTCCCGTGTTACGCGAGATGCTTCTGGAAGCATTAGCCGAGGAGGATGACGAAGCGGATGGCCGCGTCTTTGCATCTTCCCCCTGTTTTGCCAGGCAATTCGCCAGCGGCAACCATCCATGAGTCGCTGAACACGACGTCCGTACCACGATGGAAAGCATCGTCTTGTAGCATACAAAAAAGACGGCTTTCTCTCCGAGAAAGCCGTCTTCGTCAATCGGCCTAGGCCGTATATTATTTAAGCCGTTCGAAGACTGTTGCGACACCCTGCCCCATGCCAATACACATGGTGGCCAAACCCAGCGTCGAGTCCTGTTGCTGCATCACGTTGAGCAGCGTGGTGCAGATACGCGCACCTGAACAGCCCAACGGGTGACCCAGGGCAATGGCGCCACCATTGAGATTGACCGCCTCGTCCATACGGTCATGCAGTTTCAGGTCCTTCAGCACGGCCAGTGCCTGTGCCGCAAACGCTTCGTTGAGCTCGACCGTCTGGATGTCCTCAATGGAGAGACCCGCAGCCTTGAGCGCCTTCTTGGTTGCCGGAACCGGCCCGTAACCCATGATCGATGCATCGCAACCCGCCACACCGGTAGACACGACACGCGCGATCGGTGTCAGCCCCAACGCCTTGGCGCGTTCATAACTCATCACTGCCATGGCCGAGGCGCCCACGGACAGCGCCGATGAGGTACCCGCAGAAACCGTGCCTCCCTTGGGATCGAAAACCGGCTTCAGCTTGGCCATTTCTTCCAGACTGGCATCGATTCGCACGACTTCATCATGCGAAATCAGCCGCCGCAAGCCTTCGGTGTCATGTCCCTCCACACCGACAATCTCGTTATCGAAGTAGCCTTTTTCGTTGGCAGCCAGCGCCCGCTGATGAGAGCGCACCCCGAATTTATCCTGTTCCTCACGGGTAATGCCGTGCATCTTGCCCAGTAATTCGGCGGTCAGCCCCATCATCATGGCAGCCTTGGCGGCATGCTTGCTGACCGTAGGATTGACATCGACACCATGCGTCATCGGCACATGCTCCATGTGCTCGACACCGCCGATTACATAAAAATCCCCCATCCCGGCCTTGATGTTGGCAGCAGCAATGTGCAGTGCACTCATCGATGAACCGCACAGGCGATTGACTGTCTGTGCCGGCACACTGCGCGGGATGCCGGTCATGATCGCCGCATTGCGGGCAATGTTCATGGCTTGCTCGAGGGTCTGGTTGACACAGCCCCAGATCACGTCATCCACCTCGGCAGGATCCAGCGACGTATTGCGGTCGAACAGCGCCTGCATGACTGCGGCAGACAGGTTTTCCGCGCGCACGTTGCGGAAGGCCCCGTTCTTTGCCTTGGCCATGGCGGTGCGAACCCCGTCGACCACCACGATATCTCTCGGACTCAGACTCATTCTTTCTCTCCCAATAGGCGCGGTGGCTCAGGCCTGATTTTGTGCAGTCTGGCTATCATTGGCATAGAAGCGCTCCTGGCGGCTTGCCATCTCGCGCAGCTTGTCGGTCGGCGCATAGAGCGGCCCCAGTTCCCCGGCCAGGCTGTCTGCAAGACTGACGAAGCCCCCCACTCCCATGGCGTCGATGTAGCGCAACGCGCCACCACGGAACGGAGGGAAACCGATGCCATAGATCAGTGCCATGTCGGCTTCGGCTGGCGTCCCTACGATGCCATCCTCGAGACAACGCACGGTTTCCATGCACAGCGGAACCATCATGCGGGCGATGATGTCGTCGTCGCTGAACTCGCGGCTGCCTGTCGCCACCTGCTTTACCAAGGCGTGAGCCTGCTCGTCCGATACCTTTTTCGGCTTGCCTTTCTTGTCTTCTTCATAACGATAGAAGCCCTTGCCGTTCTTCTGGCCGAGGCGCTCGTCTTCGTACATCGCATCGATGGCTGACTTGCCTTCCCGTGCCATGCGAGCCGGGAAGCCTTCGGCCATCACTGCCTGGGCATGTACCGCCGTGTCCATGCCGACAACATCCAGCAGGTAGGCCGGGCCCATCGGCCAGCCGAACTTTTCCATGACCTTGTCCACGCGCTCGAAATCGGCACCCTGCTCGACGAGGAAGCTGAAGCCACCGAAATAGGGGAACAGTACGCGGTTGACCAAAAAGCCCGGGCAATCGTTGACTACGATCGGCGTCTTGCCCATTTTGCGTGCATAGGCCACCGTTGCGGCAATCGCCGCATCACTGCTCTTCTCGCCGCGGATTACCTCGACCAGCGGCATGCGATGCACCGGATTGAAGAAGTGCATGCCACAGAAGTTTTCGGGCCGCTTGAGGTTCTGGGCCAGCCGATTGATGGAAATGGTCGAGGTGTTCGACGTCAGAATGGTGTTTTCTCCAACCGCTCCCTCTACCTCGGTAAGCACCGCACCCTTGACCTTGGGGTTTTCCACCACGGCTTCGACGATCAGATCGACCTCGCCAAAGTCTCCATAGGACAGAGTCGGCCGAATGTTGGAAAGTGCCTCGGCCATCTTCCCGGTAGTCAGTTTGCCACGCTCGACCTGCTTGGCCAGCAGCTTGCGCGCTTCCTTCAAGCCGAGTTGGAGCGCGTCTTCGCGGATATCCTTCATCAGGATCGGCGTGCCCTTGTATGCGCTCTGATAGGCGATACCCCCGCCCATGATCCCAGCACCAAGCACGGCGGTCTTGTTGACCGGCGCTGACTGCTTCTCGTACTTGCTGCCCTTCTTCTTGACGAGTTGATCGCTGAGGAACAGCCCGACCAGGTTGTAGCAGACATCGGTCAGCGCCAGCTTGGCAAAGGCCTTGGCTTCGATCGCCTGAGCACGCTCACGAGACTCGCCGGCCCCTTTCTGAATGACTTTGATGGCCTCGACAGGTGCCGGATAATGCGGCCCCGCCTTGCCGGCCACGTAGCCTTTGGCAGTCTCGAAGGCCATCATCTGCTCGATAGCGTTGAGCTTGAGCGGCGATTTTTTCTCTTCGCGACGCGCGCGCCAGTCAAGCTCTCCGGCATTAGCGCGCGCCAAAATGTCCAGCGCAGCCGCCTCGAGGCGATCAACGGGCACGACGGCATCCGCAACACCTAGCTTAAGGGCCACGTCTGCCTTGTTCTGGCTACCGGCGGCAATCCATTCGACAGCATTGTCGGCACCGGCGATACGCGGCAGACGTACGCAACCACCCCACCCTGGCAGAATACCCAACTTGGTTTCCGGCAAGCCAATCTCGGCGGTCTCCGCCATGACCCGAAAATCCGTGGTCAACGCCACTTCACAGCCACCGCCGAGTGCCAGTCCGTTGAGTGCAGTAACGGTGGGGAAAGGCAAGTCCTCAATGGTATTGAATAGCGTATGCACCTCTTGGCACATATCCATCAGGAAGCGCTCGCCACGAGCGAACATTTCATGAAACTCGGTAATATCCGCACCAACGATGAACACCGACTTGGCGCTGGAGATAACCAGCCCTTGAAGGTCACGCTCGGCCTGGATGGCCTTGACCGCGTCCTGAAGTTCCTTGATTACGGTACTGGAGAGCTTGTTGATCGACTCGTCTTTCAAGTCGAAGGTCAGAATGGCGATGTCACCGTCATTCCTCGCCACGGACAGGGCATTGCCTTGATAGATCATCGACGGATCTCCATGGGGTTAGGCAGGGTAGGTATTCATACAAGCGTTTGAATGCGTACTAGCTTGATCCAGCTCGGGCCTTCCGTCAAGCCTAGGCACCCGCATCAGAATAGCGGGATCTGGCGAACGACAACGAACCGTTTGCCGGCCCATGGATAGGAAAGGAGTATTTTGCTGTCAAACGAAAGAACAGTGATGCCGGACTTGCATTGACGTCGCAAGGTTCACACAATTTACCCAATAGCTACCAAACGATAAGCCAATGCCTGAAAATATCGGATTCAAGATTGCCCGTCTGCCACGTCTCTGGCGTGCCATTCTCGATGAACGCCTGGCGCCTCTGGAGTTGACCCAGACTCGCTGGGTGACACTCTATCACTTGTGGAGGTTGGGTGACGGCCAGCCACAATGCGACCTGGCCCGGGCCATCGGTGTCGAGGCGCCATCACTGGTGCGCACGCTCGATCAGCTGACCGAGCAGGGTCTGATCGAGCGTCGCCAGTGCCAGGATGACCGGCGCACCAAACGCATCTTCCTGACCAAGGAAGCCACCCCGCTGATGGAGCGTATCGACGTGATTGTCGCCGAGGCCCGTGCTGAGATGCTTGAAGGTATCAGCGAGGCAGAACTCGATACGTTCGACGACATACTGACGCGCATCGAGCAGAACGGTATTCGCCTTCAGTCAAGAATCCCGGAGCAAGAGAGCGAACCGGGTTAACCCTGCCGGCAACTTACGGCAGGCGGCCGGACAATCCTTTCTCGGCATGGGGCGAGGCCAGCCTATCGCGCACCTCTCCCATTGCCTTGTCGCACGCTTCGAAGGCCTCCAAGCTCAGCGATTCCCTCCACCACAGTGTCAAGGCGCCACGTTCCGACTCCAGTACCAGCGCATCCTCGGGCAGTCTGGCCACGAGCCTGGCAAGCTCCATTGCGGTATCTTGTGATAGTGGCCTCAACGGCTCTATCCGCCACCGCCACTCAGTGTCGAACGGCTTCAATGCCGTACTGGCGTATGCCGCGCGCACCAGAACGAATAATGGCCCCGGGTGTGCCTGAGGATAACGCCAGCGATAGCTGACGAGCCCGCCTGGCGGGTCATGTAGAGGTGGCTTGGCAATTTTTACGCTGATACCGGCCTGCCGGGCATGCTGACGCAGCATGCCCAGGCGTTGGTCGCGTCGCGACGGCCGTAACATCAATACAGGAGATAGGATTGCCAGCATCGCCAGCACGGTGACCAGCCAAAAAGTCATGCGCAGAATATTCCAAAGCGTTGATACGTGTCGTTGTGCCGTACAGTTACACAACCTAAAGTGAAGTCATCCAAGCTGCTGAAGGGAGAGGCTTTATCATGAGTAACGAATATCGTCACGTGCTGGTCGCCGTGGACCTGACGAAGGATTCTCACAAGGTTCTGGAGCGAGCCATTCCCATCGCACGCCGCAATAATGCAAAACTGTCGATCATCCATACGCTAGAGCCTTTGGGCTTTGCCTATGGCGGTGACATCCCAATGGACCTGACCAGCATTCAGGACCAGCTCGACGAGCATGCCAAGGAGCGCCTGGCCGATATCGCCGACCCACATGACATTGCCCGAGAAGATCAGCATGTTGTCGTGGGAATGCCGGATACCGAAATCCACCGATTCTCGAAGGAGCACAACGTCGATCTGATTGTTGTCGGCTCACACGGGCGTCACGGCTTTGCCCTCTTACTCGGTTCGACCTCAACCGGCGTGCTGCATGGAGCTCAGTGCGATGTTCTGGCCGTGCGTGTCGGCAACGACGACGAAGCCGCTGAGTAATCGTACTTTCTTCCCGGGCCGATCAGGCCCGGGGACTTACCGTTATCGCCGATTCAGGGCGTCTCTCCATTGGCCATGGCTTCCAGCTCCATCCAACGCTCCATGGCAGCATCCAGTTCACTCTGCTTCTCGGTCATCGCCGCCAGCGTGTCTGTCACCTCGGCATTGTCCTGCTGATAGAAATCAGGCTGGCTGACGCGCGCCTCGAAGGCTGCGATTTCTGCCTCAAGCGCTTCAATGGTTGCCGGCAGCGCATCGAGTTCACGCTGCAACTTGTAGGAAAGTTTTACTTTCTTGTTTGTAGACTCGCTCGCCGCCGGGGATAGTTCATCAGGCTTGCTACCGGTCTTGGCCCCGTCCTTCTTGGCCTGTTTGGACACCTGACTGGCATCGAAATCCCAAGGCGCTGGAGGAAGTTTGCCCCCCTGGCGCACCCAGTCACTATATCCACCGACATATTCACGCACGCGTCCTTCGCCTTCGAAGGCCAGTACTCCGGTCACGACATTGTCCATGAACTCCCTGTCATGGGAGACCAGTAGCAGTGTACCGTCGAAATCCAGCAGCAGCTCTTCAAGCAGTTCCAGGGTTTCCACGTCCAAGTCGTTGGTCGGCTCGTCGAGCACCAACACGTTAGCCGGCTGGGTGAATAGCTTGGCTAGCAACAGGCGATTGGACTCTCCACCGGAAAGCGCCTTGACCGGTTGGCGGGCACGCTCGGGAGTAAACAGGAAGTCCTGAAGATAGCTTATGACATGTTTGTTCTTGCCACCCACCGTTACCCGATCACTGCCTTGAGCAACATTGTCGTATACGCTCTTTTCCGGTTCCAACCCGGCACGTAGCTGGTCGAAGTACGCCACTTTGACGTTGGTTCCCATACGGACACTGCCCTCGGTCGGGGTCAGCTCCCCGAGCAGAATCTTGAGCAGGGTCGTCTTTCCAGCACCGTTGCGCCCGATCAGACCGACACGATCGCCACGCTGGATTTCCAGATCCAGATCACGTATCACCCAATCGTCGCCAAAGCGCTGGCTGACGTTGCTCAGCTCGACCACACGCTTACCGCTGCGCTCGCCGCTATCGACACTGATCGAAGCTCGCCCTTGGCGTTCGCGCCGCTCGGCACGCTCACGACGCAACTGCTGCAAGGCACGTACGCGGCCTTCGTTACGGGTCCTCCGGGCCTTGATGCCTTGACGGATCCAAGCCTCTTCCTGGGCCAGCTTCTTGTCGAACTCGGCATTTTCGCGGGCCTCAACCTCGAGCTCATGCGCTTTCTGTTCCTGGTACATGGCATAGTTACCGGGGTAACGCCCCAACCGTCCGCGATCCAGTTCTAGAATTCCCGTGGCCAGACGAGCCAGGAAAGCACGGTCGTGGGTAATGAACAGCACGGCACCCGGGAAGGCGGCCAGTTGCTCTTCGAGCCAGGCGATCGTGTCCAGGTCCAGGTGGTTAGTCGGCTCATCGAGAAGCAGCAGGTCGGGTTCGGATACCAAGGCCCGGGCCAGTGCCACGCGGCGGCGCCAGCCACCGGAAAGATCGCTCATCAACCGGTCTGCAGGCAGGCCGAGACGGGTCAGGACAGTGTCAATGCGCTGATGGAAGGACCAGCCATCAATGGATTCCAACTGAGTCTGCAACTGGGCCAGCCGATTCATATCGGGCTCAGCAGCCTGGACCAAATGATGGTATTCGGCCAGCAATGCTCCGGCCTGTGGCAGCCCTTCGGCCACCACGTCGAAAATGGTTGCACCACTGGCCGCAGGCAAGTCCTGTTCCAGCACACCGATACGTAGCCCTGGTGCCCGCCAGATCATTCCCCCGTCAGGGAGATTTTCTCCGGAGACCAGCTTGAGCAGCGTCGATTTGCCGGTACCATTGCGGCCCACCAACGCCAGTCGTTCACCTTTCTCGAGCACCAGGTCGGCGCCATCGAGCAGGACTTGCGGGCCATAAGCCAGTTGCAACTGTTCCAGACGTAGCAGCGTCACGCACCAACCTCATTGACGATATTCGATGGCGCCTAGTGTAACTCACCACCCGGCTGGGGTCCTGTGGTCTCTCGCGTTACAATGACCGTCCAAACAAGCGAGGAGCGACCCTTGGCTGCAAGTAGCGACAACTTCGATGACTTTCTTCCCGAGGCCCTGCGTTTTACCGCCCCCACCGAGCTGGTGGATATTGGCGCAAACCTGACGCATGAAAGCTTTTCGCGCGATCTTGAAGCCGTCCTGCAACGCGCCAACGCGGCCAACGTCACTACGCTGATCCTTACCGGTACCGATCTGGAACATGCTGAGCAGGCAGCAGCGCTTTGCCGACGCTTTCCGGGCCTGTACGCGACCGCAGGCCTGCATCCGCACGATGCCAGCCACTGGTCGAGTTCGCTTGAGACTGCCATGCGAGATCTGCACCGTCAGCCCGAGGTGGTTGCCGTGGGTGAGTGTGGACTCGACTTCAATCGAAACTTCTCCTCACCCACCGATCAGGAACGGGCCTTCGAGGCGCAGCTGGGCCTAGCTGTCGAGTCGGGGCTCCCTCTGTTTCTCCATGAGCGCGACGCCGGTCGACGTATGCTGGAGATCCTGCGCAGCTGGCGGGACGACATTTCCCATGCCGTGGTGCACTGCTTCACAGGTGAGCGCGACACACTCCATGGATACCTCGATCTCGATTTGCATATCGGCCTGACTGGCTGGTTGTGCGACGAGCGTCGCGGCTATCACCTGCGTGAGTTTTTGAACGACATACCGCTGAACCGGTTGATGGTAGAGACAGACTGTCCTTATCTGCTGCCCCGCAACTTGCCAGCCAAACTCAAGGGACGGCGCAATGAACCGGCACTACTGCCTTGGATCGTCCAGGAGATCGCGCATTGGCGAGACACGGACCAAGCCGAGGTGGCTCACGCGACAGCAGAGACCGCTCGTCGCTTTTTCCGTCTGGAGGAAACCTAATGGCCGACTATCCCGGATTCATCGCCGTGGAAACCGGCGAAGACGATGCCCTGCCACTCGCTATCGCCTGGGCCTTGCCCGACGGCCAGATCAAGCACACCCTGATTCAGCCCGACGATGAGTGGCTCAGCGATGAATTGCTTCAACTAGGGGACTATAGCCTCGAGGAATTGCGGACTTTTGGGGTCAGTCCGCTCGACGTGTTGCGTGAACTTGAAGGCGACCACTATAGCGCTACGCTTTACACAGCCGGGGTCAGTGACGACGAGGCCGCACTGTCGCGTATCTTCGATGACTTCGGCGTGGATCCCTTCGTCGAGCTTGCACCCGCCGAAAGTTTATATCCCGACATAACCCCTGGCGAATGGGCCCGAGCACGTAATGATCTGTTTGGCGAACTGGGGCTGGAGCCGTTACGCCCCGAGCACGAAGTCCAGGTCATGCTCTACCTTCATCAGCGGCTATGCGATGCCACCTGACACCACGCTTATCTTCTGCCCCGAGGCTTGTCCCTGGGGTTTGAAGGATCCTGAGGCAGTTCGGTTCCGTGTCGCTGAGCATGTCGGCGCCCCATGAACGCCATGAAGCCGCCTACGGCGACGGTCAACATAAAAGCCATGTTGGCGCTGTTGGACAAAAACACACCGATGACACCGACAACGGCCAGCGCCAGTCCGGCATAGCGGCTCTTGGAAAAGAAGGTAACTACACCGACGGCCACGGCCACCAAGGCAACCCCGACTTCCCACCAGCCCAAGCCAACCACGGTCTGCTCGGTTGGATTTTCCACGGCCCCGATACCGGTACCTAGATACAACGAAATACCGGACGCGATCAAAGCCCATAGCGCTGCCAGGATGGCGAAGATGGCACCAATGCGATGCAACATGGTCGGCCTCCTTGTCTTTTCTCTCCCGTTGCTCCTCACTCTAGTGCATTAAGCGCCGGTCTTCGGCACAACGCCAGGTCTACTAGTGTCAGCTACCCGTGTATGTGTGCGCTCGGTCAGTGCCTCATTACCCATCGCGACAGCCGTTTTCAGGCTGGCATCATGACGATAGTAAGCCGCCAGTGCTGTACGGAAAGCACCAGCACGCGCCGGTAATCCCTCACCTTCATAGCGCAGCGCCCGCGCTTCTACACGATGCCGAAAGGCATTCCGGTCAACCTCGGTATCGCCCAGGTTGTCGACGCTGACATGGAATGCCCGGCCACAGGCTTGCGAAAACAACATTTCCAGCGCCTGAGGTGCCACTTCGGCTGACTCGAAGGCTGCCTGTTGCTCGGTATCGCGACCGTCGGGCAGATACCAGTAACCATAATCTTCAAGACCGCGACGGCGCGCCCCGGCAATGCACCAATGGCTGATTTCATGCAATGCACTGGAAAAATTTCCGCGCGCAAAAATGACTCGATGGTAAGAACAAAATTCATCAGCCGGCACGTAGAGGGGCTCGTCTCCCCCAAGCTTTAGCCGAGTATTGTAAGTGTCTGCGAATAGGCCATCGAACAGAGCGATGACATCGTCAAGAAGGTAAGTCGTGTTCATGAGGGGAATTATACGGGGCTGCGGCATCGGCGGAAATGACGAGGAGCTGATAGAATCCTGCGCTCTTTCCCTCGTTCGATAAGGAGAATCGACGTGGTCGCCCCTGTCCGTTCGCTGGTCATGCGTAGCCGTCGTGAAACGGCATCGCTCATGGTATTGGCCCTGCCTATTTGCGGGGCCCAGCTAGCCCAGTCGGGGATGGGAGCCACGGATGTGATCATGGCTGGCCGAGCCAGCGCAACCGACCTCGCTGCAGTATCGGTAGGCTCAAGCCTGTGGATGCCTCTGATGCTGTTCATGACCGGCACCTTGATGGGTTTAACCCCCATCGTGGCGCAGCTTCTGGGAGCGCAGCGTACCGAGCGCATCCGCCCTTACCTCCACCAAACGATCTGGCTGGGCCTGGTTCTCGGCGTGCTATCGGCAGGCCTATTGTGGGTTGCCGTCATGCCGATCTTTGCGTTAATGGAGGTTCCTCAGCAGGTCGCCGAGCTTGCGGCAGGCTATCTCGCCGCGGTGGCTTTCGGTATGCCAGGTGTTGCAATTTACCAAGCGTTACGCGCCTTTTCAGACGGAATGAACCATACCCGGCCTTCGCTCTGGATCAGTCTCATTGGGCTTGGTGTCAACATTCCCTGTAACTACCTGCTCATCTATGGCGGGGCCGGCCTGCAAGATCTGCTAGGGCCCGATATTCCCTCTCTTCTTCAATCTTTACCGGCCCTGGGGGCTGTAGGATGCGGTATCGCCACAGCGCTATCGATGTGGGCCATGTGCCTTAGCATGATGATTTATACCCGGGTTAGCCAAGCCTACGACCCCGTGGCGCTATGGGATACGATCAGTTGGCCTCATCGAGCCATGCTCAAGGAATTACTGCATATCGGCTTGCCCATCGGTGTGGCTATTTTTGTCGAAGTGACCTTGTTCACCCTGATTGCTCTATTCATCGCCAGCCTCGGTGAGGTTATCGTGGCAGCGCATCAGGTAGCCCTGAGTATTACATCCATACTTTTCATGCTGCCGCTGTCTCTTGCCATGGCAGTCACCGTGCGTGTAGGGAACACCTTAGGCAGTGGCCACTCTTCACGAGCCGGATTTGTTGCCTGGAATGGCCTATTCGCTTGCCTGCTGATCGCCCTGCTCAATGATCTTTTCCTGTGGTTTGCTGCCGACCCGATCGTCGCGCTATATACCCACAATGCCGAAGTTCAAGCCTTGGCCACCTCACTGATTTACCTGGCGATGTTATATCAGGTCTCGGATGCCCTACAGGTCAACATGGCCGGGGCGTTGCGCGGCTATAAGGACACTCGCATCATCATGGTGATTACACTGATATCCTACTGGCTGGTCGGCCTGGGAGGTGGCCATCTCTTAGGGAAGAGCGGCGTGCCAGGTCTCTTCGAGCCTCTCGGTGTGCATGGCTACTGGATAGGACTGATCGCCGGGCTGACCGTCGCGGCACTTCTGCTAGGATGGCGCTTATGGCATATCAGCAAGGCAGTCGCACGGGGCAAAAGGCAGGTACCGTCGAGCTGATAGTTCGTCTCGGTCAGTATTTGAGCCTGATGGGCGCACTGATGTTGCTTACGGCATGCGACCGTCAGGAAGGTGCTGATGCCATGCTCATCGACTACCAGCAGCGCATCAGTAACGTACTAGACTTCGAAGCTCCAGCCCCTTCTTCGCCACCTAACATTCCACGCTTTCCTGACCGGGAGGAGCGGCTATTCGAAATACCCGAGACACGTCTGGGAATGCTCGATGTCTATGCCCTTCGCGAATGCCGGATTATCTCATTGGTGGCCGAACGTAACAGCCAGCTCGGCAAGGTTGCCGCCGCCAGCCAGCATTGGCTGTATGAACTGGAGCTATGGCGCCGCTTACAGCATTGCTGGAATTCATCCGCTACCCAGCGGCTGGATGCTGAGGATCGCGAACGGCTACTACACCTGCTCCAGTCCAAGACAGAGCAACTACCCAAGGTAAGCTGGAATGCCCTGTTCGATTCGAGCGAATGGGTGAGCAGTTTTTCCCGGGCCAGCGCGCCCATGTCACCTGATGAAATGGCTTCGCTGGGTGACGACCTGGCAGCTCTCGCTTACCTGCGTCATGTGGTGCTCAACCAGTACAATCCGGCCTGGAATCCAGAGTCCGGTCATTTGGAAGCCCACCTTCAGACACTCCAACAGCAGCCGTTGACAGCGCGCCTGCTACGTAGCCTGCTGTTAGTCTCACAACGACTCAATGAGTTGAGCCAAGCCATGGAGACACATCTGGCCGACCGCCCCATCTGCTATCAGGGCCATCCCAACCCACGGGCCGAGACCCTACACAATGTGTTCATCAAGTTCTTCATCGGTGAAGTGCAGGCCTATCTCGCGAACCTTGACCGACAATCACGTACTTGGCTAGGTGCCATCGATTCGCTTCTGGATGCCTACAGCGTTTCGAGACCAAGCGTAACCGCATATCGCCTTTCATGGCTGTCACTGGATACTCCGGCGGCTCCCTGGCAGCAATTTCATGCGGCAACTCAACGACATGTGGAACTATGGCAACGGATATGGCGTAGCTGCGGCATGATGCCAGGTGAGAAAGATCCCGCCGGGGGTTAACTTTCCTTGTCGAGCTGTGCTAATAGTGAGGCGAGGCCCAAGCCGAACTACTGCCGATGAGGAGGGTAACCATGGGTATCCCAATGTCCCCCCGCTCTGCCCAGGTCATTGATCTGGATGCTATGCGCCACCGGCTGAGGGCCAAGCGTCGTCTTGTCAGGTTGGCTCCTGAACTAGATGGTCTCGAGATGCTTTATCACTTGGCTTCCGATCCCGATACGCTATATGGCATGCCTTTGCTGGCATGGGGACTTCGTGAGGATGGGGAAGTCGTAGGACTAGTGCCCTGGATGGAGGCGCTTACCTCCTGCCATGATCTGGACGATCCTGAACACGGCCACTTTGTCGGCTATCGCGACCCGGAAACCGACGATATTTTCTATAGCGCCCCCGAGCATAAAGTATTCGAACTCGAGCATGCCGCAGCTTATTTCGATTATGAGGAAACCAGCGAACCCACATTGCTGCAGCAGCTACCCGAAACGCTTGGTACCCACGCCTTGTGTATGGACAACGACAGTTCTCCCTGGCAGCTCAAGCTGGTTTTTGGCTGGCGCCTGTATAGTAACGGCGACATTGAAGCGCTTCTCGTCGACGAGACCCGCGTTGAATCGACACCGGTCCTTGCCGGAGATGAATGCCTTTATCCCGGTCATAGCCGGCACCAAGTGGTGTACTTCTTTCAGCGCGCCATCGCTAACCGAATCAAGCAGGAAGATCCAACGACTCTAGAAGCCTTGGCCTGCATGGTTGCCAGCGGTAACGATTGAGAGTATTACAACCAATCGGACATTGCTGTGTCACCTTCTCGGCGAACGAGAACAACCGCTTTTGGTAGCAATGTCCTAGCCCAGACGAATAAAGTAAAAATACGTGTCGCCACTTTCTTCCTGGTTGAGCAGTTCATGCCCTAAAAAGTTGCAGAACTTAGGTATGTCTCGTGTCGTCGCAGGGTCAGTGGCAATGACTTTAAGAACATGGCCAGGACTCATGTCCCTGACCTTGTTATGCATCAGCATGATCGGTTCAGGGCAGTAAAGACCCGAGGTATCCAGTTCAGCATCAAATTCGCTAGTGGTTGCCATTGCTTACCTCACTAGGTGGAGCGGATATTATGATAAAAATAATTATTGAACGACGCATCATGCCTGGGCTTGAACAGGAGTACGAGGAGGCAGCACGCGAAGCCGTGCGTTACTCGATGACTGCCTCCGGTTTCATCTCGGGAGAAAGCCTACACGAACATGGCAATACCGAGCACCGGTTATTGATCACGCAGTGGCGAGACCTAGCCTCCTGGAAAGCCTGGCAGCACAGTCAGCAACGCGAGGCCGTCTTGCAAAAGCTATTACCGCTGTTGACGGAAGAAGAGCGAATCACGGCTTACGAGCACCCCTAGTAGCGTTTATTCCAAGAGCCTGACATGGACAGTCACCTCTTCGCGGTCGTGGTAGAGTTGCTTGCATTGCATGTGCGCACGGACATTGGCATTAGCCAGCGTCTTCTCCAGCCTCATCAGGCAGCGTTCCACTTCTTGCCAGCGCTGCTTCATGGGGAGCTTGAGATTGAATACCGCTTCACGACACCAGCGCCGCGCTAGCCAGCGCTCGACCATATCAATCACCCGCATGGGCTTATCGACGATATCACAGACTAGCCAGTCGAGCCGATAAGGCGGTTCCCAGACGAAACCATCTTCGCGCAAGTGCTCTACCTGTCCCGTGGCCATCAATGTCTTGTCCATGGGCCCATTATCGATGGCATAAACGAACATGCCTTTCCGAACAAGCTGATAAGTCCAGCCACCCGGCGCTGCGCCCAGGTCCGCGGCCTGCATCCCGCCATGCAAGCGCTCCGCCCATTCCTCTCGGTCTATGAAGGTATGCCAGGCCTCTTCAAGCTTGAGGGTCGATCGACTCGGCGCCTCTCGCGGAAAACGCAAGCGCTGCACTCCCCCCGACGATTCACTGCGATTGCCAGGAAAGCTCATGGCAATCTGCACTTCATCTCCAGCGCTCCAGAACAGATGAAGGCGACGCCCGCCGGCCTTGCGGCGCAATGCTCCCCGTTTCCGGAGCAATGATTCCAAGGGCTTTTGTAGTGCTTTCGAGAGGCCAGTAAGCGCCTTGCCTTCATTGGTATCCGGCGTTTCCTGCCAGAGAGCTTCGAAGCTCCAGCCACTATCTATGACCTGCTGAATAATGGGGGTTAGCCGGTCATCTCGGGGCAAGGACTCAAGAGGCGGGAACGCCAATAGCGACTGCCGGGCAAACACCAATGCCGCCAAGGGCAGGCTCCTGTGCAGTTCATTCGCTGGTCCCGAACTGAGCTGGACAAAACGCACATAACCGCTGTTCATATTGGCGATGGGATAACCGGCCAAGCCTAACGCGGCCACTTTTTCCACCAGCTCAGCACTCAGGTCTGCTTCGAAACCGGGTCGGCAGTAGAAGATTATTTCGTTTGCTACGGGATGAGTCATGTCTATTGCATCCAAACGAAAAAACCCCAGCCGGCTGGCTGGGGTTTTCGAAAAGATGCCTGACGATGACCTACTCTCGCATGGGGAGGCCCCACACTACCATCGGCGCTGAGCGGTTTCACTGCTGAGTTCGGCATGGGGTCAGGTGGGACCCGCTCGCTATGGTCGTCAGGCGTAACTGTGGCATGCTGCGCGTGGCGCAGCACCCGGAAACGGTGCACTTTACAACGTGATCAAGCTGACTGGCGATACGACTCGCGTATCCGTATGTCGTGGCGACCACTACCCGGGC
>NZ_KB899993.1 GCF_000378505.1 Modicisalibacter luteus DSM 23508 | reverse complement strand
TCAGGGGTAGGTGACCCTATCAACAGGCACCGCTGCGCGGTGCGCGCTTATATCACCGCCCGAGTGGGCGATGCTTTACGCGCTGTTTTGGTAAACATATACGGCAAGCATAAGGAAGGCCCATGTTCCATATCGCCCCTCGTCAGGCGACCATTACGGCGCAGCAACGCCAACGCTATCGATCACTTGCCACTTCCACCTTGGGACATTTCACCGACTTCGGCGCCATCACCTGCCTCTCGCCGATCCAGCGTCCCGTCCGGCTGATTGGCACCGCGGTGACGGTCAGGATCCCCCATATCGACGGCAGCATCATCCGCGAGGCGCTGAAGATAGCCTGCCCGGGCGATGTGTTGATGATTGACGTATCTGGCGACTATCGTCGCGCCTGCTGGGGCGAGTTCCGTGCCTATGCGGCGCTGCGCAAGCAGCTCGCCGGCGTTGTGACCAATGGCGCCATCACCGACTGGAACGTACTCTCCCGGCTCAGCCTACCCACTTACGCCCGGATGACCAGCCCCCTGACCACCCGGGCACTGGCGCTGGAAGGCGAGATCAACGTTCCGGTGGCTATCGACGGCGTCACGGTCAACCCCGGCGACCTGGTGGTGGGCGACGACGACGGGCTCTTCGTTATCCCGCCGCATCGTGCCGACGCCCTGGCTGAGGCTGCCGAGACCAAACAGGCACAGGAGCAGGAAAAGCGTAGCGCGCTGGCAGCAGAGTTTCCCGACTGGTTCTGCTAAAGCGCCGTTCTTATCAAAAAGCCGCCCAACGATTTGTCGGGCGGCTGCGTTCATCTCAGGCCTCGATCACTCCCACGGCAGCCTCATCATGGGCTTGCCGTCGTACCCGAGCGAAGGGGTTGCAGGTCAAGCTGGTGTCGAAGGGCATGCTGCCCGGCCCACCCGCGCGTTCAATGATCGGCGCGATAAGCCGCTTGTAGGGCCACTGCTCGCGCTCGAAAAGCTGCTCCTTGAGCATCTCGCGATCACAATCATCGAAGGGGATCGCGTCGATCCGAGCTTCGAGGCGGATAGCCATCTCCCGCCAGAGATCATGGCGAGACAGCGCGTAGTGATCCGCCAAGGTATCAGTGATGGCGCGCAGATTGACCTGTATCGCCAGCGTCTGCAGCCAGAACAGCAGGGCCTCGAGACTGTCGTGATACAAGGTGTTGGCATGACCGGGCTTGATGCAGTAGCACGGGTCCTGCATACCATGCTGCTCAAGGCGCGCAACGCTGATCCGCAGGGAATCATGGTCGCGCAGCAGCAGCCCGTGACACCGGTTCGCTTTGAATACCAGCACGGCATTCTGGCCATGCACTTCCGCCAGCATGCCGAGCCGGAACATGCGCAGATTGATATCAAAGAAACTGTCGCAGAGCTCGCCGAACAACGCTTGCACCGAGGCGGGACTGGCCGTCATGCCGCGCTGGGCCAACCAGTCGTCGAATACATGGTGCTCGCCCCCCGGTAGCGGCGTCCCCAGCGTGGCCATGGGTACCAGGCGCACGCCCGGGTCGCCCAGCAGCGCTCGGGGATAGCTGCGCACCATGGCGGACAGATGCCGCGGCGCCTCATCGAACAGCGTCGCCCCCTGCGGCAGGTAGGCCCACCACTTGCCTTCATCGCACAGGTAGAGCGCCTCGGCGAGCCGAGCGTCCTTCTCTCTGGCCTGGTGCAGCAGGCGGGCGCTTAGATCGCCATTGAACATCTTGACCGCCGGCAGGTAACGCGAGGCGCCTAGGGAGTGGATAGCCATCGGCAGTTTCAGAAAGTGAGGGCTCGCCGTGGTCGGAGCCAGCGAGCGCAGCGACGATGTCGCGAGCCAAGGCTCGGTGACCGTGTCCAGCGAGACGCAGTCCCCCACCGCGAAAGCCGCTTCCAGCCAGTGGGGAAGCGCGTGCTCGTACTGCCAAGGGTGCACGGGAATGGCGACGTGGCTTCGAGTCAGGCCGCGCGACGCCATCTCCCGTTCGAGCGCCTGGCGAGTCTCGCCACCAGCCAGCCACTGCACCGGCGCGGGGCACTCCTCGCCGACGCCGGCCCCGGTCATCACCTGGGAGCGGACCATCGCGACCCAGCGCAGCGTGACGGGGGCGTTGAACTCGGCCATGTAGGCGCGATATTCGCGCTCGCTGAGCCCCTGCTTGGCCTTCGCAGTGGGGTGATAGGGCCGGTCGAGTAACGACGCCCACTGCTCCATGATCGCGAAATGCTCGGCCGTGCCGCGCCCCGACAAGTCACGCGTCTCCACCCGGTGGTCCACCGAGCTCTCCGCCTGCCAGAGGCTGTCGGCAAGCGCCCCGAGGAAGACTTGCTGTCCCTGCCCCAGAGCCAGCTCGTCGTTGTCCGCCACGGCGCCAAAGACCCGGCGCATGAAGGAAACGGGGTCAAGTGACTCCCACTCCTGGCGCTCGTGATGCCTCATGATCACCGGCGTCTGCGGCACCTTTTCCCACGCCTGAGCGATACCGGGCTGCAACAGCATGACGATGCTGTGATGCGGGTCCTGCCGCCAAAGCCAGAAACGCTGCGAAGGGTGGCCATGGTGGGCCTGGAACATCGGCGACCGGGTGAGCCATTCGTCGGCCTCGGTGGCCGCCTGCCAAGTTACGCCGAGGTCATCCAGCAGGCCCTCGACCAGCAGGCCGTCCAAGAGCGATTGCATGATCTGCGCCTCGGCATGGCGCTTGGCGTTCGGAGATTTCATGGTCGTCAGCTCCATAGATGAATCCGTGCTCGACTGATGAGTAGAGAAGGGAATATTCGCCATCGGGGGCATCATGAGCGGGAGGCCTCGCTTTCTACCGGCGCCTTGGCTTCGCCGAGCGCCTTCTGCAGGGCGCGAAAGGCGATGCCGCGCTCGTCGCCCAGCATGAAGGCGCCGACGCCCCGCGCACGCCAGCGAG
This sequence comes from Modicisalibacter luteus DSM 23508, assembly GCF_000378505.1. Classification (GTDB taxonomy): domain Bacteria; phylum Pseudomonadota; class Gammaproteobacteria; order Pseudomonadales; family Halomonadaceae; genus Modicisalibacter; species Modicisalibacter luteus. The sequence goes on along the minus strand of NZ_KB899993.1, from coordinate 307,910 downwards.
CCTTGGCCTGCGGGTCGCGTAGGAAGGCGCAATAGGGAATGCGATGCTCGCTCACCGTACGCTGAACCGATTTCAGCGCCTGGACGACGTCGGGATGGCCAGTCTGCCAGGTCACACCCAGTGACTGGGACAGGTCCGCTGCCCCTTCCAGGACCATGTCGAGGCCCGGCACCGCGCAGATCGCCTCGATCTCCGCCACCCCCTGGCGGCTCTCGATCATGGCGATCACCATGATCTCCCGATTGGCCTGCACGACGTAGTCCGTCAGGGAGGCCTTGCCGAAGGCACCGGGCCGCCCGGCGTTGAGGCTGCGCTCGCCCTCTGGCGCGTACTTGCACGCGGCCACGGCACGCTCGAGGGTCTCTGAGGCTTCTACGTTGGGCAGCACGATCCCTTGGGCGCCGCCGTCAAGCAGGCGCACCAGGGTCTTGGGATCGGCGTCCGGTACCCGTACCAGGGGCGTCAATTGGTAGCTCTCGGCGGTACGGATCATGTGCTCGACGGTTTCCGGGTTGATCAGCACATGCTCGGTGTCGATCACCACGAAATCGAAGCCCGCCTCGGCGATTAGCTCGATGGAGGCCGCCGTGGGCAGGGATGCCATGACGCCGTGGACCTCTCTGCCCTCGGCCAGCGCCCGTTTCAGTCGGTTGCTCCTTAGCATGCTGCCTCCTCGCCCGGCGCGAAGGGCGCCAGCGGATTGGGGACGTGCTTGATCTGGGGGGTGGCATCGCCGAACAGGCGGCGGCGGGTCAAGGCTTCCACCTCCCAGCGGGGCGCGAAGACATCGAAGTAGCGGTAGCGTTCGCCGTGCTGCGGATGGGCGCGCTGGTAGGCCTTGATCTCGTCCGCCGCCATGGCCCAGAACCGTGACTCCTCCAGGCCGAAGTGCCGGTGCAGGAAGACCGCCATCTCCGCCAGGGCGATGAAGAAGAAGGCGTCGCAGGAGTAATCGCGAACCGCGTCCGGGTCATCAGTGACGATGAAGGAGTTGCGGTTGAGGGCTGCATGACGCTCGGGCACGGGCTCCAGCTCCGGGGCCAGTTCGGGGCGTGCCAGATGCGAGACACTGAAGCGCACACCGTCGTGGAAATCCTTCAACGCCACCCTCAGCGGCCATCCATCGCGATGGAGGACCACGATGTTCTGGCCATGGGACTCCAACCCCACGCCCTCGGCGAACAGCAGATGGATGATGGGCAGAGTGGCAACATGCACGAGCTGCCGGGTCCAGGCTTCCAGCCCATGACTCGCCACCCAGGGCGCGATGAAGGGACTGGCAGGCTCCCCCTCTACGTCTCGGGTGTACTGGCTCAGCCCATTGAAGGGCACGGCTCGCTCGCCATCCTCGAGAAACTCGCCGATGTTCTGACGCCAGATGGCACCGACCTTGCCGTACACATCGTTGTAGCGGGTGTCCGGGAAGGCTCGCTCGTCCAGGGCCACGCCGGCCACTTCGCCGAGGATTAGGAGCCCCGCGGCCCGAGCAGTCTCGTCGGTGTTGATGAGCCGCTGAAGCCACTGGGTGATGATCGGCCCGTTGGTGACGGTGTGACGCGCCAGGATGCGCGTGCTGGATGTGTTGGTGATGCTCATCGCCAGCTTGAGATACGGCTTATCCGCCTCTCGCGGGGCCAGAGTACGAATCGACTGTTGCGCGGTATAGATCGTCTCGCCTTCGCCCAGCAGAGCGATTTCGCCGCTGGCAAGCTCCGGGTACAGCGCCGGGATCAGCACGTTTTCCCACTGCCAGGGATGCACCGGCATCAGCACGACATCATCCCGCGCTAATTGGCGCTGTGCGAGATAATCGTCCAGGCTCGCCAGGATGTGTGGGCCGGCATCCCTCGCGACACGGTCGGCGAGCGCCACCCCGCTGACGGTCCCCTGATACGCCAGGCGCTTCGGTACGGCCAGCCACCCTACCCGCAGCGGCTGGGCGAACTCCGGCCCATAACGCTGATTGTCCTGCAGGGAGAAACCGAGCCGCGACTTGTAGCAAGGGTGGTAGCTGTGCGCATCGGTGAAATACTGCTCCAGCACATCGGCATCCAGCAGCTGCGGTGGATCGATGAATGGCATCAGCCAGGTGGATGACTGCACGTCCTTGATCAGGGTCTGCGTCAGTTCGTTGACGAAACCGGGTTGGATTGCCACATCGCCCAGCGCCGTCTCGAGATCAACGAGAAACCGCTGCAGGTTTACCGGCGCCGGCGAGCCCGACGAGTCCTCGACCACGAGGGTAAAATGCTCGAGACGGATCAGATCAAAGCTGTGGCATTGCCAGCCATTCACACAATAGCGACGCTTGCCCAGCATCAGGGTGAATAGCCTAGTGCCGGCGATATCGGCCTCCGGTTCGATGGTGGCCTCATAGGGAAGCACGTCCTCGTAGAGCAGAGTCTGCAGCAACTGGCCGACGACGCGTTGCTCGATACGGGCATGATGCCGCCAGTGCGCCGCAGAGGCGAACGGCGTAGAGATAGACACCGGAGCCGCAGGGTCGCCCTCGCCTGCCACGGCCGACGGCAGATTACGTTCATGGGATGTCATGATGCACCTTCAATACTAGGAAAATGGAGCGGCAAAGCGCCTCGGCCCGAACCTCGGCTCAGCTCGCTGTCTCGGCGTGCCGCTGGCCTCGCGTCTTGAGCTCGCGGCTCTCATGAGAGTCGCGGACGAAGACCTGCTCGGGTCGCGGATGGCAGAGGAAGTCTGCGTGAGAGATGTTGTAGCCATAGGCACCGGCCAACGGCAGTACCAGCAGGTCGCCCACCGCCACCCCGGTCATTTCCTGCCGGCGGCTCAGCACATCCTTGGGGGTACATAGCTGCCCCACCACGGTCCAGGACCGGCGCTCCCCCTCGATTGCCCGCTCGGGGTCGCAGGGCAAGTGAATGACCGGGTGATCGTGACCTTGGGCCGCGGGCAGGCGGAACTGGTGGGTACCGCCCCGGCAGACGAGAAAACCTTCCCCATGGCTGACCTTGGTATCGAGCACCTCGATCACGTAGTAGCCGCAAAACGCCGAGAGGAAGCGGCCGATCTCGAAGCGCACCCGAGGCGGCTCGTGCATGGCCGCCAGACGCTCCCCTAGGGCCTCACAAAGACCGGGCCAGTCGAACTGTGCAGACGGCTGAAGGTAGTTCACGCCAATCCCTCCGCCCACGTTGAGCTGAGTGACACGCTCGGGCTGGTGTGCCAGCGCTCGCCAGCGAGGCCAGCACTCCAGATAGGACGCCAATAGTCGTTGGTGTCGCCGCTCACAGGTCTGGTGCGACATGGCGTGAACATGGAAGCCGACGAGGGTCAGGTTCGGGGCGTCATCCACTGCTCGCACGGCGTCAGCGAGATGCGCCTCATCGATACCGAACGGGGTGGCGGTGCCGGCCATCCTCAGGCGGCTGGAAAGATCCGCGGGCAGCGCTGGGTTGATGCGCAGCAGCACGGGCTGCAGGTGATCCAGCGACGCCGCGATCGCCTGCAGGCGGGCCACTTCCCCGAGGCTTTCGACATGAAAGGCCTCGACACCACGCGTCATGGCCTCCCGCATGTCCGTGTCTAGCTTGCCCGGTCCGGAAAGCACCCAGGGGCGCGGCGTCGAACAGGCGCAGGCACGCGTGATCTCGCCGCCTGACGATAGCTCCAGCCCATCCACGACCGGCGCAACCGTATCGATGATAGCCGCCTCGCTGTTGGCCTTGATCGCATAGTAGAGCTCGACACCGGCAGGCAATGCCGCCTTCATGGCGCGACCCTGCGCGGCGAGCGCCGGGAGATCATAAAAGAACGCCGCCATGGGCTCGCTGCATACCTGGCGATGCGAGGCAATAGCAGAGAGGATGTGGTTAGGAATCGTGACGCACTCAGCCATAGGCCACCTCCCTGCCCATGGCTTGGTTGATGCGCCACGGATTAGGCAACGCCACATACTCAGCATGCCGGTCCGCCTGGGCCATCAGCCGTAGCTTGAAGTTGGTCTTACAAGGCAGCTCGCCTCCCTTCAGCAGCGCATCCAGCTCGGGGGCCGATGTTTCCAGAGTTTGCCGCACCCGACGCAGCTCATTCAAAGTGTCTTGCCACAGCGCATCGCCAAGGGCCGGCCGCTGCCAGCTCAACGCCAGGATCGCCTCGGCGACATGATTCACGAGCAGGCAATAGGCGATACGGTTCCAGCCCTGCTCGCGGCGGTAGGTCATCGATTCTCTGACTCGGGGATTCAATGTCTCCCCCGCGAGCCAGTCCACGCCTTTGTCGTGGGTCAGCTTGACCCCTTCGAAGTCACGTAGCAGCATCTGTCGGGGCATGCCCTCGTCATGGATCAGCACACAATTTTGCATATGGGGCTCCATGACGATGCCGTGACGGAAGAACAGCCCCAAGACCGGTGCCATCAGCGTGCGCAGGTAGGCCTGGAACCACTGCCGGACCCGGCCTTCTGACGGAAGGATGTCGCCAGTATCGCTTACACCGTCCGGTAACGCCGCTTCGATGAAGGACAGCGCCATGGGTGCCAGCTGAGCATCGCGTGCAAACAGTGTCGCGCTGAGCAGGCAACGCTCGGGCGAGAAGCGCTCGCAAAAGTTTTCCCGCAGGATCATGCCGGTCTGCTCCCGGAACCAGCGCCGGTCGGCATCAATGCCCTCGGCCGGCGCCCAGTGCACCGTGGCCGGCTCCTGTGCCACACATAGCGCTTCCAGCGCCGCATCCTTCTGTTGGTTGAGTCGATGCATGATACGATCGATGACCAGCGTACTCTCCAGTTCGTACCAGGCATTCTTGCGCACACAGTTGGTGATGCGCACATTGAGCGACCCCTTAAGAAACCAAGGATGCCCCTCAAGGTACCAGGTGCGCATGGACGCCGTAGGTGCGGCGCACCAGCCGCTCTGCCCGAGATCGCCGATAATGCCATCCGCGATCAAGGCTGCCACTCGGGCATCCTGGCGGAACAGTTCAGCTTGCACCGGGTGCATGCTGAGTACCACGCGGCTGCCATCCTCGGCATGGCGCTGGTCCGCCACATGCGACAGCACATCCTGGACACTCAACCGGTTAGCCTGGACACTCAGCCCGGCTACGGGAAAGGAAAATTGGTGCAGGGCCGTGGTGGCACAGAATTCCGGCGCGTAGGCAGGCTTATTCTGCAGTCGATGCGACGGCCATTGCCTGGCCTTGGGCGTAGGATGATTAGGGTGGCCGAACCACAGCCCCTGCTCACTGCAGCGATAGTCTGTCAGCGGCTGAAGTCTCGGTAGCTCGACGGCATGCGCGACGATCTTTGTCATGACATCCTGACTCTGCACGACCTGATCGCATAGTTCCTGGTTGAGCCTTCCGTCATGCCACCGACAGTGCTCCAGCAGCGCGACAACCAGCCCCGCCACCTCGAAAAGTTGCCACCTGGCGGCTCCCGTCTCCAGAAGATAAACATCGGAAAGGTAGAATTGACTCCCAATGACCGAGCGCCGGTCCACCATCACAAACAGTGAAAGCGATGCCGACCATTCGATAAGCAATGGCGTGCCGTGTAACTGGTCCGGCAGGCCTTTTCGCTGGGCCGGCCATCGATAGGATAGGGTGCGATGGGGTATTGCCACTTCCTTGATGATGCAATTCAACAATGCATGCGCCGATGCATGTCGGCTCGTCTCGTCGGGTAAACGAGAGAAACGGGCGTAGCTCATGTGGCCTCCGCAAGAATGCGTCCTTTAAAGACTCACCTGCCCGGTAGCCGTCGGTGAAAGCCCTATCGTCGTCGTTGGCTGTTCTGCCGTCGGCTTATGACACCCTTTGGCCTGTGAATCCGCGTGCCCCTAGCTAGTCACTTTGCGAAGTTGTAATTAGTCATTGTGCTTGTCGTGTGGTTGACAGGGCGATACGACCATGCCCTAACGAAACATTCTGTCCTGCTGTCCTGCGTGCCGAGACAGCACATCAAAGGCACGCGTGGCAGCTTGCGCAGTGCCTAGCCGAATGACCAAGCACATCATGCGAATGAGAATAGTTATACTAATCATTAATGAAATACTTGTCCATGTTCCTTGAGCGATCCGTTCGCGTGGCCTGTTATCTATGGTGCTGAACAGGCCCAAGAAGGTCTTTGGGTATTGAAAATGAGAATTTTTTATCTTACGGTTCTTCAGCTTAGGAATTTCACCAACGAGCCAACTCGATGCCCTCGATATCTGCCAAGCCGCCTCGACTGACGGGCGAAGCTCTTCGCGCCGGGTACGATTCCCGACGGGTACTCGACGGCGTTGACCTGACGGTGGCTGAGGGCAAGCTGACGGTGCTGCTCGGCCCGAACGGTAGCGGGAAATCGACGCTGCTGAAGACGTTGGCGCGCACGCTGACGCCCTATGCCGGACGCGTTTGTCTCGATGGTAAGGACATCCACCGACGCAATACGCGAGAGGTAGCACAACGCTTGGGCATCCTGCCGCAGGGCCCTTCCGCACCGGAGGGTCTCACGGTTAGGCAATTGGTCGGCATGGGGCGCTTTCCTCACCAGCGGTTGTGGCGACAGGATGCCGAGCAGGATGCTCGCGCCATCCGCGAGGCGATGGCCTATGCCGATGTCACGGACTTTGCTGAGCGCAGTGTCGACGCGCTCTCCGGCGGCCAGCGTCAACGCTGTTGGATCGCCATGGTCCTGGCCCAAGAAACTGATTTGATTCTACTCGACGAGCCGACGACCTTTCTCGACCTGAAGGTCCAAGTCGACTTGCTGGAATTGCTGGTTCGACTCGCCCACGACAAGAGGCGCACACTGCTGGTGGTGTTGCATGATCTCAACCTGGCCGCGGCCTATGCCGACATTCTGGTAATGATGCGCCAGGGTCGCATCGAACATAGCGGGCCACCGGAAACGGTCTTCACCAGTGATCGCCTCAAAGAGGTCTTCGATCTTGATGCACATGTCATTCGCGATCCGCATACCCGCCGCCTGCTCTGCGTGCCCAGCCTGGTGGGCACCACGCCGACTCCCCAAGTGGTACCCGGGGTCGCGCATGGTTGACCCCGCCCCGATAGCCCAATGAGTCGCCGATGACCGCCGCCTCCAGACAATTCTGTGCCATCGAGAGCGCCGAGATCGGCGACCCACTGGTGGGCACTGCCGCACATGCCACACGCAACCTGCTGGTCAGCTGGCCGCGGGCCAAGTGGCTGCGCAACCTGCGCCAAGCCAGCGATATGCCGGAAGAGGTACTTAACCTGCTCAGCGCCATCGCCGATGGCGGCCGTCGAGTCAACCTGATACATCGCCGGGAGCAGCCAAGCCATCACCATCGGCTGGTGCTGATGCCGGAGGGCCGAACGTACGACGTGAAGAGGAAGGAACTGGCCGAGCTACTGCACGCCTTCATCCATGGGAAACCGCTCGAACGCTGGCAAACCGGAAGCGTCAACGGGTCACTGATTCTTTGCTGCACTCACGGAAAGAAGGACAAATGCTGCGCCAAGTTCGGTTATCGCAGCTATAAGGCACTCGCTAGCGCAGCACGGGAGCATTCATACCCTTTTGATGTTTGGGAGAGCTCCCACCTGGGCGGCTGTCGGCTCGCCGCTAGCGTCATGGTCTTCCCGGCGCTACGCAAGTACGGCCGCCTCACCGACGACGATGTCCCGCGAATGTTGCAGGCCGAGGCCGAGGATCGTCCCTACCTGCCCTGCTATCGCGGCGATTCGACGCTGACACCGCCGGAGCAATGCGCCCAGGTCGCCGCTCTGATGTGGTTGGAAAAACGGGGAATGTGCGGCGGCGTGACGGTGAAAGGCGAAGCCAGGTGGCTCGATGCTCACCGGCAAAGCGTGCCCGTACGCTGGCAGACCGCGCAGCGCGAGGGGTGGCTAGAAGTGACCTGCCGCGCCTATGAACTCATCCGCCACGATACCTGCGCCGACTACGAGCAGGACGGCGCGCAACCGAGCCAGGTCTGGCATGCCATGCACATCATTGAGCAAGCGCCGACGGACGACCCCCGCCTGACCTGAAGCACCAAGAAGAGTCAGACGCTGTTGGCATTATCTCTCATTTAAGTAGTTATCGCTCAGCGCTGCGACCATTACGCTGGGTCGCAACCAGACTCGCGTGTACCAAGGCATATTATACGGTACAAACATTCATACCTAGTCTAGTAAGTTTGTAGCGAAGGTGCGGCGGAAGTCATGAGCAAGCGTGTACTGGCTCTCGATGTCTACGGCATCTTGATCGACACCCACGGTGTGGCCGCGGAGCTGAGCCGGGGGTTCGTCGTTCTGGCCAAGTCAGCGTAGACACGTGCTCAAGCCGCAGTTGCCAGCTCGACTTCCCTCGGCGTCTGGTAGCCCAGAGTCGGGTGGAGCCGGCAGCTGTTGTACTCCATCTCGATGTATTCGATCACGTCCCGCCGTGCTGCCTGGCGGCTCCCGTATCGCTGGCCAGCCAGCCACTCGCTTTTCAGTGAGCCGAAGAAGCGCTCCATAACGGCGTTATCCCAACAATTCCCCTTGCGACTCATCGAAGGTAGTCAAAATATTTAAAATCATATCTAGATCTCTGCGTGACCATGGTTAGTCTTGTCGTTCGTCTTCACAGTACCTGAGTTATCAAGTGATGACCGCCTCCTCGATTCGCTGTTGCTTGGCAGCCTGCTCTTTCATGAAGGGCATAGCCTGGGTCAGCAAAGTGAAAGTGCTGGAAAAAAACAATAGCCCCGGCAAAGTGCCGGGGCCAAACAAGAACTAACTAATACGGATAGTTCAGAACTCTTCCCACTCAAGTTCAGCGGTCTGGGATGCAGGCGCCTTTCTAACGACTGGCTGCGAAACGCGTGAAGGAAGTGCAGGCGCCCGCTCCGGGGCCGCCACCTGTCGGGTGTGCTGTGTCTCGCCTTCCGCTAGCCGGAAGATTGCGACTGCCGACTCAAGCTGGGCCGCCTGCTCCTCGAGTGAGGACGCGGCCGCAGCAGCCTCCTGTACCAGTGCCGCATTCTGCTGAGTCACTTCATCCATTTGCGAGACAGCCTGATTGACTTGCTCGATGCCTTCGCTCTGCTCCTGGGAAGCTGCCGAGATCTCATCCATGATATCCGCAACACGCTTCACTGATGACATGATGTCATCCATCGTCTGGCCTGCACCCTCCACCAGAGTCGCGCCCTGCTCGACCTGGTTTGCCGAGGTCTCGATGAGAGCGCGAATCTCCTTGGCAGCGTCAGCGCTGCGGCTTGCCAGGTTACGAACTTCTGTCGCAACAACGGCAAATCCTCGGCCTTGTTCACCGGCCCGGGCAGCCTCGACCGACGCGTTGAGCGCCAGAATATTGGTCTGGAAGGCAATCGAATCGATAACACCGATGATGTCGGTAATCTTCCTTGAGCTTTCAGAAATGCCGCGCATGGTCACAACGACCTGGTCTACGGCATCCCCACCGCGTTCTGCTGTCGCGGAAGCCTCGCTAGCCAGGGTACTGCCCTGACGCGCATTGTCGGCGTTCTGCTTAACCGTCGCTGTTAACTGTTCCATGCTGGCCGCTGTTTCTTCTAGTGAGGCGGCTTGCTGCTCGGTACGAGACGAGAGGTCCGTATTGCCGCTGGCGATTTCACGAGTGCCGATATGGATAGAGCCGCTACTGTCTCGAACCACAGAAACCGTCTGGGACAACCCCGTCTGCATGTGCTTCATGGCAGCAAACAACTGGCCGATCTCGTTACGGCCTCGATCAGAGATCCTGCGCGATAGATCCCCTTGGGCAATCCGCTCGAAGTGTGTCACGGCTTCCTGCAAGGGACGAATGACGACACGCATCATGCCGACCCGAACCATGGCGACACTCAGGACAACCAGGAGCAAGGCAGCTACACCGATGTACGCATAGGTATCGATAGTCGAACGGTATCCGGACAGAAGGTCTGCGCCACGTGTCCTGGCGAAGTCGATAAAGGCCTCATTGGCTTTGATATACGCCAGGTTGAGCCTGTCCCCCTCTCGCTTTGCTGCTCTGTAGGCATTTTCGTCATTTCGCCCGAGCGCTTCGTGCTGTGGAGCCAGCCCTTTCGTGATGAGTTGGGAGAAAGCCACCGCAACTGCATCAGCAAAGGGTTTGCCCTGCTCGGTTTTGGGGGCAGCTACGAAAGTGTCGAAACGCTGCTGGGCCATCTGCAGCGCCTCGCCTGCTTTCTCCAGATACGTTGCCGCAGCTGCCTTGTCCCCTTCATTCAAGGCATCCAGATGATTGAGAAAGAACAATTGAGTATCCGCGATATTTACCTGGGTGCGGTTCAGTGAGTTCAGTTGCTGGATATTGATTCGGTTCAGTTCGTCTATCGAACCGACACCCAGTTTGCTGGATTGATAGCCAAGCGCTGCTACGAGCAGAATCAGCGTGGTGAACAGTGCAAGCACAGCCGTTAAGCCCGCCTTAACCGTCAAATTTTTCATACCGTTGTACATTTCTGTTTCTCGTCTAGGGATCGGCCTGCGCAACCAAAGGGTCTGCTTCGTTGAGCAGCAACGAACCCAGGCATTCTCTGGCTTACGACAGGTATTGAAGATATCGGCTTGTGCTAAGCAAATGTTTAGCGTGAAAAAATTTTAACCTGCTTTAATTAACCTAGATCAATATCTACCCAAGAACGTAATAAATAGTTGACAATGATAGGCCGAAAACCGTCACCAATCGTACTTCGCGATTACGCTCGGAGAGAAGGTAGCCAAACGGAGTACCTCAAAAGCCAAAACCCCAGCATCCATGCTGGGGTTTTGGCTGGGCGTCCCTGCCCTGGTTTACCTTTACCGTTTCCTGCTTTTGTTGTCCTTGGCTGAGCCGTCTTGGCCGCTCCCTTCGTGAAGCGTCTCTGCATAGGCTGCGTATTCCAGACAGGCATTTCGGCCACTGATGACCCCACGAAACGCCCTTGCACCCAAGAGCATATGCCTTCTCCTAAATTACGGATCTAGGTCTGGCATGTTTATTTGTAGCTTAAAAATGATAACGGTATATCTGGTCGGTGTCTTGTCACGAGAGAACGGCGGATGCTACGTCTGGTATAGCAGCAATACTGCGAGTGTCCCGCATGCGGGACGGTGAGCTTGCGTCTGGCAGCTGACAACCCTTCATCCATTGAACGCCAGCACCTTCGTACTGCTGATAGAAAAGCCGTTATGCAGGGCTAACCTGCGTAGCGAAGAGGTGACGGTTCTTCCGGGTGTGAGTGATTCTGTCAGGGCCTCATGAAACTTTCTGGATAGGCAGCGCGGCTGAGCTTCAATGGCCTTTCGCAAGGTCGTCCCTTTGACTGGATATGACATGCCCTGCTCACGGATGAGCCGATCAAGCTCATGTCCCAGCTAGGTTGGCGGGCACCCTGGCCGTATGCTGCGTTCCGCTCGTGATACCTCGGCTTCGAACTCAGAATCGACAACAGAGACATCCGCTCCCTTATAGGCCGAAACGCACTCAGCCCCCCCTCGTACAGTGGTAATAAGCCCAAGGTCCTAACTTTTCGATGCTGCAAGCATGCAAGGAGCGATTTTAAGGTACGGTCCTGCGTGACAATGAGCCACGGTACGTGGCGAAGACGCGGGTTCGTTGCCAACAGGGTACCGGCGTGGAACATCAACGTCGTATCGGTGGCTGACTCCCCTTCGGGTGACACCAGGCATTTGATGGTTGCCTCGGGATGTGAGTAGTGGCCCCATTGATGCATCGAGCGGATTTGTCCGCAAACAATCACGTAGTCGTTACGTAACCCCAGGAGGTCAAGTATACGAGGCTTGCGGTAGCGATCCGCATTGATGATCAAAACACGAGACAGCAGAGGCACCGATTGGTGCTCGCCGGCTTGGACATCGATGACGTCCTGAGCAACCTGTCCCCGGTGGGAGCTGCTTGAGCGATGAGAACGGAAGATCGGTCATGAGGGCTCCTGTCAAGATTCAGAAACCATACTGCAGCCCTCATTAGCTGTAAGAGGCCGGATGATAGATTAGCCGTAGGAGCTACCCTCTGCTGGCAGCGCGTGAACTCTTGCTCAATTCATCCAGGAGCAGCGAGAAGGATATCAACTGCATAAGACGGCGACCACCACGCCGCGCATCCGCAAGGAGCTCCAGCAGGCACCCGCCTCGGTCAGTGATAGCGAGCTGGCTCGGCGTTATCATGTCTCGTGTCCTACCATTGCTCGGTGGCATTATCGCAGCTCGCAACATGACCGATCCCACACGCGACACAACCTGCTCGCGACGCTGTCTTCCGTCCAGGAAGAGATCGTGGTGGCCCTACGCGAATACCTGCGTCTGAGCGTCGATGACTTGCTGGTCGTGGCAAAGGAGTTTCTTCACCCCGACCTCTCACGTTCAGCGCTGCAACGCCTCTTGAGACGACGAGGCCTGCCCAGCCTGGCGGCGTTGGAAAAGCAGGAGAAGACGGCTCAACAGTCACCCCATAAGCCCTTCAAGGCCTATGAGCCGGGATGTCCATGTCGACGTCAAGCATCTGCCTAGCCGGATCGACTGCCGACCGTCCTTGCGCTTGAAGCGCGGATAGCGCGCCTTGATCTGGAAGTTGAAGAAGTTATCGAAGGCGGCTTTCTGATCCCGCAGCGCCTGCTGCAGGATGACGCTGGACACGTCCTTTAGCCACGGATACTCGACTTTGAGGGCCACCAGCCGTTTTTCCGCTGCGGAATGCGATATCGACTCGCCGCGCTGCTGATACGCCTCGGTGCGGTATGCCAACGTATTGTTCCAGACGAAACGCACGCATCCGAACGACTGCGCCAGAAGCTCGGCCTGCTCTGGCGTAGGATAAAAGCGTTCTTTGTAGGCACGTTTCGTCATGCTGGAGAAATATCAGGGGTAGGTGACCCTATCAACAGGCACCGCTGCGCGGTGCGCGCTTATATCACCGCCCGAGTGGGCGATGCTTTACGCGCTGTTTTGGTGATGAACTGCAGCCTCGCTATCGAACGATACAATGCGGCCAGAGAAATCTTCCTCGAACATTGCCGCTGCCATGGTCGCGAAATTACGCTTGCGCCTGCCGTCGGGCAGGCGTTCGATACCATAGAGAATTTCAGCGACCGTAATAACAGAAATTGTCACGGAAAGAGCGTCCTGCCTGTCCAGCCAGTCAACAACCCAAGCGTCTGGCACAGGCCGCATCAGCTCGAATAGCACATTGGTATCAAGGATAATCATGCGCCGAAGCCCGGGTCACGAGGCTTATCAGGCCTAGGCGGCACTTCCAGCTCGATGCCTTCCACGTCTGCGAATCGCTCATGTATGCGAGTCCCTAGCCCTTTTGTTTTAGGCTGGTTCAGGGAACTTCGCAGAATGATGCGGACCTCCTCTTCCATGGAATGGCCATGCCTAGCCGCTTCCATGCGAAGCTGAGTCTTCAACTCCTCGTCCAGATTACGGATCGTGATCGATGCCATGCCAGTCTCCCCGTATGATGTCAATGCTAGCAGAAACCTTCAGGTGCGCCTATACAGGGCGATAGGTATCATGCTGGCTCGTAATAGAGGCTTCGAAGGCAGGGAGACCTGTGCTCGCTGTTGGGACATAAGGAACTCATGAGCATGCACAAGGGGCTAGACCGCGAAACTCGAAAAGAAACCCAATCTATATTTTGAACTCACAGCCTTCGATACGCCAAAGCCTGTTTGTTTGGTTGATCGAGTATTGCGAATCGCTACAAGGCCAGGAGATATAATTCTCGACTTTTTTGCGGGCTCCGGTACTACCGCATATGCTGTTGCAAAACTTAATGCCGAAGATAATGGCCAACGCCGTTTCATCCTGGTCCAAGGCTGTCAATTCATCATCCGGACATTCACCGGGGTGCGGGAATCCCATGGCGTCCTGACCAGCATAGATGGAAAGGGCGTCTACCGGGACAATATTTCGTCGAGCGGCTCTGGCGTAGCGTGAAATATAAGTACGTCTACCTGAAGGCCTTCGAGGATGGCGCTCACCTGCGTCAGGAGCTGAGTACCATCAGGAAACATGACCTTCAATGTGCGGGCTATTTGCGGATGAGACCAGTACTTGCGCAGCAAATAGGCCACCAGCTCGAACAGTTCCCCGTCGGGATGTAGCCTAGGGCGCAGACGAGGCCAATGACGCGTCAAGCGATACCGGTAGCCCGCCAGCCCTTGACGGGGCGAACGTATGGCGAGCGAGTTCCCGTGACACGGTACTTGATGCCCGGCCCAGATGAGTGGCGATGGCCCTGATCGAATGCGTGGCTCGCATCATTATGATGACGGCTCGGTCTTCAGTGGTGAGATGGCAGTAGCAATGGGTCATGGCAACACCGTACCTGATGGGTCAGATGTTGCACTTGGTCAGTGAGGCCGCCGTGTGTTCCTGTAAGTCTATGGTTAAAAAAAGAGGTAAGTGTATAATTCAAAAGTAGTAAAACCCTGCAATCCTCACAACAATGTTGCGTACCAAGAACCTAGGGAAGGGATTATAACGTGAAGAGATTTATCGGGTTGGTCGTGATGATTTCCGGCCTGCTATTTGGCTTGTCGGTGATGTTTTTATCTGAGTCCGAAAAGCCTGTTGTGAATCAGAGTTTGCAGACTCAACTTGGTCAAGAAGTTGATAGTGAAAGACGATAAAGGTAGAGCGAAGACTGAGGCCGCCTGCGGCACTGAAAGCTGCACCCCAAGACAAAGCAGGCGGCACGCGCTAAGAGGGTGTTTACAAATTATCAGGCCAGGCGAGTTAACCGGTTGAGCAGCTGTCGTCCCGCTGCTAGCCAGACCCAGGCCTCTGATACCTCAACATGTCGGTCGTGGTGCATCACCAGACGGCGTGCCTTCTCGATCCAGGCATGAGTTCGCTCAACGAGCCATCGTTTCGGCAGCACGGTAAAGCCAGGATGGCCCAAGTCAAGCATCTCATCGAACCAGTCATAGCAGACCGAATTTGAGATAGCCAAGCGACCAACGATCCCGGAATGCTCGATGGCCAGAATGAGGGCGACAGCCCCACCTGTTGCATGGCCTACGACATCAACGCGCTCAAGTCCCAGCGTCGAGAAAAGCCCAATGATCACCCTCGCCTGGCCTTGAAAAGACCGGTTGAATCGGTCGCGACGATCGGACCAGCCATGGCCCAGAAAATCTAAAGCTATGACCCGATAACCCGCACCCGCAAGGCAGGGAATAACGGCGTGATAAAGGTAGCCCCAGGTCGGTATGCCGTGCATCAGCAGGATTGTTCCCCACTGCCCCTCCCCGACGTCAATGTAACGGGTACGCACAGGTATAACATCAACGACATTGGCCGAGGTGGCAGCGACACTGTGACGCTCTGAGTCCTAGGGACTATTACACAGATTGTGACTGGCTGCTATCTGCCCTGTCCAGCGAACGTCGACTGGCTAGCCAGTTGCCTGCGATGGCCAAGGCCATAACAATTGCCCCAACTGGGCGCGTGAACTTCAGGTCCGTGGCTATGAGGTCAAGCTGATCGCGGCTCAGTTCGTGAAGCCCTACGTCAAGAGCAACAAGAACGACCGGCTCGACGCCGAGGCCATCTGTGAGGCCGTGAGCCGATCGAGGATGCGCTTCGTGAAGATCAAGACGGTGGCTCAACAAGACATCCAAGCCGCTCATCGCATTCGGGAAGAACTGGTTCATCAACGCACGGCCAAAGCGAACCAAATTCGCGGACTGGTCGGTGAATATGGGCTGGTGGCGCCAGTTGGCATCGGTCAGCTGCGAGCGGCCCTGCCACGCTGGCTGGAAGACGCCGAGAACGGCCTGGCCGATGCCTTTCGCGTGCTGCTGGCTGGTCTCGCTGAGGATCTGCGGCACCTGGACGATCGCATCGACATGGTCACGGAGAGCATTGAGCGACATGCTCACACTGACCCGCTGGCGAAACGCCTGATGACTCTTCGGGGTGTCGGCATCATCACTGCCAGCGCACTGGGTGATGCCCAGGCCTTCAAGCGTGGGCGTGATTTTGCCGCCTCACTGGGCCTGACACCGCGGCAACACAGTACAGGCGGACGCGACCGACTCCTGGGGATCAGTAAGCGTGGCGACAGTTACTTGCGCACGTTGCTGGTACATGGCGCTCGGGCGATGGTGCGATACACGGGAGGCAAGGAGGACAACCTGAGTCACTGGTTCCGGCAGCTGACCGAGCGCAAGCATGTCAATGTGGCAGTCATCGCCCTTGCCAACAAGACGGCACGGATCGCCTAGGCCATTACGCGGCGAGATGCTGCCTATGATCCCGATATGACAGAGCAATCCGATGAAGCAGTTCTCGTTCGCCCAGGCAGAGCACCAGAACAAGAAGAAGGTTACCCGCCGCGAGCGGTTCCTGGCGCAGATGGATGCCTTGGTGCCTTGGCAACGGCTGATCGACGCGCTGTCGCCATCCTACTTCCCCAACGCAGCGGGCAAGCGCGGCCGGCCACCCACCGGCCTGTAGCGTATGCTGCGGATCTACTTCCTGCAGCAGTGGTACGCGCTTGCCGATGAAGCGCTCGAAGACGCCATCTACGACAGCCAGGCCATGCGTGGCTTCATCGGTATCGATTTGGCCGTCGAGAGCGTGCCGGACGCCACCACTTTGCTGCGCTTCCGTCACCTGCTGGAGAAGCATGCCCTGACCCAGCGGATTCTCGAGGAAATCAACGCCAGCCTGGCTGAGCAGGGCCTGTTCATGCGCGAGGGCACCATCGTCGATGCCACCATTGTGGCGGCCGCACCCTCCACCAAGAACAAGGCCAAGCAACGTGATCCGGAGATGAAGCAGACCAGGAAAGGCAACCAGTATTTCTTTGGCATGAAGGCCCATATCGGAGTCGATGCGGTCACCGGGCTGACCCACAGTGTTGTTGCCACCTCGGCCAATGTCGCCGATATCACTATGGCAAGCGCCCTGGTCCGGGATGACGACAAGCGAGTATACGGCGATGCTGGGCTGGCTACACCGGCATGTGGAAGTATCTGGACGAAGAGAAGGATGCCCCCGACTCGCGGTGCTGTGTCGCCGCCAAGCGCGGCGCCATCAAGAAGTTGGAAGACAGCCCCATGAGAACGCTGCTGCTGGCATACGAGAAGGCCAAAGCCAGCCTCCGTGCCAAGGTCGAGCCCCCGTTTCATGTCATCAAGAACCTCTTCGGCTACCGGAAGGTTCGCTACAAGGGACTGGCCAAGAACCAGGCGCAGCTGTTTACCCTGTTCCCCCTCGGCAATCTAGTGCTGGCGGGACGATGCCAGGGCCATGCTGACGGGGCCGGTGTGTCTTGAATCTGGCTTGGCAGCCGGATGACCCGGCTGCCAGAGAAAACAGGCCACTTGAAGTGGTCATGCAATAGCCTCTGAGGCGATGATCTGGCCACGTTGAACGCGCCAGCCGAAGAGAAGCGAATTGTTCAGCGATTCCCTAACTTTGGCTCCGCTACATCATCCTGGCACCTGAGGCTGCTCGAGGCGATGGGGGGTATTTCTCCCTAGTGTTGCTGGGCGAAAGACGAGATATGCTTTTCTGCCAATAGCACCTAGCCACCCCGCCGTCTCTGTTCAGCTGGGACCGTATGGAGCATTTGTTCGAGCAGCTCACGCCATGCCGCGAAAAGGTACCAGAAACAGGTCGATCGTCCTCCCCCACCGTTTGGCTACCTGGTGGTCAAAGGATAATTCACGTACCAGCTCTTCCGCTGCCGGCCCAACGGCAAGAGCCGGGCGGGCCACATGAGCAAGATACATAGCGAGCCAATACGCACGTAGCATCGTACACCCAGAGGGCAGGCATGAAGTCTCGGTTGCTATGGCTGGTTATCGCCTGCGCCTTACTGGGTATGCTCTCGCCCTACCTTCTTGGGGCTGGATGCCACCGATTGCTGTCACAATCAGTATTCGTCTGGCCTACCTCATTGGCGATGGATCCTCCCGAGGCCGGCTCAACCTCACCGCGGGTGACAGGGAGTGCAGCAATTGCTTCAACCCTGCACTGTGTCTAAGGAGTCACTTGGCCTATAATCTAGTCTGCAGATACATCTTTACTGGAGTGTGCCATGATCACGGTCGAAGCCCCTGACAACAGCAAAGCCAAGGCCGCTACCGGGCTGAAGGCGGCGGTCGGTATCCTGGAAAAATGGGGTGCTAGCGGCGAACAAGGCACTGCCATCCTGCGCGTGTCACGCAGCACCTATGCTCGAGCCAAGCGCAGTGACCCTGGCTGGGAAGTCAACCTCGATGAGGATCAGCTCACGCGTATCAGCCTGGTGCTCAACATGCATGCCGCATTGCGTATAGTGTTCGATAATCCCGAGAACCTGTACGGTTTCATGGCCATGCCCAACCACAACGCGTATTTCGAGGGGAAGGCCCCGCTGGAACTCATTAGCCAAGGCGGTATCCTGCCCCTCTATGAAGTGTTCAAGCGCATCGATAGCCTGCGGGGTGCTCAGTGGTAAGCCTGGATGCCCTTTCCGTGTTGCCTAGCGCACTTCGTGAAGGGCATCGTCTGATCAATTCGAAGTTCCCGCCGGTCAGTGTGTTCGATGACGTGGCCAGCGCCAGCGAGTTCGACGACCTCTACGAGCTACAGGCGTTGACTAACCCCCGGCTCCAGACCGAAGTCGGGAACCTGGCGCTGATCGAACAGAAGGACATCCCCTTCGGCATTCCGGGCTGCTCCTATGCCACAGCCCCTTTCACTCACGTGAACCCCGATGGCTCGCGATTTGGCGATGGACAGTATGGCGTGCTCTACATTGCGGACACGATAGAAACGGCGATTGCCGAGGTCCGGCATCACCAGGACGCCTACTGGCGCAACGTGCCCGATCTCAGCTACGAGCGTTTCGTTTTCCGGGGGCTGACTTGCACTTTTGACGAAGGCGGCATGGTCGATGGTATCGCGCTTTCCCACACGGATCCCATCTATGCCCCAGACAATTACGCCGCGTCCCGGGCATTGGGCCATGCCGTGAGAGAACGCAACCTGCCGGGACTGCGTTACCACTCCGTACGCCATCCCGGTGCCATGTGCTGGGCGCTAATGTCACCCAAGCCAGTGAGTTCGATTATCCAGACTGCCCACTACGAAATGGTATGGAGCGGCACGATAACCAGTGTCAATCGGTTGTCCTCACCGTGACAAGAACCGAGTAATTGGCTGGCGCTTGTTTCGCTCGTCTCGCCCCGAGTCGATCTGATTCGGGGCCATTACCTCAATAGGCCGTGATTAATCCTGCGGCAGACGGGGCGGCCAACCATAAACTGCTGCAGAGCCATTGGGAATCCCCACATTCAGCACAACCGCCCCCTAACTCAGACCGATTTTAAGGATTCAGCAACGCCAATGTCAGCATAACGCTGACCGGAAGGTACTCTGCGCGGCAGGATGTGATATCGGAGGCAGTGAGACCGGGTGCAGATTGGCTCAAGTACACTATGCTTTATCTAAAAAATGACGTCTTGCTAGCCTTTCCTCCATCAGGCTTGGAGGTGCCGTCATGGCAGGACGTTACGAAATTCCCGATCAGGGTTGGGCATGATTGAAGATATCGTTTCGCCTGACAAACCCGCTGGGCGTGGACGTCCACGGCGCGATGATCGGCAGATGCTCAACGGCATCTTCTGGATCCTCTGCTCCGGTGCCAAATAGCGGGATCTACCCGTCCGCTTCGGCCGTGGAAAACTGTCAACCATGCTTTGGCAGTGGCGAAATGACGGCACATTCGAACGCATCCTGTCACGCCTTCACCTGAATCTCCGGGAAGATGGCTACATGTATATGTGATAGAGCATCTGTTTGGCTGGATGAAGGAAAAGCGGCGGCTCTGTACTCGCTATGGCAAGCTGGCAAAAAGCTACCACGCCATGGTCATGCTGGCTGGCTATCTGCGAGCCTGCAATGCCCTGATTGATGCTCAGTGACGAGCCTTGGTCGAAGCTGGAGAAAATTCTGGTTCAACGGGCTATCTACCGCAAGCCTGGTCTGAGGATGACGGTAGAGGGCATCTTTTATCAGATTGCCGATGAGCTCCCTTGGCCATAACTGGAGGATCGACGAGACGGAAGCGGACGATCAAGGCGCCCTTACTCCGATATTGGCCAGTGCCCTGTTCGCACACTTCCGATTGCGCCAAGAGAACAACTATGCCGAACGCCTGCTGTCGACCATGCGTTCGGTTTCGGTGGCCACATCGAACCGTTCAAGCAACCCTTCGAAACACCACGGTCATGCCTTGTCGCCAAGTCTGTGGATATATCGATCCACCCTGGACGCATCGAAGCCTGCTTACTGTTGTTCACTTGCCCAGAATGACCATTCATCTGCCAGAGAGCAAACAGGGCGAACAGCGATGCTAGCGTAAGCATGGCACTCATGCCGGCACTCATCGAAAACGGCAGATGGGGAATTTCCGAGCGCGGCAGATATTTCTGCAGTTGTCGTAGCCGCCAAGTGGCAATCACGAAGCAAAAAATACTGAACGTGACTAGCAGAAATGTGATGACCTGAGTCTCCCAATCGTTGAGTACATCAGCCATGAAGCGCATGACTGCCAGCCCGGCGATCAGGGCGGCACAGCCGGTACGCAGCCACGACGCATAAGTGCGTTCACTGGCCAGGACGGTACGATCAGAGGCTAGCTGTGCCATCTCGGTAGCTTCTTTGAAAGTATCGGTTGCCTTGTTCTGTGCCATGTCGTCCCGTTCCTTACTGTTATTTGGTCCGTTCATCAAGCGTCCTTGCTTTTTCAGGGTAGCTCTTCATGGGAGAGTTTCAGGCGATCCCCTGCGCTTGCGCATCGTTGCCTTTGTTCAACCCCTCGGCGTAATCTTTCGTAGCAGTCTCATCGGCTCTCTGTGCGGTGCGCTGCCGGGTGTGGGCAGCATCACGGCCGCATTCATGGGTTATGATCATGCCAGGCTGTCCTCTCGGGATTCGAGTCAGTTCGGCAAGGGTGAACTCAAAGGTGTAGCAGCTCCCGAGGCGGCCAATAACGCCGTCTGCGGAGCGGCACTTATTCCTATGGTGACGCTGGGTATCCCAGAATCATTATCAGTAGCGGTGATCATGGATGCTTTCATAGTTCACGGCCTAACTCCTGGACCGATGCTAATGGCGAAAAATCCGGAGATAGCCTATGCCCTTTTTATACTTCTACTAATCTCAGATATTGTTTTGCTGCTCGTATCTCTGCCACTTCTTATCCTCGTTCAAGCGGTAGTTAGAGTGCCAAGACGCTATCTGCTTCCCATCATCCCTTATCCTTTGCGGCATCGGCGCTTATAGTACCGAGCAGAGTATTTCCGATGTAAAAATCATGGTCATCTTTGGCGTCGTCGGTTTCTTCATGGAAAGGGTGGGGTTCAGCCCGGCGGCACTTCTTGTTGCCTTTATCCTAGGACCGATGGCTGAAGTATACTTGCGTCAATCGATGCGGATTTCAGGTGGAGATCCTGCTATATTTGTCACCACCCCGTTTAGCCTTCTATTCGCCGTTGCGGCGGTCGGGCTTCTATTATGGTCTATTTTCAACCGAACGCGACGGAAGGAGGCGAAAAGTTAGAAGAGCGGATCGGCAACCGCTGGCGTACACCGCCATCATAAGGCACAGACCCACGCCGGATATGGGACCGCATGATCTTGACTAGACGCGTGCCTCAATCTGATCACCAAGCAGCAAATCTAGCGAACGCCTAAAAACATACCGAAAGCTACCTTAACCAACTTGGTCAAACGATTCTGTGCCGAGGAGCGCGCCGCCATGGGCGCCCCACTTTTATGTGACTCGCATCGCTGTACCTCCCTCTCGCCTCCATGGCTGACGATGCCAAGGATGATGCCCGCTCTCACCGGGATGGATTGATGATTGCCCTGATGGCCACCACCGGCCCTCGGCGCACGGAAGGGCGGTCTCTATTTCCAAGCGCAACACTATTGAAGTGTGTCCGATCCAGCGACTGATTTCTTGAGCACGTCCGCGTAAACCTCCAGCGGCGTCCGCCAATCCAATGTCTTGCGTGGCCGTGTGTTCAGCGAATCAGCAATCGCATCGAGTTCATCCTGGCTGTATACCGAGAGATCAGTCCCCTTCGGCAGGTACTGCCGTAGTAGGCCGTTGGTATTCTCGTTGGAGCCGCGCTGCCACGGGCTGTGCGGGTCTGCAAAATAGATCGCAGTGCCGGTCCGCTGGGTAATTTCGGCGTGCTTCACCATCTCTCTGCCCTGATCGTAGGTCATGGAGAGACGCAGGGAACGCGGTACCTCATTCAGCTTGTCGCTGAACCCGGTAGCAGCGGCCGTGGCGGTAGTGCCGTCCAGCTTCGCCAGGAGCACCAACCGGGTGGTGCGCTCCACCAGCGTGCCGACGGCGGATCGGTTGTTGGCGCCCATGATCAGTTCCCCCTCCCAGTGGCCGGGCATCAGGCGGTGCTCGATCTCGGGCGGTCGCAGGTGGATGCTGACCAGATCAGGAATCTGGCCGCGTCGATCCTTGCCACGGCTGCGGGGTCGGCGCTTGCCATTGCCCTGCCTCAGGCAAGCGATAAGCGCTTTCTTGAGGCTGCCGCGGGGCATCACATAGAGCGCATTGTAGATGGCCTCGTGAGAGGCCTGGCGCTGAGTATCGTCAGGAAACATGCCCTTCAGTGTGCGGGCTATTTGCTGAGGAGACCAGTACTTGCGCAGCAGATAGGCCAGCAGCTCGAATAGCCCCCCGTCGGGATGTAACCTGGGGCGCCGACGAGGCCGATGACGTGCCAGCCGTGCCCGATAGCCCGCCAGGCTGGCATCATAGCCTGTGGCGAAACTGACAGTATGACGAGCGAGTTCTCGCGACACCGTGCTCGGCGCACGGCCCTATGACTGGCGATGGCCCGGATCGAATGGGTGGCTCGCATCATCATGATGACAGCTCGGTCTTCAGCGGTGAGGTGGCGGTAGTGAGTCATGGCAACACGGTACCTGATGGGTCAGGTGTTGCACTTGGTCATTGAGACTGTCCTTTTTTGATCTCGACTATATGAAAAATTTTAAATCTCGCCATCCAGTTGCGGATCTCCCACTAAGCGACGAGCACCGGCACATAATCGGGATCTAATCCTCTAGCCTCTTGCAAAAGCATTCATCGCAGGTTGTAGCGTACGGGCCCGAGCGCAGGCTTAATAGTCGCCTTACAGAGACACACGATTGTGAGTTGCGAACGTTGCATTATGGGTTGAGCCCAAGGTTGAAGGTGGCTGTTGTTGATTGACTCCCCATTGTCTAGCTGGCGCAAAGAAAAAATAATAAGCGAATCAGTAGGATAGCCTGAATAACTTGCGTTCCGTCAAATTTATTAGAATATTAATCATTTCCGCTGCGTAAAGTGTTGCAACGAATCATAAATATGTCTCACAATAGGGACACAACGAAGCACGAGTGTCGTCTCTTGGAGACAGCTTCTTAAAACCAAATGGCCCGAGGCCATAGATTACGCAAATGCAGAGAATGACAACATGCTGACTGATAGCCTCCTGAATGACATTCAGGACATTAATTTCTCGTATTTATTGCTAGTACAGCGTCTCATTAATGAGGATCGCGTCACCGCCATGTTCCGGCTCAAGATCAGCGAGCCTATGGCTGACATGCTGGCTTCGCTTTCCGTCAAGCAGCTGGGCCAGCTATCCCGGACCAATCAGTTGCTGTGCCGCCTGTGCTTTGATGCTCCCGAGCAGCTCTTGAGACTGACCACTGATCCTCGTGAGCAGGGGCTGGGTCAGACGCATGCCGCGTTACTCATGGCCTCAGTACCGACTCGCTCTCACGTTCAGGCAGGGTAAGCCGACATGGCCGAAAAGAGTCTGGTCAGTGAAATGCAGCAGGTCCAGATGGCCATCGAGTTGATTGAACTCGGTGCTAGGCTGCAGGTTCTTGAGACCGAAACCGATTTGAGCCGCGCACGCCTTATCAAGCTGTATAAGGAAGTCCGCGGCATGTCGCCCCCCAAGGGCATGCTGCCGTTCTCCACCGACTGGTTTGTCACCTGGCAGCCGAACATTCATTCCTCGCTGTTCTTCAATATCTATGAACGGCTGGTGGAAGATCACGGGTGTAACCGCATGGGCGCATTCGTCAGGGCGTTTCGACTCTATCTGGAGCAGTTGGCGCTTGAAGGCGCCGAACCGGTGCTTGGATTGACGCGTGCCTGGACCTTGGTACGTTTCTTCGAAAGCGGCATGCTCGAGCTCAACAAATGTATCAGTTGTAGCGGCCAGTTTGTGGCCCATGCGCACACGCCATCACACGACTTTGTCTGTGGCATCTGTCAGCCCCCGTCGCGTGCCGGAAAGACCCGCAGGCGCCGTGAGGCACTCGAAGCTGGGCGCATTGCTGGGGATGAGGAAGTGATGCTAATGTTGCAGGCTCGCCAGGCCTAAAAGAAGCCCTTTCCTGAGAAAAGGCTTCTTTAAACCCAGGCACGGGACGATCACTAGTCTTTTCTGGCTATCAGTACCCTTCAGCTATTTGCGTACCTTGGGCCCTTTGCGGCCCGTTTTTTTTGCCTGCCATACAGGAATCGGTTTCGATATTATTCCTCTCGATCCATGGCGGACGGTCACCAACGACCGCCATAACACTGGCATTCAGGGCCTCGCGGGTAGCGCCTCAGCGCCCCGTTTCTTAAATTATTGTCTATGTAGCAGTGTATATTGGAGGCCAGCCGTCGATATCAATGCCATACGAAACTTGAGATATGTGAGATACACGTGAAGATTGAAGCTAGCTTTCATGTGTTGATGGAAACGGATATGTTTATAGTGATTGCTGACCTCGATGGCGGTGGTCGTTCGGTCACAAATGACGCCGATAATGTGGTTCGACGCGTGAGCCATATACTGGGAGGCATTGGCCGGCGCCGCCTCTATTATCGGGACTCGTATGGTCGGTACGATGAGCTAAGGGTAGTCAACGAGCAGTTCTCTCGTTTCGCAGCCTGTAGCGAGAAGCAACAGCACGCGATTGCGGGTTGGGTCTCGCATTCACAACGCTCCGTGTGCCACCTCTCCTAGCCATCCAAGCATATTCCTGATCACTAAATGACGTTTATAATGCTCTGGTATGCGTGCCTCAGCGTCACTGCTTTCATCATGTTCTGGTGGGACAAAGGGGCGGCCAGACGTGGCGAATACCGCACGGCGGAGCGCAAGCTATTTACGGTTTCTTTACTCGGGGGCTGGCCTGGGAGCTACCTTGGTCGGCATGTGTTTAGACACAAGACGCGCAAGGCTGGTTTTGGGCAAAAACTGGCGTTTATCACGGTCACTATCCTGGCCACCCTGATCGTCCTTACCCTTTACCTATCGCGATATTTTCCACCTTGATGTCACATCGGAACATCACAAGTTTTCGCGACATAATTTTTTCAAAAATCCTGAGAATAAGTGGCGGGATAGTCGTACTTTCCTATACTGTTATTACATACAGTTTGCTGGGTATACCCGATGGATCACCAGTACAAATTGCTACATGACATCGAGGACGCCTTTGACCAGGTGGTTGATGCGTCTCGTGAGCTTGTTGAGATCTACCGAGCCCATCCTGGCGATGCTTGGGCCATGGGCTCCCCACATCCTGATGTCGCCTGGCTGGCCTCTGCCCTGCTCGATTTCTGGTATGAGGACGGTCAGGACGGCAGGGCTACTCGCCCGTATGTGGGCCTTGTCGCCGGGCTAGAACCGGTCATGCAGGCTGTAAGCCGTGTGAATGCGGCAAAAGAGGTCTTTGCTGACCGGATCGCTGCTATCAAGAGTGAAGACCAGCGGATGATCGCTAACCTCAAGGCTTCACTGCCGCTCCGCCACCCTTATCTGCACAAGCATCTGAAGGGGTCGGGCCTGGCTCGGCTGCACCTGAAGCAATGCTGGCGGCATATCCCGACGGCCGAACAGAGTGTGCAGCGAACCCGCCTGGCCTGGCCGGTCCATCCGGCGTGTCAGCGTGAGCGAAGCTGAGCAGATGCTTGTCGGTCTTGGCGCTGATCAGCCGCATATCCAAATACAGCTACGAGCCTTGGCTGGCCTGCCCTCCAGCGAAAAGCTGGTCCAGGTACAGCTCCAGGCGCCGCTCATGCGGGCCAACCTCTTTTATGAGGAACCTTTGCCTGACGGCCGGGTACGTCGGGCCATGAACCTCGCACTGCCCCTGTTCATTCCCAGCAAAGACGGCAAGCTTCCTCATTACAATCAGCCACCGCCGTTTCCGCCCAAAGGACGTACCCGCAAAGTGCGCAGCGATGAGCGCCTCAAGCACGATCCCTTCCTGCCGTCGTTACGCATCTATCGCTACAAGACGATAGCAGCTTGAGCTTTGTCGATTGCATGGCTCGTGGCTGCTATTCCGATGCCTGCTCACGCTTTGCCTTTTAACGCGCCCGCTCGGTGAGCTCGTTATCCACCGCTACTTTGATTAGTGCCAAACCCTCCGGAAGCCCTCGGCACATCCAGCGCAGCACCTTACGCCTGTCCGCTGCCACTAAATTCTCTACCTTGCCGGGGGCCGACCTTAATCCAAGCTCTTCAAGCAGCGCGTTTGAAGGGGCTGACGAAAAGGCATCTCTACCCGAGCGCAATTTGCGCAAAATCCTGAAACTTAGCCTGTCCCTTCAATGATTTTCGAATCAGCTGTTGCACCGGCTCCGATCGTTCACGGTGATGGGAAGCCAAAGGCAAGGGAATCAGGCTGCAACCACGCATTGACTGGAGCCAATCAGCGTACTCCCTTGCAGGGGCCAAATTGCCAGAAGCCCAATCGTTGAGCATGCGGCAGAACGCATCCGATCCTGCCTTAGCTGCGGCCGGCTGGGTCACGGGCACCTGCAGACTGATCTTTCTCTTCGTCACCTCGAACCCGGCCGCTTCCGCCACTTGCTCAAGCTCCAGGGGAAGATGGTCTGACGAAACATAGGCACGCGTTGCAGCGTTCCCCGCAGACGCATCCTTAGTTGGAAAGCCTTGGGCATTATGAGTGCAATTCGTTAACACTTGGATTCATAGAATAACCGCAGCACTTTGGACCACACGACAGAGGCAGGAGGGCCAGCGCCGGTACCCTTCTCGGCTCACCAATGGGATAGAGTCCGCCCCACCCCGCCCCACCTACATCGGCGCTATTGCGCCACACTGACAGGTGACGGGGCGGTAGCCCTATCCGATGCTGAGGAGCGCTTCCCATGAACATTACCCGGGTCGGTGTCGATATCGCAAAATCTGTCTTCCATGTGTATGGCGTAGACTGCCATGACCAGCCTCAGTGGCGTGGTAAATACTCACGGGACAAGTGGTTGCATGCCATCGTCAAGCGAGTCCCGGCGGGTGCTGAAATCGGCATGGAAGCCTGTGCCACCTCCCACTACTGGGCGCGTGAACTTCAGGTCCGTGGCTATCAGGTCAAGCTGATGGCGGCTCAGTTCGTGAAGCCCTACTGTTCTGGTCAAGTCAGCGTGGATACGTGCTCAAGCCGCAGTTGCCAGCTCGACTTCCCTCGCCCTCTGGTAGCTGTAAGAGGCCGGAAGATAGATTAAGGCCTTCGCTTCACACAGCAGGAGGCAGCACAGGGACGGAGAGCAATAAAAATACGAGTTGGCTGGCCCAACCCCGCCGGGTGCTTCTTGCCCATGACATCCTGGTAGCCATCGTTGTTAATCTGTACGTGTCAAGGCCCAACAGCAGGGCCCTTGAAACGGGAGCAGCCACGACAATGCTGGCTGCGGTGAACAGACTCACAGGCCACGGCTCGAGCGGCCCAATAGTGTTTGCGCAAACACTTCTCTCAGCACAGCCATGCAAGCTCCCCTCTGGCCGGAAAGATACGGCCATTCCTTGAAGCTAGGAATGGCTGAAGCTGCTTTCAAGCTTGCATGGCTTTAAGGCTTTGGATTAGGAATCCCATAATCGATAGGATTAACAATACCTTCCAGCTTTCCTATTTGTGAGAAATCTGCAGAGGTTAAAATGGTATCGCTAGTCGTGTCGGGAAACGCGAGATTCTTGACAACATGTACCATGTTCGGCATGCCTTTGGCATCGATATCCACGATCCAGGCAAGAAAACCTTGTGAAAATTTCGCCAAGGTGCCAATGGGATATAATCCGTACAGTTGAATATATTCAACGAGCAACGTTTTGTCATATTGATCGGCGTGCTCGTTTACCCATCGATACGCATCGATCGGTGTTCTGGGTGCTGCTTCATTACGCGGGTTGGTCAGCTTATTCACGATTTTAATCAGCGACACTAACTTAGCGTTTTCGGAGAGCATTGCTGCCATTTTACCGGCTGGGTAGCCACTCCCATCCAGGCGTTCATTACTATTCAATAGGATATCCCTGCAGATGTCGCTGGGCTGCCAACCCAGCGATTCGAGCTTTTCCGCAAGAGCCTGAACGTGCCCTTTCAGTATCTCTTTCTGGTAGGGAGTCATATTAACTTTCAGTGACGGAACTTCTCTACTTAAGATCAGGGGTTTGCCCATGGTATGCAGCAGCGCCCCTGCAATAGCTTCGCGGGTCGTGTTGGAGTGAGGCGCCTCGAACATTAGGAAATCTGCCAAGGAGGCAGCTACCTGAACGGCATGCCGTACCCATTCAGACTCCCCCCTCAAGTAGGAAAGCGCATAAAGAAGTTGCTTTCGGTCTTTCCCTACGAGGAAAAGCAGGGTATCTGCACAATCATACAAGGTGTCCTGAGGGAAAATGCTCCTGTTTTTCATGAACATCAGCATTACCTGCAGCTGGTGAGCTACTTCCCTAACACCCCGCACCATTGGGGGCAGCTTAGATGCCTCCTCTCGCTCCGTTTTCTCGCGAATGAGTAGTTTTTTTTCTTTATCACCAGCAATGAACAGCTTTGACGTACCGTCCCCCAGTGTTCTTATTCCTGCACGACCAGCCGCTTCACGCTCGGATTCGGTGACGTAGTAGGACAAATCTTTCTCACTGTTTTCATCCATACCACTAAAATGGATGCCCACAGCCGCATGCCACGAATTTCCGAATGGGCGGATATGGCGTATTTCTCCCTTAGTAAAAAACTTTTCTCCGCTGGGAAAATTGACAGTTATCCCTGCTATGTCCTGCCCAACGGTTAGCACTGCACTGTCCTCGATAGAAATATCGACCATGCAGCCGCCTACCGAAAGATTGCGAAGCGTTCCCTTTAGCGTCAGTTCGTTTTCATAGACTTCGATATTGACACGGGCCTGCATGCCCAAGATAAATGGAACCCTAACACCGCCTCGACTTTCGTAAATGAACACCGAGTGGGGTAACTGACAATCTAGCTCATAAAGGTTCCTGTCCTTTCTCATGACCTGCGATTTCACTTTCTCAAAATTTAATATTTCTGTCTCATCACCCTCTTTTCTGATTTCGATATCAAAAGAAACCATTCCATCAGTGAGGTAGCTATAGATGTCTCGTTCGTCGGTAAAAACTTGTAGCAATAAGTTGCCAGTACCTACATCCACCCGCACAACTTGTGCCTCGATTGAGTAAGGCACCGCCTTTGAGTAGATAGTTACCTCATGCTCAGAGCCCAATACAGCTTGGATCATCTGCGCTGAATGATTTTCTTTTTCACTGAATGGCATGGCCGTCTCGCTTAAAACAAATACCACGTTGTTCGGCTCTGTCTTCATATATTCTTATTATGAAGGAAAGCCAGGCTCTTACGCTGGTTGCTGTCAATGCAATGTCACTGCAACCAGAGCTGATGTCAACTGCACTGTTTGGTGTCCCTGGTTGAAGGTTTAACGAATCTTCAGCCAAAGCGGGAGAATAGTTCTGGCATACTGGCAAGCGTGGGCCTCCGACGTGCCGACCAAAAAGGCCCTGCGTAAAGTGCCTAGCGTCTCGACGCCACGCCAAATAGTAATTGCCCGAACGCTGCGGCCCAGAAAGAGTCATCCAGCGTTAAGCAGGCCATCGCCTACTCTCATGGGCTCGGAGGCTCCGGTGGTGAGCGCGTTAATCTCTGCGCTAATGCGGCTAGTTGCCCCCGTCCTGCTTCCATGGTTAATGACTGATGCTTTTTACGTCAATCTGAGCAAACTCATCCCCTACCCATTGCTGCAGTTCAGCGAAAGGCATGGGGCGAGCAAATAGATAGCCCTGTCCTGTTTCAACCTCGAGGCTAACCAGGCATTGGCATTGCTCTTCGGTCTCGATGCCCTCGGCGACCAGCTTGAGATGAAAATTTTTGGCCAGCGACACGATGGTCTGGGTGACCGCTGCATCCGCACTTTCGGTGACGATATTGTCGATAAAGCACTTGTCGATCTTGAGCGTGGTAATGGGCAATCGATGAATGTAGCTCAGTGAGCAGTAGCCGGTACCGAAATCGTCAAGCGCAATGCCCACTCCCATGTTTCGCAGTGCTCGAAGTTTATCAATATTTTCCTGGTTCAGGTCTGCCAGGGCGGTTTCGGTGAGCTCGAGCTCAAGGGCCGCCGGGGAGATGCTGAAATGTGACAGGGTCTGCTCGACGGTCGTGACGAAATCATCCTGCTCCAGATGCTGGGCAGAAATGTTGACCGCCACCCGGGCTGGGCCGCCTTGGGTCTGCCAAGTCCGCATGGACTCGCAGGCTTTCGCGAGCACCCACCGGTCAATCAGGGTGATCAGGCCGTTGCCCTCGGCTATCGGAATAAACTTATTTGGCGGCACCAGGTCACCGCTCGGCAGGCGCCACCGAATTAGCGCCTCCACGCTGGTCAATGATCGGTCCTTCAAATTCACCTTTGGCTGGAACCACAGTTCGAACTGGTCCAGTGCGAGGGCTGCGTGTAGCCCTGCCTCGGTTCGTATCTGTGCCAGCGCCTGGCGCTGCACAGTAGGCGAATAAAATGTCGGATGCTGCATCCGTTCAGTGCGGGCCAGGGCCGCGCCCGCGCAGTCCAGCAAGGAAGCGGCGTTTGCGGCGTCGTCAGGGTAAACGGCAATGCCCACGGCGGGGGTGATATGCACGCGCTCCCCCCTGACATCGAGGGGGGTGGCTGTAAGCTGTTGAATGGTTTGAAACACCTCAAGTGCATCGCTGGTGGAGGCACCGGCACGCAGCATCAGTGCCCACTCGTCGACAGAGAGCCGCGCCAAGGAATAGTTGTCGCCCAGGAGGGCCTTGAGGCGCTCGCTACAAACGAGACCCGCCTCTTCCAATGCCCGATTGCCCAGGGATTTTAAAACCGGCGTTAGGGGAATGTGGATGGCCATGGCGTATACTTGCCGCCCCAGCACCGTCCCATCCTGGATGGCCTGGCTCAAGCGATCCAGGAATAGCGTCTTGTTGGGCAATCCTGATCCCTGATCATGACTGGTGAGATAGGCAAGTCGTGTGCTCTGGGTGAGTGCCTGGCGTCTCGCTCGTAGCAGCATGTCAACCCGCTGTGTCAGCTCACTCGGGTCGATCGGGGTGAGCAGGAACTCATCGATGAGCGAGTCACAGGCCTGCAATGCCCGGGAAAGGTCTTTGCGTGAGGCAATCAACATGGCTGGCAGGAAGACGGGTTGCGCATGGCTTCTCGCTTCAGCGAGTACCTGACGCCAGCGTACCGCGCCCGCTGGGTCTAGGATGGCAAGGTCGAACGAAGCCTCTGTTGGGCTGCCTTGCCCGATATCGTCTACAGCGCCAGTCTCGTCAGGGATGAGCACGTGATAACGCGGTTTCAAGTGTTCTATCAGCTGTTTGCGGTTGCCACTGGCCCCCACCAGCACCAGGATCCGCTCCCGATGAGCGACGGATGATACTGGGTTGCTGTCTTCCTCCGCTATGCCGCGCCAGAAGACCGCTTGATTGCTGCTGCTTGTTTTCATGGATGTCCGTTCCCGACTGACTGCATCGCTGGGGTCTCACCGGCCAGATCCGAAAGTAACCCCAGGAGCATGGGCTTTTTCACCGGCTTCTGTAGAAAACTGGCCGCACCGTAGCGTAGCGCCTGCCCTCCCTGGCGGGTTTCCTGCGCTGTGCAGAGCACGATAAAGCGCACCTCATGGCTATTCAGGGTCTGACACATCCGCCAGTCAGCCGGGCCAAAGCCTGAAATGTCCACGAGCGCGATGCGGTGGTCACCAGATTGAGACATCGCCGCCGTCAGGGCCTCATGGTTCGACGCACTGATCGCGGTATAACCGATCGCCTTCAGGGCATCTGCCATCACACGTGCATTGCCCGGCCGTTTCATCACCAGTAGGACGGTTGCCATCGTTCCCGCTCCGGTCAGCCAAGGTCTTGGGAAGGCATGCCCGACAGCACACTATGCAAGCCTTCTATCGGCTCATGAACGATCAGCCCACCTTCACCGATATCATAGGTGTGCAGGGCAGTATCAAAGCCGCTCAAGCGTTTTTTGAGCACCCCTAGGGCCTTTTTCATCTCCCCCGCCGATTCCATGTAGCGCAGAAAGAGCAGGTTGTCAGAAAGGTAACTGAAGCCCTTCTCGGTCGCCTGGAACTCCTGTCCGGTGACGGCCTGAGTTTCATTGACCAAGATGACGGTCACGCCCATTCTCGCCAGTGTCTTGGCGAACGTGTGCAGGCGTTCTTCGATTTCCTCACCGCCCAGCGTGAGTCCAAAACCGGCAACACTGTCGAGAATGACTAGCTCAACGCCCCGTTGAGTGACCTGCTGGAGAACCTCAGACGTGAATTCGTCGGCCAGATAGCGCATGGGCTCGACCGGCTCGATAGCCACGGTCCCCTCGCGTACCGCCTGGTGCAGCCCTAACCCCAGGCTCTGGGTGCGGCGCAGGAAAATGGTGGCGTCTTCCTCAAACAGGAACAGGGCGCTGGCCGCTCCTTTGCGTGCAGCGGCGGCCGCAAACTGAGCGGCCAATGTCGACTTGCCCACGCCGGCCGGCCCGGTGATCATCGAAATGGTTCCGGCTTCGAATCCCCCATGCAGAATGGCGTCGATGCTCAAAGAGCCGCTGCCCCAGAGCTTGTCTTCATCGTTGGGGGTCCGGGTTAGAGGAGGAACCAGCCTGGGGAAGACTTGCATCCCCGCCGTGCCAAGGCGCATGTGATGCCGTCCCTGGACGAACCCCGAGCCCCGGAACTTCGTCACTCGAACAATGGAGCCGGCCTGGCCGGTGTCGAAATTGAGCACGCCATCAGCCATGAACTGCAGATCATCGTCGGGCATGTCCTGGCTGCTCTCGGATGAGAAAAGAACGGTCGCCCCGCGTTGCGTGAGGAAGCGCAGAAAGGACATGACCTGCTTGCGGTACTGGTAGGCGTCTGCGGAGAGAAAGCGCAGCTGGGTCAAGGAGTCGACGAATACCCGTTTGGGGGCAAGCTCATTCACCGCTTGAACGATGGCGTCCACCAGCGGTTCCTGCTCGACATCCCCTGAGGAGAAAATATCGTAGCCCTGCTGATCGGTGAAAAAGTGCTCGTCGGGAATCAGGCTCAGGAAATTGACGTTCGTAACATCCAGCCCCACTGACGTGGCATTGGCTTCGATCTGTGCTTCCGGCTCCTGAAAACCAATAAACAGCACCGGCTCATCTTGATTGGCGGCAGTCAGGAAATGCAAGCCAAGCGTCGTTTTGCCTGACCCCGGGCCGCCGCGAACCAGGTAGCTTCGGTTCTCGATCAACCCTCCCCCAAGAATGTCATCGACGCCTCGGACGCCAGTCGATAACCGCTGCTCAAGACTGCTCTGTGCCATGCCTGCTCACTCTTTGTATAGCGTCTAATTACATTGTTATTAGAAATACCATATTTTCTTATTATTCGATATGGCTGGCCATATCTAAACATTCCATGCAGTAGTGGCAGGGCTGTATACTTGCGATAGAATTTCTATAGCATGACACTTCAATGTCAAATTTATGTCGATTCTTAGCATAGCTTTTGGTTATTGAAATAAAGGTTGCTTTAGCAAGATTTTATTTCATTAAACCTTGCGACTCATTTATAAGCTGCCCGCTTTGTGTCGAACTGTCCCCTGCTCGACACGCCGCAATCGGATGCCGGTCGGGAAAGCGCCAAGCTACCGAGGCAGACAGGTATGACTTGCAGAATAAATCAGGTGCGCTCGGTGCGCCGCTGTTACTGGTATTCGGGGGTATTCGGGGGACGAACATTCCTCGGTAAATCTGATTACTGCGCCACCATCGTTATTATAATGGTCTTCAAACGTTCGGGTTCCCGTGCGCACGAACCCAACGAAACGCTTAGCCCTTGCTGATTTGTTGTTTATTTCCAGATAAGGCAAGACGTTTAGGTGAAACTATCCTGCCTTTCGACTAGCAATTCGCAGGGCGAACCGACCATTGCCATGTATCTGATGGCACCGCCCCTCCTTGGCCTGCCAAGCCCGGCAGACGTGGCGCTTCATATACTCTTGTTTAACTTGAATAAGCACTGGAGAACTGAGCAATAACATCGACGAGCAGGTGTCGCTGGACCTGAGAGATGACCTGGCTCTGAAGAGCCTGCGCTTTGCCGATGCCCTCCTCGATGAGGCCAGCCAGGCCGACGATGGCGAAGATCCTGTCCTGAGGCTTGAGATGGATTTTACGCTGATGGCCATCGCCTTGGGTGCGTAATCGATATGCTGATCGAGGAGCTGGGTGGTGAGGTGCCGCAGCTGAGCGCCGTGGCATGAATATCGAAGCATCACGTTGACGATAACAATTACTGAATGAGCTAATGCTTCATAAGCTGATGTTTCTCTGCCCAGAGACGGTTTCTTTGTCACGAAATGGTCACGTTGCTCTTCGCCCACTCCTGTCTGGCTTATCTTCTAATGACTCCAGCCGATAATGCATAACAATAGGAGGCACATATGGAACGGGAATTCTTGGTAGTTGATGGTTTAAAGGTCACTCCAGAAACCGTACGTGATTGGCGTTATCGCATGGATGAAATGAAGTCACAGCTTGAGCAGCGAGATGGCTATGCGCTGATAGCGCTTATCAGCCAAATCAGGGACGCGGCAGGCGCCCCACCCTCGCTGCCTCCAGATGAGCTTCCTCAATTCATTGCGGAACTAAGAGAGAGCTGACGCTGCTACCGGAGTCTCGCCTATGGGGAAGGTGCTGGAATTCAGAAACAAGATATGGCGACACCGTTCCAGCGGAGGCCGTTTCAAAGTCATGGGCATCGCCGAAGGCGTAGGCACCCTGAACGGAGACAAGGTAGTCTTCTACCAAGCCGTTGATGCTAAGAACCAGCTAGTCGAAGGACAGCTTTATGCCCGTGCGTACAGCGAATGGCTGGACCTGATGAAACCCGAATAGCTCAGTACAGGATTTAGACCCCATAGCCGCCTTTGAGGCGGCTTATTCTAAGAATAATCATCATGGCCCGCAACTGCTCTTGGGAAGGAGCGGGCCAATACATCTTGCCTTGGCTATTGGACCTTAAGGCACCTGATGACGCCAATAGGCCCACGGCGACTCAAACTGCTAAGACTGACTCGGTTGCCAAGCTCAAGGCGCAATGGAAGCCCCTTAGCAACTAACCCAAAAGTATGAGAAATTGTGACTGCATATTTCTCATTGTAGTTATAGGCTGTACATACACATTCAGAAAAAACGCAGGGAAGGGAATCTCGATGCGTATAGTTTTGTTCGGTGCCTTGATCGCAGGAGCGGCAGTGTCATTCGTAGCGCTAAAGCAGGAAAACAGCGAGAATCCAAACGAGTCCGTGATGTCTCTTCAACAGCAGCTCAAGCAGGAATCCATGCAAGAGCGCGAGGGATGGGGCGGACCGAGCTAGTCGAATACCCCCTTCTGAGAACAAAAGCACTTCTTATGTAGCCGCCCTCGGGCGGCTTCGTCATATCTAGAGGTATCAGTGGCCAGGCAGCATGGCCGGCGTACAAATTGCGATACGTCGAAGCCCAAGCCACCTATGGCTACTAGTTCGCTATCGCTTAAGCACACGGCAACGCGCCAGGCACCTACAGCCATCGGCGTTAAACGCTAATGTGGAGCGCCGTGGGTGCTGCAACCAAGCTGGGTCCGTGAGGGTCCAGGCACCGGAAGTAAACCAGAACCAGACCATGCCGCCTGCGGGCGGTTTTCCTGCCTAACGAAAGGAGAGCGACATGGATATCTTGGAAGTGAACGACGTTCAGCGTACAGGGAGCGAACAGCTGGCTCGCTTCGATAGCGAAGGGCAGGCGCGACACATGGAGTCAGCGTTGAGCAAGATGTTTCCTGAACTGGAGATAGCAGCGTTGGTATCTACGCCTGAGCCAGAGCAAGCTGAAGCCCCCCTGCCCATTCGTGTCCGCGAGAAATCGGAATGGGATGCTGGCATGGTTCTAGAAGCATGGGTCAAAAACACGACAGGACGAAAACAGCCCCTGAGTGTTCGACTATCGCTGGCATCCGCTATCGAGGAGGTATGGGGCGGGACGTATGAGGTAAACGGTAGCGATTACATCATTACATCCGACAAGGCCATCGAGCCTGGCGAAGAGTGGGATCCCACGATCAAGATCTCGGGTAGTGATCATGGCTACCAATTCAAGGGCACAAACAATGGGCAGGGGCCGGCGCAGAAGGAGACAGAGCCCTTGCAGACAGAACTACTGCAATCAGAGCTAGCAGCAGAGCCGGCGGCAGCGCCTGCGAGCAATCCGAAAGCAGGGGACACTCCAGCCACGCTGGTGTATGCGCCGCACCTTGATCCAGGCAAAAACACCAAGCGCAACATCCTCGATAACTTCGGCGGTGTCTACGACGGCGGCTGGGGTTGGGAAAATATCGAGATCGTGGACGGTCCCGGCGGGCCCTTCCTGCGTACGCACATGGAAAAAGGCGCTTATGTCGGGGAGAAAGACGAGATGCGTGGAGCCGGTTTCGATACCCGCACGCTTTCGGCCACACATGCTGTCCTCACCTATGACCTGCGCTTCAAGCCAGGCTTCGACCCGGTAAAGGGCGGCAAACTGCCAGGGCTAATGGCAGGAGACTCTCCAAGTGGGCATAAGAAAGCTGACAATGGAATCACTGCTCGCATGATGTGGCGCCGTAATTCTCAGGGAGAATTATACCTCTACTACCCCGACATGAAGAAAAGCCACGGCGACTCGATTGGTCGTGGCAACTTTCACTTTGATACCTCCGGCGAATGGCACCAGATCAAGCAAGAAGTGAAGCTCAACCATATCGGCCAGAACAACGGTTTCATCAAAGTCTGGTACGACGGCGAGCTGGTGATAGAAGCAACCGACCTGCGCCTGCGCACGAAAGACAGCGTTCTTATCGAAGGCGTCATGCACACCATCTTCTTCGGCGGCGGCAACGACTCCTGGGCCGCGGCACGAGACGAGTGGGTTGATACCCGTAATTTCAGGATCGTCACGCCGTGAGCCGCAACAGCTAACCGGGCCGTCCAGGGAGCGGCTCTCTACCATGGTAATTTTAACAGCCAGCAGAAATTAACACGGCACGTCACGACACCGCCCTTGAGGCGGTTTCTTTTTTCTGGCCCTGCCGGCCCTGACGGTTTGCCCAAAGGAGGTCTTTATGGCAAGTGGCAAATTGATGGATATCGAACAGTGCCGGTGCCTCCGATTCTTCACCTACCGCAGCCTATAAACAAAGTCCACACGTCCAGACGAACGCATTCCAAGCCCATCCAGCTCATCTTTTTCCCAAGCAGGAAACGGCGCAGTCATTTCACGCTTAATTACAAGACTCAAACGTATAGAACCCCACCCCGTATTTCTTCCGGAATCGAGAACAACAAAATCTAATTTAATAACGTGATTAATATACCAATCATTTTTGAAGTAATTTCTCGCCATTTACGACACGACACATTTATTTTCGATATGTAGTCAAGCGCCTGACAACCTTGGTCATAATTACCTCTCGAAAGTAACGGAAAAAATACTGAGCGTAGCCAAAAGAAATACTCAGTTAAGTTTTGAACCTGCTATAGCACCAGCGCTAGAGATTCTCGGAAAACAATCTGACTTCTTGCTCTTCAGGGTCTGGACAGGCCGTGCCTCGCTACCTACTGTGGAAGTAGTAGATTATGGAAGGTCTACCTATCTGACATGGCATGATTGCCACAGGATAAAAGAAATGGAGTTCAAGGCGAGCACATCTGCCAGCAAAGCCCTCGTGAATGCAGTAGTGCATAATAAGGATAGCCTTATTCAGGATTACCATTGGTACCTGACGAGCGTGGCCATGGAGAACCGTGAGGCAGAAGCACGCCGCGTAGGAAGTGACTACATGGCACTCACGGTGATGCTCTATGCCCTGGCGCGTCACGAGCCGGTGGGCCGAGAGGTGCAGGATCGCTACCCGCATATCTTGAAGGATTATCTGAGTATTACCAAGCGGCTGGAAGACATGGGGAGACCATCAGAGGCCGAACGTTCTCGCCACGAGTTTCAAATGCTCTTGGCGCTTTTCGAAGACATGGCCTGGGTACCTGTCGACGAGCATCCTCAGGCAATATAGTACATGCGTCATCGGGCCAGGTTGATGTCATCCTCGACACGCGAAGTCATCGCAATTCCAGTAACAGGTATTCGGTTCATTAATCCTGCTTCCTTGAAATAATCAGGTCGGCACTCAAGTCCTTTATTTCTACTGGCGACGATCCCCTTGGTTTGCTCAGTCGACAGGCTAAACCGCCGATACTCTAAGAGGGCCTACGCTTGTCCTTTGCGAGACTGGCACTGCCTGAAAGGCAGTACACCAGCCCGGATAACAAGAAGGCTCGGTACTACATAATGCGGAGTACCGATATCAGCGCGCGGCATATCCACCATCCACGGGCAGGATCGCACCGGTCACAAATTGTGCCCCCGGTGACGCCAGGAACAGCGCCGGCCCGACCAGATCTTCCGGCGTTCCCCAGCGTCCCATCGGGGTCCGGTCCACGAGTTCGGCAGAACGCGCGGGATCCTGGGTCAGCGTCGAGGTCAGGTCGGTGGCGATCCAGCCCGGCGCCAGTGCGTTGACGCGAATCCCCACTGGCGCCCAGGCGATGGCCAGCGAGCGCGTCAACTGGGCCACGCCACCCTTGGAGGCGGAGTAGGCCGGCACAAAGCCGCTGCCGAAGAACGACAACATGGAAGCGGTATTGATGATACAGCCTTCGGCCGCTTTCAATGCTTCATGTGCCGCCTGACAACAACGCTGGGTCCCGTTGAGGTTGATGTCCACCACGTCGGCAAAGCCCTCTGGGGTGAACTCCTGCCCACCGCGACGGATCACACCCGCGCAGTTAACGAGCACATCGATTTTCGAAAACTGCGAAAAGAATCGAGAGACAGCCTGCTCATCACGAACATCGAGTTGGTGCTTCCCGGCCTCGAAATCCAGCGCCATGGAATCAGGCGCCTCGATGCCCGTGACATGCACATCGGCCGCCTGTGAGGCAAAGGCCTCGGCGATGGCTTGGCCGATGCCCGTGCTTCCCCCTACGACAATAACGGTTCTCATCCTTACCTCTGTCAGCCGCTCTGAGATGGCGTGGCCTTGCGCGACGCGCGACGCATGGACCACAACGTGGAAACGATGATGGCGACCCATACCAGCAAGGCAAGACTACCCAGAGTTGCGGCAATGGGGCGTTCGAACAGCATCAACAGGTCGCCGTTGGCCTTGATCATCGAGCGCAGGAAATTACCTTCGACAATGGGACCGAGGATGACAGCTAGAATCATCGGTCCGATGGGAAAGTCGTTCTCTGCCATGACGTACGCCAGCAGCCCCAGCCCCAGCATGAGCCAGATATCCAGCATGCTGTTATTGGCTGCATAGGCCCCGACGATGCAGAACAATAAAATCAGGGGATAGAGCACCCCGGACGGCACGGAGAGGATATGCCGCGCACCGCGCACGGCCACCAACCCCAGGGGCAATAACAGCAGATTGGCGAGCAGGAAAACGATAAAAATAGCGTTGACCAGTGCAGCATCGGTGGTGAACACATCGGGGCCGGGCGTTACGCCCTTCATCATCAGTACCCCGATGATGATGGCGGTGATGGTATCGCCGGGAATGCCGAACACCAGCGCCGGAATATAGGCCCCCGACAACGCAGCATTATTGGCAGAACTCGCCGAGACCAGCCCCTCCGGGTGTCCCGTGCCGAACTTTTCGGGTGTGCGCGATAGCCTGCGAGCCAGTGCGTAACTGATCCAGGACGCGATATCTGCCCCGGCGCCGGGAAGCGCTCCGATCAGCGTACCGAGTATCCCGCTGCGGGCCATGCCGCCCTTGTACTTCCAGAGCATGCCGCCGACGCCCTCGAAGGGCTTCTTCACTGGGGGCGGCGTAGGTAAGGAAATCCTACCGATTTCGGGCATGCGGCGCAGCAGTTCGGCCACCGCGAACAACCCGATCAGTACCGGGAGGATCGAGATGCCACTGAGCAGTTCGGGAATGCCGAAAATGAAACGCATCTGGCCCGACACCGAACTCATCCCAACCATCGAGACCAGCAGCCCCAGCAGCATGGAAATGGCGCCTTTTAGCGGGTCCGATCCCGACACCAGAACGGCGCACGACAGGCCGAGCAGAGCCAGCCAGAAGTATTCGTCACTAGTAAACTGAATCGCGAACTCAGCCACCAAGGGAGCGAAGAAAGCCAGAATCGCCACACCTATCACGCCACCGATCACCGAGCAGGCCAGGTTGACGCCCAACGCCTGGCCGATCCGGCCCTGGCGCCCCATGAGGTAGGCTTCATCCGTGTAGGCTGCGGAGGCTGGCGTGCCGGGAATGCGCAGCAAGGCTCCCGGTATGTCTCCCGCCACAATGGCCATCGCGGTTGCCGAGACGATCGCACCAATGGCGGGCAGCGGGTCCATGAAAAAGGTGACCGGAACCAACAGAGCCGTGGCCATGGTTGCCGTCAGGCCAGGTATAGCGCCGATGAACAGGCCGAACATGGAGGCCCCGACGATGACGGCCAGCACCTGCCAGTCGAGTACAAGTCCCAGCGCTTCCTGCAATGCCTCCATCAGTAGATCACCTCTTCCAGGATGCCCAACGACAAAGGGACCAGTAGCAATTCAGCGAAGGTCAACCAGATCAGCAAGGTAGCCACGAACGCGACGATCAACGCCAGCCGCCAGCGCCCTCCGGTCAGCCAGCCGATCAATGCCGTCAGCATCACCAGTGACACGATGGGAAATCCTAGTATGGGGGTCAGCAACACGTAGCCGACCACCGCCCCTACGACAGCGGCCACGCAGATCATGGCATGCTTCAGGGCGACGTCGCCTTGCCAGGCGAACATGGCACCGCGACGCTGCCAGCCGCGCAGCGAAAGCACCCCGCCCAACGCGATCAGCAGAGCGCCGATCAGGGTGGGAAAGGTTCCCGCCCCGTAATCCTGACGCGGGAGCGAGGGAAAATCCCGGGAGGCCCATACGGTGATGGCGCCAAGTAGCGCCATCAGGAGTCCGAGGATCAGATCGTTGATACGCATGATTGCGCCTGCTTATTGAGCCAACCCAAGCTTGTCGATGATCTCCTTGTTATTCTTGTCTGCCTCGGCCATGAACTGCCTGAATTCCTCCGGACCGCGCCATTCGATGCCGAAGCCGCGCTGCGTCATGAACGTCTGGAATTCTTCTGACTCATAGACCTTCTGGGTTGCCTCGGCCAGCGTCGTGACGACATCTTCCGGCAGCCCTTCGGGGCCGGCCAAGCCGCGCCAGGTTCCTGCCGCCCACGGCTCACCGGTTTGCTCTTCGGCTGTAGGAATATCTGGGAAAGCGTCTAGTCGTTCATCTGCAAAGACTGCCAGCGTGTCGACACGCCCCGCCTGACGCATGGACTCGGACTCGGGCAGCGACGAGAACACGAAATCCACTCCACCGGCGGCCAGCTCCTGCAGACCCGGAGCCGCCCCCTCGCTAGGCACCAGTGCGACGGAGTTGGGGTCGATACCCTGCTGGTTGAGGAAACCGGCGAAGGCCAGGTGATACGCCGCCCCCGGGGCCGAGCCGGACACGGTG
The DNA here is from genome assembly GCF_000378505.1 of Modicisalibacter luteus DSM 23508. Taxonomy (GTDB): domain Bacteria; phylum Pseudomonadota; class Gammaproteobacteria; order Pseudomonadales; family Halomonadaceae; genus Modicisalibacter; species Modicisalibacter luteus. The sequence continues at coordinate 265,939 of NZ_KB899993.1, read as the reverse complement.
TACTGGTCGGGATTCGCCTTGATATCGGCCAGTGCCGCATCGAGGTTGTCCCAGCCCGAGTCGGCGCTGACATTGAAAGCGGCAGCATCCAGGTTGACCAAGGCAACCGGAGTCAGGTCCTCGTAGGAGATCGGTGACGTGCCAATGTGCCGGTAGGTGGTGATCTCTGCCGTCGGCAAGCCCAGCGTATACCCATCCGGCTTGGCCATGGTCATTGCCGTGTGGCCGACGACCCCTGCCCCACCAGTGCGGTTGACGACATTGACCTGCTGCCCCAGCTCCTTTTCCAGTCCGCTGGCGAGCTGACGTGCAACAGCATCGGTCCCGCCACCGGCAGACCACGGCACGATCAATTGAATCGGCTTTTCTGGATAGTCAGCCTGTGCAGCGCCTGCCGACAGGGCGAAGGCCAGCAGGCCGGTAGTCAGGGCGAGCGATGTTTTGGGGAAAGTCATGGCATGTTCCTTATTGCTTGTTTTTAGAGAGTTGTTTTTAGAGTTAGGCAGGCGGATGTGCTCAGACAATTAGCGGATGAACTGGTCGACGTAATCCCGGCCCAGGCCACAGGCCTCGTAGTGCTTGCGGCACATATCGACCTTGGTAAAAACGTCCTCGAAGCCCAGATGCTTGCCCCAAGGATCGACGTAATACATCACGCCATTGACTTGAAAAAGCGTGATCATTTCTTCGACATCCTCGTCCACAACCAAGGTATGGGTTTCACCGGGAGGCTCGTAGACATAGCTTCCTTCAGTAGCAACCCAATCGTGTTCGAGGTAACGCCATTGCCCCTTGAGCACGACACCATGGACCGGATTGGGATGGCGGTGGCGGCTCAACACACCGGACTTGCGAACGCGTAGCAGATTGACCCAGTACCCTTGCGACACGTTCAAGCACAATGGGCGGAAATGCACATTCTCCGCCTGGGGAACCCAGACACGCTCATCCTCAGGGATGGCATGTGGCACGACGATTTCCAGCGCCACCTCAGCCGGCTGAGGATATTGGTACGGCATGCGCTTGTGTTCTTCCTGGATATCGGCCATCTCCCCTCCGTCCACAATGTGGACATATAGTTCATAATATGGACAATAAAAAGCTAAGTCACGGCTTGGCCTACGTCAATGGCAGGCCGGAGGCGCTGTATTAGACATTCGTCGCGGAGGTGGGATGAGCGAGAAGGCAGAATCCGATACCCAGCGCCCCCAGGTGCAAGGCGCTGCGGCCGTCACCAAAGGCTTACGTTTGCTTCAGGTCATTCCTGAGCTGGGCCAGGATGCTCACGCACGGCATATTCAGCAGCGGCTAGGTATGCCCCGCCCTACCGTCTATCGACTGCTTAACACGTTGGAGAAAGAAGGCTTTATCGAGCGCAATCCGCTGGGAGGCGAATACGTCCTCGGGCGACAACTTATTCATCTTGCACAGCAGTCACTCACTCGCAGCAATCTGCGCGAGCGTGTACGCGGCCTGATGTATCTCATCAGTAAGGACACCGGTGAAACCGTTCACTTGGGCGTGCCGTATGGCTGCCATATGACATTCATCGACAAGGTCGAGTCGGCGGAAGCCGTGCGCATGGCTTCCTACATCGGCATGCCAGTGCCCATGCACTCGACCTCGGTGGGCAAGGCCTACCTGGCGGCGCTGGACGAGGAGAGCCGTGAGCAATACCTTGTCCAGCTTCAGCTCGAGGCCATAACGGAACGGACACTGACGGACCGGGGCGCCCTGCGTAACGAATTGCTTCGAACCCGCCAGCGAGGCTATGCCATCGACGATGAAGAGAACGAGGCGGGAATCATCTGTTTCGGCCATGCGGTACATGGCGTGGACGGGCGAGTCGCTGGCGCCATCAGTGTCAGTGTGCCCTGCTACCGCTTAAAGGAGGATACTGCTTCCCATATCGTGCAAAGCATTGCAGCGCACCTCAAGGCACTGAAATAACGTCGGCTGTTCCTCCAGGCCAAGTCCCCATAGTGGTGCTTTCCATCTCCATAGCGGCGTACTCCATATACCTCTTCCGTATACGTTAATGGGACCTGGCGAAGGCAAAAAATTGCGAGCTTACTCATCTGGCCCGAAGTTGAAAGGACGATAAAACCCAACCTGGTGCGATGAAGCTAATCGTCTTGTGCGTAAACGGTTCTGTACTAATGTGTAAATAGAACGTTATCGAAGTTATGGCAGGCTGTTCAGGAGGAACGATGAGCGAATCGCAACGTACAGTGGATGTGGCCCGGTTTCGTATGGGAATTGCACCGACCCGCCGTCGAGAGCCAACTATGGGTTTTGAACATGCGGCCAACGCCCGGGTAACAACCAACCTGGCCGGCAGTAGCAGCTTGAGGAAAGCTCTTCTTCGGCTATGGAGGAATGGTCACTGATACGACTGCCATGTATTTACATGACGCCTTTTTCTCAGCGGCCGGAACGTTAACTCCCTGAGCCGCTTATCACTCCCCGCTTTCTCAGGCCAGCAAGTGTCTCTTCATCGAGTCCAAGCAGCTGGCTAAGCACCTCTTCACTGTGCTCACCCAAGGCAGGTGGCGGTGTATCAGCCGCTAGGCGCTGACCGTCAATGCGAATCGGATTGCCGACGAGATCGACCTGGCCAGTCTTGGGATGCGGTAAAGGCAGGCGCATGCCTCGATGGCGCACCTGCGGATCATCAAACACTTTGTCGAGGGTATTGATCGGCCCACAGGGCACGCCGGCCGTCTCAAGCTCGGCTAACCAATTATCCGTGGAGCGCATCGCCAACAGCTGGCTGATGTCCGGAATCAGCACGTCCCGATACGCCACCCTGGCACTGTTCGTGGCAAATCGTGGATCGTCAGCCCATTCTTCACACCCCAGCACCTGACAAAAACGCCGAAACTGGCCGTCGTTGCCCACCGTCACGATGAGATGGCCATCAGCACTCGGGAAGACCTGGTAGGGCACGATATTGGGATGAGCATTGCCAAGACGGCGAGGCACCTCGCCACTGGTTAGGTAGTTGAGGGCCTGGTTGGCCAGCACACCCACCTGAACATCCAGTAGAGCCATGTCGATATGCCCCCCCTCGCCCGTCCGCTTGCGCTCCCAGAGTGCAGCCAGTATGGCATTGGCGGCATACATACCAGTAAAGATGTCGGTCAACGCCACGCCCGCCTTCATCGGCTCGCCACCAGGGGCTCCGTCGGGCTGACCGGTCAAACTCATCAATCCGCCCATGCCCTGGATAATAAAGTCATAACCAGCACGGTGAGCGTAAGGCCCATCCTGACCGAAGCCGGTAATCGAGCAATAGATCAGATCAGGCTTGATAACCTTCAGGCTGGCATAGTCCAGCCCGTAAGACTTGAGACCACCGGCCTTGAAGTTTTCGATAAGCACATCGCACTGGCTCACCAGATCTCGGATAAGCTGCTGGCCTTCTAGCGAGGCGATATTCACGCCAACGGAGCGCTTGCCCCGGTTAGCGCTGAGGAAATAAGCGGATTCACGGGTGCCAGCCAGCCATGGCGGCCCCCAGGCGCGTGTATCATCACCGCTGTCGGGCCGCTCGACCTTGATCACTTCCGCTCCCATGTCGGCGAGTTGCTGGCCACACCAAGGACCAGCCAACACCCGGGACATGTCCAACACTCTTATTCCCTCCAGCGGCTTTCGCATCGCCACCTTCCTTCTGTTGGCTGGTCTAGCAGAACGCTTGGATGCCGGTCTGTGCCCGCCCAAGAATCAATGCATGAATATCATGGGTCCCTTCGTAGGTGTTCACCGTTTCCAGGTTCACCATATGGCGGATCACGCCGTACTCATCGGAAATGCCATTTCCGCCATGCATATCTCGGGCATGGCGGGCAATGTCCAGCGCCTTGCCGGTATTGTTGCGCTTGATTAAAGAGATCATTTCCGGGGTACCCTGCTTCATGTCCAGCAGCCGTCCAACTTGCAGGCAAGCTTGCAAGCCCAGGGTGATCTCGGTCTGCATGTTAGCGAGCTTGAGCTGAACAATCTGGTTGGCAGCCAGGGGGCGACCAAACTGCTTGCGTTCCAGCGTATATTGGCGAGCGGCATGCCAGCAAAATTCGGCAGCCCCCATGGATCCCCAGGCTATGCCATAGCGGGCCTTGTTAAGGCAGCCAAATGGACCGCCAAGCCCACTGGCCCCGGGCAACAACGCATCGTCCGGCACAAAGGCATCGTCAAGAACGATCTCGCCGGTGATCGAAGCGCGCAGCGACACCTTGCCGTGGATAGTCGGGGTGCTGAACCCTTCAGTATCACGCTCGACGATAAAGCCCTTGATCTTGTCGTCATGCGCATCGGACTTTGCCCAGACAATCGCCAGGTCAGCGATGGGACTGTTGGTGATCCACATCTTCTGCCCCGACAGGCGATAGCCGCCTTCTACCTTTCGGGCGCGGCTCCGCATGCCGCCCGGGTCTGAACCGAAGTCTGGCTCGGTGAGCCCGAAGCACCCTACCAGCTCCCCCGTGGCCAAGCGAGGCAAGTAGCGCTGTTTCTGTTCCTCACTGCCATAGGCCTCTATTGGATGCATCACCAGAGAAGACTGTACGCTCATGGCTGAGCGGTATCCCGAATCGACTCGCTCCACTTCGCGCGCAATCAGCCCATAGGCGACATGGCCCACACCGGCACCGCCATAGGTTTCGGCCGTTGTCGCTCCTAGCAGGCCCAGCTCACCCATCTCATGCAGGATGTCACGATCAAATCGCTCCTCCCGGAAGGCGCTCAGCACCCGAGGCTGAAGCTTCTCCTGGCTATACACATGCGCTGCCTCCTGTATCTGACGCTCCTCATCGGTCAGTTGCTGGGCTAGCAGAAGGGGATCATCCCACTGAAACGAACTCATAACGCTCTCCTGGTTAAAGGCACCTGCCGATCCGGTTAGTGTCAGTTACGATGATCAACATAACCGCCCCCAGAACATTTTGTCGACATAAATAGATAATATCGACATTTTTAGCCTCGAGGACATAGCCTTTCCTCGGCGCCCGGAAGGGATAACAAAATAGGGCTGTCTAGAAGATGCTAGTGCGTGCGAACAGCATAACAACGCCAGGGAGCGACGATTTCACAAAGGGCTTTCGAGGTGGTCTGCGCAAGCATTACATTTTTTTACCAAAAACTTCCTTGAACCTCTAGCAGCCGCCCATATTTTGTGATTTGCCGAAAGGCAGAACCCTTCGAGACGGGATGCCGCCAAGCGGATCTCGTAGCTGAAGGTATGACTTCGCTAGACACTAGGGAGGACATATCCATGAACACTGCATTCTCTCTGGAACCGCTCTTCCGTCATTCAATCGGCTTTGATCGCTTTAACGATCTGTTCGAGCGTGCATTCGAAGGCACCACTACGTCCAGCTTCCCTCCGTACAATGTCGAGAAGCATGGCGACAACGAGTACCGAATTGTTTTGGCGGTTGCCGGCTTCACCGAAAAAGACTTGAGTATCAAGCTCGAGGGAGGTGTTCTGACGGTATCTGGTTCCAAGGCCGATGAGAAAGGCGCGGATAATGTCTCTTACATGCACCAAGGCATTGCGCAGCGTTCCTTCAAGCTGACTTACCGGCTCGAGGACCATATTGAGGTCCAGGGGGCTCGTCTTGAAAACGGCTTGTTGGTCATCGATTTGTTGCGCGAAATTCCTGAAGCAGAGAAACCGCGCGAAATCGAGATCAACGCAATCGGCCAAGATCAGTCCCGAGTGCGACAACTCGAGTCCAAGCAGGCAGAGCGAGTCGAGGAGCCGGCTCAGATGAGGACCTCTGCATAACGCCAAGTTCGGTCTGTCAGCCCCGCTTCGGCGGGGCTTCTTTTTCGATTTCACCGAGAGTACGGCGTTTATAATGCTGCCCTTGGCCTCTAACGCCACTTATCTCCACGAAAAATTTTCGCTGGGAGATAATTACATTTCACGTTTCTTATCTGATAGTTGTTGTGGCTGGAAATGGAAAAACAGAATCTCTACCGTCGGTGGTCGTTACTTGCTCCTTTCTCCAACCCACTTTTCAGCGTCATCGCTTATCCCGGACCAGTCGCTACTGAAGCGACAAACCATCAATGAATCATGCCCGCCAATACAAGGATATAGCTGATTCCGGACATCTTCAGCGTTTGAGCTGGTTCTCAGCAGGCAGTGGTTGTCCATGGCCCAACAATGATCGTAGGATTCAAGAATATCGTAGAACCCTTCGTAAGCTGAGTTCATGTGAAGTTCATAGCATACAAGTAGTATATGCATATATCCCCTGCGTAAGTGTATGTATGCACGCCCACCGTAACCATGAGTTTGTTAGGGGTCAAACTAGTGTGATGCTCACCTACCGGATTCCCCTTGACGCAAACGTCCACGACAACGCTGTTGCACCCTGCCTCATGTAAGCGAAATGCTCGCGCGTAATTTAGTCTATGCGTACGCGTCAGCGACTGGGCTGCGTAGTATCCGAGGGGAGACATCTGCTTGATGCTCCTACTCGTGCCTAGGGCAAGTGCCAGTGGCTTTAGGTCTGTAAACGTAACGCTTTGTGTATTATCGTGTACGAGAGGCAGTGAAGCCTAAGCAACGACAAGGAGAGCAACCATGTCCATGACGCAGCGAGTCCTTCGCTCTGTCCGCGTACGTTTGGGATCATCCGACCCCTTCCCTGCTAGCCCCGCCGAGCTCGAGTCGGAATATGAAGCTCCGGTCAGCCTTCAACAAGTTGAGCAGGCTCGCCGTGCAGCTGAATACCAGGCTCGTCGCGAGGGGGTGAAGGCTCCCTTGCTTCAAGTATGGAAGGTGTAAGAACTAGTATGCGAAGCCCTGCCATACTGGTAGGGCTTCTTCGAATTACAGGGTGAGTTAATTCACTCATTGCCTTGACCATCGGAACAAGGCAGCAGAATGCCTATGCCCCGCCTTGATGAATATCATTGTCTACCCTAGCTTTGGCCAATGCAGGCTGTCCTAGTGCCGCTCGAAAGATAGCAACGGCCCATCCCTATAGCGGCCAAGCAAGCCATAAACAAGACGGCCCAGGGGAGTCCAAGGCCTTTATCAGTGCAGTGTAGTCGGCCACGCAAATGAGGCAGGCCAAGCGAATGCGCCTGACAATGCTAGAGTGCCTGAGAGGCCCCTATTCCTAAGGCACTGAAGGGAGAGAATGCCATGAGTGATTTCGACCGACTGATCAAAAATCTGGCCCGAGCTGGCGAGCTGGCATCTCGTGCGCGGCAAGGGGATGAAAAGGTAATCGATGAGCTCATCGACTCATTGCGCGCCTATACCGGCGAAAGCCCCAATACCTACGAAAGTGAAGCTTCTTCAAAGGGCCCTAATCGGTCCGAGGAAGCCCAACCTCATCCTGCCGGTATCGACAAAACTATCACAGAGTACCAAGCCACCAAGGACGCCATGGCCGCGATCATCAATAAGCACATGCGGGCAGCTTTCGAAGAAATCCGGACCGAATACGGCACAACCCCCACCGACGTGACGCTTTGCATCGATCAGCACCAGGCAGAAGAGACTAAGTATCCGAGCGGGGATTATGCGGGAAGCCGAGTACGGTTAGGAGGAGAGTAGGCAACTGCAGCACATTCAATCTTATCGCTCTTGGCGGATGCCACCAGCCGAGGCTGCCCTAGCCTTCCTCTTGTCTAGCGAAGCTCCCCACTCCCGTCACTAGCTAGGCTCATTCAAGAGTAACCGGCATCAGAGAAAAGCCCGTTTACTGGCGCGGCAAAAATGCAAAGCCGTCTCATGGCGGCTTCTTTCGCCATGGCAAATGAGCGATATAAAAAAACCCGGCCAAATGACCGGGTTCTGGATTACTTTGCACTCATTCACGGCTAATAGGTTTACCAGTCTCGTCCATGCGGTAGGGCTTCGCTATCAGTCTGAGAGCTAGCATTCGGCATATCCCCATTGCCTACGTTTGTTGCGTGCTTCGTCTGCTCCTGAATCCGCTGCCGTGCTTCGTTCATCGCATAGCTATCACCTGTATAGACATTGACCTTATAGGCAGGCTCGTTGGCACGGTCGCGCTGAGCATCGTTGCCGATCTCAGTATTCAGCGGCTGATGCAGACGCTCATAGGCTTTCTCCAAGGTTGCGCTATTTGCGCTGGCAACCATAGGAAACGCAACAACCATTGAAACCGCTGCAAGTGCTTTGGCAGAAAAGAATTTTTTCATCTCGACTCTCCTTTGGATGCCGTTGGCTTACCGTGTTTATTAGCAAGCTAACGTTGTGCGCACAGTATGAGCCGAGCCCTGCACTTGTCAAAATTGAGTTAGACTAAAGTCGTAATGAACTTTGCCTATGCTTCATTACGGCTGGCGGCGCCTGCTGATTCCTGACCGTTGCAGAGCGCAATACATCCATACACGATAGGCTTTGATGCACTCGTGAACGCTGGCCTACGCTCTTGAACACATAAACGATCAAGGAGGACATGCCATGCCATATAGCTATCTCAACGCCAGCGAAGGCGACACGACGAGCCGCGTCGACACTCAAGTGAACCATTCCGAAGGATTTGTGGTGTACGACACGGACACCAACAAGGAACATGGGGTGTATGCCACCGAAGAGGAAGCCCAGCAAGTTTGCGCTGAGCTCAATAAAAACAGCTAATATCTCTATACTTTAACGTAGATCAAGCACTCTACTTTTTGTAACATATTAGTTTTTGCTATCCTCCGAAAGGCTTACTAAAGTTACTGATACGGTAAGCAGCGGCCAAGGATTGGTCGCCAGTTCAGGGAAGAGCGCGGTCAGGAAGACCGAGGCTTGGGAAAGAAGGCAACGATGATGGCAGGACGCCACTTTATGCCAAGGATCCCATAAACGGCTTGCCTTTTTCGCAGAGTAAGATTTCTGCTTCAGCCCGGCTCTCTATGTGAGGCCGGGCTTAGTTTATGAATTAACGACAAGGGTCGTTCGGCTACTCTAGCCAGGCAATCACTTCATCAGCTTCAATGAGTGTCAATGTCTGGGTATGAAACGCTCCTGTATCGATGTATAGGACGTTCCCCAAGCGGGTGGGTTGCTCAACGATAGAATGCCCGACGACAACGGCGTCGATGCCCAAGACTCTTGTTTGATCCTGACGTTTTATTCGTGAGCGCCCCCAAACCAAATCGTGCTTGTCGCTTGTTTCCGCTCGCTCAATCGATGTCCAGTCACGCGGGGGTTCAGCATGGACGATACCGATACGGGAGCCACTGGCTTCGATTTCCCGCGCATAGGGTAAGTTCTCCAACGCTTTCTCCAGGCACTGCCTGATATCGGTTATGTCATAGCGACTCGCCCAGTCGCCGCCATTCATCATCCAGAGCCGCCAATGCTCGCCCCCTTCAGTGAGGGCCTGGTACGCGAGCATTTCGTGGTTTCCGCGTACCCCAAAAAACCAAGGCTCAAAGGCAAGGGAGAGGCAGGCTAGGCTGTCAGGACCACGATCGACCAAATCACCGACACAGAACAGACGGTCTTTGTCCTGATCGAAGCCAACCCGGCTTAACATGGTTTGCAATAACGCATACTGGCCGTGAAGATCGCCAACAAGATAATCATGCCCCCGCTTGTTGGCGCCATGCGTCTGGATCATTCGGCCCCCAATCACGTCTAGAAGGTTTACCTACCTTCAGCGTATGCCTGAGACGGCCTGTAGCCAAACAAGAGCACAAAAAGAACTCTCTACGTCGTCGCTTATCCCGATCGAAGTTGAGGCCTAGTACATAGAATCTGGTTATGCACACCATCATAGAAGAAGCGATCAAGATATTGCTTGCCCGTTGACAACTGAAGAAGAGTTTGTATACGTAACATTTTATTACGCTATATGTAACTAACCTCTTCTATAAACACGCCACATCAGAGCATAGCTACTTTCACACCAGAGAGTACGGCATGGGAACGTAATAGGCCCCTGCTTCTTCTCCCACATACGCTCTAGACATGGCAGGCTCGGCTAACGCCTGATAGTCGCTATGTTTACACAGAGGACACGCAGGTAAAGGATGCTCTGTCTTGACGCATACCACGGCTTGGCAAAATCGACATTCGAAAAGACGTCTTTTCTGGTTGGAGTTGTCATTATTATTATACGTTCCTTGTATCATTTCACCCCCCTCGTATAGCCAGCTCGGCTTGGCTTGGCTTGGCCATTAACCAAGCTAGCACGTCTTTAGTCTCACCAAGTTAGATTTTTGATGATTCAAACACCACCTGCCAACCAAGAATCTCACATTTTTTTATGCCAAGACTTAACCCTACGACCAGAAATCTCTCTATTAGTCTTAGCACTTATTTAAAATTACATCAAATAGCAAAAAATATAGAATACTCACATTAGCTCATGAGAAAAAACAGTCAACATTGAATACGCAGAAGCTGAAGGAGCCACTCACCTTTTATCAAGGAATATGTTTTTCCTTAATCCTATTTCCACTTATTAAGTGTTTGCCGTTGTAGCAGCCTTTCCTCGGTTCCTTATGAGCCTATTCCCCATACAGCCTGGTCCCGGAAAAGCCTGTTTCTCATCAATCAAGGCAACGCTTGGACCGAGCACTGAATACAGACCCTAAGCGGTGTCCTGCACACACTAATAGCTCCTTGATGTTAAGGAAACATGTCTGCCTTAGCTGTTAGGCGCAATTAACGGGGCCAAACCGCTACTGGCTTGGCCAATTAGGGCGCTAACATGTTGCAGTGAAGAAAATCAGATGTTTCCAGCCACTCGGCATCCGGGTAATAGATGAAAAGATACTGACCACCCTTGAGAGTATCGATCAACGGAGAAGCAATATCTGTACGTACCGCCGGGCAACCATGGCTGCGCCCTAGGCGTCCGGTCTGGGCAATGAACGCCTCATCAACATAATCGGCGCCATGAATGACAACTGCACGCTCGAACGCGTTGTCGTTAATGCCCGGCTCCAGTCCTTCAAGGCGTAATGAGTAGCCGTTTCTTCCGTGGTAACTATTAAGTGTTCGGAACAGCCCCAGGCTCGATTGCCAACTGTCGAAAAAATTAGAAAAGGCTGTTGCATGCGCATTACCCGAGCCCCGGCCATGCGCAACAAGCTCCTTGAATACCAACGTTTGATCGGCGAGGTCGAAGACCCATAAACGAGGCTGGTTGGAAGGCAGGGAATAATCGATGACTGCCAGCTTATCGGCATCCGGTTCGGCACAGGAGATGGCGCGTGCAGCCAAGCGTAGCACTTGGCGATCCGCGTCGGGAGCCAACCGGAACAGTGTCTGCTCCAGTGTTTGCGGTATGGGCGTTGTGGTGGCGCCTACTCTGTACAGAAACTCCCCGGCCCGGGACTCTAGTGTTGTTGCCAATAGAACGAGAACCAGCATAGTGGCCGCAAGCCAAGGGAGGCGTAGCATGAATATAATCCTTTTCAAGTGTAATCGCTTGTAATAGCTTGTTTGAGAAAAGCAGGCATGGCGGAAGTAGCCAAGGTAACCATATCCTTATGCTGAAAGCATGCCATTCTAAGTCCTGGCTTTGATGTATCGGTAGGACTTAAAAGTTGCCCGTATGGTCTTTGACGTATTAAAAAGTTCATAACCTAAAATATTTGTAATATTTTGTTACTCTACGCTACGCTAAGTTGAACGGGCACAAGTTAATTCCAAGTCTGGCACGGAGCTTTCACGGTACAAGGAGGCGCAGCAAGGAAGAACGCGCAGGAGCGCAAAGAATCAAGGAAGCAAGAGGCGGGACGCCTCGGGGTAATGCAGGACGCACCGGCAGGATGCCGCATGGTAAGGAGCCCGCCGCAGGAAGCGATTCAACGATGCCAGGACGCATGATAGGACATAAGGGCCCCGGCCAAGGACTGGCGGGGCCTTTTCATTATGCCTCGATCACCCATCACTCCCTGTTGGGTAGCCAACAGCGCTCCTCTGAGGAATAGTTCAGTTCCAGCCGCTGCCCCTCGCCGAATGGGTAAATTTCGTCACGGAACATGATCCGTTCCGGACCTGCCCAGCCTTCCGGTGCCGTCAGGGTCAGTCGCTCTTCCCCCAGGTCGAGTTTTAGCCAATCCCCCCGGTAACACAGCTGCAAGCGCAAGCCACTCAACGCTTCTGGTAGGCAGGGGTTGAGCCGCAGCATACCGTCACGGACTTCCAGCCCGGTGTGGCCACGCTGGATCAAGTCGACACTTCCGGCCATAGCGCCAAGATGGATTCCTTCTTGCGTCGTGCCGTGCTGGCTATCCTCGATATCGCTCTGCAATACTTGCAGGAACGAATCCCAGGCCTGTCGACGATCCGAGCGGGCCAGCACCCAAGAGGTCACAACACGGCTAAGGGTCGAGCCGTGCGAGGTGCGCTGCTGGTAATAATCGATAGTGCGCGGAATCAGCTCGCCAGAAAACGGATAACCAAGCTGGGCAAAGATGTCCCCCAACTCCTCGGCAGAGAACAGATAGAACAGCATCAGTACATCGGCCTGCTTTGAAGCCTTGTAGCGATTGACGGTATCCCCTTCCGCCTCGAGTAGCCGATCCAGACGGTGGATATCGCCATAGCGCTCACGATAGCCTGCCCAATCGAACTCCTCTAGATGCTCATAGCCCTCGAACTGGCTGGGAATGCCATTCCCATGAAACGGCACGAACAGTTTTTGCCTAATAGTCAGCCAGTCGCTGACTTCATGATTCGAGAGTCCCAACGCAACACCTAGCTCACGCCGACGCCGCTCACCGATCAGATCATAGACGTTAACCGCACGCCCCAGCACCCAGGCCGCCATGACATTGGTGTAGGTATTGTTATCGAGTCCCGGCGCCTCCGCATCAGGGTAACGGTCATGGAACTCGTCAGGTCCCATCACACCCCGTATGTCGTAACGCTTGCGCTGCGCATTCCAGCTCGCGGCACTCGCCCAGAACCGGGCGATTTCGAAGAGCATCTCGGCACCGTAATAGGCCAGAAACTCGCGGTCCTCGGTAACCTCGTAATAACGCCACACGTTATAGGCCACAGCGGCATTGACGTGACGCTGCAAGGCACTGTTGTCGGCTATCCAATGCCCCGACCTGGGGTTGAGATGGACCTGCTGGCTCTCTTCGCGCCCATCGCTCCCGCTTTGCCAAGGGTACATGGCTCCTCGGTAACCAGCTTCTCGTGCCGAGTGGCGAGCCTCGTTCAAGCGTCGATAACGGTAGTGAAGCAGCGCACGGGTTATTTCGGGAATTCGATAATTCAGGAATGGAAAGATGAACAGCTCATCCCAGAAAATATGTCCTCGATAGGCCTCACCGTGAAGCCCCCGGGCCGGCACGCCGACATCCAGATCGGCGCTGTGCGGCGAGACCGTCTGCAGCAGATGGAAAATATGCAGACGCAGGATCATCTGGGCCCGTCCGCCTCCATCGAGCTCAACATCACAGCGTTGCCAGAGTTGCGACCAGACCCGTCGATGACTTTCATATAGCTCAGCGAATGTTCCGGCCCGGGCCACTGACTGGCTGGCGGCGTGTCCGGGTTCGGAAATCGCGCGGTCTCGTGAGGTATGCAGCGCCACGACCTTTTCTATTGCGGCCTCCTTTCCCGCCTCGAGATCAAGCACTGTTTCTTGGGCAATATAGCCGGACTCCTCGATGATTTGTCGCTCGCCCTCGACATCCTGCCCGGCCACTCGAATCTGCGTCCGCGCTGCCTGAGCGATATGCAATCTGGATTGACGGGTCTCGACCTGTAGACGAATCGTGTCATCGCTTGGCGAATCCGAGGAAAGCGGCACTAGATGGGTGCTGGCCAATTGTCGGTACCGCTCGACACCAGCATTGATGACCCGGCCGTCCAGGGCCGAGCAGATGCTGACACGTCCCGACCAGTTCTCAGGTCGAATGCGCCATTCGATGGCGCCCAAATGAGGATGCACCATATGCACGAGACGCTGTGTCACCAACGTGGTCTCACGCCCTTGATGGTCGCGAAAAAAGAGCTGCCGCTTGAGCACACCGGTCTCGATATCCAGATGCTGGTGAAAGTCGAGCAGTTCCACTGCCATGGGATTGAACCAGTCGCCGCCCTCTGGGCGAAACGTCAGGCATAGCCAATTGGGCAGGTTGACCAGGTCCTCGTTTTCAATCACCCGACCGGCAATCTCTGTCGACAGGCGGTCGTAGCCTCCCGCCAGGTAAGTCCCGGGATAATGGATCTCGCTCGCGTCCGCCTCACACGCGGCGCCTCGGGTTGCAAAGTATCCGTTGCCCAGCGTGCACAACGCCTCACGCACCCCTTCCTGAGAAGGCTCAAAGCCGTGATAGTCGAGAGTCCAATCGCTCATGGCCTGTCTTCCAGCATGTCGGCGAGTCGGCTGAGAAAGTGCCCGACGGCATCCGTGTCCTCCAAACGATAGCTGGCAGCCGTGGCCTGCGAAGCATCGCCGACGAAAAGCCCGAGTCCGCCCCGCTCACGCAGCGCCGCAAAGGCATCCTCGTCGGTTTCGTCATCGCCGATGTAGATCGGGACCACCTTCTCTTTTGCTAGCCCTAGAGCCTCAAGCAGCCAAACAACGGCCTTGCCCTTGTCCCAGGGGAGTTGGGGACGCAATTCGAAGACTTTCTTACCGCCAGTGCGCCGAAGTTGCGGATGCTCGCCCGCCACGGTCTCGACGGCGGCTTCAACGCGCTCAACGTCACTCTCGGCGACTAGCCGGTAATGAGTAGCGATGGCGAAACGCTTGCGTTCGATGAGCACACCCGGCACGTCGACCAGGCGAGCCCGTAGTTGCTCCTCGGCCGCGTCGAGGGCAGGCAGAAATTCCGCGGCGCGTTCGTGCTGCATCTGCAGGCCGTCGGGCCCGGCAATGTCAAAGCCATGGCTGCCTGCGTAAACGAGGTTGTCGATCCCCACCAGTCCGGCCACATTGACCCGGTCACGCCCACTGACAATGGCCACGGTGCAACACTTAGCCAACCGCTCAAGCGTGCGCCGCACTGGCGCGTCGAGCACGGCCAGCTCCGGCCTGTCGACGATCGGCGTCAGCGTACCGTCATAATCCAGAAAAACTGCCGGACGCTCAGGCCCCATCGCCCCGACAAGCTGATCGAAAGCCTCCAGGGCATCGGGCAGCGAGTTCTCCTGCACTACATCGGCAGGCATGAGCTCGGCCAAGTCATCGACGACGACATCAGCGCCATGAGCCAATAGCTCGTCGCGTTGTCGAGCACGATCAATGCCGATTACCAGCCCGAAGTCCGCCTTGTAGGCAGCCTCGACACCGGACAGGGCATCTTCCACTGCAAAGGCCTCTCCCGGCGGGACCGACAGTAGACTGGCTGCATGCCGGAATATGTCGGGGTGTGGCTTGCCATGCAGCCCTGTACGCTCCGCCTCGATGCCGTCGATTACCGCATCGAACAGATGGGCCAGCCCAGTCCTGACGAGAATGTCCTGCGCGTTCTTGCTTGACGATATCAGGGCGGTTTTCAGGCCGGCCTTGCGGATCGACTCGATGAAGGCCACCGACGAGGCAAAGACGTCAACCCCCTCCGTCGCCAAAAACTGCTCGAAAAACCGCTGTTTGCGGTTGGCTAGCCCACAGATGGTCTCTTCATCGGGGGCGTCCTCGGGCGAGCCGAACGGCAGTTGAATGCTGCGTGACTCCAGAAAGCTCCTGATCCCTTCATTGCGTGGCTTGCCGTCGACATGGCGGCGATAGTCTCCCTGGGGATCGAACGCCCACAAGGGTACGCCGTCGCGCTCGGCACGCTCGGCCAGGTAACCGTCGAAGAGCTTTCGCCAAGCCTGGCAGTGAACGCGTGCCGTATCGGTCACTACCCCATCCAGGTCGAATACGCTGGCCCGGTAGCGGGTTAACGTTACGTCCCGTGGCGAATGCGCTGGTTGTTGCATTGCGAGTCCCTATGGCAGTCAGTGCATTACTTCATGCCGATAGTGTAGCTGGAGGGCTCGGTTCAGTGCGTTTATGCCAATCGCAAACGCTGACAGCTTGCACTAGCATTCGGGCAAGGTAATACACCACAACGAAGGGACTCGAACATATGGGATATGCGCTTAGTCTGGCAGTTGGTATCGTACTGCTCACCCTGGGGGGAGAAGCACTGATTCGGGGCGCCATCGCCGCCTCGCGCCGTGTCGGGGTTTCCCCCTTACTGACAGGCCTGGTCATCGTGGGGTTTGGCACGTCGGCACCGGAACTCGTGGTGTCCATCGATGCCGCCATGAATGACCAACCTGACATTGCTGTGGGCAACATCGTCGGCAGCAATATCGGTAATGTGCTTCTTATCCTTGGGCTGTGCGCGTTGATCTCGCCAATGACTGTGCAGCCTCTGGCCTTGCGTCGCGATGGGCTCGTCGTGGTCGTTGCCAGTGCTCTCTTTATTGTTCTTACGCTGAGTGGAGCCCTGGGTAGAAGCGATGCATTCATATTGCTGGCTGGCCTCGTTGCTTACTTGATATGGGCCTATCGCAGCGAGAGTCAGCAACACATTCCAGCTGCTGACATGCATACCGCAGAAGCGGAGGAAGTGACTGCTCTTCCTCAAAGCTGGCTCACTATTGGCCTGGCCATCCTGGGCGGGCTTGCCTTGCTGATTGGCGGTTCCAGGCTGTTACTCTACGGTGCCATTGGTATCGCCGAATCCATGGGTGTGCCTGAAGCCGTGATCGGCTTGACTCTGGTAGCGGTGGGCACGTCCCTACCCGAGATGGCGGTATCGGTGATTGCCGCCCTGCGCCGTCATGCCGATGTCGCCGTGGGAAATATCCTTGGAAGCAACATTTTCAATGTGCTCGGCATTCTCGGTGTCTCGGCCATCCTTCAACCTTTGCCGGTCGCAGGCCGCATCCTGGTTTTCGACCAGTGGGTCATGCTGGGTTCCGCGGTAGTACTACTGGCGTTTCTTTATACCGGCTTGCGCCTGTCACGTGTCGAAGGAGCCATTTTGCTTGGCAGCTATGGAGTGTATGTCTGGCTGAGTTTCATGACGTTTTAAGACTATCCGAAGGTTACCAATTGGAGCATGCCGTTGCCATGGCGATACCCTGCCATGTCCGAGAGCGTGATAGGGTGTTGCCATTAAATGGCATAGATCAGCGCAGGGAGCCAGTATGCTTAGAAACGCAATGGAAATCAGGCAAGTCGGCACGAAGGGCCATGCAACGCCCCGTTATGAACTCTTCGATAGCGATACTGGTGTGAGTCTGGGGATTTACGACACTTACGACCGGGCGGATGCAGAGCGTGTCCATATGCAGGACTCGGACTGGAGCGCCTATAAAGGTGGAACTGACGCTGACCCAGGCCCAGACTAATAATCAGGTAAAGCGGAGCGAAAAAAGCCGGCCCCGGGGATTCAAGGGGCCGGCGACACAAGGGGTATTCGAACGAAATAATCAGGAAGCATCGAACTGCTTCAGCATAGGAAAAAGAGTGGATTTGTACAGGAATCAGCCGCGTTTTACCGACTAGGCGATCCCACCAAGGATAGCCGCAAGATCAATACGCCCTTCCTGGGGACGCAGATCGAGCAACGCTTCGAGGTCACTCAGATGCTGACGCATCCTGTCACAGGCTTGTTGTGGCGCCCCTGACCCCAGCAAGTCCAGAAGTTCGGCATGATCGTGATCCAGATAACAGGCTTCCATGCCTGGACGCTTGTATAGCGCGATGACAATGGATGTGCGCAGGATCAGATCGGCCAACATGCTGCCCAGCACTCGGTTAGGTGACTGATCCGCCAGATAACGATGCACTGCTAGGGAGCACTTCACGCGCCGGGCTTCTTCGCCCTGTTGATGCGCGTCGTGCTCCTCCTCAATGATTTGTCGTAACTCGGTATATTGAGCGGAAGATAGCTGGCCCGCCAGCAAGGCGGCCACCTCGCCTTCCACCAAGCGCCGCGCGGCGAAAATCTCTTTCGTCTCCTCGATACCGGGCGAGGCAATGCGAGCCACCTGATTAGGCTGTTGCACAACGATGTGATCTGCGACCAGCCGGGTCAATGCCTTGCGTACTACCGAGCGACTGACACCGAATATGTCTCCCAGTGTTGCCTCAGGCAGGCGCGTTCCCGGCGGAAGGCGTTGAGACAGCACGGCGTCGCGTATCATGTCGACGATATATTGGTCACCGACACGCTTGCCAGCGTGAATATCGTCGATCACCGTATCCTGCCATGACTTCGGCATAGTCGTGCTCCATCGCTCGGTCACGCATACCTTCGCATGTTGCCACGCCGAGCGCTACTCGTATCCAAAGTACGAGAACATTGTATTCAAAGTTAGTTCGAACCTCATGTTCGGATACCGCATCCCTTGAGAATGACGCGACACAGGAAGTCGGTGATATTGCGATAGTCCTCGGTATCCATTGCTTCGCGACCAGTAATACCCAGTACCTGAGCTTCAAAATCGGCGTAGTGCTGGGTGGAAGACCAAATCAGGAAAATCAGCCAGACTGGATCGACCGGGTCCATCCGCCCCCTTTCCGCCCACTGCTCAAACACCTTTGCCCTCGCCTGGACCCATTCGCGTAATTCCCCGCGCAGGTAGTCCTGCAGAAATGGCGCTCCCTGCAATACCTCCGCCGCGAACAGGCGAGACCCTTGGGGATGAATGCGGGTGAGCTCCATCTTGCTGCGGATAAAGGCTTCGATGACCTCGGCGGGATCGTCATCGACGCTGATATCGTCCAGCATCGCGTTCCATCGCTCCATCATGCGCTCAAGAAGCGTGACGTAGAGCTGACGCTTGCTACCCACATAATAGAGCACGTTCGACTTTGGCAAACCTGCTGCTTCGGCAATTGCCTGCACGCTTGCACCACGGTAACCATGGCAAGCAAAAACCTGTTCGGCTGCGTCGAGAATCGCCCTTTCGTTGCGCAATCGCGTTCGTGTCGTTTCCGGCGCAGTGATCGTCGTCATCGAAGCTTTCCCCTGCCAAAGCAGCAAGCTTGCCCTAGCTTGGCGAGGGACTCAACGCCAGCATTCTCGCGCCCCGACCCGACAGGAATTTCCTGCGCCGCCTGCTTGCGCACCTGTGGGCTATCGGCCACGCTAGAATAATTGACCATTTGGTCAAGTGACATGCAGACTCCTCTCGATAGGTCCACTGATAATAACGAGCGAGCGAACTCCGTGATGATCGATTTTTATCTAAACGGGCAACGGCAGCAGTGTGCCGACATCAGCCCGGACACCAGCGCCCTGGAACTGCTACGTGTCTACCTTGGCAAGACCGGAACCAAGGAAGGCTGTGCTTCAGGTGACTGCGGCGCATGCACGGTCGCTGTCGGGGAGCCGGATGGCAGTGGCGGCTTGGCCTACCATAATGCCAATGCCTGCATCATGCCCGCGCATCAGCTGAGCGGGTGTCATGTCGTCACTGTCGAAGGGTTGGCCCGCGGCGATGCGCTGCATCCGGTTCAGGCCGCCATGGTCGATTGTCACGGTAGTCAATGCGGTTTCTGTACCCCCGGTATCATCATGTCGCTATTCACGCTACACGAGGGCCAGCGGCACCAGCCGGCACCACTGACACAAGAGCGCCTGGAGTCGGCACTGGGGGGCAACTTGTGCCGCTGCACCGGATATCGTCCGATTCGCGACGCCGCCCTGCGCATGGGCGACTACCCGGATACACACCCCACCTGGGCAGACGATCCGGACCTGCCTCGCAACGTCGAGACGCTATCTACCGATGCTACCCGTATGTCCCAGAGCGCTCCCGAGGCAGCCACTGGTTATACCGCGCCACGGGATTTGGCCGCATTGCGCGAAGTGCGTCGACAGCAGCCTGATGCCCGCCTGGTAGCTGGCGGCACCGATCTATGGCTGGAAGTGACCCAGCAGCTCAAGTCACTCGACGAGGTCGTCGATATCCGCGAAGTCACTGAACTCAACGGGATCGAGGAAACCCCTCATGGCTGGTGGGTGGGCGCCGCAGTGACCTTCCGCAGACTGGAGCCGCTATTTACCGAGCACTATCCCGCGTTCGCGCATCTCATGCACCGCTTCGCCTCATCGCAGATCCGCAACCGGGCCACCATGGGTGGCAATGTGGCCAATGCCTCACCCATCGGCGATACCCCGCCGGTACTGCTGGCGCTGGGGGCCCGCCTGGCCCTCGATGGCCCCGAGGGAGAGCGGGAAATTCCCATTGATGCATTCTTCCTCGATTACAAGCAGACGGCCCTGAAGGCGGGTGAGTTCATCCGTGCCATCTTCCTGCCACATCTCGCTGACCGTCAGCTCAAGGTCTGGAAGCTCTCCAAACGTCGCGAAGACGACATTTCCGCCGTACTGGCGGCCTTCTCCTGGCGGCTGGACAACGGCGTCATGAAAGACGTACGACTCGCTTATGGCGGTATGGCAGCCATTCCTCGCCGGGCGCTCCAGGCCGAAGCAGCGCTGGAAGGACAATCACCGAGCCGCGCCGCATTCGAGGCCGCCCGCGCGGCATTGCGCCACGAGTTCCAGCCCCTCGACGATGTCAGAGGCTCCAGCGAATATCGCCTTGTGGCGGCAGCCAACCTGCTCGAGCGCCTTCGCCTGATGCTGGAAAAAGAGACGAGCCACGACAACAATACAACGGAGATCTGCCTCGATGCGTACGCTCACTGAACTTTCCCGTGACTCCGCCCATGCACGCCAGGAGCAGATCGGCCAAAACAAGGGTGATGGACCGCTGGCCCGCGATACCGAGAGCGGTACGAGCCAAGGCAGCGCCGGACACTCCGCGGCCCATGAAAGTGCCATCAAGCATGTCACCGGGCGTGCCGCGTATATCGATGACCTGCCGGCGCCGGCCGATGCTCTACATGTGGCGATCGGCTTCTCGCCCGTGGCGCACGGCCGCCTGACTCGGCTCGATCTGGACAAGGTCAGGCATGCGCCGGGAGTCATCGACGTCATCACCATCGTCGACGTTCCGGGGCATACCGATATCGGCCCGGTATTTCCCGGCGACCCGATCTTCGTCGATGACGAGATCAGTTATCTCGGCCAATCCGTGTTTGCGGTCGCCGCGACCAGCTATAAGGCTGCCCGGCTGGCCGTGCGCCTGGCCGTGGTGGAGATCGATGAACAGCCCATCCAACTCGATCCAATCGCTGCCGCCGAGGCCGGCGACGTCGTGCGTCCGACCCACGTCCAGCAGAGCGGCGACTGGCAGCAGGCGCTCGACAGCGCCCCCCACGTGCTGGAGCGTGAGCAGTTCGTCGGCGGCCAGGAGCATTTCTACCTCGAAGGTCAGGCGTGCCTGGTTACGCCCACCGAAGACGAGGGCGTGACCGTCTTTACGTCGAATCAGCACCCCAGCGAGACACAGAAGCTGGTTGCCGAGGTAATAAACGTGCCCTTTCATGCCGTCACGGTAGAAACCCGACGCATGGGCGGCGGCTTCGGCGGCAAGGAAACCCAAGCCTCGTCCTGGGCCTGTATCGCGGCCTTGTTCGCCCGTCGTACCGGTCGAGCGATTCGTCTGCGCCTGCCGCGCGCCGAGGATACCCGTGCGACAGGCAAGCGCCACCCGTTCCACAATCGCTACCGGCTGGGCTTCGATAATCAAGGGGTATTGATCGGAGGGGACATTACGATAATCGGTGACTGTGGCTACTCCCCGGACCTGTCCGAGGCAATCGTCGACCGCGCCATGTTCCACGCCGACAACGCCTATTCGCTGGGTGATGCACGCGTCACCGGCCACCGCGCCCGTACCAACACCGCCTCAAATACTGCCTTCCGTGGCTTCGGTGGCCCTCAGGGCATGATGATCATAGAAGCGGCGATGGATGACATCGCACGGCACATCGGTGAAGACCCGCTGACAGTGCGCAAGCGCAACCTCTACCGTGCCGGCCGGGACGTTACTCATTACGGACAGAGCGTGGATCAGCACTCGCTGATCCTCGAAATCATCGAGCGACTGGAAGCCAGCAGCGACTACTGGAAGCGGCGCAAGGCGATCATCGAGTTCAACGCCCGCAGCCCGATCGTCAAGAAGGGTCTGGCACTGACGCCAGTAAAGTTCGGTATCTCCTTCACGGCAAAGCACCTCAACCAGGCCGGTGCCCTACTGCACGTCTATACCGACGGCAGCGTGATGATCAATCACGGCGGTACCGAGATGGGTCAGGGCCTGCATACCAAGGTCTGTCAGGTCGTGGCGCGCGAGTTGGGGCTGGATCTGGCACAGGTGCGAATCACCGCGACACGCACTGACAAGGTACCCAACACCTCGCCGACTGCCGCGTCCAGCGGGGCCGACCTGAATGGCATGGCCGCACGCGATGCTGCCAGCCAGATTCGTGAACGGCTGTTCGACTTCGCCGCCGAGCACTATGCCATCGATCGTGAAGGCATGATGATGGAGAACGGCGATCTGGTTGCCTTCAACCGCCGCATTCCGTGGGGAGAGCTGGTTCAGGCCGCCTATTTGTCACGGATTTCACTGTCGGCCAAAGGTTTCTACTCCACGCCATTGATCCATTACGACCGCAACACCGGCAAGGGCCGACCCTTTTATTACTTCGCGCATGGCGCCGCCGCCGCCGAGGTCGAAGTCGATACCCTATCCGGCGAGTATCGCCTGACGCGTGTCGATATCCTGCACGACGTGGGCGATTCGCTGAACCCGGCCATCGACATGGGCCAGGTCGAAGGCGGCTTCATCCAGGGCATGGGTTGGCTGACCACCGAGGAACTCAAGTGGAATGCCCAGGGCCGCCTGCTCTCTGATGGTCCCGCCACCTACAAGATCCCCGCGTTCGGCGACCTGCCGCCGGAATTCAACGTGGAGCTGCTGCAGGGGCACCCCAACTCGCAAGCCAGCATCTACCGCTCCAAGGCCGTGGGTGAGCCGCCCTTCATGCTGGGCATTTCTGTGTGGTCGGCGCTTTGCGATGCCCTGGCCAGCCTTGTCGACTATCGGCAGGCGCCGCGCCTGGATACACCAGCCACACCGGAGCGGGTACTGATGGCCGCCGAGGCCCTTCGCCAGTCCCCTGCCTTCGCCCCGTCAGTGGAGACGAGCGATGACCTGGCATGACGCCCTGCATCGTCTGCAGAATGCGGGTGCGCCTCACGCCCTGGCTACCGTAGTCGGGGCATCAGGCTCTACGCCGCGCGAGCCGGGTGCCAAAATGGTCATCACTGCAGACGAGGTCCATGACACCTTGGGCGGCGGCACTTTCGAGTTTCAGGTGATTGATGCCGCCCTTCAGGCACTTTTGGCACATGATGCCACTACACGCCTTGAGGCATTTCCACTCGGAGGCCGTTCCGGGCAGTGCTGTGGCGGGTACGTTAACGTACTGATCGAAGTGTTTGCCGGTGCTGAAATGACGGTGGCCGTATTCGGCGCCGGTCATGTGGGACAGGCACTGGTGAAG
This sequence comes from Modicisalibacter luteus DSM 23508, assembly GCF_000378505.1. GTDB lineage: Bacteria > Pseudomonadota > Gammaproteobacteria > Pseudomonadales > Halomonadaceae > Modicisalibacter > Modicisalibacter luteus. The sequence continues at coordinate 242,549 of NZ_KB899993.1, read as the reverse complement.
CTGATGGCACCGCTACCGTGGCGCGTGCTTTGGCACGATAGCCGGCCAGATGCGTTTGCGAGTGGAGCCGACACACAGGCGCGGCTGGAATGTCGTGATAGCTCGGATAGTGGCGCCAGCGTCGCCGCGCTGCCCTCCGGTACTCATGCGCTGATCATGACGCATGACCATGCCGAAGACCGGGTACTAATGGATGCGCTGCTGAAGCGCGGCGATTGCGCGTCGATCGGCCTGATCGGTTCCCACAGCAAGTGGGCCAGTTTCAAGCGCCGCCTGCGTGAAGCAGGACACACCCAGGCGTCACTGGCTCAGGTGCGCTGCCCTATCGGTGTTGCCGGCGCCAAGGGCAAGCTGCCTTACGAGATCGCGCTGGCAGTAACCACCGAATTGCTGACCCTGAAACCCTCGGCTGAACGCCTCGACCAACGTGGTATCGAACCCCAGGTACTGCGCAAGGTATTCGATGCCGACCGCACCCCGAATTCAAGGCTGGGAGAACGCTGATGACCGATTCCCGAGTACTGCGCGGCCCGCTGCTCAGTTTCATGAATGACCCGGGAGAGGACGATACACCGCAACCCGGCAGCGTGCTCCACCTCGAGGATGGCGCGCTGTGGATCGAGAACGGGCGTATTCACGCCATTGCCGAATATCTAGAACTCGAATCCGAATTGCCCGACGGCATCGAAGTGGTGGACTACCGCGACAAGCTGATGATGCCGGGCTTTATCGATAGCCACGTGCATTATGTTCAACTCGAGATCATGGCCTCCTATGGGCGCCAACTGCTCGACTGGCTGAACGAATATACCTTCCCCGAAGAATGCCGTTTCGCCGAGCGCGCCCATGCCGAAGCCATCGCAGAGGCGTTCCTCGACGAGACGCTACGCGTAGGCACCACAACCGCCCAGGTCTTCTGCACTTCGCACCCAACCTCTGTTGATACCTTCTTTGCCGCAGCCCATCGTCGTGGCTTACGCATGCTGGCGGGCAAAGTGCTGATGGATCGCCACGCGCCGGACGCGCTGGTTGATGACACGTATGGGGGCATTCGCGACACCGAGCGCCTGATCGGCGACTGGCACGGCAAGGGCCGACTTGGCTACACATTGACGCCACGCTTCGCACCCACCTCCACCCGTGAACAGCTCGATGCCACTGGTGGCCTGCTACGCAACGCGCCCGACCTGCACCTACAGACGCACCTTTCTGAAAACCTCGGCGAAATCGATTGGGTTGCAGAACTCTTCCCCGAAGCCAGCGATTATCTCAATGTTTACGAACGCTACGGCCTGGTCGGGCCGAAGAGTACCTTTGCCCACGGTATTCACCTGACTCAGGACGCGCGCAATCGCCTGGCCCAGGCCGGGTCCAACATCGCTTTCTGCCCAACGTCCAACCTGTTCCTGGGGAGCGGTCTGTTCGATCGGCTGGCCTGTCGCGAAGCCGGCCTCAACGTGACCCTGGCCAGCGACATTGGCGGCGGCACCGACCTATCCGGCTTCGGCACCCTGAAAGCGGCCTATCAAGTCGGCCAGTTGCTTAACCAGCCACTGACGCCTTGGCAGGGGTTCTATCGGTTGACCCTTGGCAACGCCCGCGCGCTGCATCTGGAGTCTCATATCGGAAGCCTGCGCAAAGATGCCGAGGCAGACATCGTCGTGCTCGACCCCAAGGCGACCCCGCTGCTGGAACGGCGCACGGCGCGCACGACCAGTCTGAGTGAGCTGCTGTTTGCGCTGATGATTCTGGGGGATGACCGTGCCGTACACGCGACCTGGGCCAATGGCCAGCTTGTGCACCAACGTAGTGAAGCCGTGAGCTGAATCGCTGGATAAGGCATCGTGGCGGCGTCATTAACCTGATGTCTCCAAGCGCTTTTTGAAACGAGCAAGGCGGTACAGCCCGAGGCATGTATCGGTGAAGTGTCCAGCCCTGGAGCGTCCCCAGAATAAGCCGTACACACCAGAACACGACAGCCTGCATTGCGTGGGCTGTCGTCTGCTTTCCGGCAAAGTGATCGGCCCAGACTGGCACCGCCAGGCCCTGGACGATGCTGCATTCCCATGCGGGATCAAGCCGATGTCGGAAACTCGTCGAGCCTGGCCAGAAGCACCTGGCGACGCCCTTCTTCCATGAAGGCAACCTCGATGGCGTTGCGCGCCAACGAGACGAATGTCGGCCTGTCCCACCCGAAGGCCTGTTCGCAGACCAGATAATTGTCCAGTACTCCACCACCGAAATACGCCGGATCGTCGGAGTTGAGGGTAATCTTGAGTCCCGCCTCCAGCAATGTGGGCAACGGGTGATCCTGGATCCGCTCGACGACCTTGAGCCGAACATTAGACAGCGGACAGACAGTCAGCGGGATTTGGGCATCACGCAACCGAGCGACGAGATCGGAATCTTCCAGGCAGCGGACCCCATGGTCGATGCGACACACGTCGAGTAGATTCAGTGCCTCACGTATATACGACGCCGGTCCCTCTTCGCCGGCATGGGCGACACGCGGCAATCCCAGCGATTTGGCCCGGGCGAACACCTCGGCAAACTTGGACGGCGGATTGCCTGATTCGGCGCTATCCAGGCCCACGGCGTCGATCAGCTCTAGGTAGGGTTCTGCCTGCTCGAGTACGGCCAAGGCATCCTCAGCGGGCTGATCGCGCAGGAAGCTCATGATCAGTGCCGTGGACAGCCCCCACTCCCGCTCGGCGTGGCGCATGGCCCGAGTCAGCCCTTCCATCTGCACATCAAAGCCAATGCCACGTGACAGATGCGCCTGCGGATCGAAGGACAGCTCTACATGCACGACTCCCTCGGCTTGGGCGCGCCGAAAGTAATCGATAGCCAGATCATGAAAGTCATCCGCCGTGCGTAGCACCGCCATGCCCTGATAGTAGAGATTCAGAAAGGACTGCAAATCATTGAAATCGTAAGCGGCGCGCACCTCATCCACCGAGGCGTAGGGCAATGAAATGCCATTTCGCTCGGCCAGGGCAAACATCAGTTCCGGCTCCAGCGAACCTTCGATATGCAGATGCAGTTCGACCTTGGGCAGGTCCTTCAGCCAGTCCTTCATCGCGACACTCCTCATCGGGTTTGAACCATCTTGCCGCGACTTGACCGGTTGCGCAAAGGCTAAACCAGCCGCCCCTCACGTAGGCGGATTGTCCTATCGACTTGCGACAGGACCGAGTCATCGTGTGCCAGATAAATCACGGTACGCCCGGCCAACCAAGGATCGAGACGTTCAGCGATACGTGATGCGGTCGCTGCATCCAGTCCGGAAAATGGCTCGTCGAGAATCACAAGACCCGGATCGCTCAGCAGCACCCGAGCCAAGGCCACGCGTCGGGCCTGGCCACCGGAAAGCTGACGCCCTGACTCACCGACCCACGTGTCCAGGCCCTGTGGCAGCTCACGTGCCCAGGCTGCCAGATCGACGATACCCAACACGTCCCATAACCGCGCGTCGTCGGCCTGGGCATCGCCCAACCTCAGGTTGGCTGCCAGCGTGTCGTGAAAAAGCTCGGCTTGCTGGGTCAGGTAACCGATACGCGAGCGTAGATCGGCCAATGTCACCTGGCCTACGTCCTTACCACCAATGACGACCTGGCCCTGCTCAGGTTCGATCAGCCGAGCGGCCAGCCTGGCGACACTCGATTTGCCGGCCCCGGACGCACCCAGCAACGCGACACGTTCACCGGCCTGAATGCTCAACGACACATGATCGAGTGCCGGGGTCACGCTACGCACCTCGGTAGGCAATCCCGAGCCGGAGTAGTCCAGCGAGATATCAACCAAGTCGAGGGAGAGCGCCCCCGTCGGCAAGGTATCAGCGGATTGCGGATCGGTAATCGCACCCTGTAGCGAGGCAATCCCATTGAGTCGTTCGGCTGCGGCCAAGGTACTGCCGAAATGCGTGAACCCACCAGGCAAGCTTGCCAGTGCTTCGTTCATGGCGAGAACAGCCAAGGGCATCATGACCATGACTGGGCCTCTTATCTCGCCAGCGCTGAACGCTCTGGCCCCCAGCCACAGCGCCAACACCGCACTCAGCGTAACGCCCATGCCTACCAAGGCGTTGCCCAGCGCCTGGTAGCGCCCCAATCGCCGTTGATCCTCGTACAAGGCTTGCTCTTCATCGGCCAATCTACGGCGATGCGAAGCCAGCGTGTCATAGCAGCGCAACTCGGCCAGGCCTTGCATCTGTTCGACACTCCGCATGCGTAGGCGATCAAGAGTCGCTATCCTGCGTCGACTGGCCGCCAGGCCGAGACGGGCCTGCCCTACTACCAGCCACAGCCATAGCCCAAGCAAGGGAATGGTTACCACGATGCCGATACCAGGCGCGAATAGCCCAAGCAGGACACCGATTCCGGCGATCGCCAGCAATGCCACCAGCGGCGGCGCCAGCAACCGTAGGTAGAGACTATCCAGGGCATCGATGTCCGCCGTCAGGCGATTGAGCCATTCGGAGGCGCGCAACTGGCCCATCACTCGCTCATCAAGGCGGGTCATGGCGGTGAACATGCCCGCACGCAAATCGGCAAGCAGGCGTAATACCGTATCGTGGTTATAGGTTCGCTCGACATAGCGAACCACGCTTCGCCCGACGGCAAAGAAACGGATGCCGGCTCCGGGACGGTAGATATCGAGCGTACTCTGGATGCCTGCAGCGAGCATCACGCCGGTGATCGCCGTCGCCGTGATGAACCAGCCGGACAATGCCAGCAGGCCAATCGCAGCGATGACTGTCAGCAGCATCAACAAGCTCCCCAGCCACAACCGGCGTTGCCGCCGGCCAAGGACCTTCATCCAGGGACGAAAGGTAGCAATCAGCGTTGCGTCATTGCTCGATTTCATTGCGTCCTCGTCGTTGGGGATCGATCACCCGGCCCTCGTGCAGCCTGATCACCCGGTCTGCCATCTCGAATAGTGCCGGATGGTGTGTAGCCACGATCAAGGTCCTGCCTTCATCGATCAGGTGCCGTAGCGACTCGACGACCTGCGCCTCGGTGTCAGCATCCAGGCTGACGGTCGGCTCATCGAGCAGCACAAGCGGCGCCTGCGAGAGAAAAACGCGCGCCAGCGCCAGACGCTGGCCCTGGCCACCTGAAAGGCCCAGCCCACGCTCTCCCAGGGGAGTCTCAAGCCCGTCAGGCAGCGTGTCGATCAACGCTTCCAGCCCAGCCTGACGGACGGCGTGACGCAGCCGTTCATCGTCCGCGTCGGGCGCGGCCAAGCGTAGATTCTCGGCCAAGCTGCCCTTGACCAGCCAAGGCCGTTGATCCATCCAGGCGATGGGTGACGCGGGTGACACCTCGCTACGCCCCTCGTCGGGGGTAACCAATCCGGCCAGTAGATGCAGCAAGGTTGACTTGCCAGTTCCCGAAGGCCCTACCACGGCCAGGCACTCACCCGGTTCCACGACGAGATCCAGCGGTCCGAGTACTCGGCCGCGCTCGGGATAGCTCACGACAGCGCCCTCGAGACGGATACGAGATCCCCTCACCTTTTCTGTGGCGGTAGCTTCAGACGAAGAAGGTTTCGCGGGAAGCGGACGCTTGAGTAGCTTCACCAGTCCGTCTGCGGCTCCCAATGCTGCAGCCCGGTCGTGATAATGCTGAGACAGGGTGCGTAACGGCTGGAAGAATTCCGGGGCCATCAGCAGAATGAACAAGCCACTAAATAGTGTCAGCTCATCGGCAGGCCCAAAGGAGATGTAGCCCAGCAGTCCGAACCCGATATAGATAGCGACGACAGCAATCGCCACCGACGCGAAGAACTCGAGTACGGCCGATGAGAGAAAAGCGATACGCAGCGTACGCATGCTGCGCTGCCGATAATCGTCCGCCGCCGTGAATACCTCATCGACGCTTCGCTCGGTATGGTTGAAAAGTTGCAGGGTCGTTATGCCACGCACCCGATCGAGAAAATGGCCGGCCAGACGGGTCACGGCCAGAAACTGCTCGCGGTTGAGGCGCTCGGCACCCATGCCCACCAAGGCCATGAACAAGGGAATCAAGGGAGCCGACAGGAGCAGAAACAGCGCCGCCAACCAGTCGAGCCACAGCACAACGAACAATATGAGCAATGGTAACAAGACCGCCAGGCGAAGCTGGGGCAGAAAGCGTGCAAAATAGCCATCCAACGCCTCAACCTGCTCGACCAATTGGCCGCCAAGTCCCGCGCTGTGCTGATCGCTGAGTCGCTGGGGCCCTAACGCTGCCAGGTGATCCAGCAGCTCGGCGCGGATGCGCGAACGCACCCGCAGCCCCGCCTCGACACCGGCGCTTTCCTGGCCCCACTGCGCCATGGCACGCAATATGATGACTAAAACCAGCCCCATGAAAGGCAACAATAGCTCGTCGACCAGGACACCGTTCATGGTCAGGCGGCTAACGATCCATGCAAGCAGGCCCATTTGCACTATGGTCAGGCACCCCGCGACCAGCCCCAGCCCAACTCCCTGCATCAATAGAGTACGTACGTGTGTCGCCTGATGGCGCAGCCAGCCTCGTGGGGTTAAATCGGACTCCACCATAAGCGGTCAGTGATACCCCTCACCCGGCCGTACCTTGCCTCGGAATACCCAATACGCCCAAGCGGTGTAGGCAAGGATGATAGGAATAACGAACAACGTCCCGATCAACAGGAACAACTGCGAACTCGGCGAAGCAGCGGCATCCCACAAGGTATGGTTGGGCGGAACGACGTATGGCCAGCGGCTGACCAGCAGGCCCAGATAGGTAAAGATGAACATGCTCAAGGTGGCCAAGAAAGGCAACCTGTCGCGCCGCTTTCTAACCGCCCAGAACAGCAATGCTGCGCTGAACATCGCCATAGCCGGCAATATCCAGATCACGTGAATGTTGCTGAACCAGCGGTTCCAGACATTGGGATCGACGTACGGCGTCCACAAGCTGACGATGGCGAACACCAACAGCACGATGGCAAGCAGCTTTGGCACTAGACGGTAGGCCCACTCCTGGATTGCGCCCTCGGTCTTCATGATGATCCAGGTCGCCCCCAGCAGTGCCAACCCCGCCATCATGCCCAGGCCGGTCATGACGGTAAACGGTGTCAGCCAGTCAAACGGGCCGCCGGCAAAGGTCCGGCTTTCGGTTTCAAAGCCAAGGATGTACGCGCCTACCACCGCACCCTGAGCGAAAGCCGCCACCGCGGAGCCGCCAGTAAAAGCCAGATTCCACCATTTGCGCGACCGATGGGACTTGAAACGGAGTTCGAACGCCACGCCTCGAAAAATCAGCGCAGCGACCATCAGAAATATCCCGATATAGAGCGCTGGCAAAACGATGGTATAAACCAGCGGGAACGCCCCCAACAGAGTCGTGCCCGCCAGAACCAACCAGGTTTCGTTACCATCCCAGATAGGCGCGCCGGTATTCATCATGACGTCGCGGGCTTCCTCGTCGGGAGCCAACGGGAAGAGCATGCCCATGCCCAGCACGAAACCGTCCAACAGCACGTACATGATGATGCTGAAGGCGAGGATGACAGCCCAGATGGTAGATAAAACGTAAGTATCCATAACGACTATCCCCTCCTTGGTGCAACATCGTCATTGTCGAACGACACATGCGAGGCCGACATGGGTCGCATGGCCCGATGGCTTTCATCGGTACTGGTCTCGCCCTCCTGAATTCCCTTGCGAATTACCCGGGTAAGGTAATAGAGCCCAGCCCAGAAGATGATGGCGTAGACCGCGATATAGCCCAGCAGCGTAAACAGTACCATGCCGGTACTCAGCGACGGCGTGACCCCCTCGGAATGAGTCATCATTCCATACACCATCCAAGGCGCCCGCCCGGTTTCAGTCGTGATCCAGCCGGCAAGCAAGGCTATGAACGGAGTCACGCTCATCAGTCTCAGCCCCTGCAGGAACCACCGGCTGGTATAGACTTTCCCGCCGCGGCGCAATACCAGCCCGACTACAGCAAACACAATCATCAACACCCCCAGCCCCACCATGATGCGGAAACCGAAGAAGGTGAACCACACAGGAGGCTGCTTGTCCCGGGCTACCTCATTCAATCCGGGCAGCTCAGCGTTGGGATCGTGGGCCAGGATCAGGCTACCCAATTTTGGAATACCAATCTCGAAGTGGTTTGTCTGGTTTTCCTGGTCGGGAATCGCAAAAAGCAGTAATGGTACGGATTCCTCGGTTTCCCAGATGGCCTCTATCGCCGAGATCTTGGCCGGCTGATGCTCCAGTGTATTCAGGCCATGAAAGTCACCGATTACCGCCTGAGCCGGCGCTGCGAACAGCAACAGCCACAAGGTCATCGACAATGCTTTCTTGTTGGCCTCTACATCATGTCTGCGCAGCAAGAACCAGGCACTGACCCCCGCCACAACAAAGCCGCCCGCCAGGAAGGACGCCATAAGAAAGTGTGTCAGCCGATAAGGGAAAGACGGGTTAAAGATCGCATCGAACCAGGACGTGATATGAAACACGCCATCGCGGAACTCGAAGCCATCGGGTGTATGCATCCAGCTATTGCCAGCAAGGATCCAGAACGACGATATCAGCGTACCCAGAGCGACCATGATGGCAGCGAACAAATGCACCCCAGGTGAGACGCGATCACGGCCAAACAACAGCACACCCAGAAAACCAGCTTCCAGGAAGAAAGCCGTCAGCACTTCGTAGCTGAGCATGGGGCCGAAAAAGTTAGCCGTGGCCTGAGAAAAGTTGCTCCAGTTCGTGCCGAACTGAAAAGCCATGACGATGCCCGACACCACGCCCATGCCAAAGACAACGGCAAACACCTTGGTCCAGAAGATCGACAACCTTTCCCAAGCTGGATTGCCCGTCGTGACAAAAAGCCCCTGAAGCAGGGCCACAAACGAAGCCATGCCGATTGAAAACGCGGGAAATATCGCGTGAAAAGAGACAACGAAAGCGAACTGCAATCGCGATAGAAGTATCGGATCAAGTTCCATGGCTTCTCCTTGACATTAGTCGTGGTTCAGAGGCAGCCGTTGATGCGTTTTCGGGGTATTCCCGGTTGTTGTCACTCGGGCCAGCCGGCCGTCGCGCATTCGTAAACGACACACAGAGGATAGTCATTCATACAGCTTGTGCAGCGAAACAAACTGTATCCAGACGTAGAGCTATCTTGCTAATGCCATGCTACGCATTTGACAGCGCTGCCTGAAGCGAAGCTCCCCGCCTTAGGTGTGTCTCGTTGACGCAGTTGAGGGATTTCACCGCGTGGTCGTTTGTCGCAGCCACTCGCAACCGTTGGCTCAAACCGTCTGGCCAATGACTGCCGAGCCGATTAGATAGGCGTTGTAGCCAAGGTAGGCCACCAGCAGTAACGTGGCTTCGGGACGGGAGACACGCCCCGGGCCACCCCGGCCAAGGCAAAAAAGAGCCATGGCCAACGTCAGTACTGCCATGACGGGCCAGTCTCGGTAGAGGGCTTCCGATACGCTATCGATCGGCGAAATGATGCCGGCCAGTCCGACCACAGCGAGGGTGTTATAAAGATTGGACCCCACCACGTTGCCGAGCACTATGTCGTGTTCTTGCTTGCGTACGGCACTGATCGACGAAGCCAACTCAGGTAGCGAGGTCCCGATAGCGACAACGGTCAGCCCGATAATCAAGTCACTGACCCCCATTGCCTCGGCCACACTCACCGCCCCCCAGACCAGCAGCCGAGAACTGGCAATGAGCACCACCAGCCCGGCCACGGTCCAGAACAGGCCCTGCCTTAGCGACAGCTTCTGCACTGCCACCTGGTTCTCATCCGGCGTGGTGGCCTGGTTTACAGCTCGCTGGCGTGCGCGCAGGATGCTAAGGATAATGACCGATAACAGCAGGAACAGCAGCAATGCCGCGTCAATTCGCGAGATTGTGCCATCGATTAACAAGGCACCGGAAAGCAGGGTGACGGCTCCCAGAAACGGCAATTCCAGGCGAAGCAGCTGACGAGGCACCGCCAACGGGCTCAGCAACGCCACTACCCCTAGTATCAAGCCAATGTTGGCGATGTTCGAGCCATAGGCGTTGCCCAGGGCCAAGCCGGGGCTGCCCTGAATGGCAGCCAGGGCCGATACCACCATTTCCGGTGCAGAGGTACCGAAGCCGATAATCAGCAAGCCAACCAGAAGTGGCGGCATTCCAAGATGAAATGCGGTCGCCGCCGCGCCGTCAATGAAGCGATCAGCGCTCCAGGCCAGCAAAACGAGCCCGACAATGATCGCCACTAGAGGAAGCCACACGTCCCTGTCTCCTCCTGTTGGATGAGCATGCCGGTGTCAGAATCCCTTTCGACACCGGCATGTCATATGTGAATCACGCTGAGATAACGGTATAAACAAGATAACCGGTGTACCCAAGGTATGTGGCAAGCAAAGCGGCCGCCTCAAGACGGTTGATCCGCCCCTGACCTCGCCAGCCAATACCGAAGATGACTACGGCCAAAGTCAGCGCGGCCATGACAGGCCAGTCGCGGGCCAGGGCCTCGGAAACGGAGTGAATCGGCGCAATTACCCCAGCCAGACCTACGACACCCAAGGTGTTGAACAGATTGGAGCCGACCACGTTGCCCAAGACCAGGTCATGTTCGTTCTTGCGCACGGCACTGATTGACGAGGCCAGCTCAGGCAGGGAAGTTCCCACGGCGACGACAGTCAGGCCAATGATGAGATCACTGACACCAAACGTCTGGGCAATATAGACGGCACCCCACACCAGCATCCGTGAGCTGGCGATCAGCAGGACAAGCCCGACCAAGGTCCAGACTATTCCAGCCTTCAGGCTCATGGTGTTTTCCGAAATGTCCTGCTCGGTATTCACGCCAAGGGCATCGCCATTTCCCTGACGGGCACGCCAGATACTGAAGCCCATGACAATAAAAAGCAGGACGATCAGGATCGTGGCATCAAGCCGGGAAATACTTCCATCCCACAGAAACCAGGCCGAGATCAACGTGACCAAGCCAAGCAGGGGCAACTCTTGTTTCAACACCTGAGAATGAACCGCAAGCGGGCTCATCAAGGCAACCAAGCCGAGAATCAACCCGATGTTGGTAATGTTCGAGCCATAGGCATTGCCCAATGCCAGGCCGGGATTGCCTTGGCCGGCAGCCAGGGCAGATACCATCAATTCAGGCGCTGAAGTGCCGAAGCCGATGACCAGCATCCCGATGAGCAGGGTCGGCACCCCCAGGTGATTTGCGGTAGCGGCAGCGCCATCCACAAAGCGATCTGCACTCCAGACCAATATGATCAATCCTACGACGATGGCGGCAATGGCCATTAACACGGTATTTCTCCCTTCCCGATGAGTGTGCCCATAGCGAAGCATGACCGCTTACGGACAACAAGGTGGATGCGCTACGCAGGTAAAGCATGGTCGGCACGATGCACAAGTGCAACGACACTGGTTCGTACCACGCAACCAGTAAGGTTACACTGTTCATACGTCAAGGAACGATTTTTATCGTCAGGTGTCGGCAGGAAGCTAGCTCGTGGACCTACGTTCTACATCAATGACTTCGGAGCCTTTCGCTCAAGACATGCGTCCGGAAAGCCCAACGCCCCGGCAAACACGGCGGCGCTTGCGCGTCTGTCACGAGTGCGACTGGCTGGTAGCCTTGCCGCCACTGCGCGCCAGGCAAAAAGCCGATTGTCCCCGTTGTGGCCACACCCTGGCGACACGCCACCATCAACCTGCCGAGCGTTGCCTGGCGCTGGGCATCGCGGCGCTGATAGCCTTGGTCCTCTCCGTCTCGTTCGACTTCGTCAGCTTTGAAGTCAGCGGGGTCAGCAATCGTATCGAGCTTCCTCAGACGGCAGCCACCCTGATCGACTTTGATCAATCCCTCGTTGCCATCACCGTGGCGCTGACGATTATGGTGTTGCCGGCTGTCTATCTGGCGGGAGTCATCTGGCTGCATGCCGGCCTGATGTATCGCATACCGCTGCCTGCCAGCCGTTACATCGCCCGTGCCCTGGCCCATCTACACCCCTGGATGATGGCCGACGTATTCATCATCGGTGCTCTGGTCAGCCTTATTAAGATCGCCGGGTTGGCAAGTGTCACCCTGGGCATCTCGTTCTGGGCCTTCTGTTGTTTCGCCGTCCTGTTACTGGCCACAACCCAATCCATCGACAGCGACTGGATGTGGTTCTCTCTGGCTGGCGAACCGCTGGCTCCGGAAGGCAGCCGGGCCGGTTCCGTCGCTGCACCTCAGGGGCTCAGTGGCTGCCCGACCTGCGGCCTGGTCAATCGCCTCGACGAACGTAGGCACGGCCGTTGTCGTCGCTGCGGTGAACGCCTGCATGCACGGCTGCCGCATAGCCTGCAACGTACCTGGGCACTGCTGTTCGCTTCTGCGGTGGCATATGTTCCAGCCAATATCTTTCCGATCATGACCACCACCTACCTTGGCAGCAGCGATCCGCAGACGATCATTGGTGGTGTGGTGGAGCTCTGGCAGGCAGGCTCGATTCCGGTGGCGCTGGTCATCTTCATCGCTAGCGTGCTGGTCCCGGTCGGCAAGCTGATCGCGCTGGCCTGGCTGTGCATCGCGGCCCGCCGCAGCTCGGGCTACCACCCCGTCACGCGCACTCGGCTCTACCGCCTGACGGAATTCATTGGCCGCTGGTCCATGGTCGATATTTTCGTGGTGGCGATTCTGGTGGCCCTGATCCGCGCCGACGCGCTGATGACCATAACACCGGGGCCTGCCGCCCTGGCCTTTGCCAGTGTCGTGGTACTGACCATGCTGGCTGCCATCACTTTCGATCCACGCTTGTTGTGGGAATCCTCCCCGCTCGAAACGTCTGACAAGGAAGCTCGTCATGCCTGAAGCGCATCGCGCTGAACGTCACCGTCAATCCCGCCTGTCGCCCATATGGATCGTACCGCTGGTCGCCGTGATCATCGGGTTGTGGCTGGTCTACGACAACTATGCCAAGCGGGGGCCCGAAATCACGCTGGAGATGCCTAATGCGGAAGGCATCGAGGCAGGCAAGACGCTGATCAAGACACGCAATGTCGAGGTTGGCCGTGTTACCGGGGTGCGCTTGTCGGATGACCTCACCCATACCGTAGTGACGGCACGCATGGCGGAGGATACCGACCGGTTACTTAACGAAGGCACCAGGTTCTGGGTCGTCAAGCCGCGTATCGGGCGAGAAGGCATCAGCGGCCTGGGCACCGTGCTGTCGGGTGCATACATCCAATTGCAGCCTGGCAACAACGAGCTGCCTCAATATCATTTCGAAGTCCTCGAACAACCCCCGGTTGCCCCCCCCAATGCCGAAGGGATTCGCATCAACCTCGTCAGTGAAATGGGCAGCTCGCTCAACGTCGGCGACCCGGTCACCTACCAGGGCTTTACCGTAGGCCGGGTGGAAAATACCGAGTTCGATCCCAACAAGCGCGAGATGCGCCACCGTTTGTTCATCGAAGCGCCATATGATGTGCTGGTAACCGAAAGTACGCGCTTCTGGACAGCAGCCGCGATCAGCCTGAACCTGGATTCCGAAGGGTTCCGGGCCAACGTCGAGTCGCTCGAGACGCTGGTCGGCGGTGGTGTAACGTTCGGCGTACCCTCGGATATCCCCATGGGTCCTGTGGCATCGCCGGACACGACCTATCGACTCTATTCAGACGAGGAAAGCGCCCTCCAGGGCACCTTCAATCGCTATCTGGAATACGTACTCTTGATCGACGATACGGTGCGCGGCCTGTCACGCGGCTCGCCTGTAGAATACCGAGGCGTACGTGTCGGTACGGTAGTCAGTGTCCCGTGGCATTTCAGTGCGCCACAGCCTGACACGCGGCAGCGTTTTGCCATCCCTGTGCTGGTCCGCATCGAACCCCAGCGTCTTGGCAGTAACGACGATGCCCCCGATATCGATCTGGACGCGTGGCGCGAGCGAATCAGTCGCATGTTCGACCACGGCCTGAGAGCCTCGCTTAAAACCGGTAACCTGCTTACCGGAGCGATGTTCGTAGATCTCAACTTCCAAGAGGACGCCGATGAGTATCAGCGCGAGACCTTTGACGGCGTGACCGTGTTCCCCACTACAGCCGGCGGATTCGCGCAGATCGAACAACAGGTCTCCAACCTGCTCGAGAAGCTTAACAAACTGGAGATCGAGCCTATCCTGACAGGGCTGGACCAGAACCTGCAGTCCTCGCAGTCAGTCCTTGCCGAGGTTCGCAATACGGCAGAATCCTTGCAGGCGCTGCTGGATGATCCGAAGACCGGGGATCTGCTGGAAAATATCAACGCGTCGCTGCGCGAACTGCGTCAGACGCTTCAGGGGCTCTCCCCCGAATCGGATGCGTATCGCGAGTTGACGGAAACGCTGGAGAGCCTCGATCAGCTGATCCGCGATCTTCAGCCGATCGCCAGAACGTTGAGCGAGCAGCCCAGCGCCCTGATCTTCGACCGTAGCGGCGGCACAGATCCGGTTCCCAGGGCCCCGAGTCGCTGAGTGTTGCCGGCGCCCAGACGGCGCCGGCAGAAGATTTACCAACGGAGGACGACACCACGATGCGAGTCCTGTTCTTGCTTTTGCTGATGGTTTGGCTGACGGGGTGTGCCGCGGGTGGCGGTGGCTCCTCGCTGGAGCGCTATACGCTGCCACCAGGCACTTATACTGCCGAACAGACAGAGCCATCGCCCGAACGCACCCTGATCATCGATAGTGTTCAGCTAGCCAACTATCTTGCGGGGCAAGGCATCGTCCTGCAGCGTAACGATGTTTTGATGCATCAAGCCAGCTCCCACTTGTGGGCCGAGGATCTGGGCCGACAGTTGCGCCGTGGCCTTCGTCAGCGGCTGGCTGAGCGTCTGCCCGACACTCGCGTGCTGGATAGTGGCAACACCAGTAATGCCTGGCATCTCCGCATGGAAGTCGATGAATTCCAGGGTCGCTACGATGGCATGGCCGTGGCCGGAGGCCGCTGGCAACTCCGTGATGCCGACGGCGAGATCCTGACGGTCGAGCCCTTCTCTGCAAGTGTCCCACTGACCAGCGATGGCTACCCGGCCCTTGTCCGCGCCTTGGGCAAGAGCTGGGACGAAGTGGCCAACAACGTGGCCCAACGCATCCGGGCTCTCTAAGCCGCGCTCCGATCGGCGTGCATCATGCATGACTTTCTGTCATGATGCGCGTCGCGGCTTTTTCGTCCCCCTGCTGCGCCTCCACTGTCACCGTTTTTTTCTACGCATTGGCCCGGGACGCACCCTTCAGGTGTGCGGCAAGTGCGTTTATCCGGAGCTTGCATGAGTTTTTCCGACCTTGGCCTGCGCACCGAACTGCTACGTGCCGTCGAAGAGCAGGGCTATTCTACACCGACCCCTATCCAGCGCCAGGCGATACCCGCCGTGCTCAAGGGCGGTGATCTGCTGGCCAGCGCCCAGACGGGCACTGGCAAGACCGCGGGGTTCACCCTGCCCCTGCTGCAACGCCTTAGTGCTGGTGGCCGCCCCGGCCCCCGTCAGGTACGTGCCTTGGTTCTCACCCCGACACGCGAACTTGCCGCCCAGGTCGGTGACAACGTGGCTACTTACGGGCGTTATCTCAAGCTGCGTTCACACGTCATCTTCGGGGGCGTTGGCGCCCAGCCACAGATCGATGCCATCCGTCCGGGGCTCGATATCCTCGTTGCAACTCCTGGCCGCCTGCTGGATCTGCATCAGCAGCGCCATATCGACCTGTCACAGGTCGAGACGCTGGTACTCGATGAAGCCGATCGCATGCTCGACATGGGCTTCATTCATGACATCAAGAAACTGCTGAAGCTGCTGCCGGTCAAGCGACAGAACCTACTGTTCTCGGCGACCTTTTCCGACGAGATCCAACAGCTCGCTGGCAAGTTGCTGGACCAACCCACAATGATCGAAGTCGCACGCCGCAATACCACGGCCGAGACTGTCGATCAGGCCGTCTATAGTGTGGACAGGGAAAAGAAGCGCGACTTGCTGGCCCACCTGATCAAGCGCCATCAGTGGTACCAAGTGTTGGTATTCACGCGCACCAAGCATGGGGCCAACCGGCTTGCAGAACAGCTGGGCAAGCAGGATATTCCAGCCATGGCCATCCATGGTAACAAGAGCCAGTCCGCACGCACCCGTGCGCTGGCTGCCTTCAAGGATGGAAGCCTCCAAGTGCTGGTGGCAACTGACATCGCCGCCCGCGGCCTCGATATCAGTGAGCTACCCCACGTCGTCAACTTCGAGCTTCCTAACGTCGCTGAAGATTACGTCCATCGTATTGGACGTACCGGTCGGGCCGGTAGCGAAGGTCAGGCAGTCTCGCTGGTCTGTGTCGACGAACATGGCCTGTTGCGAAACATCGAGAAGCTGATCAAGCGCGACCTGCCCAAGCATGTCGAGACGGGATTCGAGCCCGACCCCAACGCCAAGCCTGAGCCCATCGAGAACGGTCGCCGCAGTGGCAATGGTCGACAGCAGCCACGCAACAAGGCTGCAAGCCCTCGTCAAGGGAAGTCGCAGAACGATTCACGCAACGACACCCAGCAACGCCAGGGTGACAAT
This sequence comes from Modicisalibacter luteus DSM 23508, assembly GCF_000378505.1. Taxonomy (GTDB): domain Bacteria; phylum Pseudomonadota; class Gammaproteobacteria; order Pseudomonadales; family Halomonadaceae; genus Modicisalibacter; species Modicisalibacter luteus. Next base: position 225,990 of record NZ_KB899993.1, on the reverse strand, counting down.
CCCGCCAACAAGCGCCGCCGCCGCCGTCCCCAACGTTCCCAGCAAGCCTGATCACGCTCACGCCGGCACCGACATCGCTCGGTGCCGGCGACCTTGCGTTGAAGCCCAGGCCCTTGATGCCGCATGGCATCAATTGTTTCAACTCGCCTGGCCGAGTACTCTTATGCTTTGCAAAAGATTGACTTGTCTCACTTTTTATCGAGAGATCCTGTGTGAGCGCTTCCGTCGAGGACGACGATCAATACTGCATTGCTCTGCAACCTGTATGCGATGCGCATTTTCATCATGTTGGCGATGAACTGCTCTATCGATCATCACCGCAGGCAAACACGGCTGAAATATCCGACCCTCTGCTGGCCACCGCTCGCGCCTGCAGTGCTGCCATCTACGATATCGGCCTGGAAAAACTGGTCGGAAATCGCTGGCTGTTCCTGAATGTCTCTAGCGAGTGGCTAGCCCGCCCCGAGTTGCTGCCCACGCCAGCGGAACAGATCGTCATCGAGATAACCGAATCGGTTGCCGCGGATAGCGAAACCATTCGTGCCATCCAAGTCATCAAGGCTTATGGCTACCGCATCTCGTGGACCTTGGGAAGCGATGACAGCCGCACTCGCATGCTTGGCGAACTCGCGGATATCATCAAGGTCGATACGACCCAGCCCTACGACAAGAAAGCCATTCAGTCGCTGGACAATGGCGAGCGCACATTCCTTGCCGAGAAGGTCGATGATCTGGACGTCTTCAAACGTTACAGATCGCTGGGTTTTCGGTTATTCCAAGGCTATTTCTTTGCCAAGCCGAAGACTCATGCCTCAAGCATGAACGCGCGCCGTGGCAATCAGAGCATTCAGTTGAGGCTGATTACCGAACTCTACCGCGACACGGTGAATCTCGACGAACTCGCCAAGCTCATTGCCCAGGATCCGTACCTTTATGTCACGGTGCTCAAGCGTGCCAACTCGGGGTATTTCGGCCAAGGCAGGCAGATAACCCAACTCAAGCGCAGCCTGCAATTACTGGGTTTGATCGAGCTGCGTACCTTGGTTGCCACCGTGATGTTGTCTCAGAACGGGCCGGTCTGTCGTTTGACCATAAAATTGGCATTGACCCGTGCGCTGATGTGCCGGCTGCTGGCCGATCCTTTCCCTGGTATCGACAGGGAAAGTGCTTTCACGGCAGGCCTGTTCTCGCTGATGGATGTGATGCTCGGCCTGCCCATGGAGACCTTGTTACACGAGGTCCCCTTGCCGGAAGACGTGATTGTCGCGCTGCGCTCTCGCGCAGGGAGCCTCGGTGCCCTGCTGACCCTGGCGGAGGATTACGAGAAGATGGCTGTCGATGACAGCGGGTCTACAGAACGCGCCCAGTTGCGCCGCTGTTATCTGCAAGCCAACGAAGAAGCGGATGCCCTGCTGCAATCGATCAAGACATTCGGTTAGGGCAATCGGTCTGGCCGATCAGATATCGGCCAGTTTCGCACGCAAACGCGCCACGGCCTGGCTATGAAGCTGGCACACGCGTGATTCACTGACTCCCAGAACCGCCCCAATCTCCTTGAGGTTCAAATCTTCCTGGTAGTAAAGGCCAAGCAGTAACTTTTCACGCTCGGGCAGGCGCTCAATGGCCGCTACCAGGCGCTGGCGCTGTTCGCCGCTGGCGAGGGCATCGAAAGGCGATTGTGGCGAACGCTCGTCCGCCTCGGGCTCGCCGCCTTCAGCCACGATATCCTCGTAGCCGAGCAGCTGCCCACCATTGGTGTCCGCCAGACGCTGATGATACTCCTCCAGACTCAACGACAGCGCTTCAGCGATCTCGCGCTCTTCTGCAGTGCGCCCCAGTTGCTGTTCCAGGCTGCGAATCATCTCTTCGATTTCGCGGGCATTGCGCCTGACACTGCGCGGTACCCAGTCGCGGCTACGCAACTCGTCGATCATCGCGCCGCGAATACGCTGGCTGGCATAAGTGGTAAAGCTGGCTCCCTGGGAGGAGTCATAACGTCCCAGAGAGTCCAGCAAGCCGAGCATGCCTGCCTGAATCAGATCATCAAGCTCGACGCTGGCCGGCAGCTTCACCTGAAGCGCCAGCGCCTGTCGCCGCACGATGGGAAGGTATTGATCGAGTAATGCGCGTTGGTCGATCTTGCCCTGTGCCGTGTACATTCCACTCGCCTCGAAAAGAGTAAGCGGCAGCACGTAAACATATGTGATTGGCTGCCGATATTTACATTATTGCGTTGTGCCGGCAGCGACCAAGCAACGAAAACCCCCTATTGCCATGGTTTATTCGTGCTTTAGCGACACGCGATGCACTCACTATCGAAAATCCACGATGACCTGAAGACCCTCAACGCGAAACGGCTTAGCCGGCTGACGCCCCTCGGGTAGGCGGAAACGGAAATGCAACGGTTGATCCGCCGCCAGGCCGGCCAAGGCACGGCTGGATCCACGTGCGCCTCCCAGGCGAATGCATTGCCGTGAAGCGCAGAGCCAGGCCTCAAGGAAAGGCTGGCCGGGGGGGCTCCGATATTGCCAGTGGATCTGACGAATACGAGTGCCCTTCATCAGATCACCGCGCGGCACCAATGGCTGCGATTCGACCGCCCGGCCAGCAGTGAACAATCGCACGCTCTCCCCAGCACTTACCCAACTACCCGGTGCGGCAATACTCGTTGTGGGGGCCAAGCTGCAGGCTGTCAGCATCAGCCAAGCAATACCTTTGAGGAGCCTCATCTACGCTTACTCTTGGGTTTCGCGAAACCGATCATGACGAGTTGGATTTCAAAGAAGTGGGATGCCGCATCGCGCAGATTACCCAGCAGGCCGGCACCTGATAGTAACGGCGGATGTACCATCAGCAGTCGACGCGGTGCCCCTGGATGCTGAGCCAATTGCTTCAACGTGCGGTAGGCGCGCCGAAAGCCATCCGCATCATCGTCCACCCAAAGGGCCCAGCGTTTCTGCTGGCTGGCCAACGCCGTGAAGTGCGGGCTTTGCACATCCAGTGCCACCACTCGCCAAGCCGAAGGGTCGCCGACCCATGATTGCCCCTGCTCATGCCAACGACGCAGCGCGTCAACGACAGGCTCAATATCGCTCCCCGCACCCTCCGGCAACCCCAGCGTCAACAAAACGCGTGAAGGCATAGCCTCGAAAGAAGGCTTGGGCTCTGCCGGCGCCATGGACTCAGCCCAGCGACGCAGTCCCGCCGCCTGATCCGTCTGACTCACCTGTTGCCTCCCTAGACAATTACTGTGCGCCGACCAAGCGGAAGGCATCACGTGCCGTCAACACGTTTATCAATCCTTCCAGCAAGGCAGTAGATGAGCGTGCCCGCCGCCCTCCAAGCACGGCCATGACGTGTGCCCGAACGTCCATCGCCCAATCGGCACTCTCCTGATCGAGGCGGGACGCGACCGCAGCCAGACTCGCAGCGACCAGGAGCTGCAGTTCGGGATCGAGGGGAGTTCGACTGGCCTCTCCCACCATGCGCCAGGCACGGCGAGTCAATAACGGCAAGTCGTCATGGCCCAATTGAGAGACCATTGCCTTCATGATGGTCTGCTCCCTCGCATCGTCGCGCGGTGCCAACCAGTAGCGCTGCCCCAGCTGTCGGCCGGTTTCGGTTTCCGAAAGGGTGCCGAACCAGGCATGGAGTCGCTCGCCATCGTTCAAGCCAACAGCCAGGCGAGACAACTCGAGGCGCGAGTCCCGACCACGGTACCGGCATGTGAGATGGGCGCGTGAGTCCGCATGAACATTCAGGTTTGCCAGCGCATGTCGCTCCCCAGCGGCAATGACCCGGGAATTTGCCTGTCCTATCGCTAGCCATGCCATGCCAAGGTTGTCCAGCATGTCACGCGCCAGCACACCAGGGCAGCTGGGTAGCAGATGCCAGGCCGGCCCCAACTCGGCTTCGGCCCACATCAAGCGCTCGGCCTCGCCCGCCGGCAGCAGATGCGCCAACCACGGCATGGCCTGGGCATGGCCGGCCGTATTCAAGCTGACCGCCGGCATCGCCCAATCCATGCCGCTAACGGTTTTTGAGCGTCCCCAGAGTAAGGCGTGCAGGGATTCCTGCTGGCCATGTTGCAACCGGTGATCGGTATTGACCAGGCCAGGAACCCGAGCCCGCTGCTGCTCCAGCGGATAGCCCAGCAACGGCCAGGCTTCCTCGAGCAGGGCGAAGCCGGCGATCTCGCGACGCAGGTTCGCCAGCGTGGAGGCCAAGGCGCGGCCTTGACCCAGCAGACCTCGAGATAGCGCCTGGATACGCTGTCCGGAGGATGGCGCTACAGGCATATCGATAGCGAACGAGGACTGCCCTGCAGCACTGAGCGCCTGCTGCACAAGTGCATCGCGCTCCGCCAGACGCAGGTCTTCAGGAACCTGTTGACCATGCGACACATAATGCAGGCACAACCCATGGCGGATAGCGATATCCAGCACCGCCCCCAGCCTTGGCGCCTCATCGACCTTGGTCAGAATCGCGCCATAAAGCGGGGCACCGGCCGCCAACGAAGCGCGCTGGTAAGTGTCGACGACTTCTTCGAGTGTATCGCCATGGCTGGCCGCATTGAGCAGCAACAGGCGGCGGATCGGCCGTTGTTCCGCGCCGCCCGAGGTGTCGCCGAGCATGGCTATCTGGCCGACCAGGCGCTGGTCACGCTGGCTCATGCCGACGGTGTCAATGATGACCAGGCGCTTGTCAGCCAGCCTGGACAGAAGATCGCCGAGTGGTGCATCCGCCTCCAGCGCGTGCACTTCGATACCCAGCAAACGTGCATAGATTCGCAACTGTTCATGAGCACCGATACGGTAGCTATCGGTGGTGACTAGCGCGACCCCGTTCCCGCCATGGCGCATCACATAACGTGCAGCCAGCTTGGCCGTCGTCGTTGTCTTGCCGATCCCGGTCGGTCCAACCAGGGCAAACACGCCACCGGCATCAAGCAGCCCAGCTTCGTCATCGAGGACAGCCAGGCGTGACGACAGCTGTCGGGCCAGCCAAGCCTGGGCCTGCTCGTCGCTGGCAGTCAGCAGTTCCGTAGGTGGCGTCTCGAGCAGCTCCTGCACCAGGCGCACCCCAAAGCCGGCCGCATAAAGGCGCTGGCGCAGGCGATCAACAAGAGTGTCGCCTTCCGGCCCCGCCGGCTTGTGCGCCTGTGACGCCAACAGGGTGCGCAAGTCCTGCATCTCACCGAGCACCCGTTCACTGAACGCCGCAAAATCGACAGGCACCGCCTGCACGCCCGAAGACATTTCGCTATCGAGATCGGTCGCCTTGGGAATGCCGCCCCCTCCCAGCGAACCAGCTGGGGGAGCAGGAAACGGCCGCTCGACGGGTGCTTCCACTGATGGAGCCGGAGCCGTCATACGCCCGTGCTCTTCGTCGGCCAAGGCTAAAATCTCTATCCCTTCGGGTACCCGGCGGTTGGAGAGAATCAGGGCATCGTCACCCAGGGCGGCTCGCACCTGACGCATAGCATCACGACTAGTGACGCCTACAAATCGCTTGACGCTCATGTACGGCCTCCGATCAGGGTAGTGACCCGCAGGGTACGGTCATCGGGGATTTCCGCTTGGGAAAGGACGGCAAGTTGTCGTAGACGGCGGCGCAGGAAGCGCGCCAGCAATGGACGCAGTTCATGCTGTACTACCAGCACACTCGGTTCACCGCTGGCCTCCTGACGTGCAACACCGGCTTCCGATTGTGTCATCAGAGTTTCGGCCAAACCCGGCTCGAGGGCTCCACCGCCGTGCAGAGCCTGGCTCAGCACCTGCTCAAGGTTGGCATCCAGGCCAATCACATGCAGTTCGTCCTGGCCCGGGAACCACTGCTGCGTGATGATACGGCCCAAGGCAATACGCACCATGGCAGTCAGCTCATGCGCGTCGCTCTGCGGCGAGCCATGCTCGGCCAGCGTATCCAGGATGGTGCGCAAGTCACGGATCGGGACATCCTCCTCAAGCAGATTCTGCAGCAGCCGCTGCAGCGTGGTCAGCGAGACCAGCTTGGGTACCACATCCTCGACCAGCGTCTTGTTTTCCTCGGCCAGCTTATCGAGAAGCTGTTGGACTTCCTGGCGCCCCAGCATCTCGCCGGCATGCCGATGCAGCAAGTGGTTGAGATGCGTGGCAACCACCGTACCGGCATCCACCACGGTGTAGCCATACACTTGGGCGTGCTCGCGCTGGTTGCTGTCGATCCACACCGCCGGCAAACCGAAGGCGGGATCCTGGGTTGGCGTGCCTTCCAGGTGGCCGGAGACCTGGCCTGGATCGATAGCCAGCCATTTGCCGGGATAGGCCTCGGCACGCCCGATTTCGGCACCCTTGAGCGAAATGACGTAAGTATTGGGCCCCAACTCGAGATTGTCGCGAATGTGCACCACGGGCGGCAGGAAACCGACCTCCTGGGCAAACTTCTTGCGTACGCTCTTGATGCGCCCGAGCAGCTCGCCACCCTGACGGTGGTCGACCATAGGAATCAGACGGTGGCCGACCTCGAGACCCAGGGTATCGACCAATTGCACGTCATCCCAGCTTGCCTCGGGCACTTCTTGCTGTGCCGGGGCTGCCGATGTGTTGATGGTCTCTTCGGCCAACTTTTCATCGTTACGACGCATTATCCACCAAGCCAGACCACCCAGCAGTACGGTGAACAGCAGGAAAACGAAGTTGGGCATGCCCGGCACCAGGCCCAGCAAGCCCATGACACAGGCTGCCAGAATCAGGACCTGGGGCTTGTTGAACAGCTGACTCATCATCTGCTGTCCCACGTCCTGCTCGGTATTGACGCGGGATACGGTGACACCGGCCGCGGTGGAGATGACCAGCGCGGGAATCTGCGCAACCAGGCCGTCACCGATAGTTAGCAGCGTATAGGTGCGGGCGGCATCGCTGAAGGCCATGTCGTGCTGCATCACGCCGATCATCAGACCACCGATCAGGTTGACCACCATGATGATCAGGCCGGCAACCGCATCGCCACGTACAAACTTGCTGGCACCGTCCATGGAACCGTAGAAATCGGACTCCTGAGAGATTTCTCCACGGCGACGCTTGGCATCTTCTTCCCCGATCAGGCCAGCGTTGAGGTCGGCATCGATGGCCATCTGCTTGCCTGGCATGGAGTCGAGCATGAAACGTGCGCCGACTTCTGCAATACGTCCGGCACCCTTGGTGATGACCATGAAGTTGATGATGACCAGGATCAGGAACACCACCAGACCCACAGCAAAGTTACCACCGATGAGGAACTCGCCGAATGCCTCGATAACCTTGCCCGCCGCATCGCCGCCCTCGTCCCCTTCCATCAATACCACACGGGTCGAGGCTACGTTGAGCGATAGGCGCAGCAAGGTGGTAAACAGCAGCACGGCAGGAAACGCCGCGAAGTCCAGCGGCTTTTGCGTGAACATGCTGACCAGCAGCACCATGATCGACAGCGCGATGTTGAAGGTAAAGAACAGGTCCAGCGCGAACGGCGGCAGCGGCAGGATCATCATCGACAGGATCATGATGATCAGTACCGGACCGGCCAGCAGCTTCATGTGGGCATTGCCCAGCAAGTTCTGACGACCCAGGGAATCCAACAGGTTCATTGAGCATCCTCGGAAGGGGTTTCGCGCCGCGTGGCGTCGTCGAGTTCAGGGGGCACCGGCAAATCGCGCGGCGTATCGGGCATGTCGCCGCCTTCGCGACGGACTTGCTTGAGGCGGAACGCCCAAGCCAACACCTCGGCCACGGCGGTATACAGGTCAGCGGGTATTTCCCGGTCGAGATCGACATGACGGTACAGGGCACGCGCCAGCGGCGGTGCTTCCAGCCGAGGTATCTTGTGTTCGTCACCCAGTTCACGGATACGAACCGCCACGGCATCGACCCCCTTGGCGACAACTCGCGGCGCGCCCATCTTGCCATCCTGGTAGCTCAGTGCGACGGCATAGTGGGTGGGGTTGGTAACGATGACATCCGCCTCGGGTACCTTGCTCATCATGCGTCCACGAGCCATGGCCTGCTGTTGCTGACGAATACGTGCCTTGACGTGCGGATCGCCCTCGGACTCCTTGTGTTCCTTCTTGATTTCATCCTTGGTCATGCGCAGCTTCTTGTTGTGGCTCCACAGTTGGTAAGGCACATCGATCAGAATGACCACGACCAGCGAGAGCACGATGAGGCCACAGCACAGCGCCGCCAGTTTCAAGGCATGAAATAGCGCCATCTCGAGGGGCTGATCCGTGAGGGCAAGCAGGTCGCCACGCTTGGACCACAAGAAACCGATCGCCACACTGCCGGTCAGTACCGACTTGGCAATCGCCTTGGCCAACTCGGCCAATGCCTGGGTGGAAAACATCCGCTTCAGGCCCTTGAGCGGATTGAGCTTGGATAATTGGGGTTTCAGGGATTTACCGGAAATCAGCCAGCCACCGAGCAGCGCCGGAGCAATCAGCGCCACCACGGTCCACAGCAAGAACAACGGCAGCAGCGTTATTAAGGTCTGAGTACCCAGGGCCCAGAAATTCGTCAGCATCAAGGCGGTATCGAAGGCTATGCCGCGATCGAAGAGGAACGTTTGCTCCATCATCAGGCCTAGCTGATCGTAGAGCAGCGACCCCATGAACCACAGGCTGGCGACACCCGCCATCAGCATCATGAAGGTGGCTAGCTCACGGGATCGGGCAACCTGGCCTTCCTCTCGCGCTTTTTCGATGCGTCGAGGTGTCGGCTCTTCGGTCTTGTCATCCTGGCTGGTCTCTTCGGCCATGGTTCCTGCGTGCGAATAGCGTAAACGGAGTGGACGCTGGCTATTCTGCGTGGTGCAGGCGAGGGACGATCACACAAAAAGCGCGACGAATCGTGCGTTAATTCACGATTGTCGCGCGTAAGCGGGCAAGTTAAGCGGGGGCACAACGCATCGGGAAGCCAGCGATACGCCGTGGATCGATCCTCAGCAGGTTAGAACCCTAGCGAATCGAGCAGGTCGTCCACCTGGTCCTGACTACTGACTACATCGAGAGCATCGGGCTTGATCTGCGGGCCGTTGAGCAGCGACGACTCACGCTCGGCGTCCATCGCGCGACGCAATTCCTGGCGGTCGTCGCTGTCCGGCACGTTATCCAGCAGCACCTGTACCAGCTGATTCTCGATCTGCTTGATGACATCCATCATCTTCTTGATCACTTGGCCAGTCAGGTCCTGAAAATCCTGGGCCATCATGATTTCGAGAAGTTCGGCGTTGGTCGCCTGGGTCTGCACCGGTACATCAGACAGGTAATTACGCGTATCCGTCACCAATACCTTGGCGTCATCGAGTTCCTTCGGCTCGGCAAACCATTCCGCCCAGCGTTTGTCGAGTTCGTTGGCCCGAGTCTCAAGCCCTTCCTGTATCGGCTGTGCCCGATCAATGGCGTTGAGAGAGCGCTCGGCCGCCTGCTCTGTCATTGACGCCACATAGCTCAAGCGGTCGCGCGCATCGGGAATGGCTTCAGCCGCTTTTTCGATTTCCTTATCCAACCCCAGTTCACGCATGCTGTCTCGAAGCATACGTGTCAATTGTCCGATCCTAAGGATCAGATCATCGCCGTTATTAACGGCTTGCTGCGCTTCACCGCTCATGGCCGGCCCTCCTCTAATTATTTGCCCAGTTTTTCAAAGATCTTGTTGAGCTTTTCTTCCAGCGTCGCGGCGGTGAAAGGCTTGACTACGTAACCATTGGCTCCGGCCTGCGCCGCAGCGATGATGTTTTCCTTCTTGGCTTCCGCCGTGACCATCAACACTGGAAGCGACTTGAGTGCGTCATCGGCACGGATCTGCTTGAGCATTTCCAGGCCATCGAGGTTAGGCATGTTCCAGTCGGAAACGACGAATTCAAAGCCGCCGGAGCGCAGCTTACCCAGGGCATCCTGGCCGTCTTCCGCCTCTTCCACATTGGTATAACCCAGTTCCTTGAGCAGGCTGCGCACGATACGGCGCATGGTAGGGAAATCATCTACCACCAGAATGCTCATATTCTTATCGGCCATCTTTCTTCCTCGTCGTCTAAGTGGCACGCCAAACGGCTATCGTGATTGTGTCAGTAAAATGATGGGTACAAAGTCGCGAGATAACCGGCATTCCCAGCGCATTTTACCGTTGCATTGCCCTGTCTCGACGATTGGCGACACAGGGCGGTCCTGTCATGTTCGATCAGAATTCTTGCCAGTCATCGTCGCTCTCGGTGACCGGCTGAGGTTTGACCGCCGCTCTCCCTTGGGCGACCTGCGGCTGGGGCGTGGCAGGCTTTTTCACTGCAGGGGTGGCCGCCGGCGCATTATCCCGCGGCAGCTTGGCCACCGCCTCGTTTCCCGCCTGGACACGGCCTGCCAGACGGAACACCGCTACGGCATGCTCCAAGCGACTGGCCTGCTCTTCCAGGGAAGCCGCCGCTGCGGCCGCCTGCTGAACGAGTGCCGCGTTCTGCTGGGTAACTTCATCCATTTGGGTAATCGCGGTATTGACCTGCTCGATGCCGTCGCTCTGCTCCTGCGACGCTGCAGAGATCTCGTCCATGATGTCGGTGACCCGGCGTACCGCCGAGACCACATCACGCATCGTCGCGCCAGCCTCTTCCACCAACGTCGAGCCTTGCTGGATCTGTGCGACGGAGTTATCGATCAGTGCCTTGATTTCCTTGGCTGCACCAGCGGAGCGGCTAGCCAGGTTACGAACCTCACCGGCAACCACGGCGAAACCCCGACCCTGCTCACCGGCGCGCGCCGCCTCCACGGAGGCATTCAAGGCCAGGATATTGGTCTGGAAGGCAATGGAGTCGATCACTCCCGTGATGTCGGAGATCTTCTTCGAACTATCGGAAATGCCATGCATGGTAGAGATGACGCGCTCAACGACCTCACCGCCATGGCCTGCCGTCGAGGACGCATCGTTGGCCAGCGTACTTGCCTGGCGGGCATTGTCGGCATTCTGCTTCACGGTCGCGGTCAGCTGTTCCATGCTGGCTGCAGTCTCTTCTATAGACGCGGCCTGCTGCTCGGTACGCGATGACAGGTCGGCATTGCCACTGGCGATTTCACGCGTACCAATATGGATGGAGCCGCTGCTCTGACGTACGGTGCCAACGGTCTTGCTCAATCCCTGCTGCATATCGCGCATGGCCGCGAAAAGCTGACCGATCTCGTTGCGGCTATATACCTTGATTTCATGAGACAGGTCCGCCTTGGCGATGCGCTCGAAGTGTTCTCCCGCCTCACGTAGAGGCCGCACGACCATGGTCACCAGGCCGAAGCGCACGGCCACCAGCATCAACAGGGCAAAAATCACGACAGCCAGGCCAATGGCTTCGAATAGTTGAGTGCGCTCCTGATAATCCGTCATGCTGGCCTGCCCCAGCTCATTGGCATAGTGCACGAACTCGGTCATGGCGGTAGCCAGCACAGCTTCGACTTTCTCGAGCTCCGCCTTGAACGTGTCGTAGCCAGCAATGTTATTGCCGGCCAATGCCTGCTGCTGATGGTTCAATAACTTGAGAACCTCAGCGAAATTGGCTTCTACAGGATCGATGAACTGGCGCACTTCATCGCTCCTGGGCACGGCCTGGAACGCCTCAAAGCGTGCCTGGGCCCGGTCCAACAGTTCTTTCGCCTTATCAACCTGCGCCTCGGCCAGGTCGCTGCGGCCCAGGTAAAGCGCCGAGGATGCGCCTTCCATGTTCAGACGCGCCCTGAGCATAAGCACATCGGCACGGCTGATCTCGCTGAGCTGCCTGACGTTGACCTTGTTGAGGGTGCCAATCGACGTTTCAGCACTCCGATTGCCGGTATAGGCCAGACCAGCCAGCCCCACGAAGAACACACCGACGCACACCAACACCGAGGTCAGCAAGGTATTGATCGAAATGTTTCCGAGCAGGCGTTTCATCGTTCTAATTCCCTGTTCTGTTTGAAATAATTGTGTTTATACGCGCTGGGCACGCCCCGACGCAGCAACCTGATGCATGATTTGACTGGCCATCTGGTCCAGATCGACGATTTCAGCGGCGCCTCCCAGCGCCACCGCCTCACGAGGCATGCCATACACCACGCAGGTCGCCTCGCTCTGCGCCAAGGTATGCGATCCCGCTTGGCGCATGGCCAGCAACCCCGCTGCACCGTCCTTGCCCATGCCCGTCAGAATGACGCCTATGGCGTTACGTCCGGCCTGCTGAGCGGCGGAATTGAACAGCACATCCACCGATGGACGGTGTCGATTCACCGGCGGCCCGTTATCCAACAGCGCGACATAGTTGGCACCGCTTCTGCCCAACTTGAGGTGTGTATCACCTGGTGCGATATAGGCATGCCCCGGCAGCACGCGCTCGCCGTCCTCGGCCTCCTTGACGGTGATACGGCACAAGCGGTTGAGTCGTTCGGCAAACGAGCGGGTGAACCCTCCCGGCATGTGCTGAGTGATCAGAATCGCCGGGCTATTGGCCGGCAACGGTTCCAGCACACTACGAATTGCTTCGGTGCCGCCTGTGGATGCGCCGATAATGATCAGCTTTTCACTGGAGATCAGCGGCGCCTTGATGGCCGGGGGTGGCGGAGTACCCTCACGCCGTATGCTGCGGGGCCGCGAACGTGCCGCCGCGCGCAACTTGTCGGCGATCATATTGCTGTAATCCAGCATGCCGCTACGAATGCCCAACTGCGGTTTGGCAATGAAATCCACGGCGCCCAACTCAAGGGCACGCAAGGTGATTTCCGACCCGGCCTGAGTCAGTGATGACACCATTAATACCGGCATCGGCCGCAGGCGCATCAGGCGCTCGAGAAAGTCGAGCCCATCCATGCGCGGCATTTCCACGTCCAGAGTGAGCACATCGGGATTGGTACGCTTGATCAGATCACGGGCAACGAGCGGATCCGGCGCCGTCGCCACGACTTCCATGTCCGACTGAGAATTGATGATCTCGGTCATCAAGTCGCGAATCAGCGCCGAATCGTCGACACACAGCACCTTTATCTTGGGTGCACTCAATGGAAACTCTCCTTTCCGTTACGCTGACATGTATCGGTAGCGTAAGAGGATGTAATTCTCAGACTATCGGCCATGGCCCGGTCGGCTTGAGGGTGAGCTGGCCAATTCATAAACTGTCTGGCCGCGCAGACGGAAGGCTTGGCTAATGTACGAGAAATTCTCGGAATGGCCTGCGAAAAGCAGTCCGTCCGGCTTGAGAAAAGGCACGAATCGCTCGAGTATCTTTGCCTGGGTTGCCTTGTCGAAATAGATCATCACGTTGCGGCAGAAAATGGCGTCAAAGGGCCCTTTCATGTCCCATTTCGGCGCCAGCAGATTGAGCGCCTGAAACTCGACCATAGCGGCAAGTTCCGGACGTATCCGCGCTAAACCCGCTCGCGCCCCGCTACCGCGCAGGAAAAAGCGCTTACGGCGCTCTTCGGTCAGTTTATCGACCTGATCCATGGGATAGACGGCTGCGCGCGCCTTGTTCAGTGCGTCGGTGTCGATATCGGTAGCCACTACACGGGCATCGCGTGCCCTGCTCCCCAGCGTTTCCTGCAAGAGCATGGCAATGGAGTATGGCTCCTCGCCGGTAGAGGCGGCCGAGCTCCAGATGCGTACGGGCCCGGCACTTTTCGCCACGTGGGCTGCGAGCAAGGGGAAATGGTGCGCCTCCCGGAAGAATGCCGTCAGGTTCGTGGTCAGGGCATTGGTGAATGCCTCCCACTCCTTGGACTCGGGTTGCCGTTCGAGACGTACCAGGTAATCCGCAAAGCGAATCAGGTTATGCTGACGCAGCCGGCGCGCCAGGCGACTGTAGACCATCTCGCGCTTGTGTTCCGCCAGCACGATGCCGGCGCGCTCGTAGATCAGCTTGCGCACGCGTTCGAAATCTGCATCGGTCATCACAAGGTCACGTTCGAGGCCACTGCCTCCCGGGAAGCTACCATCAAAGGCTGTCTCCCGGGTGGCATCACCCTCCATGACGGACCGATGGATTGGTGTGCTCAAAAAGCCTCCCATTCATCCTCACTGGCCGCGTGATGCTTGATCTGTGTCTTCACAGGTTGCACCGCAGCCGGCTCTGTCTGCCTAGACGGGAGCGCACAACGTGCCCCCGCCGCCTTGAAACGCGTCTCACGGTCGACGGTTTCCTTTCCGCTGCCACTCATACGCAATACCGCCATGGCCTGGCCCAGCAGTGCTATCTGCCGGTCGCGTTGGGTGACCTGTCGGTGGTTGTGCATGTCAATACTCTTTGCTGCGGGTAACTTCCCAGGCGTGCTCTTGTTGTTGTTTTTCGCAGTAACAGCCCTAGAAAGCTTCCCACTCTTCCTCGGCAGGCTGCGCCGAACGGGAGCTGGGCAGCCTGGTTTGCGTATCGGCGTTCGGGGCTGCGGGAGCCCGGGTCGCACTTCGCGCAGTTGGGGCCGGTAACGGGTCGTGCTCGGCGCCGGCCTGCTGCGCCAAGCGGAACAACGCTACGGCTTCACGCAGTGCCTCGGCTTCGCGCTCGAGTGCGGTAGCGGCAGAGGCAGCTTCCTGCACCAGGCTGGCATTCTGCTGGGTGACCTGGTCCATCTGGGTGATGGCCTGATTCACTTGGCCGATGCCGTTACTCTGTTCCTGGGAGGCAGAGGCAATCTCATCCATGATGTCGTTGACGCGCTGTACGGCAGCGACGATATCGCCCATGGTGCTGCCGGCCTGGTCAACCAGCTTCGACCCGAGATCGACACGCTCGACCGAGGCTTCGATCAGGCCGCGGATCTCCTTGGCGGCGTCGGCCGAGCGTCCGGCCAGGTTACGCACCTCGCCTGCAACGACCGCGAACCCCCGGCCCTGCTCGCCGGCACGCGCCGCCTCAACCGAGGCATTGAGCGCCAGGATGTTGGTCTGGAAAGCGATCGAATCGATGACGTCGATGATGTCGACGACCTTATGGGAGCTGGCGCTGATGTCTTGCATGGTATCGACGACCTGGCCGACTACCTCGCCACCGCGCTGGGCGGTCTGCGACGCACTCTGTGCCAATTGACTGGCCTGACGGGCATTGTCTGCGTTCTGGCTGACGGTAGAGGTCAGTTGCTCCATGCTGGACGCGGTTTCTTCGAGCGAGGCCGCCTGCTGTTCGGTCCGCGAGGAGAGGTCGGTGTTGCCCTGGGCAATGCTTCGCGAGCCGGCATGTATGCTCTGGCTACTGCTTCGCACCCTGCCTACGGTACGTGACAGGCCTTGCTGCATTCGCGCTAGCGAAGAGAACAGCTTGCCAATCTCGTTGTCGCCGCGCTGTTCGATACTGGCCGACAAATCGCCTTCGGCCATGCGCTCGAAGTGCTGCACGACGCGCCCCAGCGGACGAATGACGTTTATGGTAATGCCCCACAACACGACCAGAATCATGATAATGGAAATCACCACGGCCGCGCCGATAGCGATCTCCAGTAACAGAGCCGTCTCCTGGAAGGTTCCGTAAAGCTGACGACCATCGCTTTCGGCAGCGACGAAGAAATCGACAGCACTGCTGTAAAAGGCATCATTTAGGGCCTGAGCGGTTGCTGCGTTCTCGCTGAACGTGAACAGGTCCAGATCCTGCAACGCGGCGATTTGTGGTGCCAGCGCTCCTTCTACAAGCGTGTTGAAATCCTGTTCGATCTGAGCGACCAGCGCCTCATGATTGGGCTCGATGGGAATCGCCTTGAATTCTTCGAAGGTATTGCGCAGTTCATCGAGCATGTCGGGCAACGCATCCATCTGCGAATCCTGACTCCCCCACCCCGCACCATTGAGCTGGGCATATTCGCTCTGAATCGCCAGTCTCAGATTGAGCAGCTGACTGTTGGCCCGGTTCAGCGTGGACTGTTGCTCGACATTGACCTTATTGAGCGTACCCAAGGCTTGTTGGCTGTACATGACTGCATAGCCGCCCAAGCCACTCACACAGAACACCAACACCGTGAACACTGCCAATACCAGCAACCAGCTGGTCTTTACGGTCATGTTATCGATCAGCTTCATAAGATCCCTGCGTCTTATTGAATGTGAGGCGCCTCAGCGGATCGCCACCGACTTTCTGCGCTGCCTCTTTATCGCCATGTTCATGCATGGTCTTTAGCTGCGCCCCGGCCAGTTGTAAGCAACCGGAATCCAACAGGCAGTACGGTACGGCTAATAAAGGAACCCGCCCTCGGGAAGATGCCCGATAGTCCCAGCCGTCGAGAGAACTATCGGCCGTTATGGAAAAGACTTGATAGTGAAAGGCTTGTCCTGCGCTCTTGCGAGACAGGAGGTACAAAAAAAACCACCCTGGCCATGACCAGGGCGGCTACAAGAGCTGTAAAAACAGCCTTAGGATTAATACGGGCCTTTAATCGGCGCTTTCATAAGCCAGTGCCTTGGGCGCGGAGGACGCCTTTTGCTGCGAGACATCCGCCAGTTTGAACCAAGCCACGATCTCTTCCAGCTGATGAGCCTGGGCCTCCAGTGAACTCGATGTGACACTGGCCTCCTGTACCAGGCTGGCATTCTGCTGTGTTACCTGATCCATCTGGCCAACGGCCTGCCCCACTTGCTCAATGCCGGCACTCTGTTCCTGGGAGGCCGAGGCGATCTCGCGCATGAGTTCCGACATGCGTGCCACCGAAGTCACGACATCATGAATTGTATTTCCGGTCTGGTCGACAAGGGTAGCCCCAGCCTCGACCTGCTCGTTCGATGCCTGGATCATGGTTCGAATTTCGCGCGCCGCTTCGGCACTACGACTGGCCAGCGTGCGCACCTCGCCGGCGACGACGGCAAAGCCGCGCCCCTGCTCGCCGGCACGCGCAGCCTCAACCGATGCGTTGAGCGCAAGGATATTGGTCTGGAAGGCAATCGAGTCGATGACGCTGATGACTTCATTGACGCGCTGGGTACTTTCAGAGATACCCCGCATGGTCGTTACTACCTCACCCATCATCGTGCCGCCCTGACGTGCCGTACTGCTGGTTTCATCGGCAATCGTGCTGGCCTGGTGGGCGTTGTCGGCATTCTGGCGTACGGTCTGGGTCAGCTCTTCCATGCTGGATGCCGTCTCTTCGATGGACGCGGCCTGCTGCTCGGTGCGGGCCGAGAGGTCCTGGTTACCGGCTGCAATCCTGCTGGAGCCTGAATTGATCTGTTCAGCCGCCTGGCGCACTTGCGCCAGCGATGACGAAAGCCGCTGACGCATGCCTTCAATCGCCGCCAACAGGCTGCTCGAATCACCCGACTTCAACTGAAGCGGGCGGGTCAGGTCGCCGCTGGCAATTTGCTGGACGACATCGCGGGCGTGGCGCGGATCGCCGCCCAGGCTTTTCAGAACGTCACGAATGATAAAGAACATGGCTGTTGACAGGGTGGCTCCAACCGCCAACAAGATCAGTCCCAATCCGAACAAGCTGCTCCAGAACGCCGCCTGGACATCTTTCAGGTAGACACCAGTCGCCATTTGCCAATCCCATTCGGGAATACGAAGCACGTAACTTAGCTTAGGCTCTTCAGTATTCCCTTCAGTATTTCTCGACATGTAGTCGACGAAACCGCCCCCTTCGGCCTGGGCAACCTGAGTCAGCTCACGATAAAGATATTTGCCGTTATCATCCTGGAACGACGTCATGTCACTGCCCGGCTCGCGACGCGGATGATAGACAATGTCCTGCTGACTATCGAAGACGAAAATATACCCGCCATCGCCGAAGCTCAGGGTCGCCAGACGCTCGGTAGCACGTTGCTTGGCCTCTTCGACCGTAAGTTCACCACTCTCTGCCCGGCCGACAAAATCTTCGACCATGTTATGGGCGCTAGTTATGAAAAGTTGCAGGCTCCGTTTACGCTCTTCAAGCAGCGTTTCGCGCTTATCGAATGCGGACCAACCAACGATCAACATCATTCCGACCCACATCAGGACCAGAATCGCCCAAAGCTTCCTGTTCATTGTCCAATGTTGCATATAATTCTCTGTCGATGATTGCAATAAACTTTCAAGGGTTGTTGGCAAGCCCATCGGCCGGCGCAATAACTAAAGTCGACCAAGTTCAGTTAGGCTAAAAAGCATGTGCCTACGGGCACATGCTTGGGAGCACGTAGCTAAAGAGAAAAGAGGCAGGCAGCTTAAAACTCTTCCCACTCCTCTTTTGTTTCGGTCTTGACCAACCTGGCTGCTTTCTTTTCATTGGCACCGATAGACAGTGAGTTAGTCGTGGATTGGTGACGTGCGTCAGCAGCCTTGAAGCGCGTTGCACGATCAACCGCTTCCTCCCCCTGCCCCCTCAAGCGAAGCACGGCCACGGCATTGGCAAGCTGCGCGACCTGTTGAGTCAGGTTGGTCGCTGCCCTTGCGGAAGTCTGGACACGTTCAGCGTTTTGCTGCGTCACTTCATCCATTTGCGCAATGGCCTGATTGATCTGTTCGATACCGCGCGTCTGCTCATCGGAGGCAGAGGCGATCTCGCCCATGATGTCGTTGACCTTGAGCACCGAGGCCACGACCTGTTCGATGGAGGATTCGGCTTTCTTGACCAGGTCAGCCCCACCACCAATTTCCTGGGCCGAACCATCGATCAAGGCACGAATCTCACGTGCAGCGTCCGCAGAGCGACCCGCCAGGTTGCGTACTTCACCAGCCACTACCGCGAATCCGCGTCCCTGCTCACCAGCCCGTGCTGCTTCGACCGAGGCATTGAGCGCCAGAATATTGGTCTGAAAGGCAATCGAGTCGATGACACCAATGATTTCAGAGACCTTGCGCGAACTTTCGGTGATGCGATCCATGGTGGTTACCACCTGCCCCATGACCTCGCCACTCTCTCGCACGGCTCCTGCTGCACTGCTGGCCAAGCCGCTCGCTTCACGCGCATTGGCCGCGTTCTGCTTCACGGTCGCCGTCATTTCTTCCATGCTCGAGGCGGTTTCCTCCAGCGAGGCAGCCTGTTGCTCGGTTCGTGACGACAGGTCTTCGTTACCCGACGCGATATCGCGCGACGCCGGACGCACCACACTCACGCTCTGATTAACGTCTACCACGATGCTGCCGAGACTTTGGCGCATGGTGTCCAGAGCACGCATGAGCAGCCCTAGTTCATCATTTCGCTGGCTGGGCATGCTGGCGCCCAGATTGCCCGCCGCGATCTGCCGGGTGAACGCCACCGATTCATTGACAGGTCGCAGAATGGCGCGAATGATGAACGCCCCCATAAGGATCAGCAACGTCAATCCCGCCAGCAACAGCCCGGCCTGAAAGAGCCACATCTGCCGCTCTTCGGCAGTAGCCTGTTCAGCCAGGGTACGCGCCTGTGACTGCTTCTCCGCGATCAGTTCATTGACTTGCTGCGAAGTGAGGTCACCTTCCTTTTGTAACTCTTCAATCATGCCTTCCAGTGCAACGAACGCCTGGAAGGCATCCTCGCTGCGCAGCACATCGACTGTATCTTGAAGATCCTCATCTACATAATGATGCAGATGCTTGCCGAACTCATTGATCAACGCAGTCTGGTTGGCAGGGCGGTTAAACTCGGCCCAATATGCATTGATGCGCTCGATCAGGCCCTGCAATTCGTCGGCGCGCTCGCCACGAGTATCGAGCAGTTCGAGCCGCTCGAGACGAGAAAGGGACTGATGGCTCTGGGTGACTAGCTGTTCGATCTTTTGCAGACGCGCAACGTCTTCTAAACCGTCCTGATTCAACCGAGTAAAACGCTGGCCTGCTTCTTCGAGGGCATAAAGCCCCATTCCCCCGCTCGCCAAGATCAGCGCTGCGGCTACCCCTATCAGCATCACTAACCGAGCGCGCATGGAACGCAGGTTGAGCCGTCTCAGCCGTGCCACCAAGCCACGCCGCCGGAGCTGGCCATGATGCAGCATCAACCGCTTGCCCTTACCTTCACGCATCAGCGCGTAGGACTGCTCGGCTTGCTGACACTCTTCGGCCGTCGCCTTAACGCGCACCGAGGCGTAGCCCTGGATTTCCCCGCCTTCGAAAATCGGCGTTACGCTGGCATGAACCCAATAATGGTCACCGTCCTTACGGCGATTCTTGACCAGTCCTTCCCAGGATTTGCCGGCTTCGAGGGTTTGCCAAAGATCGGCAAAGGCCGCTTCCGGCATGTCGGGGTGCCGAACGATACTATGTGGCGCCCCAACCAGCTCTTCATGAGAAAAGCCACTGACCTCGATAAAGGCCGGGTTAGCGTAAGTAATCCGGCCCTTCAGGTCGGTACGGGAAATCAGATAGCTATCATCATCAATGACATATTCCCGGTGCGTAACCGGTTGATTGTTCTGCATGACGCTTCCCCTGTTCTTGTACCCAAGGCTCAAGGCCTCGCTGGGTTCTTTTGTTATGGTCTATGCCTATCATTCGACGCATCCCGCGCAGGCTACTGTTTAGCCGCGCGGGTGATACCAGGAGGGTTTCCTAGCCTGTTTACTTGGCCGTCCGGTCGACCAGGGCCATTTCCTCACTGGTCAGCAACTTGTCGATGTCGACTAGCACCAACATCCGATCATCCAGACTGCCCAGGCCACTCAGGTAGTCTGAGGACAAGGCCACACCGAACTCCGGTGCCGGCTTGATCTGATCGGGCGACAGCGTCATGACATCGGAGACACCATCGACCACGATGCCTACCACACGGTCGGCAACATTCACCACGATCACTACGGTCTGGCCACCATACTCGACCTTATCGAGGTGGAACTTGATACGCAGATCGACGATCGGCACGATCACGCCGCGCAGATTGGTTACCCCTTTGATGAAGTCGGGCGCGTTGGCGATACGCGTAACGTTCTCGTAGCCACGAATCTCCTGAACCTTGAGAATATCGACGGCATATTCTTCCTCGCCCAGCGAGAAGACGAGGAACTCGCTGCTTTGGGTGTCGATGGCAGCGTGGCTGGCCTGCTGGAGCGAGTTGTTAGCCTGAGAAACGGCAGTCATGACGGAAGTACCTCCTGAACGAGCTGGTGCTGTTGATCATTGCTACGGCGCGGCGCCTTACGGCGACTGAGGCGATGCAGGTCGGCAATATCCAAAATCAGTGCGACGCTGCCATCGCCGAGAATGGTGGCCGCGGAAATCCCCGGCACCTTGCGATAGTTGGTTTCAAGATTCTTGACGA
Organism: Modicisalibacter luteus DSM 23508; assembly: GCF_000378505.1. GTDB lineage: Bacteria > Pseudomonadota > Gammaproteobacteria > Pseudomonadales > Halomonadaceae > Modicisalibacter > Modicisalibacter luteus. The sequence continues at coordinate 204,857 of NZ_KB899993.1, read as the reverse complement.
CGACCTGCTGCTGTCCGACAAGGTCGTCCACTACCAGAGCGTAGCGACGACCTTCACCCTGCACGATGACCACGATGCACTCGGTGAGCTTGGTACGCGCCTGCTGCACATCCAGCACCTGATGGAGGGCAATGACCGGCAGGTACTCGTCCCGCACCTTGAGCAGCAGGTCGTTACCGGCCATGGAATACAGGTCGTCTTCGTTGGGCTGCAGCGATTCGAGGACAGCACCCAGCGGCAGAATGAACACCTCTTCACCCACCTTGATCGACATACCATCGAGGATCGCCAGCGTCAGCGGCAGTACGATACGTGTCGTCGTGCCCTGACCTTCACGAGAGACTATCTCGACATGGCCGCCCATCGACTGGATGTTGCGCTTGACGACATCCATCCCAACGCCACGGCCGGACACGTCACTGACTTTGTCAGCGGTAGAGAAGCCCGGGGCGAAGATCAACTGCCAGACTTCGTCGTCACTCATGCTGTCGGAGACAGCCAGGCCATTGGCCTCGGCCTTGGCGAGGATTTTCTTGCGAGACAGGCCGGCACCGTCGTCGATGACTTCGATCAAAATGTTGCCGCCCTGATGCTGGGCGGACAACGTTAGCTTACCGGTACGCGGCTTGCCGGCGGCTTCACGCTTGTCCGGCGACTCGATGCCATGGTCGAGACTGTTGCGGACCAGGTGGGTCAGCGGATCGATGATGCGCTCGATCAGGCTCTTGTCGAGTTCGGTAGACTTGCCTTCAGTGACGAGTTCGATGTCTTTGTCGAGCTTGGCAGCCAGATCACGAACCAGACGCGGAAAACGGCTGAACACGTAATCCATCGGCATCATGCGGATCGACATGACCGCTTCCTGCAGGTCGCGCGCGTTGCGCTGCAGCAGATTGAGTCCGTTATGCAAGGCGCTGTGAGTCACGCCATCGAACTCGCTAGCCGTCTGGTCGAGCATTGACTGGGTGATGATCAGTTCACCGACCAGGTTGATAATCTGATCGACCTTGTCCACCGGCACACGCAGGGAAGATTCCCCGCCTGCCTTGTTCTTTCCGCCCTGCACCTTGGCAGGCGGCTTGGCAGCCTTTTCGGCAGCAGGCTTGGCCGGTTCATCCGGCGCTTGGGCCTTGGGAGCCGGCTTGTCTTCTACCGCTGGCGCCTCGTCCTTCTTGGCACTGATGTCAGGTACCGCGGAGGCAGCTCCTCCACTAACGCTGCTGATCTGAACCTGCTCGGGCTCGACGATAAAGCACATGACAGCTTCGATATCGTCAGTGCTCACACCGGTCGACAGGATGACTTCGTAGCGCTTGGCATCGCCCCGCTGCTCACGAATCTCACCTAGCTGGCCCAGTTCTTCGACGAGCAACTCGCGGTCCTTGTCATCGACACCCAGCAACGCCACACATAAGGCGTTACCTTCATCTCCCGCCCCAACAGACGCTTCGGCAACCGGTTCGGGTTCAGGCTCCGGCTGCGGTGGGGCCGGCTGCGCCGAGGCGGAGGCACCACTCGCAACGTCACCCATCGACTTGCCCAACTCATCCAAGGCCAGCTGCTTAAGGGTTTTGCAGATGCGCTCGAAGGCTTCCGGGTCGGGCTCGGCGCTATTGCGATAGGCGTTTAGCTGGTCGTGCAACATATCCTTGGCTTCCAGAAAGGTGTCGACGATGTCACGCCGCAGTGTTAGTTCTCCACGTCGCGTGTGATCGAGAAGGTTTTCGAGAATATGGGTGGTTTCCTGCAACACCAGGAAACCGAACGTCCCGGCCCCCCCCTTGATGGAATGCGCAGCACGGAAAATCGCATTGAGCTGTTCGGAGTCCGGGTCGTCGACATCCAACTCGAGCAGGTGACGCTCCATGTCGCCCAGGAGCTCCTCCGCCTCCTCGAAGAAGGTTTCATAGAATTCAGTAATATCCATTCTCTAATCCACACAGGTCTCAAGGGGCATTGATCGCATCGTTGAGCGACTCCAATGCCATATTGGGTACCACTACGGCCGACTCTTCCGGTACATCTTCACCGGCGGGAGACGCTATTTTCGGCGGCGCTTCAGACCAGGTCTGCACGCTTTGGTTGGTGATAGACGCGGTTGCTCGCTTGTCGAGCACAAGAATGCTAATCCGCCGGTTGGCGGCATCGTTGCCATCAACCTCTGTAAGCGGTATACGGGCGCCCATCCCCGCGACGCGCAGCAGCTTTTCGGCATCGAGCCCGCCGACTACCAGCTCACGACGGGAGGCATTGGCACGATCGGCTGACAACTCCCAGTTGCTGTAGCCTTTCTCACCATTGACGTAAGGCACGCTATCGGTGTGGCCACTCAGACTGATGCGATTGGGCAGCTCATTGAGTACGGGGGCAATGGCCCGCAAGATGTCCCGCATATAGGGGGCAACACGGTCACTACCCAACTCGAACATGGGGCGCTTTTCAGTATCGACGATCTGGATACGCAGGCCTTCAGGCGTCATTGCCATCCGCAGTTGGGAACGCAACTCCCTCAGGTTAGGCTTGCTCTCGATCACTGATTCAATGCGCTTTTCTAGATTGATGAGGCGACGCTGCTCATCGCTCGGGCGGGTTTCCTGGCGACGATCGACACGCATCTGCTCTCCATCGACGTGCGCCGGATCAGGCCCGCCACCAGGAATGGCACTATTACTGGCCGTGTTCTTGTCCCCTCCTGCCATGGCGACCGGCAGCGGCGTACGAAAGTATTCAGATATGCCCTTGAGTTCTGACGGCGATGCCGTCGACAACAACCATAAAACGAGAAACAAGGCCATCAGCGCGGTCATGAAGTCGGCGTAGGCTATCTTCCAGGCCCCTCCATGATGTCCGCCAGCAACTTTCTTCTTGCGCTTGATGACAATGGGACGATGGGCGCCGCTCATGATCCCCCCACCGAGCTCTTGGAATTTCGCACGTGATCCTCCAGCTCGCTGAAGGTAGGACGTTCGGCGGTATAGAGCGCCTTGCGACCAAACTCCACGGCCAATTGCGGTGCGTAGCCATTGAGACTCGCCATCAGCGTGACGCGAATGCAATGCAGCATTTTCACCGCTTCAGCGATTTGCAGGTTGATACGCGCAGCCAGCGGATTGACGAAACCATAGGCCAGCAGGATACCCAGGAAGGTGCCGACCAGAGCGTGGGCGATCAGGATTCCCATCTCAGCGGCGCCCTGATCCGCTGAACCCAAGGCATGAACGACCCCCATCACGGCGGCAACGATGCCGAACGCGGGCAAACCATCACCCACCGTTTGCAGGGCGTGTGCCGGCACTTCCGCCTCATGCTGAAAGGTTTCGATCTCGTGTTCCATCAGTGCATCGATCTCGAACGGATCCATGTTGCCGCTGACCATTAGACGCAGATAGTCCGTCAAAAAAGCCATCACCATGGGATCCGCCAACAGCTTGGGATAGTCGGCAAAAATGGCGCTGTTCTGCGGGTCGTCGATGTCTCGCTCGATGCCCAGCATGCCGTCACGGCGCGCCTTGGCCAGCAACTTGTACTGCAGTGCCATCAGCTCCATGTACATGAGCTTGTTGTACTTGGCGGTTCGCTTGAGCTTGGAAAAGGTCCGGAACGTTGCCTTGATGGCTTTGCCGCTGTTCGACGCCACAAAAGCGCCGACAGCCGCGCCACCGATCATGACCAACTCAGCAGGCTGATAGAGGGCGCCGAGATGGCCGCCCACCATCAAGTAACCGCCGAAGACCGACGCGATAACAATGAAATAGCCGATGGGGATTAACACGCGGACACGTCCTCGCCTTGCAGAATGAGTTACTTAAATCTGTTATCGGCAACGTTGCGTTGAGCTTGAGGGCTACGAGCACACAGATTTCGCGCAAAAAAAACCGCAGCGTAAAACGCTGCGGTTTAGCGGGAGAGGGCCTCTGCTAGGCCCGACGAGCTTGTGACAATGTCATTTCATTATCGCTCGCGGCCCGTCGCCCTGCTTCGAGTGCCTCACGGCGCTTGCGGGTCTTACCAGCCCGTGATGGAGGCTGACAAATGCCACAGACAAAATCGCGCGATGGCGTATGCGCATGAACCACGAATTGGCCGCTGCAGCTGGTGCATTTACATAATTCGAGCATATCGCTTTCGAAAAAGCGCACCAGCGTCCAGGCGCGGGTTAGCCCTAGCACCGGCTCGGCGTCTTCAAGAGCCAACTGCTCAAGATACAGCCGAAACGCTCTGACGAATGCGCTCATCCGCTCACAGCCGTGATCTTCCACCAGCCGTTCATAAATATTGTAAAACAGCGAGGAATGGATGTTCGGCAACCAGGTAACAAACCAGTCTGTGGAGAACGGCAGCATACCCTTGGGGGGAGACATGCCACGGACTTCCTTATAAAGTTTGATAAGGCGCGCACGACTTAGATCTGTCTCGGTCTCGAGAACCTGCAGCCTAGCACCGAGCTCAATCAACTCGATGGCCATCTGGACCTGCTGCATTTCACTGACCAGGCTCTTCTCGGCCATGTCGACTTACCCCGCCTGAACGTTGGAGCGAGTCGACACCGAGGCCATCAGAAGCGCGGCATGCGTCTGGCCCAGCCCCTGCTCACGCGGATCAGTGGTCAGCTTCAAGAGCTGCTCGGGGTCATCGAAACACAGACGGCACAGTAACTGGTTGGTCCGTGATAACTGGCCCAGTTGCTTGACGGAAAGCGAAGCCAGCATGTCTGCCATAGGTTCGCTGATCTTGAGGCGGAACATGGCAGTGGCGCGATCTTCATTAATGAGACGCTGCACCAGCAACAGGTACGAGAGATTAATGTCCTGAATGTCATTCAGGAGGCTATCAGTCAGCATGTTGGTCATTCCCTGCGTTTGCGTAAAACGATGGCCTAAGGCCATTCGGTTATTATGAGCCTGTCTCCAGAAGACGACTCTTGGTGTTTCATTATGTCCCTATTGTGAGACGTTTTTATGAAACGTTGCAACACTTTACACAAAAGAAATGACTAAAGTTCTAATCTTATTGACCAAACGCAAGAGTTTTACGTAAGCGACTGTTTTTAAAAGAATTTACTAAATATTTCTCAAGTAATAGTTAGGCTGAATATTGTGATAATTCTAACCTGCGTTAAATGCGAGACGAACCGCTTCAACGAACATGGCCACTTTATTGAGAATCAATCCCATGCGCCCAAGCCAACAGCTCTGCAATGACCTCGTATAAAACCGGTGGGATACGCGAGTCCAGGTCGACTTGCATCAACAAGCTAACCAACTCGGGGGCATCGTGGACGAAAATGCCTTGCGACTGAGCCTCATTGATGATGCGCTCTGCCAGCTCGCCATAGCCCTTGGCAAGCACCGTGGGGGCTTGGTCACCCCCCGTGTAAGCCAAGGCCACCGCCTGGCGACGCCGGCTTGGCATCTGCCGCTCTTTCGTCATGGTTCCATACCCTCCGATGCATCACGCTTCGGCATGATACTGACCTTGACATCAGCCAACCCACAGCGGCCCAGACGAGCCTCCAGATCATGACTTTCGGTTCGCAAGGCAGCAACGCTGGACTCATCGTCACATTCCAAAGTCAAGTTCAGCGAGGTCCCTTTGAGATAGAAATTGACACCCAGCGTGCCCAGTCTGGGCAGGCTCAAGGTCAATTCACTATGCCAAACGGCTTCGTCTTCCTCGCTATCTTGTTCCGCCTCTTCTCCACCTCGTTCCCCATGCCTTCCCATCGCCTCGGGAACATGAATGGCTAACGCCATGAAGATCCCAGACCAAAGGTCCCCCTCCCAGCGAAGTGTTGGCGTTACCATCAGTTCCAGCTGATGCCTCACGATGCCTTGCAGCGCGTCATCAGCCAGCTCACTGCCATTGGCTAGTGCCATGCGGGGCGCATCAGGACCATTATCGCCGGTTTGAGCAAATGCATGCCCCTGAGCCGGCTGCATTCCCTCCTGCTGCATAGGCAAAAGCGGGCTTTGAGTCGTTGAGGCTGTCGAGGATGGAGGGGTGTAAATCAAGGTACCAGGTGCTTGTGGCTGCGCCCGCCCCTGTTGCGCTCCTATCGCATCGCTTCCACGGTTTCCGGTAAGACTTCTACCCTGTTGCCCCTCAGGCACACCAAGCGGCCCGCCTTGATGCCGCTGAAAGAAGAGCTGCATCTGTGGCTCGCGCTCAAGCAGCGAGCGAGATATGTCACCACGATGCCAGCGCGCCAAATGCGCCTCATAAAAGAGGCCAGACGCTTCAATGTTCTGGCGCAGACGTGAAGCTAGCTGGGACGGCTCAATGGATTCGCCATTCTCCACGAGTGGCGCAGGCGACTTAACGACAGACGGGGGTGCCGGGAACTTGACAAGAATATCGGCAATGCTGCGCGCTGCCGCGCTGAAATGGGTATATGTGGAGGCCGGCGCCAAGGAAGGTGACTGGGAAGCCTGCGATGTGGCCGCCCCCCCAACTCCACTCTGCCGCTGGGTAGCGGCTTGTTCGGCATTAAGACGGGAGTCACTATGCACCGCTCTTGGCGCATGTCCCGTGGTAAGCGGCTTGACTGGCTCGAGCAGATCTCGATTGACCTGAGTCTCGACACGCTTGCCCAGCACCTCATGCAGAAGCGTGTCGAGAATCGGGGTGATGATGCCGCTCACCGCCGCCCTTGTTCGATCGGCGTTGGCTGGGCAGCCGCTACAGCACCATAAGACCGAGACATATCATGACGACGACGAGTCTCGCCGATGAGCCCGCTCAGCTCATCACGGCGCGCTTCCAGGCACTGACGCACCTCGACATCCTGTTCAAGGATACGTTCAAGCAGGTCGGCCTTCCGCTGCATACTTGCTGAGTCCAGCATGCATTCGGCTTCCAGTCGCTTCAGGTTTTCGACTGCTACAACGTATACGGACTCTTCCTGCACGAGTTGCGCCCACTCCCCTTGTCGGGCCCAAGCCAACATACGCGCCGAGCGCTGCAGTAGCTTCTCATAACCAGCAAGCACTTCGTTTGCCGCCGTCATTTATGGTTAACTCCTTGCCTGCGGCGCGATTTCACGCCAGGCAGAACTAATGTCTTCAAGCAGCTTCGCCGCCTCGTCGAGGCGCTGCTCATCGTTATGCAGGTTGGCCTGCAAGAGTAAGCGGCAAGTGTAATCATAGAGCGAACCGAGATTGTCAGCGATTTCTCCGCCTTTTTCCCGATCCAGCGCCGCCAACAAGCCGTTATTGACAATATCAATCGCTTTCGAAAGCGACTTGCCCTTCTCAGTCACGTTACCTTGCTGCATATGCAGCTTGGCAGCCCGAATCGCCGCCTGAGCCCCGTCGAACAGCATGACGATCAATTGATGAGGTGATGCTGACATCACTCCCGTTTCTACGCCTACCCGGGCATAAGCACCGGCACCACGCATTGCACCCATTTTATGCTCCGTTAACTCTTGCCCAGTTGAGCGTTCATGGCTTCAAATTGCTGGCTCAGATAGCTCATGGTCGAATTCATTTGAGACACCAGCATGTCCATATCCGCAAACTGCTTTCGATAGCGCTCGATGGTTGAGTTGATGCTGCTCTCGACACGATCGTAGCGATCATCAAGCGAGCTTATCCGGTCTTTCAAACCGGAAGTAGCGTTATCAAGCATCCCTTTGTCGTCAAGCATGGTCTTTAGCGTGGCTTCCAGCTTGTCGGAAAAGCCATCGACTGTTTCGCTACCGCCAAAGAAGCGACTCAAGCCCTCTGGGCTATTGGCCACCAGCTCGTCCAGCTTCTCGGTATTGACTTCCAGCTTGCCATCAAGCTTCAGTTCGACACCGATATCTGACAGCATTTGCAAGCTGCCTTCTCCCAGACTGCCTGTCATTACGCTACGCAGACGGGTTTCTACGCTGCGCATGGTATTGTCACCAAGCAACTGCCCAGCAGAGCCGGTTTCAGCGTTGTATGACGTCAGGCTATCCATGGTGGTTTTGAGAGAATTGTAGGCATCAACGAATGACTGAATATTCTTGGTGATGGCCTCGCTGTCTTGAGAAATAGTCAGGGTTTCTGGCGTAGCCGCGTCAATTGTCTTGGTGAGATTGAGCGTCACCCCCTGCACGGCTTCCTTGACACTGTTTGACTGGCTGGTAACACCGATACCATTGACTGAAAGCTTGGCATCCTGCGCCGCAACCGTTTCCACTAACGTATTGGAACCATCGGCATTCAGCTGCGTATTGCCACTGATAGCGACACTCATGGCAGAATCGGTGCCAGTACTTTTGGATGTAAGAACCAATCGATAAGGCGTCGCGCCACCATCATTGATAATGGATGCAGTAGCTCCGCCTTCTTTCGTATTGATGGCATCACGAATATCTTCAAGGGAACTCTCGCCATCCACGATGGAGACATCCATGGTTTCGCCACCCATGGTGATGCTCATGGTTCCCGCTCCAAGCTCTGCTGTTTTGTCTGCGACACCAGTAGAAGCTAGAGAGTGGGCCTGAGCCAACTGGCTCACGCTGATCTTGTAAGTCCCAGCCACCGCTGTGGTGTCTGCGGCCGCCGTAAATGCATCCCCAGTGACGCTACTTTTTACTGCACGAAAGGCATCTGCGTTGTTGAGCTTGGCTGCGGCTTGCTGAAACTTGTCCAGTGCCGACTCCAGCTTGCCAAACGCCGAAATCTTGGCGTTATAGCTACTTTTCTGTGCTGTAATCGGCGTTAGCTTCTGCCGCTCGGCGGACTCGAGCTGCCCGAGCAGCCCGTTCAGGTCCATCCCCGAACCGATACCCAGTGAAGAAATACTCGCCATGACGATCCCCTATAGATAAGACCTTTTTACCAGCCCCTAGAGAGTTCAACGTCTCAAAAAGCTTGGTGATAGCTATTCATTTCACTGTATCGGCGTAAACGGCTGTAGCTTTAGGGCTCGTGACAGGGTGAATCAGGTGCGCCATCATAGGGGCCTTTCCTGGTTCAGCCCTACCTGAGCCAACGCGCCATATACACCAAGGAAGCCGTCATGGATTCGACCAATCTGTTTGCCGACTATCGACGCTGGCAAACGTTCCAACGCCAGGATCAGTTGCAGCGCGAGCATGCCGCCGCACTACGCAAGCTGGCCGACTCGGGGGCCATGGCCAGCCGGGTCACGGAAGCGTATCGCAGCATGGCCGACAAGGGTGCCAAGGAAAGCGCCTGTTATCGCACGCTTTTCGAGCGAAAGCGGGACAATGGCGAATCTCTAGCCTGTGAGGGCTGGTTATTCGTTCGCCGCGTGCTTGCAGAAGGCGGAACGACTCGGGTCCGCGCCACGCTACTGGAGTCCTTCACCCTTGAAGATGGCTTCATCGAGCCCGGTGAAAAAACCGCCAGCAAGGTGACACTGGAAATCTTCGACGAAATTCTCGTTAAACGAAGCATGACCATGGGTTGTCGCATCGATCGACATGACCAGACTCAAGACATCCGCTTCGTGACGTTTTTGGATAGCGTTCGTGGTGATCTGGCAACGTTCATGAAACCATGACCACCTCACCGACTTTTTCTATGGAGCCGCTCGGGCACAACTGAATGAGACTCGCTGACTGGTTAACACGCAAGAAAGTCCTTTCGCTCTGGATCGTCAAGCAAGTCGACGAGGGCTTGCTGCACGTGTGCGGCAAGGGCAGCGTGGCGGCGAAAGGCAATGCCAATAAAACGCTTCAGCAATTACGCAACGGAGAATTCCGCGGCCCGGTGCGCATGGGGGGCAACGACGCCGTACTCAATTCCGCGCAATTCGCTGCATTGATTCCTGAAGAGGATTTCCGGCTCGATAGCGACAATCATGCCACATGGCGCGATTGTCACTGGAAGGTTGCCTGGGTCCCGCAGCGCTGCTGGCTTCACGAAGGACGCCTGGTTATCCAGCCAATCGATTACCAGGGCCAACCTCGCCGAATCAGCGTGGAAGACACCAGCGGGATTCGTGCCAAAGTCGAATCTCCACGCGCCAAGAGCGAATTCATTCCTATCGAGCCTCTCGGCCACACCTCGCCTCAATGGCAACGGGCCGACAAGGACAACGACCCTTATCAATCGTAAGGATCCCAATGACGGCTACCGTTAACTGGCGCCAGCTCGCTCCCTTCCTAGCACTGATGATTCTGGTCGCGCTCAACTTGCGTCCGGCGCTCTCCTCCATGGCCCCGATGCTAGTCCGCATACAGCAGGACATGGGCCTGTCGGCGATGGCAATCGGCGCGCTGACGACCCTACCGGTGCTGTGTCTAGGAATTTTCGCACCCTTGGCACCTTGGCTAACCAAACACCTCGGCGCGGAACGAACGCTTAGTCTGGCCCTGCTGCTGCTGGGGTGCGCCCTGACCCTACGTGCCAATAGCCATCCCTTCCCCCTATACGCCGGCACCCTGCTTGTCGGCGCGGCGATCGGCATTTCCGGAACGTTGCTGCCTGCCCTGGTCAAACGTGAATTACCTAAAGGGGCGGATATCGTCACGGGCGTTTACACCATGGCGCTGTGTCTGGGCGGCTCGCTAGGTGCAGGGCTTAGCGTGCCGTTGGCCAACTGGTTGGGGAGCTGGCAGCTAGGGCTCGGTAGCTGGGCATTGCTGGCATTCCTGGCGCTGATCGCCTGGCGTCTACGCATGCCACATCCTCGCCCTACCCAATCCACCGACGCTACGCCAAGCATGCCCAAGGTGCGCCTACTCCGTAATCCGCTCGCCTGGCAAGTCACCGGCTATATGGGCAGCCAATCGGCGCTAGCCTATATCGTCTTCGGTTGGCTGCCCGTCCTGCTGCAACGCCGCGGTCTTGGTGAAGCCGAAGCAGGATGGCTGCTCGCGGCATCCGTCATGGGCCAGTTAATCACCGCATTGGGCGCGCCCTGGCTGGCACGACTGGGTCGCGATCAGCGCCCCACGATACTGTTGCTGCTCAGTTGTACGGCGGCCGGCATCGTCATCCTTCTTCAGGCGCCCCTATCCTGGCGCTGGCCGGGCGTCATCCTGCTGGGCCTCGGTCAAGGCGGCAGCTTCAGCATGGCCCTGACACTCATCGTGCTACGTAGTGCTAATTCTCGGTTGGCCGGCAAGTTATCGGGTATGGCACAGGGCATTGGCTATAGCCTTGCTGCCACCGGTCCCTTGCTCGTTGGCATTTTGTTGGAGTACACCACCGGGCTGGGTGTGCTGACCAGTGTTCTCCTGGCCTTCGTGGCAGCCGCCATGGCTTGCGCGTTGCTAGCCGGTCGCCAGCGTCAACTGGACCTGGACCCGCAAGGCCAATTGATCACTGCGCGCCAGTAACTCGACCTGTCTGAAACGTGCCTGCGCTCGCCGACTTTAGACAGGGCTTAACACACAGGTAAACCGTCCCATGACTTCTACCCCCCTTCTTGTCATCTACACTGGCGGCACCCTTGGCATGGTACCGGGTGAACGCGGCCTGATCCCGGGTAAAAATATCGAGCAGCGGCTGCGCAACGCGTTGAGCCAGTTACCTCCGGATCGCCAGGCTTCACTCCCCGATTTCGAGGTGCTGGAGTATACCCAGCCGATCGATTCCAGTGCCGCCACACCCGCCGATTGGCAGCGGTTGGCGCGCGACATTGCGGAACGGTATAGCGACCCGGTGACCTACGCAGGTTTTGTCGTCCTGCATGGCACGGATACGCTGGCCTGGACCGCCGCTAGCCTGGCGTATCAGCTTCAAGGCATCGACCGCCCCGTCATCGTGACCGGCGCCCAGTTGCCTTTGGAAGCGGAAGGTAGCGATGCCCTGAACAATGTAGAAACCGCCCTGCGCTTCGCTGCCCTGCCTTCGCTACAGGAAGTCGCCGTCTGCTTCGCCGGCAAGCTGATGCGGGGTGTTTGTACACGCAAGTGGGATACCCACCGCTTCGATGGCTTCGCCAGCCCTAACTACCCACTGCTAGGCGAGATGGTAGATTGCGCCCCTGTGCTTTACCCATCACGCGGGCTCGAGGTTCAGCAGCGCGGCCTGCCGCGCTTCGAGTTACCCGATTATGCCGCTCTCGGTACCTCGCCTATCGTACGCATCGCGCTGTGGCCAGGCATGTCGCCGCGCCTGCTTGCCAACTGGTTGCTTGATGAAAACGTGCATGGCGCATTACTGGAAGTTTGGGGCAGCGGCAACATTCCCGATGACCGCGAACTGGCCGGTGTATTCGCTCAAGCCGTCGGCGAAGGCAAGCTGCTCGCCGCGATCAGCCAATGCCCGCAAGGCCCTGTGTCGATCGGCACATACGCTGCCGGCCAAGCGCTGATCGAGGCCGGCGTTATGGCAGGTGATGCCATGACGCCCGAGGCCGCCATGACCAAACTGATCCATTTGTCAGCCCAGCCCCTTAGTTCCGAAGAAAAGCGAAAGCGCTTCCTAACATCTCTGGCTGGTGAGCGTTAGCCACTAGCTGACCGCAGGGCGGTGATCGACTCGAACCGCCCGTCTTCGGTAAAGACAAGCCGAAACACGCCGTTAACCCCATCGCGGCGCAAAATGCGCCGCAGCGCCCTGGCAGGAAACAGCACGCGACGCCCATCGACGCTGGTCGCGTAAACGCTCTGTACCTCACCCCGGTAATGCCTAAGGCACTCATCAGCAGATAGCTGAACGACCACATCGATACTCGGCATGCACAACCCCCAGATGGCGCCATTAAAAGGGCCGTTTCCCTTCTTCCTGTTTCCCTTCCAAAAAAAGTGCAATTTACCCTAAAGCATTTCCCGATAGCGACGATATACAGGGTAACGGCCAACGGCGCCGTTGTGGTGAGGGCGAACAAGCAGCCTTCACTGCTGGAGCCCCCAAGACCTAACTAGGTTTTTAGAAGGAAATACAGATGTCAGTCATCAATACCAACATCACTGCGCTGATCTCTCAGCAGAACCTGACCAACTCCAAATCGGCGCTGACCACCTCCATGGAGCGTCTGTCCTCCGGTCTGCGCATCAACAGCGCCGCCGATGACGCTGCTGGTCAGGCCATTGCCAACCGCATGTCAGCCCAAATCACCGGCCTGTCAACTGCTCAGCGTAACGCCAACGACGGTATTTCCGTCGCGCAGACCACCGAAGGCGCCCTGAACCAGATCAACGACAACCTGCAGCGTGTTCGTGAGCTGACCGTTCAGGCTCAGAATGGCACCAATAGCGATTCCGACCTGGAGTCCATCCAGAACGAGATTGGCCAGCGCCTCAACGAGATCAACCGTATCTCAGAGGAAACCAGCTTCAACGGCGTCAAGGTACTTGCCAGCGATCAGGAGCTTTCCATCCAGGTTGGCGCCAACGACGGAGAGACTATTAACATCAGCTTGAAGGAAATTAATTCTGACGAGTTGGGCCTGCAAGGGTTCGATGTTACTGGTGGCTTCGCTAAATCCGTCCAAGCAGGTGGCTTTGAAGACGCTGGCGGCGATGTTGCAGCATCCGACGCCACCTTTAATTTCACTGACAGCAGCGCTTCTTCGACTGTCACTGTGGATGGTGTGTTTAAGGGTAGCGACGATAGTTACTACGTGCGTGACACAGAAGGAAACTACTACGACACTGCTACAGTCGATGTTGCTAGCGCAGGTTCGAGTACTGTAGACGTCACGTTTGATGGCACATCTACTCCAAAAACTGAAGCCGAAATGCAAGCAGCCGGGCTTGGCAGCCTTGACCGACTGGATAGTGCATTGAATGAAGTAGATGCTCTGCGCAGTGACCTGGGTGCCATCCAGAACCGTTTCGACAGCGCCATCAATAATTTGGCGACAACCGAGACCAACCTGTCAGCAGCACGTTCACGTATCGAAGACGCCGACTATGCCGTCGAAGTCTCCAACATGACCCGCGCCCAGATTCTTCAGCAGGCTGGTACTTCTGTACTCGCACAGGCTAACCAAGTTCCGCAGGGCGTACTGTCTCTGCTGGGCTAAGACCAAGCCTACGGTGAACCTTAGATACCTTCAGGTATCGCCGGCCCCCATATTGGGGGCCTTTTTTCGTATCTGCCCCCTCCATCCCGCTTACACTTGAAGGTCACATATACGCGACTTGGGAGAGCCTTTTCTTCGATTCAGCTGGCTGATCGTACTGATAAGCTCCGGATTTGTAATTATGGTCTGGTGATTGTCATGTCCCGCAAGTCAAGAAAGTCGCTCTCCCCTTCAACACGCCAGAGCACGCCGAGCACTATTTCTCGGCAAAGCGATAATGCTTCCACCATCCCTGTGGCGCAACAGCATACACTCTTGAAGGCTTACCAATCAGGGGAAATGGCCAAGGTACGCCGCTTAGCAGATAAACTTACCCAGCGCTATCCCGACCAAGCTTTCGGATGGAAGTGGCTGGGCCTGTGCCTCACCCATAGCCAGCGAACGGAAGATGCTATTGCCGTGTACGACATGGCGCTATCTTTGCACCCCGGCGATACCGAGCTACTGCTAGCGTTGGGCAAGGCCAACCTCAGCCTGCATCGCTGGGAAGAGGCCACCGATGCATTGGAGCAGGCACTGACTATCCATCCAGATATAGCTCACGCACACCTAGGCATCGCCCGGGCCCGCTTCGGTCAGGGTAAGTTTCTGCAAGCCGTGGATGAGATTGATAAGGCTTACGCCTTGTTACCAAACGATGACGAAATACTTACCTATTACATTACGATACGCGCCAAGGCCAGACGTTTCGATGGCATGCGGGAAAAATGTCATCAACTAATCTCAATTAATAAGTCAAATCCATCTCTTTACACACTGGTAGGCAACAAGCTCGCTGAGCTTGGGCACTTCGATGAAGCGGAACAGCATTTTCAAAAAGCCTTGACGCTGGATAGCCAAAACGTGTTGGCCTTTTCGAGTTTGGTGTTCAACTTGCACTACAATCCGGCCCACAATGCCGAGTATATTCATTCGCAGATTCTTCACTGGGGTCGAAAGCTGTCCTCTGCTGGCGAAGCGCATCTTGAGCACTCGACACAGGCCGAGTCTAGAAAACGGCTACGTCTGGGTTTGATTTCGGCAGGCTTACGCAGTCATCCAGTAGGCTTAATGATTACTACGGTTTTGGAGGCCCTGCCAGTCGAAGCATTCGAGGTCATAGCCTACCCCACCAATGATATTAATGACCATGTCACTGCACGTCTCAAGCAGTGTGTTCAATATTGGCACCCTATCGCGTCTTTAGATGCCGAAGCATTGGCTAATAAATTACGTAGCGATAAAATCGATATCCTGTTTGATTTAAGCGGTCATGGAGATGGCAATAGGCTAGACACGCTGGTCCGCAAGCCGGCTCCGCTCATTATCAAGTGGGTCGGTGGATTGGTAAATACAACCGGACTTGAGGCAATCGATTACCTACTCAGCGATGTTGTGGAAACCCCGCCAGGCATTGACGATGCTTATCTGGAAAAGCTGATTCGCCTGCCAGATGATTATATTTGCTATATGCCTCCTGAATATGCCCCGAATATCCAGTCACTTCCTGCCTTGGCTAACGGGCATGTTACCTTTGGCTGCTTCAACAACCCAGCCAAGATCAACGATGTTTTACTTATCGAGTGGGCGCAGCTACTTCAATCAGTTCCCGATTCGAGGCTATTGCTGAAGGGAGCGCAGTATGATGATCAAGGATTCTGCAATAGGATTTTCGCCACATTAAAACAGCAGGGTGTCGAGGCACACCGCGTCATTATGGAGGGGCCTGCCGGGCATAAAGAGTTTCTCGAAGCCTATAATCAAGTAGATATCGCCCTCGATTCCTGGCCTTACTCCGGCGGCCTGACTACCTGCGAAGCCCTCCTTATGGGCGTCCCAGTCGTTACAATGCCCGGGCCTACCTTTGCCGGTCGCCATTCGGCAACTCACCTGGTCAATGCCGGCATGCCGGAGCTGGTAACGAACAGCTGGGATGAGTACCGTGCCCGTGTCATTGAGCTGGCAAGTGACTTGGATAGCCTAAGTACTATTCGTACTCATTTGCGTGATGTTCTCCTGCAATCCCCAGTCTGTGATGGCCCGCGCTTCGCAAAGCATTTCACCACTGCGATGCGCGCCATCTGGCAGCGCTACTGCGAAGGCAAATCCCCTGCTGCCCTTACCCTGGATAAGGAGGGAATCGCTCAGTTTGAGGATGAAGATCAGCCAGTCGAGATTACTCACCCTGAGGCATTGGAAGAAGGTCGCAGCGAATTCAGCTGGCAATTCAAAGGCAAGATCATTGCGATCAACAATGGTGGTCAGCTGCTGCATAGCGATGTAATACGTCAGATGCTCCAGAATAAGACGCTAGAACTGATCGTTTTCGACCCAGCTAGCCATGCACTGGACACCTCGCTTAAGAACCATGAAGGGGTGCACTACTATCCCAATACAACGTTGGGCAATGGGCAGCCCGGAGCACTTTATGCCTGCCTTGATCCCAAGCTCAGCGCTTCACTGAAGCCACTTCAGGGTAGTGACCTGCCTGAAGACATTGCCAAAGGCAGCCAAATTCTGACGCAGGTGCCGCTTAGTACCATTGCATTGGATAAGGTCGAGGGCCTGCCCGCTATCGATTGGCTAGTCTTGGACGCCATGAACGACAGCGCCGCCATTCTTGAAAATGGTGGGCAAGCGTTGAAAGATGCCCTGCTCATTCAGGCCAAAGTAGTCTTTCAGAATAGTCACGAACGCCAACCCAACTTGGCGGAGATGAGCCATTGGGCTTCTCGCCATGGGTTCCGCTTCTATCGCCTACATGAGCCGCAACATCGAAGCCGTTTGCCTAAAGATAAGCTCTCGGAGCAGTGCCAAGCCACAGAACTGGTAACTGCTGACGCGCTATACCTGCCCAGCCAAGAGCGGTTAACGCAACTCAATGATAACCAGCTAACAAAGCTAGCGTTTGTTCTGCGTACCATGTATGGCGTGAAAGACCTAACATATGAACTGCTCTCACAAATGGATGAGACAAGAGCCGATCAGTACTTAGCGGGAGAGGAAGCAACATATAAAGGCAATTTGAGCAGCAGGGACCACTTTGCCACTCTGCTTACAAAGACCGCGATTACCCCACCGTCGATTGCAGTACCCAATCAGCATATTTCAGAATATGCCGTCATGGTTGATGTTCGAGACTTGCCTAGTTTCATATTACAAGATCCAACTGACATTGTTGTATTGATGCCGACCATTGACACCGAGAAAGGTCTGGCAACGGCCCGTATCCTTAAAAAGCGGGCAGGAACTGATTGCAATATCATACTTTTACATGACACTGTTCGCCAAGGCTTTATCAAGACGATCAATGACGCATTTAAGTATATCGAAACAAAATATATTGTATATCTTGCTGAAGATGCTTTTCCAGGACGCAACTGGCTTCGATATGCGTATCAGACGCTAGAAAAAAGCGGCAAGGGACTCTTGGCATTTAATGATGGGAAATGGAATGGGCTCATAGCATCCTTTGGAATGGTGAGGAGGGATTGGATAATCAAGTTGTACAATGGAAGCTTGTTCTATTCAGGTTACCAGTCACATGCAGCGGATGATGAATTGACAATCCTAGCGCGGGCCAATGGCGAACACATTTATAGCCCAGAGGCCACACTGATTGAGGTTGACCCAGAGAAAGACTTTGTCGGTAAAGCGAATCGCCAAGATCGTTTGCTTCTACAGGAGCGCTTTTTTACTGGATTCGACCAGCTAGCTTCATTAAACAAGCTAAAGAAGATCTCAAAAGACTATGGCATTGATTTAAGAGATAAAAGATTAAGTCTCCCTAATGGTAAAAATGCGACACGAGGCTATGACTCTATAGAGAAAAGATCGAGTGAACCTGATATTGAGGTTTCCATTGTCATTCCAGCGTTTAAGCCTCGCTGGTTTGAAGAGGCCTTACTAAGCGCACTTTCTCAAGATTATTCATCTTTTGAAGTGGTCGTCTGTGATGACTGCCCTACAGATGGTATTAGAGAGATTGTTATGCGTTACCTCTCTACATCAAGAGTGCCACTTAGATATTTTAGGAATGAAAAACCTTTAGGCGAGATAGAAAACATCACTCGATGCATAAGAGAGTCGCGCGGCAAATTTATTAAACCACTCTATGACGATGATACTTTGTCAATTAACTCCGTCAAGAATCTAGTAAGCGTATTTTATAATACTCCGAATACAGCACTAGCAAGCTCTCAGCGGAATATTATTGATGAAAAGGGAGCTCTTATGCAATCTAAGCCTATTGCATATCAGTTCCCATTTGATAAAGACACTTACATCAATGGTGAAGACCTAGTGTCATTATATGCGCATGGCTTAATTAATTTTATTGGCGAGCCTACGTGCGTTATGTTCCGCAAAAGCCTAGTTGAGCATTATGGAAGAAATCTTTTTTTACTAGGGGGGGAAGATATATATGGACGTGCTGATTTAGCAGCGTGGATGAATATTCTACGCAGTGGAAATCTAGTTATGCTAAAGGAAAACCTGTCGAGTTTTAGGATTTCCGCTGAACAGTCCAGCCACACCTCTAGGCAGTATGGAAACCAAGAAGGAATTAGAACATTCTGTCGAATGATACGTGAGCTAGGATGGCACAAGGGAAACAAAATGGTTCGCATTTCACCATTAAATGCTATTGACAATGTTCAGTATTTTGACTTTATAGATTTTTGGAAAAAAACATCTAGCCTAAATAAAATAAATCAGGCACATTCCCCACGTGAAAAAAATAAGATATTCTGTATAGGTCGTAACAAAACCGGCACAACATCTCTACAGCACCTTTTCTTTGAGCTTGGCTATGTAGTAGGTGATCAACGTGAAGCTGAGCGCTTGGCAGATACTGACTATTTTGATGGATACTTTCATCGCATTATTAAATATTGCGAAAACGCTCAGTTTTTCCAAGATGTTCCATTTAGCTTACCGGAAACATACAAGCATGTAGATAAAGCATTTCCTGGCAGTAAATTTATCTTAACTATCAGGGATAACTCTGAACAATGGTACCAATCTTTGCTAAACTTCCATATTAAGAAATTCAGTAGTGGAGCACATGCACCAACTAAGCTTGACCTCCAAAACTCTGGATACATAAGCAAGGATTTTTTATACAAGAGCTTGAAGATCTGCGGCATAAACGACAATGATTTATATAACAAGAGCATATTAAAGAGACATTATGACAACTATAACAGCGAGGTTATCAAATACTTTGAAGGTAGGGACAACTTCATAGTAATAAACATTTCAAAAGATGAAGACCTTCCTCGTCTTCTGGAATTTTTAGGAATAAGCAGCACGAGAATTAAAAATTTTCCTTGGCTGAACAAGTCTTGAAAATGTAAAGCAACAATATACTAAACGGACAGGGTGAAGGTGCCTGTCCGTTGTTGTTATGGCTTATTACCTCAGCTCTTTGCGCTCTGCCCCCTCCTGATGACTACACTATAGCTCTGAGGGGATCATTTCACTGTACACCGATTTGCGCCTTGGGCCGGGTTCATCAACCTATGGGACTGAGATCCGATAGCGGCTCGTGGAACGCTCCTCTTCCTTTTGCTGAAAGAGGAGCGCATCTGGCTGCATCGGTTCGGGTCACTGGGCCAAGCCTGAGCAATCATAAGCAGCTGGATCCGGTACTACAACGAAGAACATCCATATCGTCACTGATGTGTAGCACCGAGCACATGAATTAGCCGCTTGAAATGAAACCATGGATCGCTATCCTTAAATTTTTATACCTTTATGACCATTCTCTATGTATGCATTTCTTCTATTAATGGGTTTTGCCGGGTTACCAATAACTGTAGCTCCTGGTAGAACACTTTTAGTAACCACGGCCCCCATCCCAACTACAGCACCATTCCCTATAACAATAGGCTTTTCTGTCCCATCTTTTATAATCGCCCCAGCTCCTATATAAACATGATCTTCTATTACCACACGCCCATTACACATAACCCCAGGAGCAAATGTTACGTAATCACCAATTACGCAATCATGCGCGACATAAGAGTATATATTACAGTGGAAAAATTTTCCTATATCCGCATTTGAAGTTACATGAGTGAAGTTGCAAAAAACCGCACCATTGCCAATCATACTATTGGCAAACAATACAGAGCTATCTGCAAACACCGTGAACGGCTCAGCCAAGTTTGAAGGTATGTTTTCATTAATTCTTTTTCTAGCATAAGAGTCACCTATGGCAATGTTAAAATACCTTCTCTCGGCATCAAGTGACAAAAACTCAGAAAGCCTTATTACTTTCACGCCATTTATAAACTGCGCTTTTATTTCATAATGATCCTCAACTACGAATACATACTCGTCTTCATGTTTATTATCATTATTGACATTTATCATTTTATCGACCAGTGGCATTACTTCTCTTCCGAATCCACCACATCCTATCACACCATAAATATTCACTTCCAGCGCCCCTAAATCGAGTTAAAAATATGAACTCATCTCAATTGCCACGAATGATTTCAACGATATGAGATATATCGTTTTCACACAATGCCGGATAAATTGGCAAGCACAATACCTTCTTAGCGATAGCTGTGGCGACCGGCAAATTCTCTGATTGCGCCGACGATATCCCCCGATACATTGAAAACTCGCTGATTAGTGGAAAAAAGTAGCGCCGTGCGTATATATTTCTATCTTTTAACTTCTGGTACAATTCGTCGCGGCTAAGCGGATATTCCGGCTCAACCAGTATCGGAAAATAGGCATAGTTAGCTACCTTTTGGCCAGCCTGCTGCAATAAAGTAATACCCAGCATATCGTTAAGCTGCTCACGATAAACCTGATCAATTTCGCGCCGGCGGGCAATAGCGCGATCGATATGCTGCAATTGCAGCAAGCCGAAAGCGGCATTCACCTCACTCATCTTTCCATTGATGCCGGGAGCTACTACAGTAACTTCATCGACAATACCAAAATTTTTTAGATTGTTAACGTGCTGTTTGGTCTTGAGATCAGGACAGATAATTGCCCCACCCTCAAATGTATTGAAAACTTTGGTGGCATGAAAACTGATCGCACTGAGATCACCGTGGCGCAGAATACTGCCAATGCTGTCTTGTACGCCAAAGGTGTGGGCGGCGTCATAAATTACTTTTAAGTTATAGTTATCTGCAATATGCTGAATGGCTTCCACGTCGCAGGGATTCCCGTAGCAGTGCACTGGCATGATTGCAGTGGTCTTGGGTGTAATCGCTGCTTCAATTCTGGACGGGTCAATATTCAGGGTCTTATGGTCGATATCCACAAACACTGGCTTGATACCATTCCACAGCAACGAATGGCCGGTTGCTACAAATGAATAAGGCGTAGTGATCACCTCGCCGGTAATGCGCAGTGCTTGTAACGCAGTTAACAATGCCATTGTGCCATTATTAAACAGCGCCACTTCCGGCACTCCTAAGTAGTCGCACAGTGCCTGTTCAAACTGCTGATGCATAGAGCCATTATTAGTTAAGCGCTTGCTTTCCCATATTTTTTCAAGGTAAGGAATGAATTCCTCCAACGGTGGCAGGTACGGCTCAGTCACATAGATAGGCCTATCACTCATGCATGCACCTCTGTTAGCGTACGGAAATCGACATTGCTGTCCACCGTCAGATGTATGATCAAACTATTAGAAGGGTAATTTGCAAGGTTAGCTTTCACGCCCCGTCTCAAATGCCGCCTCGTACAAACCCACAGCGCGTAGACTGGGCACATCCCCTCACAGCTCAAGGTTGCTAGGCATAGGTCAGCTTACCAAAATTCATCACGTCGCAAACCGTACGCTGGAAGACACGACTAATATATCCCGCTCCGCCCAAGCACTCTCACACCACTACCCTGCCCCGTTCTGATGGCATCGGAGCAGATCATCGCGTATCCCTGCCAGGCTTACTCTTTCGATAAGGAACCAAATTCCATCGCTAATTTCGACACGCCGTTAACAGAGCCGCGTCCAGGTCAGGTCAGGGTAAGCCCACTCAACAGTCTTTGCATGATCGCCTCTTGCCCATGCTCCGCGGTGTTGACATGAAACTCAGGACATTCCGGCGCCTCGTAGGGGCTATCGATACCAGTGAAGTCACTAATCACTCCGGCCCGCGCCTTCGCGTATAACCCCTTCGGGTCGCGTCGCTCACAGGTGGCCAGCGGTGTATCAACGTAAATCTCAATGAAGTCTTCTGCAGCGAAGAGCTGTCGCGCATTATCCCGATCATGACGATACGGAGAGATAAAAGCTGTAATCACGATGATCCCCGCCTCGGCGAATAGCTTGGCGACCTCGCCAATCAGGCGGATGTTCTCAACTCGGTCGCTCTCTCATGCCGAGATCCTTGCATAGGCCGTGGCGGACATTATCTCCGTCCAGCAGCATCGTATGGTAGCCACGATTATGCAGCTCGATCTCCAAGGCGTTGGCCAGTGTCGATTTTCCCGAGCCTGACAATCCCGTGAACCAAATGCACTTGCCCTTGTGACCTTTGATCTCGGCCCGCATGGCTGGCGTGACGCTGAAGTGGTTCCAGACCACCTCGGCCTTGCGGCTATAATATTCATAGGGCGAAGCAGGTGCACTGACTTGGTATTTCATCCCCCTTCCCATCCAAACGACTCCGGAAGCGCCAGTGCAAACTGGACTACTTGTACATGGCATGACTATAGCGGATGTAATAGGACCCAAGGTTATGAAAAGCACGGGATAAACTGCGCTCTTTATCAAACTGACATCGATAAGCATTTCTGCATTCTAGGCCAGCGCAAACCGGGCTCACTTCGTTTCCTAGACAGATGCCATCTAGCAAGCTGCTCACGCTCGTCTTTTCCCACCCTAAGCAGGCTAAAGTTTTCTCCGGCTATGCCGATAGCCGTACAGAGCTGACTCAGACCGAGATACGACATTGACTGTAATCAATAGCAACCTGCTGGCGCTGACCTCACGCCAACGTCAGAGCCATACGCAAAGCAACCTGAGCATTGCTATGGAGCGCCTATCGTCCGGTCTGCGAGTCAACAGTGCGCAAGATGATGCTGCGGCAATCGCATGACCGCTCAGATCAGAGGCCAGCACCAGGCCGCTCGCAATGCCAATGATGGCATTTCTCTGGTACAAACGGCAGAAGGGGCGCTGGATCAGATCAATGATCGCCTGCAGCGTGTACGTGAGCTATCCGTACAGGGATTGAACGGTACGATTACTGCTGATGATGCCGATGCAATACCGGCGGAGATCAATCAAAACCTCCAGGAAATCGATCGGCTCGCTGAGCAGACAGAATTCAATGGCATGTCACTCTTGGATGGGGGGCTGGCAAAATGAACCTCCAAGTTGGCACGCAAGATGGCCAACAACTGGCGGTCGACTTGGGCAAGACGAGTTTCAGCTCTACGGCATTAGGACTGGAGGACTTTACCATCTATGGGATCGAAGGCGAGATCACACCCCGCGATACCCTACGGGGCAGGGCCCATGACATTGTGCTGAAGCCAAGTGAAGGCGCCGAGGTCACCACGAAATTGTCGATGTACGTCAATGGCGCGTTACAAGATAACGCCACGACGGAATATGTCCGTGGACTCGGTGCGGATGGTAGTCGGTCAGACACTTTTGCGGGACGGTATATCCAGACACAGGATAGCAGCGGTAAGCTACAGTATTACTATTACAGTACTGAGTCTGCAACGCTTTATACTGAGACGAATCATAACGATGTGACCCTGAGCGCTAATAGCCCGGTATTTTCTGAGACAAGTACGATCGCGCTCCCCACCAGCTCACAGCAAAGCTTTCAACTAAGTGATGGTACCTCTTTTGCACCGGGGGCGTCGCCTGAGTTGGTGAGCGCCGATGGTTTGTATTACATTAAAAGCCAAGAAGAAGGCTTCACTGTGTATCGAGAAGCAGAGGTCGCCGTGACAAGTAACGGGACCAACTCATCTCTCACCAAGGCGAAAGACAGTACGGTCTATACCCACGCGATATTCCTTGCGGTGCAGCCAGAGGATACGATTACCGTTAATGTAAATGGGACACCTACATCTAGCACTTATGATACCTATAGCAGTGCCAACTTTACCGACTCTCCCGGCACAGCATTCCGCAGTGGCACGCAGTCATTAGTCTCTTATAACGGTGATTATTACATTCAACATACAGACGGTGGGACAACACAGTACTTCGAAGCGGCGCTTAGCTCGACAGATGGCACAACCTTTCTATGCAAGCCATAGAGAGCGAGGGGTTGACGCAAGCGTCTTTTTCTTCACCAAGCTCCGTGAACAAGTTTGATTTCGATAGTTCTGCGCTCAATTATACAAACGCTGGGACCGATTTCTCCAATGCGAGGCTATTGAATGATGTGTTTCATGACAGCGGCTATTACGTTGAAACCAATGATGGTGCGGGCTACGAATATTATCATGCGTCGCTTTCCCTCACCGCAACGGACACCAGCACCAGCACGGCGTCTGTAGATTTCACTTCTCCCGACCCGGGGCGCTTCGAAACGATTGAAAAAATAAATGGTTCTTCGGTTGTCAAGTTAGATGAAGCGAACGTGGAGGTTAACTACACCGCTCAGAATGAAAATGGCGTAACCACGACATATAGCGATGTCCTCCGTCAAGACACGGACGGTCGGTACTACTTTCGGCTTTCCAACGATCTTGACGCCGACACCGAGAGTTTTCTGAAAGCGACGTTGACCGATAATCTCAAAACCGGCAATACCCTTGTGCAGACCTCCGAAGGCGCGAGCAAGGTATTCGTCTACTTTGATTTCGATTTCTGGGCGAGTACGGATGCGGACTTGCTGCAAGCGGGCTCTGGCGAGAAACGAACGGTTATCAATATAACGGCCGAGAGTGACAAGATCCGCATCAAGCAGCCTAGCGATCCGTTGGCTACGCTAGATCGCGCGATTGCACGCATCGATGAAAAACGCAGCTACTTGGGAACCATGGAAAGCCGCTTGGACTCAGCCATCGAAAACTTAGCAACCACCAGCACCAATCTGACCGCAGCACACTCACGTATCCTTGATACCGATTACGCCATGGAGATTTCCAACATGACCAAGGCACAAATATTGCAGCAAGCCTCCACGTCCACTCTTACCCAGGCCAACCAGGTGCCGCAGTCCGTACTGTCTCTGCTGGGTTAATCCCAAGCATAACGGTACACGCAGTAAAGGGCGGGGCTTCGGCCCTGCCCCTTCATAACAGGCTCTCGATTCGGGCGCCTGCTCTTTTATGGAACAGTCCATGCTAGATACAGTCGAAAGAATTTCTGCTCGCGATATCGTCTATGACGTCATTCCCAAGCTGAAGGCTACCGAAAAACTCACCAACAACACGCTTAGGGACATGATTGCCGAAGTTGAAAACTCTGACGAGCGTAACCGTTGTCAGCTTCTGCAGCAGGAATTCGAACTAGAAATCATGATGATCCAAATGAACCTCGATCATCTACTGAAGCGTTACGCTCAGGAAATTCAGACCGTGGCCGAGTCTGGCGGTAATGATGCTGGTGCTACGCTGGAATTGGACCAGCATGAACGTTTCGCCATCGACAGTGCTAAGAAATTATATGAGCGGGCACGCGCCATTCAGGCTGGAGAATGAAGATTCTACGGGCACAGGCCACAGAGATATGAACCACGCCGATCATCAGCACGCCATCAAAGAACTCGACGCCCTGATCACCGATACCCGTACACTGATGGGCCAGTTTGAAGACACAGGCATGAACGACGAAATGCCAGACGACTATGCCAAGCTGGAAATGATCATTACCCAAGCGCTGAAAGAACAGCATCGCCACACGCAGGAAATGCTGGATAGTGTAGAAAATTATAGAACCGAGCTATGCCCAGCAACGCCAGACAGCTTCCAGGCACCCACATGAGCAGCATCAGGCATAGCACCTGCTTTCCCCTTCTATTCTGTTGACGCTTAAGCGAATCAAGTTTTCCCTGTTGCCGCCGATAGAACGCTAAAGTGATTTAGTGATTCATAAAAAGGCGTTTACCCATGCCCTACCGACCACCCTTTCTCACCACCCTAGCTCTAGTTCTGCTCAGCACCACCCTGCTCAGCGGCTGCTTCAACGTAAATACCTCACAAGTGCCCATGGCGGTGACGTACCCTTACAGCGAACAGCGCAGGATGCAGGCTGCGCATCATTGGGAAGTTCTCGCTGCCCATGAAGCCGAGCGAATCATGCGCAGCCCACGGCTCGAAGGGCACGCTTTTTTCGTGACGGGCAGCACCCAGGCAATGCCGTTTGCACAAGGCTTTGGTTTGCTTTTGACCAGTCATCTCGTCTCAAACGGCGCGATTGTACGTACCGACCCAATCAATGCCGCACAGGTCGATTATCAAGTGCAGATCGTTGAACACGACGATAGGGATAACATACGCCCGCCGCGTGGCGCACTAACCACGCTGGCCGCAGGTATTGCAGTGGCAACCGTACCGGTCAATCACTGGAGCGAGCCGGCATTGGCCCTGATACCGGCAGCGGCAGCAGTCGACGCATTCAGTGGTAGCTGGACAAGCATCAGCCCCAAGGAAGTCATCATTACGACCCAAGTCATCGACAACAATCGCATCCTGTACTCTTCATCGAATATTTATTACATCAATCAAGAAGATGCCGAGCATTATCGCAGCGTACTGGACAATCTTAAGACCATTCCCGTAACGAATAGCTGGTAAAGGAGCTACCGATGTTTTCATTTAAATGCCTGCGCCTTGCCGGAATGTCTCTTGCCTGTCTCGCACTATTGCTCCTCATCGGCTGCGCTAGCCAGAATCGCGACCCTCTGATCGCCAAGGATCCACGGGTCGATATGATCGAACTGGTCGAAGAGGCATCCGCCACACTGCTGGCTAGCACCAACGGGCTTGACCCCGAGAAACCGATAATTACCGCGACATTCGTGGATATCGACGACTTGAAGAAATCCTCGACCCTAGGCCGCGCA
Organism: Modicisalibacter luteus DSM 23508; assembly: GCF_000378505.1. Lineage (GTDB taxonomy): Bacteria > Pseudomonadota > Gammaproteobacteria > Pseudomonadales > Halomonadaceae > Modicisalibacter > Modicisalibacter luteus. The sequence continues at coordinate 177,885 of NZ_KB899993.1, read as the reverse complement.
CTATCGGAAATGTTCGCTTCTGGCCTGGTACAGGCTGGATTGACCGTGGTCGAAGTTAAGATGCGCGACAGCCTTTTCATTGAGGAGAGCGCTGGCGAGCTCATCCTCTCACGCGACGTGCACCGGCTCTCGACGGCCCACAATGCCCAGGCGATTCTCATCGGTACGTATGCCCAGGCGGAGAAGACTGCATACGTCAACGTCAGGATTGTCCGGGCCCGCGATAACGTCATCCTAGGGGCGACTACAGTCAGGCTGCCTCTGGACCGCGATATCCGTGCCATGCTCCCTGCGGCCTGGTAAATATAGCGAGACCTAACCAGTATCAGTCACGCCATCATCGTTTCTTCGGTGATGGCCTTTTTTAAGAAAGCGATCCGTTTGCATCTCAAGCCACGCTAAATGCCCTGGCAGGGTAAATTCCTGCCGCATGCTGCCGATAATTAATACGACAAATTCGAATTGGCGGCATGCGTACACTTGCCATGCTAGCGCCAGCCGGAAGCGAGAAGACTAATGACTCTGCTGCAAGCCATCGAAGCCATACCCGAAGAGAATGACACGTCCTTTCTGCAACACCTCGACAGCGCAGTACAACAACTTGTCGAGAAGGATCGATTCATTCTTCAGGAATCAGTCAACGAACGTGCCGTCACGTTCAGGCTGGCAATATATCTTCAGGAGCGCTTTCCCGATTGGCATGTTGATTGTGAATACAATTGCTGGGAAACGTCGTGCCGAGCCATGCGTCAAATGATTACCGCGACCAATGCGGCTGCCACCGAAGCGCGCACGATCTATCCTGATATCGTCATTCATCAACGAGGCACCTCGAGAAACTTGGCCGCCATCGAAATTGCCAAGAGCAGTAGCCGCTTTGGCAAGCATCAGGACCTCAAGAAGCTGCGCGCCTACAAAACGCAAATGCAATACCAGCATGCCGTACTCTTGAATATCGGGGTCGGGAGTGAGATCGGCAATGATAAGGTAGAGGTTGTTGGTTAGCGCTTTGACCTAACGGGTACTTGAGTTTCACCACTATTATTAAACAAAACCATGTGCGGGAAACCTATGACTTCAATATTGACCGATGCTTTATCGCCAACGCCTCGTACCGAGAAGCTGACGCCACATCAGCGACTGGAAAGCGCGTTGTCCCATTTGCCGGCACCACCGGGAAGTCTCGTCACTCAGAAGCAGACCGACAACGACCTTGCCCCAGGAACCCGTTACACCGAATTACTGGAACCGGTACAGCGCATCAACGAAGTCATGCGCAGCTATGGCGTCGAGTTCAAGCTTCAGGAGTTCTCGCAGGGCCAGCGTATCGTGACACAAATCGTAGATCGCGACAGTGGCGAGATGATACGCCAGATCCCCAGCGAAGAGGTGCTTCGCATCGCCGAATCGCTCGAGCAAATGCAGGGAAGATTAATCCAGTTGAAGGTATGATTCAGTGCTTTGACACTGGGTGCTCACGCGTTACCTTACGCATTCTCGCCTTGACCAGTGAATGCCATAAAAATAGGTGAACTCTTGGATTAATCCGGGCAGACAGGGCAACATCTCCTTGTTCCAGCCAGCACCATATGAGGCTGAACCATGCTGCCCGCTTACCTTAGGTTTATGATAAAAAATAACTTACCGGGACGTTGCTTTGCTTTAAACCCAAGCAGCGCTTCTCGGTAATTACAGACCCTTTCGACACCAGCAGCAAACGAACATGTGCTACACGTATTAGACTTGCATATTCATGATGTCTTTATAGGACGTTACCAGTCGGTTTCTAACCTGTACTCCCATCTGAAAGCCGACGCTAGCCTTCTGCATATCAACCATTACGTCGTTCAGCGCTACGCCAGGATCTCCGGACTGAAAGGCCTCGAGCTTGGCGTTAGCCGTCTGCTGCAATCGATTGATGCGCTGGACCGACGCCTGCAGCTCACTGGCGAAGCCGCCCTGCCCGATGGCCGTAGCGACATGTTGGCCTTTGGCAGCTTGGCCGGCCGCCTGAGTCGCCAGGCTCTGCATTTGGCTCAGGGCGGCTTGGATAGCGGGTGTACTCATATATATGCTTCCTGCCGGATTAGTAATGCTGGCAAGCCTACCAAGCCAACCACTACTGCCATATCAGTAAATGACGTAAAAAAGTCGGGCTTTTCTACCCTTTAGCCTTGCGCTCTCTACGCATAATGGCCCCCTATCACCCGACCGCCCATGCCTGGCACCCCGTAATCCGGGAATGAAGTCCAAGGCGCTGGGCGATGAACCGAGACGGATGCTGGAGCCGGAAACCGAATGCACTCTGGACCGACCCGCGGCTACCGGGCCGACATGGTTATCACTGCCCGGACGGGCCACATTAATTTCGCCGGGAGGCGCGCATGACCGACGCCGTTTCGGCCAGCCAGACGACACCCCCGCAAAACGGACGTGACAAGGCGGCTAACAAAGGGGGCCAGATGTCAGGACTCGTTTCACAATTGCGTAGCAATCCTCGTGTCCCACTGCTTATTGCCGGGGCGGCTGCAATCGCCATCATTGCTGCAATGCTGCTCTGGGCTCGCGCTCCTGATTATCGTGTCCTGTACAGCAACCTGAGTGACGCAGACGGTGGGCGTATCGTCAACGAGCTTGATACTCGCGGCGTTCCTTATCGGTTTACCGAAGGTGGTGGCGCTCTATTGGTCCCTGGCGACCAGGTTCACGCCTTGCGCCTGCAACTGGCAGAACAGGGCCTGCCCCAGGCCGGCGATGTAGGTTTCGAGCTGATGGACAACCAGGCATTCGGTATCAGCCAGTTCGCCGAGCAGATCAATTATCAGCGTGGTCTCGAAGGCGAGCTGTCCCGCTCCATGCAATCCTTGGGACCGGTTGCCCAGGCGCGCATCCATCTGGCCATGGCCAAGCGGTCGGTCTTCGTGCGTGAAAGCGAGCCTGCCAAGGCTTCGGTTGTCCTGACGCTTCATCCCGGCCGCACCTTGAGCGACGGCCAGATCAACTCCATCGTTCACATGGTGTCCAGTAGCGTCCCCGAGTTGGCCTCCGATGCCGTTACTGTCGTCGATCAGGCGGGCCGCCTACTCTCTACCAATGGGGCTGGCTTGGGCAAACTGGATGGCACTCAGTTGAGCTATGTCCAGGACGTCGAACATTCCTACCAGACGCGCATCGAACGCATCCTGACTCCAATTCTGGGGGCTTCTAACATCCGCGCCCAGGTGGCCGCCGATATCGACTTCTCTACCCGTGAGCAGACTGCCGAGCGCTACGGCCCCAACCAAGCGCCTAACGAAGCTGCCATTCGCAGCCGCCAGCTCAACGAAAATTATACTGGTGGTGATGAGTTGGCCATGGGCGTCCCGGGCGCCTTGACCAATACACCGCCGGGCGTCGCCCCCTCCCCCATCGATGAGGGCAAGAATCCCGAAGGCGAGGAAGGTGAAGAAGGCGCTGCTGCCGAAGCGCAAGACGCGGAGACTGCCACACCGCCCAGCCGCCTGAACCGTGGCGACGTAATCAATTACGAAGTCGACCGCAGCGTAGAGCACGTTAAGCACCAGCGTGGCCAGGTCGAGCGGCTTTCCGCCGCCGTGGTCATCAACTACCGCGACACGATCGATGAAGAAGGCAATCCGGTTCGTGAGCCGCTTAGCGAGGCCGAACTAGAACAGATCGAGCGTCTGGTCAAGCAGGCCATGGGCTTCTCCGAGGCCCGCGGCGACGAATTGGCACTCGTTAACAGTGCCTTTGCGCAGAACGACAGTGGCGCCGAACCGCTGCCCTGGTGGCAGACGCCGCAAGCCATCGAGCTAGGCATGACCTTGGGCCGCTACCTGCTGGTTGCGCTGGCCGCCCTGTTCCTGTGGTTCATGGTTCTGCGCCCGATGGTCAAGCGTTACAGCCAGCCCGCTACCACTCCTGCCGTGGGTACGGACAAGCTGACAGGCGAACCGGCCGTCGCTCTGGATACGGATAACGATGAGGAAGATTCCGTCGAGGAAAGTTCACGCCGTCGTCGTCGCAAGGCCACTGCCTACGAGCAGCACCTCAAGCAGGCTCGTGAAATGGCGCTGGAAGATCCGCGCATGGTTGCCATCGTTGTCAAAAGCTGGATGAACAAAAATGAGTAAGTTGAGCGGCGTCCGCCGCAGCGCAATCCTCCTGCTGTCCCTGGATGAGGACAGCGCTGCTGAAGTCTTCCGTCACCTTTCCACCAAGGAGGTGTCGGCGATCAGCCGCGAGATGGCGACCATCGACCAGATTTCTCACGAAGAGATGCGCCAGGTACTCGACGATTTTCATGATGAGGCCGAACAGTTCGCCGCGCTGAACCTGCACTCCAGCGACCACATTCGGGCTGTCTTGACCAAGGCTCTCGGTACCGAGCGCGCCTCGAGCGTGCTCGATGAAATCCTCGAAGCCCAGGGATCCAACTCGGGAATCGAGTCGCTTAACTTGATGGAAGCGCCGATGGTGGCCGAGCTGATCCGTGACGAGCACCCACAGATCATTGCCACTGTCCTGGTGCACCTCGAGCGCAGTCAGGCCGCCAATGTTCTCGAGTTATTCGACGACAAGCTACGCAATGACGTGGTGCTGCGTATCGCCACGTTCAGCGGCGTTCAGCCGGCCGCCCTGCAAGAGTTGACCGAAGTCCTCGGTGGCATGCTTGATGGCCAGAACCTGCGTCGCAGCAAGATGGGCGGCGTGAGAACGGCAGCCGAGATCCTCAACCTGATGAACTCCTCCCAGGAGGAATCCGTCATCGAGACTGTACGGGCCCATAACGAAGATCTGGCGCAAAAGATCATCGATGAGATGTTCTTGTTCGAGAACATCGTCGATATCGACGATCGTGGCATTCAGCTCATCCTCAAGGAAGTCGACACCAACTCGCTGGTGGTGGCACTCAAGGGTGCCCCGGATGCCCTGATGGACAAGTTCATGTCGAACATGTCCCAACGTGCAGCCCAGTTGCTCCAGGAGGATCTCGAGGCGCGTGGCCCGATGCGCGTTTCCCAGGTCGAGGCCGAGCAGAAATCCATCCTGCAGATCGTTCGCCGTCTGGCGGACAGTGGAGAAATTGTCATAGGCGGTGGAGACGATTCTTATGTCTGATCGCCTGGTCGTTCCAGAGCACGATTACGGTGACTGGCGTCGCTGGGAAATGGATGAGCTCAGCACGCCAGAACGTGAGCGAGGTCAGCGCGAACGTTCGCGTCAGGAAGCCATTCGCCAGCAACTTTTCAAGCGCAATGCCGAACTCGAGGCGTTGCGTGAAAAAGCCCGCCAGGAAGCCTATGAAGCAGCCTACAAGGAGGGCTTCGAGGAAGGTCGTCAGGCCGGTTATGAACAAGGGCTGGAGGAAGGGCGTACTGCCGGTGAGCAGGAGCTACAACGCCAGACCCAGCAGGCCCTGGCTCCACTGTTGCCCTTGGCCGAGCGCTACCGCGAAGCCCTCGACACGCTGGATGCAGACATGGCAGAAGGCCTCGTCGATCTGGCGCTAGCCACCGGCAGACGACTGGCCGGGGAAGCGCTGGACGCTCACCCCGAGATCGTTCTGGATATCGTGCGTGAGCTGTTGCATGCCGAGCCGGCGCTTTCCGGACGTCCCAGGCTCTGGCTACACCCGGCCGACCTGACCTTGGTCAAGGGCCATCTAGGTGCTGAATTCGAGGCCGCTGGTTGGCAGTTGCAACCCGACGACACCATCAGCCGCGGTGGCTGTCGTGCCACCAGCTCTAGCGGTGAACTGGACGCCACACTGGAATCGCGCTGGGAAAGCATTACCCAACAGGTTCGCCGTCGCCACAAGGACGGCCAGAACGAGGAACAGGCATGAGTGCGGCGACAGCGGCCAACAATCTACACAAGCAACGTTGGCAGGATGCCGTTAGCGGCGTACAACGCCGCGTTGCCGGTGTTGCCGCCTATCGAACCAGCGGACGTATCGTACGAGCGACCGGCCTGGTACTCGAGGCGGTCGGACTACGTGTTCCTTTGGGTAGCGCCTGTCGCATCGAACTTACCCCTCATCCAGTGTCCGGTCTTCCCGGCTCGGAACAGCCCCGCTTCGCTGAAGCGGAAGTCGTGGGATTTTCCGGCGATAAGCTGTTTCTGATGCCGCTGGAGGAAATCAGCGGATTGCTCCCCGGATCCCGGGTCTTTCCGCTGGGCGAAGGTAGCGAGAGCGGCAGTGCCAGGCGTTTTCCGCTCGGCGACACCCTGCTCGGTCGCGTCGTGGATGGCAATGGCCGCCCCCTGGATGGGAAAGGACCACTGACCGACGCCCCTCATGCTCCGCTCGCGACGCCTCCCCTCAATCCGTTATCACGCGCACCGATCGATACCCAGATCGATGTTGGCATTCGCGCTATCAATGGCTTGTTGAGCGTCGGTCGCGGTCAACGCATGGGGCTGTTTGCCGGCTCCGGCGTAGGTAAGTCCGTGCTGTTGGGCATGATGGCCCGCTATACTCAGGCCGACGTAATCGTGGTCGGTCTGATCGGGGAGCGTGGCCGCGAAGTCCAGGATTTCATCCATAACATCCTCGGCCCCGAAGGCCGCCGCCGTTCGGTGGTCGTCGCCGCACCTGCCGACACGTCACCGCTTCAGCGCCTGCAGGGTGCCGCCTATGCCACGCGCCTGGCTGAAGGCTTTCGCGACGCCGGACGTAACGTTCTGCTGATCATGGATTCGCTGACACGCTACGCCATGGCACAGCGCGAGATAGCCTTGGCGATCGGCGAGCCCCCCGCCACCAAGGGCTACCCACCCTCGGTGTTCGCCAAGCTACCTAGCCTGGTCGAACGTGCCGGTAACGGCATGCAGGGCGGTGGCTCAATCACCGCTTTTTACACTGTGTTGACCGAAGGCGACGACCAGCAGGACCCGATTGCCGACTCGGCGCGCGCCATCCTTGACGGGCACATCGTACTGTCACGGTCGCTGGCCGAAAGCGGCCACTACCCTGCCATCGATGTCGAAGCATCAATCAGCCGCGCCATGACCGCCATTGTAAGTGGCGATCAGCTGCGCCAGGCCCAGCGCTTCAAGCAGATGATGTCGCGCTATCAGCGCAACCGCGACCTGATCAGCGTCGGTGCCTATACCCCGGGACACGATCCCCAGCTCGACCAGGCGGTGAGGATGTATCCAGGACTCGAACAATTTCTGCAGCAACGTATCGACGAACGTGCCGACATGCCACAAACACACCAGGCCTTGAGCAATCTGGTGCCGGCAGGCCAGTAGATCAATTCTTGTCTTGCGGAAGAAACCGACGAGAAAACGCTATTTACATCCGGTAACCGGCGTTTTGTTTCATTGGATATCCCCGATAATGGCCAAAAGCCTAGCCTCTAAGGCTTGATTCAAGTCTAGCGAGAAGGAACGATCCCGTGGCACAAGCAACGACACCGTTGGATACGTTGATTTCATTGACGCGTAACTCCCGCGACAGTGCCAATATCGAGCTCAACGGTCTGCGTCGCGATCTTCAGGGCGCCAAGTCCCAGCTCGAAACGTTGAACCGTTATCGCCATGAGTATCGCCAACGCCTTCAACAGGCCATGGAAGCGGGCATCGGGCCCGACAGTTGGCGCAACTATCAGCAATTCCTCGCTTCGTTGGATTCCGCCATCGCCCGTGCTCGACAAACCCTCGGCGAACGTGAAGCGCGCTTGAATCATGGCCAGAAGCACTGGCAGAACGAGCAGCGTAAGCTGTCCGCCTATGACACCTTAGCGACCCGCCGGGCAACGGAAGCCCAGCAGCGGGCCAGCCGACAGGAACAGCGGTTAGCCGATGAAATGGCCAGTGGCCTTGTGCTGCGCCGCCAACGCCAAGAAACGAATACCGATACCCATCACTGAGGCAGCTAGCTTTCATGGAACTTTCTCAACTGCTTGCTGGCAGTAGCACTGCCGCCTCGGTGCCCCCGGGCAAAAGCGAAGGCAAGGCCAACGGCAATGACAATGCCGAATTTGCACGTCTGTACAAGCAGGCGGGCGAAACGAACAAGCGCACAGCGGCCGACACACCCACAACAAAGACCGGCCCCGATAAAAAATTGCTTGCTGAGGAAGCCTCCCAGTCCGGCGCGCTTGATCATGAAAGCGGCTCCCTGGAGCAGGACCAGTTGATCGCTACCGCCCCTGACGAACTGGCCCCTTTGACGCAGCAAGTCATCCAGGCCATCGAAGGCAAACTGTCGGGAAATGCCAAGACACTGGAACAGCAGGTCGAAGGCCTAGCTTCTGCCCAAGCCGAAAATGGCAATTTTATGGCAGCGACACTCGCCTCCTTGTCGGCGGGGACCGGCGAATCACTGGCCGACATCCGCCAGCGTCTGGATATGATTGCCAGCGCACAGCGCGGCGATACGCCCCCCGCCCAGCAAGACGCGAAACTTGCTGTCAACGCAGCGCAGCTGATCACTGATGCTGGAGGCAAGCCCGCCAGCAACGACCGGGCCGCAGCTCTGGCCGACTCCCAGGCAGCTGGCCAGCGGCATCAGCAGTTGATGGCCCAGGGCGTACAGACGTTGGCACCACAAGGCGCGGCTGCCCAGCCGACAGCTACGCCGGTCGGCACCTTCGCGGATGCCATCGCGGCGGTTACCGCTGACGAAGGTGCCTTTCTCGCCCGGCATGGCAATGACAATCCGTCCAGCCACTCACTCAACGGAACCGCTGCACCGCTGGGAGCGACATCCAACAGCGTAAATGGCGCCCTGCCAACTACCACGCAGCCCACCCCAGGGTTGACGGCTCCCTTGGCCTCGCCACAGTGGCAGCAGGGGTTAGGGCAGCAACTGGTGGCCTTGCATCAGCGTGGCGGGCAGCAGGTCGAACTTCACCTGCATCCTGCCGAGCTGGGTCCACTCTCGATCAGTCTGAAGGTTGACGATCAACTTGCCCAGGCTCAGTTCTTCTCCGCCAACCCGCAGGTTCGCGCAGCCATCGAGCAAGCCATACCGCAGCTCAGAGAGGCCCTGGAAGAGAGCGGCATCCAGCTGGGTGAAGCCATGGTGGGAGAGCAGCAGCACCGTGATGACGGGCAGGAGCAAAAGCAAGGTAAGGGCGACCTCGATGGCTTGACCAATGGCGTTCTGGCATCCTCGGGTGACACGGCTCTGGCCGACCAGCCATCGGCGGTAATCGGCCCGGACAGTAACGCAATAGACCTATACGCCTGACGTCACCCTTCAAGAACGGCCGAACTGGCCGATACCTGAAAGAGCCTGCCCGCAATTGCGTGACAGGCTCTACGGCTGTCTGGGATGCAACAAGATCAGCAGCTGAACAAAGCCTTGAGATAAGCGTGTATCGGCAGCTTTTTCCATCCATGCCGATGGGAAGGCAGCCAGCATAATCCCCACTGAAATATCGACCACAGCGGCGTAAGCAATGGCCAAGAACCCCAACGCAGGAACGAGTCGCAAGCCCTGGTGGCTGCTAGGTATCATTCTCATCGTGCTATCCATGGCCAGCTCGGCTGGCGTGTACTTCCTGCTCGATTCCAAGAGCGAGGCAAGTACCGAGGGAGTCGAAGAGACGGCAGAGCCCATCAAGCCAGAGCCACCGATCTTTGTGACCGTTTCACCATTTACGGTCAACCTGCAGAGCGACCAGTATGAGCAGCGCCTGCTGTATATCGGCTTGTCGTTCAAGGTGGCCGATGAGACCACGCGCGAGATGCTTGAACAGAACATGCCTCAGTTGCGCAGCCGGTTGCTGATGCTGTTCTCTAGCCAGCACGCCGAAAGTTTGACAACTCCTGAAGGCAAGCGAGCGCTGTCACAGCAAATCCTGGCGCTTTTCGATGAGCCGTTCAGCGACCCCCAGCCCAAACTGGCGGTCAATGACGTTCTCTACACCGACTTTATCGTGCAATAGGGACACCATGTCTCAAGACGATCTGCTCTCGCAGGATGAGATCGACGCCCTTCTCAAGGGCGTCAGCGGCGAAGACGACGCGAGTTCCGGCAGCGACAAAGCTGCCAATTCCCGCATTCGCCCCTACGATCCGGCGACTCAGCACCGGATCATCCGGGAACGTCTGCATGCGCTGGACATCATTAACGAACGCTTTGCTCGCCAGTTCCGTATGAGTCTGTTCAACCTGTTGCGGCGTAGCGCCGACATCACTGTGGACGGCGTACGCTACCAGAGTTATAGCGAGTTCTCGCGTCATATTCCGGTACCGACCAACGTTAACCTGATTTCCATGAAACCGCTGCGCGGCACCGCCCTGATAGTCTTTCCGCCCAGCTTGGTGTTCATGGTGGTCGATAACCTGTTCGGTGGTGACGGCCGCTTCTTGACCAAGTCGGAAGGACGTGAGTTCACGCACACTGAACAGCGCATCATCCAGCGACTGCTGCATCTGGCCATCGATGCCTACCAGGATGCCTGGAAGTCGGTTTTCCCTCTGGAAATTGATTACACGCGCTCCGAGATGCAGCTGCGCTTTGCAAATATCACCAATTCACCCAACGAAATCGTGGTCACCAGTACCTTCCACCTGGAGGTAGGCAACCTGTCCAGCGATTTCCAGGTGTGCATGCCCTACTCGATGATCGAGCCGATTCGCGACCTGCTCTCCGGTCCGCTGACCGATAACCATTCGGACGAAGAGAGCCAGTGGGGCCAGCGCATGGCAGGCGAAATCAAGCATTCCCATATCGAACTGGCGGCCGACTTCGTAGATCTCTCGACCAGCCTCGGCCGGGTCATGTCGCTCAAGGTAGGCGATGTGCTCCCGCTGGAACTCCCCGAAATCGTCACGGCACGTGTCGATGGCGTCCCGGTCATGGAGTGCGAGTTCGGCAACCAACACGGCCAGCGCGCGCTGCGTGTACGCCATCTGATCGACCATGTCGCCAACAACGCCAAGTTCAAGTTCAACCCCGGGCTGTTAACGCAAGCCAAGGAGTCCGATAATGACTGACCCCAAGAAACCCGAACAAAGCAGCACTGACGACGCTTGGGCGGACGCCATGGCCGAACAGGGCGCCGGCGCGTCTGCAGCCGATGAAGACGATCCCTGGGCGGCAGCCTTCGCTGAACAGGCTGAGGTCGAAGCCGAGCAGCAAGTCGACCATGCCAGCAGCCAGGCCACCGCTGCCAGCGACCAGGTATTCAAGCCGTTGGATTCCAGCGCTAGCAGCGGTACCATGCGCGACCTGGAAATGATCATGGACATCCCGGTCAAGTTGACCGTGGAATTGGGCCGCACACGTATCACCATCAAGCAATTGCTGGAGTTGGCCCAGGGCTCGGTGATCGAGCTTGACGGCCTGGCCGGCGAGCCCATGGATATCCTGATCAACGGTTACCTGATTGCCCAGGGCGAAGTCGTCGTCGTCGATGACAAGTACGGCATTCGTATCACCGAAATCATTACACCATCAGAGCGCGTTCAGAAACTCAACCGATGAGCCAAGTTTCCGCGACACAGGATACCGCCGAGGCATTGGGCAGCGCCCAAGGGGATGCCCTGCTAGGTCTGGCCACCCTCGGCAAGACCGCCTTGGCGCTTGCCCTGGTCATTGCGGTGATCCTGCTATGTAGTGCATTACTCAAGCGTGTCGGGCCTGGGCGCACCGGCCATAACCGGCACCTGAAGCTTGTTGCCAGCACCGCGGTGGGACAACGCGAACGCGTGGTCATCGTCGATGTCGAAGGGACCTGGCTGGTACTTGGCGTCGGGGGCGGTGAGGTGACACGGCTTCATGAGATGCCGGCGCCGAAACCGGATGAACTCCCTCCTTCGACAGCTGATGCCGAGGGGTTTGCGGCACGTTTCGCAAGCGCCATGCGCCAGAATGCGCGGAACACATTCACACGTAGCAGCAAACGCTCTGGAGAGGATGTGTGACGTTGCCAGTTTCTTCCCTATCCGCTTTGCCGCTGACACAACGCCTCCGGCTCAGCTTGTTCATTAGCCTGACAGCGGTAGCTGTAATCACGCTTCTCTGGCCTCAGGCCGGTTGGGCGCAGGCCGCCATTCCTGGTGTTGTCACGCGCCCGTTGGAGGATGGCGGTCAGCAATGGTCGTTGAGCCTGCAGACCCTGTTGCTACTCAGCTCGATGGCCTTCTTGCCAGCCATCTTGCTAATGATGACGAGTTTTACGCGAATCATCATTGTGCTCGGCCTGCTGCGCACCGCCATGGGTACCCAGTCTGCCCCGCCGAATCAGGTCCTGCTTGGCCTCGCGTTATTCTTGACGTTTTTCATCATGTCACCGGTGCTCAACGAAGCTTACGAGATCGCCTGGCAGCCGTTTTCCGACCAACAGATCAATTTCGACGAGTTTCTGCAATTGGCGAGCCAGCCCTTCCGGGAGTTTATGCTAGCGCAGACCCGTGAGCCGGACATTGCTCTTTTCGGCCGCCTGGCTGATGCCGGTACCTTCCAAGGGCCGGAGGACGTGCCGATGCGCGTACTGCTACCCGCCTTCGTGACCAGCGAACTGAAGACGGCATTCCAGATCGGTTTCACTGTTTTTATACCTTTCCTGATCATTGATCTCGTTGTCGCCAGTGTACTGATGGCGCTGGGGATGATGATGGTTCCCCCGGCAACGATCTCACTCCCCTTCAAGCTGATGCTGTTTGTGCTGGTGGATGGATGGCAATTGCTGATCGGCTCGTTGGCTGAAAGTTTTTATATCTAGCGCGCCGCCTCAGCGGTTGACTGCACTTAATAAAGGTAATCGTCCATGACTCCGGAAATGGTTATGAGCATGGCCTATCAGGGCATGAAGGTGACTTTGTTCCTTGCCGGCCCCTTGCTCATCACGGCACTGCTGATCGGTCTTCTTGTCAGCCTATTCCAGGCGGCGACGCAGATCAACGAGATGACGCTGTCGTTTATTCCCAAGATTTTGGGTGTTTTTGGCGCCCTGGTGCTGGCTGGTCCTTGGTTGATACAGCTGATCACCAATTTCACCACCGAGCTGTTTCGCAACATCCCCCTGATGCTGGGCTGACATGGTCGAAGTCACCTTCGCTCAGTTGCAGGGTTGGCTAGTTGCCTTCCTGTGGCCATTCGTACGCTTGACGGCGTTTATTATGGCCGCCCCTCTACTGGGTCACAGCAGTATTCCCCGGCAGGTCAAGATTGGCTTTGCGGCAGTGTTGGCCTTTCTCATCGCACCGACCTTACCGCCACTCCCCGCGGTGCCTATCGTCTCATGGCCCAGCCTGGGCATCATGATGGAGCAGATGCTCATCGGCGTGGCCATTGGCCTGGTCATGCGGGTTACGCTTGCCGTAGTCATGGCGGCTGGTGAGTATATTGGTTTGCAGATGGGCCTGGCTTTCGCGACCTTTTTCGATGCCAGTAGCGGCACGCAGACCATGGTCCTGTCGCGCTTCCTTTACATGATTACCTTGTTGATGCTGTTAGCCTTCAATGGTCACCTGATCGTGATCGAGATCCTCGCAAGCTCTTTCGATACCCTACCCATCGGCATGGGAAGCCTCAATCCGGATGCTTGGGAGATGCTGGCACGTTATGGAGGGACGATTTTCACGGCAGGGCTACTGCTCGCGCTACCGGTCGTGACAGCATTGTTAATCATCAATCTGTCACTGGGCATACTTAACCGGGCTGCGCCCCAGCTGACTATCTTCTCGGTAGGTTTCCCTATGACCCTAACTGTCGGGTTGGTGCTACTAATGGTGCTTATGGGAGACTTCGGCAGCTTCCTCGAGGGGCTGTTCGCCAAAGCCTTTTATTTTATGCAAGAGCTCATCGAAACGATGGCCGGCTAAATGTTGCTATATGAGTTCCATGCACAACAAAGAGGGCGCCATTCGGCGCCCTCTTTGTTTCTTAGGCCTGGAGTTAGAGCTGATCGAACAGCGACATCCCCTGGATATCAACGAAGGCTTTCTGCGAGGCCTGTAGCCCGACTTGGCGCAGCGTATAGTCGGAAATCGCCCGGGCATAATCAAGATCGACCAGATCGGACATCGTTTGTTCGTAGTTTAGCGTGCGATTTCCGCCCACATCGTCAAGCACATCCAGCTCATTGAGACGCGCGCCGACCGAGGCACGCACAGTTAGTACGTTGTCGAGGCTGTTATCGAGCTCACGACTGACCGTCGAGAGCGTGTTCTGCAGCGAGGCCTTCGCAGCATCGGTTTCCGTGGTACTATCCAGTGCGGCGATGGCATTCTCGAGTGTGGTAAACAGGCTCCGGTCCGGTGCCTTGGCCAAAGCGATCTCGTCGTTAGCTGCAGGCTTCCCCTCAAGATTAATCGAGATACCAGCAAAGGTTATGGTTTCACCAGACGTATAAGAGAACGTATCCTCAGGGGTACCATTATCGTCTCTGTCAAGCTTGATAGGATTATCATCCTCATCGAGTATTTGGTAGTTTTCACCATCGGTAAACTGAATGGTGTACTTCTCACCATACCCTGGATCAGCAGCATTCACGCGGGTCGGACCAGTAAATATCACGCTACCAGAGTTGGCTGCATCAGCCGTTGCGACATAACCCGCACCGCTATGTACACTTTCAAAGATTTCCTTACCGCTATTGCCCACCGGCATCTGGCGCGAGGAATCTACCTGCTGCGCCCTCACATTGGTGCTTCCCTGATAGGTGACTTCCCCACCATTTTTCACGAAAGGGGGGGCATCATCTTTATAGCCACCGAATAGGTATGTACCGTTGCCGTTGGTGACGTTGGCCTGGCCCAGCAAATTCTCGTAGATGCCCTTGAGTTCAGTGGCGATCGAAGCGCGGTCGGCATCGGTCAGGGTACCATTGCCAGCCTGCACAATAAGGGTCTTGGCACTGGCAATGCTGTCACTGACACTATTGAGTACACTCTCTTCCTGAGAGAGCGCATTGCGTGCCGAAACCCTCGCATCGGCATACTGCTGGCTCACCGCCATGGATTGCGAGACGCCAACCGCACGAGAGGCGGCCTGTGGGTCATCAGAGGGATTGACCACGCGACGACCACTGGCAATTTGCTGGCCAACTTTCATGAATTCACCCTGCTGCCGATTCATCGACGACAGGCTGGATTCGAACATGGTGACGGTACTGATACGCATGATGTCGTCCCGTAATTATCGTTTAACGCAGGCCAAGGATGGCATCGAACACGGTACTACCGGTCTGGATGACCTTGGCATTGGCCTGGTAGTACTGCTGATAGCGAATCAGGTTTGCCGCTTCCTCATCGAGGTTGACGCCGGAATCGGACTGCTGGACGGCAAACAACTGCTCCTTTAGTCCTTCCTGGGCCGAAAGGTTAACCTTGACTACGTTGGTCTGATTACCGACATCGCTGACTAGCGAGGCATAGGCTTCATTCAGGCTGGCCTTGCCACCCACGAGGTCTCCATTCTGTAGATTCTGCAGGGCCAGCGCGTTGCGGTTGTCGCCCTTGGCATCGCTCATGCCTGCAGCGATTTTCGCAGTGTCTCGAATCTGGTTCTCGATCTGGCCGGCCAGGTTCCGTGTCGGCTGAATCTGGAAAATGTCACCTACTTTGGGCGGACCATTCGCTACGTTGAGAGTCATACCACCAAACTCTAGCGGCTGGCTGGCATCGAGAGTAGCCACCGGTTCTCCAGTATCAACCCGTGTGACCTCGTATTCGCTCCCAACCGTGCCCGTATAGGTCACCTTGTAATCGTTGGTGGCAACCTGCGAGAAATCACTGAATTCGGCAGCCATTTGCGCGGTGCCGTCGTTATTCTCGTTCGAGAATACGGTCGGCGAGCCAATGCTGAAGAAATCCTCGCCCGGCTCGCCGTTCAGATCCTGGCCGGCCCGATGCTGGGCATTGAAGCCTTCCGCCATGGCCAACGCCATCTGTCCAAGCTGATTCTGGGTCTTGTCCAACGACTCGTGGCGGAACGTCATTAGTCCGCCCAGCGTGCCGCTCTCGAAGGTGGATTCCTTCATCTCGATGGTGTTACCGCCAGCGTCACGATAGGCCACCACCATCCGTGAAGGATCGGCGGCCGAGCCGACGGCTTCAAGCGCGAAGCTTTGGGTACCCGCCACCAGCGGCTGACCATTGCCAATGGTCAGGTTGTAACTGCCACCATCCTGAATAACCAAATCGACACCGATACGCTTACTGATATCGGCCACCAGCTGGTCGCGCTGATTGAGCAGGCTATTGGGGGCCTCGCCGGTCTTGGCCTTGGCCAAGGAAATCTCTTTATTGAGCTTGGCCATCTGATCGGCGGCATTGTTGATCTGGGTGACTTCATCCCGGATCTGCCCGTTGATGCCTGACTGCATGTCGTCCAGGTAGCTGTCAAAGGCACGAAACTGCGCGGTTAGGGTGTCAGCATTACCTATAACACCCTGACGCGCGGCAGGGTCAGAGGGCGCCCCGGCCAAATCTTCCAGCGACGAGAAGAAACTCTGCATCAACGGGGCCAGCCCGGCTTCACGGTCTGCCAGCAGGTTGTCGATCTGGCTGACCTGGGTCGAGTACGCCTGCAGAGCACTGGTGCTGCCCGTTGCCTGGTTGAGCTGCGACGCGATGTACTGATTGAATTGGCGCTGCACATCGTTGACCTGCACGCCATTCGCACCGGTACTGCTCTCGCCCAGCAGGGTAAGCTGGCGGTTGTAACCCGGCGTGTAGACATTGCTGATGTTGCTGCCGGTAGTTTGCAGAGCGGTCTGTGCCGCACTCAGGCCACTGAGGCCGATGGAAAAGATACTCATGTGCCCGTTCCGATTTAGCGATTGTCAGGGTTATCGGCAGCTAACGTTTAAACTTGAAGACAAGCGACACGCCTGCCTTCACTGGGTTCAGAAGAGGCTCGCAGGTACCTGACCGGCGCCAAAGCCAATCGGTTTGGCGGAACCGGACTGGGCGACAGCGCTTGCCGGGCGCTCACCAAAGGTGTTCATCACTGCGACCAGTTTGTCGGCATAAGCCGGATCAGTGGCGTACCCGGCTGCTTGCAACTCCTGCGCGGCGGCTTTGGCATTCGGCGCAGTCAACACGCTTGCATAACGCGGGTTATCCCCGATCAGCCGGGCATAATCAGTGAAGGCATCCTCGAAGGAGTCATAAACTCGGAAGCGATCGACCTGCTTGGTAGCACGTCCATTGACATACTCAGTGGTGGTAATGTCAGTCGTATCACCCTGCCAGTGGCTACCTGCTTTGATACCGAACAGGTTGTGGCTGTTGCCGCCATCTCTGGTGGGAATTTCATGCCGACCCCAGCCAGTCTCGAGCGCCGCCTGAGCCAGGATCAATTCAGCAGGCACACCGGTCTTGCGACTGGCCGCTTGCGCGGGGGCCTCCAGTCGATCGAGGAAGCTTGTCACATGGTCTGCACGTTCGCCCCGAGTTGCAGCCGTCCCACTGTTTGCACTCGATGTCGCCGGTGCACTGTGGCCCTCCTGCACATTCTGCGGACGCAGATCGAGTTCCTGGCTCAGCAACGAGCCGAACTCGCTCTTCTCAGGCGCCTTGTCAACGGCCTCAGACTCCTCGTCGGCGCGCAGACCGTCATGGAGTACGCGCGGTGTACCACGTGGAATACCGGCGATCAGGTCTTCGGTCGCGCTGGCACCTTGCGGCACCAGGCCCCGGCTTTCGAGCTGATTGATGAGCTGTTCGGCCAGGCCGATACCATGCCCTGAAAGATGCTGAGACCATTGCTTATCGAGCATCTCAGTATAGAACTGAGTCTGCTGGCTATTGAGCAGCCCAGTCTCGGGTATCGCATCACGCATGCTTTTGAGCATCATCTGCATGAAGATCGCTTCGAACTGCTTGGCCGCTTCATCCAGCCCCTGGCCAGGGTCGCTACCGGCCGTACGCTTTAAACGTTGGAGCCCTTGCAAATCCAGGGCGAACTGTCCATTCAGGTTCCCGACGGCCATTACATGATCTCCAGTTCAGCCCGCAGAGAGCCGGCTTCTTTCAATGCCTGGAGAATCGACATCAGGTCCTGCGGGGTAGCGCCCAAGGCGTTCAAAGCGCCGACGACTTCAGCAAGATCAGCGCTGGTTTCCAGCATTTGCAGCGCCCCACCCTGCTGGGAGACGGTGATATCCGCATTGGGCACGACCACCGTCTCGCCCCCCGAAAGCGGGTTAGGTTGGCTGACCTGAGGATTGGAGTCGATGGTGATCGACAGATTTCCATGGGCAACCGCGGCGCGCCGTAGTGTTACCGCGCTGGTCAGCACGACCGAACCGGTGCGCGAATTGAGAATGACCCGGGCCGGCCCTTCACCCAGAGTCAGGTCAATGCTCTGTACACGCGCCATGAAACGGACCATGGAGTTACTGTCCGAGGGGGCCTGCAGGCTAATGACGCGGCCATCAAGCGCAGTCGCGACTGGCATGCCGAATTCGGTATTGATTGCCGTTACGGCCCGCTGTGCCGTATCGAAGTCATGCTCGTCGAGTTGAAGCTCGAGGGTACCATCCATCCCTAGCTGCAACGGCACTTCGGCCTCTACGGTCGCGCCTCCACTGATACGCCCAGCCGCTTGATGGTCCACCTGTACGCTACTTCCACCCGCCTGAGCGCCAACGCCGCCCACTAGAATATTGCCTTGGGCAACCGCATATATTTGCCCATCGGCACCTTTGAGAGGCGACATCAGCAGAGTGCCGTTACGCAGGCTGCGTGCGTTGCCCACCGATGACACGACGACATCGATTTTCTGGCCCTGGCGGGCGAAGGGTGGCAACTCAGCTGTAATCATGACCGCCGCTACGTTCTTGAGCTGCATGTTGGTGCCAGGGGGAACAGTAATCCCCAACTGCGACAACATATTGCTCAAGCTCTGCGTAGTGAATGGCGCCTGGGTGGTCTGGTCACCAGTACCTTCCAGGCCCACTACCAGCCCATAGCCGACCAATGAATTACTACGCACGCCAGCAAAGGACGCCAGATCACGGATCCGCTCGGCCTGGACCGGAAGGGCCAGCCCCAGGCTTAACAACAGCCCTATTGCCAGGCGCAGCATAAGCGGGAGAGAGTAACGACGGTGGACCATCTTCATCGACCTGTGATTCATGTGGTGCCTTTCAGAAAGGCGACACGTTGAGGAAGAAGCGTTGCAACCAGCCCATGGTCTGCGCCTCGTTGATATAACCATCCCCGACGTACTCGATGCGAGCATCGGCCACTCGGGTCGAGGGGACCGTATTCTGTGCTGTAATCGTCCGCGGATTGACAACCCCAGAGAAGCGGATGAACTCTGTCCCCTGGTTAATCATGATCTGCTTCTCGCCGCGAACGCGCAGGTTCCCGTTATATAGGACATCCAGCACCGTCACGGTGATGGTCCCGGTGAAGCTGTTCGATGCTGCGGCTCCACCACTGCCGGAAAAGTCATTCTCACCGGAGACATCGAAACCATACTCGGCGAGTGTTGCCAGCGCATCGGGCAGCTGGCCAAGCTCGAGCCCTGCCGAGCCCTCGCGTCCAGCATTGGCCGAAGCGTTTTTGCTGGCACTGACTTCTTCATCAAGGACGATGGTCAGAATGTCACCGACCATGCGCGGCCGGCGATCCTCGAAAAGCGGGTGATAACCCCGGTTTGGCTGATAGATCGAGCCATTGGGCACCCGCGGAGGTGGCTCGGCAATCACGACCCTTTCCTGTTCGCCTACCACCGAGGGTTTCGGCAACTGAGCACAACCACCGATGATCAGCAGCGCCACCAAAACCAGTACCAGGCGCAGCATACGATTCAGGGCGAAGAAAGGACGTGACGTCATGTACACATTACCCATGCTCAGGATCACAACTGGGCCAAACGCGCCAGCATCTCGTCGGAAGTCTGTACAGCCTTGCTGTTGATCTCGTAGGCACGCTGGGTCTGGATCATGCTGACCATTTCCTCGACCACATTGACGTTGGAGGTTTCTACATAGCCCTGGTAGAGGCTACCGGCACCGTTGAGGCCTGGCAGGTTCTGGAAAGCCGGCCCGGAAGCATCTGTCTCGAGATACAGATTCTCGCCAATGCTTTCCAGCCCGGTCGGGTTGGTGAAATTCGCCAGCATGAGCGTACCGACTTCATCGGACTGACTGCTTCCCGGCCGGGTGATCGAGACGATGCCATCCTGGCTGATCGATACAGACAGAGCATCCTGAGGAATGTTAATTGCCGGCTCGATCGGGTAACCGCTGGCCGTGACCATGTCACCGTTCTGGTTGACCTGAAAGCTTCCATCGCGCGTGTAGGCGGTCGTGCCATCCGGACGCATTACCTGGAAGAAACCCTTGCCATTGATAGCCAGATCGCGGGAATTCCCTGTATTTTCCAGGCCACCTTGGGTATGCAGGCGCTCGGTGGCAACGGGGCGGACACCGCTACCTATCTGCATGCCTGACGGCAGGTTGTCCTGCACAGTGGATTGAGCGCCCGGCTGGCGCAGGTTCTGATACAACAGGTCCTCGAACACGGCCCTTGAGCGCTTGAAACCATTGGTGCTGACGTTTGCCAGGTTGTTGGAGATGACATCCATCTGCACCTGCTGGGATTCGAGACCGGTCTTGGCCGTCCACAGCGATCTGATCATGATACGTTTCCTCGATAATTCTTCTGGCTAATCGCTTAGCGAATTAGCCTGTCACGGAAAGCAGGTTGTTGGCCCGTTGGGAGTTTTCATCAACGCTTTCGATGGACTTCATCTGCATATCGTAGCGACGAGCGCTATCGATCATGGAGACCATGGCTTCGGTAACGCTGACGTTGCTGCCTTCCAGCGCGCCACTGACAACCCGCACCGTGTCATCAGCTTCCAGTACCCCGCCCTGGGCAGGACGGAACAAGCCATCCTCGCCACGTACCAGGCTACCCGGCTCAGGGTTGACCAGCTTGAGCTGACCTGCCGGGCCTCGTGTGGCCGGCTCGCCACCCGGGACCAGAGCACTGAGCGTGCCGTCACTACCGATGCTGACATCGGCACCCAGCGGGACAGCGATGGGGCCGCCATTGCCCATGACCGGCCGCCCCATCACGGTGAGCATGCCGTTGGCATCGACCTGCAGGTCGCCGCGGCGCGTATAGGCCTCGCCATCCGGCGTTTGGACGGCCAGCCAGCCGTCACCGTCGATAGCAACATCCAGCTCGCGCCCGGTGGTGTTGATGGGGCCATGGCTGTAATTGGTGCCCGGCGTGGTAGCCGCAACCACAGTCCGCGTCGCCAAGCCCTCGCCCTGCACCGGTACCGCTCGCATGGCCTGCAACTCAGAGCGGAAACCCGGCGTCGAGGCATTGGCAAGGTTATGATTGATGACCGACTGCAGATCCATGCTCTGCCTGGCTCCGCTCATCGCTGTATAAAGGATGCGATCCATGGGGTCTGGCTCTCCTGATTCCCAGAAACAGTTACATCAACACGACCGGGCCAACCGAATGGCCCGGCGCAGCCAGCATTAGAGATTCACGATACCTTGCATGACTTCGTCCTGGGTCTTGATGGTCTGGGAATTAGCCTGGAAGTTGCGCTGAGCAATGATCAGATCAACCAGCTCTTTGGTCAGATCGACATTGGAAGTTTCGACAGTGCCGGACTCAATGGAACCCAGCATGCCGCTGCCCGCCAGGCCGACCAATGCCTGGCCGGATGCAGTGGTCTCGACCCAAGCGTTATCCCCCACCGGCTTGAGGCCTTCCGGGTTGCGGAAGTTGGCCAACGCGATGGTACCGAGCACCTTGGACTCTTCGTTGGAATAGCTGCCGATGACGTTGCCGGCATCATCGATGGTGATGCCGACCATGCTGCCAGAGGTATAGCCGTCCTGGTTCAGACTGCTGAGCTCGAAATCATTACCGTACTGGGTGGTACCACCGAAATCGAAAGCAACGCCTTGGGGATTAGTGGCCCCATTGGCATGCGTAAAGGTATAAGTCAGAGTATCGCTTCCGGTCAGTTGACCATTGCTATCAAACGTCAAGGGTTGAGGCTGGCCATCACCGCCAGTCAAAGTTCCATCGATGGAAGTACGGACCTGCCAATCGTTGTCTCCGATGGGCGGATTTGCAGTTGCATCGGGCTCAAGCTTAGCAAAGTACATCGTGACGTTATGGCGGTTGCCCAACGAATCATAGACCGTTGAACTGTTGGCGTAGTTGTAGCTAAAGTTACCACTGGCATGCTGAGTCTGGTCAGCTGGATTACTGCTAGAGTTGGCATCCAGGTTGAGGCTGGCATTCACCCCTGTGGTCGCCTTGGCCTCTAATGCAGCCGCAGGCACCTGCAGCGCCTGCGGCTGCCCACCGGCACCTACTCCCGCCGGGTAACCGGTCAGGCGCGCGCCTTGGGCATTTTCCAGATAGCCATCTGGGGTCATGGTCAGCTGGCCGTTACGCGAATAAACCACCTGGTCATTCTGGGTCATGCGGAAAAAGCCGCCACCGGCAATCGCCAAGTCGAGATTGCGGCCGGAGGATTCCAGCGCACCATTGCTGAAGTCCTGGAGCACCGCGGAAACCCGCGTCCCCAGACCGGTCTTGGCGGCATATACGTCGGCAAACTGAACACTAGAGCCCTTGAAGCCCACCGTCTGCGAGTTGGCAATGTTATTGCCGACAACGTCGAGTTGCGAAGATGCTGCATTAAGGCCGCTAAGCGCTTGTGAAAAACCCATGATTCTACTCCTGCGCGTATTCTAAATCTGGTTATGGTTTTTAGCTGAGATGCGTGGCATTAGAGAATCTGGCGCACGTCCTCGAGCCTGACCTGATCGGAGAGCGCTCCCAGATCCAGGCGTGGGCCGCTATCTGTCTTGACCACGCCGTTCACTTGGGCGTAGTGCAGTGAAGTCACCGCGACAGGCTCATCATCAAGGGTTGCCTCGATGGATACCTTGTATTCACCCGCCGGGGCCGTAGTCTTGCCATCGCTTAGCGTGCCATCCCAGGTGAAGGATTGTACGCCGGCATCGAGCGGCCCTACATTTTCATAGGTGCGCATGACTTCACCGGCACCGTTGGTAATAGTGATCTTGACCTGCTCAGCAGGGCTCTTGAGCTCGACGCCAAATGGCGTGGTAGCGACACCTTCGGCCTCATCGCTACCCTTGCCGACCAACACACGGTCACCTGGCACCAGCACGCCCTGGCCGATCAGCGCCGCTGCTTGCAGGGTCTGACCGGCATCGATCTGTCCCGTGATGCCCTCGAGGGTCGTATTGAGCTCCTGGATACCGTTGACCGTATTGATCTGTGCCAACTGAGAGGTCATCTCAGCATTTTCCATCGGCTTCAATGGATCCTGGTTCTTCAGCTGCGTTACCAGCAGAGTCATGAAGCTGTCGCTTAGCTCTTGGCTGGTGCCCTGAGTCTGCTTGGCGGCGGCGCCCAGGTTCATGTTGTTGAGTACACCGCTATCTATGCTGTTGGCCATTGGCTATCTCCTCGACCTACCGAATCAGTTTTCGCCCAACGTCAACGTCTTGAGCATCAGCGTCTTGCTGGTGTTCATGACCTCGACGTTGGCTTGGTAGGACCGCGACGCCGCGATCATGTTGACCATCTCGTTGACCGGTTCCACATTGGGCATCGTCACGTAGCCTTCCTCGTCGGCCAGCGGATGATCCGGGCGATACTCGGTACGCATCGGCGACGGATCGTCGATGACCTGGGAAACGCGCACGCCACCCACACCATTGGCGGCTTGCGACTGGGTCTCGAACATGACCTGCTTGGCCCGATAGGCTTCGCCGTCAGGACCCGCCACGCTATCGGCGTTGGCCATGTTGCTGGCGGTGACATTCATACGCTGCGACTGGGCACTCATGGCCGACGCAGAGATATCGAAAACGCTAAACATAGACACGCGGCATTACTCCGACTGCATGGCCGTCTTCAGGCCCTGGATCTTGCGGTTGAGGATGGTCAGGCCGGCTTGATAGCGAACCGCATTATCGGCAAACTGCGCGCGCTCGCGGTCCATGTCCACGGTGTTACCGTCCAGACTCGGCTGATCGGGAACGCGATACAGCAGATCCCGCCCCGTCGAAACCGATGCCTGCGCAGGAATGTGGTGGCTGGAGGTAGTCGCCAGGCCCAGCCCTTCGCGACTGGTCCGCCCGCTTTCCATGGCTCGAGACAATTCGCTGGAGAAATCGAAGTCACGCGCCTTGTAGTTGGGCGTATCGGCATTGGCGATATTGCTGGACAGTACTTTTTGTCGTTCGGCGCGCAGATTGAGTACTTCCTGGTGGAAGTTTAGCGCCCCGGCAAGCTTGTCGATCATCATCGAGCCCTTTGGCCTGGATGGGGATAGATTCAGCGTGGAGAATAGACCTACCCCTGTCAGCCCAAAGGCAAAAACAGGCCATAATTTGGCCATCATTTCAGCGTTTGGTTTTTTTCGCCTACTCCTAGAATCGGCGACTATCGAAATGGGAGGCGGAAATGCGGATCACGACAGACGCCAAGATGAACGGAATACCTCACCAGAGGACGACACGCCTTACAATGAGGCTGTTATTGTCGTTCGTCCTGTGGCTAGTTCCCGCAATTTCCACCTGGGGCGCAACGGAGATTGACGCTCAGGTAGAAGATCGCATCACAGCGTTTCTGACCGACCAAGCCAGCGACTTGGGGCGTGACATCGAAGTTACGGTACATCCGGCATCGGCTCGCCTGGCCACCTGTATCGACCCGCAGCCTTTCCTGACAAATCCCGGGCAGCGCCTGTACGGTCGTGTTTCTATCGGCCTGCGCTGCGGGGAGCAAGGGCAGCAGACGCGTTACCTTCAAGCTACAGTTTCCGTGTTGGTCGATCATGTCGTCACCGCGCGTCAAATCGAGGCAGGTACGCTTATCACAGCTAATGATCTGACCGTGGAAGAGGCTCGGCTGGAAAGCCTGCCCCGCCATGCCTTGCTGAGTATCGATGAGGCGCTGGGCATGACCGTCGCCCGACCATTGCGGGCTGGTACGTCACTGCAAACCCAGTATCTTCGTCGCCCACAACTCGTCTCGCGTGGCGATCATGTGACCGTAACGGCACAAGGCGCAGGGTTTTCGATCAGCCGTAAGGTCAAGGCGTTGGACAACGGTGCATTGGGCGATGAGGTTCGCTTGAGCACAAATAACGGGGAACAGCTCATGGCTACCGTGACAGGGCCCAACCAACTAAAAATTACGCTCTAACATGCAAGCTCGACCAGTAGTCGCTGGAACCTAAATTTCTGCCGATGGACTAAAGTATCCGTACCCGACGCCGATAGACAGGGAAAGCGACCTATTGTGAGGATGATTGCGTGAAAATCGACAATTCTCAGGCTCTGAACCCGATTGCCCAAGGTGAAGCCGGCAAGAAGCCCCAAACCAGCGCGGCAGACTCGGCCAAGAGCAAGACCCAACCAGCTACCGTCACCCACCTGAGTGACGGGGCTAAAGACGCCAGCAAGGATGTCGATGCCACTCGCGTCGCCGAGATTCGTCAGGCGATTAACGAGGGCCGTCTCGATATTCGCGCCGAGCGTATCGCCGACGGGTTGATCGACAGTGTGCGCGATCTACTCGGCGACAAGACGTCCTGAATCGTTTTGGAGTATCGACCATGAGCCTGGCCCGGCATATTGCCCGTCAACGCAGTCACCTTGAAACCCTGATCGAGCTACTCGAAGCCGAGCGGGAATGCCTAGCCCATGGTCATGTCGATGGAGAGCATCTTTCACAACTGGCCCGTGACAAGCAGGAGACATTTGTCCTGCTTGAGCAGCTCGAGTCCCAA
Organism: Modicisalibacter luteus DSM 23508; assembly: GCF_000378505.1. Classification (GTDB taxonomy): domain Bacteria; phylum Pseudomonadota; class Gammaproteobacteria; order Pseudomonadales; family Halomonadaceae; genus Modicisalibacter; species Modicisalibacter luteus. Next base: position 152,144 of record NZ_KB899993.1, on the reverse strand, counting down.
CGCGTTACCGCTCAGCGTAAGCTGGGCTATGGTGAGGGCCGACTCGGTGCAGAGCGAGCAGCTCAAGATGCCGGGTGCATGCAGGATTGGCAAACTTTTCGTGAAAGAGCGCAGCATGCCAAGCAGCTCAATCAGCTCAACGGTGTGCTCGTCGGCTCTCGATTGGCTCAGAACCAGCGAATTCTCGATTTTCTCAACGAGGCAGCTGGTAAAGCACTTTACGGACCCGACGGCCAATCACGCCGGCGTGGCTTCGGCGGGATTGCTTCTAGCGCTTAATTGTAAGCCTACCGTAAAGATCGCGTGTATTTGCGTAAGGGAATTTATCTTGACCCGCAGGTAACAATCCGCTGTTATAGTGTGACCGACGGTTATATGCCTTCAGTATAAGGATATAATGATGCGCGTGGTCGTTACACTTTTACCCTGTGGTAATGCTCCACAGCTAGCGGGGTGGCACTTGCGGGGGGCTGTTGCTTGATTTCCGACGCGTTGCGCCAGTCCCTGGCCACTTGCCCTACTCTTCCTTCGCTGCCTGCTGCCGTACTCAAGGTCATTGAGCTGGCACGCGATCCCGACGTCAAGCTGCAGCCTCTGGTCGAAGCACTCAATCATGATCCCGCGCTGACCGTTAGACTGATTTCCCTGGCCAATACCGTTTATTACACTTTGGGCGGACGCCCAGCCAGCACATTACGCGAAGCGGTAGAGCGGCTCGGGCTGGAGATGTCCGTCTCGCTGGCCCTTGGATTCAGTTTGGCTCGAAGCTACGGCAACCGGGCCCGGACCAAAGGCCTGGACCTGCACAAATATTGGCAGCGATCCCTCACCAGTGCCATTGCTGCACGCGAATTGGCACGCCACGTCCCGAACGAGCTGGATAGCGATACTATTTTTACTGCCGCCCTGCTACAGGATATCGGCATGCTAGCTCTGGATGCCGTCGAAGGGCCTATTTACGCCGATACGCTGGGAGGCAACCTTCAACATGACGAAATTAGCCTGCGCGAACGAATCGACCTGGGTGCTGACCATACCGAGATCGGCGCCTGGTTAGCCGCCACCTGGGGACTTTCGCCGCTGAGTTGCGAGTGGATCCGCTACAGTCACGACTGCCCCGTCAACCAACAGTCACTGACTGGCGGCGAGTGTGTCATGTTATCGGGACGCCTGGCAGACATCTGGTTGGCACCGGATGGACACAAGACCTTGGCGCAGCTCGAGCCCTGGCTTGGCGATGATACGTTTCGCAGCGAATTACTGGGAAGCATTCAGGAACAGTTACCCATAATTGCGGAGTTGTTTGATGTCGACGCACCGGACCGGATCGATCCCCAGCAATTGCTTTTCGAAAGCAAGCAGCTCTTGCTCGAACGCAGCCTGAATCTATACGAACGTCTCAAGAAGCAGGAAAGGGAACTCGCTCAGTTACGTGAGAACAACGCCAAGCTCAGCGAAGCCGTCCGCTTCGACCCGCTGACTCGGCTGTTCAATCGCCAATACCTGATGCAATTGTTCGAGAGCTGTTTTTGCGAGGCACAGAGTGACGGCTCGAGATTATCGCTCGTTTTTATTGATCTCGACCATTTCAAGCAGATCAATGATAAGCATGGACATCATTTCGGTGACGAGGTTCTGCGTGCCTTCGCTAAACTGCTGCAAGGTACCAGTGAGCCCGGCACCATCGTGGGACGTTACGGCGGTGAGGAGTTTCTCGCCATTCTCAAGAACCGCTCTCACTCGGAAGCCTCGGCATTTGCCGACACTCTTTGCGCAAAGCTACGCGACCAGCCTTTGGTACATCATGCAGGCGTCCCTGTCTTCATCACCGCATCCGTGGGTGTCGTCAGCCTGGGTGACGGGGATTTTTCCTTACCGAAAGAGATGATCCATATTGCCGATCAGCGCATGTATCTTTCCAAGCGCCAGGGACGCAACCGAATCACAGCACAATGAGCGGTCATAGGCGCGCCTCGATGCGCTCCAGAATCTGCCGGCTGACCTGATTCGCAATTGGCTGGGCAGCCTTGTTGACCGCCTTCTCCAAGAGCCGATTACGAATATGATATTCCACGGTCAATGTCACTCGTGTGCCTTCGGGCACACTTTCGAGCCGATAACGCCCCGTATTACGCACGCCTTCCACCGATTCCCACGCAAGCGTTTCAGGCGCTCGTCGCTCCGTGATCTGCACATCAAAAGTCCAATCCATCCTTATGGCGTGGATATGCCAACGGTAGCGTGAATCGCCAAGCGGTTCGATCGATTCGATCATGTCGGAATAATCGGCAAAATTTTCTACCTGCTCCAGCAGGGCAAATACTCTTTCGCGTTCTGCATGGACAATTGCGCTATGTTCAATGGTTGCCATTCGATACTCTCGCCGATTCGCCGGACTGCTTTCGAGGGTAACGTTAGCTACGTCGAATCGCCAGTCATCGATCCTGGCTGCCAGCCTTTCCAAACGGTAAGATAACGCCCGCTCTCGACACGAGAGCAGCTCGCAGCGATGAGCGTCTCGCTTGTCGTCCGGACACCCGGATCCCGGACTCGTCTCCGACGAATCAACAAATTCTCCGGCAGGATAATCATGACCCAACGATCTACCGATGCTGCAGGCGTCGACGTCCAGAAAGCCGTCGTCATCTATTCCGGCGGCATGGATTCCTACACCGTCCTTCATAAAGCGTTACGACAGGGTTTCGATGTACATGCGCTTTCCTTTCACTACGGTCAGCGCCATGCCAAGGAACTTCACGTAGCTGAGCAGGTTTGCGATGACCTGGGCATTAATCACCGGCTCATCGACATCCGGGCCATCCACTCGCTCATGGATGGATCCGCGCTTACCGACACCAATCGCGCCATGCCCAACGGCGATTATGCGCAAGATAACCTGAGCGCTACCGTAGTACCCAATCGCAACATGGTACTGCTGTCGCTCGCGATTGCGCATGCGGTCAATATTGGCGCCAATATTTGTTTTTACGGCGCGCATGGCGGCGACCATACCCTTTATCCCGATTGTCGCCCCGAGTTCGTTGAGAAAATGAATGCTGTGGCAGCTATCGCCAATTTCGAGCCAGTGCGCATCGAGGCACCGTTTCTGCATACCGATAAGGCCAACATCTTAGCCGCCGGGCTCTCCATGGGGCTCGACTATGCATATACCTGGACATGCTATTTAGGCGGGGAGCTTGCTTGCGGCAAGTGTGGCAGCTGTCGTGAGCGGTTGGCAGCCTTTGCCGCCAATGGCGTTACCGACCCTGTGAGGTACTCGTCCCATGTATAGCGTCAAGGAAGCTTTCTACTCGCTCCAGGGCGAAGGGGCGCGTGCCGGAAGGGCTAGCGTGTTTTGCCGGTTTTCAGGCTGTAACCTGTGGTCAGGGCGTGAACGCGATCGAGCGACCAGTGTTTGCCGTTTCTGTGATACCGATTTTGTCGGGATCAATGGCCAGAACGGGGGCCGATTTGCCACAGCTGACGAACTCTCCAGTCACCTTGCATCATTATGGCCTACGTCTACCCTCGAGACGTCCAAGCCTTACGTCGTGTTCACTGGTGGTGAGCCGCTTCTTCAGCTCGACTCCTCCCTTCTCATGGCCATGCATGACCGCGGCTTCGAAGTTGCCGTGGAGACGAATGGCACGTTGCAGCCCCCCGTTGGCATCGACTGGATATGCGTTAGTCCCAAGGGACGGGCACCTTTAAGGCTGACTCAAGGAAACGAACTCAAGCTGGTATACCCTCAGGCAGATGCTAGGCCAGAGCAATTCACTGACCTAGCCTTCGATCACTTCTTTTTGCAACCCATGGAGTTAGATTTCCAAGGCTCAAAAGGAAATACCCTGACGGAAACGGTGAGTTATTGCCTGTCCCATCCACAATGGCGCCTGTCCGTACAGATCCACAAGTTAGCGGGAATCGACTAATGACTCTCTTCGTTAATAACCTGACCCATCTGGATGTCTCGTTGTGGTGTCCGCACCGCGGCCTGATCGGGGCCAGTTGGCATGTGGGCGTCGAGCTTGACGGGCAACTGGGCGAAGACGGCATGCTTTTCGACTTTGGTCAGGTCAAACCCTGGGTCAAGTCGCATCTCGATAGCGGACCGGACCATACCCTCCTGGTACCCTTAGAAGCACCGGGACTAAGCGTACACGATTGCAGCGAAGGTATATGTATTCGGACCACGACCCCATATCCGATGGAGGTCCGTGGTCCGCGCCAGGCTTTCACCTTACTGCCTTGGAAGGAAGTTACCCCGCAGCGTCTCGCCGACCACTACAGCACCGTACTCAGCCGACGTCCTCCTCCAAGGGTTGAGGCCATCAGATTGGAACTGCATGACGAAGCCATCGAGGATGCGGCCTTTACCTACAGCCACGGTCTAAAGCATCACGAAGGAAACTGCCAGCGCATTGCGCACGGCCACCGTTCACGTCTGCGTATATGGGCCCAAGGTTCGCGGCAGCCTGAGTTGGAGTCCGCTTGGGCCGAACGCCTGCATGATCGCTACTTGGTGACAGAGGACGACATCGCTGATGCCGGCCCCCCAGGGCCTCGAGGCCAGCTGACAATCCGCTATAAAGCAGCTCAGGGTCAATTTCAGATCCGTCTGCCCCGTGAACGCTGCATCATCATGCCAACCCCCACCACCGTAGAGCATATTGCTGCCTGGCTGTCGGACGGCATCACGAGCGAGTCGGAAAGCGAAGTTCGTGTCCAAGCCTTCGAGGGGATCGGCAAGGGTGCGTTTTCCGGCCCACGCAGCGTGATGGCCAACGGCTGAAACGAATCAACTTCAGAATTCGGTGTCGGGAAGCAATTCTTCTAGGCTAAATGCATGAGAACGCGGAGCCAGGCTCCGCGTAGTCATTCAGCCGATGGAGATAAAGGAATGTATTGGCTCGAACGTCAATTCGGCACCGCACTGTCGAGCGGGGGCTTGGCCTTAGCCTTACTGCTGGTCGCCGCCACGGCATCCTTCGCCCTGCGACAACTGCATCGTCGCGTGCAGTCAAGCACGACCCCTCATCTACGCCTGTTGCGTGTGCTCGGCCAGGCTGTGTATTTACCCGTACAATTGCTGATCTGGCTATATGGTCCAGCGATCTCCTTGGTCGTGCTACTCCCCGAGGTCCCCGCAAGGATGGCTTTGGTCATCGCTGCGCATACACTCGGCGCGACTCTTGCCATCTGGCTATTCTTGCGCCTCGCCAAGCGAATGATCGCCTATCTCGACCGGTGGTCGCAACGACGCAGCAATGCATTGGACAAGTATTTCTTTCCCTTCCTGGCACGTTGCTGTGCCGTACTGCTTCCCGTCTTTCTGCTGTTTTCGCTGTTGCCACTGGTTACGGACTCGCCGGGGCTGGAAGCTTCCTTGAACAATCTGGCCAGTCTGGTGCTTATTGGTGGTATTGCCGCTGTTCTGATGTATATGGTGGGGATCGGTGAAAACATCCTGCATGCGCGGTTTCGCACCGATGTCGCCGATAACTTGCGCGCACGCCAGGTACATACTCAAGTCGCCATGCTGCGCAAGCTGATCAATTTCATCATCGTCGTGCTAGCCATCGCATCGATGTTGATGGTATTCGATAAGGTACGCCAACTTGGCGCCAGCATTCTGGCCTCGGCAGGGATCATCGGGGTAGTCGTCGGCTTTGCAGCCCAGAAAGTCCTGGGCAATTTGCTTGCGGGTATTCAAATTGCGCTAACCCAACCCATTCGACTGGATGACGCGGTCGTCGTCGAAGGAGAATGGGGGCGCGTTGAAGAATTGACGCTGACCTATGTCGTGATTCGTATCTGGGACCTTCGCCGGCTGGTTCTGCCAATCAATTATTTCATAGATAACCCCTTCCAGAACTGGACCCGCAGTAGTGCTGATCTGATCGGGACCGTATTCATCTACGTTGACTACACCTTGCCGCTCGATCCGGTCAGAGAAGAGTTGGCCCGGGTTCTGGCTGCCTCAAAGTATTGGGATGGCAAGGTCAGTGTGGTACAGGCCACCGATTTTAGTGAGCGCACCATGCAGGTCCGCATTCTGGTCAGTGCGGGTAGCGGTGGTGATGCGTTCGATCTCCGCTGTGAAGTGCGTGAAAAGTTGATTGCATTCATCAATACCCACTACCCCTATGCCCTGCCTAGGCTACGTGCAGAAACGGGCGAACTGGCTCCTCTTCCCGAAAGGCACTCGACAAGTGGTGACTATGCGAGTCGGCTCGGCGAAGAGGCCTGAATTGACGTAGACTCCACCGCAAATCATCACGGAGGTGTCTTCTAATGGCGTGTCGTATCGGTTGCGGTGCCTGTTGCATCGCTCCATCCATCAGCTCACCCATCCCAGGTATGCCGCAAGGCAAACCGGCCGGAGTACGCTGCGTACAACTCGACGAAAACAATCTGTGTAGGCTCTTCAATGACCCGAAACGGCCTACTGTTTGTTATCGCTTCGACTATGATCCTGAGCTTTGCGGCAGTCATCGTGATGAGGCGCTGGAAAACATTACGATTCTCGAGGCAGCAACATGACAAGTTAGTCAAATATGATAACGGTATAAAACTAGCAGGGCCCAGCTATTCGACACTGTTGCCACATGCTCTCTAGCGCATCAGCCTCGGGTAGGCGCTGTCCAATCAGCTCAACCCGCGAGTCACGACGCCAGGCAACATCTTCCAGGGCAAGGTATCCCTGGCTTCGATTGAGCGATTTCCAACCTACCGTTGTGTGCCATATTCCTTTGAGACGTATATCGCCGGGTAAGTCGTCGATTCCCCGTGTCAGTCGATCCAGGTCAAAAACATCATCTGGATGCCAACGCCATCCGTGACTGGCAAACCCCAACGACTCACCTTCGTCATGCACCGGTTTGCCCGGCTTGGGCTGCCGGTAATCGTATGCATCCAGCATCAAGACTTGCCCAGTACCCTTGAGGCGATGGGCCTCTGGTCGCTTGACTTCATCTTGCCAATGAGCCCCGGGCTGCAGAAATTGCTCAATGGTCATGAACCGACCATTTCGCAACCAGCGCTTAGCCGGCCATAAGCCACCAACATAGTCTTGTGCCGCTTGTATCTGCTGCTGCGAAGCAATATCGGTCATGGATAGCACTACCCCATCCGCCAGAGCCAATTGGTCACGGAAGGTCTCATGCTGCAACGCCCTATCATCATGCATGCGCCGAGGGTCGAGCAGGACGATTACCTCGCTGAGCGTCAAAGCGCCTTTGAATGAATCACTGCGCAGAACATCCAGCAACCCCGCTGGGTGGCCAAGCCCAGAGGGCTCGATCAGGAGCCGGTCGGGCCTGCTGCGGTGCAGAAGGTTGACCAGCCCCGCCTGTAAGACGAAAGCCAGTTGACAGCACATGCACCCCCCCGGCAAGCCTTTCACCACTACATCATCCCTCGATTCGAACAAGGCCTGATCGATACCCACCTGGCCGAATTCATTTATCAAGATCGCCCAACGCTCATTGGACGGCTTGTAACGAATAAGCGACTTGATAAAGCTACTCTTACCGCTGCCGAGAAAACCGGTAACGATATGAACGGGAATAGGCGGTTTAGGCATCTGATCCGGTCGTGGCATGCTGGCTCCGATCTATTACTTTATAACATAACATACTATCACGTATAACCCAGTGATCCGCTTCGGACTGGATGCTTACGCTAGAAGGTAAAAGAGGGCGCAGTCAGACTGCGCCCTCTTCCAATGGTAGGCAGTAGGAGCCTAGCGCCGCTATAACCGCTCGACCTCTGCCTCGTCCTTCAGCGTCTCGAGCAATCCTTGTACCGCCGCCTGGGCACGCAGGCGCTCAGCCATTTGCACGATGAAAGCATCGGTCTGGTCCTCAGCTGAGGCGTCACCCGCCTCCACGCTAGTCAAAGCAATCAATGCCACGCCCTGAGGGATCGCCGTCTGCCCATACACCGGGTCGCTGCCCTCGGGTCTGGGCAGCCGGAAGGCCTGCTGCAAAATCGGCTGTGGAACATCGACTTCCTGCTGGCGGGAAACGTTATCGACCTGCTGCCAGTCGAGATTCAGCGAGTCGCCATTGCGCAAGGCCTGCGCCATTTCGGACGCCCTCTCACGCAATGTTTCTTTTACTTTCTCCTGCTCGACGGCACTACGTACCTGCTCTCGTACCTCGTCCAGTGGCAACGTGGTCGCTTCACGATGATCGGTGACACGCAGTACCATTCGACGCTGGTCGTCGAGCTCGATCACCTCGCTGTTATAACCGTTTTCCAGCACATCCGTCTCGAAAGCTGCCGCCATGACGCCGGGCTCTGCTAATACACCGCTGGCACCATCACGAGAAACCCAGTCGCTCTGCTGCAGCGGCAGCCCCAGATCATCCGCAACGCTTGCCAGATCATCAGCTGCAAAGCTCTCATCAATCAGGCGCTGGGCACGCTCATTAAAGGCATTACCGGCTTTTTCCATGGCCACGTCTTGACGCAACGTATCGCGCATTTCTTCGAAAGGCGGAATGTCCAGATCGGTGACCTTGATAAGGTGCAGGCCATTCTCGGTCTCGACAATGTCTGACACTTGGCCTGGCTTCAAAGAAAACGCCGCATTCTCGAAGGACTCACCGAAGAAACCTCGATTGATAAAGCCTAGATCACCCTGACTATCGGCGGTCGATCCGTCATCGGAGTATTCAGCCGCCAGCTCAGCAAAATCATCACCGGCTGCGAGTCGATCTTTCACCTTCTGCAGCCGCGCCCGGGCCTCTTCACGCGTGCGCTCATCACCGAACGAGACCATGATATGTGACACTCTTCGGCCAGCTTCACGTTCGCGTTCAGCGTAAGCGTCGCGAAGCGCCTGCTCATCCACCTGGATACTATCTGCCAGATCCGCCTGATCCAGTATCACGTAGGCCAAACGGACCTGCTCGGGGCGACGATACTGGTCTTGGTTGGCCTGGTAGTAGGATTGCAATTCTTCATCTGACACGGTGACGTCTCGTTCCAGATCATCCCGCGCCAAGACATGGTAACGGAAGCTACGAGTCTGGCGCTGCAGCTCGACGAAGCGCTCACGTTCGCTATCGAGAACGAATTCGCTAGTAGTCAGCCCTTGCTGGACTTGTTGCCGAATCAGATCTTCTCGAAGCTGCTGGCGGAAGGCCAACGGAGTGTAACCGGCACTGGCCAGGCGATTACGAAAGATCTCTTTTGAAAACTTACCATTCTGGTCCTGGAATTCGGCAAGATTGACGATCAAGTGATCGATCTGTGCCTCCGAGGCATATAGACCACCTTCTTCGGCATACTGGTCCAGCACCTCACGAGACACCAGCTGTTCAATTACCTGGTTGCGCAATGCTCGCTCCTGCTCGGGAGGGACTTGGCCAGAGCGAATAGCGCGCTGAACCTCGATCTCGACCTGCTGACGAGTAACCGGCTCTCCATTAACCTCTGCAACGTTATCACTACCTGACGTAAACAGACCGATCACCGATTCAATGCCAAACAGAGCGAGAGCGACAATGACCGCGCCAACGATGACCTTGGCGATCATGCTTTGGGAGCGATCCCGGATTTGTTGCAGCATGCTGGCCTCAAATGCTGATTGTTGAAATAAAAAAGCGCATCGCTTACGCGATGCGCCTGGCAGCAGGGACATGGTTGGCAGCTAACCGGCAAGGTGGGATGCTCAACATCGCAGGTTGATCATCAGCGCCCTGATGTCACTGCCAGGCCCCGCGTATGCAACCGGGACGTCAGGGAATCAGTTGACCGAATCCTTGAGCGCCTTGCCAGCCTTGAAGCTGGGCACCTTGGCTGCGCTGATATCGATCGGCTGACCTGTCTGGGGGTTGCGGCCAGTACGCGCAGCGCGCTCCTTGACAGTAAAAGTACCGAAGCCGACCAAGGCAACGGAATCGCCCTTCTTCAGGCTCTCGGTGACGGACTCAATCATCGCATCCAGCGCGCGACTTGCAGCTGCCTTGGGAATATCGGCAGATGCGGCGATGGCTTCGATCAGCTCGGATTTATTCACACTTCACCCCTTGACTGTTTCGGAAATTACTGAAAATCGGCGCTTCTTTAGGGCGGCTTACGCGATCACAGCAAAGCGCAATTTATAGCAATGCGGCAAAACTTCTGTCAAGCGACCTTCGGCGCCAAGCCCCGTCATAACGGGGTTTTTACCCCGTTATGTCTTTTAAAAACCCTTTAGTGCGTGCTGACCATCGTATGCGAAGAAGCCGCTTCATCAGGACGAGTATCATCGCTTGACACTTCGGAAGGATCAACCAACGCCACGTCAAGAACCTCATCGATCCAACGCACAGGACGAATATCCAAGGCATTGGTAATGTTGTCGGGAACCTCCTTGAGGTCACGACGATTCTCTTCAGGAATAAGTACGATCTTTATACCACCCCGCCTTGCTGCCAGCAATTTCTCCTTTAGCCCACCGATCGGAAGCACTTCGCCCCGCAGGTTGACTTCTCCAGTCATCGCCACGTCACAACGCACAGGGCGTTCGGTATAGGCGGATACCATGGCGGTAACCATGGCAATGCCAGCGCTGGGGCCATCCTTGGGAGTGGCACCTTCGGGCACGTGGATATGTAAATCCTCTTTTTCGAAACGCTCAGGATCTATCCCCATGGGTACGGCACGGGCACGTACCACGGTATGCGCTGCATCGACCGATTCCTTCATGACGTTACCTAGAGAGCCCGTCTTGTTCAGGCGCCCCTTACCCGGCGTAACGACCGACTCGATGTTGAGCAGTTCACCACCGACCGAAGTCCAGGCTAGGCCAGTAACTCGTCCCACCTGATGCTCCAGATCGGCCAAGCCATAGCTATAACGCCGTACGCCTGCGTAAGCCTCTATATCCTCGGCTGTCAGCGATTGCGCCGCCTGTGCGCCCTGCTTGCCTTCCTGCTCGACACGCTCGCGAAGTACTTTACGACATACTTTCGCTATCTGACGTTCGAGTTCGCGTACCCCTGCCTCGCGAGTATAGTAGCGAATGAGCTCGAGAATCGCCTCATCGGACATCGCGAGCTCTTCGTCCTTGAGCCCATTGGCCTTGAGCTGCTTGGGCAACAGGTAGCGCTTCGCGATGGCGAGTTTTTCATCCTCGGTGTAGCCCGGAAGACGAATGATCTCCATGCGATCCAGTAGTGGCCCAGGGATATTCATCGAGTTCGCGGTGCAGATGAACATCACGTCGGAAAGGTCGTAGTCGAGTTCCAGATAGTGATCACTGAACTTGTCGTTCTGCTCGGGATCAAGCACCTCAAGTAGCGCCGATGCCGGATCGCCACGATGGTCCATGCCAATCTTGTCGACTTCGTCCAGCAGGAACAGCGGGTTCTTTACGCCGGCTTTGCTCATGCGCTGGATCAATTTACCCGGCAGCGAGCCGATGTAGGTCCGGCGATGCCCACGTATTTCCGATTCGTCCCTTACGCCACCCAGGGCGAGGCGAACATACTTGCGATTGGTTGCACGAGCGATCGACTGGCCCAGCGATGTCTTACCTACCCCTGGCGGCCCAACGAGGCATAGTACCGGCCCCTTGAGCTTCTTGACCCGTTTCTGTACGGCCAAGTACTCGAGAATACGTTCCTTTACCTCTTCCAGGCCATAATGGTCTTCATCAAGCACCGAGACGGCATGCGGCAGATCGTGCTTGACGCGTGTGCGCTTTTTCCACGGCACCGACACCAGCCAATCCAGGTACGAGCGCACCACGGTCGCCTCGGCCGAGGTGGGGGCCATCATCTTGAGCTTGCTCAGCTCTTGGTTGGCCTTATCGGCAGCCTCGGCAGGCATACCGGATTCCTTGATCAGCTTCTCGTATTTATCAGCCTCGTTAGGTACGTTCTCGAGCTCGCCCATCTCTTTCTGGATGGCCTTCATCTGCTCGTTGAGGTAGTACTCACGCTGCGACTTTTCCATCTGATCCTTGACACGCGACCGAATGCGCTTTTCCACCTGTAGCAGATCGATTTCTGATTCGATCAATGCCATCAGGTGCTCGATGCGATCACGCACACGATCCATCTCGAGTAGTTCCTGCTTGTCACCGATTTTCAGCGACAGATGGGCGCAGATGGTATCAACGAGTCGGCTCGGATCCTCAATGCCCTGTAGCGAGCTGAGTACCTCGTTGGGTACTTTCTTGGACAGCTTTACGTACTGCTCAAACTGGTTGAGCAGCACTCTGACGAGCGATTCCTGCTCGCGATCTGAAAGTGGCTGGCTCTCGCGCAGCACGATATCGGCAATGCTGTAACCAGATTCAGCAAGGCCCACATGCCGCACATCGGCACGTGACGTCCCTTCGATGAGAACCTTGACGGTCCCGTCCGGCAACTTGAGCAGTTGCATGATCTCCGCCACGGTGCCTATCGAGAACAGGTCTTCAGTCCCCGGGTCGTCTTGTCCAGCCTCGCGCTGGGCGACCAACAGCACACGCTTATCGGCATCCATGGCCGCTTCGAGGGCCTGGATGGACTTTTCACGCCCTACGAACAGGGGAATGACCATCTGCGGGTAGACGACAACATCCCGCAATGGGAGAAGGGGCAGACTCAGTGTCTGTTCGGCGTTCTGCTGCATCGCAGACAGTTCCTCACGATTCGAATGTTTGGACACCAGGCACAACCTGGTTCGGCGGTTCGCAGCCGGCAAGAACGAGATGGCAGGAGCCTGATGGATCCTGTTCGGGCAGACCGACCCGACACGCATCGGCCGGAACCGAGTGAACGATCTCCTTAGTCAGCCAGGTCGAGTATTCTCCTAGCGCGGCAATCGACTATTGGGACAAGAAATTGGGGCGAAAGTGTCAATTTACAACCGTCAGGCAGCAACCGCCTCATGCTGCCTAACATACGAAAAGGGGGCCATGACGGCCCCCCTCCCGAACGGGATGAACATTAGCCATCCTTGTTCGCGACCTTGCTCTCTTCATGGTTCGAATACATGAGCAACGGCTCGCTCTCGCCAGCGATTACAGACTCGTCAATAACCACCTTGGTGACGCCTTCGAGTGACGGCACTTCATACATGGTATCGAGCAGTACCGACTCGAGAATCGAACGCAAGCCACGAGCGCCGGTCTTGCGAGTCATCGCCTTACGTGCAACCGCAAGAAGCGCATCCTCACGAAAATCGAGCTCGACGTTCTCCATCTCGAACAGCTTGGCATATTGCTTGACCAACGAGTTCTTGGGCTCGGTCAGGATCTGTACGAGCGCCTCCTCGCTGAGCTCGGTCAAGGTAGCTATCACCGGCAGACGACCGACAAATTCAGGAATCAGGCCGAACTTGACCAGATCCTCGGGCTCCACATCGGCGAGGATATCGCCAACGCCCTTGTTGGAGTCCTTACTCTTGACTGTCGCATTGAAACCGATCCCGCCCTTCTCGGCACGATCGCGAATCACCTTGTCCAGCCCAGCGAAGGCGCCGCCGACAATAAACAAGATGTTGCCGGTATCGACCTGCAGGAACTCCTGCTGCGGGTGCTTGCGTCCTCCCTGCGGAGGTACCGAAGCCGTTGTGCCTTCTATCAGCTTGAGCAGCGCCTGCTGTACCCCCTCGCCCGAAACGTCACGGGTGATCGACGGGTTGTCGGACTTGCGCGAGATCTTGTCGATCTCGTCGATGTAGACGATGCCGCGCTGGGCCTTTTCAACATCATAGTCGCACTTCTGCAGCAGCTTCTGGATGATGTTCTCTACGTCCTCACCGACATAGCCCGCTTCCGTCAGCGTCGTGGCATCGGCGATGGTAAAGGGAACATTAAGCAGACGTGCCAAGGTTTCGGCCAACAGCGTCTTGCCGCTACCCGTCGGGCCGATCAGCAGAATATTGGATTTGCCGAGCTCGACGTCATCGCTTTTCACACCTGCGCGCAGACGCTTGTAGTGGTTGTACACCGCTACAGAGAGCACCATTTTGGCCCGGTCCTGCCCGATTACGTAGTCATCGAGAGTATCGCGGATTTCACGCGGAGCTGGCAGACGATCCTCATCACCCTCAGCATCGGCCTCCAGAACCTCCTCGCGAATGATGTCGTTGCACAAATCGACACACTCGTCGCAGATATAGACGGAAGGACCTGCGATCAGCTTGCGTACTTCGTTCTGATTCTTGCCACAGAACGAGCAGTACAGCAGCTTACCCTCGTCTTTGCCTTTGCCGTCGGCCATTCGCGTACCTCTTTCCGAAGGCGACCCTATCAGCCGCCAGGATATGCTTAGTTTACAATTACGCTATCAGGATGCCGGGCGCTTATCCAGCACGGCATCGATAAGGCCATATTCCACTGCCTGGTTACCATCCATGAAGTTGTCACGGTCAGTATCCTTGGCAATAGTCTCGATCTCCTGCCCGGTATGATCGGCCAGAATACGATTCAGTTTATGGCGGATGTTGAGAATTTCACGTGTATGGATCTCGATATCCGCTGCCTGCCCCTGATACCCACCGAGTGGCTGGTGGATCATCATTCGGGAATTCGGTAGACAGAAGCGCTTGTCCTTAGCGCCACCGGCCAGAAGCAATGCTCCCATGCTGGCGGCCTGACCAATACACACGGTCGAAACATCAGGCTTGACGAACTGCATGGTGTCATAGATGGACATTCCCGCTGTCACCGATCCACCAGGCGAGTTGATGTACAGATGAATATCCTTGTCCGGGTTTTCGGACTCAAGGAATAAAAGCTGTGCTACGACCAGGTTGGCCATGTAGTCTTCCACCGGACCCACTAGGAAGATCACACGTTCCTTGAGCAGGCGCGAGTAAATATCGTAGGCCCGCTCGCCGCGTGCGCTCTGCTCGACCACCATAGGGACCAGACCGCCGGCGTTTTGAATATCGAACTCGTTGCCCATTGCGTGACTACCTTAATCCGGTGATTTGTAACGTGATGCCTTGCTTACCTTAGCCAGACACATGACTATCGACCCGGCCGAAGCCGGGTCGTTCAGTCAGCTTGTGCAGCGTCGCGTCAGGACTGCTGTGAAGTCGCCTCATCCTCTTCGGCTTCTTCACCTTCTCCGCCCTGCTGTTGGGCCGCCTGAAGCGCCTGCTCGTAGGACATCTCGACGTCTTTAACCTGTGCCTGCTCGAGAAGCTTGTCAACCGCCTTCTCTTCAAGTACGGCAGACTTTACCTGGTTCTTCATCTGCTCGTCCTTGAGGTAGTACTCAATGACCTGCTCAGGTTGCTGGTACTGTTGGGCGAGCTCTTCGACCTTGGCCTTGATCTCGTCATCGCTGGCTTCCAGCTCATTCACCTTGATGACCTCGGCCAGCAACAGACCGACCTGCACCCGGCTCTTGGCCTGCTCGGCGAATAGCTCGTCCGGTAGCTGCGAGACGTCAAAATCGTCACCCAGGCCGAACTGCTGGGCAGCCTGGCGCTTGAGCGCATCGGTTTCCTGGCTGACCATCGAAGCCGGCACCGGAATATCGTTGGCCTGCTTCAAGGCATCCAAGGCCTGCTGCTTGACGCGATTGTCGACGGCCTGCTTGATCTCGCGCTCCATGTTCTTACGCACTTCGGCACGGAACTTGTCGAGGTCACCATCGTCGACTCCGAACTGCTTGACGAACTCGGCATCGACTTCCGGCAATTGCTGGGCGCTGACCTGATGAACCTTGACCTTGAAGGTCGCCTCTTTACCGGCCAGATGCTCAGCCTGGTAGTCTTCAGGGAAGGTGACCTTGATCTCGGTTTCGTCGCCTGCCTTGACCCCGACCAGCTGATCCTCGAAACCCGGAATGAAGCTGTTGGAGCCCAGAACGAGGTCATGCCCTTCGGCTTCGCCACCTTCAAACGGCTCATCACCCAGGAAGCCCTTGAAGTCGACCTTGACCTGATCGCCCGTTTCGGCGACACGGTCGACGGCTTCCCACTGAGCATTCTGCTTGCGCAGGGTTTCGATCATCTGATCGATGTCGCCGTCATTGACGCTAGCTACCGGGCGCTCGATTTCGCTGCCTTCGATAGAGGCCAAATCGAACTCCGGATACACCTCCAGCGTCGCGACGAACTCCAGATCCTTGCCCGCCTCATTGACGGTGGGTTCAATCGAGGGGTATCCCGCCGGGTTCAGGCTCTGCTCGGTGATAGCCCGGACATAATGCTGACGCATTAGCTCGCCCACCACTTCATTACGTACGTCGCGACCGTAGCGCTGCTTCACCACCGCCATCGGTACCCGCCCTTGGCGGAAGCCATTGAGGCGAACGTTTTTCGCGGTGTCCTTGAGACGGGCGGCGACGGCCTCATCGACTTCATTGGATGGCACCTGCACGGTGACGCGGCGCTCGATCTGTGAAGTCGTTTCGACGGAAACTTGCATGAAAGGTCCTCTACCGACTGGGGGCGTTTAAATGTGCGTTCAAAGAGAGGATTTTAAGAATCCCGACACGCGCTGGCAAGCGCGGCATGCGGCTGTATATGAGGACATCCACTGATTTTGCAAGGTCAGCGGGCAAAACAGCACCATTGTAAGCCTAGCAACCGGGAAAGTATCAACGGAAAGCAGCGGGAAAAGAGTTTAAACAGGAATCGCCACGAGCGTGGCAACACAACAACGAGGGAAATAAAGAAATGGGGTGGATGATGGGGATCGAACCCACGACCACCGGAGCCACAATCCGGGGCTCTACCACTGAGCTACATCCACCACTTCTAGGACAAACCGGGAAAGACGATATGGGGTGGATGATGGGGATCGAACCCACGACCACCGGAGCCACAATCCGGGGCTCTACCACTGAGCTACATCCACCATATCGAACTATTACTTACGGCATTGCAAGCTGAACTGACCAAAGAGATCGGCCACCAACTTGGCGCGCCCAGCAGGACTCGAACCTGCAACCTACGGCTTAGAAGGCCGTTGCTCTATCCGGTTGAGCTATAGGCGCATACAGTCTCTACAGTGAGAGTCATATTACGGCCCCAAGCTTCTCACCACAACCCTACTGAGCAAAAACTTCTTGCCGATCAATAGGTTGGTCGGGGTAGAGGGATTCGAACCCCCGACATCCTGCTCCCAAAGCAGGCGCGCTACCAGACTGCGCTATACCCCGCCGTTCGTAGCCACGGCCAAGACGTCACCGCTCGGGCCCCGTCAAGCGCTGCGTATTCTACGCAACTTTTACCAAAGGTCAAGTCCTTGCCAACCATTACAACGCAGCATCGCTTTGACAGCCGCTGCTGACATGCGAAAATCTCGCCTTCTCTTCCGCAGCGCTTCTGCTCGACAGTACCAAAGGAATCTTTGATGTCAGCCCAACTGATCGACGGCAAAGCCATTGCCGCGCAAGTTCGCCAACAAGTCGCTCGCCAGGTGAAGACCCGTCACGAAACCGGCAAGCGCATTCCCGGGCTAGCCGTGGTATTGGTTGGTGAAGACCCGGCGTCCGAAGTCTATGTGCGCAATAAACACCTTGCCTGTGAGCAGGCTGGCATTCTCTCCTTTCGCCATCAACTGACCGCCGACACGAGCCAGGAAGCGCTTGAAGCCCTTGTCGACGAGCTAAACGACGACCCGTCAATCGACGGTATTCTGGTTCAGCTACCCCTGCCACAGCACCTCGATGCCCGCCCGATCCTCGAGCGCATTCGCCCCGACAAGGATGTGGATGGTTTTCACCCTTACAATCTTGGCCGTCTCGCCCAGCGCCTGCCCGTGCTGCGCCCTTGCACGCCCAAAGGCATCATGACCCTGTTGCAGGAAACCGGCCTGCAAGTGCGCGGCCTCGATGCGACCATTGTCGGCGCCTCCAATATCGTCGGGCGCCCCATGGCACTGGAGCTGTTACTGGCCGGCTGCACCACCACCATCTGTCACCGTTTCACTAACGAGCTGGAAAAGCATGTCCGTGCGGCGGATCTGTTAGTGGTTGCCGTAGGAAAACCAGGTGTGGTCAAGGGCGAATGGGTCAAGGAAGGAGCCATTGTCATTGATGTCGGCATCAATCGTCTGGATAGCGGCCAGCTGATCGGTGACATTGAGTTCGAGCCCGCTGCCGCGCGCGCCAGCTTTATCACACCGGTACCGGGTGGCGTAGGCCCCATGACGGTCGCTTCGCTACTGGAAAACACCCTGTATGCTGCGGAATTGCACGATGCCATGCATAAGTGAGGCATGGTGCGTATAATCAGCCCCCATTTGTGCGCCCGCACCCAGGGCTAACGATCAACGATGTTTCGGAGAGTGGGATGAGCGACCAGAAGCTGATGAACGTCGAAAGCTTCAACCTGGACCACACCAAGGTCAAGGCACCTTATGTACGCCTGGCTGGCATCAAGGCCGGCGCCAACGGTGATCAGATTCACAAATACGACATGCGCTTCTGCCAACCCAACCGGGAGCACATGGATATGCCGGCCCTGCACTCGCTGGAACACCTGATGGCAGAGCTGTCACGCAACCATAGCGACAAGGTGGTCGATATCAGCCCGATGGGCTGTCAGACCGGTTTTTACGTGGCGATGATCAATCACGATGACTACGACGACGTGCTCGATCTGCTAGCCAAGACTCTGGAAGACGTGCTCGAGGCCAAGGAAGTCCCGGCCTGCAACGAAATGCAGTGCGGGTGGGCCGCTAGCCATAGCCTGGAGGGCGCTCAGGAGCTGGCGCGCAGCTTCCTGACCAAGCGCAATGAATGGAACCAGGTGTTCGCCTGATGCAAAGACTTGGAATCATCGGCGCCATGGAAGAGGAAGTGGCCCTGCTCGCCTCGCGCCTGGACAACCGACGTACACGTGAGCATGTAGGCTCAACCTTCCATATCGGTCAGTTGCACGGGGTCGATGTTGTCATCCTTCAGTCGGGCATCGGCAAGGTCAACGCCGCCGTTGGTACGACCTTGCTGCTCGACATGTACCAGCCAGAAGCCGTTATCAATACCGGCTCTGCCGGCGGCTTCGGGAGCGACTTGCGTGTTGGCGACGTAGTGATTTCGACAGAAGTCCGCCATCACGATGTCGATGCCGTGGTTTTCGGCTATGAGCATGGCCAGGTACCGCGCATGCCGGCAGCCTACCTGCCAGATGATCGCCTGGTGCGGATTGCGCGTGAATGCATCGAGGGCTTGGGGCATTTGCGCGTGCACGAGGGGCTGATCGCCACCGGCGACGCCTTCATGGCCTGCCCGAATGCCGTGCAGCGTACCCGTGAACGCTTCCCCACCATGTTGGCAGCAGAGATGGAAGCGGCCGCCATTGCCCAGACTTGCCATTTGTATGGCTGCCCCTTCGTGGTGATCCGCGCCCTGTCGGATATTGCCGGCAAGGAGTCCAATGTCTCCTTCCAGCAATTCATCGACCAGGCTGCTACCCATTCGGCCGAGATGGTCGAGGCCATGGTACAGCGCCTGGGCACTCCTCGCGAAGCCGTCGTCGAGGCCTGAGCCGCCCAGCTTGATGCAAAAATGAAAAAACCCGCGAGCCACTACGGCATCGCGGGTTTTCTTTATGCTATAGCGTCGTTACTTTTCGAACACCCAGGTCGTCCCTTCGCGGGAATCCTTGAGCACAATACCCATCGCTGCCAATTCGTCACGAATACGGTCGGCCTCGGCAAAGTCCCGCTGCGCCTTGGCTTCAGCACGAGCAGCGATGCGCGCCTCAATTTCGGACTCGGAAACCGGCAGGTTCGCCGCCCCCGCCTTGAGAAATGTCGACGGCCCCTGACCGAAGAGCCCAAGAACATCGCCGAGGCGCTTCAACTCGAACGCCAGGGCCGGCGCCTGCTCTGGGGCTTCCTTACGCGCACGGTTGAGGTCGCGAACCAGGTCGAACAGCACAGCAAGCGCCTCGGCGGTATTGAAATCATCATCCATCGCCTCGCCGAAACGCGCCTGATAGCGAGCGTCTACGTCGCCCTGAACGGGCTCGACGCCCTCGAGGGCATTATAGAACCGCTCCAGAGAACGCCGTGCCTCGTCGAGCGCATCGGGCGCATAGTTGATCGGGCTGCGATAGTGGCTGGCCAGCAGCAGGTAACGGACCACCTCGGGATCATGCACTTCAAGCACTTCGCGAATAGTGAAGAAATTGCCCAGTGACTTGGACATCTTCTGCTGATCGACCCTGACCGCGCCAGCATGCATCCAGGTGTTGACATAGCGCTTGCCGGTCGCCGCTTCGCTCTGGGCAATCTCATTCTCATGGTGCGGGAAGGTCAGGTCTGGCCCGCCACCATGGATATCAAACGTCTCCCCCAGGCAGCAGGTCGACATGGCGGAACACTCGATATGCCAGCCAGGACGGCCATTACCCCAGGGCGACGGCCAACTGGCCTCGTCCGGCTTGGCCGCCTTCCAGAGCACGAAGTCGAGCGGATCCTCCTTATACGCGTCGACCTCGACACGCGCTCCGGCTCGCATCTCATCAAGGTTGCGGTTGTTGAGCTTGCCGTAGTCGGCGAACTTGCGAACCCGGTAGTAGACGTCACCGTTATCGGCGCGATACGCATAGCCCTTGTCGATAAGCCGCTCGATCATCGCAATAATGTCATCGATGTGCGCTGTCGCCCGGGGTTCGTAATCGGGTCGCAGCACACCGAGGCGATCCTCGTCCTCATGCATGGCATCGATCATGCGCTCGGTGAGGCTGACAATGGTTTCGCCATTTTCGTCGGCACGCTTGAGAATCTTGTCGTCGATATCGGTGATGTTGCGCACGTAGATCACGTCATAACCTCGCTCCCGAAGGTAACGGGTAATCACGTCGAAGGCGACCATGACCCGAGCATGACCGATGTGGCAATAGTCATAGACCGTGATGCCACACACGTACATGCGCACCTTGCCCGGCTCGATGGGCCTGAACGTCTCCTTGCGCCGTGTCAGGGTATTGTAAATCTGCATGCCCTGCTTACCCCTTCTTCTGGATCTTGGCCCAGGTATCCTTGAGACCGACGGTCCGGTTGAAGACACGCTTGCCCTCAGCCAAGGCATGACGGTCAGCGCAGAAATAACCCACCCGCTCGAACTGGAAGCGATCCTCGGGGTTGGCCTCTGCCAGGCTCGGCTCACCATAGCCTTCCACCACGCTCAGCGAATCCTCGTTGAGGTGTTCCAGAAAATCGACGTCACGATCACGATCCGGCGCCTCGACCTGGAAGAGATTATCGTAGAGACGCACCTCGACCGGCACCGCATGGGCCGCACTGACCCAATGAATCACCCCTTTGACCTTACGGCCTTCAGGGTTCTTCCCGAGCGTGTCGAAGTCCACCGAACAACGAAGCTCCTCGATGTCGCCCGAGGCATTCTTGATGACCTCATCGCACCGGATGACATATGCGTTACGCAGGCGCACTTCCTTGCCCGGCGCCAGACGGAAGAACTTCTTGGGCGGTTCTTCCATGAAGTCGTCGGCATCAATCCAAATCTCGCGACTCAACGGCAGCTTACGCACGCCCATGTCGTCACGCGCCGGGTGCCCCGGCACTTCGAAGACCTCGTCGTGATCCTCCGGCACGTTCGTCAGCACTACCTTGAGCGGCTTGAGCACGCACATGGCACGCGGCGCGTTGTCTTCCAGGTCGGATCGAATGGCGTGATAGAGCATCGCAATATCGACCATGCCCCCCTCGGCCCGGGTGACCCCAATCATGTCGCAGAACTTGCGTATTGAGTTCGCGGTATAACCACGCCGACGCATACCGGAAATGGTCGGCATGCGGGGATCATCCCAACCGTCGACAATTCCTTGATCCACCAGAAGCTTAAGCTTGCGCTTGGAGGTGACAGTATAATCCAGGTTCAGGCGCGCGAACTCGATCTGACGGGGGCGTGCCGGGACCGGCAAATTTTCAAGGAACCAGTCATAAAGAGGACGATGATCCTCGAATTCCAGCGTACACAGCGAATGGGTTACACCCTCGATGGCATCCGACTGGCCATGGGCAAAGTCATAGGAAGGATAGATCTTCCATTTGTCGCCCGTCTGGTGATGGCTGGCATGACGGATGCGATAGAGAACCGGATCGCGCAGGTTAATATTAGGTGACGCCATGTCGATCTTGGCGCGCAACACCTTTTCGCCTTCAGCGAACTCCCCGGTGCGCATGCGCTCTAGCAGGTCCAGGTTTTCTTCGGCTGAGCGGTCACGGTAGGGACTTGGACGCCCCGGCTCTGTCAGCGTACCGCGATACTCCCGGATTTCTTCGGCGGACAGATCATCGACATATGCCTTGTCCTCGCGTATCAGATGCTGGGCCCAAGCATAGAGCTGATCGAAATAGTCCGAGGCATAACGCACATTACCGGCCCACTGGAATCCCAACCATTCCACATCGGCCTTGATGGCATCGATATAAGCCTGCTCTTCCTTGGCCGGATTGGTATCGTCGAAGCGCAGGTTACAACCACCACCGAACTGTTCGGCAATCCCGAAGTTCAGGCAGATCGACTTGGCGTGGCCGATATGCAGAAATCCATTGGGTTCCGGAGGAAAACGGGTGACGACGGTATCGACGGAGCCCGCTTCGATCTCTTCCCTGATCTGGTTGCGTATGAAATTCGGGGCGCTGTTACTCTCGGTGGTCATAGGGTGTCCGTGAACCTCTGGTATCGCGAATGACGAAGCGGCAATGATGAACCGGCTTCGCGCGTAGAACGAAAGACGCTATTATAGCGCGACGCTCAAGCGCTTCGCCAAGGCGCACCATTTTTGACAGTTGGGAATCCTCCATGATCGTCCTGTATACCAATCACGGCGAAATCCACCTCAAGCTCGATCACGAGAACGCCCCCAAGACGGCGGCGAACTTCGAGCAATATGTGCGTGACGGCCACTATGACAATACGCTGTTCCACCGAGTGATCAACGGCTTCATGATCCAAGGCGGGGGCTTCGACACCGACTTCGAACAGAAACCCACACGCGAGCCGATCGATAACGAAGCCGATAATGGCCTGAAGAATCGCAAAGGCACCATCGCCATGGCGCGCACTCAGGACCCGCACTCGGCCACTGCCCAATTCTTCATTAACTTGGCCGACAATGACTTCCTCGACCACCGCGGCAAGAACCTACAGGGTTGGGGTTACTGCGTGTTCGGAGAAGTCATTGAAGGCATGGACGTCGTCGAGAACATCAAGGCTGTCCCTACGACTCGCCGCGGCATGCATGCCGACGTTCCGGCTGAAGATGTCGTGATACAACGTGCGGAAATCGTTGACTGAGCGACAGTGGCCCGCTTCGGCGGGTCACTTCATGACGAGGCTCCCATGTGCTGGGTAACGCCAAGAAAAGCCCCTTACCAGTAACGGTATGGACGCATGACGATACGACTGATTTCCGACCTGCACCTGCATGCCGACGCGCCCGAGATCGCTCAGGGCTTCCTGCGCTATCTCGATGAGCGCGGCCGCCATGCCGAGTCACTGTATATTCTTGGTGATTTCTTCGAAGCCTGGATCGGAGACGACTACCGTGGAGAGTTCGAGACTCGCATCATGGCGGCACTCAAGGAGGTAAGCGACAGCGGTACGCGACTCTATTTCATGCATGGAAATCGCGACTTCCTGATCGGCGAGGGATTTGCACAGGCCACCGGCGCCACCCTTCTGCCTGACCCCAGCATTGTCACGCTGGGCGGCCAGCGAGTCCTGCTAATGCATGGCGACAGCCTTTGCACTAGTGATGAGGCCTACATGAAGTTTCGAAGCATGGCTCGCGACCCCCAGTGGCAGGCGCAGATCCTGGCCCTCCCCGTGGAGCAACGGCTCGAACTGGCCCGCAACTTGCGCAACCAGTCAGGCGAGGCCAACTCCAACAAGGCGGAAGACATCATGGATGTCACGCCGGACGAGGTCGTGCGCGAAATGGCGCAACACCGGACCCCCATATTGATTCACGGCCATACCCACCGCCCCGCTGTACATGATTTGACGGTCGAAGGAAAGCCAGCACAACGTATCGTGTTGGGCGACTGGCAGCCACACCAAGGCTGGGAAATACAAATCGATGCGGCCGGACCGCCCGAACTGCTTCGCTTCACCTACTAAACCTTTAACCGCTCACTCAACACCATGCCGAGCGCTGCCAATAGCAGCGCCCGGCATGGTGTTGAGGATGCCAAACAGACTTACTCGGCGTTGATGGCCCGAGAACTGGCCAGATCGCCCGACAGACG
Organism: Modicisalibacter luteus DSM 23508; assembly: GCF_000378505.1. Lineage (GTDB taxonomy): Bacteria > Pseudomonadota > Gammaproteobacteria > Pseudomonadales > Halomonadaceae > Modicisalibacter > Modicisalibacter luteus. The sequence continues at coordinate 127,966 of NZ_KB899993.1, read as the reverse complement.
ATGGTTCAATAACGTACGCCACCGCCCCAGTACCGGTGCATCGCTCTGCGAAACTTCGCCAAGGACCCGGCGTAGCGCCTCACGCGTACTAATGTCATCCGGATCGACGACCTCCAGCCAGAACTCCAGCGCATAAAGCTCGTGATGAACGTTTTCGTGTTCACGTGCCTGCTTCAACGCCTGCTCAGCCAGCTTGCGAACTGACTCAAGGGGACGGCCCAGCTCGTGATACACCCTGGCAAGTTGGATGGAAAGTTCTGGCACATAGAGAGAATTACGCTCGCGTGCCATCAGCAAGCACTGATCCAGGTAGTCCTCGGCCCGCGCCAGCTCCCCCAGAAACATGCAAGCATCCACGTACCAGAGTACGGGCCGCTGGTACCGGTCGCGTCCGGCCAATTCGGAAAACTCCTCCAAACCGGTCTCGATCATGGCTAGCCCGGCACGGTCACCAGTCAGCGCCTTGTGCCAACCCAGGGCGCATTGAGCCGTCATGTGCCAGAGGTGCAGATCTAGGGTCTGCGTCAACTCAAAAACGCGCTCTGCCCTGGCTCCTGCCAAGTGAACATGTCCCAACTGCCGGTATAGCGTAGCCGCATACATCAGCGCCAGTGCCAGGGACCCGGGATGATTGAAGCGTTCGGCGAGGCGAATCGCCGCCTCCATCTGGACTTCGGCATTATGATAATCCCCACGCAGACATAGCGCCCAGCCTTGATAACAGGCCGCTGCCACCTGCGGATGATCGGAAAACGGTAGCCACTCCAGCATCATCGATTGATTGAGCGGGTCGATTTCCTGCAAATGGTCATGCGCCTGCCGAATTCTCCCCGCCCAGTACTCGCAATGTGCCTGGGCATACTCTGCCAGCCGGCGGTATCGCGGGTCGGGGAGTTGTTGTGCCAACGCTGCCATGCGCGACGCCAATGAGAACGCATCGGCATTCGCATAGCGCTGACTGCAGCCCACCCAAAGCCCCCACTTGACCAGAAAACGCTGCTCGAGTTCGGTCTCTTCGTCGGCGCAGGGCGAACACTCGATCAGTTCACGCGCTTTTACGAAGCTTTCATGGGCGGTTGGCGAACCATGCCCCTCCAGGGCGAAGGCAGCCTGCCCTTTGACGGTCAGCAGGCTGATCTCACGTTCCACCGGATTCTCGACCTGACGCAAACTCGCCAGACCGGCATCCGCCATGCGCAGTGCTGTCCGGTTGGCACTGACCTTGAGCGCTTCCCGAGCCGCCAGCTCAAAATAGCGGGCACCGCGAGCATAGTGTCCGCTGCGACGCAGATGCGCGGCGAAATCACCAGGGTTGCGGCTGATCCACATCGGGAAACGCTCCTCGATCAGACCGACAACCTGCTGGTGAATACGGGCGCGAATGTCCCGAGGACAGGAAAGATAGGCCGCCTCCTGCAAGAGCGGATGCGTAAACTGATATTCGAACTCGCTACCTGCCTCGCAGTGCTCGATGATTTCCAGGCGCATCATCTGGTCCAACGCCTTCTTGAGCCGAGCTTCCTCGACTCCGCAGCACTCCTTGAGAAAATCGAGACGGAACTGACGACCGAGCACTGCAGCGGCATGGGCAACATGGCGGTCGGTATCCAATTGATCGATACGGCTGGCCAACAGCCCAAGCAAGCCATGTGGCAGCTCATCGACCTGAACGCTGCGCCCTTCACGGCGATCCATGTCCAGTCGTCGGCAGATTTCCTGCAGATAAAGGGGAACGCCATCACAGCGCTCGATCAGTTGACTACGCAGTCTCGGGCTGAGGTGCAAACGGTAGCGTCGCGCCAATTGCGACAACAGGCGCGACGACTGCATGGCATCGAGCCGTCCAAGCACGATTTGCTGATCCCAATGCAGCTTAACCGGCAGCGATTCTCGACCATGATAACTACTCACCAGCAGGAAGGGGCTATTGATGGGCAGCCGCGCTTGCAGACCGGACAATACCTTCAACGAGGGCTCATCGATCCACTGTAAGTCGTCGACCATGAGCACTAATGGCTTATCCTTCGTGATGCGCTCGATCAAGCCATGCAGCACGCGGACGACAAGCTCCACCGCCTCGCCGTTCTGGGTAACGGCCATGTGTTCTTCCGGAGCCTCGAGCCCCAGCGCCTGATGAAGCAAGCGGCAACGGCTTACATCGGCTATCAGCGCCGTCTCACCCTGCATTTCCAGCAAGGCATGCAAGGCGTTGCGGCTCAGCTCGTCCTGCCAATGCCAGCGCAACAGCGATCGCGCTACGCCATAAGGCTCCTGCATAGACATACGGGTGGTCGAGATCCAACACAGCGCGGCGTCCTGGCTCTGTTCCAGTTGTCTGAACCCCACCATCAACGCCGACTTGCCCATACCCGACGCGCCCTGCACCAGCACGCTCTGCCGCAAGCCAATGCCGGCTCGGGCCAGGGCATCCCGCATTTTGCGTAGTGCATTCTCACGCCCGACCAATGCCGGTGGCAGCGTACTACGCCCGCCCTCACCGGTACCGAGCACAAGTGCACGCAAACGTATCTTGCCGTCACTGGCTACCAAACGCGATGCCAGACGGGGCTGCAGATCGAGCGCTGGCGGCATGTGCTGGCTGGCCTCCTGCGAAATGACCAGCTCACTGCCCCCTGCCGCACTCATCAACTCCAACGAGCGCTGCGTTACCTGGCCCAAGGGATCGACCAACTGACGTTCAGGTAGATAAACGACACGTCCGCTGTGAAGGCCCGCTGTCAGCGAAAACTGTGGTGTTGGCTTATCGCCGCTCCAAAGGCGCGCTGTCTCATCCGGCAGGGCACGCCGGCAATGCTCATATAGCGCGACCAGTTCAGCCAATTGATGCGCCGGGCCGTGAGTTCCAAAGCAAGCCAGCCCCAGGCCACCTGTCGCTCCGGGCAGCCAGAACCCCCCAAGATGATGGCATTGTTGCTCCAGCCAGCGCAGCAGTTCGATCTGCAGTGCCAGGCAGGCCCTGACCTCGCTACGTTCCTCCCATTCGCCGTGCAAGCTCAGACGAATCGCCATCACGGAAAGCTGCCGATGATCGATTTCCTCGTCATGCAGTGGCTGACTGTCCATGCTAAGCGCACGGGAATAGGCCCCCTGTGGCGTTGCTGGCTGCGGTTCCGCCGGGGCGTCGGACCAATAACGCGCCAGTTGCAGAATACCCGGGTCGGGTTGCTGTCCTGCCAAGGCCAGCAACTGCAGGTAGGCATTGTATTCTTCATGGGCAGCGGCAGATTGGCCCTGATCTAGCAGTTGTCGGATCAAGCGTTCATGAAAGGGGGCGTAGCCTGAGAAACGGCTGACCAGCGTACGCAACAATGCATCCGGAACGTCCGACGACGAATTGACGACCTGTTCAGCATAAGCGATGACGCGCTGGCGCCATTCGCCGCGAATTCGTACCAACCAGCGCTGATACTCAGCACACTGGGAGAGCTGGAGTTCTTCCGCCAGATCGCCTCTATACAGGGAAAGTAATTGCTCAAGACGTTCCACATCGGGCGTCTCGGCCAACAACGAATCGACCTGATGCAGATCGAACTGCCATTGCTCCGGCAATTGGAACGCGATCGTTTGACGGGACACCACCAACACGCGCTCGGCGTCGTCACCCAGGCTCTGACGTAAACAATGCAACGCATGGCGAAGATTGGTACGTCCTGAAGAAAGCCCCTGGTCTGGCCATAGAAGTTCGGCAAGCGTGGCACGGTTGACCGGCTGGCCCTGCAGCAACAGGTGGACAAGCAGTGCCTTGACCTTGTCGTAACTGAACTGGGTCAACGTATCGCCACCCAGGCTCAAAGAAAAATGACCGAACAGCGTTAACTGTGTATTTACGGAATCGGTCCGCATCATTGTTGTCAGTTCCTGCATTGTTCTGTCTACGACTGCAAGGCGTCACCGCCCAGCCCCAGGTTGCCTCAGGCCGCGGCAGGCAAGCCACTATGGAAACGGAAGGCCGTATCCGGAGCCTCGATCAGCTCTCGCTCGCGGTCAGCGAAGAAGGCAATACGCGTGTCTATGGGTGCCGTGGCATAGTGTCGGGCCAACATCAAATAGTCTTCATAATGACGTCCTTCCGACTTAACCAGAGAGCGATAGAACTTGGCAAGCTCGTCATCGAGACGTGGAATCAGCCGGGCGAAGCGTTCGCAACTGCGCGCCTCGATGAAAGCCCCGACAATCAAGATATCAATGAGTCGGCCGGGATCGTCTCGGCGCACATGGCTGCGTAGCCCCTCGGCATAGCGTGCCGCGCTGAGATGGCGATAGACCACACCTCGCGTCTCCATCAGCTTGACCACCTGCTCGAAATGCAGGAGCTCCTCCCGGGCTAGTTGGGACATCTTTGTCAACAATAATGGCCTATCGACATAGCGATACATCAAACTCATGGCGGTCGATGCCGCCTTTTTCTCGCACTGCGCATGATCAATCAGCAACAGTTCCTGATTCTCAAGCGCAGCATCACACCATGCCTCTGGCGTGGCACAGGGAAGAAAGTCGAGCAGTTCGGCAGGCAGCAACGCCTCTACGGTATCGGGCATGGTCGTCATCATGTTGGTTGATCAAGTCGATGCACCTGACTGCGCTTCTGAGCATGCTCAAGCAATGCCAGGCTAATCGACTCATACAATTCATCGGCAGAAAGCTGCAGACCTTTACCGTAGGGCTGCAGGCCGTAACGGGTCAGATCGACGATTCGGGTTCGTCCGACACGCAAAAGCTCGACCGCACGCGACAGCGGCGGCTGCCCCTCGCGGAAGCGAATGCGATAGCGGACGAGTTGTGCCTCAAGCGTCTCGGCATCAGTGACTTGCAGATATTCCTCCGCAACCGCCACCCGCAGCCTGTCCAGTTCGTCCATACGCCGCTGCCGTTCTTGATCGTCGTAAACAAACCAGTCGCGTATCTCAGTATCGCTGCGCTGGCACCCTCGACAGGCGGTGTCACCCACCGTGGTGGAGCACAACCCGACGCAGGGAGAAGCAATACGTTGCGTCATGGCAGATCCTCTTCAAGCGCATCATGGTAACGCGACAGTTTCGTGTCAGCGATAGAGAAACAGAGGTTTGTGTTGTTGTATTACACAGCGCCGACCAAAGTGGAACGCCACACGGCCGGGCTTCGCTTAACATTGTCGACATTCTCGCGTAGAATCGCGGCGGCCTGTCAGCGGTCGGGGTCGCCTGTCACCGGGTCGTCTTTCATCGACATGTGTCGATGTATCCCCCTCCGATCGCTCATGGAATCCGAAAAATAGATGAGGATCCCCAACGTGCTTGAAGCCTACCGCCAACATGTCGAGGAGCGCGCTGCCGAGGGCGTGCCGCCGAAGCCGCTGAACGCCGAGCAGACCGCTGCGCTGGTCGACCTCCTCAAGAACCCGCCGGCGGGTGAGGAACAGTTTCTCCTCGAATTGATCACCGATCGCGTACCGCCCGGTGTCGACGAAGCCGCCTACGTCAAGGCCGGCTTTCTCACTGCCATCGCCAAGGGCGACGCCGAATCGCCGCTGATCGACAAAGTCCATGCGGTCAAGCTGTTGGGTACCATGCAGGGTGGCTACAACATCGCCACGCTGGTCGAGTTGCTCGATGACGAAAGCCTAGCCAAGGAAGCCGGCGAACAGCTCAAGCACACCCTGCTGATGTTCGATGCCTTCCACGACGTCGCCGATCGTGCCAAGGCCGGCAATGCCATTGCCAAGGACGTTCTGCAATCCTGGGCCGACGCCGAATGGTTCCTGGCCAAGCCCAAGCTGGACGACAAGATCACCCTGAGCGTGTTCAAGGTCCCCGGCGAGACCAACACCGACGACCTGTCGCCGGCTCCGGATGCCTGGTCGCGCCCGGACATCCCCCTGCACGCCAACGCCATGCTCAAGAACGAGCGCGAAGGCATCCAGCCCGAAGTTCCCGGCAGCAAGGGGCCGCTGGCCCAGATCGACGAAGTGAAGTCCAAGGGTTACCCGGTCGCCTACGTCGGTGACGTGGTCGGCACCGGCTCCTCACGCAAGTCGGCCACCAACTCCGTACTGTGGTTCTTCGGCGATGACATTCCGTTCGTGCCCAACAAGCGCGCTGGCGGTTTCTGCTTCGGCGGTAAGATCGCTCCGATCTTCTTCAACACCATGGAAGATGCAGGCGCCCTGCCCGTCGAGATGGATGTCTCCCAGATGAATATGGGCGATGTCATCGATGTCTACCCGTACGAAGGCAAGGTTTGCAAGCACGGTACCGACGAGGTACTGACTACCTTCGAACTCAAGACTCGCGTCATCCTCGACGAAGTGCGTGCCGGCGGTCGTATTCCTTTGATCATTGGACGCGGTCTTACCGACAAGGCCCGCAATGAGCTCGGCATGGGCCCGTCCGACGTATTCAAGACTCCGGAGCAGCCGGCCGATAGCGGCAAAGGCTTCACCCTCGCTCAGAAGATGGTGGGCAAGGCTTGCGGCATGGAAGGCGTGCGCCCCGGCATGTACTGCGAGCCGAAGATGACCACTGTGGGATCCCAGGATACTACTGGCCCGATGACCCGCGACGAGCTCAAGGACCTCGCCTGCCTGGGCTTCCAGGCTGACCTGGTCATGCAGTCGTTCTGTCATACCAGCGCCTATCCCAAACCGGTCGACGTGGAAACCCACCACACCCTGCCCGACTTCATCATGAACCGTGGCGGCGTGTCGCTGCGTCCGGGCGACGGTATCATCCACTCATGGCTGAACCGCATGCTGCTGCCCGATACCGTAGGCACCGGTGGCGATTCCCATACCCGCTTCCCGATGGGTATCTCTTTCCCGGCGGGCTCTGGTCTGGTGGCCTTTGCCGCTGCCACCGGCGTCATGCCGCTGGACATGCCCGAGTCGGTCCTGGTTCGCTTCAAGGGCGAGCGCCAGCCCGGCATCACCCTGCGTGACCTGGTCCACGCCATTCCGCTATATGGCATCAAGCAGGGCTTGTTGACGGTCGAAAAATCCGGCAAGAAGAATGCCTTCTCAGGCCGCATTCTTGAGATCGAAGGTCTCGAAGACCTCACCGTCGAGCAGGCTTTCGAACTGTCCGACGCCTCTGCCGAGCGTAGCGCCGCAGGCTGCACCATCACGCTGTCCGACGAGCGCGTGTCCGAATATCTCAAGTCGAACATCACGCTGCTCAAGTGGATGATCGCCAATGGTTACGGCGACGTGCGTACCCTAGAGCGCCGCATCCTGGCAATGGAAGAATGGTTGGCCAATCCGAGCCTGATGCGTGCCGACAAGGACGCCGAGTATGCCGAGGTCATCGAGATCGATCTCAGCGAGATTACCGAGCCCGTGCTGTGCGCGCCCAACGATCCCGACGATGCGCGCCTGCTTTCCGATGTGGCCGGCGAAACCATCGATGAAGTCTTCATCGGCTCATGCATGACCAACATTGGCCACTTCCGTGCCGCGGGCAAGCTCTTGGAAAAGCAGCCGGCCGGCAGTTTGAAGACACGCCTATGGCTGGCGCCGCCGACCAAGATGGACCAGCATCAGTTGACTGAAGAAGGCTACTACGGCATTTATGGTCGTGCCGGGGCACGGATGGAAATGCCGGGCTGCTCACTGTGCATGGGTAACCAGGCACGTGTCGCACCCAAATCCACCGTGGTTTCGACTTCGACCCGTAACTTCCCCAACCGTCTGGGCGATGGTGCTAACGTCTACCTGGCATCGGCAGAACTGGCTGCGGTGGCCGCAGTAGTTGGTCGCCTACCGACGGTGGAGGAGTACATGGGTTACATGGGCGAGTTCAATGCCATGGCCGGTGAAATTTACCGGTACATGAACTTCCATGAAATCGAGGAATATCAGAAAATGGCCTCGAATGCGATTCCTGTCGCACAGGAAGCTTGATTCTTTGGTTCCGATGCTCGCAACATCGCTGGGACGCTAGCCGTCCTAGAATCGAAGACCGAAACGCCCCGTCCATGACGGGGCGTTTTTTTATACAAAAAGCTACCTGTTATAACGCAGGAAAACTTGCTGCCAAACAGTGTTCGACTTAAATTTCTGACGTCTTGATCAAACGGTCGTTACATGGCGTGAAACACGGCAGGACGCCGTTTCATACATTGCCGGTTAGCAATATCTGGCGTCATCAGGAGAACCGTGAAATTCAAAACGTTAGTCACTGCATCACTGGCCTCTGCCATCATGTGTACCGCAGCCTCTCCTGTCATGGCGGCACCGAACGGCCAAGGGCTCTATCTAGGCGTTGGTACCGGATTCAGTTCATTGAAGAATGACAGTGACGAAGTCGACGATTTTATCGATACCGGCTCAGAAGACTTCGATATCGATGACGACGACAACTCGTTCAAGGGGTTTGTCGGTTACGAATACAATCCTTACTTCGCCACTGAGCTGTTTTATGCCGATCTGGGCCGGACACGCCTGGAAGGCAATAATGAAGCAAACACCGATCTGGAGTCGGATGCCTACGGTGTAAGTATCGTTGGTCAGTTGCCGATCACCTCATGGTTTACCGCCTTTGCCAAGATCGGAGTTGCCAAATGGGAAACCGACGTCGATGGCAACCTGGGCAGTGCCGACTTTGATCTGGAAGACCAGGATGGCACCGATCCCGTTTATGGTGTTGGAGCCCAGCTGAACTTTTCTCCGGCTTTCGTTCGTGCCGAGTACGAACGTTACGACTTCGATAGTGACTACAAGATCGATAGTTTCTCTGCCTCTGCCGGCATTCGCTTCTGACGCAGTTAATTAGTCAGTGCAATAAACGACTTCCCATTGGTATCGGTGGGAAGTCGTCCTCTTTATAGTACACCTCTGAAACAGTAGTTACCCGCCGTAACCTAGCCGCCCTTGTCGGCAGCCTTTGTCGGGCTTACTTTTAATGCACGTAAGTTATCCGCCCTATTCTCAACGGCGCCAACCATGCTCGTGTCAGCGGTTGACGATCACGATAACGAAGACTTGTCGCATCACAGGGAGATTTCCCGTGCAGACTTGGATATTGCTCAGCGTCTTTCTGGGCTCCGCCTTCCTTGGCCTGGCGGCTGTTTCGCTGCCGGCTTCAGCTGAGCCTAGGGAAAGTATTTTCGTGGGCACAGGCATCGGCACCCAAGGCGATGACAGACAGACGCCAATGAATGACATGCTTTCTTCACAGCCTGGCAAGAAAGCATTCGAGGATGACCAGAATGTCTTCAAGGGGTTCGTGGGTTACGATTTCACCCCCTACTTTGCCGCCGAAATGTTTTATACCTATCTGGGTCGCATTCGGTTCGAGGATAGCAGTGGAGCCAGCAGTGATTTCGAATCCAGTGCCTACGGCATGAGCGCGGTGGGCCAGATGGCGTTTTCTCCTTGGCTTACTGCGTTCGCCAAGGCCGGCATCGCTCGCTGGGACAGCAATCTGGAAGGCAATCTCGACGACGGGACACGTTTCGAACTCGAAGGTCATAAAGGCACCAACCCCGTCTACGGGTTTGGTGCGCAGTTCGACTTTTCTCCGTTCCTGTTGCGCACCGAATACGAATATTACGATGTCGACAGCGATTATCGCGTCGACACGTTCACGGCCTCGGCCGGGTTCCGCTTCTGACGGTTCGGGTCAGGTCTTCAGCCGTATCTCCTGTCGCTAACCTACACGCCCTGCCCCCAAGGCAGGGTTTTCTTGTTGTGTGAGTGTGGCACTATCCAAAAACCCATCCAGGAGAAATTACATGAGCCATATCGTGACACCGGATATCTGCGACGCCCATCCCGGCGTGCGGGTTCTCGACCCGCTGTTTGCCAACTTTGGAGGTGTAGATGCCTTCTGCGGTCCCGTGCGCACTGTCAAGTGCTTCGAGGACAACTCCCGTGTCAAGGAGGCAGTTGCCGAACCGGGAGATGGGGCCGTGCTTGTGGTCGACGGTGGTGGCTCACTACGCTGCGCCCTGCTGGGAGACATGCTGGCCGAAAAGGCCGCTGACAATGGCTGGGCCGGCGTCATCGTGTACGGTTGCGTGCGTGATATCGATGTTCTCGCCGAGACGGAATTGGGCGTGCAAGCTCTGGGCGCACATCCGCGTCGTAGTGATAAGCACGGTGAAGGGCAGCGAGACGTGGCGGTGGCCTTTGCCGGCGTTACCCTGCGCCCCGGGCAGTGGGTCTATGCCGATAATAATGGCATCGTGGTAGCTGAATCCCGCCTCACTCTGGACGTCTAGACTTATGAAAGTGTCTGCCCTAGCTCGGCCTTCTCAGACACGATGAAGTTCTCGTAGCCGGTCCGCTCGCAGCTAGCGGGCCTCACGCATAGCCGTTATTGGCACTTTTTCTAATAAAGTGCAACGCTAGGAGCATGTCCGAGAAAACCCCCACATCATTGACGCTGCATCACTTGTTCGCCGATGTCGTGGCCACTCTGCGTGACCATTGGCGTCCTCTAGTCGCTTACCATCTTTTTTTCACCCTACTGGCCGCTACGCTGTTGCTACCAGCTTCAGCCAGCTCGCTGGCCGCCCTACTCAAACGCATTGGCCGGCCAGTGCTCACCAACGACCAGTTACTGGCAGTGATCCTGTCTCCGGTAGGGCTGATCTGGGTGCTGGCAGTCGTTGCCCTTGCCTTCCTGGTTCTATTCTTGCAACAGGCTGGCATGCTCCTGATCACCGTACACCCCGGCGGCAATCGCTATCGCATGGCGCTGGATGCCTCTTGGGGTGTACTCCAGCGCTTCATCGGCCTCGCCACGCTAACTCTGGTCAAGGTCGGAGCACACTTGCTGCTCGCGCTACCCTTTTTACTGATCCTGGTCTGGCTATACGAAGCGTTGCTTGGTGGCTATGAAAGCTATTACGTGACGCAGGCCAAACCTCAAGAACTATGGTGGTTTTTCCTTGCCGCGGCGCTTCTGGCGTTGTTATGGCTATGGCTGGCAGCCAGGCTCTACCTGCGCTGGGCGCTGGCCCTGCCTGCTTTGATGCTTGAACGGTTGTCTGCTCGCCAGGCGCTGGCACGTAGTCGTGCGCTGACATACGGCGTCAAGGCCCGACTAAGTCTTCCTGTTGCCATTCCACTCACGGCAATTCTTTTGCTGCCGACCTTGGTCACGGCAGGATTCGATACCCTGATCACCCCAATGCTGCAGTGGCTGCCTGAACGGGTCAGTGTACTCATCCCAGCCATGCTGCTTTATCTGACCCTCTACGGCCTGCTGGCACTGGCAGGGACATTCGTAGGGGTAGCATTTAACAGCATGCTGGTGGGGTGCCTTTATTTACGCCTGGCGCATCACCAGCCAAAGCCCTCCGCGCCGCCGAAGGGCAGTCATCCCGGCTGGGTCGCCTGGGGTGCTGAGGCACTGGTTCTGGTTTTTGCGTTCTACCAGGCGTCCTCGGTGCTGAACAGCTTCGAGATCCGCGATCGTGTACAGGTCACGGCCCACCGTGGCAGTTCGATGAAAGCACCGGAGAACACCCTGGCAGCCATCGAAGAGGCCATTATCGATGGTGCAGATTATGTCGAAATCGATGTTCGCCTGACCGCCGATGGCGAAGTGGTTCTCTCGCATGACAACAGCCTGAGACGCTTGACCGGCCTGGACCGGGACATCGATGAGATGAGGCTGGATGAGGTGAAAGAAGTGGACGTCGGGAGCTGGTTTGGCGATACGTTTGCCGGTCAGCCCATCCCGACCCTTGATGAAGTCCTGCGGCTGACACGTGGCCGAATCAATCTGTACATAGAGCTCAAGCCGGCTCCGGGCGATGCACAGGCGCTGGTCGCTGCGGTCATCGACCGCTTGCCAGAGGCACGCCAGGACGAGGTGATCATGGCGTCACTTTCGCCACAGATCATCCGGGAAGTAAAACAGCAAGCCCCACATCTGAAAACGACCCTATTCGCTCAGTTCGTGGTTCGTGGCGGTCTGGACACCACGATTATCGATGCGTTAGGCCTTCGCCATAATCGTATAACCCCAGATAGTATCGCAGCCGCGCATCGCCGGGGTTACCAACTACACGCATGGACCGTTAACGGCCGTAGCGAAATGTCACGCATGATCGACCTGGGCGTCGACAATATCATTACCGACCGTCCGGATGTCCTTGCTGAAGTTTTGGCAGAACGCTCGACGCTTAGCGATGGGGAGCTGTTGTTGGTTAAACTGCGCAATTGGCTCCATTCATAAGACAATCGCTGCGCTCATCTATACGGCCTAAAAAGACGTCGTCTAAAAACCTTTATTGTCCGCTAAAAGCACGGCGCCCGGCATGCAATCCATGCCGGGCGCCGATTCTCGGATTAGGGGTCGTTAGCCCAATGTTTCCCCTGCAAGCATGAACCAGGTCTCAAGAACGGCATCGGGGTTAAGCGAGACCGAATCGATGCCCTGCTCCATCAGCCACTTGGCGAGTTCAGGATGGTCCGAGGGGCCTTGCCCGCAGATCCCGACATATTTGCCTTGCGCCTTGCAGGCCTGGATGGCCATGGATAGTAGCTTCTTGACGGCAGGGTCACGCTCATCGAAGAGATGCGCGATGATGCCGGAATCACGATCCAGCCCCAGCGTCAGCTGGGTCAGGTCGTTGGAACCGATCGAGAAACCGTCGAAGTGTTCAAGGAACTCATCGGCCAGCAGCGCATTGGACGGAAGCTCGCACATCATGATGATCTTGAGTCCATTGTCGCCGCTCTTCAGGCCATTGGCATTGAGCAACTTGACGACCTCTCGTCCTTCGTCCGGCGTACGCACGAAGGGAACCATGATCTCGACGTTATCGAGGCCCATCTCGTCGCGGACACGCTTGAGCGCCCGACACTCCAGCTCGAAACAAGGACGGAAGGTGTCCGAGATGTAACGTGACGCCCCGCGGAAGCCAAGCATGGGATTCTCTTCACCCGGCTCGTAATGCTTGCCACCGATCAGGTTCTCGTACTCGTTGGACTTGAAGTCCGACAAACGCACGATGACCCGTTTGGGATAGAATGCCGCCGCCAAGGTCGAGATTCCTTCGACCAACTTGTCGACATAGAACGCGACCGGGTCGGCATAACCGGCTGTACGCACGTCAATGATTTGCTGCAAGTCAGCAGAGAGCTGGTCGTATTCCATCAGCGCCTTGGGGTGCACGCCGATCATGCGGTTGATGATGAATTCCAGTCGCGCCAGCCCCACCCCGGCATTGGGCAACGAGGCGAAGTTAAAGGCGCGGTCCGGATTGCCGACGTTCATCATGATCTTGAACGGCAGCTCCGGCATGCTATCGACGCTGGTGGTGTTGCAGTCGTAATCGAGCAGGCCATCATAGACATGACCGGTGTCACCTTCCGAACAGGAAACGGTGACTTCGCGTCCATCCTCGAGAAGGCTAGTGGCGTCGCCACACCCGACGACTGCGGGGATTCCCAGCTCACGGGCAATGATCGCCGCGTGACATGTGCGTCCGCCGCGGTTGGTGACGATTGCCGAGGCGCGCTTCATCACCGGCTCCCAGTCGGGATCGGTCATGTCGGTGACCAGCACATCGCCATTCTGGACCTTGCTCATCTGCTCGGGCGATTCGATCACCTTGACGGCGCCACTCCCGATACGCTGGCCGATGGCGCGGCCGGACACCAACAGGCGGCCTTTCTCCTTGAGCTGAAACCGTTCGAGCTTACCGCCTTCCTGGTTCGACACCACGGTCTCGGGGCGTGCCTGGACGATATAGAGCTTGCCGTCATCACCGTCCCGCGCCCACTCGATATCCATCGGCCGGCCATAATGCTGCTCGATGGTCACTGCCTGGCGTGCCAATGCCATGACGTCGTCGTCGCTGATGCAGAAGCGCGCGCGATCGGCGAGCGGCACATCGATGGTCTGGACCGACTTGCCCGCCGAAGCGTCGTCGGTATAGGTCATCTTGATCAGTTTGGAGCCGAGCGTACGACGCAGTACCGCCGGACGGCCCGCAGCCAGTGTCGGCTTGTGCACGTAGAATTCGTCGGGATTGACTGCGCCCTGCACAACGGTTTCCCCCAGCCCCCATGAGCCGGTGATAAACACAGCATCGCGATAGCCGGACTCGGTATCGAGGGTGAACATGACCCCCGACGCTCCGGTTTCCGAGCGCACCATTTTCTGCACCCCTGCAGACAGCGCGACTTGATCATGGGCAAAGCCGCGGTGCACGCGGTAGGAGATCGCTCGGTCATTGAAAAGCGACGCGAAAACCTCGTGAACGGCACGCTTGACGTTATCGAAGCCTTCAATGTTAAGGAAGGTCTCCTGCTGCCCCGCAAACGAAGCATCTGGAAGATCCTCTGCTGTCGCCGAGGAACGAACCGCCACCTTCAGGTTGGCATGCCGGGATTCAAGCTCACGGTAGGCATCGCGCAAGGCAGCTTCGAACTGCGGAGGTAGCGGTGTATCGATAACCCATTGACGAATTTCAGCGCCGACCCGTGCCAGCTCATCGGTATCGTCCACATCCAGACGCGACAGGGCTTCGTCGATGCGCTCCTTGAGCCCTTCATGAGCCAGGAATTCACGATAGGCGAATGCCGTGGTAGCAAAACCACCCGGGACGGTGACCCCGGCATCGGCCAGGTTGGAAATCATCTCACCCAGAGATGCGTTCTTGCCGCCAACTCGCTCGACGTCATCCATGCCCAGGCGATCGAACCATTCGATATAGTTTTCCAAGAGACCTCCCAATCCTTGTGCGGTGCGCGCAGCGCGGCGCCAGTCACGACTGGCTTCGTAAGATGTTACTCACCCTAACAATCGCTGCGCTTATTAGCCATTAGTCTAATAGCGAAGTCACTGGAGTTTTTTTACAACACTGCCCGTTTTCTGACGAATTATGTAGTCGGCGTGCCGGTTGCCGCGTCTTGGACGACGCGGGACAATGCATGGGCTTTCCAAGCCTCATTACCGGGAGATACGGCATGGCCCGCACCGCCTTTTTCATTTCCGACGGCACCGGCATTACCGCCGAAACCCTGGGACGCAGTCTGCTGGCGCAGTTCGAGAACAGCGACATCCAGATGATTACCAAGCCTTACATCGATTCCCGGGAGAAGGCTCAGAACCTGGCTGCTGTCATCGAAGCCACCGCTGTACGTGACGGCGAACGGCCGATCATCATCGACACGATCGTCGACCAGACGATTCGCGAAATCATCACTCGCGCACCGGGCTTCAAGGTGGATATCTTCACTACCTTCCTCGCCCCGCTGGAAGAAGAGCTCAATACCCACTCCAGCTATTCGGTCGGACGCACCCACGCCATCGGCCACGACGACGCCTACATGCAGCGTATCGACTCGGTCCAGTTCGCGCTCGATAACGACGATGGCGCACGAGTGCATCACTACGATAAGGCGGACATCATCCTGGTCGGGGTATCACGCTGCGGCAAGACACCTACTTCGCTTTATCTGGCACTTCAGTTTGGCATTCGTGCCGCCAACTATCCTTTCACCGAGGACGACCTCGACGAAGACGGCATGCTAAAGATGCCCAAGGCGCTGGCGCCCTATCGGCACAAGCTGTTCGGGCTGACGATCGACCCACGCCGCTTGGCGGCAATTCGTACCGAGCGCCGTCCCAACAGCCGCTACTGCTCGATCGATCAATGCTTGCAGGAAATTCATCAGGCGGAGTCGCTATTCAAGCGCTATAACGTCCCCTACATCGACACCACGCGCTTCTCGATCGAAGAGATTTCCACGCGCATGATTGCCGAGACGGGCCTGCAGCGACGTATTCGTCCCAGGTAGCCCCTGTTAAACACCTAACCGATGACTAAGGACCGAGCGAATCTGGCGCCACGAAATCACTGCCATGATCACATTGGCGCCGAGCATGCCTGCGAAGATCCCCATGGGTCCGGCTAGCCGGCCACCCAGCCAGGCCAACGGCACGAATAACACGAACAGGCGAATCACCGAGAGAACCAAGGCGCGGCGTGGCCTATGCAGGGCATTGAAAGAAGAGTTGGTCAGGATCACCACGCCTTGCGCACCCAACCCCAGCGGTACCAGCCAGAGGAAAGTACGCAACACTTCACCTACCTCCGGCGTCTGGGCATAACTTTCGGACAGCCAGGGGGCCAGCCCCTGCAGCACGCCCCAGATCAGTAATTGCCAGACAAGGACGAAAGCGAAGCAGCCAAGGATTGCTCGCCTGACGCGTTCCGGCTGGTCGGCCCCTTGGTTTTGGCTGATGAATGGCGACAATGTCATCGATAGGGCCAGCACAACGATCTGGGCAATGGCGTCGATACGCGTTCCTACCCCGAACGCCGCGACGGCGGCATGCCCGTAATCGGCAACGATGCGTGTCACCAGGGCCATGGCAATGGGCGTGAATACGCTGGTAATGGCCGCTGGCAGCGCAATTTTTCCTAATTCGGTCCAGGACGCCATCAATGCGGGAAAAGTTAGTCCACGCAAGTCGATCAATGCCTTGAGATCGCGCTGGGCGAATAGTCCCAGCGTCATCACGCCCCAACTGATCACGGTGGCCAGCGCCGCCCCGCTGACGCCTAGTCCAGGCACCGGCCCTAGACCGAAAATCAGTAGCGGGTCGAGCAACGCATTGAGCAAGGCGGCGGCGCCCATCAATAGGCCAGGTATTAGAGTATTTCCCTGGGCACGCAGCACGCTGTTGAGTACGCGCGGCGCAATCACGAATGCCGCCCCGAAATACCATACGCCCATATAGGCGTGGATATGCGGCATCAATGTCTGATCGGCCCCTAGCGCGGTGAACAATGGTGAAACCGTCATTAACCCAGCCACGCTGACAATGATTCCTACTAGCAATGACAGCAGGAAGGCGTCCGTCGCCCGACGCCGGACGGTTTCCACCTCGCCGCGTCCCAGCCGTCGCCCGACCACAGCGGAAGTGCCGATCCCCAAACCAATCGCCAGACTGATCGCCGCAAAAGACACCGGAAACGTGAACGATACTGCCGCCAGCTCCGCAGTGCCCAGTCGAGAAACGAACCATGCATCGACGAGGTTGAACAGCATCATCGCGATCATGCCAGCGATGACGGGAAGCGACTTGTTGAACAGCGTGGAGGCAATTGGCCCTGTCAGCAGGATAGAGTTGGATGGAGCGCATCGATTCGCGCCGGAAACGGAGGCTGAGTGGGCGGCGGTGCGTTCGCTGGATGGCATGCTTGGGCTCCTGACTCGAGGAGGCCCATTGTGCCCAAGCCGAGTCAGGAGCCCAAGTGAATCAGCAGTGGCGTTCGGACGAAGCGACGTCCACCAATAGACCTTCTGCGATACGCGCCTCGGTTTCCTCATCGACGAGCAGACCCACCAGATGCAGGGCAAACGCCATGGCGGTTGCCGGACCTTGGCTAGTCACCAAACGACGATCCTCGACCACACAGCGCTGGCTGAGGTGACCTCCCGCATCGGCCAATGGTGCCTGAAAGGCAGGATACCCAGTAACGTCGTGCCCACGCACCAGATCGTGTGCGGCCAGCACGACGCCAGGCGCGGCGCAGATCGCCGCAATCCAGCGCTGAGCCTCGCGCTGCTGTAGCAGGCGCTGCTTGAGCGCCTCGCTATCGCGAAGCCGTGACGCTCCAGGCATGCCGCCCGGTAGGACAATGGCATCGAATGTCTGCGACTCATCCACGGCATCCAGCGTGACGTCCGCTGTCAGCAGGGTACCCCGCGCCAAGGTTACATCGACCTCTCGCATGACCGAGGCTACCAATACATCAACTTCGGCACGCCGCAACACGTCAATCACGGTGACCGTTTCGATATCCTCGCTACCGTCGGCTACGGGCAAAAGTACCTTGGCCATATCACCCCCACGTATCGAATGGCTAACCCCTCAAAGGGTAGTCAACAGTCAGCACATCGTATGCATGACAATTCACTCATTCACGCGCATCACCACTCCGATACAGCCACTGGATGCTGGAAAAATCCAACCGACCGTTGCCTTGGGCGGCATGCAGCGCAAATAGATTACGTGCCTGAGATCCCATCGGTACCGTCGCTTTCGAATCCAGCGCCAGGTTCCAGGCCAGCCCGAGATCCTTCATCATTAGATCGACCAGGAAGCCGCCTTGGTATTCCTTCGAGGCCGGCACATTCTCCATTACGCCAGGCCAGGGGTTGTAGACGTTCAAGGCCCAGTTACCGCCGGAACTCTGCTTCATGATCTCGGAGAGCGTGGCCGGGTCGAGACCATTCCTGACGCCAAGCGCCAATGCCTCCGCCGTCCCGCTCATCAGAATTCCCAACAGCATGTTGTTGCAGATCTTGGCGACCTGCCCTGCCCCGGCTTCTCCGGCGTGAAAGATATTCTTCCCCATGGCTTCGAGCACCGGCCGCGCACGCTGGAAGGCGTCTTCGGGACCGCCCACGATGAAGGTCAACGTGCCCGCCTTGGCACCGCCGACTCCACCGGATACCGGGGCATCGAGGAAGGGAACGCCACGCCTGTGTGCCGCCTCGGCGACGGCGCGGGCGTCTTCGGGGGCAATGGTAGAAGCATCGATGACCAAGGGTTGGGTATCGAATGCCTCGAGCAGCCCTGCCTGACCTTCCTGGCCGAGATAGAGCTCGCGCACGTGGATCCCTGCCGGCAGCATTGAGACGATGACCTCGGCTTGGCGTGTCGCCTCGACGGCAGAACCCGACGCCTTGGCACCCTCGGACACAAGCTGTTGCATGGCAGGTTCGACGAGGTCGAATACGGTGACCTCATGCCCGGCCTTGAGTAAATTGCTGGCCATGGGGGCGCCCATGTTGCCCAGGCCAATGAAAGCGATACGCATGAATGTGGCTCCTTGTTGTTGTTAAGTATCGCGCTAGAGGTCACGCAGCGGATGCGATTGAGAGGACCATAGCGGCGCAAAAAAAGCCTCGATGTCACGTTCGGGCACGCTGGCTGTGTCTGCATGGGTCCAGCGCGGTGTCTTGTCCTTGTCAATCAGCAAGGCTCGCACACCCTCGGCGAGATCGCCTTGCCGACAGCACTGGACCGACAGGTTGAGTTCGTCACGAAACGCCTGGGCCAGGCTGCCGCGTTTATGGCGCTCCAGCATGCGCCAGGCGAGATGCGCCGTGATCGGACATCCCGCCGCAAGGCGTTGGCGATTGGCGGCCAACCATGCATCAGCCCGGCTATCACCGAGGATGCGCTTGACGGCCTCAGCGGCACTGCTGGCATCGACAAGCGACTGTATTGCGTCGAGGTGCGCCAGTACCTGCCCCTGCGGAGCGCGCGAGCGCTCCTCGTAATCGTGCAGGATTCTTCTCACGGTGACTTCTGGCAGGTCGAACGATGCATTAGCCAGCGCCTTGATGACGTCCTCGCGATACTCATGAGGAATCAGGCGGTCTGCTAGGCCCACATCGATGGCGTCACGAGCATTGAGTTGCGCCCCGGTCAAGGCCAGGTAGGCCCCCACCCCGGTAGGCATACGATTGAGGAACCAGCTGGCACCGATATCGGGGTACAGGCCGATGGTTATCTCGGGCATGGCAATGCGCGTGGTCTCCGTCGCCACTCGGTGCGCCCCCCCAGCCATAAGGCCCAGGCCACCCCCCATGACGATACCATCCCCCCAGATAATCAACGGTTTGGGATACGTGTGAATGGTATAGTCCAGGCGATATTCCGCAGCGAAGTAGCGGGTAGGATAATCGTCCGTCGTGTCGTCGTTAGATTCGCCGACGATGGCGCGGTAAAGGCCAACGACATCGCCTCCGGCACAGAATGCCTTGTCGCCAGCCCCTTCGAGCCAGACGACGGCCACCTCAGGATCATCGGCCCAACGAGCCAGCCGGTCGCCAAGCAGCTCTATCATCTCGAGAGAAAGTGCATTGAGCGACTTGGGCGCATTAAGCGAGGCCACGCCAATTCGCTTCTCGTCGCGCGTGGCAATTTCCTGGAACTTGACGGGCTGCTCAGCCATGTTCAGCGCTCCCTCTTAACCGGGGTCCACCTGGGCTCACGTTTCTCCAAGAAGGCGGTGACACCTTCCCGCTGATTGGGGTCGTCGAACAGATCGATGAACAATTCGCGCTCGAGCCGAAACCCATCTGATAACCCGCGCTCACGGCTGCTCATGATCAGGGTCTTGCAGTGCTCGAGTGCCTTCGGGCTTTGCCGGGCCACGCCTTCGGCCAAAGCCAGGGCGCGTTCCAGCGCCATGCCTGTCTCGACGACCTCTTCGGTCAAGCCGATGCGCTCAGCAGTTTCGGCATCGACCTGCTCGCCGCACAGAATCATGCGTTTGGCCCAGCCCTCGCCCACCAGGCGAGTGAGATGCTGCGTGCCGCACCCGCACGGCAGCACGCCGACCCGGGCCTCAGGCAATGCCAGTTTGGCCTGGCGCTCTACAATGCGGATATCGCAGGCGAGTGCGCATTCCAGGCCACCGCCCATGGCATAACCATTGACCGCGGCAATGCTGACGCCACGATAATTGGCCAATCGTTCAAAGGCATGCCCGAAACGTACCGCCATGGTCGCCGCCATACCTTTGTCGCCGTCGGCAAAGGTTTTCAGGTCGGCTCCGGCCGAAAAGAATTTTTCACCCTCGCCGGTGATCACCAAGGCAGTAATGCTGGTATCCGCTTCCAGGTCATCGATCAGCCCCTCCAGCTCGAGCAGCGAGTCGTACGTCCACGTATTGGCCGGTGGGTTGCTGATCGTTACACGAGCGATGTGACGATCCTTCTCCAAGATCAGGTTGCGGCTCATCATCTTCTCCTTGTCATTATCGGGTAGCATCGGGCCGTCATTGCTGCAAAGTCTCGACCACGCCGTCATCGAATAGCCGGCGCGACGCGATCAGGCGCATGATCTCGTTGGTGCCCTCCAGAATCTGATGGACTCGGGTATCACGCACCAAACGCTCGAGAGGATACTCCTTGATATAGCCGTACCCACCGTACAATTGCAGCGCCTCGTTACACACGTTGAAGCCGATATCGGTTGCCAGCCGTTTGGCCATGGCGCAGTGCGCCGGCGCCTGCGGGTCTCCCTGATCGAGACGCCAAGCGGCATGACGTACCATTAGCCGGGCACTGACGAGTTCGGTTGCCATATCGGCGAATTTGAACTGCAGCGCCTGGAACGACGCCAGCGTCTTGCCGAACTGCTTGCGGTCGTGAAGGTAGTCGCGCGCTAGTTCCAACGCATGCTGAGCTGCGCCCAGTGAACAGCTGGCGATATTGAGGCGCCCGCCATCGAGCCCCTTCATGGCGAGCTTGAACCCTTCGCCCTCTTCGCCGAGACGATACCCGGCCGAGACGCGCACCTCATCGAAGCTGACCAGGCGCGTAGGCTGGCTTTTCCAGCCCATCTTCTCCTCGTTCTTGCCATACTCGATACCCGCGCTATCGGCCGGCACCAGAAAGGTCGATATACCAGCCGCCCCGGAATCCGGCGCACCAGTACGTGCCATGACCACTAGCACGTCGGTGGCTCCCGCACCGGAAATGAACATTTTGCTACCGGTGAGGACGTAATCTTCGCCATCGCGTACAGCCCGGGTACGCAGATTGGCGGCATCAGAACCGGCTCCAGGCTCAGTCAGGCAGTATGAGGCCAGGCGTTCTCCACTAATTAACGAGGGCAACCAGGTGTCGCGTAGCGTCTCACTGCCCCAGGTAGCGATCATCCAGCTGGCCATGTTGTGAATGGTGAGATACGCCGTAGTCGACACGCACCCCTGGGAGAGCTGCTCGAAGATCAACGAGGCATCGAGACGAGACAGCCCCAGCCCCCCATGCAGCTCGTCGATGTAGATCGCCAGAAAGCCGGCGTCTCCGGCACGCTTGATGACATCGACGGGAAAATGCGCCGTTGCATCCCACTCGGCGGCGTGGGGGGCTAACTCGACCCGAGCAAAGTCGGCAGCGGCCTGCTGTAGCGCGCGCTGGTCGTCACTGAGAGCAAAATCCATCTCTGCGTCCTCATGGTGAGCATGAATATGCCTGGCCCAGCCTTATCATGCCGGTCCGCCATTCAACCTAGCATTTGCTTGGCTGCATGAAAGCTATCGCTTGGTCTACTTTACGTTAACGTAAACCTAATCTAGCCTAGGCACACGGGACGCTGAACGCCTAGTTCCATGCGTCCAGTAAAGCGAGGAAAACACATGCCAGACGCCCCCCATTCCATAGCTACACCTCCCCAGGAGGGCTCACGCTCGCGACGGACTTATACGATCGGCGAGCTCGCCAGACTCTTCGAAATCACTCCGCGAACGATCCGCTTTTACGAACAGGAAGGTTTACTGGAGCCGGAGCGTCGTGGCCAGACTCGCGTCTATCATGACAAGGATCGCGTCCGGCTCAAGCTGACCTTGCGCGGCAAGCGCCTGGGATTCTCGCTGGTCGAGATTCGCGAGGTTATCCAGCTCTACGACCACGCCCCCGACGGCGACGAACGCCAGCTTCGCCGAATGCTCGATATCCTGGCCGACAAACGCGCCGCCATGCAGCAACAGCTGGAGGATATCCGTGTCCTTCAACGCGAGCTGGATGACGTTGAGGCCCGTTGCCAGGAGTCGCTACAGGCCCTAACCCGTCAGCGAGCCAAGGGCTAACGATCAATACCGGTAATGCTTTTCACAACAACAAGCAGGAAGTTCCATGACACGCCACGCCACAACGACAACCGTCTCGCAGCGTCGTCTTAACAGCTATGTCAGCGGTATCAGCGAGCTGCCTCTCAAGGGACAAACCATTGGTGATTGCTTCGATGCTACGGTCGCCAGCCATGGCAACCGCGACGCACTTATCAGCCGACACCAGAACCTGCGCTACACCTGGAACCAATTACAAGAGGTGGTCGAACGGACCGCCCGCGCCCTGCTCGCCATTGGCGTTGCCAAGGGCGAACGCGTCGGCATCTGGGCACCCAACTGTGCGGAATGGACCATCACCCAGTTTGCCACCGCCAAGATCGGCGCCGTCCTGGTCAATATCAACCCCAGCTACCGCACCCACGAGCTCGAATATGCCCTTCGTCAATCAGGAACCTCGACGCTGATTCTGCAAGGCGCCTTCAAGAGTTCGAATTATGTCGACATGCTTGCCGAGCTGGTACCCGAAGTCGATAACGCCACGCCTGAGAGTCTTTCCAGCACGCGGTTGCCGGCTCTTAGACGCATCGTCTGCCTGGACGCTGAGCGCACCCGCCCGGGGATGCTGACCTGGGAGGATCTACTAGCGCGTTCCGAGGACATCGATGCCACTCAACTGGCCGAGCTGCAAGCCACGTTGCAGTTCGACGAGCCTATCAATATCCAATACACCTCAGGTACGACCGGCGCACCCAAAGGGGCGACCCTGTCGCATCACAACATCCTCAACAATGGCTTCTTCGTTGCCGAACGCATCGGCCTGACCTGCGAGGATCGCATGGTGATCCCCGTGCCGCTCTACCACTGCTTTGGCATGGTCATGGGCAACCTGGGCTGCATGACACATGGCGCCGCAATGATCTATCCGGGTGACGGCTTCGACCCGCTGGCCACCTTGCGAGCCGTCAGTGAGGAACGCGGCACGGCGCTCTACGGCGTCCCTACCATGTTCATTGCCGAACTCGAACATCCGGACTTCGAGCAGTTCGACTTGGGATCGCTGCGTACCGGGATCATGGCGGGATCCATCTGCCCCATCGAGGTGATGCGACAGGTCATTGAAAAGATGAACATGCGTGAGGTCAGTATCTGCTATGGCATGACCGAGACCAGCCCCGTGAGTCTGCAGACTCAGACCGACGCACCGCTGGACAAGCGTGTGACTACGGTGGGCACCATTCATCCGCATACTGAGGTCAAGCTGGTCGACCCGACGACCGGCACCGTCGTATCACGTGGCGAGAAAGGAGAGTTATGTACCCGTGGCTACAGCGTGATGCTTGGCTACTGGGACAACCCGGAGGCGACTGCCAAAGCCATTGATAGTGCCGGCTGGATGCATACCGGCGATCTGGCCACCATGGATGAAGACGGCTATGTGGCTATTGCCGGGCGCATCAAGGACATGATCATCCGCGGCGGAGAGAATATATACCCTCGCGAGATTGAGGACTTCCTTTACACCCACCCTGCCATCTCCGATGTGCAGGTCATTGGCGTACCCGACGAGAAATATGGCGAGGAAGTCATGGCCTGGGTCAAGCTGGTTGAAGGTGAAAGCCTCGACGAGGAAGGCCTGCGCACGTTCTGCCAAGGCCAGATCGCGCACTATAAGATTCCACGGTACGTGAAGTTCGTCGATGCATTCCCGATGACAGTGACCGGTAAGGTTCAGAAGTACAAGATGCGGGAGGAAGCCACACACGAACTGGGATTGTGAGCCAATGCCAACGAGCTGGATCAGCGCGTCCCTACGCTGCCCAGCTCGTGATTAACCCAACATCGCGCCGATGACTCGTTTGATCCGCTCAATACCGCTCGAAATGACGGCATCGATTTCGGTCAGGCTGATCTCTCGGTTCGTCACGCCAGCAGCGGGATTGACTACCAGCGCCAAGCAGGCATAGTCGATTTCCAGTTCGCGTGCCAGCGAGGCTTCCGGCATGCCGGTCATCCCAACCAGGTGACACCCGTCACGTGCCATGCGCGCGATTTCTGCTGCCGTCTCGAGGCGTGGTCCTTGGGTGCAGCCATAAACGCCCCCTTTTTCCAGTATCTCGCCAGCCTTCTCGCCTGCGCTCAGCAACTCCGAACACAGGGATGAGGTATACGGCCAGGAAAAATCGATATGCTTGAGCGGTTTGAACCGTCCGTCGAAATAGGTGCACTCGCGCCCAACCGTATAGTCGATGATCTGATCAGGCACCACCAGCGCCCCCGGCGAGAGCGATGGATCTATCCCCCCCACGGCATTCACGCCAACGACGCGCGTCGCCCCGGCCTGCTTCAACGCCCAGAGATTGGCACGATAGTTTATGCGGTGTGGCGGCAACTTGTACGGATGGCCATGACGCGCCAGAAACAGGATGTCGTATCCCTCATACGTGCCATGAACGACACTGGCGGATGCCGCCCCCAGCGGAGTTTCCGCCGAGTGTCGCTTGATCACGTCCAGCCCAGCCATCGTGGTCAGGCCGGTCCCACCGATGATTGCCAGCATCGCTTATTCACCCATCGCCACGAGAAAAGGTGTGATGCGTCACATGCCCTTGGGAGCGAATATCCCCGGCGCATTACGCCAGTAACCCTTGTAATCCATACCGAAGCCGAACACATAGCGATCCTCGACTTCGAGACTGCAGTAGTCCGCCTTGAGATCCGGAATGGCTTTACGATCATGCCGCTTGTCGACCAGCACTGCTGTTGAGATGCTGGCGGCACCGGCTTCCTTACAGTAGTCGAGGATCGCTGACAAGGTTGCGCCTTCATCGAGGATGTCATCGACGATGACGACATGGCGTCCGGCCATGGGAACTTCCGGCGAGACACGCCAGAACAGTTCCCCTCCCCGGGTGCCGCCGCGATAGCGTGTGGCATGCAGATAGTCGACCTCAAGGGGAAAGCCAAGGCGGGTCAACAGATGGCCGGTGGTAATCAGTCCGCCGTTCATCACGCAGTAGAAGACCGGCAACTTGTCACCGAGATTTTCGGTAATCTGCTCAGCCATGCGATCCAGGGCTCGCTCGACCTGTGCCTGGGAAATCAGGCAGTCGGCGTTGTCCATGATTTCACGCATGGTAGCTAGCGATTCGTGAGAGGCAGGGTCAAGCTTAGGCATCGGAGTCCTGATCAATGTCGATGACTTCACGTGTCGCCGCCACGCAGGATCGCTGGCGAGGCGACAGATAGTCGAAACGAACGGCCGCAGCCGCATGGATGATTGCGAAACGTTACGAAGCGCTCGCAAGCGCCTCCAGTCTGGCATGGGTTCGTCGCCAGCGACTTAGCGCAGGCAGGGTGTCGAGCTCCGGACGCGCACGCCCATAGCGCAGCTTGGCCTGGCGCTTCGAGGCCCGCCCCTGGCAGGCGTCGGCCACGGCCAATGCAGCCTCCCGGTCGTTGCAGACCAATACCATGTCGCAGCCGGCCTCAAGCGCGGCATGCGCACGCGCATCCGGCCCGCCGGCGACATGGGCACCAGCCATGGACAGGTCGTCGGAAAAGATAGCTCCCTTGAAGCCCAGCTCCTCGCGTAACATGCCGAGCCAACTGGGCGAGAAGCCAGCCGGACGATCGTCGAACGCCTTGTAAATGACGTGCGCCGGCATGATGCCATCGAGGCGGCTAGCCAGCTTCGCGAACGGGACCAGGTCATGTTCGCGCAGCGCCTGGAGGGAACGATCATCCAGCGGAAGCTCATGATGCGAGTCGGCCTCGACTCCACCATGGCCGGGAAAATGCTTGCCGACTGCTACCATGCCAGCTTCGTGCAGCCCATCGATGAAGGCACCGGCCAAGGCCGTGACTGCCAGAGGATCGCGGGAAAAGCTGCGATCCCCGATTACCTGCGAGCGCCCCACGTCGACATCGAGTACCGGGGCGAAGGTCAGGTCCAACCCGCAGGCGGCCATTTCCATACCCAGCAACCAGCCGGCATCATGACAGAGCTGCAGACCATCCTGAGGCACATCGGCATAGATGCTGCCCAGCTTTCCCATCGAGGGCAGTCGTGTCACGCCTTCCTTCAGGCGCTGAACCCGCCCCCCCTCCTGGTCGATACCCAGCAACAGGTCCGGCCGGATTCGCCGTATAGCGGCACATAGTTCACTCACCTGACCAGCGTCGACGATATTGCGGGCAAACAGAATTACCCCGCCAACCTCCGGGCGCATCAACAGCTTGCGCTCCGCACTGGTCAGCGCGGCACCTTCGAGATCCAGCATTACCGGTCCGAGCGGTTGGGTCATGATCGGGTTCCTTGGCCATGAAGGGGGCCGATTCTAGACCAATGAACGAGGCGACAACAGACGGAATTCATGAATCCGTCTCCAGTGGCGCTTCGCGATAGGCCATGCCCTGCCCGACAATGCAATCAACTATAGCCTATCGCCATGCATCGCTCCGCTTGCACCCTCAGGAGGCCGCTTTAGCCGGCTCAGGGAGGGGCGCATTCATGCCGGCCACGACCACAGGCCTCAACCGGCGAATAAGATCACGCACACTAACGTGTTCGCCATAATCCTTCTCGGCAATATCGCGTAGTGCATCCAGCCCCGACAAGGTAAATATGACGGTGCCGAGCATGAAGTGCAGCCGCCAGAAGCGCTCGGCATCCGGCAAATCCGGCGTGGCCCGACGCACCAGTTCGGCAAAGCGAGTGAACACGCTGCCGTAATGATCCTGAATGAAACGCCTCAGGTGGCCTTGCGCCTGGGTATAGGCCAGCCCCAGCAGGCGCATGAACACCTTGAGGCTATTGCGCTCTGCCGGCACCTCGAGCACGGTTCGCGCCATACACTCAAGAAGCACTTCCAGAGGAATCGGACGCTCTCCATATTCGCTCTCGAGCTCGTCCAACACAGTATGGAAGCGCTCGGTGAATGGATCGAGGTACCGCGCGAAGACAGCCTGAATCAAAGCTTTCTTGGAACCGAAATGATAGTTGACCGCCGCCAGGTTGACCTTGGCCTTGCTGGTAATGTTGCGCAGCGAGGTTTCTGCAAATCCGCGCTCGGCAAACAAGACCTCCGCAGTATCGAGAATACGCGTCACGGTATCGGTCTGGGCCATGAAGTGCCTCTGATTATAAACGGATGTTTAAAACGTCATCCAAATACTACGCAAGTTGCGGTCATACGACAAACGGTTCGAATCAGCCGCAAGCCGGCAAATCATGTGCATTTGCATGAAACCGATTACTGGATACAATGCCAGGCTGTATACTTGAACAAAGCCACGACTGATTTCTCACCGAGCGCAACCGCGGAGGCACCATGACTCGTCCCCTCACCCCGCGCCAGCAGAATGTCTATGATTTCATCGTCAAGACAATGAACGAGCTGGGCTATCCTCCGACCCGCGCCGAGATTGCCCGCGCACTGGGCTTTCGTTCCCCCAACGCTGCCGAAGAGCATCTACGCGCCCTGAGCAAGAAAGGGGTGATTCGTATGATTCCCGGCACATCGCGCGGGATACGTTTGCCTTCACAAGAAGCGGAAGAATCTCCCGGCGAGACGAACAACGGGCTGCCGATCATCGGTGAAGTCGCTGCAGGTAACCCGATCCTGGCCGCCGCACATATCGATCGCTATTGCCCACTGGCACCGGATTACTTCACACCACGAGCGGACTATCTGCTACGGGTTCGCGGGTTATCGATGCGAGACATCGGTATACTGGAGGGCGATCTGCTCGCGGTGCATCGCACCAATCGGGTTCGCGATGGCCAGGTCGTGGTGGCCCGACTCGAAGACGAGGTAACGGTAAAACGCTTTCGACGCGATGGGCATACGGTCTGGCTGCTTCCTGAGAACGATGAGTTCTCGCCCATCGAGATCGATCTGCGCCAGCAGGACCTCGAGATTGAAGGTGTCGGCGTCGGCGTCATCCGGGGCGGTAACGGCCAATCGTTGCACTGAGCCGTCTTAGCGCATGCGCAAGATCCTGCATGCCGATTGCGACTGCTTCTATGCTGCCGTGGAAATGCGCGACGATCCGCGGCTTCGTGATGTTCCGCTCGCCATCGGTGGAAGTGCCGAACGTCGAGGTGTAATTGCCACCTGCAACTACCCCGCACGCAGCTATGGCATACGTTCGGCCATGCCTACAGCACATGCACTTCGTCTGTGCCCCCAGCTTACCTTGCTGCCGCCTGATTTCTCTCGCTACCGCGCCGTCTCGGAGCAGATTCAGGCAATTTTTCATGAGTTAACGCCCCTGGTCGAACCGCTATCGCTGGACGAGGCTTTTCTCGATGTCAGCGACGTGACGCACTTCAAGGGAAGTGCGACCTGGATGGCACGCTGGATCAAGCAGGAAGCCATCAGGCGTACGGGAATTACGGTGTCGGTAGGCGCAGCACCGAGCAAGTTTCTGGCCAAGATCGCAAGTGACTGGGACAAGCCGGATGGATTACGCGTTATTACACCCGATGAGGTCGACACCTTCGTTGCCTCACTGCCAGTCAACAAGCTGCATGGCGTTGGCCCAGCTAATGCAGCCAAGCTCGCGGCCATGAATGTCAGCACATGCACCGACTTGCGCCAGTGGCCGCTCGACACGCTGCTGGAACGTTTCGGCAAGTTTGGCCATCGCCTTTACGGACTGGCTCGAGGCATCGATGAGCGTCCGGTCAAGGTCGAACGGGAGCGCAAGTCGGTGAGCGCCGAAAATACTTTTCACCAGGACCTACCCGACCTGGATGCCTGTCGTGCGGCCTTACCGGCACTGATCGACCGTCTCGACGAACGCCTCGATCGTCACGGTCGCCCACGCGTCAGAGGCCTGTTCGTCAAGGTCCGCTTCGACGATTTCACCCTTACCACCTTGGAATATGCAGGCTGGCAACCAGATCGCGAGCGTTTTCTGTTACTGCTTGAGGAAGCCTGGGCCCGGGGCAGCCGTCCGGTCCGCCTGCTGGGTGTCGGTGTCCGCCTGGCCTCCCCCGACAGTACGCGGCAACTTGACCTGTTCGGGAACCTTCAATAAAACAAGCAGCGCCAAGATTCGCGCACTACGCAGGTCAAAGACACCACGCCCCCCTGGCATCCGATCCAGGGCAACTTGGCACGGTCAGCTCAGGCAAATACAACCGTCTTGTTCCCGTGAATCAGGACACGATCCTGCAGGTGCCAACGCAGCCCCCGGGCCAACACGGCTTTTTCGACGTCGCGTCCAAAGCGCACCAGGTCGTCAGGCGTATGGCAATGGGAAACGCGGTGAATGTCCTGTTCGATGATCGGTCCGGCATCGAGTTCTTCCGTCACATAGTGACTGGTTGCGCCGATAAGCTTGACCCCGCGCTCGTACGCCTGATGGTATGGCTTGGCTCCGGCAAACGACGGCAGGAAGCTGTGATGAATGTTGATGACCCGTCCGGCGTAGCGTTCGCACAACCGCGGCGGCAGGATCTGCATGTAGCGCGCCAATACCACACAGTCCGCCTCTGCCTCATCGACCAGGCGTTCCACCTGAGCAAAGGCCGCCCCCTTGTCATCAGCACTCACCGGAACATGAAGGAAGGGAATGCCATGCCATTCCGCCAAGGGTTTCAGATCCTCGTGATTCGAGATGATACAGGGAATATCGCAATGCAGTTCGCCTGTCTTCCAGCGATACAGCAAGTCGACCAGACAGTGCGATGCCTTGGACACCATTAAAACCACACGTTTGCGACGCGATGCGTCATGCAAGGCCCAGTCCATCTCGAAGCGCTCGGCAATCGGCCGAAAGGCTTCGCGTAACACTTCTGCGCGTGACGCATCTGCATCGACCTGTATTTCATAGCGCATGAAGAAACGTCCGGAGGTCAGATCCGAATGCTGGTTGGCCTCGGTGATGGATCCGCCCTGACTGGCAATAAAGCCGGATACCTGAGCCACGATGCCCAGACGATCGGGACAGGAAACGACCAGACGAAAGAAGTGCGACATGTTGATCCGCTCGGACTCGAAGAATGAAGGGGTCAACGTGCCCTGAGGCACGCGGCCGGCTATTGTAGCGAATTCAGCGACTTTCGGCAGCGCGCATTGTGACGGTTGCCCGCGATCACGTATATTGAGCGATTACATGCTCAATACCTATCGATGATGTCACAAACACGCGTACAGATTCGTCCACGCCGCCGCCCGCCGTTGCATATCCTGCCATTGGGAGGATGTGGCGAGATCGGCATGAATCTGACCCTGTACGGCTACGATGGCGATTGGCTTGCGGTTGATTGCGGGATGATGATTCGTCAGGATTTACCCGATAATCCCTTGCAGGTTCCCAATATTGACGGGCTCCCTGCCTTGGGCATCAGGCCGCGCGCACTCGTGATTACGCATGGGCACGAAGATCATATCGGTGCCGTGGCCTGGTTATGGCCACGATGGGGATGTGACATATACGCTACGCCTCTGGCCGCGGGTCTGCTGCGCACCAAATTTGCCGAGAGAGGCTTGGCGACTGACGCAATCCGCATCGTCGAGCCCGGTGAAGCGCTGGAATGCGGCGCTTTCCTGCTGCGTTATCTGCCGCTGACCCATTCGATTCCCGAAAGCTGTGCGTTGCTGCTAACCACGCCGGCGCACCGCGTACTGCATACCGGCGACTGGAAGCTAGATCCCGAGCCTTTGATCGGCGCCCCGGTCGACGAGCAGCTGTTTCGCTCGTTGCCCCCCATCGATCTGGTGGTTGGCGATTCGACCAATGCCCCACTCCCGGGAAAGTCACGCAGCGAAGGCGATGTGGCCCGCGCCCTGCAAGGCACCCTTTCCGACTGCCAGGGACGGGTCATCGTCTCCTGCTTTGCCAGCAATCTCGCACGCGTGCTCGCCCTGGGACACGCTGCCTCACACTGCGGTCGCCGCGTCAGCCTGATGGGGCGCTCCATGGAGCGCATGGTGCGCATTGCAAGAGGCCTCGGCTATCTGGAAGAGTTTCCTGCATTGGTTCCCGTCAACGACCTGGGCTACCTACCTCCGGAAGAAGTGCTGGTGATTGCTACCGGCAGCCAAGGCGAGCCGAGGGCCGCTCTTTCCCGCCTCGCCCAAGGGCGCCACCCCGATTTCGAGTTGCAGGCCGGCGACACGGTTATTTTTTCCGCCAAGGCCATCCCTGGCAACGAGCGGCATATCGAACGGCTTCACCATGCCCTGCGCCAGCGGGATGTGCGCATACTGGAAGAAATACACCATCCAGAACTGCATGCCTCCGGCCATGCGGCTCAGGACGAGCTGAACCAACTCTATGAATGGATCAAGCCACGATATCTACTCCCCGTCCATGGCGAGCACCGCCATCAGCTTGCGCACCGTGAACTGGCACAAGCGCGAGGTATCGTCGCCCCTTTAACGCCCACCAATGGCGACCTGATCCGCTTCGATGAAGATGGATTGGCCGTAGAGGCGCGTTACGCCCAAGCGCCACGCATCATCACCCAAGATAATATTCAGCCTCTAGAGGGACTGATCGCACCCAAGGGGGACCCCAAGGAGCGACATGGCGATCTATTCCTATGGGTCGCGGTGATACCTGCCGATATGGGATGGGTGCGTATCGGGCGGCTGATTGTCGATTCCAGAGCCACCTCGACGCTGGACGAAACCAGTCTTTCCGATTGGCTAGACGATACACTTTCGCAATCGGAAGCGGACACACTGGCCCAATTGCGCACTCAGTTACAGCCTCGATTGATGCAATGGCTCTCAGACCACTTGCGCCACTTACCGACAGTCCACTTCCAGTTGACCGCTGCAGAAATTGACATGTATCGCTGACGTGGAATGTGTAGCAATATAAGAAAAACGGCGCTTAACGCCGTTTCTCCCCCTAAGCCATAACTATTGTTTCATGTCTTCCGAGCATGATAGGTCACACTGTATCGAGTTCAGGCTTCCTTTTTCTTCGGGGGACGACCACGCCGACGCTTGGGCTGCTCGCCGACAAGATCATCTAACGACAAACCTGCATCGTTAATCGCTTCGCGGATTTCCGCGAGCTTTCGCGCCTTGTCCGTTTCCTCTTCTTGGCGCTTGCGCTCCTCATCCTGTTTCTGCTCGATTACCTCGTTAATAACTTCAGATAATTTATGCAGCTGTTCCATGCTCAACTGACGCGCAGCTGCGCGAGCAACATTCTTGTTTCGGGCAATTCTTTCCAAAGACTCGGTCGACATGACTTCCTCCGTACTGAAGGTCTAGTTATCTTTTTAGCGCTGCATTTATCGTAAAAGTATATGCTCGAAGGGTTAGTTGGCAAGTCAGCGCAAAAAATAACCCGCTACGATTAGCGGGCTATAGAGAAGACTTATTTATCGATGGTCGGACCAATGACCTAGCGTAACGCAAAGGTGCCGTTCAGCCCCCCGTCATGTTCATGAACCTGACCACTTGGACATCTCCATCCGTTGTAAAGTGATGCCTCTCCGGCTTGAGATCCATGGCTTCGATAATGCGTGACTTGAGTGCCTCGATATCACCGGGATAGCGGCGCATGACTTCTCTAAGGTCTACGGAATGCTCGTTGCCAAGACAGAGCAGTAGCCGCCCTTCCACCGTCACCCTTACGCGATTGCAGGTCGCACAGAAATTGTGGCTATGTGGGGAGATGAAACCAATCCGGGTCGCGCTATCGGTCATGCGAAAATAGCGCGATGGCCCCAGTGTAGTCTCCGTTGTTGGAATCAGCTGATACCGGGACTCGATGACTGACTGTACATCGTCGCTTGAGAAGTAGGTCTCAGCACGTGAATGCTCGGAAACGTCGCCCAGCGGCATTTCCTCAATAAAACTGATATCCACCCCTTCCCGACGAGCAAAGTCCACCAGAGGCAAGACTTCATCGTCGTTCCTTCCCTTGAGGATGACAGCATTCAATTTGATGCGCTCAAAACCGGCGTCCTGAGCAGCGTGGATGCCGTCAATGACCTTATCCAGCCGCCCCGTGCGGGTCAGTTTTTTGAAGCGCTCCTCATCCAGCGAATCGATGCTGATATTGAGACGCTGGAGCCCGCCTTCACGCAGCCGGCGAGCCTGCTTGCCAAGCCCGGCACCATTGGTGGTCATGGCAAAATCTTTGAGCCCTTCCAGGCGACCGATCTCTTCCACCAAGTCTTCGATGCCACGCCTGACCAAGGGCTCACCGCCGGTGAGACGAATCTTTTCCACTCCCAGTTCGGTAAAAGCCTTCGCCACCAGTGCCAACTCTTCCAGCGAGAGGACCTGATCGCGAGGGAGAAACGTCATGTCTTCGCTCATGCAGTAGACACAGCGAAAATCACAACGATCAGTGACCGAGATCCTCACATAACGAACGACACGCTGAAAATTGTCGACCAGTTGCGTCATGTCGCCTCCCAGCGTTTCGCATCCTCAATATCCGTATTTCGCTCAGCAACCCAGTAGTGGCCACTGACAGTATGTTCCTTTTTCCAGAACGGAGCGCGTGTCTTCAGATAATCCATAATGAAATCGCAGGCTTCGAATGCGTGCCGACGATGAGCGCTTGCGACGGCAACCATAACGATCGGGTCACCCGGTTCCAGCCGGCCAACACGGTGTATCAACCGTATCCCCTGCAGAGCCCAGCGGGCTTCGGCCTCGGCTACGATGTCCTGCAAAGCCTGCTCTGTCATACCGGGGTAGTGCTCAAGAGTCAGTGCCTGAACGTCAGGTCGTTCATTGAAGTCGCGTACCAGCCCCGTGAAACTGACCACGGCGCCGATATCGGTACGTTTTCGTGTCAGTACCTGCTGTTCGGTACCGACATCGAAAGGCGCGGTCTGGACACTGATCATGGTTATCCTCCGGTCACCGGCGGGAAGAAAGCCACTTCATCACCGTCGGTCAATGACATATCGTCTGCGCTCATGACCTGGTTCACTGCGCAAAGCACCCGCCGCTCACCAAGGAGAGAAAACCGCGTGTCATGTGACTGAAGTGCCTGTTTAAGGCCGGCAACAGTCGGCGATGGCAAAGACTCCAATGGGATATCGATATCGCTGATGCCTAGACGTTCACGCAACTCGGCGAGGAACTTCACCTGTATACATGGCTGCTCGTTGCGTGGCGCGATGCTGATGTGGCCGTCCGGCGATTCGCCGGTAATCATGGGCATATCGCGGTTAGTGGCTGCATCACGGGACGGAGCGGCTAGCGATGAAGGCGCAGTCGCCCTCGGGTCATCAGCAGTCTCGTTACGACGGTAGTCGCCTGACTTGCCACCTGTCTTGGAGAGCAGTCGTACGCTATCGATACGCATATCCTTATCGACCGCCTTGCACATGTCATAAAGCGTGAGGCAGGCAACAGATACGGCGGTTAGCGCCTCCATTTCGACTCCCGTGCGCCCCGTCAGACGGCATGTCGCTTTAACCTCGACACAGGCGTTGGCTTCATCGAGTTCAAAGCCGATTTCCACCTTGGATAATGCCAGAGCATGGCAAAGCGGTATCAACTCATGGGTCTTTTTGGCTGCCTGGATTCCGGCGATGCGTGCCGTTGCCAATACGTCACCCTTGGGCAACCCACCTTCGGCAAGCAGTGCCAAGGTCTCGGATCGCATATGGATACGGCCACCGGCGGTTGCCTCACGGCGGGTTTCGGTCTTGTCGCCGACATCGACCATGTGGGCTTCGCCCCGCGAATTGAGATGGGTCAGGCTCATGTCAGCTCTCGAATGGTTGTATCGTTACGGTCTCACCCGGCTTCACCATGCTCCGGGCCGTGTCGATTTCGATCAGGCAGTTGGCAGCCACCATGGAGGTCAGGATGCCAGATCCTTGTTGCCCGGTGCTGCGCACGTGCAGCTGCCCCTGATCATCGCAGGCATAGACGCCACGCAGGTAATCCACGCGCCCCTCGCGACTGGACAAGTAGTCGTCGGCTACCGCCACCAGGCGTGGCTGGCGCCAGGCCATCTCGCCTTGCATGGTGCGTAGCAATGGCTGGACAAATTGCAGGAACGTCACCATCACAGCGACCGGATTCCCCGGCAGCCCGAAGAAAGGCACTTCCCGCTTGCCCAGCACCCCACATGCCAATGGCTTCCCGGGCCGCATGGCGATACGCCAGAAGCATAGCCGCCCCGCGTCGTGTAACGCGTGCTTGATCCAGTCCGCCTGGCCCACAGACACCCCCCCGCTGGTAATGACCATATCGGCCTCGTCAGCGGCTGTCATCAGCGCCTGCTCAACCTGTCCAGGCTCGTCGGACAGGATGCCCAGGTCGACGACATTGCACCCCAGTGACACGAGCAAACCGTGCAGCGAGAAGCGGTTGGCGTCGTAGATGCCATCCTGGGGCAAGGGGGTTCCGGGCGCTGTGACTTCATCGCCGGTGGAAAAGATAGCAACGTTCGGTCGACGGTAGACAACGGCCCCATCGCACCCCAGGGATGCCAGCAAGCCAAGGTGTTGCGCCTTGAGCCGCGTTCCGGCCGCTAACGCCAACGCGTTCCGGGCGATATCCTCACCCGCCATGCGGACGTTCTGTCCTTGCTTGACCGCCTTGGGCCGTTGGATCTCGACCCAGGAATTTCCTGCATCGCCACCAAATGCGAGCTGCTCTTGCATGATGACGGTATCCGCCCCGGCAGGCAGCGGCGCACCGGTTGTGATGGCTACAGCCTGGCCCTCAGTAATTTTTCCCTCGTAACGCTGGCCGGCCAACGACTCACCGATAACCTCAAGGCGTGTCTGCGTTGCGCTCGACCAGGCCAGGGCAATCCCGTCCAACGCCGCATTGGTATTCTGAGGTACATTGATCGGCGAGTGGATATCCTCGGCCACAACGCGCCCCAGCAACGAGGCCAACGGCAAGCGTTCTGTCGCTAATGGGTGGGGTGTCAGTTCGCGAAGTGCCGCAGCGGCATCATCGACACTGAGCATGCGTTCGCCACGCTCGAAACAAGAATCGCTCATTACCGAGCCTCCCGGCGAGGTTGCCGGCGTTGTGACCAATGCCCTGGCCAGGTAGCTACATACTCAGCTAGCGACGGGATATCGTTGAGCTCCAGCGCCCATACGTCAGCGGGCAAGTCCACCGGCTCGTCGCTGGCAACGGCGAGGATCCAAGGATCATCTTGGGCCAGTAATGGCTTGCCCAACGCCGGGCGATGCAACTCAAGCTTGGGCAGGGGCCACTCCTTGAATCCCTCGACAAGCACCAAGTCCGGCTGCTGCGGGCGCACCTGCTCGATAAGCATGGTCAGTTCGGGCTCCTGTCGTTCAGGCGTTTCCATCATCAGGGCGAACCGCTCCCTGGATGCCACCAGGATCGGGCTGGCTCCGGCATTCCGTAGCCGATAGCTATCCTTGCCTGGCTGGTCGATATCGAAGCTGTGGTGAGCATGCTTGATCACCGCAACCCGCAATCCACGTTGGGCCAAAGCAGGCAGCAACCGTTCGAGCATGGTCGTCTTTCCCGTTCCACTCCAGGCGGCTATGCCCAGCAGCGGTAACGTTTCGTTGCTAAGTTCGAGTGTCATGGCGTCCTAGTGATGCGAGGAAACGTGGTCCTGTGCCATGTAGCGTAACGCGGTCAATGCCTTACTGCGAAGGGCACGGACGCCTATCCTTCTCAAAGTGCCCGTTTCTTCGAGAGCCGACGCATCAGCATGGCACTGTCGTCAGGCGTATTGATATTGGCAAACGCATCGGGGCAATCACTGAAATCGACCTCGCAATAGGCGTGTCTTGCATACCAGTGCCGTATCTTGCGCTCGCCTGCCAGAAGCGCTGTCTCGAGGTCCTCAGCAAGTCCCCGGCGTATCAGGGCAACCACCGGATGTGCCCGCTCGCCGTCATGAGCCATGGCGATGTCATTATCATTAATGCCAGATACCATGCGCGGAACCAGATCGGCGGGGAGCGCTGGGCTATCGCAGGGCACGACAAGCACCCAAGGTGTGGATGCTGCAACAAGCCCACTCCAGATACCCATGAGCGGTCCTTGATAGCCCTCTTTACGATCCGTCACGACGTCGGCGCCCAGCTCACGGTAGGCTGACAGGGAGCGGTTGGCACTGATCATGACCCCGCTGACCTGGTCTTGAAAGCGAATCATGACATGCTCGATCAACGGACGCCCGGCAAGTGGCAACCACCCCTTGTCGATGCCGCCCATGCGCCGGCCTTGTCCGCCCGCCAGGATCAAGAGCGAGAGATATTCAGGTTGTATCGAGTCATCGGGCATTTGTTGATTCAACCAAGCAGGATGCCAAAAACGCGTCGCGACATAGCTGCCGTAACGCTCGCGTAGCGATTCGCCTGCCGGAGCCTCAAGCAGGCCAGTGATACATAGCCTAACGCAGACAATCGATGGACTCATCGATTGAACGCAGGTACCGGCAGCGGCAATTTTGGCAGGGAGAAATAACGCGGTATCATGCCGTCAAGTATGTTCAACAAGGATGGAAAATGAGCGGATTCGATGTAGGGGCACGCCTCAAGCAGCTTCGTCAGAAACGCGGGCTTTCCCAACGTGAATTGGCCAAGCGTGCCGGGGTGACAAACAGCACGATATCCCTTATCGAACAGAACAGTGTCAGCCCTTCCGTCAGCTCATTGAAGAAGATACTGGACGCATTACCTGTGTCGATCAGTGAGTTCTTTGCCGGCGAGGAGTTCGCTAAAGAACAAGTGTTCTATCGTGCCAGCGAGCTGACCGAGATCGGCGATGGCAAGCTATCCTGGCGCCTGGTCGGCGCCCGCCGGCCTAACCGCAGCATGTCGATCATCCACGAGTATTATCCGCCTGGCGCCGACACCGGCGAAGATATGCTTGAACACGAAGGGGAAGAGGGCGGCGTCATCGTGGCCGGAACCATCGAACTTTCCGTCAACGGCGAAGTTCAGTTGCTCACTGCCGGGGATGCGTACTATTTCGACTCCCGACTTCCGCATCGCTTCCGCAATGTCAGCGATAGCGACTGCGTTATCGTCAGTGCCAACAATCCGCCCAGCTTCGCTGAAGGAGGCACAGAAAAGCATCACGGTTGAAGCAGCAGGAGGGAAAGCGGCTCAGCCCTTCCCTCCTCCCAGCCGTACTTAGTGCTCTTCCTTGGCAGGCGGCAACACCAGGTTCAATACAATACCCACCAACGCAGCCAGACTGACGCCTTGCAGGACGAACTGCCCCCCACCGACCTGCATGCCACCGATCCCGAAGACTAGGATCAGGGAGACGACAACCATGTTACGCGGCACGGTCAGGGCCTTCCCTGCCCTGACCAGGGTATTCATGCCCACCACGGCAATCGAGCCGAATAGCAGTGTCATGATGCCACCCATCACTGGTGCAGGAATGGTCTGTAGTAGCGCGCCGAGCTTGGCCACGAAAGCCAGAACGATGGCCACGATTGCCGCGACGATCATGATGCGAGGGTTGAAGTTGCGCGTTAGCGTGACCGCCCCTGTCACCTCCGAATAAGTGGTGTTCGGCGGCCCACCGAACATTGCAGCCACCGACGTGGCCAGACCATCGCCCAACAGGGTCCGGTGCAATCCCGGCTTTTCCAGGTAATTTTTACGAGTTACTGACCCGATGGCGATCATGTCACCGATATGCTCAACCGCCGGCGCGATGGCTACCGGAATCATGAACAGTATCGCTGAAAGATGGAACGTCGGCGCAACGAAATTGGGCAGTTCGATCCAGGCAGCATCACTGACTGGCGTCAAGTCGACCACGCCCATGGCCAGGCCGAGCAGGTACCCGACCAGAATACCCCCCATGATCGGCACGAGCCGCAGTATGCCGCGCCCGAACACGGCCAGGATCAGCGTCACCAGCAGGCTAAGCATCGACAAGGTGATCGCCTGACCGTAACTGATGGTGTCACTGGTATTCCCAATTGCCATATCAACGGCGACCGGCGCCAATGCCAGCCCGATAACCATGATCACCGGCCCCACCACCACCGGCGGCAACAGCCGATGCAGCCAAGCGGTTCCTTTCACCCTGACCAGTTGCGAGATCGCTACATAAACCAGGCCTGCCACAAACAAGCCGCCTAGCGTGGCGGG
Organism: Modicisalibacter luteus DSM 23508; assembly: GCF_000378505.1. GTDB lineage: Bacteria > Pseudomonadota > Gammaproteobacteria > Pseudomonadales > Halomonadaceae > Modicisalibacter > Modicisalibacter luteus. The sequence goes on along the minus strand of NZ_KB899993.1, from coordinate 88,341 downwards.
GATGCCGAAATTGGCTATTGACCCTTGGATCGGCGCGATAAAGGCAAACGACGAGGCCAGAAATACCGGCACACTTTGTCGCGTGACGGCGTGAAACACCAGCGTTCCCGCTCCGGCGGTAAACAGCGCCACGCTGGGGTCTAGCCCGGTCAGCAAAGGCACCAGCACCAGCGCACCAAAAGCCACGAACAGCATCTGTGCCCCGGTCAGCAAGATGCGTGGCAGAGAATCGGCCGGCAAGGTGGCAGCCGATGTATTGTCGGTCATGTCAGGGGCTCCAGAGATTTCATCGGACAATGCGTATCGCGCGGCATTCTAACAGCACCCAGCCCGGTTGGGGCCCAGATCATACCCCGCGCTTCCAACGCTTCTGTTCGATGATTCCCGCCCCCCTGGAGACACAATGCTTACGCTTTTCGCCCAATTCATCTACCCGCGCCGATCATGAGGACAATTAAGATCTGGCCGGGAAGTTGGATATTGCTATCGCGTAGCTACATCACAGCCCCGTTCTGGAAGCAAAAAGCCCCGCTCGGTCATGCCAAGCGGGGCCCTGGGTTCCGTTCAGGCAACCGTTCACACGTTACTGGTCTCCTTGCCGGCCCATGACTGGGCCGGCAGGATACAACACCTGATCACAGGCTTCTCAGCGTGTACCGGCAGCCATCCACTGCTTCATCAACTCGTCGTAGGGCACGGTGGTGCCCTGCGGCATCTCGTTATCCAGCTTGGCCTTGGGCGATCCCGGTTGGGAAAGCCAATATTCAGGATCCCGCTCCTCGTTGAGATTGGGCGCATAGGTTTCGAAGACCTTGGCCCGGGCAAGGCGTGCCATGATGCTGTCCAGATCACCCGCCAGATTGTCGAGCGCTTCCTGTGGCGAAATATCACCGCTCACCGCTGGCGACAGGTTCTGCCACCATAGGGGCGCCATGCGCGGATAGTCAGGAACGTTGGTGCTCGAGGGGGTCCACTGAGACTCGTTGGGGCTACGATAGAACTCCACGAAACCGCCAAGCTTGGGAGCCATTTCGGTCATCTGTTCGGAAAAGATGTCCGATTTGCGAATCGGCGTGAGCCCGGCCATCAACTTCTCGAGCGAGACGGTCTTGGAAACGGCGAACTGGGCGAAAAGCCAGGCAGCCGTGCGTCGGTCCTCAGGGGTGGAGTCGAAGAAGGTCCAGGCCCCTACGTCCTGATAGCCGACTTTCATCCCTTCTTCCCAGTACGGCCCAGTCGGCGACGGCGCCATGCGCCACTTCGGTGTACCGTCTTCCTCGGTGACCGGCAGGCCCGGATCGGTCATGTCCGCGGTAAAGGCGGTGTACCAGAAGATCTGCTGGGCAATGTTGCCTTGCGCGGGAACCGGGCCGGCTTCACCAAAGGTCATGCCGCTGGCCTCGGGTGGCGCATATTCTTTTAGCCAATCGACCATTTTGGTCACCGCAAAGACCGACGCTGGTGAATTGGTGGCCCCACCACGACTCACACTAGCCCCCACCGGTTGGCTTTGTTCATTGACACGAATTCCCCAGTCATCCACTGGGTTGCCGAACGGTACGCCGTGACTGCCCATGCCTGCCATGGAAAGCCAGGAATCGTGGAAGCGCCAGCCCAGCGAGGGATCGCGACGGCCATAATCCATATGGCCATACACCTTGGTACCGTCGATTTCTCCGACGTGTTCCGTGAAGAACTCGGCAATGTCCTCGTAAGCCGTCCAGTTAGTGGGTACGCCCAGGTCATAGCCATAAATATCACGGAACTGTTTCTGGAGATCCTCACGCTGGAACCAGTCATAACGGAACCAGTAAAGGTTGGCGAATTGCTGGTCGGGCAACTGATAGAGACTGCCATCAGGGCCCGTGCCATACTGGATGCCGATGAAGTCGTTGAGATCCAGGCTCGGCAATGTGTAATCGGCCCACTCATTCTTCATGGCCTCGGAAATATTGACGGTGCTACCGTAGCGAATATGCGTGCCGATGGAGTCCGTATCATTGACGTAGCCATCGTAAATGTTGCGCCCCGACTGCATCTGCGTCTGCATGTTATTGACTACATCACCTTCGCCAATGATGTTGTGCGTCAGGTTGATGCCGGTCAGTTCGCTGAAGGCTTTGGCAAGTACATCCCGCTCATAGATATGCGTGGTCAACCCCTCGGCAACCGTATTGATATCCATGCCACGGAACGGCTCGGCCGCCTTGGCAAACCACATGAGTTCTTCGATTTGTTGCTCGCGCGTCAGCGTCGATTCTTGGAAATGCTCGTCGACCAGCCGTTCAGCGATGGCGCGAGTGTCGTTCTCGTCGGCGTGCAGCGCGCCGCTCGCCAGCATGACGCCAGCAGCGAGCAGAGAGAGTCGTATTCTTGTCGGTTTCATAGTGACCTCTTTGTTTGTGGTAGTTCGTCCGTGAATCTGCGGCTCCAAGTGGTTGTCAGCCCCAGCGCATCAACACCAGCACCCAAAGGATGGAAATTCCCAGGGCTATCCAGATGCTCAGTGATGTGAAGCCCACCACCAGCAGATGGATATAGGCAGCGGAAAGCAGCCCAATGAAGAGCCGGTCTCCCCGCGTGGTTTCGATCGGCAGGAACCCCTTGCGCTCGATCGATGGTGATGAGATTTCCCATGCCGTCATCCCAGCCAACATGGCAGCGATGACTGAAAAGAAGATCGCAGTCGGGGTGGTCCAGACCATCCATTCCATGTCGTTCCTCCTCAGGTCCGGCCCAGGGCAAAGCCCTTTGCGATGTGGTTACGCACGAAGTAGACGACGACGATGCCCGGCAGGATGGTCAGCGCACCCGCGGCGGCCAACGTACCCCAGTCGATGCCCGATGCTCCCTTTGTCTGGGTCATCACCGAGGCGATTGGCTGCGCATTGGTGGCAGTCAACGTGCTCGCCAGGAGCAGCTCGACCCAGGAGAACATGAACAGAAAGAACAGCGTGACACCGATGCCCGAACTGATCATGGGAATGAATATTTTCACGAAGAACTTCGGAAAGCTGTAGCCGTCGATGAAGGCCGTCTCGTCGATTTCCTTCGGCACACTGCTCATGAATCCTTCGAGAATCCATACCGCCAGAGGAATATTGAACAAGCAATGCGCCAGCGCCACGGCGATATGCGTATCGAAGAGCCCCACTGTGTAATAAAGCTGGAAGTACGGCAGGAGAAAGACAGCCGGCGGAGCCATCAGGTTGGTCAGCAGCCAGAAGAACAGGTGCTTGTCGCCAATGAACTGATAGCGGCTGAAGGCATAGGCTGCCGGTAATGCTACCGCAATGCTGATGACCATGTTCATCAGTACATAGGTAATGGAGTTCACGTAGCCCATGTACCAGTTCGCATTGGTAAAAATTTTGACGTAGTGCTCTGTCGTGAAATTCTCAGGCCAAAGTGTGAGCCCGCCCAGGATCTCTGTATTGGACTGGAAGGACATGTTGAGCAGCCAGTAGATCGGCAGCAACACGAATACGATATACGCAGCCATCAGGCCCCGACGGCGCCACTTCAGTAGTGCCGAGCGTGACTTACGGCGACGGCGTGCGGCAGTGGTTGCTGCGTGCTTGCGAACGGCATCGGGTGTGCCAATCAGCGAGTCGGTCATCTCAGGCCCCCTCCTGCTTCTTGTCTTTCTGCATGTTCATGATGGCGGTGTAGAAGACCCAACTGACGAGAAGAATAATCAGGAAATAGATCAGAGAAAACGCGGCCGAGGGGCCAAGATCCTGCTGCCCGATCGCCATGGTGGTCAGGGATTGGCTAAGGAAGGTGGTCGAACTCCCGGGCCCGCCTCCCGTCAGCACGAAGGGTTCCGCGTAGATCATGAAGGAGTGCATGAAACGCAGCAGTACACCAATAACCAGTACGTTGGTCAGCTTGGGAAGCTGGATATGTCGAAAGACAGCCCACTGGGAAGCCCGGTCTATGCGTGCGGCCTGGTAATAGGCATCAGGTATGGAGCGCAGACCACTGTAGCAAAGCAGAGCGATGAGCGGAGTCCAGTGCCAGACATCCATGAGGATAATGGTGGCCCAGGCATCCACGGGGCTCGCCGTGATGTTGTAGCCGTACCCGAGTTCGCGAAGGCTCCAGCCCATGAGGCCGATATCACCACGGGTAAAAATCTGCCAGATGCTGCCCACGACATTCCAGGGTATCAGCAACGGCATGGTCACCAGGATCAGTACCGCAGACGCCTGCCACCCCCGCTTGGGCATGATCAACGCAATGCCGATGCCCAACGGCACCTCAATCGCCAGCACCGTGAGCGAGAAGGCAAACTGTCGAAGCACAGCTGCCTGGAGGGCCGGGTCGTTGAGCATTTCCTTGAACCACTCGGTTCCTGTGAAGAACCGGGTATTGGCATCGAAGACGTCCTGAACCGAGTAGTTGACTACGGTCATTAAAGGAATGATTGCAGAGAAGGCAACCAACAGCAGCATGGGCAGGATTAACCACCATGCACGGTTATTCTGGACTTTATTCATGTGGAACCTCCACGCGAAACTCGTCGACGTAAAGGCCGACCCGGTCGTTCGGGAAGCGCAAATACGCCTTGCCGACAGGTGCATCCTGCTCCTCCTCGATGCGCGCCTTGAGAGAAGTCTCACCGAGCTTGAGATAGAGGATTGAGTAGGTGCCGAGGTCCTGAACGTGCTCGACGTCAACGGCCATGCTGCCCTCTACGGCAGTATCGTGAACCTCGATAAACTCGGGACGAATGCCTAGCTTGACGTTCGTCGTACGGACATCTTGCAGTGCCTTGGCGATTTCCCGACCGATATGTAGCTCCGTCTCCCCGGCCATGACCCGACCATTACGCAGCGAGACATCAATGAAGTTCATGCCGGGACTACCAATGAAATAGCCGACAAAGGTATGGTTCGGCGCCTCGAACAGTTCACGTGGCGTGCCAAACTGAACGACTTGCCCCTCGTACATCACGGCGATCTTGTCAGCGAAGGTGGACGCCTCGAGCTGGTCGTGAGTTACGTAGACCATGGTGATTTCGAAGCGCTGATGAATCTCCTTGAGCTTACGCCGCAGTTTCCACTTGAGCTGAGGATCGATCACGGTCAGCGGCTCATCGAACAGAATCGCGGAGACATCGTCACGTACCAGTCCACGACCCATGGAGACCTTCTGCTTCTCGTCGGCAGATAGGTTCTTGGCCTTGCGTTTCAAGTGCGGCGTCAGTTCCAGCGCATCGGCAACCTCCATCACGCGCTCGTGAACCCTGTCTTCCGGCGTCTTCACGTTGCGCAGGGGAAAGGCCAGGTTGTCGTAGACGGTCATAGTGTCGTAGACGACCGGAAACTGAAAAACCTGAGCAATGTTGCGCGCTTCGGGTGGCAATGAATTGACCCGTTCGCCATCGAACAACACCTCTCCACTGGAAGGCTCAAGCAAGCCGGAAATAATGTTGAGCAGGGTCGATTTGCCGCACCCCGAGGGACCGAGAAGCGCATAGGCTCCCCCCTGCTGCCAGACGTGATTCATTTCACGAATGGCATAGTCTCCCGGCTTGGTAGGATTGGGCAGGTAGCTGTGAGCCAAGGATTTCAATGCGATCTCTGCCATCTCAGAGGCCTCCCAGGTGCGTCGGAATATGTACCACGGCCCCATGCCGATCAAAGGCGTAGATCTTGTGCGTCGGGAAGTAGAGTGTGACGGGCGCGCCAACCTTGAAGTCATGCACGCCTGCGAGATGTACCGCCAAGTGAAAGAGTTCGTTATGCACGTGCAAAAAGGTCTCGGAACCGCTGATTTCCGCCAAGTCGACTGACATCTGGACCGCGATATCATCCTCGGCTCGAGGACTGAGTGAGATATGCGAAGCTCGCACTCCGAAGCGATATTCCCCCGGCGGCAAGGAGCGAAGATCCTCCTTGATCGGGAAGTGCAGGCGACTGTCGAACGTCACCTCAGAGCCGGAAATGATTCCGCGCAAAATATTGATGGGCGGCTCCGAAAACATCTCGGCGCTCAGAATGTCACGTGGACGGTGATAAACCTCCTCGGTGCGTCCATATTGCAACAGCCGCCCCTCGTGCAGGACGGCCGTATTGCCTCCCAGCGCCAAGGCTTCGGCGGGTTCGGTCGTCGCATACACGGCGATGCAGTTGCGCTCGCTGAAGACGGCACGCAACTCCTCTCGAAATTCTTCGCGTAGCTTATAATCGAGATTGACCAACGGCTCATCGAAGAGAACGATATCCGCATCTTTAACCAGTGCGCGGCCCATGGCAGTACGCTGCTGCTGCCCACCGGAGAGTTCCAGTGGCAAGCGGTCCAGGAAGGGATCGATATGCAGCATTTCGGCGATTTCGCGAACCCGCCGATCGATTTCGCCACAGCTGACCTTGGCCAGCTTGAGAGGAGAGGCAATGTTGTCGTAAACAGTGAGCCCGGGGTAATTGATAAACTGCTGGTAAACCATGGACACGTTACGCTTGCGTACCGAAACGCCCGTCACGTCACGTCCATGCATTATTACCCGCCCCTGGGTTGGAGAATCCAGGCCTGCCATGAGGCGCATGAGAGACGTTTTGCCTGACAGCGTTCGGCCTAGCAGCACATTGAACGAGCCGGGTTCCAGCTCCAGGCTTATGCCTTCGATGTAGGTTTCTCCGCCGACAACGCGATGGAGGTCTTCGAGGATCAAGGACATACTGTGCTCGGTTGTTCGTTGTTATCGAGGTATTCGTAAGCGGCTAGTCTGAACACTAGCCGAGATTCGAATACAAACACAAATGTCTACAACCGAAAATCAACAGCAAGGCCCAAGAACCCACCCATAAATGAGCGCTTCTTATTGTTTTATAATAAAAAATAGCTCTTATTAGACTTTTGACCAAGATCATAAGAAAGCTAGGCAAAAGAGGCCTTGCCTTCAGAAATGTTCGCTATTGATCACTTCCGAACATCAGTAATGACTAATCAGGCGGGTAAATAGAAAGGGCAGGTATTATTAAGCGGAGCGGCTGACCGGTTTTTCGGCCAGCCGAGGAAACAACCTTATTCAGCGTGTCCCGAAGATTTTGTCTCCCGCATCCCCCAACCCGGGCACGATGTACCCCTTCTCATCGAGCCGTTCGTCAATGGATGCAGTATAAATCTCTACGTCGGGGTGCGCTTCCTGTACGCGGCGTATACCTTCAGGCGCTGCAACCAGCACGATCACTTTCATCAGCGGACAGCCACGTTTTTTCAGCATATCCAGTGTAGCGACCATCGAGCCGCCCGTAGCCAGCATTGGATCGATGACGATAGCCAGGCGTTCCTCGATATCGTTGGTGAACTTCTCGAAGTACGGTACCGGCTCCAGCGTCTCCTCGTTGCGATATAGCCCCACCACACTGATACGTGCGCTAGGGATCAGGTCGGTCACCCCATCCAGCATGCCCAACCCGGCACGCAGGATCGGCACGATAGTAACCTTCTTGCCCTTGAGGTGCTCAACTTCGATAGGCTGGCCACTCCACCCCTGGATAGTTACAGGCTCCACTTCCAGGTCTTGGGTCGCTTCATAGGTCAACAGTTTGGCGACTTCGCCGGCAAGTTCACGAAAGCTCTTCGTGCTGATATCGGCGGTACGCATCAGACCCAGCTTATGCTTGACCAGCGGATGATCGATAGCGTGTACGCTCATGGCGAGATCCCTTGAAGGCAGTTAAAGGAGGGAGGGCACGGACCCGAAATTGCGCGCAATTCTATCGCGACGGGCGCCTCGGGTTAAGGGCCAATCTCCGCCGGCGCATCAAGTCGGGACAGCCGGCAGTTGCCAGTCGATGGAACCACGTCCTTTCGACTCGAGAAAATCGTTGGTGCGAGAAAAATGCCCCTGACCAAAGAACCCCCGGTGGGCGGATAACGGCGACGGGTGTGGTGCGTGGAGTACCAGGTGACGGTTGCGGTCCACGAATGACGCCTTCTTCTGGGCATAGCTGCCCCACAGCAGGAAGACCACATTGGTGCAATGTTCGTTGATGACCTGAATGGCACGATCAGTGAACGTTTCCCATCCTCGGTTCCGATGCGCACCGGCATTGCCTTGCTCGACAGTTAGAACACTATTGAGCAACAACACGCCCTGGCGGGCCCAGCTTTCAAGAAAACCATGATCGACCGGCGAGAAGCCAACGTCCTGCGCAAGTTCTTTGTAAATGTTCTGCAGTGATGGAGGCGTAGGCACGCCTGGGCGCACCGAGAAGCACAACCCATGGGCTTGGCCAGGGCCGTGATACGGATCCTGACCAAGGATCACGACCCGCACCTGGTCCAGGGGCGTCAATTCGAACGCCCGAAACCAGTCCGCCGAATGTGGGTAGATAATCTTGCGCGCCTGTTTTTCCGCCGCCAGATAGTATTTCAGCGACTGCATGTAGGGCGCCTCGAACTCGGCGCCCAGATAACGATCCCAGCTTTCGGGCAGCGGCGATGCCATATAGCGTCCTTAGCGATCCTGGCTGCGAACTTGATCCACCAAGGGCTCCACGTAGGCAATGCCCATATCCCAGGGGAACTGAATCCAGCAATCCTGAGCCACCTCGGTGAGACACTGGTCGACCAGTGGTCGCCCTTCCGGCTTGGCATAGACAGTCACGAAATGCGCCTTGGGCAGCATGTTGCGTACGGCACGTGCCGTCTTGCCAGTGTCGACGAGATCGTCCACCAGCAGCCAGCCTTCGCCATCATGATCGACGCCCTTCATGACATCCAATCCGCCCTGATCCATGTGGTCGTAGCTTTTGATACAGACCGTATCGATCAAGCGAACGTTGAGTTCGCGAGCGATTAACGCAGCCGGAATCAGACCGCCGCGGGTAATGGCCACGATGCCCTTGAAATCCCGCTCGATGAGCTGGTGGCACAAGGCGCGCACATCACGGTGCAACTGGTCCCAGGATACGGTGAAATGCTGATGGTAACGGTTGGCACTCATGATCAGATACTCTGCTGGTCAACGACTCAGTCGTCGTCTTCCGTGAAGGAGCACACAGCGAAGACGCTATGCCCATCTTCACGAATCTTTTGCGAGCCCCCGAGCTCGGGAAGGTCGATGATTGCAGCCGTCTCGACCACCTGGCCACCGCTACGCTGGATCAGCTTGGCTGCTGCCAGCATGGTTCCTCCGGTGGCGATCAAATCATCCATCACCAGGATACGATCACCCTCACGGAACGCATCGGAGTGCAGTTCTACAGTGGCTTCGCCGTACTCCAGGGTATAGGTCTCACTGATGGTCTTGAACGGCAATTTACCTTTCTTGCGCACCGGCACGAAGCTACAACCGAGTTCATAGGCGACTGGGGCACCGATAATGAATCCACGTGCGTCGATGGCAGCAATCGCATCGAGGTCCATGTCCTGATAACGATGCACAAAGCTGTCGATCAGCTTGCGGAAGGCCGACCGATTCTGCAGTACGGGCGTAATATCCCGGAAATTGACGCCCGGCTGTGGCCAGTCGGGCACGGTACGTATCACGGACTTGATGTAGTCGCCGTAGATGCTCATGGGTTTCCTCAATCAAGGAACAGGTATTTCAGGGCAAAGAGAATCGCCAAGACGGTGACGGCAGGGCTGAGTTCCCTGAAGCGCCCCGACAGCGCCTTGATGGCGGCGTAGCTGATGAAGCCCAGTGCAATGCCGTTGGCAATCGAATAGGTCAACGGCATGGACAGCGCAGCCACCAGAACCGGCGCTGCCTCGGTAACATCGTCCCAGTCGGCGCGCGCCAGGCTGCCACACATCAGCACCGCGACATAAAGCAGCGCGCCAGCTGTCGCATAGACCGGAATCGAACCCGCCAAGGGCGCGAAGAATAGACTGATCAAGAACAGCACAGCGACCACTACCGCCGTCAGCCCCGTACGGCCACCTGCCGTAATACCCGAAGCACTTTCAATATAGCTAGTGGTTGAGGAAGTCCCCAGCAGCGCCCCAGTCATGGTTGCAGTGCTATCGGCCATCAATGCCTTGTTAAGGCGCGGCAGCTTGCCTTCCTTGTCGAGCAGGCCGCCACGCTGGGCCACGCCGACAAGCGTGCCGGCAGTATCGAAGAGATCGACGAACAGGAAGGCAAACACCACGCTGATCATGCTGATATCCAGCGCACCGGCCAAATCGAGTTCGAGAAAGACCGGCGCCATCGAGGGCGGCATCGATACGACGCCCCCGAATTCGCTGTGACCGAGCAGGATGGAAATGACGGTGACACCCAGAATACCGATCATCACCGCCCCCATCACACGCAGATAGGCCAACGCGGTGATAATGAAGAAGCCGCCCAAGGTATACAGTGCAGCGGGCTGGGCAATGTCACCAATAGTCAGCAGCGTTGCAGGATGATCGATGACGATCCCCGCGTTCTGCAGGGCTATGATCGCCAGAAACAGGCCGATACCCGCAGCGATGCCCAATCTCAGTGCCATCGGTATCGAATTGATGATCCACTCACGGATACGAAAGATACTGAGCAGCAGGAAAATGATCCCCGACAGGAATACCGCTCCCAACGCGGCTTCCCAGGTATGTCCCATCCCCAGCACCACACCGAACGTGAAGAAGGCGTTGAGCCCCATGCCCGGCGCCTGGGCAATTGGGTAATTGGCCAATAGCCCCATGATCAAACAGCCGATGGCCGCCGCAAGACAGGTCGCGACGAAAACCGCCCCCGGATCCATGCCGGCCTGTGCCAGCACGCTCGGGTTGACGAAGATGATATACGCCATCGTCAGGAACGTGGTGATCCCGGCGATGATCTCGGTGCGTACCGAAGTTTGATGCTCGTCCAGCTTGAAGAAGCTATTCAGTTGTCTTTTTAGCATGTAGGGACCTGCGTACCTGGAACGGAATCCTTGGGGTGCGGAAAAAGCCGCACATGGTACCCAATGGCATCACGCAACGCGAGACACCATGGGTGCAGTAACAAAAGTGGCTTGTCATTTATAAGCAAGTGCTGTGTCAGAAGCCATACGGCATCCCAACGCACCCTGGCGAAGCGATCAACGCAGTATGTCGCTACGGCTCGCCAGAACCCGCTCGACTGTCTCGACAATCGCCTGAGTCTGCGGGTCGATCTCGATATTGACGTGATCCCCAGGAGCTCGGTCACTCAAGGTAGTCCGCGCCAAGGTTTCAGGAATCAGATTGACACAAAAACGGGCGCCCTGAACCTCGCCGATGGTCAAGCTGATACCGTCAATCCCGATATATCCTTTTTCGAAGAGGAAACGCGCATACATGGCGGGGAGCTCGAACCAGAGACGACGGTTGTCGGGCGCTTCGTCAATCTCGGTCAGTTCGGCCATACAGATGACGTGACCGGACATGGCATGGCCCCCGATCTCGTCACCAAAGCGCGCGGCACGCTCGATGTTTACGCGGTCGCCAATATCAAGGCTCCCCAAATTTGTGAGGCGCAGGGTTTCGCGCATCAGGTCGAAACTGACCCGGTCGCCATCGATGCGCGTCACGGTGAGGCAACAACCATTGTGTGCCACCGACGCCCCGATCTCGAGCCCCTTGCGCATGTTGTCACTCATGACGAGGACATGGGTGCGAAATTCGTTCCTTTCCTCGACCGATACAAGTTCGGCCGTGCCTTGCACGATTCCGGTAAACATCACGCTCTCCCCTGGCTAGGGCCGCCAGTCTAGTCAAATAGGCGCTGGATCGTCCACGCTTCGGGTACGGCAACGCATACAAGGCAGAACAATTTTCTGTTTATATCCCTTGTTTCCAGAATATTTTCTACATCAAAGCACCAAACGTTTGCACATCTTCCAAAGAGATTGACACTTTCCCTTGCGCTTCTTAAACTCTTGCGCACATTATTTTAGGCGCCGATTTGTACCCGGATTGCGGGCGCCTCCGGAGCCTCGTGTTCCGGAAAGTGCAGCTAAAAGGGTGTGTCCAGCGTTGATGGCCACCCACCAGGGTGGCCTTTTTTTTCGCTAGCCCGCCACCCTCCCTGCTGTCGAGCACCTTCGCCCGCGCACGACGATCCCACCGGTCCTCGATCGGACAAGCCTCGCCGTTATCGGATTTCCTCAGCGCCGCGATTCGACCAGGACCATGATCACACTCGAGAATATTTCCAAGACGTATGGCAAGGGTCCCCAGGCGGTCCATGCCCTCAAACCCACCGACCTGCATGTAGCGCAGGGGGAAATCTACGGCGTCATCGGCCTGTCCGGTGCCGGCAAATCGACGTTGATTCGCTGCGTCAATCTGCTTGAGCGCCCCACCACCGGTCGCATCTTCGTCGATGGCCAGGAACTCACCTCGCTCGGCAGGCAGGAGCTCAACCAGGCACGCCACCGCATTGGCATGATCTTCCAACACTTCAACCTGCTGGCATCGCGCACGGTCTTTGATAACGTCGCCCTGCCCCTGGAATTGATGGGCGTAGCCAAACGCGAGATACGCGAGCGAGTCCAGCCCCTGCTGGATCTCACCGGGCTGAGTGACAAACATGCCAAGTATCCGGCCGAACTCTCCGGTGGCCAGAAACAACGTGTCGCCATTGCTCGCGCCCTGGCCAGCCGGCCCAAGGTTCTGCTCTGCGACGAGGCGACTTCAGCCCTTGATCCTCAAACCACGCAATCGATCCTCGAGCTGCTCAAAGACATCAATCGCAAGCTCGGGCTGACCATCCTGCTGATCACTCATGAAATGGAAGTGGTCAAGTCAATCTGCCACAAGGTTGGCCTGATTTCGGGAGGCAAGCTGGTCGAGGAGGCCGAGGTAGGCGACTTTTTCACCTCGCCTAGCACACGCCTGGGCCGAGAATTCCTCAACGCCTTTCTGGAACTCGACCCACCCCAGGCCCTGATCGATCGTATGGAGGCCAGACCCGGCCCGCACACTCATCCTGTGGTACGCCTGGCATTTACCGGCGATGCGGTTTCGACACCGCTGATCTCACGCCTCGCCCGCGAATGTAACGTTGATGTAAGCATTCTCGAAGCCAAGGTCGAGTCGATTCAGGAACGCACTCTGGGTCTGATGATTGCGGAACTGATCGGGCCACAGGAAAAGACGCAGCAGGCACTCGCCTACCTCAAGTCACATGACCTGCAAGTGGAGGTGCTTGGCCATGTCCAGCGCAATGCTTGAACTGATCCTGATGGCTACCCTTGATACCCTTTATATGGTGGGTGTCTCGGGCCTTGTCGCCGCCGCCCTTGGCGTGCCATTGGGCGTACTGCTCTACGTGACCCGCCCTCGACAAATCCTGGCCATGCCGACTCTGAACACCGCACTCGGCATGATTACCAATATCGGACGTTCGATTCCGTTCATCATTCTGATGGTGGCGATCATTCCGTTTACCCGCTTTATCGTCGGTAGTTCAATCGGCACCAACGCCGCCATCGTTCCACTGACTCTCGCTGCCATCCCATTCGTGGCACGCCTGGTCGAAGGAGCGCTCAATGAGGTCCCGCCCGGCCTGGTCGAAGCCGCTCAATCCATGGGCGCTACGCCATATCAGATCATTACCAAGGTACTCCTACCGGAAGCTCGCGGCGGCATTATCACCGGGCTGACGATCACCGCGGTTACCCTGGTGAGCTATTCGGCCATGGCCGGCGCCGTTGGCGGCGGCGGCCTCGGCGATCTGGGGATTCGTTACGGCTATAACCGCTTCAACCCCGTCGTCATGCTAATCACCGTTGCCATCCTGGTCGTCATGGTTCAGGGCTTCCAGAGCCTCGGCGACGCCCTGGTCCGCAAGGCGGATCATAAATAGCCGGTTACGGCTTGAAACACTGGCCCGCCATCACCATGGTGACGAGCTACCATCATCAGCAAGGAGATATCGAATGATGCCATCCCTGTCGCAACGTTTCGGCCCCGCCCGCCTGTTAGGCGCAGCGGCCCTGCTCGGCAGCCTCCTTCTCGCCGGCTGCGGCGGTAACGACGAGGCCGAGTCGTCCTCGATCAAGGTCGGCACCGTCGCTGGACCTGAAACCGAAGTCATGCAAGTCGCTAAGCGCCTGGCCAAGGAAAATCACGATCTGGAAGTAGAGATTGTAGAGTTTACGGACTACGTCTCGCCTAATGCCGCCCTGGCCGATGGCAGCCTGGACGCCAACGCTTATCAGCACGAACCTTACATGCGCAGCATGGTCGAGGATCGCGGCTACGACTTCGCCATTGCCGGACGCACCTTCGTCTACCCGATCGGCGCCTACTCCGAGAAGTACGACAGCATCGACGCCCTGCCCGATGGCGCCACCATTGCACTGCCCAACGACCCCTCCAATGAGGGCCGCGCACTGATCCTGATGCACAACGAAGGGCTGATCGAGCTCAAGGATCCGACCAACCTCGAGGCGACGCCGATCGATATCGCCGAGAACCCGCATAACTTCGAGTTCCGGGAAATTGAAGCTGCCCAGTTGCCGCGCGTATTGCCGGACGTCGACATGGCATTCATTAATAATACCTTCGCCCAACCGGCCGGCCTGAGCCTGGACGATGCCCTGATTCGCGAAGGTCCGGAATCGCCCTACGTCAACCTGATCGTGGTGCGCAAGGGTGACGAGGACCGTGAATCAATCCAGCAACTCGTCGATGCCTACCAGAGCGAGGAAGTCGCCGCCAAGGCCGAGGAATTGTTCAAAGGTGCAGCCGTGCCGGGCTGGGAGTGATCCTTCTTAGCTAGGCGCCGCACGTAGAGGCCAGCCCCAGCGCTGGCCTTTTTCATGCTTTGTGGATCCAAGGATATTGCCGTGACCGATTACGCACTTTTGGCCCGCCAACTCGAGGCGCTTCTGGATACCCGAGACTGGCTGACCAACGCCGCCCAGACCTGCGCCTTCCTGATGCAGGAAATCGACGAAATCAACTGGGCGGGGTTCTATCTGCATGTTCGTCCGGAGATGCTGACACTCGGCCCGTTTCAAGGCAAGCCTGCCTGCAATCCTATCCCCTTCAGCAAGGGTGTGTGTGGTGCAGCCGCCCGCACACGTCAGACTCAGCGTGTCGAGGACGTTCACGCCGTGGCCGATCACATTGCCTGTGACGCCGCCTCACGCTCGGAACTGGTCGTACCCATCGTCATTGATGACAAGGTCTGGGGCGTACTCGATCTGGACAGCCCGCGTCAGGCCCGATTCAGCGAGCAGGATCGGCAGGGTATTGAACGACTGGTCGAGATTTTCATTACAGCCAGCGATCTTTCCCACCCAGCCTGAAACGAAAATACCCCGAGGGAAAACCCTCGGGGTATGCAATCTGGTAGGACCAAGCGGATTTGAACCGCTGACCTCCACGATGTCAACGTGGCGCTCTAACCAACTGAGCTATGGTCCTGCAATATCACGGCCTATTGGTAGGACCGAGCGGATTTGAACCGCTGACCTCCACGATGTCAACGTGGCGCTCTAACCAACTGAGCTACGGTCCTTCAGGCGCGCTCCGCGATCACCTCGCGGCAACGGATGCGTATTCTACGTATTTTCAGTTTGATTGCAAGCCAAGGAGCGAAAAAATCGAGAGCGATCAACCCTGTTGCCGGCACTTTTTGACTCATCTTCTAGCCATTTTCTTGTTACCCAACCGCAACAGACTGATGCTTAGAGATAAAACGAATGGCACCATAAGAGCAGAACCGACGACACGCTGGGCATAACACCTCGTTTCGCCTTAAGCCAGGAGGCACTTTTCAATGCTCGATATCGGACTGGGGATCCTCGCTGCGGCCCTGTTGGCCGCAACGCTCGTTCCCTTTCTTCACATACGTTACTGGTGGGTACGCGGTTTCGACTTCCCCCGCCTACAACTTGCCGCACTGGCGGCGGTGGTGGGTGCTGCGCAATGGTTGTGGGGATCGGCCGACTGGCGCTGGTGGTCGATCGCTGCCTGCGCTGCCGTGGCCTTCATCCAGGCGGCACATATCCTGCCCTGGACGCCGCTATGGCCCAAGTCAGTCAGGACCGCGACCAGTAACAAGGAAATGCAGTACCTGACATTGATGGTTTCCAATGTCCTGACGCCCAATCGCAATGCACAGGGACTGCTCGAGCAGATTCACGAACATCAGCCGGAAATCGTCCTTACGCTCGAATCCGATGCGTGGTGGGGGGAGCAGCTCGAGGCCTCCCTCGGCGAGGAATGGCCGTACAGCGTCCGAATACCTCTCGACAATCTCTATGGCATGCATCTCTATTCGCGAATTCCCCTCGAAGAGACCGAGGTCAAGTGGCTGATCCAGAGCGATATTCCGTCGATTCACACCTGGCTGCGTATGCCATGCGGCGCACAAATCCGCTTCCATGCCCTGCACCCGCGCCCCCCAGCCCCCAGCGAAAGCGAACAATCCTTGTGGCGCGATGCCGAGCTACTTTTGGTCGGCAAGGATATTCATCGCCACGAACAGCCTACGTTGCTTGCAGGTGATCTCAATGACGTCGCCTGGTCGCGCACGACACGGCGTTTCTGCCGGGTCAGCGGCATGCTCGATCCACGCCGTGGACGAGGCATGTTCAGCACATTCCATGCCAGCTATCCGCTGATTCGCTGGCCGCTGGATCATATCTTCATCAGCGAACACTTCACCTTGGTCAACATGCAGCGCCTGAAAAACTTCGGTTCGGATCACTTTCCCATTATCGCCACGCTGTGTTATCGACCGGCACGCGCCGACGAGAACGACACGCCCGAGGCTGATAGGGAAGAACGAAAGGAAGCCACCGAAACCATTGAAGAGGCCCGGCAACAGGGGGATGGCGAGGCCTGAGCGCCTCGCCATCCAAGAGAAGATGACGTTATTCGGGGATACCGCCCTGAGTGAGCTGAGCCGGATCGAGCAGACGTTCAAGCTCTTCCCGGTTGAGGTCGGTGTCTTCCTCGGCGACATCCAGGATCGGCCGGCCGGCCTGATAAGCCTTCTTGGCGATGGCTGCGGCGGCATTGTAGCCAATCACCGAGTTCAGGGCCGTCACCAGGATCGGATTGCGCGATAGAGGTGTCTCGATGTTGTCGCGACGCACCTTGAAGGTGGCAATGGCGCGGTCGGCCAACAGACGGCTGGTATTGGTCAGCAGCGTAATCGACGTCAGCAGGTTGTTGGCGATCAGCGGCAGCATCACATTGAGCTGAAAATTGCCGCTCTGCCCCGCCACGGTCACCGCACTGTCGAGCCCCATGACCTGCGCGGCAACCTGGGCGGCGGACTCCGGGATCACCGGATTGACCTTGCCCGGCATGATCGAACTGCCCGGCTGCAGGGCTTCCAGCTCGATTTCACCCAGGCCCGCCAGCGGCCCTGAGTTCATCCAGCGGAGATCGTTGCTGATTTTCATCACCGCGCAGGCATAGGTCCGCAAATGGCCGGATAGCTCGACGGCGGCATCCTGGGACCCCAGGCTGGCAAAGAAGCTGTCATTGGGGCGCAGCTCTAGCCTGGTTTGAGCACTCAACGCCTTGGCCATGCGCTCGGCGAACTCGGGATGCGCATTGATGCCGGTACCCACCGCAGTTCCCCCTTGAGCCAGCCGCCCCAGGCGCTGCTGGCCGTCTTTCAGACGCTCGATGGCCTGGCCGACCTGGCTTGCCCACGCGCCCAACTCCTGGCTCATGCGTATTGGCATGGCATCCATCAGGTGGGTGCGCCCCGTCTTGACGACAGTGTCGAGTTCATCGGCCTTGCGTTCGATGGTGGCCTTCAGATACTCCATGGCCGGCAGCAAGCGATCCTTGACTTCCAGCGCGGCGGACAGATGAATGGCGGTGGGAATCACGTCATTGCTCGACTGGCCCATGTTGACATGGTCGTTGGGGCCGACTTCGGCCCCACTCTTCGAGGCCAGATGGGCGATCACTTCATTGACGTTCATGTTGCTAGACGTGCCCGAGCCGGTCTGGAACACATCGATGGGAAACTGATCCGCGTGCTGGCCATCCACCAGCTGCTGAGCAGCCTCGACGATGGCTTTCGCCCGCGTTTCATCAAGCAGCCCCAAGTCGCGGTTGACCTCGGCGGCCGCCAGTTTAATACGTGCTATGGCCCGGATGAAGGCGGGCGGCATCGGCTGACCGCTGACGGGGAAATTATTGACGGCCCGCTGCGTCTGGGCCCCATAAAGTGCATTCGCTGGGACATCCAGTTCACCCATGCTGTCGCGTTCGATGCGTGTGTCGCTCATAGCACTCTCCTGTCCATTGTGTCCGCGGTTGACCGGGGAATAACTGTACGGCCACCGGCAGCCGTTACCATCGTGATTCGTAGCATCGCTTGCAAGCGGGCGAAACGCATCGTAACCATAGCGCGGGCTTATCGGTTGCCGTTTCAGCCAGTCTTTGTAGACTGCTTCAGAAGATAGTCTCCGTGCCGTAAGCCACAAGGAAACGTGTCATGAAACGATGGATATCTGCTGCCCTGATAGGCGGCCTGCTAGCCGGATGCCAGTTCGTCGGCACCGACCGTGATACCGCCCCCCCCGACATAGAGGATCTCGGTGCTCCAGCCCCCGGGGTTCCGGAGCGGACCGAGCGCCAGGTGGCTTTCCCTGAGAATGAATACGCCAAACTGGAAAAAAGTGGCAACGCCGCCATCACCGGCCAGTTATTCGTTACGACACCCTCGGGCCAGACCGTCTACGGAGCGAACGAGACCGTTTCGGTCGCACCGGCAACGACCTACACGGCCGAGGCCGCCGAAGCCGCCCTGGCCGGCAAGGTTCTCGAAAAACCTGACCCACGTGCCCAGGAGTACACGCATTACGCAAAGACCGACGACCGCGGCTACTTCAAAGTCACAGGCCTGCCCTCCGGCGTATTCTATGTGGCCGGCCGGGTCTCCGTTCCCGGGGGCAAGCGTCACGTCATTATCGATCAGGTACGCTTGAGTTCGGGCGAGACCGCCAAGATCACGCTCGATCGTTAACCCGCTTGCGCCCCGGCAACGCCTCGGCCATCCGTCGGATGAAGGCAGCGCAGGCATCGGGGCGCATGACAGGCAGCATATGCCCCTCCCCGGGCAGCCGTTCCAACGTTAATGAAGGAATATGCGTTGCCATGGGCACACCGTGTCGCTCAGGGTCCAACACCGCATCGGCATCACCGAAGAGAATCCCCACCGGCATGCTCAGCTCGGAATATCGCGCAATCATGGCCGGCATCGGATCGTTGAGTTGGCTCAATTCGAGGCTCAGGGTCGAGAAGGATACTGGACGCAACCCCAGCAAGGCGCCGCCACGATAATAAAAATCCTGCGGTGGAGACTGCGGAGTAAATACGCGGCGCAACGCCCGACGGGCCGACAGGATCGATAGCGGTATTGCAAAGGTCCAGGCGAATCCGCTGCGCAGCCACGCTGAACGGATGGCAATAGGACGAAATTCTCGAGGAATCGCTTGTGATTGCGTCAGCGGGGCGAGTAAAGCCAGGCCACCGACCAGACCTGGGTAATCGAGCGCAACGCGTAAGGCCAGTGCGCCGCCCAGGGAATGCCCCACCAGCAAGGGGCGCTCCAGAGATTCTTGTCGAATGAAGTCCGCTATGCAACGCGCCTGGAGCGCCAGGTCCGTTTCACCCTCGCCGTGCCTGGTCGAGTACCCCATGCCAGGCCGGTCCACCGCCATGACTCGAAAGTCAACAGCAAGTTCATCGACCAGTGCATAGGTGAAGTGATGAAGCTGCCCGCCTACGCCATGAAGCATTATCACCGGCGTGCCCTTGCCCTTTTCCACGACATGCAGCCGGATTACCGGCAGTTCCACGAACCTGCCGGCGGGCGGGATAGCCGCTTCCACACGCTTGGCGATCCGCACCGTCAGCCCCCACGCAACCAGCGTAATTACCAAGATGGCCACGATAACGAGCCCGATGACATCGAGCATAGACATAGCGTACCTTGCAGAAAGAACGTCGTTATTGCCTGCAAGCATAGCTAACCAGGAGCAACCTCATGAAAGCAGCGTGGGAAAACTATAGGAGCGCACCTCCAAAAGGAACTCGCCTGCTCGAGTCACACCGGGTAAAGACCGATCGCCTCCATAGTCTGTCCGTGACGAGCGATAACGGCACCTTTCCGGTCCTGCTGCTGCAGGGCAAGGATGCCATTCAGGCTTTTGTCAATGCCTGCCCCCACCAATTCCTGCCGCTGGATCAGCGCAGCGACAACATACTCAGCAGCGATGGCGAGCTGATTCGCTGCTCGAACCACGACGCCGCGTTTCGCCTCAGTGACGGTGAAGGGGTCGAAGGCCTGGGCTTGGGTGAATGCCTGGATGCCATCCCGACACATATCGACGAACAGGGATGGATCGTTATTGGAGAAGCCAGCACTCACTAAGCGGTTGGTCGCTCAACGAGGCGACGCTTCATGAGCCGGGAAGGCTTCACCCATTCATGTACTAAGGGCGCAGCCATCAGTCGATACGCTCCAGCGCTGTCTTGTGGAGCGCCCCGCGAGCGATATAACCTTCGGCGTTTTTCTTCAGGTTCTCGATAGCTTCTGGGGTCAGTTCCCTCACCACCTTGGCCGGCGCCCCCAGGATCAGCGAGTTGTCCGGATATTGCTTGCCCTCCGTCACTACGGCTCCTGCACCGACCAAACAATTCTTGCCGATAACCGCCCCATTCAAGATAACCGCCTGAATACCGATCAGGGCGCCATCGCCAATGGTACATCCGTGCAGCATGGCTTGATGCCCGATGGTCACGCCTTTACCGATGACCAGTGGAAACCCCGGATCGGTATGCAGCACCGCCCCGTCCTGAACATTGCTTCCCTCGCCCACTTCGATGGGTTCGTTGTCGGCCCGTAGCACAGCCTGATACCAGACACTCGACTGGCGTTTCAGAACCACCTTACCGATCACCGTTGCCGATTCCGCCACGTAAGTTTCTTCGCCAACCTTGGGCGATTGCCCGTCGAGCTTGTAGATCGCCATGCTCCCTGCCCCTTTGCGTTGCGCCTTGATACCTCCTTCTTACCTCAATGAGGTCCAGCACGACATACGGCTTTGGCCGATATGTCTTCATCGCTATACCTATAACGCTCCACTTGACGCGTTTCCTAGCGGCACCTAGCATGGCCTATAGTTTCATTTGAAACTAGATAAAGGCAAGCCAATCGCCGCTCGCCGAACCTGAGGGATGCCATGAACAACAATACCCAGGAATACCTCTGCGGATTCCGCAACCATCATGCCACCGAGGCCCTGCCCGGCGCGCTGCCGGAAGGCCAGAACTCGCCCCAACGCTGCCCCTACGGACTGTATGCGGAACAATTGACCGGATCGGCCTTTACCACCCCGCGCAGTCATAACCTGCGAAGCTGGCTGTACCGCATTTGCCCCTCGGTGGCCCAGAGTGCCTATCGCCCCTTGTCTTCTGGTAAGTGGAATACGGCGCCACCAAGCGCGCCGGCTGCCGATCCCAACCAGATGCGCTGGGACCCGTGCCCGTTGCCCGATGCGCCTACCGACTTCATCGACGGGTTGATGACGATTGCCGTCAATGGCGATGTCGCGGCGCAGACCGGCTGCGGAGTGCACGTCTATGCCTTCAACCGCGATATGACCGAGCGCTTCTTCTACAATGCCGATGGCGAACTGCTGATCGTGCCGCAGCAGGGCGCGCTCGTGCTGCGGACTGAACTAGGCGTGGTGAAAGTAGTTTCAGGTGAGATCGCTGTCATTCCGCGCGGAATCAAGTTTCAGGTTCAGCTCGGCGAGAGCACCGACACGGCACGCGGCTATGTCTGCGAGAACTACGGCAGCCCCTTCGAACTGCCTGGCCTGGGACCGATCGGTGCCAACGGCCTGGCCAACCCGCGCGATTTTCTAACGCCGGTGGCCTCTTACGAGAACGTGGCCGGGGAGTTCGAACTCGTGGCCAAGTTCTCGGGGCGCCTATGGGCAACCAGGCTGGATCACTCGCCGCTGGACGTAGTGGCCTGGCACGGCAACTACGCGCCCTACAAGTACGACCTGGCGCGATTCAACACCATCAACACGGTCAGCTTCGATCATCCCGACCCATCGATCTTTACCGTACTCACCTCGGCTTCCGACACACCGGGGATGGCCAACATCGACTTCGTGATCTTTCCCCCGCGCTGGATGGTGGCCGAGAACACCTTCCGCCCGCCCTACTTTCATCGCAATCTGATGAGCGAGTTCATGGGGCTGATCCATGGCGAATACGACGCCAAGGCCGAAGGCTTCCTGCCCGGCGGAGCGAGCCTGCACAACAGCATGTCGCCCCACGGCCCGGACGCGGAGACCTTCGAAAAGGCCACCGCTGCCGAGTTGGCCCCGCAGCGCCTGGGCGACACCCTGGCCTTCATGTTCGAGAGCCGCTACGTGTACCAGCCTTCCCCAGCTGCCCTGGAAGCCGACTTTCGCCAGCGCGATTACGTCGACGTGTGGGCGGGGCTGCGTTCGCATTTTACGCCCGATCAGCGCTGATCATTGCTACCTGACGACACGAGAACAAGGACCGCTTCATGAAACTCGCCTCACTCAATCAGGGCCGCGACGGCCAATTGATCGTGGTTTCCCGCGACCTGACCCGCGCCGTACGCGTTCCGCAGATCGCCACCACCCTGCAGCAGGCCATCGAGGCGTGGGATACGCTCGCTCCTCAGCTCGAACAGGTCTACGTCGAGCTCAATGGCGGACAGGCCTCGGGCGCCTTCGACCTCGACATGAGCACCCTGCATTCGCCGTTACCACGCACGTATCATTGGGCCGATGGCTCGGCCTACCTGAATCACGTCCAGTTGGTACGCCAGGCGCGCGGTGCCGAAATGCCCGAAACGTTCTGGAGCGATCCGCTGATGTATCAGGGCGGTGGCGACAGCTTCCTGGCACCAACCGAGGACATCGAGGCGGTCAGTGAAGAGCACGGCATCGACCTGGAGGGCGAACTCGCGGTGATCGTCGACGACGTGCCGATGGCCGTCTCGCCCGAACGGGCCGCCAAACACATCAAGCTGATCATGTTGGTCAACGATGTCAGCCTGCGTGGGTTGATTCCAGGTGAACTGGCCAAGGGCTTCGGCTTCTTCCAGTCCAAACCGGCGTCCAGCTTCTCGCCCATCGCCGTGACACCGGACGAGTTGGGTGACGCCTGGCGCGACGGCCGGGTCCATCTACCGCTGACCGTGCACCTCAACGGCGAGAAGTTCGGCGAACCCGAGGCCGGCCCCGACATGATCTTCAGCTTCCCACAGCTCGTCGCCCACGCCGCGAGGACACGTCAACTGGGGGCAGGTGCGATCATCGGCTCGGGTACCGTCTCCAATCCCGGTGTCGACGGCGGCCCCGGCAAGCCCATCGCCGATGGCGGAGTCGGGTACAGCTGCCTGGCTGAAGTGCGTATGGTCGAGAAGATTCTCCACGGCGAGATGGCGACACCTTTCCTGCGCTTTGGCGACCGGGTGCGCATCGAAATGTTCGATCGTCAGGGCCATACCATTTTCGGCGCCATCGACCAACAGGTCGTGCGCTATCAGCCGGCATGAGCGAGGGCCACGATGAAACTCTACGGCTATTTTCGCTCTTCGGCGGCCTACCGGGTGCGCATCGCACTCAACCTCAAGGGGCTGGCCTATGATCAGGTTGCCGTCAACCTAGTCAGTGGTGAGCAGCGCGGCGGGGACAACCTCGCCCGCAACCCCCAAGGGCTCGTCCCGGTGCTTGAAACGGATGACGGAACGCGACTGACCCAGTCGCTGGCGATATGCGAATATCTCGACGAGCGCTATCCCAAGCCGCCACTACTGCCTCCGGATTCCGAAGGGCGCGCCCGGGTGCGCGCGTTGGCGCAGGTGGTCGCCTGCGAGATCCACCCGCTCAACAACCTCAAGGTACTCAAGTACCTGACCGGTGAGCTTGGCACCAGCGAGAAGACTAAGCTGGCCTGGTACCGTCATTGGGTTAGCGAGGGCTTCGATGCATTGGAGACATTGCTCACTGACTCTACCGCTACCGGTGAATTTTGCCATGGCGACACACCGACCCTGGCCGATGTGTGCCTGGTGCCGCAGGTCTTCAATGCCCGGCGTTTCGAGTGCGACATGAGCGCCTATCCGACAATCCGACGTATTGCCGAGCGTTGCGATATTCTGGATGCCTTTAAGCACGCCGCCCCTGCCGCACAACCGGATGCCGGCTGAACCGCGAGGCTGGAAGATAACGAACACAAGCGATACCTTCTGAAAGTGGCGACCGAGGTGCTGTCTCGGCTCGCCATACCGCATCACGCCAAGGACATTTCCATTCAGCGACGGAAGGCAGAACCATGTGGTTTCAAAAAGAAATCAGACTCAAGCCGCACGTTCGGGGCTTTCACCTGATTACGGAGCAGGTGCTGAAAGAACTGCCGGAACTGCAACAGGTTTCCGTCGGCCTGTGCCATGTATTCATCAAGCACACTTCGGCCTCGCTGACGATCAACGAGAATGCCGACCCTACGGTGCGCAAGGACTTCGAGAGCTACTTCAGCCAGGCCGTGCCTGCCGACGAACCCTACTACCAGCACACCCTCGAGGGCAGTGACGACATGCCCGCCCACCTGAAAAGCAGCATTCTGGGCAGCAGCGTGAGCGTGCCAGTGAGCGATGGTCGATTCAACCTTGGCACTTGGCAAGGTATCTACCTATGCGAGCACAGGGATCACGCCAGCAGCAGAACGTTGGTAGTGACATTGCAGGGTGAATGAATAAACGACAAAGCGACGCTCAGCTAATGTCCATCACCAGCCGAGCGCCTGCTTGACGAAAGGAATGGTCAGCTTGCGCTGCGCCGTCAGGGACGCTCGATCGAGACGCTCCAGGGTTGAAAACAGCTCAGGCAAACGGCGCGAGCCGCGATGCAAAATATAACGCGCCACTTCATCGGGAAGCTGCATCCCACGGCCTCGCGCTCGCAGCTTGAGCGCCTCAAAGCGCCCTTCATCATCCAAACGCTGGATCTGGAACGTTACGCCCCAAGTCAACCGTGAGGCCAGGTCCGGCAACTTGACATTCAATTGACGAGGCGCTGCCGGGGCGGAAATGATGAGGCGTTTGCCCGCATCTCGCAGCCGATTGAAACCGTGGAATAGCGCTTCTTCCCAACGCTTTCTGCCGACAACCTGATCGATGTCATCGATCACCATTAGATCCAGGCGCTCGACATCTTCGAGCATATGCGGCGGGAAATGCCCCAGTTCGTTCAATGGCAAATACAGTGCCCGCTTGTCACGACGACTGGCCTCATGGCAGGCGGCCTGCAACAGGTGGCTGCGGCCGGACCCCTCGCCTCCCCAGAGATAGACCAAGGCTTCCCCGCCGTCATCCAACTGGGCCTGTAATGCCGCTACCGCGGCGGCATTGCCGCGCGGCATGAAATTGGCAAAGGTTGCGTCATCGCGCAGGCCGATACCGAGAGGAAGCTGCGCAGGCCCGGTGCTCATCAGAAGTCCTCATCGCCGCCGCGCTGGCCGGCGACATCGTACAAGGTACTGTTTTTGTAGCGTTCGTGTAGATAGCGCAATACTACCATGACAACCGCAGCGACCGGTAAGGCCAGCAGGATTCCGGTAAAGCCGAACAGTTGCCCGCCAGCGAGCACGGCGAAGATGACGGCCACCGGGTGCAGACCGATGCGGTCCCCGAGCAGTAGCGGTTGCAGCACCATGCCTTCGAGCATTTGCCCCACCGCGAATACGGCACCGACCCCGACCAGGTGCAACAAGTCGCCGTATTGAAAGAATGCCACCAGGGCGGCGATCGCCAGGCCAACAATGACTCCCAGATAGGGAACGATGCTCGCCAGGCCGGCGACTACACCGATCAGCACGCCGAACTGGATCCCGATCAGGGTCAGGCCAATAGCATAGATGATGCCAAGGCTGAGCATGACCATCAGTTGCCCGCGAAGGAATGCCGCAAGGACTTCATCACAATCCTTGGCCAGACGCGTCACGGTCGGCTCGAAGCGGCGCGGCAATAGATCCTGAATACGCCCCTTGAGACGATCCCAATCGAGCAACAGGTAGAACGTGACCACGGGAATCAGAGCAAGATTGGCGATCCAGACGATAACCGCCAGGCCGGAACGCGATACCTGCGCCAACAACGTGGCGGCAAAGGTCCCGGTCTCCTTCCAGTTGGCCATAAGAGTCTGGCGCAGCTGATCGAAGTCGGTGGAGAAATCCATGCCGCTGACTGACTGGACCCAGGGTATTACCGTGGATTGAACCCAGGCGAGGATAATCGGAATTGCCTCGACCAACTGGACGAGCTGACGTCCCAGTAGCGGAATGATGATTAGACAGGCCGTGCCGATCGCCAGCGACAGCACCAGGAAAACCACGCTAACGGCCAGCCGCCGCGAGAGCCCCCTGGCTTCCAGCCAGTCGGTCAGCGGGTCGCCCAGATAGGCCAGGATCATACTGACGAAAAACGGCATGAGGATCGGTTCCAGCAGCGCCAGCAGCCAGATGATGGCGGCCAGCCCCAGCAGCGACCAAACTTGGATTCGTGACATTCCGCTTCCCTAGAAATAATGAGAGATCGCCTCGGCGATGCACCCCGTCAGGCGCGATGCTACAATGCGCGCGCTTCCTACCACCAGGCCATTCTGACAGGACACATCATGACTCGCAGCGCTTCCGACAAGCCACAGTCCCCTTCATTGAGCTACAAGGATGCCGGCGTGGATATCGATGCCGGCAATGCCCTGGTCGAGCGCATCAAGGGCGTCGCCAAGCGTACCAGCCGCCCTGAAGTGTTGGGCGGCCTGGGTGGCTTCGGTGCGCTGTGCGAACTACCTGCCGGCTATCGTCAGCCGGTGCTGGTCACCGGCACGGATGGCGTTGGAACCAAGCTGCGCCTGGCCATGGACCTGAACCGTCACGACACCATTGGCATTGATCTGGTCGCGATGTGTGTCAACGATCTCGTGGTGGCCGGTGCCGAGCCGCTGCAATTTCTCGACTACTATGCCACGGGCAAGCTCGATGTCGATATCGCCGCCGACGTGGTCGCCGGCATCGGTGAAGGCTGCCTGCAGGCCGGCTGTGCCCTGGTAGGTGGCGAGACCGCCGAAATGCCTGGCATGTACGAGGGCAGCGATTACGACCTGGCCGGTTTCTGCGTCGGCGTGGTCGAAAAATCCGAGATTCTCGACGGTAGCAAGGTCGCCGAGGGCGACGTCCTGCTGGGACTGGCGTCCTCCGGCCCGCACTCCAACGGCTATTCCTTGATTCGCAAGATTCTCGAGGTCAGCCAGGCCGATCTCAACGTTGATCTCGAGGGACAGCCCCTTGGGGACGCCCTGCTCGCCCCGACCCGCATCTACGTCAAGCCGCTGCTGACGCTGATCAAGGAAAGCGGTGTCGATGTGCATGCACTTTCGCACATCACGGGCGGCGGGTTGCTTGAGAATGTGCCGCGCGTGCTGCCTGCCAACCTGACCGCACGCATCGATGTTCGCGCATGGCAGCGCCCCGCCGTGTTCGACTGGCTACAGGAACAAGGCAACGTCGCCGAACGCGAGATGTACCGTGTGCTCAACTGTGGTATCGGCATGATCGTCGTGGTGTCTTCCGACCAGGCCGATGCAGCGACCGGCCACCTCGAAGCGGCTGGTGAGCGCGTCTATCGCCTGGGCGAGATCGTTGCCCGTGAAGGCGAGGAAGAACAGGTCCGTCTGGAGAATCTCGAGGCATGAGCGACGAGCAGACCACCGACACGCTGAACGACTTCACGGCGGAGCAGGCCGAAGCGCGACGCGTTGTCGTGCTGATCTCCGGCAACGGCAGCAATCTTCAGGCATTGATCGATGCCCAGTCCTATGGCGAACTGGGCGGCGAGATCGTCGCGGTAATCTCGAACAAGGCCGATGCCTACGGTCTGCAACGTGCACGCGATGCCGGCATCGACGCCGTGGTTTTGCCGCATATCGAGTACGATAGCCGCGAGGCCTTCGATGGCGCCCTGATCAAGGTCATCGAACGCCACGAACCCGACCTGATTGTACTGGCCGGCTTCATGCGCATCCTCACGCCGATGTTCGTGCACCGATTCCACGGTCGACTGCTTAACATTCATCCCTCGCTGCTTCCCGATTATCAAGGCCTGAATACTCATGCCCGCGCACTGGCCGACGGCTGCACGGAACATGGCGTCAGCGTGCACTTCGTGACCGAGGAGCTCGATGGCGGACCGGTGGTCATGCAGGCTGTTCTCAA
This sequence comes from Modicisalibacter luteus DSM 23508, assembly GCF_000378505.1. Lineage (GTDB taxonomy): Bacteria > Pseudomonadota > Gammaproteobacteria > Pseudomonadales > Halomonadaceae > Modicisalibacter > Modicisalibacter luteus. The sequence continues at coordinate 60,120 of NZ_KB899993.1, read as the reverse complement.
GCTCTGCGAGGGCGATACCGAAGAGAGCATCATTGACAGGATCCATGCCCGCGAGCATTTGATCTATCCGATCGCGGTGCGCTGGTTCCTTGAAGGCCGCCTTCAGCTTGGCCCCAAGGGGCCGGTGCTGGACGGCATGCCCCTACCGCCCCAAGGCATGCGTCTCTCCCACGAGGATGCCGCTGAAGAGCTGGACGAAGAGATCGACGACTAAGCACGTCGATCGCCATGGCTCTACTTCGTGGGGCCATGGCCGCCCTTCACATACGATCAGTTCGGAATACCACCGCCGAAAACAGCCAGGTTGAAACGACACGGCCGAGCCTATGGCTCGGCCGTAAATGCAGCGGCACTACGCCCGCCTCAAGCCCGCGGCAAGGTCACCCCGCGCTGCCCCATATATTTTCCGCCGCGGTCCTTGTATGAAACGTCACAGACCTCGTCGGATTCGAGGAACAGCATTTGCGCTACACCTTCGTTGGCGTAAATGCGTGCCGGCAGGTTGGTAGTATTGGAAAACTCCAGCGTCACATGCCCTTCCCACTCCGGTTCCAGCGGCGTCACGTTGACTATGATACCGCAGCGCGCGTAGGTCGACTTGCCTAGGCAGATAGTCAGCACACTACGCGGAATGCGGAAGTACTCCACGGTGCGCGCCAATGCAAACGAGTTAGGCGGGATCACGCAGACATCGCCCTTGATGTCGACGAAACTCTTCTCGTCGAAGTGCTTGGGATCGACGACTGCCGAGTGGATATTGGTGAAGACCTTAAACTCATCGGCACAGCGCACATCGTAACCGTAGCTGGACGTCCCGTAGGATATTACCCGTTGGCCGTTGACGTGACGAACCTGATCGGCCTCGAACGGCTCGATCATACCTTCGCTCTCGGCCATACGGCGTATCCATCGGTCGGATTTGATGCTCATGGGGCGTCCTTTGGGTTGGCGCAGTAAAAAAACGGGGCCGCTATGATAACGGCCCCGGTGTCAATTAATAAAGAAGAGGAATGGAATGCTCGTCAGTCGCTGAAGGAAATGCTCGGCGACTCGTTGGACTGCCCCTCGACACCTTCGGCCACAGCGCGTGCGATGCTACGGAACGTTTCGGTAATACCGCCGTCGGGCTCGGCCACTACGGTCGGCTTGCCGCCGTCGGCCTGTTCGCGAATCGACAGTTGCAGCGGCAATTGACCCAACAGTTGGGTACCGTACTGCTCAGCGATCCGCTCGCCGCCACCTTCGCCGAAGATCGGCTCACTATGACCACAGTTCGAGCAGATGTGCAGGCTCATGTTCTCGACCACACCGAGCACCGGCACGTTGACCTTGCGGAACATCTCGATACCCTTGCGTGCGTCCAACAAGGCGATGTCCTGCGGGGTGGTGACGATGACTGCCCCGGAAACCGGTACCTTCTGCGCCAGGGTCAACTGGATGTCACCAGTACCCGGTGGCATATCGATGAACAGATAGTCGACGTCATCCCACACCGTCTGGTTCAACAATTGCTGGAAGGCACCTGAAACCATCGGTCCACGCCAGACCATCGGCTCGTTGATGTCGACCATAAAGGCCATCGACATCGCCTGGATACCATACGCCGGCAATGGGTTGAAGCGGTTCTCTCCAGCCATCTTCGGCCGTACGCCCTCGCCGATGCCGAGCATCTGCGCCTGACTGGGGCCATAGATGTCGGCGTCCAGCAGGCCCACGCGATACCCCTCGGCCGCCATGGCCAGCGCCAGGTTGGCCGTTACCGTCGATTTGCCCACACCTCCCTTGCCGGACGCCACGGCGACGATATGCTTCACACCCTCGATCACGGGCTAACTCCTTTTATTCATTCGCCTTTGGTGCCCCGAGTATAACCCCCAACCGATGGGTAAACCCAAGCGCCGATGTCGTCTATTGAACCGATGCGAGTGTCCATGGGTTATCGGTCAACGGCATCGCCCCGTCCTCCGTCACACATACCGTATCGCTACATCCGATGCCCCACTGACCGGGAATACGCAGGCACAGCGGCAAGTGAAAGACCATGCCGGGTTCGAATGTGCGGGAGTGACCTCGGGCGATGAACCCCGAGCCTTCGACCCAGGAAGGCGGAAACTGCGCACCAACCGTGTAACCGAACACGCCGGAAAAGAACGCTTGATCCTGCAGCGGCGCGAGCGCTCTTTCCGCTGCGCGCGCCGCGCTGTCGAAGGGCTCGCCGGGTCGCATGGCATCGAGCAAGGCATCAAAGATATATCGGCAGGTGTCGAAGACACGAATCATTTCCATCGACGGCGTCCCGGCAACGACCGTGCGCATCATGGGCGCGGTATAGCGCTGCCAGGCCGCACCGAACTCGAGGAAGACCGGGTCGTTTTCATTGATTCGACAGCGCTTGTGATTGAGATGAATTACGCTGCTACGCTGGCCGCTGGTCACGATCGGCTGCATGCTCATGAACTCGCTGCCCGCTGCATACAATGCCCGTGCGCCCTCGGCTGCTACTTCGGAGTCCAGCACACCGCTACCGACTGCCTCGATGGCCGCGTCGATCCCCAGTCCGGTCAAGCGCGCACTTTCGGCCAGGCAATCGAGCTCCTCCGCCGACTTGACGATCTTCACGCTCCCCAAAAGGTCGCCGGCATCTACGAACAGGCGCTCCGGCATTCGGGCTTGCAGGCCGCGAATCAAGCCATGTCGCACTCCCCCCTGCCAAGGCTCGATACCGATTCCACCATGGCAACCCGAGAGGGTCTCTATCAGCGGATCCAGAACTTCGTCGATGTTTTCCCAGCGATAGCTACGGATATCGTCAATGCGCGTACATGCCACCGCCGGGCCGGTCTCGATAGAGGGCACCTGCAGGGTCAGGCGGTCTTGGGTCATCACCAGTGCCGTGTGGACGGAAACTTCGAAAGTACTGTAACCGGTGAGATAGTAGATATCGGCAGGAGAGGTCAACAACAGCGCTTCCAGACCGGCCTCATGCATACGCTGACATGTCGCCTGGCGTCGTCGCTGCAACTCGGCTTCGCTGAATGCGCATTCCGACCCAGCCAGTCCACCAAGACGCTCGCGGTACACGTCGATATCCATGCCGCCCCCTCCAAGGAATTCCCTTCTCTCAGCGTAGTACGCCTCGTCACAACATTTCGATACCGAAAGCCGCCTCACGATGCCATCGCAGTTGGCTAGAGTCACAAGGCACGATGCATGCAGCAGGGAGGTATACGCATGACGACGCCACTCGAAAGCGTACGTAACGTGGCACTACGCCTGGAGGGCAGGACGAGCGACTACGACGCCCTATTGGACCAGGTCGGCGATCGACCCATCGTTCTGTTGGGTGAAGCCTCGCATGGCACACGAGAGTTCTATCGGATGCGAGCAGAGATCAGCCGCCGCCTGATCGAGGAAAAAGGATTCGAGGCCGTGGTCGTCGAAGCCGACTGGCCCGATGCCCTGCGGCTCAACCGTTATGTCCGCCATGATAGCGATGATACGTTGATGGGGGCCTTCGCGGACTTCCAGCGCTTTCCGCAATGGATGTGGCGCAACCATGAAGTACGTGACTTCCTGGCGTGGCTTCACGAGTACAATGCCGGGTACGAGCGGCCCCAGCAGGCCGGTTTTTACGGTCTGGACGTGTACAGCCTGCACCGTTCTGCCGAGGCGGTGATCGAATATCTGGAAAGTGTCGATCCCGAGCAGGCGAAACTGGCCCGTCAGGGTTACGCGTGTCTCGATCATGCAGACGACCCCTTCCGTTACGGTCACGATGCCGCACTAGGTATTAACCGGAGCTGTGAGGACTCGGCTGTCAGGCTGTTGGCCGATCTGCTGGAAAAGTCGACCGAATACCTGCGCATGGATGGCCACCAAGCGGCTGACGAGCAGTTCTTTGCCGAGCAAAATGCCCGGGTTGTCATCAATGCCGAGGCCTATTATCGCGCCATGTTCGGCTCCCGGGTGGACACGTGGAATCTGCGAGACGACCACATGACCGACACCCTGGCCGAATTGCATCAGCATCTGCGCAACCAAGGGGGCAAAGGCAAGCTGATCGTCTGGGCTCACAATTCCCATCTGGGTGATGCCAGCAGTACCGAAATGGGATGGGGGCGACATCAGCATAATGTCGGTCAACTGGCCCGTCAGCGCTTCGGGGCGGAAAATACCTTTCTTGTCGGCTTCACCACGCATACCGGCTACGTGTCGGCGGCTCAGGACTGGGACGGACCGGTCGAGCATCGCTGGGTAAGGCCATCGCTTGAAGGTAGTTATGAACGCCTGTTTCATGAAAGCGGGCTGGATCGCTTCTATTTGCCGCTTACTGGTGAACGCACAGCCCCGTTACGAGAAATACGCCTGGAGCGGGCTATAGGTGTCATCTACCGGCCAGAGACGGAGCGTCAGAGCCACTATTTCCAGGCGTCCTTGCCCAGCCAGTTCGATGCCGTATTCCACATTGATGAGACCAGCGCCGTCGAGCCGTTCGAGAAAGGCGAGCTATGGCGTCCCGAAGTCATACCCGACACCTATCCATTCGGCGAATGAGCCATCAGCAGCGGACGGTACATGTCCCTCACAAATAAAAAGCCGGCCGAAAACGGCCGGCTTCATCATGACAGGACAAGCCGTAAGATAGTGGCACGCCTACTCGGAAACGGCGCCGCTCGCCCCCCACTGGGCACCGGATTGTTGAGTGCTACCAGCCTGATTGCCTGACTGCCGAGATTCCGTCTGGCTACCATCAGACTGGCCTTCGGACTGGCTCTGCCCCTGATTCATCTGCCCGGTACTTACACCACTACCGGTGGAACCACTCTGGTCATCACTTTCGCTGCCCTGGCTGCCCTGGCTGCCCTGGCTGCCCTGGCTGCCCTGGCTGCCCTGGCTGCCAGCGGATTGTGATGCCTGTTCACCAGACTGGCTACCCGTCTGGCTCTGGCCCGCGCTGTCGCCACCCTGATCGGAAGAGGAAGACGACTGGCCTGCCTGGCTGCCATCTTGTGCACTACTTTGTGTGGCGGCCTCGACACTCTGGCTCAGCTCGGACAGCGTTTCCTGCATGGCAGCAATACGGGACAGTTCCTGCTGCACGTCAGCGATGCGGTTCTGCAAGGTAGACAGCTGCTCGACACGGGCCTGGATCTGCGACTCCAACTCTTCCAGGCGCTGTTCAGTCTGTTGTACCTGAGAAGCCACTTGCTCCTGTTGCTGCTGGGCCTCGGAAAGCGCCTGACGCTCCTGTTCCAAATTCTCGCGGGTCTGGGCCAACTGCCCTTCTTGCTCGGCCAGCTCCGACTCACGCTGAGAGATCTGCTCTTCCAGCGTACTCAAGCGTTCGCTACGTGCATTGACCTTTTCTTCCAGCTCCGCGTAGCGTCCCTCAAGTTCCGCGGTGCGATCCTGCACGTTCTGCAGTTCGGCCTGAGCATTGCGCAAGCGCTCTTCTGCCGCCTGTGCCTGCCCCGAGACATCGTCGAGATTGACCTGCGCCTGCTGCACCTGGGTCTGCAGGGATTGAAGCTGCTGGTTGGCTTCCTCAACCTGGCCCTGACGCTGCGACAGCTGGTTTTCCGCCTCGCCAACCTGGGTCTGCAACTCGGACAGCCGGTTTTCGGCATTACCGATATCGCTTTGCAGCGAGGCATATTCGCCCTGTGCATTTTCAACGCTGGAATAGATCTCCTCAAACTCGGCGTTGCGCTCACGCAACGTTTGGTTATCCCTTTCCAGCGTAGCGACCCGCTCCTCCAGCGAAGCGCGCTGAGTATTCCACTCCTCCTCCTGAGAGCTGGCGCTGGACGCGATGTATATCGCCACGATTACCGCAATGATCGCCACGATGACGACGGCACGAACCCGATTGTCCTTGAATGGCTGTTGGGACCTGCTGGGCTGATTGGGATTATTTGGCTGGTCCGGCGAGGATTCTGCCATGAATCGTTCTCCTTCAGTTCGGCTTATTGATGGGCTCCGCGGCCAGGCGTGGCCATGGCATAGACGCAGACAGACAATAAACAGACAGAGTTTCTGATCCGTTCTGGGTCATGTCGCCGAGAGAGTGTCGCGTCATGCCGGGCCAGTCGCTGGAAGAACTCGCGAGTGAGTCTGCTGCGCTTTGCAAGGGGTTACCTTTCAGTAGAAAAAAGATGCACTACCTGGAAACACGGCAATCCCGGTTACAGGGGCTTCGCTTCCCCTTACACAAACTTTAGTCCGTCGCCAGCCAGGTTCAAGCCGCTGGGCTTACTCAATAGTCGAGTTTGCGACGTAGCGCCTTGCGCTCCCCCTTGCGTACCTTGCTTTCCACCCGGCGTTTCTTGGCCGCCCGGGAGGGCCTGGTCGGAATACGTTTTTTATGTTGGTGAGTCACGCTTGCCAAGAGGTTACGCAACCGCTCCAAGGCATCCTCACGGTTCTTGTCCTGGGTGCGGTAGGACTGCGACTTTATGACCACGACCCCCTCCTTGGTGATGCGCTGGTCGTTTCGTGCAAGCAACCGCTGTTTGTACTCCTCCGGCAACGAGGAAGCAGGAATATCGAAACGCAGGTGTATAGCCGAGGCCACCTTGTTGACGTTTTGACCACCGGCTCCCTGAGCCCGCACTGGATGCATCTCGATCTCATGATCGGGAATGACGATATGGCGTGAAACCTGCAACATATTGCAATGTTCCTTAAGTATAGTTTGCAAAACAGCAAGGCCTGGTTATCGGCTTGGGGGCTATCGACCGTTCTCATGACCATGTTCGCCGTGACAGTGCAACTGCCACAGCGTTGAACGGCGTGACCACAGAACCATTGAACTTGCCGAGGGCTAGGAGACAATCAGCAACGGCACGCCATTGGCGCGTGTAAAACGAGGCCGTGCCTGTGCGAAGAAGAAAATTTCCCTGTTCCGAGTGCACTTGGCCAAGCCCCCCAGCCACGGCCTGGCGACTCACCATCCTGCTTTTACTCTGGCTGACATCGGTAGCGGTGGCCAACGACGACGTGCCGGGCAGTATCGATATCGGCGCCTTACAGCACCAGCTGCTGCGGGCGCCGACCAGCTACCTCGTCACTGATACCCGGACCTCTCTGCAAGAGGTGCTGAATCGCGATTTCCAGCCCTTGACCAACGGTAGCGTCAATCAAGGCATCAGCTCACGCACTTACTGGTTACGGGTTCGCTTACAAAATACCGAAACCCAGGACCGACGCTGGGTCATGCACCACGAGACCGCTTATCTCGACAATATGACCGCCTATGTCATGGATAGCGGCCAATCACCACAAGAAATCGCCATGACGGATCGCGTTCCCTTTCATGAGCGCTCTCTCCATTACCGCAAGCTGGGCTTTGAGCACACTACGCCGGCAGGCGACTGGAGCGATGTTTACCTGCGTCTGGATTATGCCAAGGCAGACTCCATCAGCCTCAATGTGCATCTATGGGATCACCAGGCGTACGTGCAGAAGCTTCAAGAGGAACATTTGCTGTTCGGCGGGTACTTCGGCATAACCGTGGCCCTATGCCTCATCGCCCTGCTCTTCGCATTCGTCATGCGTGAAGCAACGTACCTCTATTACGCTCTTTTTCTGACCATAAGCGGGCTCATGTGGGCCCAGATTAACGGGTTTGCCTATCAGTATCTTTTCCCTGCTCAGCCCTATTGGCACAATGAAGGGTGCCACATCGGTTACCTGCTTTTCGTAATCATTACCTTTCAGTTCACCCGAACATTCCTGCATACGGCGGAGTATTTTCCGCGTATCAACCGGCTGATGTACGGCCTACAACTGATCATGATACTGGCTATCGGGCTGCGACTGCTTGGCGATTACGGTGTAGTGCTTCACATCGCATACGCCAGCTTGACCCTGCCGCTATTGATGCTGCCTGCCCTGGGCTGGCTCGCCTACCGCAAAGGGATGGTCTATGCCCGCTGGTTTTCGATCGCCTGGCTGGTTTACTCGCTGGGGCTGGCCACCAGTTTGATCAGCGCTTATACACGGCTGCTGCCCTGGGGCATGGAGGCGCTGACATATGCGCAAATTGGCAGCCTGCTGGAGTCGATGTTCCTGCTTGTGGCACTAGGCGAGCGACTCAGATCGCGTGAGGAGGGCCGTCACGAGGCCCTGCGCCAGGCCAACTACGATCCGTTGACCCAGCTTGGCAATCGTCGCTTGTTGGCCCAGCAGTACGACGTCGTGGCACGTCGCTTCGAAAACACGGGGATGCCGGTTTTCCTGCTCATGATCGACCTGGATCACTTCAAGGCACTCAATGATACCTATGGTCACCTGGCAGGGGACCATATTCTTCAGAAGCTTGCCGATCTTCTCAGGGCACATTGCCAAGGCAGCGGCACTTGCGTGCGGCTTGGCGGAGAGGAATTTGCCATGCTGTTACAAGTCCCCGACCAACGAACAGCGCTGGAGATCGCCGAACGAATTCGCCAGGCATTCTGTCGCACGCCTACCCACTATCGAGAACAACACATCGTGCATACGCTGAGTATCGGCCTGGCCCCGGTTCTGACAGCCGAGCGCAAGCTGTCGCTACAGGAAGCAATGATCCAGGCCGACGAGGCGCTCTACCAAGGCAAGGTGAGCAGCCGCAACTGTACGACGGTGTACGAGTCGGCCGCTTGACGGCGCAGCAGATTAACGGCCGTCATTGTCCTGAGGCGTCAACGGATCGGTATCGAAGACGACACCCGACCATCCCGTCTGCATGAACTGGCGAATGTTGCGGTGACCTTCCCCCGACGGATCACCCAGCACTTCCTGACGATAGAACCGCCCAAAGCAGTGCAGCGTCTGTGCTTCGCTAAGCCCATGTCGTCGTGAAAAGGCGAAGATCTTGCACGAGCCGGCATTCTCGCCAGGTGCATTGCTCAGGGGACCATTGCGAAAGCCGGCCGGGATATAGTGGTAATTCGCCTCGATGATTCGCAGAGTATCTTCGAACTCAACGCGATCAGGAGCCGTTTCGAGAACGGCAATCAGGTCATGCAGAGTCATGTAGCGTTACATCCTCAGGTTAACTGATAGATGATGAAGCCCGCCGTGCCAGGCAGCAGAAGGAAACCGATCAAAGCGAGCAAACCATCACGGCCAATCAGCGCCAGCCCGAATAAAGTCAGGGCGGCACCGGCACCATTGGCAGAAAAGGGCACCACTTCCATGAGTGGCATGGCGAACGCGATCAGACTGCAGGTCACCGCCACCGCATACAGGCCGGGGCCGCGCACCAGCATGCTCAGGCGAGGCCTGAGCAGTTTATCGATCCAATAGGCTGGGCGGCGCATCCAGCGGATCCCCCGGGTAAACGTTTTTTCCTCCACGGAGCGCCTGAGCAACCACTGAGGTAGCCAGAAATGGCGGCGGCCGAGGATGAGCTGTACGGAAACCAGCAATACCAGAATGGCCATCAACGTCGGAACACCGGGAATATCACCGATCAGCGGCGCCAAGGTGATCAGGCCGGCTACCAGCAGAAGCGGCCCGAATGACCGATCTCCAATCGATTCCACGATCATCCCTAAGCTGACGCGTTCGCTGTTCCGAGTCGAGGTATCCAAATGCTCGATGAGCTGTTCGAGATCGTTGAATTGCTGCGCGTTGTCATCCATGACTCACCAATTATCCTGAAAGCGTGTCCCTTCCTTGGGAGGCCCTATCTAAAGCCAGCCAGCCTTGCGAAACCGATAATACAACCCACCACAGGCTGTCACCATCAGCCCCAAGGCCATAGGGTAACCAAGTTTCCAGTCGAGCTCCGGCATATGCTCGAAGTTCATCCCCCATATTCCGGCCAGTACCGTGGCGACGGCAAAGATGGCCGCCCACGCGGCCAAGCGCTTGTGTACTTCGCCTTCATCGATGGCCACCATGGATAAATTGACCTGAATGGCTGTGACGATGGTGTCGCGCATCGAGTCTATCGCGGTTTCGATACGATGCAGGTGGTCGTAGACGTCACGATAGTACTCCTGGGTGTTGGTGCTCAGCGTCGGCACCCTGCCCCCGAACAGATGCACCAATGCCTCGGCCAGCGGTGTGACGGCATGCTTGACTTGGGTCGCCTTCCGTTTGAGTTGATAGAGATGCTCGATGTTCTCACGGGCGACATTCTTGACGAAGATGCTTTCCTCGATGGCTTCGAGTTCCGACTCCAGCGCCTCGACAACGGGAAAATAGCGATCGACTACCGCATCCATCAGGGCATAAAGCACAAACGAAGGTCCCAGCTTGAGTAGGTGCGGTTCTCGCTCACAACGGGCACGCACATTCCGGAAATCCTGTTGTGAGCGACTGCGGACCGACAGAATGTAATCCGCCCCGACGAAAACCGCCATTTCTCCATGGTCTATCTCCCCTTCATGCACACTCAGGGTACGCATGTAGGCAAATAGGCACTCGCCATATTCCTCTACCTTGGGTCGCTGATTTCCGTGCAATGTGTCCTCGACTGCCAATTCATGCAGCGAGAAGACGTCTTGCATATGCTCGATATCCTCAGGAGCGGGATCGGCAAGCGCTACCCACACAAAGCAATCCGGCTGCCCCAGATAGTCGGTAATATCCGCTATTTCGATATCGCGGAGACGTCGGCCGCCTTGATACACCACACAATTAACGATCATGGCCGTTCATCTCCTTATCCTTCCCTGGTTAACGCCACTATTCCTACCTGCTACCCCGCGCCACTGATGCTGGCGACAGGTATACGAGTGCCACATACCACGAATACGCCACAGTTTACTGAGCTGGTGCTGACCAACGCTTTCGAAAATGCCAATAAAGAATAGAAGCGGGACATACGTGCTACGCCTACTCTATCTTTCTGTGTAATCGCTAACTTAGCGGCTAGAGCGGGCGGAACTTTAGCCAGGTTACAGCCATTCAGGCAACGCCTGCTGCAACGTTTCACGCATGCGCCAGGTGTGCGTACCGGGCCAGTAAACCCTAAGGCACCCTGGGCAACGCCATACTGGCCCGGGCAAGGTGCGGGCACGTCCGGGCTGCAAGGTGGCGGCTTCGTCCTCGGTGGCATGGCGCAGCGGTGTATTGCAGACCATGCAGCGGGTAAACAGGGCCGGTGGGGGCTCGAGCCGGCAGGTTTCAATGACTTGTCGCAATTGCTCGAGCGGAGCGTCCCGGGTGATCAATACCGAGCGCGCCGGTTGCAGATACTCAACGAGATGCCGGTCACGGGTCAGCAGGATACGCCCCTCGGTGTCGGCCAGGGCAACGAGTTCCGGGTCGTCGATGGCCGGATCGAAAACAGTGTCGAAGTCGAGCACCCGCAACCAGCGGGCCAGACGGCCGAGCATGGCATCGGCAAGAAACCGGGAATTCGTACGCATCGTCATATGTTGTCATGCCTCGACGGGATTGCCGGTTGCAAGGGCCAATGAACGACAGCCACTATGTCTTCATCTCAGTGTTGCATAATCGTCCCGACATACCGAAACGGCGGAATCATTTTGATGCGAGACAATGCCCCGCGGAACCGACGTCTCAGCAAGATCCTTCCCCACTTGGCTCGCTTTGCCCTGCGCGTGCTGCGCATGTTTTTCCATAACCGCGGCATATTGCTTGCCGGTGGGGTCGGGTACAGCGTGCTGTTGTCGGTCGTGCCCCTGTTTGCCGTACTCTGTGTATTACTGACCCACATCGTCAACGAACAGCAACTCCTGGCGATCATTTCGGTCCAGGCCCGCCATCTGGCTCCGGCTCATGCCGACATTCTTCTGGAAGCCGTACGTACCCTGCTGGACTCACGAGACGTGGTCGGCCTCGTCGGCACACTCGTACTGTTATTCTTCAGCTCCTTTGCGTTCCGCATGCTTGAGGATTCGATCAGCCTGATCTTTCACCAGCCCGAAGATCCGGCGAAACGGCGGTTTTGGGTTTCCGCCCTACTGCCTTACGCGTTCATGGTCATGCTCGGCGCCGGCCTGCTTGCCCTCGCCCTACTGGTGATACTGGCCAACGCCTTCAATGCGCTGATCATCGCCCTGTTCGGGATCGAGCTGCATTCCGCGCAACTGGCCACGGCATTGCTCAATCTGTTCAGCTTCCTGGGCATGTTCTTGCTGTTCAGCGCAATCTATAAAGTCATGCCCGTCATACGCATCGGTTATTACCGTGCCTTGGTCGGTGGCTTCGTGGCGGCGCTGCTATGGGAGGTCGTCAGATTGGGGCTGGTGTACTACTTCGCCAACATTTCGTTGGTCAATGCCGTGTACGGCTCCCTGGCCACCATCGTGGTGCTGTTGTTGAGCCTGGAAATCGGGTCGATCATCCTGCTGCTCGGCGCCCAGGTGATTGCCGAACTCGAGCGCAGCGCCAAGGCGGGGTTGCCCTGGTATCTAGACCCCAGCCGGCCCCGCTGACATTCAATTCCGGTGCTGCTGGCGCCATGCAAAAAGCGCCAGGCACAGCATGCTGGCCACAGGAAGCACAATGTCCTGCACCAACCCTAGCCACCATGCCAGCACACCGGCAATCAGCCCCCACCCCACGGGGATGAAGAACAGCAGGTACGTGTAGCGACCCGAGCCCATCAACAGCCCCCCCAAGGTAAACAGCAGTGTCGCCCCCGGCGCCATGGGAAAGTAACGCAGACTCTGCCACGTTTGCCCCATCGCTAGATCGACCAATGGATAGCCAAACAAGGCATAACTCAGCACTCCCAGACCAAGCATGCTCGGCATGTCGCGGGCCGCTCGGTAACGCGGTCGCGCCTTGGCGGTGGCAATGGTGAACAGCACAGCCTGACTCACGAACATGACGGCATAGTACGGTGCTGCGAAATTGAACGGGGCAAAATGCACCAGATGAAAGCCGACCCCCGTCCAGGCCCAGGCCAGCGCCAGAACTCCATTCATCAAACGGGAAGTGGTGACGCTATCTGGCCGTCTGAAGACCATGACGGCTGCAGCCAGAGCAAGCACGTAAAAGCCCAGTTGAACCGGCCATACCGCCTGATTGAACTGCGCGAAGATAGCGAACAGGATTTCGATGGAATATGGCAGCATGACGCAGACCTAGATTCTGTCGGCTAACGATAGCCAGACGAGAAAAATTTCGGCGATAAAACGAGTTTACACAGCATGATGAGCATTGGTCGGACTCGCCTACGAATCGATTAGCAACGCTGTCTGGACAAGCGTGGGCACTTCACAGATAGAACCTAGATTTGCTCGACGTAACGGACCATCCGTTCTCGCATCGCTTGATCAGGCTGTCGACCATACATCGCTCCGGTGTCTTCACGCATATGATCGACCCGGGTGGTGGCAGGAATCGTGCAAGTCACGTCCGGGTGCGAAACGATGAACTTGAGAAGGAATTGCGGCCAGTTCGCGCAGTCAATCTCGTCTGCCCAATCCGGCAGCGGCTTGTCCTGATAACGTTCTATTAACCGCTTCTGGCGAAACGGGCGATTGGCGATGACCGCAATGCCACGCTCCCTGGCCAGAGGCAAGAGGGTATCTTCGGGCTCACGGTCCAGAATGTTGTAAGTCAATTGCACGAAGTCGATGGGCTCGTTGCGCATGATCGACATAAGCTCATCGTGACGGCGTCCGTGCGAGGTCGTCACCCCGACATAACGAATACGGCCCTGCGCCTTGTCGTCCAGCAATTGTGGCAAGTGGGTACGCCAGTCGACCAGGTTATGCACCTGCATCAGAGCGAATGTCTCGACACCCCACAGCCGACGCGACTCAGCCATCTGGGCAGCACCGTCATCCGCCATGCGCGTCCAGACCTTGGTTGCCGCAAACAGATCGTCTGGCTCGCCAAGCTTCTCCAGGCAATACCCGACCACGGATTCCGACGTGCCGTACATGGGCGACGAATCGATGATACGTCCACCCTGCGCGAACAGCTCGGCGACGATCTCGGCGCGCTGGGCCCGCATGGCCTCTAGCTCTCCTACGTTGAAGGTGATCCAGGTGCCCATGCCGACCGCCGGAATCCGCTCCCCTGTGGCAGGGATCGGCTTCATCAAAGGCTTTTCGCGCTCTCCCGGCTGCGCCCGCAGGAACGGTGACCAGCCCAATGCCACCGCAGCACCGCTGCTGGCCAGGCCGTACAGCACGTCGCGCCGGCCCAAGGTAAGTCCCTTCCAGCTCATACGCCCGCTCCGTCGCGCCCTTCCTGGACACGCAACTTGGTACGGATGAAGTCGCTATGACGTACGAAGAGCAGGTCGGCCAGCTTACGGATGCGATGCTCCTCAAGCGCATCCAGTGCGTCATCAGCGTAGGCGAGGCGCCACATCAATTCGACCAGTTCCACCTTGTCGGCATAGTCGTAATGCTCGTTGACCAGACGCACGAACTGGAAATGATCTACGGCCTGCTCGGCCTCCTCGGCGGCAAGGTCCATTAATTCGTCGACTGCAGCACGGTCCAGGGCAAAGCGTGTTTGAAGCATGTTGCGCAGCGCATCGATCTCTGACGCCCCGGTCTGGTAGTCGGCCCGCACTACCTCGCACAGCAGGGCAGCGGTTGCCAGTTCCAACGTTAGGACGCGTTGCGCGTCGTCCTGAGGCGCCAGGGTACGATTGAAAAACTGCTGAATGGCATCAAGCATCAGTACTCCTACCCTTAATGTCAGGATGGCCGCGATTACGGCCTCAAGTCGTTGGACCGCGTTGGGATGAAAGGTTCGCCAGCAAAGGAAGCACCATGCTCGCCATTTCGTATCGTCTGTTCCCTTATAGTAAAACCTTATTGTGTCTGCTGGCCGGGGGGATGCTGACCGCGTCGCCTGTCTGGGGTCAGAGTGGCGACAAGGTCTCCAGCCTGCCCTCCGCCGCCCTTGATGACGCCGTGTCGCGAGCGGCGTCGCTGCCACGGTTGCACAGCCTGTTGGTGGCTCATCACGGCGAGAATGTCATCGAATATACCGCCGAAGGAGAAAGCCTGAGCGAGCCCACCAACATCAAATCGCTGGCGAAAAGCGTCATGTCCGCCATGGTCGGGACTGCCATCCAGCGAGACGTAATCGAGAGCGTCGACCAACCGATCGTCGAGTTGCTGGGGCAGCGCGTGCCCGACGATGCCAGTCCGGGCACCGATAACATCACAGTAGGACACCTACTATCCATGCAGGCCGGTCTGGAGCGCACCTCGGGACCGAACTACAGTGCCTGGGTGGCCAGCGACAATTGGGTGAACTACGTACTGACACGCCCCTTCGTCGCCGACCCCGGCGGACAGATGCTCTACTCCACCGGTAACACACATCTGTTGTCCGCGGCGCTGACGGTTGCCACCGGCCGCGACACCCACGCCTTGGCCCAGGATTGGCTGGGCGAGCCATTGAATATCGCCATCCCGCCCTGGACCCAGGATCCCCAGGGCATCTACATGGGAGGCAACCAGATGGCGCTGTCCCCACTCGCGATTCTCAGGTTCGGCGAGATGTATCGCCAAGGCGGAACCATCGATGGCAAGCGCATCCTGGATCGGGATTGGATCGAGGCCTCGTGGACACCGCGTACACGATCGGTGTTCAACTTCGATCAGTACGGTTATGGCTGGTTCATTACCGAGTTGGCTGGCGAGGACGTCTACTACGGCTGGGGCTACGCCGGGCAAATGCTTTATGTCATTCCTGACCTTGGCCTGAGCGTAGTGATGACATCCAACCCTAACCCACCGTCGCCAGGACAAAGCTACCTGAAAGCCCTGGAAGCCATCGTTGCCGAGGTATTGATTCCGGCTGCGCAGGAAACCCGCTCTGCGGAAAGCTAGCTGTCAGAACGTCGACAGACCCGTAGCCTCCATCAATCGGTACTGCCAGTAACGCCAGCGCGACACGTCGGCATAGGTAGGATAAGGCACGCTCAGGCGCTGTCCCTCCGCGTTGTGCCAATAGCGATCGAACCATCGCGTGGCATCGGCAATGGCTGGCGTTTCCTTCGAAGCGACAAGGCGGACGTTGGTTTCCAGATTCAGGTCATCGAGATTGCGCCGCGTGAAGTTGGCCGAGCCGAGATGAAGCACTGCGTCCCCACTGAGAGAGCGTTTCAGCAACACCTTGGCGTGACACTGTTCACCGTTGGTCGCACACCAACGCACCGGAATCCCCGCCTCATGCAATTCGGCCGCCACCGGCCGGTTAGGGATGCCGGACTTCTCGAAGCCGAAGGCATCCTTGTTAGGATCGAGCAAAACCCTCACCTGCACGCCACGCGCCTGGGCACTCTTCAACGCGTCAACCAGGTCACGATGCGCCAGATAAAACGTAGCGATATCGATGCGGTCGCCGGGCTCGGCACTCTGCACGGCGATGACCAGTGCATCGCCGATCTTACCTTCGGTCAGCAGTTGCAGGCGCGGCCCTCCGGGAGCCACCGCCCCCTTCAACTGCAGCGGATCGAAATCGATATCATCGCCAGACAGATGCGCCACGGCACGCTCACTTTCGAGCAGTTCTGCCACGGCCGGGCCTTGGAAACGCAGGGCCACGTTGCCATGCATGCTACTGGCGTCGTGCGGGTTGGCCGAGGTCACCACTCCCACCCAATCCTCACCAGCATCGGCAACCAGCGTCTTGCGATGGTTGGCCTTGAAGTTGGCCATGGCCAGGTAGCTGCGTAAGGTCACCTGCCCAGGCCCCAGCCGGTTGTCCAGCCAGCCACCTTCCGCGGTGTTGCTCAGCCACTGACAGCACCAGTACCACAGCCCCGACCAGGTCGGATTGGAGGCGCGCAACTCGGTAAGATCGGTGACGATCAGCTTTACGCCTGCCGCCCGTAGTGCGGTTAAATGCTCTAGCGTAAGTCCACCGTACATCGTATTGAGTGGGTCGGTGATGACCACTGCCTCCAGCCCCGGCATCTGTGCCTTGCGCTCGATCAGGGCCCGGGCGAGCTGTGCCGACAGCGGCCGGTAGTCGCCGTTTGCTTCGCCAGCGAAGTCGTTGAACAGGAACATATCCAACACTACCAGGCGCTTGGCCTGATTGATCAGACGCAGCATCTCGTCAAAGATGGCCTGCTCGGACTGCCGATTGCCCTCGGCGTCGAGATAAGTGACATCGGCTAAGAACGCCACGTCGGATACCGGCAACAACGGCGAGGCGACACTAATACCGTCGGGCAAGGGCTTGAAGGATTGATAGATAGCCATGCCGAGATACGCGACGAGCAACACGAGCAGCCAAGGGTAAAACCGTTTCCGCCGTTTCACCGCGGGCCTGTCCGGTGTTTTCCATCTCGTCACTGTTAGGCTCCTGTCGTTAACGTAGTCGCTGATGGTGCGCAGTATACGCGTTACCGGCGACGCACAACGAACAGGAAGGAGGCGAAGCCCAATCCTGCTTATCCGGGCCCGCATCCATTACGTTTTGGCCAGAGCCGCTTCCTATAGTTCGCCTACGCTGGGAGGGTCACCTACCTTGGGCTTGCTGATACTTTCGCTCTTCAGAGCGCGTAACAGAGCAAAGACCATCGCGAACACCAGAAGGAAGATAGGAAGACCGAGCACCGTGATGACCTGCTGTAGTGCATTGAGCCCGGCCTCGCCCGCCAGCACGATGAGCATGGCGGCCACCACGCCTTCGGAAACGCCCCAGAACACTCGCTGACGTACGGGGCCGGGGTCGGCATCGCCGGTACATAGCATGTCGACGACCAGTGAGGCGGAATCCGACGAGGTCGCAAAGAAAATCGCCACTATGACGACCGCCAGGCCCTGAACAAGGGTCGTTAAGGGAAAGTGCTCAAAGAACGCGAACATCGCCAACGGCACACTTTCTTCCACTGCCTCTGATAGCACACCCGCCTGCTCACCGAGGGCGGCGCGTGCTTGCGCCCCTATGCCATCAATTTCCATGGCGGACCAGCCGAAGATCGCGAACCAGATCAACGTGAACATTGACGGGGCGAACAGGACGCCGAGCACAAACTGCCGGATGGTTCGTCCTTTCGATATGCGCGCAACAAAAATCCCGATGAATGGCGACCAAGACACGGTCCAGGTCCAGTAGAAGACTGTCCAGTTTCCCTGCCAGCCCCAGCCCCCATTCTCCGATGTGTATTGCGCGAGCATGTCGTTCCAGAACGCCATTGGGACGAGGTTGGAGCCGTAAATAGCCACTGTCTCGACGATGCCTCTCAATAGGAAAACCGTCGACCCGGTAATCAGCACGAAGACCATCAACGCCGTAGCCATACCGATATTGATGTTGGATAACCGCCTCACACCTTTATCGAGGCCCACCACGATCGAAGTGACGGCAATGCCGGTAAGAATGGCGATGATGATTACCTTGGACGTCACCGAGTCGGCAACACCGGTGAGCTCTGTCAGCCCGGCATTGATCTGCGATGTGCCAAGCCCGACCGACACCGCAACACCGAACAAAGTGCCCAGTACGGCGAAGATATCGATGGTCTTCCCTATGGGGCCGTAAATTCGATCATGCAGGAGCGGATAAAACACCGAACTGACACGAACCGGCAGTTCATAGCGGTAAATGAAATAAGCGAAGGCCAGCCCGGGCAGTGTAAAGATCGTCCAGGTGTGCAGCCCCAGATGATAGATCGAGAACCCCATTGCATCCCGGGCTGCCTCGACCGTATAGGGTTCGACACCATCGTACGGCGGATTGGAGAAATGAGAGATGGGCTCGGCAACGCCCCAGAACATCAGCACAGTCCCGATCCCACCGGCAAACAGCATAGTGAACCACGAAAGGTTACTGTATGCAGGTTTGGCATCCTGACCGCCCAAGCGAATCCGGCCATGCCGACTCATGGCTATCCAAAGCAAGAAGAGCAGCCAGGAATTCACGCCAAAGATGAAGAACCAGCCGAGATTGGTGACGACCCAAGACCGGCCACTGGCGAAAATATCGCGAATTTGCTCGGGTGCCACCAATAGAGCAATCAGAAAAACGATCATGCACCCGGCCGACACGAAAAAAATGGTCGGATCGGTACGCAGCCCAAGGCGCTTGGCTAGCTGTTCCATATGGCAACCTCGCATCATGATTGTTCTGAGTCACGATCTGCTGGCAGCTTGTCACTCACGATCGTGTACTCGTCCGTCATCGGCGATCATTCTTGGTAAGTTGCTTGAGCTTCGCCTACCGGCACTCCTCCTACCTCGGACACTGCCTATCCAAGGACATCCAACACTACGCCACCAACCCAGCATGGTTCGTTCACGGGATTGCGTCCAACTGGCGAGGTGCATAACGCAAGAAGCCGCATGCGGAGCATTCCACATGCGGCTTCTTGGTTGAGCCAGGCATTACGACCGCTGGGTGATTTCCAGCAGATGATAGCCGAACTGGGTCTTGATCGGTCCGTGGACGGTATTCAGATCACCGTTGAACACGACCTGATCGAACTCCGGCACCATCTGGCCCTGGCTGAACGTACCCAGATCGCCGCCACTGCGCCCCGACGGGCAGGTAGAGTGCTGCTTGGCGACCTCTGCGAAATCGCGTCCATTTTCGATCTCGTTCTTGAGCTCTTCACATTTTGCTTCGCTGTCCACCAGAATGTGGCGTGCGCTTGCTTGGGGCATGGTGTAACTCCTGTCGATGTCGGTGTCGTAGAAAACCGCCTGCATCCTGACCTCACGACGCCCGCCTGACAAGCCTTTGACTCAGGCAGCAGCAAGGCGACCACGGTAGCCATCTGGCATGATGAAGATAATCGACGCTATGGATAGCCCACTCTTGAATGGAGACTGACATGCTGGATCTGACTCAAGCCCCGATTACTTTGGTGTTGCTGATCGCCAATGTGGTCGTCAGCTTGTACGTGCTACATCGACGCCCGCAGCTCATCGAGCAGTTGTCGTTTCGCCCGGATCGCATTCGGCGAGGACAATTATATCGTCTGGCGACCGCCGGTTTCGTTCACGTCAATGGCGCTCACCTGCTGGTCAACATGCTCACGCTGTACTTCTTCGGCCCGCTGCTGGAGTACGTGCTGGGCCCGATCGGTTACCTGATCCTCTATTTCGGCTCGGATCTGGCAGCACACGGCCTTTCGATGCTTTTCCATTATCGCAACGCTCGCTATTCAGCAGTCGGTGCCTCGGGAGCAATCAGCGGCCTGGTATTCGCCTTCTGTCTCTACGCGCCTTTCGAGATGCTCTACATCTTCTTTGCCATCCCTATCCCGGCGATTTTCTTTGCCATTGGTTTCGTGGCGATCTCCATGTATGCGATGCGTCGTCGTGACCCGCACCGCGCCGGGGGCCTGGCACACGAAGCTCACCTGGGCGGGGCACTGGGGGGTGTGATCATCACGATCCTGCTGGATTCTTCGGCCCTGCCGCGCTTTCTTCACCAATTGGGGATGTAGCGGTTGGGGTGGGCACGTGGAGGCATAGGACTCGACTTGTTACCATCACGAGCCCACCCGCCACCGACCTCAGCGGCATGCGATATCGAATCAAGCTATTTCCGGAAATCACCATCAAGTCTCGCCCCGTACGTAAGGAGATGGTGCGCTGCCTACGTACTAACGTTCGTAACACCCTTGAGGGCCTCTCTCCCGGCATCCGTGTGGCCGACTGCTGGGATGCGCTGGAAGTTCGTCCACGTCACATCCTCGATGCGCCCACACGCGACGCGCTGGAAGCCGGCTTGACCCGGATCTCCGGTATCCATGAAGTACAGGTGGTGGAAACCCATGCCTTCGTCTCTTTCGAGGATACCGCCGCTAGGCTGGTACCGTTGTGGCGCGACACTCTGGCAGGCCGGCGCTTTCGTGTGCGGGTCAAGCGAAGTGGCCATCATGGCTTCACTTCGGAGGATCTGGAACGTCACTTGGGCCATGCCCTGCTCAACGCGGCCAAGGGGGCAACGGTAGATCTCAGGCAGCCTGACGTTGAGGTGCGCATCGAGCTCAAGGGTAACCGACTGATCTTGGTTGCCCGGCGCCTGCCGGGGCTTGGCGGCTACCCGCTAGGCACTCAAGGCCAGGCCTTGGCATTGATCTCAGGCGGCTACGACTCGCCGGTCGCTGCCTGGCGGCTGCTGCGCCGAGGGCTCAAGACCCATTTCCTGTTCTTCAATCTTGGCGGACCGGCCCACGAGAAAGGCGTACGTGAAGTCGTTCATCACCTCTGGCAACGCTACAGCGCTTCGCACCGGGTCAATTTCGTTAGCGTTCCCTTCGAGGCCATCGTTAGCGAGATACAGCGCAGCGTACCGGCCGGGCTGGCCGGCGTGGTGCTCAAGCGCATGATGCTGCGTGCTGCCAACCGAGTAGCGGCCAGAGCGCGCATCCCGGCATTGGTTACCGGCGATGCCTTGGCGCAGGTTTCCAGCCAGAGCCTCACCAACCTGAGCCTGATCGACGCCGTCAGCGAGAGGCCGATCCTGCGACCCCTGATTGCCAGCGACAAGCAAACCATCATCACCGATGCACGACTCATCGGCACTGACCGCTTTGCCGAGCAGTTGCCCGAATACTGTGGTGTGATCTCCAAACGCCCCAACGTGCGCCCGCATGCGATTCAGATCGAGCGCGCCGAGACAGCATTTGATTTCGCGGTACTCGATGATGCAGTAGCAAACTCGACCGTGACGCGTGTCGACCGGTTAATGGACTCGCCCAAGCCCTTGCCCCAAGTCCAGGAAATAGACACGCCTGAAGGGCTGATAGCGGCAGACGATGTCACCGTGATCGACATCCGGCACCCCGACGAACGCGACGCCCAACCGCTCGAACTGCCCCGCGGCGAGCCGCTGGCGATTCCCTTCTTCGAATTGATGTCGCGCGCAGAGACGCTACCTAGCGACCGCCGTTACCTGCTCTATTGC
The DNA here is from genome assembly GCF_000378505.1 of Modicisalibacter luteus DSM 23508. Taxonomy (GTDB): domain Bacteria; phylum Pseudomonadota; class Gammaproteobacteria; order Pseudomonadales; family Halomonadaceae; genus Modicisalibacter; species Modicisalibacter luteus. The sequence continues at coordinate 38,310 of NZ_KB899993.1, read as the reverse complement.
GCCCAAGGTGTAATGAGCCGGATGCAGGCAATGCAATTGGCCGAGCGAGGAATGAGGCAGTTCGGGGTCTACCGAGCCTGAAATTCGGTATTTTGTGGCGTCAGGAACGCTCGCATGATTTCCGCGACGCGCCCGGGGGCGCTGAACTGCACGGCATGCCCCCAGCCAGAAATCGTTTCTACCTGGGCAGTGCTATGCAGGCGCGCCGCTTCGTCCAGCCAGCGCCGCGGAGCAACGGGGTCGAACTCGCCGCGCACCAGCAACAGGGGTTGGTTCAGCAACGGCAGCTTGTCCTCGATGCGATACGCAAACATGGCCTGCAACTCAGGCACGGCCCGCCAGCCCATCCGTAGGTAATCCCGCGCTACCACCGGGATCAAGGCCAGCCGTTCGAAGGGGATATCGGCCATGAAACGCGGTAACTGCGCATGCAGGCTACGCTTTGCCGGGTCCATTGTCGGACCGATGAGTACCAGCCGCTCAATACGGTCCGGCTCATAGGACGCCGCCTCGACCGCCACTTGGCAGCCCAGCGACTGCCCGACCAATACGACCCGCTCAAGTTGCATCACTTTCAGCCAGCCCAGTAATACCTGGGCCAACGCCTCAATGGATTGCATTTGCCCCTTGCCCGGACTGTGTCCGTGCCCTGGCAGGTCCGGTGCGTAAACGTCAAATGACGTGGCCAGATGTTCCATGATCGGCAGAAAATATCGGCTGGATACACCCAGCCCATGCACGAGTACGACCGACACCCGATCCTGCGATGGCTGGCCAACGGCGCTGCGATAGAACAAGCGCTGTCCGCACGCTTCGATCCAGTGCTTGCTCGTCATTATCCGTTCGGCCTGTCATAGCGCCCAGGGCGCACCACATCGGACAGGCTCGACGCTTCACCGCTTGTGCCCTGCGGAACCACACTGAACGAGCCATCGGTCTCCAGCACCACGGCGTGGGCCTCATCCATTGAGGCCATGCCGTTGGATCTTACCGCAGCTCGTATCTCCTCTTCAGTGACTCGCGCCCGCTTTAGCGCCGTCGGCAAACATTGCCCTTGATAGAACAGCAGCGCAGGCTCACCCGTGACGATTTGGCGCACCCAAGGCACACGCACACTGGTCCAGGTCACGATGAATTGCATGCCGATCAGTAGCGCAAATGCCACCACGCCTTGGCTAAGAGTCACGCTCTTGCTGAGGATGACCGAAGCTAGCGTCGAACCCAGCGCGACGGTAACCACCAGATCGAAAGCATTCATTTTCGACAGCGTGCGCCGCCCCGAGATTCGCAGCAACACAACCAGGCTTGCATAGGCGAGCATGCCGAGAATTCCGGTGCGCCACACTGCCTGCCAGCTATCGAAAAAGATCATATCCATGCTTTTCTCCCGGTTGATAAATCAGGATTAGCGTAGTTCAGTCACGATCCGGTCTCGCTAAAATAGGCCAAGTTGACGGTCGATCAGAGAGTCGAAGGTATCACCGACGAACGGCAGGATCGCATCGGCCACCGGCTGCAACTGGCGAGTCAGGTAGTGCTGGTAATCGATGGGAGAGCGTTGGACTTCCAGTGGCTCTGGCCCGGCCATCGTGATCACGTAGCTGATCCAGCCGCCATTCTGATACTGACGAGGCCGACCCAACCGGGTGTTGTGCTCATCGGCCAGCCGGGCCGCCCGTACATGAGGCGGCACATTGCGCTGGTAATCGGTGAGCTTGCGACGCAGGCGCTTGCGATAGATCAACCGCTCGTCGTACTCCCCGGCCAAAGTGCGACTGACGTAGTCGCGCACGAAGTCTCGGTAGGGTTCATTCAGAAAAACGAGCCGATAGAGTTCTTGCTGGAACATTTTGGCCAGCGGTGACCAGTCAGCACGCACAGCCTCCAACCCCTTGAAGGCCAATCGGTCGCTTCCGTCGGGTTCCCGCACCAGCCCGGCATAACGCTTCTTGCTGCCCGCTTCGGCCCCGCGAATGGTCGGCATCAGAAAGCGCCGGAAATGCGTCTCGAGCTGCAGCTCCAGGGCACTCGTCAAGCCGTACTCCTGCTGAAGAAACGCTTGCCACCAGCGATTGACGTTCTTGACCAAGGTCTGACCGATGCGTGCAGCCTCGTCCTCGCCATGCTCTCGGCCTAACCACACGAATGTTGAATCGGTATCACCATAGATAACGGTATAACCCTCGGCTTCGATCAGCTCGCGTGTGCGCTTCATGATGTCATGGCCGCGCAGGGTAATTGATGACGACAGGCGTGGGTCGAAGAAGCGGCAACCACGGGCACCCAGCACGCCGTAGAAGGAGTTCATGATGATCTTGAGTGCCTGGGCCAGTGGCACGTTACCTTCGCGCTTGGCCGCCTCACGGCCCTGCCACACCCGTTCCACCATGTCGGGCAATGCATGGCGCGTGCGTGAAAAACGCGCGCCGCGAAAGCCGGGCACCGTATCGTCTTTCGGCTCGCCAAGCCCCTGCACCAGCCCGACCGGGTCGATCAGAAACGTGCGAATGATCGAGGGATAGAGGCTCTTGTAATCCAGTACCAGTACCGAGTCATAGAGACCGGGCCGCGAGTCCATGACAAAGCCGCCGGGGCTGTTCTCGCCTCCCTGCGTCCCCAGACTGGGAGCGACGAAGCCGAGCCGATGCATGCGCGGCAAGTAGAGGTGCGAGAATGCCGCCACCGAGCCGCCACTGCGATCGGCGGGCAGACCGGTCACAGAGGCTCGCTCGAGCAGAAAGTCGATCAGAGCGGTTTTTTCGAAGATGCGGGTGACCAGTTCGCAGTCCTTGAGGTTATAACGGGCCAGCGCCGGCTTGTCCTCAGCGAACATGCGCTTGATGTCGTCCATGCGCTGGTAAGGGTTATCGATGGCCTTGCCCTCGCCCAGCAGCGTTTGCGCGACGTTCTCCAGGCTGAACGACGTGAAGCTCCAGGTCGCCGAACGCAACGCTTCGATACCATCGATGATCAGGCGCCCCGGCATGGATGCAAAGAAGTGGTTGGCATTGCTGCCATGCGCTCGCCATTCCATGGGCTCGCCATTCCGCCCCAGCAGTAGCGGCACACCTAACGTTTCGGCATGGCGCTGAAGGATGCGCAGGTCGAACTGCACAACGTTCCAGCCAATGATCGCGTCAGGATCGTGACGTGCCATCCAACCGTTGAGCCGCCGCAGCAAGGTCTCGCGACTCTCGCAATATTCCAGGGTAAAGCCGAGCGTTTCCTCGCCCAGCCCATTCGAAGGTCCCAACATATAGACTTGGCGCTGACCGCAGCCCTCCAGTGCGATGGAATACAGCTCGCCACGCTCACTGGTCTCGATGTCCAACGAGACCAGTGTCAGCCGGGGGCGGTAGTTCGGTGCAGGCTTGAGTTGCGCCTCGACTAACCCATCGTCCGCTGTCTCTCGACCAGTGAAGACAACCGGCGCGGTAATGAAACGCTCCATCAAGTAGCGCTCCGGCGGGCGAACATCGGCCTCGTACGCCTCGATACCCGCTTCACGCAGGCGCCGCTGCAGATTCATCAGCTGGCGATACTGACGACAATACAGGCCAAGCACCGGGCGATGATCGAAGTCGCAGAGATCCAACGGGCGAAGCTCGACACCTTGCTCACTCTGGAGCAGCCTCTCGGCCTGCATTCGCTGATCGGCGGGAATGAACGTCACAGAACTCTGCACAGGGAGGCTGACGTAGCGCGGGCCGGCATCCGTCGCCAGCCAAAACGACACTACGGTGCCCTCAGGGGTGTCTTGCCAATGACGGGTCAGCACAAAGCCTTGTTGCACAGTGATAATTCGTTGGAGAGAGTTATCGGCCATGGTACCGGGAATCAAAAGGCTTGTCGCAACAGAGGGACAGGGTCGTTTCTAGCCTTTTTGGCGATGCTGCACGCGCTAGAACCAAGCCTTGGTTTGTCAGATAGCGCCGTGTCATCGCATCTCAACGAGGTATGTTTACATTGTTAGTGAAAAAGACTTGAGCCCTGCCCTGGAGTTGGCCATTATCGGCGCCCTCTTGCCAGGCTCCTCGGGGCCGGGTGAGGCCATGACGGAGTGACACCGGGCCGGGGATGCGCTCGTTGTTCATTACCGACTAGGCTGTGTCTGAGCAATCGGCAAACGAGCCTGTTCTGGGCAGAGCCTAGATTCGACCACTATTGAACTTTCCGATCTGGAGGCGAACGCATGAGCAAAGCCTTGATTATTGGCGCCGGCGGCGTCGGTGGTGTCGTGACTCACAAGTGCGCGCAGCACCCCGAGGTGTTCCACGAAATTTGTCTGGCCAGCCGCAACGAAGCGAAGTGCAAGGCGATTGCCGACCAACTGGACCGCCCCATCCAGACGGCGCAGGTCGACGCCGATGACGTCGAGGCGCTGGTCGCGCTGATCGAGTCTTTCAAGCCTGATGTACTGATCCATGTGGCCCTGCCCTATCAGGACCTGACCATCATGGAGGCCTGTCTGCGCACCGGCGTGCCCTACCTGGACACTGCCAACTACGAGCATCCGGACGAAGCCAAGTTCGAATACAAGGAACAGTGGGCGTTCCAGGAGCGTTTCGCCAAGGCCGGTAACATGGCCACGCTGGGCTGCGGCTTCGACCCCGGCATGACCAATATATACTGCGCCTACGGCCAGAAGAACCTGTTCGACGAGATCCACCGTATCGACATCCTGGACGCCAATGGCGGCGACCATGGCTATCCGTTCGCTACCAACTTCAACCCAGAGATCAACATTCGCGAGATCACCGCGAATGGCCGCTACTGGGAAAAGGGCGAATGGAAGGAAACTGCGCCGCTAGCCGAGAAGCGCACCTTCGACTTTGACGGTATCGGCGAGAAAGACATCTACCTGCTCTATCACGAAGAGCTCGAATCGCTGTCCCAGAACATCAAGGGGCTCGAGCGCATCCGCTTCTGGATGACCTTCTCCGATAAGTACATCACGCACCTGAAGGTGCTGGAAAATGTCGGCATGACCAGCATCGAGCCGATCAACGTCAACGGCTGCGAGATCTCGCCGCTGCAATTCCTCAAGTCAGTGCTGCCTGACCCGGCGTCGCTCGGCCCGCGTACCAAGGGCAAGACCAACATCGGCGTGATTCTCGACGGCATCAAGGACGGCAAGCGCCGCAAGGTGTACATCTACAACATTTGCGACCACGAGGCCAGCTATCAGGAGGTCAAGTCCCAGGCGATCTCATACACCACCGGTGTCCCCGCCGTGACGGGTGCCATGTTGATGCTGCAGGGCATCTGGAAAGGCGAAGGCGTATTCAACGTCGAACAGCTCGATCCGGATCCGTTCATGGAGCGCATCGGCGACATGGGGTTGCCGTGGCAGATGGTCGAGCTCGACCCCAACGATGATCCGCTGGCTGGTTCGTGATGGCGGAGACGACATACCCCTTCGACATAAACGCCTGCCCGTCGCCGGCCTACGTGGTCGACGACGCCCTGCTACGCCGTAACCTGGAACGCCTGAAGACGGTCCAGGAGCGTAGTGGAGCGAAGATCCTGCTCGCCCTGAAAGGCTTCGCCATGTGGGACACCTTTCCGCTGGTGAGCCAGTATCTGGTGGGCACGACCTCCAGCGGGCAGGATGAAGCTCGCCTCGGCGCCGAAACTTTCGGCGGCGAAGTGCACGTCTATTCACCGGCGTTCACCGAGCCGGAGATGGACGTGGTGCTGCACTATGCGGACCACATCAGCTTCAACTCGCCGCGGCAGTGGCAGCATTTTCGTGACAAGGTTGCGGCGGCGCCACGCCAGATTTCCTGCGGGCTACGGGTCAACCCCGAGCACTCCACAGGCGAAGTCGCCATCTATGACCCCTGTGCACGAGGCTCACGGCTCGGCACCCGGGCTGTGGACGTCAGCCCAGACGTTGTGGACGGTCTGGACGGGCTGCACTTCCATACGCTCTGCGAGCAGAACAGTGACGCGCTGGAAGCCACGCTCGAGGTATTCGAAGCCAAGTTCGGCCAGTATTTGCCAAACCTGCACTGGGTGAATTTTGGCGGCGGTCATCACATTACCCGTGCCGATTACGACATGGATCGGCTGGTCCGGATAATCCGTGATTTCAAGGCGCGCTATCCGCACTTGGAAGTTTATCTGGAACCGGGTGAAGCCATTGCCCTGAACACCGGCTTTTTAGTGTGCAGCGTGCTGGATATCGTCGACAATGACGGGCCTATCGCCATTCTCGACACCTCCGCCACCGCACATATGCCAGACGTGCTGGAAATGCCCTACCGGCCCGAGATCATTGGCGCCGGCGAGCCGAACGAGAAAGCCTACACCTACCGCTTGGGCGGCACTACCTGCCTGGCCGGTGACGTGATCGGCGACTACTCGTTCGACAAGCCACTCGAAATCGGCGACCGACTGATGTTCACTGATATGGCCCACTACACCATGGTCAAGACCACCACCTTCAATGGTATCCGTCTACCGGCTATCTGCCGGGTCGACGAGACGAGCCGCGAGGTGCGCACGGTCAAGACCTTCGGTTACGTGGACTATATGCAGCGCTTGAGCTGAACCATGTGTGGGGCGGGCTTGCGGCCGCCCCACGGATGCACCCAGCGGCCAAGCGGGCTACAATCGCCTTTTCGTCCTTGTCGACGCCCGAATTCTTCGTTTCTTTCAGTCACAGAGCCGCCATGCCCACTACCGCCAACGCCAAGCGCAAGATCCTGGTCACCAGTGCCCTGCCCTATGCCAACGGCTCGATTCATCTGGGCCACCTGCTGGAATATATCCAGACCGATATCTGGGTCCGCTTCCAGAAGAGTCGCGGCAACGAGTGTCACTACGTGTGTGCCGACGATGCCCATGGCACCGCGATAATGCTACGCGCCGAGCAGGAAGGTATCACCTCGGAGCAGCTGATCGAGCGCGTCTCTCAGGAGCATCAGGCGGATTTCTCGCGCTTCGGTGTCGCTTTCGACAACTATCACTCGACCCACTCGGAAGAGAACCGCCTGCATAGCGAGCGCATCTATACCGCGCTACGCGATGCCGGCCACATCTCGACCCGTGACATCGAGCAGATGTACGACCCGGTCAAGGGTCTGTTCCTGGCCGATCGCTTCATCAAAGGCACCTGCCCGAAATGCAAGACGCCGGACCAGTACGGCGACAATTGCGAGGCATGCGGCGCAACCTATACTCCTGCGGAGCTGATCGACCCGGTCTCGGCGATCAGCGGGGCTACCCCGGAAGTCCGCAGCTCTACACACTACTTCTTCAAGCTGCCCGACTTCGAGGAGTTCCTGAAGCGCTGGACCCGTGCCGGCCACGTACAGCCGCAGATTGCCAACAAGCTGCAGGAGTGGTTCGAGGCCGGGCTGAACGAGTGGGATATCTCACGCGACGCCCCCTACTTCGGCTTCGAGATTCCGGACGCCCCGGGCAAGTATTTCTATGTGTGGCTGGACGCCCCCATCGGTTACCTGGCCAGTTTCCAGAGCCTGTGCGAGCGCGAAGGCATCGACTTCGACAGCTATTGGAGGAAGGATTCCGACGCCGAGGTGTACCACTTCATCGGCAAGGATATCGTCTACTTCCACGCCCTGTTCTGGCCAGCAATGCTCGAAGGTGCCGGCCTGCGCACACCGACCGCCATCAACTGCCACGGCTTCGTCACCGTCAACGGCGCGAAGATGTCCAAGTCGCGTGGCACCTTCATCAAGGCCGGGACTTACGCCGAATACCTGAACCCGGAATACTTGCGTTACTACTTCGCGGCCAAGCTGACTTCGCGGGTCGATGACCTCGACCTGAACCTGGAGGACTTCGCCTACCGCGTGAACTCGGACCTGGTCGGTAAAGTGGTCAACATTGCCAGCCGCTGTGCCGGGTTCGTCAAGAAGCTCGGCGGTGGCAAGCTTTCCGAAACCTCGGCAGAGCCCGAATTGCTGGCCCGCTTCATCGCGGCGGGTGACGAGATTGCCGACGACTTAGAAGCCCGCGAGTTCGGCCGCGCCATGCGCAAGATCATGGAGCTGGCGGATGAGGCCAATACCTACATTGCGGACAAGGAACCATGGGCCTTGGCCAAGCAGGATGGCCGTGAGCAGGAAGTACTCGCGATCTGCTCTGTGGGCATCAACCTGTTCCGCCAGCTGATGGTCTACCTGGCCCCGGTGGTCCCGGCCATGGCCGATGAGGCGCGCGCCTTCCTGAATCTCGAGAGTCTTGACTGGCATACCCGCCACGACGTGCTGGAAAACCACGCGATCAATAAGTTCAAGCCGCTGATGACCCGCATCGAGCGCGACAAGATCGATGCCATGATCGAAGCCTCCAAGGAGGATCTCGCGGTGGAAAAGAAACTCAAGGAAACCCCGAAAGGCCCGCTGGCCGAATCACCCATTGCCGACGAAATCGCCTTCGATGATTTTGCCAAGGTGGACCTGCGTATCGTACGTATTGCCAAGGCAGAGTATGTCGAGGGTGCTGATAAATTGCTCAAGCTAACCCTGGATTTGGGCGGCGAGACTCGCACGGTGTTTTCCGGCATCCGCTCGGCCTACGCCCCGGAGGCGCTGGAAGGGCACCTGACGGTGATGGTAGCCAACCTCGCACCACGCAAGATGCGTTTTGGCGTCTCTGAAGGCATGGTGCTGGCCGCAGGTGACGGCAATGGCATCTACCTATTGGAGCCACACAGTGGCGCCGAGCCGGGCCAGCGTGTGACCTGAAACAGGCTTTCTGAGACAAAAAAACGCGCGGCTTGATGGCCGCGCGTTTTTTGTAGACAGGCAATTGCTTGGCGTTTCATGCCCGGTTTTACAAAGACAGGCGTCGAATGGCGGTCTCGACGCCACGCAGCTCGGCCAACCCCTTGAGACGACCGATAAGCGGATAGCCAGGGCGCGTGTTGCGCCGCTGGTCGTCTAGGATATGGTGGCCATGATCAGGCCGGAGCGGCAACCGCGGCCCGCCCTCGCGCTCACGGCGGCGCTCCTCGTCCACGAGCAGCTTGACCACTGACACCATGTCCACATCCCCGCCAAGATGTTGCGCTTCGTGGAAGGACCTCTGATCGCTCGCCTCACGCTGGGTAGCGCGCAGGTGAGCAAAGTAGATTCGGGAGGCGAAACGCTGCCCCATGGCCACCAGATCGATGTCTGCGCTGACACCATACGAGCCCGTACAGAAAGTCAGCCCGTTGGCCGGACTCGGGACTGCATCCAGAATCCACTGGGCATCCTCTGGCGAGGACACCACGCGCGGCAGGCCCAACAGTGGCCGAGGCGGATCGTCAGGATGAATGGCCAGACGAATACCGGCCTCCTCGGCAACCGGAACAATGGCACGCAGGAAATGCCCTAGATTTTCACGCAGGCGCTCGGCGTCGATCGACTCATAGTCAGCCAGCACATCACGAAAACGCGCCAAGGTGTAATGCTCCTCAGCACCGGGCAGGCCTGCAATGATGTTGTTGATCAGCTGATTACGGGCTGATTCGTCGAGGCCATCAAGATATGTCCGAGCCTTGGTCTTTTCGGTATCGCTGTATTCTCGCTCGGAGCCGGGGCGCTCAAGCAGGTACAGGTCGAAGGCGGCGAATGCAGTCTGGTCGAAACGCAGTGCCGTGCCACCTTCCGGCAAGGGCCAGGCCAGGTCGGTACGTGTCCAGTCAAGCACCGGCATGAAGTTGTAGCAGACCACGTCGATGCCGCACTCGGCGAGATTGCGCAACGTCTGCTGGTAGCGAGCGATATAGGTCTCGTAGTCGCCCCGCCGCTGCTTGATATCCTCATGCACCGGCACGCTCTCGACTACGGACCAGCTCAGGCCAGCATTCTCGATCAGTCGCTTGCGCTCAGCAATGGCGTCTACGGGCCATACCTGGCCGTTGGGAACGTCGTGCAACGCAGTGACGATCCCTGAGGCACCGGTCTGGCGAATGTCGCCCAACGTAATAGGATCGCCGGGTCCGAACCAGCGCCATGTCTGTTCCATGCTTAGCTCCTAGAAACCAGTTGATCGAAATCATCCAAGGTAGCGACAACGCCTCGCGCTGTTAGCGAGCGGTAAGCAGCCAGCACAGGCTGGGTAAATCGCCCATCCAGCGCCAGCGCTTTCGGAAAGACAGCTTCCAGTCCCAGAAACGCCGCGACCAGAGCTTCGTCCGAGTTGGCGTGGCGACGATGGAGTTCGGCAAACGTCTCCGCCATGGGGTCATCGACTGCGTGTAACTGTCCATGCAGATCGCGGCCTTGGGTATAACGTATCCATGCCGCCACACCCAAGGCAGTGCAAGCGATGTCGCCGCCTGCGGCGAGCCGCGATTGTGCTCCAGCGAGCCAGCGCTGCGGCAGCTTCTGCGACCCGTCCATGGCAATCTGATGGGTGCGGTGTCGTAGGCTGTCATTGGCGAAACGCGCCAGCAAACGCTCGGCATACGTTTCAAGATCAGTTCCGGGTGGCATAGCCAATGTCGGTGCCGCCTCGTCCTGCATGTAGCGTTTCAGCAAAGCGGCGATGTCATGTCGGCTGACAGCATCGGCCACGGTCTCGACGTCATCCAGCGCGCCCAGGTAGGCCAGCAGCGAATGGCTGCCATTGAGCATACGCAGCTTCATCGCCTCGAACGGAGCCACGTCGTTGACCATCTCGACGCCGTCACGCTCCCAGTCGGGACGCCCCTGCGGGAAATCGTCTTCGACCACCCATTGGCTGAATGCCTCGCAGACCACCGCGGCGGCATCGTCGATACCCAGATCGGCAAGGCGAGTAAAGTCCTGTTCGGTCATGGCCGGAACGATGCGATCCACCATGCTGCTGGGAAAGGCGACATCAGTAGCGATCCATTCGGCCAACGCCGCATCGCGCTGACACGCCAGATCAATTACGGCTTGCCGGGTGCGCTTGCCATTGTCCGGCATGTTGTCACAGGAAAGCACAGTGAATGCAGGAATCCCTGCCCTATGTCGACGAGCCAAGGCCTCGACCAGCATGCCCGGTGCAGTGCACGGCGATTCGGGCTTTTCGATGTCGTGAATGATGGCCGGATCGTTGACCATCAGAGTGCCTTCGGCGGGACTCAGATAATAGCCCTTCTCCGTTACCGTCAGGGTAACGATACGCACCTTGGGGTCACTCATACGGTCCAGCAGCGCTTCTCGACCAGGGCCATCTTCGCCCGCATACAGCGTCTCGCGAATGGCCGCGACCTCTCGAAGCGTTACATGCTCACTGTCGGTGTACTCTGCGACATGATAACGCTGGCCCTGAGCGCGCAACTGCTCGACCAGCCGCCAGTTGGAACGGATGTTGGCGCTGCTGATCCCCCAGCCGCTGCTACCGCCGTGACGCGCCAGGTGCTGCTCGAGATAGACCGCCTGGTGGGCGCGATGGAATGCCCCCAGACCAAGATGAACGATGCCGATGTCGGCTTGGCCATAGTTGCTGGGCACGGTATCTGGTGACATAGCGTTCATTCCCCCATCAACAGATTGGGCAGCCACATCGAGAGCGCCGGGATGTAGGAAACCAGCATCAGGACTACCAGGTTACAGATCAGGAACGGGACGATGGCTTTGGCCACGCTCAGCATTGGCAGCTTGCCAATGCCGGAAACGATGAACAGGCATACCCCAACCGGTGGCGTAGTTAGCCCAATCATAAGGTTGAGTACCGCCATCAGCGCGAAGTGAATCGGGTCCATGCCAACCCCCGTTGCCACGCCCAGCAAGGCGGGAAACAGAATGATCAGGGCGGCGATGGTTTCCATGAACGATCCCACTACCAGCAGGATCAGGTTAAGGATCAGTATCACCACAATCGGGTTGTCGCTGATGGCGAGGATGCCATCGGCCAGCATTTGAGGTATCTGCTGGCTAGTCAGGATCCAGCCGAACAGATTGGCCAACCCAACCAGCAGCATCAGCGAGCCCGAGGTCAGCACGGTATCGACAAACAGCTTCGGCAGGTTGCGCCAAGTGAGTCCCTTGTAGACGAACATGCCGATGACGAAGGCGTAAAGACTGGCAACGATCGACGCCTCAGTGGGCGTAAAAACCCCACCAATGATGCCGTAGAGAATGATGAAGGTCATCAGCAGCGCCCAGAACGCACTACGGCCTTCCGCAACGAGTTCTCGCAGGGTAGAACGGCGCTCGCGCGGATAACCGCGGCGTACGGCCAGAATGTACACGGTGATCATCATGGCCAGTCCCAGCAGCAGTCCAGGAATGGCGCCAGCAAGGAACATCTTGCCGACCGACACGCCGGACAGCGAACCGGCAATGATCATCGGCACACTGGGCGGAATTATCGGGCCTACCGTCGAGGAAGCGGCCGTCACTGCCGCGGCAAAGGGCTTATCGTAGCCCGAGCGTGCCATGCCCGGAATCATCACCGAGCCGATGCTCGCCGCGTCGGCCACGGCAGTGCCGGAAATGCCGCCGAAGATCATCGACCCGCCGACGTTGGCAAGACCCAGACCTCCCCGAATATGCCCCATCAGGGCGTTGGAAAAACGGATGATATGGTCAGTGATGTTGCCGACATTCATCAGGTTGCCGGCCAGCACGAAACCGGGAATGCACAGCAGCACGAAGGAGTCGATGCCGGCATACATCTTCTGCGGCACTATCGTCAGCGAGATACCCTCGAGCAACAGATAGCTCAGCGACGCTATCCCCAGGCAAAAGGCGATGGGTACCCCGATAAGCAGCAGTACCAGAAAGACGCTGAACAGAACGATGACTTCCATTACGAGGCCTCCTGACGGCGAGGCTGTGGCCCACGGACTATGGCCGTGATGGCTTCAATGATTCCGATCCCGCCGTAGAAAGCGGTCAGTCCGAAAAGAAAAACTGTCGAGAAAAAGACATAACGCATGGGCAATCTCAGGGTCGGTGACGTCTGAAAGGCGCCAATCTGGGCGAACTGCCAGGCGTAGGGCACCATTATCAGAGCAAACCCGCCGACTACCAGGCAGACCAGGCCGCGATAAGCCAACTGAGCACGGTATCCCAGGAACTGGTGGAACAGCTCGACGTTGACGTGCCGGTTGTGACGCAACACCAGCCCCGCCGACAGGGCTACCATGTAAATGAACAGATAGCGCGACAACTCCTCGGTCCATGCCGGGGAACTGGGAAGCGCCACGCGGGCGACAATCTGCAAAACCACTACTGCAGCGATCCCCAGCAGGGCAAGCGAAGCCAGCAAGGCGAACAGTTTGTCCAGCCAGCGCAGCAACTGGCCAGCTCTACCTCCCAGCGGTGGGATCGTGGCAATGGCGAGCGGGGTATCCGCCAGTGCCGAGTCGGATTCGCTCATGGTCACCCCCTTAGGTAATGTGCTGGCATTGACGGGGCCGCCAGACAGGCGACCCCGGGTCAGCGTCGGTTAGAGATTCTGGATTGCCTGGTAGAGCGCTTTCTGCTCCTCGTTCAGCGATGCTTCGACGGCAGGCTTGGCCTGCTCGGCGAATGCCTGCTGATCGGCCTCGACGAATTCCATGCCGGCATCCTTGAGTGCCTGCTCGAGACGCTGCTGGTCCTGGGCAAACTTTTCAGCCTCGAAGCTCTGCATTTCCTTGGCCGCGTCGAGAATCACCTGCTGCAGCACTTCGGGCATCGACTCGAGCTTGTTCTTGCCGATGACTACATAAATCCAGCTACGCACGTGATCGGTCATGTTCACGTAGTCCTGAACCTCGCTGAAGCTGGCACTCTCGATCAGCGACAGTGGATTTTCCTGGGCATCGATAGTGCTCTGCTGCAATGCCGTGAAGACTTCGCTGAAGGCCATAGGGGTAGGCTTGGCGCCGAGTGCCTGCCAGGTATCCACGAACAACGGTACGTTGGGCACACGTAGCCTCAGTCCATTCAGATCGCTGGGCTGCTTGATGGGACGGTTGGAGGTCAACTCGCGGGGACCGCGCTCGAACCAGGCAATCGGCACCAGGCCCGTGCGTTCTTCGATCTGAGCTTCGATTTCCTGGCCGACTTCGCCTTCGACCGCCTTCTGCAAGTGGTCTGAATCACGGAAAGCATAAGGAACCGCCATTAGCGCCGCCTTGGGCGCCCAGTTCTGCAAGCTTTCCCCGGTGATGGTTATGTCAGCGGTGCCGAGCTGAATGCTGTTGATCACTTCCATCTCGCTTCCCAATTGCTCATTGGGAAACACCTGCACCTCGATCTTGCCGTCGGAATTCTCCTCGACCTGTTGCTTGAAATGCTTGGCGGCCTGGTTCCAGATGTGCTGTTCGTTGGCCAGGTGGCCGAACTTGAGCGTGTAATCGGCAGCACCGACGAACGGTGAAGCGAGCATGGCCGAACCGAGCAACGTACCGGCGAAAAGGCGTTTGAACATGGCTGTACACTCCTGACGTTGAATTATGGTTGCTATCGTCGTGGGTGGATCAGGCGCTCAGATCGATCAGGACCTTGCGCGCCTTTTCGGGGTGATGGTCGATCATGTGGATCGCCTCACTCATCTCGGCAAAGGGCAGCCGATGGCTGACCAACGCCGTGGCATCGAGTCGCCCGGAGGCTAGCATCTCGATGACTTCGGGAAACTTGCGGTTGTTGAGACGTGAACCGACCAGGGTCAGCTCCTTCTTGATCACCTCGAGTTGGACGAGGTCGCTGGGCGTAGCGTTGAACCCCAGCAGACCGATGCGGCCAGCGGGCGAGGCCATACGCACGATCGAAGGGAACAGCGACGGCACGCAAGCGGCGTCCGCAATCAGTGGCACGCCTTCGCCTCCGGTGCGCTCGGCCATTACCGCCTCGACATCTTCTTTCTGGCCGTTGACGGTATGGCTGGCCCCTAGCTCGCGTGCGGTCTCGAGGCGTGTATCGATGACGTCACATACGGTGATATCGGAGAGTCCTTGGGCACGTGCAACCTGAAGGATGGTGAGTCCGATAACCCCGGCCCCGAATATCAGCAGCCCATCGCCCTCATGCGGTTGCATGCGCTCGAGCACATTGGCGGCAATGGTGTAGGGTTCCACCAGAGCCGCTTGATCGAGGCTGACGTTTTCAGGCAGCCGATGTACGTTGGCCGCCGGCACGCTGACATGCTCCTCGAAGCCGCCGTTGCGGTGCACGCCGATGACCTCCAGTCGAGTGCAGACGTTTGGCCGGCCGATGCGGCAGGGGTAGCATTCGCCGCAATTGATCACCGGGTCGATGCATACTCGCTCCCCCACCGCCACACCTTCGACACTTTCGCCAACCGCCTCGATCACCCCGGCAAACTCGTGCCCGGTGATCCGCGGAAAGCGCACGAAGGCATTATCGCCATGGATGATATGCATGTCGGAGCCGCAGATACCGGCAAAGGCGACCCGTACCAGTACCTCACCGTTTATTGCCTTGGGAGCATCGATATCGACGATGCCGAAGTCATGGGGGGCACGAACCTGAAACGCCTGCATGAATCCACTCTCCTCAATTTGTTAATGAATAGGATGACGTCGCTTACCAATGCCAGAGTGTGCCATCCTCGAGCCGGTTGACCGGCAGGCTGGCACGCTTGTAGGGGTACTTCTTGGCGAGTTCCTCGTCGATGTCGACACCATGCCCCGGCGCTTCACCAACCAGGAAGTGGCCATCCTCGAAGCGGTAGTCATGCGGGAAGACGGCATCAGTAGCTGCGTCGTGCGGCATGTGCTCCTGAATGCCGAAATTGGGCACCCAGGTATCGAAATGGATCGCCGCACCGAGACACACCGGTGACAGATCCGTCGGGCCGTGGAACCCGGTACGGATGTGATAGAGCGCCGCCAAATCAGCAATACGCCGTACGTGAGTGATACCGCCACCGTGGCTGAGCGGCGTACGAACATAGTCGATCCACTGGTTCTCGATCATCTCGCGGTAATCGTGGATCGAATTGAAGACCTCACCAATCGCCAGCGGTGTGGTCGTATGCTCGCGAATCAACTTGAGACTTTGCTGGTTCTCGGCCGGAACGCAGTCCTCCAGCCAGAACAGATGATAGGGCTCTACCATCTTGCCCAGCCGTGCCGCTTCGATGGGCGTCAGGCGGTGGTGAACGTCGTGCAATACATGCAGATCATCGCCAAAGCGCTCGCGCACCGCAGCAAATAGCTTGGGAACATGGTTCAGGTACTTCTCGGTACTCCACACGTGTTCAGCAGGCAGATCCGAATCGGCGGGCTCATAACGCTCTCCTTCGCGCTTGGCCACGCCGTAAATGGTCGGTATACCGGGAACCCCTGCCTGTACCCGCACGGCGCGGTAGCCTTGCTCGACGTGGCGGGCCACTTCTTCGAGACAGCTATCGATATCCTTTCCGGTGCAATGGGCATAGGTCATGACCCGCTCGCGGCTCTTGCCCCCGAGCAACTGATAAAGCGGCATGCCGGCTGCCTTGGCCTTGATATCCCATAGGGCCATGTCCACTGCCCCGATGGCTGACATGGTCACGGGGCCGCGCCGCCAATAGGCTCCGCGATAGAGGTACTGCCAGATATCTTCGATCTGTCCGGCGTCGCGCCCAATCAGAGCGGGCAATACGTGTTCCTCAAGGTAGGCAACTACGGCCATCTCGCGACCGTTAAGCGTCGCGTCACCGATACCGTAAATACCCGCCTCGGTAACGATCTTGAGGGTGACGAAGTTGCGCCCCGGCGAGGTGACGATCACGTAGGCATCACTGATTTTCATGATTGATCCTTGGCTTTCGCTTGGACATGTCTTTCGAGGCCACCCTCGAACATTTCCGGGAAACGCTGCACGAGGTCGGGCAGCGAATGGAGGATTTCACGCTGGTGGGAACGCATGACAAGTGCAGCCCTCTCGACATCCCCCTCGGCAATGGTGTCGACGATTTGGGTGTGCTGATCGATGAGCTTGGGCAATGGTGTCGTGTCGGGAACACTTAAGTAGCGTACCCGGTCGAGCTGAGCCTTGACCTCCTCAGTCACGCGCCATGCCGAGGTGTGCCCCGCGCCTAACGACAGGGTCCGGTGGAAGTCTTCATCGAGCTGAAAAAATCGGTCGAAATCCTCGGGTCCCGCGCACCGTTTCTGACGCTCTATCAGCTCACGGAGCTCGCTGATCACGGCATCATCCAGCCCCTGCTTGGCAGCGGACTTGGCTACGGCAACTTCGATGGCTTCCCTGACGAAGCGCGCCTCCAGCACAGCCTCCTGAGAGATGCGAACGACATAAGTGCCACGCTGCGGACGAATTTCGAGCAGACCGGATTCGGACAGGCGGATGAAGGCCTCGCGTACGGGTTGGCGGCTAACATCGACCGCATCGGCAACTTCCTTTTCGGATAGTGCCCGTCCCGGCTCCAGGACCATGCGTATGATCGATTGCCGTAGCACCTTGTAAAGGCGCTGCCGGACATTGCCGTCGTGCGACGTTTCCTCCCACATCGTACGAAGCGAAGTGTTCATGGCGTGCATCCTTCCGCTCCTGCCTTGTATGACTAGTATGGTAGTATGGCTACAGTTTTAAGCGATGCGACTTTAGTCAGAGGCTCTCCCGGCCACACAAGTCGAATCAGCTTTGAAAGATGTGGGTACGATTAAAGCCTCACTCCTTACGGCCGATAACAATGCGATACCCTGCGTTTTTTATCGGCCTTGAGATGGGGCTTCAATCGATGGCAACTCAATGCACATGAGTCTTTCCTCGCTGCGTCTTCGCTTCCTGCTCGCGTTGACCGCCCTTTGCCTGGCTGCGATGGGTGCCTTGGGCTTGATCGCTCACTTCATTATTCATCCAGCCTTGCTTGAAGAAGAGCGCATGCTTGCGAAGGCCGAGCTCGACCGCCTCGAGAGAACCATGGATAGCGACCGACTCGCGCTGCTGGCCATGGTCAAGGACTGGGCTACCTGGGATGACACTTACAATTTCATGCAGGGGAAGCATACGTCGTACACCAAATCGAATTTCAGCCGCATCATGTTCGAGGACATGAACTATCAGTTCATGCTGTTCTTCGCGACAGATGGCTCGATACAGTGGACAGCCGGCATCGACCCCGTCAGCGACGCCTATGCCTCATGCCCGGGTACCGTGGGAGCATGCGCCTGGGCTGAAAATACCGCCAAACGATTACGCCCCTTGGTTCGCTACCGGCCAGATGAAGGCATGGCGTATATGGACATCACGCCACAGCCCGTTTTTATCGCCCTTTACCCCATCCTGCGTACCGATGAAAGCGGCCCACCGCAGGGTTGGCTCGCTCAAATACGACTTCTTGACGAGAAATGGCAAGCGCATGTCGAGAACCAGACCGGCTTGCCAGTTGTGCTGCGATCCGCCTCTCAGGAAGACCTCAGGCAAGGGCTACGCCTGGATCGGCCTAACGACCATCTCATGACGATTTCGCGGCCTATCACCCGTGTGCCGGGGTCGGAAAGTCTGCTGCTGCAGAGTCATCTCCCCCGTAAGGATTTCTTCACTCAGCTCGCCACCTTTCGTTACGCTCAGTTCTGGACGGCGGGCCTGTTGTTGGCGGTAATTGCGATTGTCCTGATTCTGCTCGAGAGCATGGTATTGCGGCCATTACGCCAATTCGCCACATTCACGCAGAGACTACAGACACGAGATGACAATCTCCCCCTGCCTAATGGTCTGCTTAAGCGTCGGGACGAGCTCGGCACGCTGGCCCGCGAGTTTCAGCAACTTCTGGAATTTCAGCGCCGACAGACCTCTTCCTTGGTTGAGCTCTCCCATCACGACCCGTTGACCGGGCTCGCCAATCGTCGCCTGTTCGATCAGCGTCTCGAGGAGGCCCTGAATCTGACCCAGCGTCGCAGCCAGCCTATGGCGCTGTTGATGGTCGATATAGATTGCTTCAAGGCCTATAACGATCACCTTGGTCATCCGGCCGGTGACGTTTGCCTCAAGGCGATTGCCGATACCATGCAGAGCCAGTTTTCTCAGCCCTTGCAGCTGGTGGCACGCACGGGGGGCGAAGAATTCAGCATTATCCTTCCAGGCAGTAGCGCCACGCTCGCCAATAGATTGGCAAATAGCCTGCGCTTGGCTATCGAGACATTGGGCCTCCCCCATCCCGCATGTGAGGCAGGCAGCGTAACCGTCAGCATCGGTATCGGTCATATCACGCCGGAGCAATCGCGCTCGGCGCAGGAATTGATCGATGCTGCCGATGCCGCACTCTATGCGGCCAAGCAGGCAGGCCGTAACCGTGTGAGCACAGAGGGCGAACAGGTTACGTCCTGACAGGGAAGCGCGATCAAGGTAGGCCCCCCGGCAAGAGGCGCGTATAATGCCGGCCTCAACTCAAGGCACCGATTTTCTTTGGGGTAAGCCCACTGAGAAGGTCCGGTCGCCACTCCGCTGCGGTTGGCTACGATGACGCATTACTTCCTGATCCTGGTCAGTACCGTCCTGGTCAATAACTTCGTGCTGGTGCAGTTTCTTGGACTATGCCCTTTCATGGGCGTGTCCAACAAACTGGAATCGGCCATGGGCATGGCGTTAGCTACGACGTTTGTGCTGACCCTGTCATCCGTTGTCAGTTACCTCACATTCCATTATTTGCTGGCCCCACTGGGACTGGAATATCTGCGTACCATCGCCTTCATCATGGTGATCGCCGTGGTGGTGCAGTTCACAGAAATGATGGTGCGCAAGACCAGTCCCCTGCTCTATCAAGTGTTGGGCATCTTCCTGCCGCTGATCACCACCAACTGTGCCGTGCTCGGAGTAGCGCTGCTATCACTCAATCGCCAGTCAAGCTTCATGGAAGCCAGCCTGTATGGGTTCGGCGCGGCCGTGGGGTTTTCGCTGGTATTGATCCTGTTCGCGGCGATGCGCGAGCGCCTGGCGGTGGCCGACGTGCCCAAGCCATTTCGCGGCGCCGCCATCGCCATGATCACGGCCAGCCTCATGTCGCTGGCCTTCATGGGCTTTAGCGGGCTTGTCCAGGTCTAGATGCCTGAGACGGGAGGATAACGATGCTGGAATGGCTCACCGACCACGGCATACTCGCCGCCATCATCGCCCTGCTGAGCTTGGCGGCGACATTCGGCGCGCTGCTGGGCTTTGCGGGACAGATTTTCAAGGTCGAGAGCGACCCGGTGGTAGAACGTATCGATGAACTGCTGCCACAAACGCAATGCGGCCAGTGCGGTTACCCAGGTTGCAAGCCCTACGCCGAGGCCATCGCTCAAGGCGACGAGATCAATAAGTGCCCGCCGGGTGGCGAAGCGACCATTACTGCCCTGGCCGATCTACTGGGTCGCGATCCCAAGCCGCTGGATGGCGAGGCGCAGGACATCCCCAAGGTCGCTTACATTCGGGAGGAAGAATGCATCGGCTGCACCAAGTGCATCCAGGCCTGCCCGGTGGATGCCATCATCGGTGCCGCCAAGCACATGCATACCGTCATCATCGACGAGTGTACCGGCTGCGACCTGTGCGTCGATCCGTGTCCGGTGGACTGCATTGACATGTTGCCCCATCCCGATCTGGCCAAGCAATGGCACTGGCCACGACCGCCCGGTCCGGGACACCAACCCTCACGTAGCATCGAGGCCACACTGATCGCCAGCGACTCCCATTCCACCCCGGAGGGGCGCGCACATGGCTGATTTCGATTTTCCGGGTGGCATCTTTCCACCGGAGCGCAAAACGCTTTCCAATCGGACACCACTGATTGAAGCGCCATTGCCTACTCAGGTCGTGCTGCCGCTAGCCCAACATGTCGGTATGCCCGCCGAGCCAGTGGTTACCGTCGGCCAGTCTGTGCGCACCGGCGAAATAGTCGCCCGCGCTGAAGGCATGATCTCGGCGCATGTACATGCCAGCATCACCGGTACCGTAACGGCTATTGAAGAGCGTGCCGTGCCACACCCATCGGCGGCGGTAGGAGAATACCAGGCCCTGAGCATCGTTATTGAGGGTGATGGCAAAAGCGATGTCTGGTTGCGCATGGCCTCGCTGGACTGGCGAACCGCAAGCGATGCTGCATTGATCGAACGATTGCAGGCTTCCGGCGTGGTCGGCCTTGGCGGGGCCGGTTTCCCGGCTGCGGTGAAGGCGCAGGTACGCCAACGCCATGCCATCGACACGCTGATCGTCAATGCCGCAGAGTGCGAACCCTACATTTCCGCCGATGATCTGACGCTGCGCACCTATCCTGGCGATGTCCTCGAGGGGGCGCGCATGTTAGCGCGGCTATGCGGCGCCAATCGCATCCTGATCGGCATCGAAGACAACAAGCCCGAAGCGATTGTGGCGCTGCGCCAGGCCCTGCGGAATCTGCCAAGTGATGCGGTTTCCGTCGAACTCCAGGTCGTGGCGACACGCTACCCCAGTGGCGGCGAGCGCCAGCTAGTGCAACGGCTCACCGGACGCGAGGTACCTTCTCGCGGGTTGCCGGCAGATGTCGGCGTGCTATGCCACAACCCGGGTACCCTGTTGGCCTCGCTACGGGCGATACGCGACGGTGAGCCAATGATCTCGCGTATCGTTACGCTGACGGGAGAGGCGCTGGCCCGCCCGGGCAATCTGGAGGCTCGTCTGGGCACGCCATTGCATCAACTGCTCACGTTTGCCGGCGTACGCCCCGAGCGGCTGTCGCAACTGATTCTGGGTGGGCCAATGATGGGCTTTACTCTGGATAGCGATGCCCTGCCACTGGTCAAGACCGGCAATTGTGTAATTGCCGGTACGCCTAAAGAATTCCCGCCGGCGCCGGTCGAGCAGCCATGCATTCGCTGTGGCGCCTGTGAGACGGCCTGCCCCGCCTCGCTATTACCCCAGCAGTTGTACTGGTACAGCAAGAGTCGGGAACACGACAAGGCCGAGCTGTTCAACCTCTTCGACTGTATCGAATGCGGCGCCTGCGCCTTCGTTTGCCCAAGCCACATTCCTCTGGTTCAGTATTATCGTGCCGCCAAGGGCGAGATTCGTCTACGCGAGCAGGAAGCGCGCAAGGCCGAACATGCCCGTCACCGATTCGAATTCCGCCAGGCGCGCATGGCCCGTGAGCAAGCCGAAAAGGAAGCGCGGCGACAAGCTCGCTTGCAACAGGCCAAGGCGTCACGCCCAGCGTCTGGCCTACATGATACGGCCGCGCCCGCCAGTGCCAGCGACACGCATCAGAACGAAAGCCAAGACGCCGCCGCCGAGCTCAAGAAACTCAAAATCGCCCAGGCCGCTGCCAAGGCAGCGGCCAGAAAGGCAGAGAAAGCGTTGGCTCGTGCCAGCGAGGGTGGGCAGAGCCCCTCGGCAGATTTGAACGACCTGGAAACCCAACTAGCTACCGCTCGGGAAAATCTTCACGCCACTGAAGCTCGACTGGCTTCATTGCAATCCCAGCCCTCGACAGCCAGCCAGCCAGTATCGGAAGCGGAACCGACCAACGGCGACAGCAAGAAGCCCTCTGCCCCAGCCAGTAACCAAGGCGAATTTGCCAAGCAGATCCGCCAACGCAAGATCGCCGTCGCCTCAGCCCAGGCCGCCTACCGCAAGGCGGAAAAGGGGCTTCAGGACGCCCAGACCCAGAACGATGACGAGGCTCTGGCATCAGCCCAGCAGAAGCTCGAGCGTGCCAACGGCAACCTGGAACGCGCCCAACAATCCTTGCGCGAGGCCGAGCGTGCTGCCAATGACCAGAAGGACACTTCGACGCCATGAGCCTGATGCACGCCAGCTCTCCGCACACCCGCGCCACGACGTCCACCGGCCGCGTCATGGGTTGGGTCTTGCTTGCCACCCTACCGGGTATGTTAACCGCGACCTATTATTTTGGCTGGGGCGTGCTACTCAACGTATTGCTGGCCGCCATGCTGGGTATCATGCTGGAAGCCGGCGTGTTGCGTTTGCGCCAGCGCCCGCTGGGCATGGCGCTTCGTGACAACAGCGCATTGGTCACCGGCGTGTTGCTTGGCGTTTCACTGCCCCCACTCGTGCCCTGGTGGCTGATCCTGGTAGGCATGGTCGCTGCCATCGTTGTCGCCAAGCACCTCTTCGGCGGACTGGGCCAGAACCCTTTCAATCCGGCGATGGTCGGCTATGCCCTGCTGCTGATTGCCTTTCCGGTCGAGATGACACAGTGGGCCGCGCCTCATGGCTTGTTCGGACAAGAAGCCGTTTCTCCGGGTGAAGCGCTACGCCACTTACTGGGGCTCGCCAGCCCAACCGATGCCATGACCGGCGCCACCCCGCTGGATGCCTTCAAGCACAAGGGCGAGATGATACTTGCCAGTGAGTTCTGGGCCTCCGATCCGCTGCCTTCCGGCACGCTCGGCGCCTGGAACAATGTCGCCCTGGCCTGGCTGGTTGGCGGTGGCATATTGTTCGTCAAACGCATCATTACCTGGCATATCCCGGTGAGCCTGCTGGGTACCCTGACGCTGATGGCTACCGTGCTGTATGCCATCGACCCCAGCCATTTCGCCAGTCCGCTCTTCCACCTGCTGGGTGGCGCTGCCATCTTCGGCGCCTTTTTCATTGCTACCGATCCGGTGAGTGCCGCCACCAGCCGCCGGGGTAAACTCTGGTACGGTGCCGGCATCGGTCTGCTGATCATGGTCATTCGTCCGACCGGGGCCTACCCGGATGCGGTGGCCTTTGCCGTACTGTTGATGAATTTCGCTGTGCCATTCATCGACTACTACACCCAGCCTCGCACTTACGGGCATGCCAGGGCCAACCGCGGCATCAAGGTCCGACAGCTCGATAGCGACGAGGAAACATCATGAGCGAATTGACTCACAGCATTCGTCGCGGTGCCGTGGGGCTTAGCCTGTTCGCCATGGTGACCGCCGGCGTGGTAGGCGTCACCCATTCCCTGACAGCCGGGCGGATTCAGGACAACCGGCTCGCCAGTCAATATCAGGCGCTGGGCCAGGTAATGCCCGCAGAACTGCACGACAACGACCTGCTTGATGGCGCCGTCACTTTGCCCGCCGCAGACTCGCTGGGCCAGCCAGAGCCGTTCACCGCCTGGCGCGCGCGCCACGATGGCCAAGTCCGTGCAGTAATCCTGCCGGTGGTAACACCCAACGGGTACAGCGGTAATATTTCGCTGCTGGTCGGCATCGCTGCCGATGGTTCGCTGACGGGTGTACGCGTACTGGATCACCGGGAAACGCCGGGATTGGGTGACAAGGTCGAAGTCCGTAAGGCCAGCTGGATCGAGCAATTCACCGGCCTGTCGTTGAGCAACCCGCCGGACGAACAATGGGCCGTTCGCCCTGACGGAGGAGTGTTCGATGCGTTCACCGGTGCGACCATTACGCCCCGTGCCGTGGTCGGTGCCGTGCGCCGTAGTCTTGAATACTTTGCTGACAACCGCGCCATGCTACTGGACCGACCCGCAGGAGACGCTTCGCTATGAGCCAGTTCAACGAACTCACCAGAAATGGCCTGTGGAGCAACAATCCCGCCCTGGTCCAATTACTTGGGCTGTGTCCGCTACTGGCAGTCACCAGTACGGTGGTCAATGCACTCGGCCTGGGACTGGCCACGTTGTTGGTGATGATCGGCGCCAACGTATCGGTCTCGTTGATTCGCCATCATGTGCCGGCCAGCGTTCGCCTGCCCGCCTTCGTAATGATTATCGCCGCATTCGTGACCTGTGCTGAGCTGCTGATGCAGGCCTATACGTTCCGCCTCTACCAGATACTCGGCATCTTCATTCCGCTGATCGTCACCAACTGTGCCATCCTCGGGCGAGCGGACGCCTTTGCTGCCAAGAACCCGCTGCTTCCCGCTGCTACTGATGGCCTGATGATGGGCCTGGGTTTCGCTGCCGTACTGGTAGTACTCGGTGCGGTACGCGAACTGTTCGGCCAGGGCACGCTGTTCGCCGGCATGGAACTGCTGCTCGGCCCGGGAGCTGCCAATTGGCAGGTAACGGTGTTCGCCGATTACAGCTTCCTGTTCCTGGTCCTGCCCCCCGGCGCGTTCTTTGCAACTGGATTACTGATCGCCACCAAGAACGTCATCGACGATCGACTGGAGCGTCGGCGTCATCGTCAGCAGGCCACACCGACAAAGGAAAATCGTCGGGTGCGAGTGACCGGCATCATTCGATGACGACGGTTTGTTACACTCCTGCTCCCGAATCTGACACGATGAGCCTCGGATGAACGCCCAGAAACGCCACGATATCTTTGTCCGTCTGCGCGAGCATAACCCCACCCCCACCACCGAACTCAACTGGACGACGCCGTTCGAGCTGCTGACGGCGGTCCTGCTCTCCGCTCAAGCCACAGACGTTGGGGTCAACAAGGCAACGGCGCGGCTGTTTCCGGTCGCCAACACGCCGCAGGCCATCCTCGACCTGGGCATCGACGGCCTGAAGGAACACATCAAGACCATTGGCCTTTACAACACCAAGGCCGAAAATCTGATGAAGACCTGCCGTATCCTGGTCGAGCAACACGCTGGCGAGGTTCCGAAGACGCGCCAAGCCCTGGAAGCGCTACCGGGTGTGGGCCGCAAGACGGCCAATGTGATCCTCAATACCGCCTTCGGCGAACCCACCATTGCCGTGGACACGCATATTTTCCGTGTCTCCAATCGCACCCGCATCGCTACCGGCAAGAACGTCAACGACGTCGAGCAGAAACTGCTGCGCCACGTGCCTCGTGAATTCCGCCAAGATGCCCACCATTGGCTAATCCTGCATGGACGTTACACCTGCGTTGCGCGCAAGCCACGCTGCGGTAGCTGCGTGATCGAGGATCTATGCGAGTTCCCCGACAAGACCGAACTGTTCTGAACACGACGTTAGGCTGGTTTGCGAAACGCGGCAGCTGAGTTACCTTCTGAACGTTGGCCAGCTTGCGCTGGCACATTGTGTGACCAGCCACCAGGCCACTTTGCATGTTGCTCTATGTTCTGAAATACCTGTTTCTTCCTCCGATGGCCAATGCGCTGATGATCCTGGCTGGGCTGGGGCTTTGGAGCCACCATCGACGCTGGGGCATTGGCTTGGTCACACTGGGCCTGGCCACCCTGCTCATCCTGGCTACCCCTTGGGCCAGTTACCTGCTGCGCTGGAGCCTGGAACCCTATGACCCGCCGAGAACGGCCCAATTGAAGGAAGCGCAGGCGATCGTCGTTCTCGGTGGAGGGCGCGACTACGACTCACCAGAGTTCGGCTGGGGCGATGCTCCTGCCAATGCCACTTGGCGACGTCTGGCATATGCGGCCTGGCTGGCGCGCCAGACCGGGCTGCCTTTACTGGTTTCTGGAGGGCGCGTCCATGGAGAAACCATTGCCGAGGCCACACTCATGGCCCAGGCTCTGGAAGAGGTGTTCGGCCTCAAGGCCCGTTGGCAGGAAAGCCGCAGCCGCACCACGGCGGAGAATGCAGCGTTCAGTGCAACCATGCTCAAGCGCGAGGACATCCGTACGGTATTACTGGTTTCACAAGCCTGGCATCTGCCGCGCGCCGTGCCTGAGTTCATTCACGCCGGCATGGTCGTTATCCCGGCTCCTACCGACTTTGCCAGTCAGCCTCCGCCGGGGCTCGCCGCCTGGGTTCCCCGCGCCTATCACCTTCATTACAGCACCCAAGCGCTACACGAATGGCTGGGACGGGCCTTCTACCTGCTGCGCTCCCGGCTAATGCCAGGCTATTAGCCACGCAGCGGGCCTGTGCCGGCTCGATGAATCACTTATCCGGGAAGAGTGAATTTCCCGCCCTTTGCTATTGCTCGTTGATAGGCGGGTCGCTCTCGCATGCGTGCCAGACAGTCCTTGAGGTTAGGGCGTTCACCTAAACCGCCGCGCGCCTCGAGCGCCTGTAGCGGAAAGCTCATCTGGATATCGGCAGCACTGAAATGCTCCCCGGCAAACCATGGCGAGTTGGACAGTTCGCGCTCCAAGAAATCTGCATGCTGGCGAATCTGCGGGTCGAGATATCGCGCCTTGACACCATTGGCCAACATTCGGCCAATGGGCCGGATCAACGCGGGTATCGGTGGCTTGTCCAGGCGCGAGAACACCAGCTTCATTACCAGCGGCGGCATTGCCGAGCCTTCAGCATAGTGCAGCCAGTAGCGATAACGGCGGTACTCGGCGCTACCGTGAGGAGGGAACAGTTGATGCTGAGTGTCGTAGCTGTCTAGGAGGTAATCAATGATCGCCCCCGACTCGGCAACGGTGATCTCGCCATCAGTGATCACAGGCGACTTGCCCAGCGGATGCACCTTCTTGAGCTCGGGCGGGGCCAGCATGGTGTGGGAATCGCGACGGTATGCGATGATGGCGTACTCAAGGCCGAGTTCCTCGAGCAGCCAGAGCGCTCGCTGCGAACGCGAATTTTCCAGATGATGTACCTGGATCATGAAAGTGAGCCCTTGGCCATCGTGAAAGACTGTCATCATGGCGCGCGGAACAGCGCTACGCCATCCCGCTAGTCAACGCTTCCCTCAGGCGGATCATTTCTTAACGGCCGTCGAGCATCTTGTCGTTCAGGCCCAGAAACGAAAAACGACACCCAGAAGGGTGCCGTTTCTCTAACGCTTAGCTATGCCGATCAGCTTTCGAAGATATCGTCGCCACGCTCATCGATGAAGCGTTCGGCCTTGTCGATGGTCAGCTCGGCACAGGCTTCCCGGCTGCCGACCATGTCTGAACGCTCGAAACGATGCTCAAGGGTCTTGCCACCCTCGATCGGTTTTCGGATCCAGCCGCTGACCCGATACTGGCCACCAGCATCCTGCGGGTCCGGCGTGATCAGGTAGCCCCGGTAATCCGTCGCCGGAATCTCTTCGGCATTGACATCGCCACTGCGAAACAGGCCATCGATCAGTTTCTTGAGCATAGCACCTCCCTGGTGTCTACCAAGATATGTCGTCCGGCCTTGCCTTAGCCGGCATTTCGCCCCTTGCCTGCCGCGATGCGCAAGCGCAGCGCATTGAGCTTGATGAAGCCTTCGGCATCCTTCTGATTGTAGGCGCCTGCATCATCTTCGAAGGTGGCAATCGACTCGTCAAACAGCGACTGTTCGGACTTGCGCCCGACCACGCTGGCGCTGCCCTTGTACAGTTTCATGCGCACGACACCATTGACGTATTGCTGGGTCTCGTCGATGGCTGCCTGCAGCATCCTGCGTTCCGGGCTCCACCAGTAGCCGTTATAGATGGTCTCGGCGTACTTGGGCATCAGCTCGTCCTTGAGGTGTGCAGCCTCGCGGTCGAGAGTAATCGATTCGATGGCGCGGTGGGCACGCAACATGATGGTGCCCCCTGGCGTTTCGTAGCAGCCACGTGACTTCATTCCAACGTAGCGGTTCTCGACGATGTCGAGACGGCCGATGCCATTGTCGCCACCCAGCTTGTTGAGCTTGGCCAGCACCTCGTGCGGAGCCAGGCGCTCACCATCGATGGCGACGATGTCACCCTTCTCGTAGGTCAACTCGACGTAGGTGGGCTGATCGGGTGCCGCCTCGGGCGAAACGCTCCAGCGCCACATGTCTTCCTCGGCCTCGGCCCAGGGGTCTTCTAGGATGCCGCCCTCATACGAGATGTGCAGCAGGTTGGCATCCATGGAGTACGGCGACTTCTTCTTGCTCTTGGAGAAGTCGACCGGGATGTTGTGCTGCTCACAATAGTTCATGAGCTTCTCGCGCGAGGTGAGATCCCACTCACGCCACGGCGCGATGACCTTGACGCCTGGCTTGAGCGCGTACGCGCCAAGTTCGAAGCGTACCTGGTCGTTGCCCTTCCCGGTCGCGCCGTGGGAAATGGCGTCGGCGCCGGTCTCGTTGGCGATCTCGATCAGGCGCTTGGCGATGAGCGGGCGCGCGATGGAAGTACCCAGCAGGTACTCGCCTTCATAGATAGTGTTGGCCCGGAACATCGGGTAGACGTAGTCGCGCACGAACTCTTCGCGCAGGTCCTCGATGTAGATCTCCTTTACACCCAGCGCCTGGGCCTTGGCACGGGCGGGCTCGACTTCTTCGCCCTGACCGATGTCAGCGGTAAAGGTCACGACCTCACAGTCGTAGGTTTCCTGCAACCACTTGACGATTACAGAGGTATCCAGACCGCCGGAATAGGCGAGGACGACCTTTTTCACATCGGACATGCGGGGCTCCTTAACTTTCTGGCTTGACGCTATGAGGCAGCAATGCCCGACTGCACGGCAACCGGGCCTGATGGTTCAATCGCCCAAGTATAACGCTCGCTGTCGGCGCCGAACACCGCCGTCCGGGACGCCATGCCGCCAAAGATGCTAAACTCACCGCCAATGTAGCGCGGGGCGACCGCAATCCATCGACGCTGTATTGGGAGAGGTGCATGACCGAGGCGAACGCCCACGTGCTGATGGCTCAGCGCTTTCGTAGTTTTCTGCCGGTTGTGGTAGACATGGAAACCGGCGGTTTCAATGCCGAACGCGATGCCATTTTGGAGATCGCAGCAGTTACCCTGACCATGGACGCTCAGGGCAATCTACTGCCCGATGCCACCTTTGCCTTTCATGTCGAACCTTTCGAAGGTGCGAACATCGATCAGGCGGCTCTCGACTTTACGGGTATCGATCTCGACAATCCGCTGCGCAAGCGAATGGCCCTCAATGAAGCCCAGGCACTGGGTGAAATCTTTCGTCCAGTCCGCAAGGCAATCAAGGCCAACCAGTGCACCCGGGCAATTCTGGTTGGTCACAATGCCTCGTTCGACCATGGTTTCTTGAATGCCGCTGTGAACCGCTGCGGCATCAAGCGTAACCCTTTCCATCCATTTTCCAGCTTCGATACCGCGACACTCTCGGGTCTGGTTTACGGACAAACCGTACTGGCCCGTGCCTGCCGTGCGGCAGGTATCGAATTCGATAATTCAGCGGCGCACTCGGCCCGCTACGATACCGAGCGTACCGCAGAATTGTTCTGCGCCATTGTCAATCGTTTCAAGGATATGGGTGGCTGGGAACTGGCCCAGCGTGAGCAGAGCATGGAAAGCGAATAGGCCGCGCCGGAGAGAGCGGCTCGGTCCGTAAGGGAGAGAATCGATCGGTATCTGGGCCCGGGGGCCCGGCGAGCTTCCTCGTCCGGGCCCGCGCGCTATCACTCAGTGGCGGCGCTCCCAGCCGGCGGGCTGTTCGATATCGTTCTCGACATCCTGTGACCCGGCAACACCGGGCTTGTCCAGAATCTGAACCGTACTAGCCTGGGGTCCGTCTTCTCCCTCTTCGGGCTCGAAGCGCACTTGAGTCCCCACGGTCAGGCGCTCGAAGTCGTTGTGAAGCACAGAGTTGCGATGAAAATAGAACTCCTCGCCACTTAGGCTCTTGATAAACCCATAGCCATCTTCCTCGAACATGCGGACCACTGTCGCAACCGGCGGAATCGGTTCCTCACTATGGTAATGCTTGACCTTGCGTCCCCCGCGTTTGCCGTTCTCCTTCTTCAGCTGCTTTTCCATCGCCTCGAAGGCATGGCGAATAATTGGACGCAACTGCACCTGTGGATCGGTCACCGTATCCGTCTTGTCCGCCACCAACTCACGCTTGGCAGGCAGGGAAACTTCGACGTGAGCACGGTAAGGGTTACCGGTCCGGTGTGGATTCTGTGTCTGCTCGACCACGACACGACAAGCTACGATGTTGTCGCTGAGATGCTCAAGCTTGTCGACACGCGACTTGATGTAATCATCGATCCAGTCGGAGCGGGAAACATGGTTGTAGGTGATTTCCAGTGGGACCTGCATGTACGTAACCTCCCTGGTCATGCTCACTTTACAGCCGATCCTTTTCGGCCGTTCACTGAATCAGCGTGGCTGCGGAAATCAGTCTTTTCAATGATTTCTGGCGATCATTTCGTATCCGAGCGTATCAATTCGTGGATACAGAAAGGCCCGCGAATCATCGATCCGCGGGCCCTTCAAACTAGTGATTCTCGTTTGGATCAGGCTTGATCGTCCTGTTCGGCGCTGGCCTTGGCCGCTGCGTCCTTGATTAGCTTCTCAAGCTCACCGTTTTGGTACATCTCGACGATAATGTCGCAACCGCCCACTAATTCGCCGTGTACCCAAAGCTGAGGGAAGGTCGGCCAGTTGGCGTACTTGGGCAGCTCAGCGCGAATATCGGGGTTGTCCAGGACATTGACGAAGGCGAAACGTTCGCCGCACGCCATCAGCGCCTGGACGGTCTGTGCGGAAAAGCCACATTGCGGAAGCTGCGGCGTTCCCTTCATGTAGATCAGAATGGGATTTTCGCTGATCTGCTGCTTGATGTTCTCCAGAGTGGTGCTCATGTGGCGTTCCTTTCCGGGGCACCGGGCGGGTCAGCGCGATGCCGCGTTGCCGGATGAATGATTTTGCGTGCTTTTCATTCTACTAATGCCGAAGGCCGAAAGCAGCCCCCGCAAGTGCAAGAATGCATGCCGTACATTGCGCTGTGACCCGGCACTGGATAGGATGGTTCCCTTTCGCGCGGTCAGGCATCCAGATGTCGTGGCCCGGGCGCCGACGGTGCACTTCCGCTCCTTCGGCGCCTTTTTCGTTAGCGGTATGTCGATGACAGGAGCTTGCCATGGCGACACGCCACTTTCTAACCCTGCTGGACCTGACCCCGGAAGAGCTCGCCTATCTGATCCGCCGGGCAATCAGCATCAAGAATGGCCTCAAGACCCAAGGCCCTACCTATACGCCGTTCACCAACCGTACCCTGGCGATGATCTTCGAGAAGTCGTCGACACGGACCCGTGTGTCGTTCGAGACCGCCATGGCGCAATTCGGGGGTCATGCGCTTTTCCTGTCGCCGCGCGATACTCAATTGGGCCGGGGTGAACCGATCGAGGATACTGCCCGGGTACTCTCGGAAATGGTCGATGCGGTCATGATCCGCACTTTCTCCCATGCCGGCCTGGAAGCCTTTGCCAAGGCCAGCACGGTACCGGTAATCAATGCACTTACCGATGACTATCATCCCTGCCAGCTATTGGCCGACGTCATGACCTGGACCGAGCGTCGCGGCGCCGTGAAGGGCAAGACGTCCGTGTGGATCGGCGACGGCAACAACATGTGCCACTCGTGGATCAACGCTGCGCGTCAGTTCGATTTCCAGCTCCGTGTATGCTGCCCTGAAGGTTACGATCCCGACCCCGAGATCCTGAGCGCAGCTGGCGACCGCGTCACGCTTCTGCGTGATCCGCAGGAGGCCGTTGTCGATGCTCACCTGATCACGACCGATGTGTGGGCCTCCATGGGGCAGGAAGAGGAACAAGGCGAGCGCGAACGTGCCTTCACCGGTTTTCAAGTCACCGAAGCCATGCTCGACAAGGCGGCGGAGGAAGTCATTTTTCTGCACTGCCTGCCGGCCCATCGCGGCGAAGAGATAAGTGAAACCCTGCTCGACGACCCGCGTGCCGTGGTCTGGCAGGAAGCCGGCAACCGCCTGCATGCCCAGAAAGCTCTGCTCGAATTTCTGATGCTGGGGCGTGTAGAGTCATAGCCATGGCGGTAGCGCGCCAATTGAAGACCTCCCGGTTGCGACAAGGTAATGCTCTAGCACGCCCTTGTCTGTTCGAGCTGGGCCTTACCCCTGTTTCGCCCTGCTCTGAACACTGAGTGTTACCTGACGCAAGCCGCCTTTACTGACTGGTCAACGCCTCATTTCACTTCTAGGGTAGATAGTAAGTCTGGACGTGACGCCCTATGGCCAGCGAATCTCCAAGGAGGCATGACATGGTGACGCATAATGATGAGCGGAACGAAGGCATGGAACCGGGCGATGAAGCCGAACCGGGAACGCCGGGCACGGGTGAAGATATCTGCCGCAAGTGTGACGGCACTGGCCAGCTAGAAGGCAAGGAGTGTCCTGATTGTGGCGGGACAGGTTATGTCATCCGTGGAATCGGCGGGGCCTGACCTGCAATTGGGTATACGTCAGGAAGCTGCTGCGCCCCGCCCTGACTGATCGGGGCGCTTTTCATTTTAGCTATCCCTCGATTCCAATATCTTTTTCAAGCTCTGCTGCGCCTGTTTACGGTGTGCCTCTAGCATGTTGTGGTATTTCTCCAGATAATCGAGCACTTGCCGCTCATCGGCGTTGGGGATTAGTTGCGTTCGTACCACATCCAGCGCAACGCCGTGCAGCACGACCTGTTTTTCCAGATAGGTCTTGTTGAATTCATACCCGGTCAGTCCCGCCATGTCTTCCAGGAAAGCGTTCGCCTGGAATTGGATCCCGTCACTGATTGAACTGGAGGCACCTTCTTCGGTGCCCATGCCCTGCCCCAGTTCGTTCACGACTTGGGTCGATGCAGTGTGATCCTGCAGGATGCGCCGTGCCAGTTCGGTAACTTCTTCGTTCTGGGAATGTTGCAAGGCGAGCTCAGCCTGCTCAGCCTCGCCCAGGTTGATCGTTTCGATGACAAAAAGAATGTTACTGCTGGACATCGGCTCCGGCTTTTCATCCGCCGCAGCTGCAGTACCAGCAACCTTCTGCTCCCTCTCGCTGGGGGTGCTGCAACCGGCTGCAGTGAGGATAAAAGTGCCAATCGCAACGATAGCGAGATGTCCAAACGCGGAATACGGTCTCATGACAGCCTCCTTGCTGGTAGGTCAATACTTTTAGGCATGCTTGCCTGAGTTTGGTTGTTCTTCCCAGCGTGAACAAGCAGGCCATTCGAAACGACGAAGCCTCCCCGAATCCGGGAAGGCCTAGGTTACGACTCTCAGAATGAATGCCGCCGTATGCCTAATCAGTAACTCAGCGTTTCAACGCTTGGTCGTGGAGCATCCATGAGCGCCAGCTTCAGAAGCGAAAGGTCTCGGGAGACGCTGCGGTAGGCGTAACGCTGCATAGTACGAGACACCTCCTGTTTCACCAGACTATGGATATAGTCTTCGTGGCTGGTAATGAACCGTCGACACCGCAGACAGGTCAGTTCGTCTTCGGGTTGGGGATCATTTCCCTCCCAGCGATTGATAGCGCTGCAGTGCGGACAGGTCACTTCCCTTGAGAGATTGAACATACAGGCCTCCTGCCTATGTCTGGCTCATCCGGGGCCGAGGATAACAACCCTTCATGACGGTTTTCTTAACCGCTCCCGTCATTTGCATATTGAACACGAAACTCTCAGGTCGGTGCGGCAAGGCCTTAGCGACACGCGCTCGACGTCAGTATCGTCGCTCTCTAGGTTCGCTCATCCATGCTTGTGAGTAACGCCACAAAGCTTTCGCTTATCTTAAAGACCCCATAACTAGGTGCAGCTTTACATTAGCCTTTCCTTATTGACCTTAACGCTGCCGTCACTTCTTATAACGCCTTGTCGCGCCGGGCAGCCACCAAACGGCTCGAGAGGGGTGAGTCATTCCCCTCTCTAACGTATCATTGGCCTACTTTTGCTAACCGGCACGCCACGCTGTACAGCCGGCCAAACGAATAAAACGCTGAGGCGGATCCTTGATCAGGAAACAGGCTAGCGCCGGTATGCCTGCCATGGCTCCGCACCACGTTTCACTCCCCCTGCCACAAGGCAGGACAACGTTACGCAGGGATGACACATAGTCCCTTACCCAACCCAGCCCATGAGGATCTAGATGACCAACCCCGCTGACCGCAGCACGATCGACGACCCGCTTACCCATGCTATTGCCTTGCAGATGGAAGTCGATCAGCTGCGTGCCGATGTTGCTCGCCTTGAGCGCGAGGTAAAGCAGACAGGCAAATCGCGTGACAAGGCCAAGCAAGAATCCTCTCAACTGAGAGCGCGCAACGAGCGGCTCAGCGACAAGCTCGAGCAAGCCCGGCGGGACGCAAAACAAGCCAAGCATCTCGCCCAGCAGGAACTGCAGAAGCAGGCAGCAAAGAAGAGTCCCAAACGACGCCAGCCCAGTCAAAAGCGGGAAGCCGCACACAGGGAGGAACACTCGGAACGCGTCAGCGACGATGGCAAGATGGTCGTTACACTGGCCAACAACCAAGTGCACATCAGCCAACCAGAGCAGCATTACATGCTTAGCAGCTGGCCTCTGGATGAAACAGACAAGCATGAACTCAAGTTCTGCAGCCTGTTCAATGAAGTTGAGAACGGTGCTTATGGAGAGTTTGCGGTAGCGGCCGCCAATGAGCTGGCGTCCATGTGGCGGTTAGAACATAACTGCCGTCGCACTGAAGATCTTGATGTTCCACCCAGGCTCATCAAGAAACTCAACGAGCTAGACCTTGTTCTGGCTTCAGAGGTTAACTCAGCGCTTGAGGAAGGCAGCCTGGCGAAGGTCAACGGCATCGGCCCCGCCGCGATACAGCAAATCACCCAGGCGCTTGAAAAAGCCTCCATGCAGCCGACCGGCAATGCCAAGTGAAGCCATGTCCCCGAGCCGGCTCATGAACTTTGCCCCGTTGCACTGCTGACGGCTGCCCTGCACGCTGCTGATCTATGAAGGTTCTACTCGCCTCGCCTGAGCTACAGACGAGGCGACCTCGCGCCTGCCTTATTTTCTTGACAGATATCAGCAAAATGCTCTCTAACACTGAACCCGGCATTGGTTCGGCCGATAAAGAATCGCCACGAAAAACAAGCAACTCTTACCCCCTAAGCGCAGGACCATAGATGGCAACTTACTTGGTTGTTTTCGACCTCCTCCTTCCCCAGGAGTACGAGGCATTTTGCAATCAGCTACAGGTCTATCCATGCAAACACGTGACCGATACATGTTACCTGATTGAGATTGAGATTGAGATCAGCTCCGAGCACCTTAGAGACAAGCTGATGCCGTTGATGGGGGAGAGAGACCGGGTATTTATTGCTCGAATAGGGGAGGATTGGGCCAGTGCCGGTACGCAATGTGGTTCGTGGCTGAGTGCTCCTGAGCGAGAACTCATCTGAACTAGCTTGATCGATTAGCGGCAGGGACGCCGCAGTTTCACTTTCTTACAGGCAGCGCACCCGAACATTTCCCCTTGCGGTGCAGGCGTCGCCAGATTCCTTCCTGGCGAATTGATACGCAAAACCCACCCTCCCCTTAAGTGAGACGCGTTATATTCGTCACGTACGACACTGATGTTTCTTTACATGCGCTTCCGGCACTACTTACCCGTGGCCTTCCTGTTACCCGTGCCCTTCCTGGCCTGAAGGTGAGGTGTTTATTTCTGCTGTGGTCGAGCCAACACAATCTTCAAGCACCGAGTAGCTCTCTCCGCCAGACATGGCGATAGCTACACAATGCTTCTTTATTTCTTCAGGGACGGCTCCCCAATGCTTCATCAGGTGCTCGTAAGCGTTCTTTTCAAGATCTATGCAGCCGTCATACACCTCTTCGTTGCCGCCTTCATATTCCGCGACTTCCAAACAATACCCTTCAGCAGCGATGCTTGGGAGATCACGAGCATCAACATTAGCAGCGAAGCATAGCGTTATAACAAAACCGGAAAGCGTCAATGGCTTCATAATTTACCATCCAGTCTCTTATTGTTACAAAAGTACAATTAAGCTTGGCATCTCCACCTAGGGCATTCAAGTATTGTTGGAAAGGTTGCTAGTCTGTTTCTGAATACTCGACACGCTTCTTCTAAGATCCGGTTATAAATTCGGATCCTATCGGGGCGCCAATAAAGCCAGAAGCTTATAGAGGCCCATGTCACCTCTGCCCACTCAAGCTAGTATCCTGATCAGCAGTCGCACGGGCCTACATCGAAATGCCTCAATGGCCCTCAACAAAATGCCCGGCCGATGGCCGGGCATTCAACATCTAGCGCAACCTTCAGGCGGGAGGCAAGGCCGTAAGCACAAGCTTGCCAATAGTATGGCCTTCCTCAAGTTGCCTGTGTGCACGACCAAGATTCTCTGGGGTCAGCGGTCCGACCACCTCACTCCGGGTCGAACAAAGTCTGCCTGCATCGAGATGCTCGGCCAGTATTGTTAAGGCTTTGCCCTGGTGCGCTATATCATGGCCATGCAAAGACCGGGCAAACATGAACTCCCAACTGAATGTCACTGCTTTGCCCTGTAGCAGATTAAGGTCAACGGCCTTGTCTGTCTCTGCAATCGCAACGATGTGCCCCCAAGGACGAATTAGGGTGTTCATGTTGTCCCAGTGATCACCGATGTCATGGCAGTTGAAGATGTAATCGACCTCGGTGTAGCCAGCACGCTGCATGTTATCGATCAGATCATGGTGGCTGACAACCTCATGGGCCCCCATGGAACGACACCATTCGACAGACTGCTCGCGAGAAGCTGTCGCAATCACCTTGATACCGGTCAGTTGGCGCGCTAGCTGAATGGCAATCGAGCCAACACCACCAGCCCCGTTGATGATCAGGAGAGTCTCGTCGCTATGCGTGTCGGCGCCTTGGGCTAGCTTCAGCTTATCGAAGAGTGCTTCCCAAGCGGTCAGGCCGGTCAAGGGAATTGCTGCTGCTTCTTCGGGCGCCAAGTTGCGTGGTGCCTTAGCCGCTAGGCGGGCATCGACAAGCTGGTATTCGGCATGACAGCCAGGCCGCTCGACTTCGCCTGAATAATAGACACGTTCGCCTGGAGCAAATCCTGTCACGTTACTGCCCACGCTTTCCACATGGCCGACTGCGTCCCAGCCAAGCACATGCTGCTGATCCCTGGGCAGGAATGCACCCCGACGAATCTTGGTATCGACGGGGTTAACCGAAACTGCCTCGATACGCACAAGCAGATCCCACTCACCAGGCTGGGGTGTCTCGCGCTCGATAATCTGGAAGGCCTGCTCGGGTGCTGCTTCGGGATGACCGGTAGTGGCGATAGCTCTCACGTCATGCTCCGTTTGAGAAAAGTGCACAGAAATAATCTGTTCCATTGATCAAATATGGGTCAACCAGATTGGAATCAACCACGGATAGCGAGGTGGAGGTTCTGCAGGTATTCAGGAAGGCATCGACTGTACGGACAGCTTTCGTCCAAAACTGACTCAGCAACGACTTCCCCTACGCGGTACGCAGCAACAATCGAGCTGTCACTTCAGGGCTGTGACCAAGGCCGAACAGGACTGCTCGGCCAAGGAAGCTTCTAAAGTTCATGTTCCTTGATGTATGCCTGAGGCTGGAGGATAGAGAAGTCAAATTCCTCAACCGGTTCACCCTCCATCACTCGCTTCGGCCAGGAAGGGTTCGCCAACGCTGATTTACCCAAGGTGATCACGTCGGCCTTGCCATTCGCGATGAGCTCTTCCGCCTTTGCCGGCTCACCTAGCTGACCATTGGCGATAACGGGAACGTGAGTGTAGCGCTTGGCGAGCTCCGTTAGTGTCTCTCCGTCATCGAAAGCCGGGCGCGTCGCATCATATTCGGTGATGTGAATAAAGTCCGGCCCTGCCTTGGCAAGGCTCTCGAAGATGATTCGGGCATCTTCCTTGCCATTGGCCCACTT
>NZ_KB899992.1 GCF_000378505.1 Modicisalibacter luteus DSM 23508 | reverse complement strand
CTTCGCCAAGGCCTGGACTTGATCCTTGTCGGTTACGTCGGTGACGCGATAGGTTGCTGTCCCGCCCTGCTGCTCGATAGCATCTACCTGTTTTTTGAGCCGGTCCTCACGTCGTGCGGCCAACACCAGCTTGGCGCCTGCCTGGGCCAGGCGATGAGCAGTCGCCTCACCCAGCCCACTGCTTGCCCCAGTGATAATGACAACTTTATCTTTAATCCCAGACATAATCCCTCCTTGGCCAAATCCGGTCATTGCTCAGCGTTCAAAGCCGGGTAATCAGTATAGTCACGCTCATAGCGCGCGCTATGCGATACCGTCGATGCTCGACTGGGAAGGTAGGCTCTCGGTCATTGGCCGTGGCGGCAGGGCATGTATGCGCCCCTCCATAACGCCATCAATGGCAACCAAGCGTAAGACTCATGACGCGGCTCATCAGCCCAGCAGCTGACGATCGCGCATGCCTCAGGCCCCACATCAGAGGTTTGGAATCGAGCCACAGCCCTAAACGCTAATCAGCTAGTGTTCTAACCGGAAGGTGGCCGTCCAGAATTCGTATATACGCTCAGCGCGGTCACTGTGACTACTATCAGTCCCATACCCAGAATTTGCGGACCCACTAGGTTTTCGCTTAACACCACGACGCCGAACAGCGTCGCGGTAACCGGTTCGACCATTGCCACAATCGAGGCCACGGCCGGGGCCGTATGTTCCAGGCCGACGATATAAAGAACGAAAGACAATCCTGCACCGAGCACACCCAATACGGCGAATAGCGGCCAATCCGGTGTGCTCAGGACTAAAACTGTCTGGTCGGCATCGCTCGGCCAGATAAGGATGGTGGCAAGTATCGCAAAAGCTATCGAGAGAATAGCCTGCGGGCTACCGTGAGCCGCCGCATACTTGAAACCGAAAATGAATATCGCGTAGGACAGTCCGGCAAGCAGGCCGGCACCTACCCCCATTGCCGTAACGCCATTCGCACCGACGTCATAAATCTGCGTAAGCAACATAATACCAAGCATTACCACCGCGATCGCGGCCCACTTGAGCGGGGTGGGCCTTTCCAGCTTCAAAGCGAATGACACGAGATATACGAACACTGGTGCGCAGTACATCAGCGTAGCCGCAACCGCAACGCTGCCGTGCGCGATACTCAGGAAATAGAACGAGAAGTTACCTGCTACGCCGACACCGGCAATGACTGACCAGAACCATAACCGGCGATTTGCCAGCCCATTTCCGTGTGGACGCAGCATTAGCCAGACGAGGACGCACAACAGTCCGATTGTGCCCCGGTAGAATGAAACCACGAACGCATCCCAGCCATCAGCCATAAGAATCCCGCCGATCCCGCCAGATAGCCCCCAGAAAAGAGCCGCTAGCGCCACAAAAGCTGTACTCGCACCCACTATTTGACCTCGCTTCTTCATGTTGAAATAAGACAGTTGGCGCCGGTGAGTGCCGCACTGCTACGCCCGATACGGTGAAACGCCTCGACAATGACCGGCGAAAACAGCCCGATGCTGGTCCCCCAAATCAGTAAGCCGGCGGTCAGCATCAGCAGGTTACGGAGGCAGGGTGATAGTTACCAGCCCGATCCCGGCGAGGGTTGGCTGCCATCGCCGTGTGGCAAATTTCGAAGCTGAGCGTTATCCAGTGGGCAGCTAGAATGGCGAAGACGAAGCTCCGGAAGATAGGGTGTCGATTGCCCCCGAAACCCGCTCTCTGGAGCATTGGAGCAAGGTGACCGAGGACATGATTTCCCGCGAATTCGCCAAGCTGAGGATAAAATTGGCGAGTAGCTGTTCTATGTCAAAAGAAGCCCAACCAACCTTCCATGAGTTCCGTTCTTTAGGCTCGAATTGCTCGAAGACAGCGGTGTTTCGGTCGGTGATATTCAGGTTCTAATGGGTCATGCAGACGAGGATATGACCCAGCATTATCTCGATGGCCACGGCATCAGATGGCAGGAAGCGAAGGGGGCAGCACTCTACATGAAGGCCCTTCTGGAAGCAGGATAAAAGCGCTGGCCGAGTGAATATTTTACCTGTTTTCACCTGCCATGAAAAAAGCCGCCTGAGCATGTACTCTAAGCGGCTGATTTCTCGAATCTATGGTGGAGCCTATCGGGATCGAACCGATGACCTCAACGCTGCCAGCGTTGCGCTCTCCCAGCTGAGCTAAGGCCCCAATTCATCTCAAGCTTGATGCTTCTCAAGATGTACAACGTCCGCCAGCATAAACCGATATTTCATCGTCAGCACAGGCACTTCGCTGCCTTGCGGTCGGAACGGTGCGTATCATAAGGACGAATATACATTGAGTCAAGCCTAGCGAAACAGTGCTATACAGTAGATCATCGTTTCGCTACTCAGTACAATCATGGTCCCGCTTCGGCCTGAGGCTGACGCCTGAACTAACCGTTGTTACGCCAGGAGCGAACTTGATCAAGGTTCTAGTCGCAGACGACCATCACCTCGTCCGTACCAGCATCGCTCGCATGCTGAATGAGGAAGAAGGACTGCAAGTCATAGGCGAAGCTGCCGATGGCGAAGAGGCTATTAGCCAGTCACGTGCTCTGCGCCCCGACATCGTACTCATGGATATTCGCATGCCCGGGATCGGTGGGTTGGAAGCG
Source organism: Modicisalibacter luteus DSM 23508 (assembly GCF_000378505.1). GTDB lineage: Bacteria > Pseudomonadota > Gammaproteobacteria > Pseudomonadales > Halomonadaceae > Modicisalibacter > Modicisalibacter luteus. The sequence goes on along the minus strand of NZ_KB899992.1, from coordinate 338,678 downwards.
ACCCGCAAGATTGTTCGCGGCATGTCGGATATCAAAGTGGTCGTGCTCACAGCCTATCTCGAGGAAACCTTTGCCCAACGCCTGCTTGATGCAGGCGCCAGCGGTTTCATCAGCAAGGGAAGCGAGCTTGATGAGATGGTACGCGCCATTCGCACCATTCATGTCGGCCAACGCTACATCAGCCCTGAGATCGCCCAGCGCCTGGTCCTGGCTAAGCTCGACGCTCAGGATAACCCTTTTGACCAACTCTCCAGCCGCGAACTGCAAGTGGCGATGATGATCGTCAACTGCCACAAGGTCAGCGACATCTCCGACCGCCTGTTTCTCAGCCCAAAGACCGTCAACACTTATCGCTATCGCATCTTCGAGAAACTTGGCGTGCAATCCGATGTCGAACTGACACATTTGGGGCTGCGCTACGGGCTGGTGGACGGCTATAGTAACGACGAGTGATTCGCCGCCCACCTTATAATTGGCGGCCCGGCCCCTGCCGATTTTGTCTGAACGGTCCAAAGGTGGCATGAGTTTCGACGCGAAGCACTTTCTCAAGACAGTCAGCGAAGCACCGGGCGTCTACCGGATGCTCGACGACCAAGGCAACGTACTTTACGTAGGGAAGGCCAAGCGTCTAAAGGCGCGCCTGGCCAGCTATTTTCGGGGCGCACTCAACACCAAGACCCAGGCGCTGGTGGCTCGCATTGCCGATATTCAGGTGACCATTACCCGCAGCGAGACTGAAGCCCTGCTTCTGGAACAAACGCTGATCAAGGAACTGCGGCCGCCATACAACATCCTGCTGCGTGACGATAAATCCTACCCGTACGTCTTCGCCAGTGACCGACACCCCTACCCGGCCCTGGAGTTCAAGCGCGTGCGCAGCAAGCGCAATGATGGCCGCTACCTGGGCCCCTACACCAGCTCCAACGCGGTGCGCGAAAGTCTCGCGCTGATGCAGAAAATCTTTCGCATCCGTAACTGTGAGGACACTGTCTTCGCGCATCGCACGCGCCCCTGCCTACAATTCCAGATAGGCCGCTGCAGTGCACCCTGCGTGGACTACATCAGCCAAGAAGATTATCGTCGCGACCTCGAGCACGCCATCATGTGCCTGGAAGGCAAGAGCGAACAGGTCACCGGTCAGCTCACGGCAGCCATGGAGGCGGCCAGCCATAGCCTCGACTTTGAGGAAGCCGCCCGCCTGCGTGACCAGGTCCAGCATTTGCGCCGGTTGCAGGAACGTCAGATCGTCGATACCGATGCCAGCGATGCCGACATCTTCGCACTAGCGGAGCGCCCCGGCGGCCTATGCGTCAGCGTGTTGACCGTTCGTCAGGGGCGCATGCTCGGAGCACGACATCACTCACCGGAGAATGGACTCGACCTGGCCCCCAGCGAACTGCTCGGTGAATTCGTCAGCCAGTATTACCTGGGTCAGGGCCGCGAGCTGCCCCCGGAGGTGATAACCAGTCACTCGATGCCCGACAGCAGCATTCTGCAGACCGCCCTTTCAGAACATGCCGGTAAGCGTGTTCGCGTCGCTCATCAAGTTCGCGGCCACCGGGCCCAATGGCAACAACTGGCCGTCACCAATGCCGAGCAGTACCTGGGTACTCAGCTAGCCAACCGCTCACAATTGTCCAAGCGCTTCGAAACACTTCGTGTGGCCTTGAACATGGAACAGACGCCCAACCGACTCGAGTGCTTCGATATCAGCCATAGCCACGGCGAGGCGACGGTGGCATCCTGCGTGGTGTTCGATCCGGACGGCCCGGTAAAATCGGATTACCGACGCTTCAACATCGAAGGAGTCGCGGCAGGCGACGACTATGCTGCCATGCGCCAAGCCCTGACGCGGCGCTTCAAGCGGTTGCAACAACAGCAAGACAGCGGCAAACGTCCGGATATCCTGCTGATCGATGGCGGCAAGGGGCAGCTCAACATGGCGCGAGAGGTTCTTGAAGAACAGGGCATCACTGATATTCGGCTGATCGGCGTCGCCAAGGGCACCACTCGCAAGGCCGGGCTGGAAACGCTATTTCTCGAAACCGTGGATAACACGCTGAGCCTGGAAAGTGGCTCGCCGGCTCTGCACCTTATCCAGCACATTCGTGACGAAGCCCACCGCTTCGCTATTACCGGCCACCGTCAGCGTCGCGATAAAGCTCGCCGGACCTCGACGCTACAGGATATTCCAGGCGTTGGCCCCAAGCGCCGCCGCGAGCTCTTGAAGTTCTTTGGCGGCCTGCAGGGGGTACGTCATGCCACACGTGACGAGTTGGCCCGTGTGCCGGGCATCAGCGCCAGCCTCGCCGCCTCTATTCACCAGGCGTTGCATGGATGAGACACAACGCAACAGATAGAATAATCATTTCGACCACTGGCAAGGGACCCACGATACATCGATGAATATACCCAACCTTCTTACGCTCGCGCGTATCGTGTTCATTCCGCTGCTGGTTCTGCTGTTCTACCTCCCCTATGCCTGGAGCTTGCCGCTGACAGCCGTCCTGTTTGGCCTGGCAGCCGTGACGGACTGGCTGGATGGCTATCTGGCCCGCCGCTGGGACCAGAGCACCCCATTCGGCGCCTTTCTCGACCCGGTCGCCGACAAGGTGATGGTCGCCGTTGCCCTGGCGCTGTTGATTGAGCGCTACGAATCGATCTGGCTGACCCTGCCAGCACTGGTCATCATTGGTCGCGAGATCGTCATTTCCGCACTGCGTGAATGGATGGCCGAAATGGGCAAGCGAGGCAGCGTTGCCGTCTCCTGGATCGGCAAGGTCAAGACCACCCTGCAGATGGTTGCCCTTCTGCTTCTGCTGGGATCTATCCCCGACAGCCTGATTGCCAATATTGGCGTATACACGCTCTATGCCGCCGCCATCCTCACACTGTGGTCCATGTACCAATATCTGCGTGCCGCATGGCCGGAATTGTCACGGTCAATGTAGGAGGAATGGCGATAAGCATTTGACATACGCGCACTTATCTGTAGAATGCGTCTCCGAGTCAAGCGGGAATAGCTCAGTGGTAGAGCATCGCCTTGCCAAGGCGAGGGTCGCGAGTTCGAATCTCGTTTCCCGCTCCAGATTCCACTACGGTGGAGAGTAGGTATTGAGGATCACGGACTGGGATACCAGCGCAGCCGAATCCTAATTACCTGCTGAGTACGACTCTATGAGGCTGGATGGCAGAGTGGTTATGCAGCGGACTGCAACTCCGTGTACGCCGGTTCGATTCCGACTCCAGCCTCCATTTCTTTATAGCTCGGCATGACCGGCTACCCCTCCCAGCCCGGATGGCGAAATCGGTAGACGCAAGGGACTTAAAATCCCTCGGAGGTTAACTCCGTGTCGGTTCAAGTCCGACTCCGGGCACCAGTTAAATCAATGCTTTAGCCCAATTCCTGCTTCACTTCCCTTCAAGCTGTCCGCGTTTTGTCCGCCTATGCAGGGTAATTTGTTCGCGTTTGCTACCCAGCGATTCGGGTCCGCATGCGCACATCGACTCGTGACAACCAGCGACGAATGCCCCAACAGACTCTGGATGCTTGTCATCACTCCCTTTCTGTCTCGAACACCTTGCGTAGTTCTTACCGGTCTACCTGGAATGGCAGGTTCTCCAGCAGATAACCGTCACTCAGGGCAACGGCACGATCCGCACTTACCGCTATTGGTCTTCCGTGATCACAGATTATGCGACCACTGTGGAGTTGAACGAGCCCTCCAGCCACGAAGAAGCCGCCCAGCAGCGGCATCAGTTATGTTGCTTCGGTGATGAGCTGATGAGCTGCTACCTAGCGCCACCCAGGGCGAGCCTGCTCAGCCTCCCGTTCTAGTTGTTGCTGTAGATTCCAGCTCTCTTGTGCCTGCCTCTGTCCTTCAGATGGCTTTAGAGCTAGGTAGCCGAAGGCTATTCCAGCAAGCAGAACTGCCATCAGGAGAATCTTTCTCATGCAGCCCTCTTTTTGTTCTTGCTTCCCCTTATAGACTGGCCCCGGTTAGCCGTTTAGATCAATCAGACATCTCCCCGCATTAAGAGGCAGTAACACCTAGGCGACGCCAAACTTTCGACACTGCGTCGCCGGTGGCAAGCTGCTTCAGCGTGGCTTTAACCCCATTAGCCACATCCAGCTGCGCATTACTGAGAGCGGGATACCTAACGCCGTAGCAGGTCGCAGCAGCCCGTCATGCTCTGACTTTCTAATTGGTATCAATGAGATCGACTGTCGCGATTGAGGCACAACAACCTTGTTCAGCAGCGTTGTGATTATCGGCCCGATGATATGGGGCAAGGAGACACCAGCGGGCTTCAGGGAATCGAAACGCCCGCTGGCCGATTCGGCGTCTGCTCTGCTGGGAATGCTATATGCTGTTGGCACGCTATGCCGTTTACGCTCAGGCTAGGGAAATTTTCATCAATCCTATCTGGACCTCAAACGAGATCAGCTTTGTCACACTGCGCCACATCGCCAAGGAAGCATAGAGACGGCCCTGCGGTTACGCCGATGAGCGGTCACTATAGCCGACCGGATATCTTTTTTTGATGGTGAGTCGCGCAGCCCAGGCAACCATCGTGTTCGTTGACCCCTGCGCATTTCTTCTTTGCGCCCTCTGGTTGCTTGGTTTTCCCTAACCGCTCTCGATAGCTTATAGCTAATGCCTCAATAAACTTTTACTAATGGTGGTTGGCAGCTTTACGCTGGTAATGTTTTGTAACGACGCCTTATTACGCGTGCCTCCGGGCTCGTCTTCAATGCGCGTCGCTTAAGCCCTGGCGATAGCTAGGGCTTTTTTCATACAAACCGTGACGGCAATCTCCTACACCATTCGTTAACTTGCGTTAGCATACATCTGAGCAAGTAATGACATAGTAAGCCTCGGGTCAGGACGATCCTGCAAGGAAATCGGTCCAGGATGATCGCCCAAGGATGGGATCACTTGCCGCAGCACGCTTTCCCGCCCTGCCCTTATGTATGGGATCTCAACGGCAACCGATGCCTGGATGCCATTCATGTGGACCTTGATGCTCGCCAATGACAGGCGGCCACTTATCCACGTTAGCGGTAAACGGGTCGATACAGTTCACAGCGATACCCTCGCCCACCTGTGTGCCGCCGTTTTCTGCCAATGTGAGCACAGGAAAACGGCAAGGCTAGCTAGAGGTCGAGGCGGGTCACACTGAACTATCTAGCCTCCTCGTAACTGTACAGTGGCAAACATCACCCTCGATGCTATCGATGCGTACAACAATGGAGCGTTCCTCAGCCGAGTCTTCGGCAAAAAGGAGCCAGCTATTGGAATCCAATGCCCGCACATACTCCTTTCCCACCTGAGGGTCACTCACCTGGTCCGTGCCAATCTGTGTAGTCATACCAACCTCAAGACGCTCTACGTTCTGCATGGGTTCTCTCCTGTGAGTTCGACAACAGGACATCGCCAGCCAAGGCTGGCTTGGCAGGTGATTCTCGCTGGTCGTGGTTGGACGCGGCATAGTGAATAAGGGGCGGCCATTAGAAACATCGAATGCTTCCAAGTGGTTGTTTCAGAGGAGAAGTCACCTCGAGGGCGGCTTCAGTCATAAGACGAAACTTTCGTTCAGCTCCACTCGCTCCGTGAAGCATGGTCTTGATTGTAGCTTTGCAGTAGCTCGTTCTGGGCCGCCGTTGAGGCACGCTCTTCATTCAAATACCAAATGCCGAACCCTACGCCGACAAACAAGATCATTAGCAATACGAGAGGCTTCATGTTTGTGTCTCCTTCAAGCTCCTCCTGGACGCGGTATCCCGCTTTGCGCCGAAGCTTTATCCTTACCGAGAACGCTAACTACCCGCCCTCATCAGGTAAGCGGTCGAACCATGGACCGTCCATCTGGATTACATACCGACCGAGTCCCTCTCCTTCCAGCTCAGTCATGACGGCGCACGTCGACTGACAAGTGCTCTCGACCAGTCCTGCTCACTCTCTGTAACGGCAGTACACCACATAAATCTGCCGTGCCACGACCGCCGTTGCTATGGCGTAGCTGGCCTTGTCGCCCAACTACGTTATCACACCATACGCGGAGGTAACCCAGTAGAGCAGCGACTAGCCAAGAAGACTGACTACTCAGACGTTAGCTAGGCCGATACTTAGCGGCTTTCAAACTCACATCATCCCGGCCCACCCCATCCGGAACGTTCCGCTTGAGATTCCATCTCCAACTCAGCGTTTAAGTCCCAAGCTGGTTCATTCTCTTCGGTATGCACCGATCCGCTCAGCATCACGAATCCGAACAACACCCCAATAAGCAAGACAACCAACAAAGCGAGCGATTTCATTGCTGTTCCCTTCCTTCGATCTATCTTGTCACATCCTTGTTTCATGCGATCCCGCTGGGCTTTCGGGACAAAAATTTACATAAACTGATAAATAATCGTCCCGAGACCAATCGAATAGATCGCTACCGTCAGCACGACTAGCAACCCATCACGCCCAATGAGCCCCAATCCAATAGCGGCAAGCGCAGCTCCTGAAAGGCTATTGGCAAACGGCATCAGTTCCAGCACCGGCATACTCAGCGCAATAAGAATGCAGATGACAGCTACAACCCAAGTCGCCGCACCATGTGTCAGCATGGTCAGACGATGCTTGATTAGCTTGTCGACCCAACGTGCGCCGGGGCGTAGAAAGCGCAGCGCCTTGAGGAACCGCTTACGAGGTATCGAACGCTTCAACAGCCACTTGGGCAGCCAAAAGTGTTTTCTGCCTACCAGCAATTGTCCGGCAATTAACAGCACCAGCAGACCGCACAACGAAGGCAGGCCGACAATGCCACTGAGTGGTGAAAAGGTGAGTAAGCCAGGAACCAGCAACATCGCCCCGAACGAGCGAGTGCCGACAGCGTGAAGCATCGTTTCCACACTTATCGAGTCGGCATCAACTTCCTTGCCCGCCTCCTCGAGAAAGTCCAGCAGCCCCTCGAGGTCCTCGGGGGGCTGCTGTGATTCTTGATTCGTCATCTGACAGTCCATTGTCTTTCACTTTCCCTACTCAGATTAACACGGGCAGACGTATCCGAGGGGTCTTATGACAACAAGCTAGTTACAAAAAACACTTATTGCATACCGCATCGGTTTGCACCCGCCGGATATCACTACTAAGGTAGGAAATGTGCAGTATGCAGCGGCCAGGAAGGCCGCCAGTAAATGGAATTGCGCGTTCAGGATGAACGGACCTGAGGAAAGGACGGCATCAGCGGCAGGAAGCCAGCTAGTATTGCCACGGATCCCTCAAAGCTATGCACACTCGCTTTAAGCATCGACCAGTGTCAGTCTTGACGCTGGTTTTTTTTGCTTATCTCTCCCATCAGGTACAACCCGCTGATAATAAGGGCACCTTGGCATTTCATAGCCCCTATAGCAGAATAACGCTGCGTTACATGCCGGTCTTGCCGGCAACACGTCGGCCTGGGTTGCCATATATCGATAACACCTACTCTCGATTCGGCTTGCCCCCTGCCCCTTCAGTCGGTTTCACCGCAGGAACCGGCCCTCGACGGTAAACTCAACGGAATATTCGGGACCGGCAAGCATGATGTGCAGCGAGCATGACCTACTCATCATCGGCGGTGGCGTCGCCGGCCTAACTCTAGCTCTTGAAGCGGCTGGCCATCGTGACGTGACGCTGCTGATTCCATCCTCGAGCAGCCTTGGCGCCAGTCGCTGGGCCCAAGGCGGCATTGCCGCGGTCCTCGACCCCCAGGACGCGATAGAAGCTCATATTCAGGACACATTGATTGCCGGCGATGGTTTATGCGATGAAAGCGCAGTGCGCTTTACCGTGGAGCACGGCCATGAAGCGATCGATTGGCTGATATCGCTAGGTGTGCCGTTTACGCCGGATACCTCGCCGGATGCACGTTACCCTTATCATTTAACGCGTGAAGGCGGCCACGGCGCGCGGCGTATCATTCATGCTGCCGACGCGACCGGGCAGGCCCTCATCGACACACTAATAGCACGGGTCCGGCAAGCGCCGGGTATCCGCATCATAGACGATCTGAGCGCCGCCCGGCTGCTCGAGGATGACCAGGGGCAATGCTGTGGGGCGTATTGCCTGGATGAACATAGCCAGCCATTCGTGATGACAGCACGCGACACTGTACTCGCGACGGGAGGCGCCAGTGGCCTGTATCTTCACACCACCAGCCCAGCCCCGGCGTGCGGCGAAGGCATGGCCATGGCCGCCGAACTCGGCGCCACCCTGATGAACCTTGAATTCCAACAGTTTCACCCCACCTGCCTTTACGATCCTTCGGGTATGCCATTTCTGATCAGCGAAGCGGTCCGCGGCGAGGGAGGCCTGTTGCGTACCGTCGATGGAAGGCGCTTCATGCCCGATTACGATGTACGGGCTGAACTGGCGCCCCGCGATATTGTGGCCCGTGCCATCCACGGCGAAATGCTGCACAGCGGAACGGAGCATGTCTTGCTGGACGTGACCCATCTGGAGGCACAAGCGATTCGTGCCCACTTCCCCACCATTCATGCCCACTGCCTGAGCCGTGGGCTAGATATTACGCGCCAGCCGATTCCGGTGGTTCCCGCAGCGCACTATAGCTGCGGCGGCGTCGCCACCGATGCCAGTGGCGCCAGTAGTGTTCCCCATCTGTATGCGATCGGAGAGGTCGCGTGTACCGGCCTGCATGGGGCCAACCGGATGGCTAGCAACTCCCTGCTAGAGTGTCTGGTCTATGCACGCTCGGCGGCACGGGCGCTACGACAAGCCAGGGGAGGCAGGCCTGCCGCCCCCGTCAACGTACCTAAACAACTAGCGACAGCCTCTTCTTACGATGACATAGCCCGTACCATACAGAGCTTGCGTCGTGTCATGAGCGACAGCGCGGGAATCGTGCGTAGCGACGCGGGACTGGCTGCGGGCCGTCAGGCCCTGTGCAAGCTGAAACGTCTATGCACCGCATTGGAGTTGGAAAATGCCGCCAGCCTTGGCCAGTATCAACTGCGCCATATGCTGAATCTCGCCACCATGACCTTGGAGATGGCAAGTGCCCGCCGCGAATCCCGCGGCCTCCACTATAACTGCGACTACCCGGACCACCAGTCCGAGACAAGCGCTTCTCGCATTTCACGATGCTGACCAGATCAGTATCCGCCGCAGGGCCTGGCGTTCCTGTGCACTGGCACTATCGGGCCATAGCCAGTGGTGGGCCCCGCCCACACTCAGCCCGATGAGCCAGGGGCCCAAGTAAGTATAGTGAAGAGGAACATTACGCCATTCTCCGGTTGACGCCTCCCGGCACTGCCAGCCGCCCTCCTTTCCCGGTACCCAGCGCAACTGCCATACGCGACGTTGCTTGCGTTCCCGTAACTCAACCACTCCAAAACAAATAACCGCCGTGGCGACAAGCCACGGCGGTCCATAGACGGCTAGGAGCAGGCATACGGCCACAATAATCGCCAAGGTCGATCGTCGTTGCCAGTCAGAGGGTACGATATTGATCGTTACTGGTTGTTTCAGCATATGCCACGATCATTTTCACAATACGGCGCAGCGCATCGTCTCCGGGCCATTCTCGACGCATCAGCCAAAAGAACAGGTCTTGGTCCTCTTCTTCGATCAGCGCGCGATATGCCGCCTGATCGCCCTCGTCCAGATCGGGATACCGATGCTCCAGAAAAGGCAGCAGCAACAGGTCGAGCTCCCACATGCCACGCCGGGAATGCCAATATAGGCGCTTGAGGGTGGTATCTTCGCTCACCAGGGGCCCCTTGTGTCTCGGATGAATGTGGCGAAAGTATACCCGAGCCTTCCCGGGTACGATATTGTCACTGCCGCCCCGTGAAAAGTGTGGCGTTTGTCGTCTGGCTAGTGCGTTGTTTTCTCACGGTTTACGCAGTATGCTGAACAAAACAACAACACATGCTGCCTGCTGGGCAGGCCATGCCGCACGGAGATATCGATGACCAAGTCCGAGTTGATCGAACAGATCGCCATGCGACAGCCCGAGCTGTCCATCAAGGAAGTCGAGGCTGCAGTACGTATCATACTCGACGATATTACAGACGCCCTGGCCGATGGTGGCCGTGTCGAGATACGTGGCTTCGGCAGCTTTTCGCTGCACTATCGAGAACCACGCCTTGGCCGTAACCCCAAAACCGGCGATCCTGTCGATCTCGATGGCAAATACGTGCCACACTTCAAGCCAGGCAAGGAACTAAGGGAACAGGTCAACGCCAGCCGCGCGCTGGGCTACTGACCCCGGACGAGACCGAATTCAAAAAGGATATTGCTATGCGTTGGCTCAAAGGGCTGCTGCTGGCCGTGATTCTGCTGGTAGTCTTGCTGTTAGGCATCCTCTTCGCCGTGAACAACCAGCAGGCGCTACCACTGAACCTAATCTGGGTCGAGTTGCCCCCCGCCTCGCTATCGCTCTGGCTGCTGATTGCCCTAGCCTGTGGCGTACTGTTGGGCATGCTGGCAATGACTGGGGTCTACCTGCGACTACGTACGCTGCTGACCCGAGCCCAGCGCCACAATCAACAGCAGCGTAAGGAGCTCGACCGCCTCCGGATTCAGGAGTTCAAGGAAATTCCTTAAATGCCAGACCTGCTGCTGCTGGCCCTGCTGTTGGCGGCAATTGCAATTGGCTGGTGGCTGGGGCGCCGCGAGGCGGTCAAGTCACGTCGCCAGTCGCAGCAGCAAGCCACCTTGTCCCGCGATTATTTCGTGGGCCTCAACTATCTGCTCAATGAGCAGCCCGACCGTGCCATAGAGACCTTCGTACAGGCACTCGAAGTCAATAGTGATACCATCGAAACCCACATCGCGCTGGGCAACCTGTTTCGTACTCGCGGCGAGGCCGACCGCGCCGTCAAAATTCATCAGAATTTGCTGGCCAGGCCCTCGCTGACTAACGCTCAGGGTGATCAGGTCCAGCTGGAGCTGGCTCGCGATTTCTTGCATCTTGGGCTGCTCGACCGTTCCGAACGCCTGCTTCAACAAGTGCTACGGGACACCCACGACGACGGGATACGACAGGCAGCCCGGCGTCTACTGGTGGACCTGTTCGAACGCGAGCGCGAATGGCAACAGGCCTTGGACGTGGCCCTGCCCCAGATGGTACGCCAGGATAAGGATATCCGCCGGGCAGCGGCACACTGGCTTTGCGAGTTGGCACAGCAGAACATGCAATCGGCCAGTCCTGCGCTGGCACGCAAGCGGTTGCGCCAGGCACTCTCCATCGATGACAGCTGCGTCAGAGCCAACTGGCTTCTGGCCAAACTCGAACAGGACACGGGCCATTACAAGTGGGAAATACGTTACCTGAAGCGTATCCCTGAACAGGATCGTGACTTTACTCCCGTCATTCTCGAGCCGCTACGCGATGCTTTCCTCAAGCTTGAAAATGAACGCGACCTGGAGCAGTACCTCCACCAGTCGATTACGACCACGCCGCATATCAGCGCCGTTCTCATGCTGGCCCAACTACTGGAACGCCGTGAAGGCGTCGAGGCCGCAACCCGTCTGGTCAGCGAGCATCTAGCCAGCACTCCGAGCTTGCGCGGTATCGATTATCTGATGGACCTCTCGTTGCTGGACACCACTGTCACGCCACAGCGCGAGCGCATCGTCCTGCTAAAGCAGCACACCGACAAGCTGCTCAAAGTCCGTCCGCGTTTTCGCTGCCAGCGATGTGGCTTCTCGGGTGGGCAATTGCTCTGGCAGTGCCCCAGTTGCCGCCATTGGGGCACTACCAAGCCTATCACTGGCCTTGAGGGCGAATAGCCAGTTCCTGCTCGAGGGCAGCCAACGCCGCCATGGGATCGGCTGCCTGGGTGACTGGTCGCCCGACGACCAGATGCGTACTTCCTGCAGCCATTGCTTCGGCAGGCGTCATGACTCGGCGCTGATCTCCAGTCTCGGCGAAGGCAGGGCGAATGCCGGGTGTCACCTTGAGGAAAGCGTCGCCGCAAATCTCGCGTAAGCGTGCGGACTCCTGGGCCGAACACACCACGCCATCCATGCCACTCGCGTGTGCTAGCGAGGCTAGCCGCTCCACCTGCGCCACCGGCTCGACATCTAGGCCGAGCTCGGCCAGATCGCCTCGCTCCATGCTGGTCAACACCGTTACGGCGATCAGGCGAGTAGCGAGATTGTGCTGCTCCAGACGTTCACGCGCCGCGGTCATCATTCGACGACCACCCGAAGCATGCACATTGACCATCCACACGCCTTGCTCTGCTGCTGCCTGGACGGCACTGGCTACGGTGTTGGGGATATCGTGAAACTTGAGATCAAGAAACACCTCGAATCCCCGACCGTGAAGCGCTTCGAGAATGTCAGGCCCGCTGCGCGTGAAAAGCTCCTTGCCGACCTTGACGCGGCAACGACGCGGATCAAGACGATCCGCCATGCACAAAGCCGCATCCAGCGACGCATAATCCAGCGCGATGATCAAAGGGGAAATAGGGGAAGGCATGACGACTCCGGAACGATATTCGTCGCCAGTATACCAGCGTCGTCCTGAAGCCGGCATGAACCCGCCAAGGTTGCAGGCGATAACGTCGTCATGTCGAGTCAATGGCTTACGTCATTCACCGGTAAATTCTCTATTTCTTAGCCAAGCCTGCAGATTAGGGTAGGACCGGCAACACTTTCGCCCATCAGAAACAGAAGGAAATGAGATGAAAAGCTTGCTCAAGGCGGCCGCCTTCAGCCTGTTGCTCGGCAGCGCCTCGCTGGTCATGGCTCAGGACGCAGCCTCTACCGTAAACATCAATACCGCAGATGCCGAAACCTTGGCACAGTTGCCCGGCATCGGTGACTCCAAGGCCCAGGCCATCGTGGAAGACCGCACCGCTAACGGCCCGTTCACGAGCGTCGACGAACTCGATCGCGTCAGTGGCATTGGTACTGGAACGATCGAAGGCCTGCGTGCGCAAGCTGAGATCTGAACATCTCAGCATCTGATCAGGCAGGCACAGGCATCGTCCCGAGGGGCCACAGTGCCTGCCGTCGTAACCGCCTAGATACGCAGCGCACCATCGCACTCGATGACCCGGCCGCTGAAATAGGCGTTCTCGAAGATATAGCGCACGCTATCGGCAATAGCTTCAGGCTGCCCTAACCTCCCCAGCGGAACGCCCTTGGTGATCCTCTCGAGAATCTCGGGTCGCATCGATGCCGTCATCTCCGTCTCGATGAATCCAGGTGCCACCGCTCCGACACGAATGCCGTAACGTGCAAGCTCTTTGGCCCAAGTAACCGTCAGTGCAACTACTCCCGCTTTGGCAGCTGCATAGTTGCTCTGCCCCATGTTCCCTGCGCGGGAAATACTGGAAATATTGACGATAACACCCTCGTGGCCCGCCTCGATCATTTGGCTGGCCGCCTCACGTCCGCATAGGAATACACCAGTCAGATTGACGTCGACGACCTGTTTCCAGTGCTCAAGGGACATACGGCTTTCGACACGCCCCGCTTTGGCTTTGACCAGTAACCCGTCTCGGGTAATACCGGCATTGTTGACCAGGCCATAAAGAGCGCCCATGCGCTCACGTATCTCGGCGAAGGTTTCGATCACCGAGTTTTCATCGGCAACATCAGCGATGAAGGCCTGCGCTTCGATGTCGACATCCTTCAGAGCATTGACCGCGTCATCTAGCGAATCTCCCTGCATGTCGATCAATGCCAAGCGCGCGCCCCGCTTTCCGAGCTCTTTGGCCATGGCCAGCCCCAGGCCACGCGCTCCTCCCGTAATGGCAACCACCGCACCTTCTAGCTGCATAATATTATCTCCTGCGCTCAGCACTCGTTGTGCACTGCAACATATATTGACCATAGCATGCCTGGATCGCCACCGCTATTGGCCTTAGGCGGGGAGCTGGATGCTTGAATGGACTTGCAATCTGTCGATTCGCCACCATTTCCTGAAAAGTCACGTGATCCGGAGCACCTATGCCGATTCTCTTTGCCTTTACCCTGTTCGCCCTGCTGGATTTCGTCATTCTGTTTTCTGTAGGCGCCCAGATTGGCCTGCTAATGACATTGCTGCTCATTCTGGGAACCGGTTTCCTGGGCCTGCATCTGGTACGTCGCGAAGGATTGGCCACGTTCCAGCGCGCTCAGCAGCGCCTTGCCCAAGGGGAAATACCCTCCGACGAACTGATGATCGGCGCGGCCCTGATCTTTGGCGGCGCCCTGCTCATGGCTCCAGGGTTTCTCTCCGATGCCCTGGGCTTCATGTGCCTCTTGCCTACGTCACGGCGACTTCTGGGCAGGTTTTTGTCACGTCTCCCTTTTCGTTTCCAAAGCTTTACCGCGACAGGCTATACGCGAGGAAGCGACGGCTGGTCTCAACAGCCCCGCCAAGAGAGCGATCCGCTAGATCAGGAACACAACGACAAAGACCAGAATCAGGGCACACCCATCGAAGGCGACTTTATTTCCAAGGACGAGCCGCGCTATTGAAATTTTTTTCTTTGCCGGCCTTGAAAGGGATTTCACCGACCCCACTAAGGGGATCAGTAACGAATTCGATCATGCGGTATTACCGTTTGGTCAATAACAGCGGGTAGCTTCGGCTTCCCACCCCTTGAGCTTTGCTCGACAGGGATCATGCACTTCGAGTCATGCAACTATCAGGAGAACGTGAGCAATGAACATCCGTCCCTTGCACGATCGCGTCGTCGTCCGTCGCGTTGAAGAAGAACAGAAAACAGCTGGCGGAATCGTGCTCCCGGGCAACGCCCAGGAAAAGCCGACTCGTGGCGAAATCCTCGCCGTCGGTAACGGCCGGATTCTCGACAACGGTGAAGTACGTCCGCTGGACGTCAAGGTTGGCGATACCGTCATCTTCAAGGAAGGCTTCGGCGTCGAAAAGCAGAAAATCGATGGTGAAGAAGTTCTGATCATGAGCGAATCAGACATTCTTGCCGTGGTTGAAGGTTAATAGCGGGCTAAGACCCGGTCCTTTATTCCATTAATCGTTTATCGCACTGACTTCAGGAAGCAAAGAAAATGGCAGCGAAACAGATCAAGTTCTCAGATGACGCTCGCAAGCGCATGGCACGTGGTGTCAACATCCTCGCCGACGCTGTAAAAGCTACCTTGGGCCCGAAAGGCCGCAACGTCGTTCTCGAGAAGTCTTTCGGCTCCCCGACCGTCACCAAGGACGGCGTTTCCGTCGCCAAGGAAATCGAGCTCAAGGATAAGTTCGAGAACATGGGCGCGCAGATGGTCAAGGAAGTCGCTTCCAAGACTTCAGACGTGGCGGGTGACGGTACTACCACCGCTACCGTTCTGGCCCAGTCCATCGTCAATGAAGGTCTCAAGGGCGTGACAGCCGGCATGAACCCGATGGACCTGAAGCGCGGTATCGATCAGGCCATCATTGCAGCTGTCAAGGAAATCGAGCAGCTCTCCGTACCTTGCACCGATTCCAAAGCCATCGCTCAGGTCGGCACTATCTCTGCCAACGGCGATGCGCGCATCGGTCAGATCATCGCCGAAGCGATGGAGAAGGTCGGCAAGGAAGGCGTCATCACTG
This sequence comes from Modicisalibacter luteus DSM 23508, assembly GCF_000378505.1. Lineage (GTDB taxonomy): Bacteria > Pseudomonadota > Gammaproteobacteria > Pseudomonadales > Halomonadaceae > Modicisalibacter > Modicisalibacter luteus. Next base: position 323,129 of record NZ_KB899992.1, on the reverse strand, counting down.
TCGATGAAGGCCGCGGCTTCGAAGACGAGCTGGAAGTGGTCGAAGGCATGCAGTTCGACCGTGGCTACCTGTCTCCCTACTTCGTGACCAACCAGGACACGATGGCCGTCGAGCTGGAAGACGCCCTGCTGCTGCTGGTCGACAAGAAGATCTCCAATATTCGCGAACTGCTGCCGGTACTGGAAGCTGTCGCCAAGGCTGGCAAGCCGCTGGTGATCATCTCCGAGGACATCGAAGGTGAAGCTCTGGCGACTCTGGTCGTCAACAACATGCGCGGTATCGTCAAAGTTGCGGCTGCCAAGGCGCCCGGCTTCGGTGACCGTCGCAAGGCCATGCTGCAGGATATCGCCATCCTGACCGGCGGTACGGTGATTTCCGAAGAAGTCGGCCTGACCCTCGAGCAGGCCAACCTGGATCATCTGGGTAGCGCCAAGCGCATCACCATGTCCAAGGAAAACACCACCATCATCGATGGTGCAGGTGCCGAGGGCGACATCGAAGCGCGCGTCAGCCAGATCCGCGCCCAGATCGAAGAGACATCCTCCGATTACGACCGCGAGAAGCTGCAGGAGCGTGTCGCCAAGCTGGCTGGCGGTGTTGCCGTCATCCGCGTCGGTGCCGCGACCGAGGTCGAGATGAAGGAGAAGAAGGCTCGCGTCGAAGACGCCCTGCACTCCACTCGTGCAGCCGTCGAGGAAGGCGTAGTACCTGGTGGCGGTACCGCTCTGGTCCGCATCCTGTCCAAGATCCGGGACCTCAAGGGCGACAACGAAGACCAGACCCACGGTATCGCCATTGCGATCCGTGCTATGGAGTCTCCGCTGCGTCAGATCGTCACCAACGCTGGCGAAGAAGCATCTGTCATCCTCAATCGCGTCAAGGATGGTGAAGGCAACTTCGGCTACAACGCCCAGACCGGTGAGTACGGCGACCTCTTCGAAATGGGTGTTCTCGACCCGGCCAAGGTGACCCGCTCTGCGCTGCAGTCTGCCGGTTCCGTGGCTGGTTTGATGATCACCACCGAGGCGATGATCGCCGACGATCCGGATGAGAAGGAAGCCGCTCCGGACATGGGCGGCATGGGTGGCATGGGCGGCATGATGTAAGCAGTCGGCCCTGCACCACTAGCCTTAGCTAGTATCGAGCCCCGCCATAGATTGGCGGGGCTTTTTCATGCCCAGTTATTCATTACCAGCAAACCAGCCCCTCGCTAAGGCTAATGACTCCCGCAGGCGGAGTGCCTCACGTAAACTAGCCCTTCATTCTGCAATCATGACATCTCTTCATGCTTGAAAATATTCGCATCGTACTCGTCCAGACGTTCCATCCCGGTAACATTGGGGCCAGTGCCCGCGCCATGAAAACCATGGGCCTGAATCAGCTGACATTAGTCAACCCGCGTCAATTTCCCGATGAGGAGGCCAGCCGTCTAGCCGCCGGCGCGGAGGATGTTGTCGATAACGCTCGCGTAGTCACTACGCTTGAAGAGGCCATAACCGATTGCGTGCAGGTTGTAGGCGCCAGTGCACGTCTACGCAATATGCCACTTCCCCATTATGATGAGCCCGACGACATGGCTCGCGATATCGTTTCATTTGCCAGTGACGCCCCGGTTGCCTTGGTTTTCGGTCGTGAACGCTTCGGCCTGACTAATGAAGAGATCCGCTGTTGTACTCATCAGGTGAGTATCCCTGCCAACCCTGACTACGGAATACTTAATCTATCCCAGGCGGTCCAGGTCTTGGCTTACGAAGTATTCCGCGCCTGGCGACATCGACCGGACAGCAATTTCAAAACAGCTGCACCGCGTAGTACACCTCTACCTACCCAGCAGCAAGTGACGCAGTTTCACGACCATTTACATCGCGTGATGCAGGACATCGGTTTTCTCACCCAGCCACATGCACGAACCGGGGATCATATGCACGCGCTGTTTACACGGGCCCAGCCGACACGCAAGGAGCTTTCGATCCTGCGCGGCTTCTTAAATTCCATAGAGCAAAAGGCAGGCCCATCACGTTGCGTCGATGCAGGTGTAAATGGTGATGCGCCTAAAAAATGACGTTGCGGTTGTCACTCGGTATTAATGCCAGCATAAAAAAGCCGCGGCCCCCAAAGGAGGCCGCGGCTTAGATGATCATTTGGCTGATCATCCCTCGGGGAAAGCACCCCGAGGGAGGCAATATCAGTCCTGACCCATCTGCTGCTTGATCAAGTCGCCGATAGTGGTCGGTCCACCGGACTCGGTTTCCTGATCGCGCCCACGGTTCACGTTGCGACGGGTATCGGCCGCCTGATCCTTCGCCTTGATGGACAGGCTGATGGCGCGGTTCTTGCGATCCACACCCACGATACGCGCTTCGACGCTGTCGCCTTCGCTCAGCACGTTACGTGCATCTTCGATACGATCCGCGCTGATTTCGGAAGCCTTCAGAACGGCGATGACATCAGTTGCCAGCTCGACCTGGGCTTCCTTGGCATCGACTTCCACTACACGACCTGTGACGATAGCGCCCTTGTCGTTCACAGCCAGGAACTCGGAAACCGGGTCGGTTTCAAGCTGCTTGATGCCTAGCGAGATGCGCTCACGCTCAGGATCGATGGACAGAATGACCGCTTCGGCTTCGTCGCCCTTCTTGAACTGACGAACGGCTTCTTCACCGGTCTCGGTCCAGGAAATGTCGGACAGGTGAACCAAACCGTCGATGCCACCTTCGAGACCGATGAAGATACCGAAGTCGGTGATCGACTTGATGGTGCCAGAAACGCGGTCACCCTTGTTGTAGCGCGCGTTGAAATCTTCCCACGGGTTAGTGGTGCACTGCTTGATACCCAGGGAAATACGACGACGCTCTTCGTCGATGTCCAGAACCATGACTTCCACTTCGTCGCCGACCTGAACGACCTTGGACGGGTGGATGTTCTTATTGGTCCAGTCCATTTCGGACACGTGAACCAGACCCTCGACACCCTCTTCCAGCTCGGCGAAGCAGCCGTAGTCGGTGAGGTTGGTGACGCGGGCGTTGACCTTGGTGCCTTCCGGGTAACGATCCTTGATGTTGACCCACGGATCTTCGCCCAACTGCTTCAGGCCCAACGATACGCGATTACGCTCGCGGTCGAACTTGAGCACTTTGACGTTGATCTCATCACCAACGGCCACGATCTCGGAAGGATGCTTGATACGCTTCCAGGCCATGTCGGTGATGTGTAGCAGACCGTCAACGCCACCCAGATCAACGAACGCACCGTAATCGGTCAGGTTCTTGACGATACCATTGATCTGCTGGCCTTCCTGCAGGGTAGCGAGCAGAGCTTCGCGCTCGGCGCTGTTCTCGGCTTCGAGGACGGCGCGGCGGGAAACTACGACATTGTTACGCTTGGGATCGAGCTTGATGACCTTGAAGTCGAGCTCTTTGTTTTCCAGGTGCGCGGTGTCGCGAACCGGGCGAACGTCGACCAGAGAGCCCGGCAGGAAGGCACGGATAGATGCCACGTCGACGGTGAAACCGCCCTTGACCTTGCCGTTGATCACGCCCTTGACGATCTCGTCTTTCTCGAAGGCTGCTTCCAGCTCTTTCCACGCTTCGGCACGCTTGGCCTTCTCGCGGGACAGGCGGGTTTCACCGAAACCGTCTTCAACGGCTTCCAATGCAACCTTGACTTCGTCGCCAACGCCAATGGTCAGCTCGCCATTATCGTCCTTGAACTGAGCAGCGGGAATCTGCCCTTCGGACTTCAGGCCGGCGTTGACGGTAATCCAGTCACCATCGATGTCCACCACGGTTGCCATGACGATGGCACCGGGTTCCATGTTGATGTCCTGGAGAGACTGTTCAAACAATTCAGCAAAGCTTTCGCTCATGAGCATCCTACGTGATCAACGTTAATGGCGGTTGTCGCCTTCTCCGCACCACCAGCAAGTACGGGCCTACTGCACAAATCCCCGGGGATGTTAGCGCTGGTTTGACCTGGCTCGGCTTTCAGTCAGTTGCCGAACCACGTCTTCACATCTTGCCGGGGGACCCGGAAGCGTCTGTCTCACTGGACTCAGGCCGAAGGAATAAAGCCTTGATCAGCGAGAAGTCTCTGTATGTGATCCACCACATCCGGTATCGCCAGCTCGGTGGTATCCAGCTCAATGGCATCATGTGCCGGTTTGAGTGGCGCCACGGCGCGCTGCATATCGCGCGCGTCTCGAGCCTGAATCTCTTTTAAAAGACTCGGTAGACTAGCATTTTCGCCAGCTTCCTGCAACTGAAGGAAGCGTCGCCTAGCACGCTCTTCAGCCGAAGCAGTCAAAAATATCTTGAGAGGTGCGTCGGGAAAGACCACGGTTCCCATATCTCGACCATCGGCGACCAGCCCCGGCATCTGCCGAAAGTCGCGCTGGCGTGCCAACAGCGCTTGGCGTACCGCGGGCAAGACGGCAACCTGTGATGCTCGCTCTCCGGCGGCTTCGGTGCGAATGGCCGTACTGACATCCTCGCCTTCCAGCATGACCCGTGTGACGCTATCCTCAGCCAGGAACGTTACGTCCAGCGTTTCGGCCAAACGCGCCAGAGCCGGCTCGTCATCAAACGAGACGCCATGCTTTACGGCCGCTTGTGCGGTCAGCCGGTACAAGGCACCGGAATCAAGCAGATGCCAACCCAGACGCTCAGCAATAAGCCGGCTGATCGTTCCCTTGCCGGCACCGCCGGGCCCATCGAGGGTCAGCACCGCCGCTTGATGCGGGGAGTTCATGCACTCACCTCCTCCAGAGTCAGCCCCACCCGACGCGCCAGATCGACGAAGCCGGGAAACGACGTCGCCACATTGGCACAGTCGTCGATAACGATATTGCCACTGGCGCGCAGCCCGGCAATGGTGAACGCCATGGCAATGCGATGATCGCCATGGCTGTCGATATGTCCTCCGCCGTAGCTGGGCCCATCGCTACCACTACCGACAATATCGATGCCGTCTTCGTATAGCTTATTTTCGACTCCGAGAATGGCAAGACCATCGGCCATGGATTGCAACCGATCGGATTCCTTCACGCGGAGCTCCTCGGCGCCCCGCAGCCGGGTCACACCGTTGGCGTTGGCAGCGGCGATGAACAGTGCAGGGAACTCATCGATGGCCAGCGGCACTTGGTCCACCGGAATCTCGATCCCTTTGAGCGGTGCATAGCGCACGCGAACGTTAGCGACCGGCTCGCCACCGACCTCGCGCTCATCGGACAGCTCCAGGTCGGCGCCCATGGCCTTGAGGATGTTGATGACCCCGACGCGAGTCGGATTGATACCGACGTGCTCGAGGGTCAGATCGGCACCCGGCGTGATCGCAGCAGCCACCAGGAAGAAAGTTGCAGACGAAATATCGGAAGGCACATCGATAGGCGCCGCCGTGAGGCGCCCACCACCCTGCAGCATGGCCACGGCACCCTCGCGATTCACCGGATAGCCGAAGCCATTGAGCATGCGCTCGGTATGGTCGCGGGTTGGTGCCGGCTCGCGCACACGCGTCTCGCCCTGGGCATACATACCGGCCAGCAACAGGCAGGATTTCACTTGGGCACTGGCCATGGGCATGTCGTAGTCGATGCCCATGAGCGCCTGCCCGCCCTTGATTTTCAGGGGCGGCCGACCACCTTCAGCCGTTTCGATGACCGCACCCATCTGGCGCAGCGGATCGGCAACTCGCCCCATGGGGCGCTTGGTCAGCGAGGCATCGCCGGTTAGCTCGGTATCGAACGCCTGACCGGCAAGCAGGCCGGCAAACAAGCGCATGGCGGTGCCGGCATTGCCGACATACAAGGGACCGGCCGGCTTTTTCAGGCCATGCATGCCAACCCCATGAATAGTTACGCGGCCTTGGTGCGGCCCTTCGATGACCACCCCCATCTCCCGGAATGCTTGTAGCGTGGCTAGGCTATCCTCGCCTTCGAGGAAGCCCTGAACCTGGGTCACCCCCTCGGACAGGGCACCGAGCATGATCGATCGGTGAGAGATCGACTTGTCTCCCGGGACGCGAATCGTGCCCAGGACACTGCCGCCGGGGCTGACACGGTAGCGGACGTTGCGTTGTTCCATCGCCTGATATCTCGTCTGATTCAAAAGAGTATCGAAATAATGTCGGGCATGGCTGGCCCGGTCGAAGATCCCCAGCATGGCATCGCCATCGCCGTCAGTAACAGCCTGCCTAAGCCGCGCAACACCAACCTCGAAGTCGTCCAGCGCTTCCAGCACGGCCTCACGGTTGGCCGTAAAGATGTCGCGCCACATCACCGGATCGCTACCGGCAATACGGGTAAAATCGCGAAATCCGCCCGCGGCGTAACGAAAGATATCGAGTCGCTCGTCCTGGCGCGCCAGGGTATCCACAAGCGAAAATGCCAGAAGATGCGGCAGATGACTGGTCCGCGCCAGTACCTGGTCGTGTCGCGCCACGTCCATTTCCAGCACCTGGGCGCCACAGGCCTGCCACAGCGCTCGGACTCGTGCTACCGCTTCAGGGTCGGTATCGGACTGGGGCGTCAGAATCACCTTGTGACGGCGGTACAATGACGGATTGGAGGCCGCCACCCCGCTCTTCTCGGAGCCAGCAATGGGATGGCCGAGTACGAATCGCGGCGGCAACCGGCCGAAGACCCGCTCGGCTGCCTGATGAATCGCCAGCTTTGTGCTGCCGACATCGGTAACCACTTGATCCTCTATCAACGGGGCCAGTTCAGCCATGACCGGCTCCATGGCCAGCACCGGTACAGCCAGTACAATCAGTGAGCTACCCGGCACCAGCGCCGCCAGTTCGGTTCCACCTTCGTCGATGACACCGAGGGCAACGCCCTGTTCGATCTCAGCCGGATCGCGATCGCAGGCCGCAATCTTTCCTTTGTAGCCCGATGCTTTCAGCCCGGCAGCCAACGACCCGCCGATGAGCCCTAGGCCGACGATGAGAATACGCGGCTCGTTCACTCCGCCCGCGTCAGATACGCTACGCTGGCCACCCATACTAGAGAACGCCCTGGGGATAGGATCCTAGTACTTTCACTTCGGCAGACCGTACACGGACCTCTTCGAGCATGGCAGCCACCTCCGGCTGATCGACATGCCCCTTGAAGTCGATGAAGAAGACGTAATTCCACGCACCAGTACGCGATGGACGCGTCTCGAGACGCGTCATATCTATCTGGTGACGATGGAACGGCTCGAGCAGGTCATGCAAGGCACCCGGCTGGTTACGCATGGCGACTACTAACGAGGTCTTGTCATCGCCGGACATCGGTACGTCTTCATGCCCGATGATCAAGAAGCGCGTGGAATTGTCCGGTCGATCCTCGATCTTCTCGGCGATCCTGTCGAGTCCATACAGCTTGGCAGCCATGTCACCGGCGATCGCGGCGCTGTGCCACTCGGTCTTGATCAGGCGCGCAGCCTCAGCGTTGGACGAGACCGGCACCCGCTCAGCCTGAGGATAATGCGCATCGAGCCACTTACGGCATTGAGCGAAAGACTGCGGGTGAGAGTAGATGCGCGATATCTTGTCCTGTCGGGTGGTAGACGACACCAGCAAATGATGGTGTATGCGCAACACCACCTCGCCGCAGATCTTCATGGATGAGTCCATGAACGAATCCAGCGTATGGTTGACCACCCCTTCGGTCGAATTTTCCACCGGGACCACGCCATAATTGACAGCCCCCGCCTCGACCTCGCGAAACACCTCGTCGATGGCTGCCATTGGCAGGCTTTTGGCGCTTTCACCGAAGTGCTTCAGCGCGGCCTGCTGGGTAAACGTGCCTTCCGGCCCAAGATAGGCCACCTTGACAGGTTGTTCGAGGGCCAGGCAGGCGGACATAATCTCGCGGAACAGGCGCGCCATCTCCTCGGAGTCCAGCGGTCCGGTATTCAGGGCCATGATCCTCCGCAGTACCTGAGCTTCACGCTCGGGACGGTAGAATACCGCCTGAGGATCATCGGCGGTCTTCACCTGGGCAACGGTCTGGGCGCACATGGCCCGCTCGCTGATCAGGCGCAGGATTTCGCTATCGATGGCATCGATGCGATTGCGCAACTCGTCGAGATTGACCGGGGATTCGCTCATTCTTCAGTTCCTCTCACTCAGCACTTCCAACCCGCATCATCCGCGACGTTGCTCGAAATCCTGCATGAAGCTCACCAGTGCATCCACGGAGGCTTCCGGAACCGCATTGTAAAGGCTGGCGCGCATGCCGCCCACGCTACGATGCCCTTTCAGATTGAGCAGGCCGACCGCCTCGGATTCCTTCAGAAAAAGGTCATTGAGCGACTCATCGGCCAGCACAAAGGGGACATTCATTCGCGAACGGTTGATCGGCTCGATAGGATTGCTATAGAAGTCACTGGCGTCGATCGCACCATAAAGCTTGGCCGCCTTGCGTTCATTGATAGCGTTCATCGCGTCAAGCCCGCCGATATCATCACGCAGCCACTCGAACACCAAGCCAGCCAGGTACCAGGCATAGGTCGGCGGAGTGTTGTACATCGAGCCGTGTTCGGCCATGACACGGTAGTTGAACATGGTCGGAGCGTCCGGATGAGCACGATCGAGCAGGTCTTCGTGGACGATAACCAGCGTCAATCCTGCTGGACCAATGTTTTTCTGCGCCCCGGCATAGATCACACCGAAGCGCGAGATGTCCAACGGCGCGGAAAGGATCGACGATGACATGTCACAACACAGTGGTGCGCCGCATTCGGGAATATAATCGAAGGCCAGCCCACCGATCGTCTCGTTGTCGGTGTAGTGCAGGTACGCCGCATCACTGGACAGGACAATGTCGCTTGGCCGCGGCACGGCAGTCAGCCCGTTGGCCTCGCTGGACGCGGCGATATGCGCCCCGCCCAAGTGTTTGGCCTCGGTAATTGCCTTCTTGCCCCAGATACCCGTATAGAGGTAGTTGGGGGTTCCGCCATTGCCCAGCAGGTTGTAGGGCAGCATGGCGAACTGAGTCGAGGCCCCACCCTGAAGGAATAGCACCCGGTAATTGTCCGGCACGTTGAGCAGCGAACGCAGGGTCGCTTCCGCCCCTTCGGCGATGGCCGTAAATTCGGGGCTACGATGGCTCATTTCCATGACGGAAAGTCCACGCCCCTGATAGTCGAGCATCTCGTCGCGAGCGCGTTCAAGGACTGGGGCGGGAAGTGCCGCTGGGCCGGCACAGAAATTATGGTGACGTGTCATCAGCGCTGACTCTCGCAAAGACCTACGAAAACGACCGCCGGGTAAGCGGCGGTCGCTGTGCATCGTTATTACTCGGAATCCGGCTCGTCTGACGATGCCTCAGCCGAGGCATCGTCGATAGGCGTTTCCACGCCATGATTGGTGACATCCTTGGCTTCGGCCGGTACCGCATCATCCTCCAGAGAGGCATCATCCACCGCGTCTTCGGCCGGCTCGTCGATACGCACCGTCTTGACCAGTGACTCGGCCTCACCGAGGCGGATCAGCATGACGCCCTGCGTGTTACGCGAGGTGACCGAGACTTCTTCAACCCGAGTACGCACCAGGGTGCCACGATCGGTGATCAGCATCATCTCGTCCTTGCTGGCCACCTGCATGGCGGCTACCAGAGCCCCGTTACGCTCGCTGGTTTGCATGGCGATGACACCCTGGCCGCCACGACCCCGCAACGGGAACTCCTCGAGCCGGGTGCGCTTGCCGTAACCATTCTCGGAGGCTGTCAGGATGTAGATCTGTTCGTCGTTGCCATTACTGACATGGCTGACGTTGCCCTCTGCGTCCCGCTGGTCATCATCCGCCTCGCTATCGATCAAGGTCGATTGAGGAATGATCAGACTGATGACCTCGGCACCCTTCTGCAGGCGCATGCCCCGTACGCCACGAGCAGTACGGCCCATGGCGCGCACGTTGGTTTCTTCGAAGCGAATCGCCTTGCCATTGGAGGACAGCAGCATGACATGATCGTTGCCCGAGGTAATCGCCGCCCCAACGAGCCGGTCGCCCTCTTCAAGATCGATGGCAATCAGACCGACGCTACGCGGACGCGAGAACTGGTCCAACGAGGTGCGCTTGACGGTACCGCTGGCAGTTGCGAAGAAGATATAGCAGTCCTCGCTATATTCGCGGACCGGCATCATGGCGTTGATCGACTCGTCAGCATCCAGCGGCAGCAGGTTGACCAGGGGCTTGCCACGCGACCCTCGGCTGGCTGCAGGTATTTCATAGACCTTCAACCAGTAGACCTTGCCCTTGTTGGAGAACAGCAACACCGTATCGTGGGTCGAGGCGACCAGCAGATGCTCAATGACATCCTCGTCCTTCATGCTCGTCGCCGACTTGCCACGACCACCCCGGCGCTGGGCCTGGTAGTCACTGATCGGCTGCGTCTTGGCATAGCCGCTGCGCGAAATGGTGACGACCATGTCCTCTTCGTTGATCAGGTCTTCTATGGTCAAGTCCAGACGACTGATCTGAATCTCTGTCTTGCGCTTGTCACCGTACTGGTCGCGAATCGCGATCAGCTCCTCGCGGATGACTTCGAGCAGACGATCAGCGGAGGCCAGGATCTCCGTAAGCTCGGCGATCCTTTCGAGAATGCCCAGATATTCGTTGAGCAGCTTCTCGGTTTCCAAGCCTGTCAGGCGATGCAGGCGCAGTTCGAGAATGGCCTGGGCCTGAGCCGGGGACAGCCGGTATTCGCTGCGGTCCTCGGCGAGCCCATACCCCTCCTCCAACCCCTCGGGCCGGCAGGATGTAGCGCCGGCGCGGTCCAGCATGCCGGTGACCTGCCCGGGCTGCCAGGCACGATCGAGTAGTTTCTCCTTGGCCTCGGCGGCGCTCGGCGACGCCTTGATCAGCTCGATCACCTCGTCGATATTGGAGATGGCGACCGCCAACCCTTCGAGAATATGGCCGCGCTCACGCGCCTTCTTGAGTTCATAAAGCGTACGACGGGTCACAACCTCACGACGGTGCCGTACGAAGGCCTCGAGAATTTCCTTGAGGTTGAGAGTCTTGGGCTGGCCGTTATCGAGCGCCACCATGTTGATGCCGAATACGGTCTGCAGCTGGGTCTGGGCGAACAGGTTGTTGACGACCACCTCACCGGACTCGCCACGCTTGGTCTCGATCACCACACGCAGCCCGTCCTTATCGGACTCGTCACGTAGCTCGGCAATACCCTCGATACGCTTTTCCTTGACCAGCTCGGCAATCTTCTCGATCAGACGTGCCTTGTTGACCTGATAGGGCAACTCGGTAATGACGATATGGTCGCGCCCGGACTTCTCGTGATACTCGATACTATGCCGCGCCCGGACATAGATACGTCCCCGCCCCGTCCGGTAGGCATCGAGAATACCCGCCTTGCCATTGATGATGCCCGAGGTAGGGAAATCAGGGCCGGGAATGTACTCCATCAGATCGTCGACGGTCAGCGTGTAATCGTCGATCAGGGCGAGGCAACCGTTGATGACCTCGACCATGTTGTGCGGCGGGATATTGGTCGCCATACCCACGGCAATGCCCGAGGCCCCATTGACCAACAGGTTCGGAACCTTGGTAGGTAGCACATCGGGAATTCGCTCGGTGCCGTCGTAGTTATCGACCCAATCGACGGTTTCCTTCTCGAGGTCGGCCAACAGCTCATGCGATAACTTGGCCATGCGCACTTCGGTGTAACGCATCGCTGCAGCGCTGTCGCCGTCGATGGAACCGAAGTTACCCTGGCCGTCGACCAGCACATAGCGCATCGAGAAGTGCTGCGCCATACGCACGATGGTGTCGTACACCGCGCTATCGCCGTGCGGGTGATATTTACCGATGACGTCACCGACCACACGCGCGGACTTCTTGTAGGGTTTGTTCCAGTCGTTGCCAAGCTCATGCATGGCGAACAGTACGCGGCGGTGTACTGGCTTAAGGCCATCGCGAACATCGGGCAGCGCGCGGCCGATGATCACGCTCATCGCGTAGTCGAGGTACGACTGTTTCAGCTCGTCCTCGATATTGACTGGAAGAATCTCTCTGGCGATATCACCCATGGGTTGTCAAATCCTTTGGCACTGCGACTGGTAAGCAGCTGGCATATGGCATGCAAGCATCATCCCATGCGGAGCCTGACGGCACGCAGACGGGATGGCCGATCTTCCGAGTCGGGAGAGATCGTAATCGGCGGATTATACCATTGTGCGAAGGATTAAGGCAGCGCGCGGAGCGATCATCCTGGCCGACTTTCGGGCTCGAGTATCAACGGCTTGAGCGTCTCGCGCAGATCGTCTTCGATACTCATGGTTCGGCCGGATCGACTATCGAGCAGCACGAAGGTGAAATCGGCATCAGCAATGCGCTTTCCGCCATCGACGCGATTGATTTCCTGATGCATGACGGCGCTACGATGGTTCAATCTTGACAGCGAGGTGAGAATTTCCAGCTCATCATTCATGACCGCGGCACGCCGATAGTTGATATTGAGATTGACCGCCACGACTGCCAACCCCTGATTGAACAAGGCCGCCAGGTCAAACTGCTGCTCGAAATAGGCCCAGCGCCCTTCCTCGAGGAACTCCAGGTAGCGTGCATTATTGACGTGGGCATAACCATCAAGATGAAAGCCGCGCACGCGCACGGTCGAGCGGGCGATACGTTGATCCATGGCCGGGAAGATCCTTTGATATAAGGGTAAAAACAACACTCGATTCTAGTCAGATCGCCATCGAGTAACAAACGGATGTTTTAAACTGAGGCACCGTCTTTACAAGCATGGACTCACTTGCCATTACCCGAATGCCACTGGCACCCTCCAGCGCTATTCGACATAATGTGCCTCCTTTCAAACGGAACGACACCATGTGGTTCAAGCACTTGCATCTCTACCGCGTGCATGACGCCCCAGCACTAAGCGATGACGATTTGGCCGTGGCGCTCGATGAGCAGGCCTTTCGTCCGCTAGGCAGCGTTGAAGCCAAGCGCATGGGCTGGAGTGCACCAGCCGGCCGAGGCAGTCAGCAGCATCTACACGAGATACAAGGTCACCGCCTGATGTCGGCTCTTCGCCAGGAGCGGCTACTACCCGCCTCGGTGGTCAAGGAAGAGATGGAAAGTCGCGCCGCCGAACGCGAAGAGGCCGAGGGGCGCCCGCTGCGCCGCCAGGAAAAGCAGACCCTCAAGGAACAGATCTACGAGGAATTCCTGCCGCGCGCCTTCGTGCGCACTCAGCGTATCGATCTTTGGTGGGATACCCAGCGTCACCTGATCGGCGTCAACGCCTCTAGCCGCAAGCGCGCCGAGGATGTTCTCGACCTGCTGCGCCAGACCCTGGGCAGTCTCAAAGTAACGCCACTGGCCACCCGGGCGACGCCCATGCGCGCCATGACGGAATGGCTCAGCGATCAGGACAAGCGCCCGGCGGCCCTTGTCCTGGGTGACCAGGTCGAACTCAAGGCCATCAGCGGTGACGAAAGCGTGCTGCGCGGACGTCAAATCGACCTCGATGGCGAAGAGATCCAGACGGCGCTCGAGGCTGGACGTCAGGCAACCCGGCTGGCCTTTACTATCGACGAGTCGCTATCTCTGGTGTTGACCGATGACCTTGCCCTGAAGAGCCTGCGCTTTGCCGACGCCCTGATCGACGAAGCCAGCCAGACCGATGATGGCGACGACCCCATCCTGCGCCTCGAGACCGATTTCGCGCTGATGACCCGATCACTTTCACACACTATCGAACAACTTATCGAATGGCTGGGTGGCGAAGCCACACCCGCCACGCCGACGCCATGACAAATCAGCTATCCCAGGAAAACTTCGAAAACATCCGTCCCTACCACGACGACGAAGTCGCCGAGGTACTTGCGCGGCTTGCACACAATAACGAGTTCCTCGACGCCATTACGCGCTATAGGCTACCTCGGATGGCGCGTTATACCCCGTGGTTGGCCCGCTTTCTCGCAGGCCGCGCCCTGTCACGCCAGATGCGTGGCGTGGATAGCGTGGCCAAGCTTCAGAATCGCATCGCCGACTATATGCGGCATATGATTGCCAAGACTACCGACGCCTTCGAGGTAGAGGGTCTCGATAAGCTCGACCCCGACCAGGCCTACCTGTTCATCGGCAATCATCGCGATATCGCGCTCGACCCGGCATTCGTCAACTTCGCGCTCTATCAGGCCGGCCGCAACACGGTGCGTATCGCCATCGGTGACAATCTGCTGCAAAAACCCTACGTCACCGACCTGATGCGCCTTAACAAGAGCTTTATCGTCCCCCGTAGCGCCAAGGGCAAGCGGGCCATGCTCGCCGCCTACCAGGCACTCTCGCGGTACATTCAATATTCGATTACCGTCGATAACCACTCGGTGTGGCTGGCCCAGCGTGAAGGCCGCGCCAAGGACGGTATTGATCAAGCCGATCCGGCAATCATCAAGATGCTCACCATGGCGCGCCGCCAGCAGGACAAGGAAGCCAGCCTGGGCGATGCCATCCGTGAACTGCATATGGTGCCGGTATCGATCAGCTACGAATACGACCCCTGCGATGTGCAGAAGGCACGTGAGCTGTATGCCGTGCATACCGAGGGGCGTTATGAAAAAGCCGATTTCGAGGACATTCGCTCGATCGTCACCGGCATTACCGGTGCCAAGGGCCGCATCAAGCTGACCTTCGGCACCCCTTTGACTGCCGACTTCGATACGCCGGAGCAAGTCGCCGAGGAGATCAACCGCCAGGTGTTGGGTGGCTACCACACCTTCCCCAGCCACGAACTGGCACTCGAGGCCAGCGGCGAGGCCCCCGATCTTCTCGACCTGGGCGAGGTCACAAGCGCTGATCGTGAGCGATTCACTGCTCGCCTCAACGAAGTACCCAGCGAACTGCGCGACTGGTGGCTAGCCCAATACGCCAACCCCATTCTCAACCGCGCAGGCCGGATCCGCAGCGACTGACAACGAAGCGCGCTAAAGAAATGACGAGCGCCAGCCCGGGGCGTATAGCCTAGGCAAAATCAGTGAAAAGCGGACTGGTCCCGCACGCGAGCTCACTAGCTGTTAAGTGAGCATTTCGTTGGGACGCCGGGGTTGGACTCACGAACGAACTGACTGCTAACGAAGTATGGCCGAGTACAGCCAGTTCCGTTCACTTTCTCCAGAACATCGGAGTCAGTAACACCAGGACCGTCAAGATCTCCAGGCGTCCCATCAGCATCCCCACACATAGCAACCACTTGGCAGCGTCGGGCAAGGTCGCAAAGTTGCCTGCCGGTCCAATGATGTCGCCCAACCCTGGGCCGACGTTGGCAACCGCTGTGGCCGCCCCGGACAGTGCCGTCACGAAGTCCAGTCCAAGCATCGCAAGGGCCAGGGCCAATCCGGCGACGGTCAGAAAGAAGAAAAACGAGAAGGCGATGACGCCGCGCACAACTTCGTCGGTCAGGACAGTGCCATTGTAGCGTTGGGCAAAGACGCCGTTGGTATGGACCAGAAACCGCAACTGGTTGAATAGCATAACCATCGCGACCTGAAAGCGGAATATCTTCATGCCACCACTGGTCGAGCCACTGCAGCCTCCGACAAAAGTCAGGTAGAAGAACGCTGCCACCGCAAGGGGGCCCCACAGCGTGTAATCACCGGAAGCGTACCCCGTCGTGGTAACTACCGACACGACGTTAAACGTGACCTGGGTCAGCGCGTCGAACGCCGGTGCGCCCTTGGCAATCAGGTACCCTGTCAATAGCGCGATGACCAATAGCAGCAGCCATAACAGACCACGAACCTGCTGGTCGCGCCATAACGCCGATGGCGAGCCGCGAACACTGCGAATGTAAAGTACGAAGGGCAGCGCGCCACTGAGCATGAAAAGCGACCCCAGCCACAGCAGCACAGGCTTATCCGCATAAGCACCGAACGAGGCATCCGAATTGGCAAAACCGCCCGTAGCGAGCGAAGTCATGCCGTGCACCACGGCATCAAGCGGCAGCATTCCACCCAGCCAGTAACTGAAGATGGCTACCAGTGTAAGGCCACCATAGACCGTCATGGTGGCCTTGGCGATACCACCGGTCCGTGGCATGACCTTATCGGACCAGTCGGAGGATTCGGTCTGGAAGAGACGCATGCCGCCGACCTTGAGAAAAGGCAGGATGGCGATCGCCATGACTATGATGCCGATGCCCCCCAACCACTGCATCATGCCCCGCCATAACTTCAGGCCATCTGATAGGCGCTCGATTCCCACCAGGATCGTCGAACCGGTCGTGGTAATGGCCGACACCGACTCGAACACGGCATCGGTGAACGAGAGCTGCGGCGCCCCCAGAATGAGCGGCAGGCTGGCGAATCCGCAAATCGAAACCCAGCTCAGGGTCGTCAGGACAAACATGTGACGCGGCTTGAGCTCGATCGAGACTCGGTGTGTCAGGGACCACCCCAGAAAGACGGACGTCATCACGATCAGTATTGACCACCCGAAGGCCCAGGCATCCGGGTCCCGCTCAAGCAACAATACCAACCACGGCAGCACCATGAACGACGCGAGTACCAGCCAGAGCACGGCCAACACCTTGAGCACTGGCGCCCAACTCACCATGGCATGCCGGAGTGGCAAACGAAACGAGGCCATGCGTTCTCTTCCCTTGCGTATGTAATGGCCGGCGGCAACTATAGCGTAGAGTTTTCTTATATTCTTGGAGTTTTCGCCGATGTATGAACCCGGCCGCCACCAAGCCGAGACCAGCGAAGCGCATAAGGTCACTCTGATCGGTGCCGTGGTCGATACACTACTGGGCATCGCCAAAGTCACTGTCGGCTATCTCGTCGGCTCGGCCGCACTGATCGCTGACGGCGTGCACTCTTTTTCCGACCTGGCCACCGACGCCCTGGTACTGGTAGCCACACACTTTGGCCGTCAGGCACCGGATCGCAACCACCCTTACGGCCATGGACGCATCGAAACCCTTGCCACCCTGCTGCTGGGCAGCGTTCTGATCTTTGTGGCAGGCGGCATTGCCTGGGCCAGCCTGACGCGCCTAATGGCAGGAGTCACCATCTTGCCGCCTGGCATCTGGGCGATTGGTCTTGCAGGCATTGGTATTATCGGCAAAGAGTGGATTTTCCGTTATACCCTACGAATCGCGAAACGCCTCGACTCCCGCCTGCTCGCTGCCAATGCCTGGCATTCTCGCAGCGACGCGCTATCGACGGTCGTCGTACTGATAGGCTTGGTCGGTGCCCAATTCGGGGCAGGTTGGCTGGACGCCCTGGCCGCTGTCACTGTGGGACTCTTGATCGGCAAGATCGGCGGAGCGCTGATTTGGGAGGCGGTACGCGAGTTGATCGACACGGCACTACCCGAAGAGGAACAGAAACAGATGCGTGCCCTGGCACGTCAGGTACATGGCGTTCGCGGCGTCCATCAACTGCGCACTCGGACCATTGGCGGGCAGGTGCTGCTTGATCTGCATATCGTTGTAGCGCCGCGCGTTACCGTCTCGGAAGCTCATGAGATCGGCAACCAGGTCTGTCGTGAATTGAATCAGGCATTCCCCAGCCTGTCCGACGTGACCTTTCACATCGACCCACAGGACGATTCGGATCTCGATGACCCTACCCAACTGCCTGAACAGCCACTACGCTCCGAGGTAGAAGCAGCACTGGACACGGCCTGGCATAATATCGAAGCATGGCAACGCCGTGTCGCGCTCGATCTTCATTACCTGGACAATCAGATCGACGTCTCTTTATATATGCCTGCTCTCGACAGTCATCCCGGCCTCGATGAACAAGCCCGTCAGTTACGCGAAGCTGGCACCTCCCTACCCTGGCTTGGCCGTCTGCGTATCTGGCAGGGGCCAGGCAAGGCATGAAACCGTGGATCTTGAGCGACGCCAAACGGACAAGCCAAGCCCCTTTAGAGTGCTTCGGTCGACTTGCCCGACAGCGTCACCGCCAATTGCATACGATCCCGCAGGCCAAGCTTGCGAAATACAGCGCCCAAGTGAGTCTTGACCGTACGTTCGGCAATGCCCAGCTCGTTCGCGACTTCCTTGTTACTTTTGCCTGCCGCCACCGCCAAGGCCACGTCGCACTCCCGTTCCGTCAAGCACGACAAGACACTATTACTTGCAGGAGTTTTCTCCTGCAACATACGGCAGGCACAACCAACCATCTGCGGCAGCAATTCCGGCCAAATCCATAACCCTTGATTGGCGGTTACCAAAGCGACTTGCGCCAATAACGGGAGCGGCGCCATTGCGGGCACATAGGCCCTTGCGCCTGCATCTAATGCCAGCAAGGCCTGTCGTGCATCGGGTCGATAAGCCAGCGTTACCATTAAAACGCCACGTTTCGACAATCTCGCCACCATATCGACCCACCCTTCCTCCTCGGTTAGCAACCACACCTGATCCCCCCTGCATGCCTGGGAGCGGGCCTGCCGCAACGTACACTGTCGAGCATCGGGAAAAGCCGAAGACGCACGGGCAACAAGGGTTTCATCCTGGCTTACGAAGAGATGTCGTTTCATAGTCCGTTATTGCGCTGTTCTCGCTTATCAGGATGGCTGGGCTGATCCTCGCCCTACCTAGGCCATTCAATTACATGGACTAACTTTTCATTTTTGTAACACAAAGTAACCACAGGGTTAACAGGCAATATAGTGATCTTGTTAGTCACCTAACATGTTGAGCGACTAAATTAACAGCGCTGACGCTTAAGGGGCGGGCATGCTATCTTCCATGCAAAGTTTGCCTGACAAGTCCACGAGCGAACCCCAGACAAGGCAAAAATTGAAAAAGAAGCGAAGTTTACGGAAGTAAATGAGCATTCTGAGCCAATTTTTAACTCAGCATGGGGCAAACGCAGGTACTTTTCAGAACGACCTTAGTCAACCAACCGGGAGGATATATGGCCAGCTCCGAAATGCAGAAAGTTCGCGTCATCAACGAACTGCGTGGTTTCATCAAGAAACTGCTGCAAGACCCGCAGATTCTGGAACGCTCGCTGGAGATCGCCCGTCGTGCCTATCAGGAGCAGGCCGAATCGGGGCGTAGCAACGACCGCGAGGTCATGGCCAGAATCGCCAACGACATCTCGGATACTACGAGCGTGCATATCCCCGAGGATCCGAACGAGCACTCCGAGGCCGACCGGCTATATCTGGAGATTCTCAAGGAAGTGGTAGACGAGGAGCAGGCGCTTTACTAAAAGCGGTGTTCAAAGGGATGAAAAGTTAGAGACAGGCGAGTAATAAAAACGAAGAAAGCCAAGAAAAATAGCGACCGACGTTATCAAGATATCGATTCCAGGCTATATAAGAGTTGAGTCGCCTGGAATCGAAATTTTACTCAAGCGTATTTCCTGTTGGACGCATTCAGCCACTGTTCGCATTGAGTCCCCGCCCCCGCCCAATCCTTACTCACCTGAGCCACGAACAATACATCGCCACCTTCGAGGTGTACGTGCAGCTCGTCACGTATCGTCTTGGCATCGCTATCGGCCTCGATTAGCCAGAAAGAGTCCATGATGTGAACATGAGGATAGGAGGCTAGGACCTCATAAAAAGCTATGTTTTTCTTAGGAAAGTAGGGTTCGTAGCTAACCTTAAATACAGCCAACTTCTCCTCCTAACCAAAATCGGTCAATTACCTTATATAATTGAGGCGGTTAATAACCGCCTCAATTTACTTAGTTCAGAATATTATTGGTATCGCCCTGATATAAAGCAACTGACACGGTAGTGGTGGCGTTGTCCTTTGCGCTCGCTGTAAGTTGATCATTAGCGTATGCATGACCAGTACAAGCAGAGTTATCACCAGATGGGAAAATGAAGTCTCCATCCGTTGATGTTGTATCGGAATCCCCACCATTTGCCAAATACAATGAATAAGGTGTTCTCAAAGCTGATAGTTCAGCCTCACATGCATTAATAGCCGATTGTTGTACGTAATCTTGGTACCTAGGAATCGCGACCGCAGCGAGAATCCCGATAATCGCCACCACAATCAGCAGCTCGATCAGAGTAAAACCGCCCTGTCCCTTCATGTTTATTCCCATGCTTCTTTTCATCGTCATTCCTCTGTAAGGGCCTTTGCGCCCTGTCAGTCGTTCTTCGGTTGCCGAGCCTGTAACTCAGGCGTGGCGAGAACCTATCTCATTTCGTTGCTGGCGTGTACCGCTTGGCTTCAACGTTTTCGTGCTGGCACCGGGCCTGCCCTGTCATACGCCGCGCCGCTTCATCACCGGCCTGTCGGACAATGCCTTGCGCCCTTTCGAACAAACCATAAGGCAAAATCGTGGCCATCAAACGCTCATTTACCGCACGGAACCCGCGTCTTTTTGCGGGTTTACTACCGCCTCGCGCCTACAGCCGCTGACATGCCCCCGTTACCACCCAGCAATGCGAGTCACTGGCCGCCGGTATGGGGCTCGTAATCCTCGTTGCCAGCAGCAACACATACCCCAGGCTGAGTATTTTTCCTCAGGCTTGAGTATAACGTTACATTAAATAACAGTGTTAATGACCACAAGGGGATACTGTCAAATCACTTGGCGTTGACTGCCGCCGGGATGATTGCCCCCAGCCGTTGACGCTAGAATTCGGGTACAGAAGAATCGCCGACAAGCTCCCTTTACTAAGCCTCGTCCTCTGCAGTGACCAACTCCAGCCTATGACGTCATCTCATCAGCCGCCCTACTCCTCGCTCAGCGACACCGACGACGACGCCTTGCAACGCGACAGGGAGCCTCCCCTGGTCAGGACGTCTTCCTCGAGTGGCGAGTCATTGAGTGGCCTGTCGCGGCGGCTGGTGAAGGAAGGTCTGCTCAGCGAGGCGGCCGCACGACGCGCCGAGCAGGAGAACCGCGAGAGCGAGGAGTCCCTGCTGCAGCAGATCATCGATAATGGCCTGGTCAATGCGCGCGACGCCACCCAAGTCGCCGCCCACGAGTACGGCCTGCCGATGATCGACTTGGATGCACTGCGACTGGATGCCCTCCCCCCGGCCCGTGACATGCCGGAAAAGATTCTGCGCCGTCACAAGATCATGCCATTGATGCGCACCGAGCATCGGCTAACGGTCGCCGTCCCCTTCCCGTCGTCACTGGCCCTGCTCGACGAGTTGCAGTTCGCCACCGGCCTGTCGGTGGAGGGTGTGCTTGCCTCGGTGGACCAGCTCGGTCCAGCCCTGGAGAGCTATCTCGCCCAGTCCGACACCAACCACATGCTGGAACAGCTCGATGGCGGCAGCGATGCCATCGGCGAGCTGGCTTTCGAGGATGAGCTGAGCGAGGCCGAGGACACGGCGATCACCGCGTCCAGTGACGATGCGCCAGTGGTGCGCTTCGTCAACAAGATCCTGATCGACGCCATTCAGCGGGGCGCGTCGGATATCCATTTCGAGCCCTACGAGTCGAGCTTTCGTATCCGCTTTCGTATCGACGGTATCCTGCTCGAGGTTGCCCGCCCCCCGTTTGCCATGCGCACCCGGATTGCCGCGCGTCTCAAAATCATGTCGCGGCTGGATATCTCCGAACGCCGCCTGCCGCAGGACGGCGCGATCAAGCTGCGCCTATCTAAAAACCGCTCCATCGATTTCCGCGTCAATTCGCTACCCACGGTGTATGGCGAGAAGGTCGTGCTACGTATCCTCGACCCTGCTACCGCTCGCCTGGGGATCGATGCGTTGGGATTCACACCAGAACAGAAAACAATGTACGAGCACGCCCTGGACCAGCCCCAGGGCATGATCCTGGTCACAGGCCCGACAGGCAGCGGCAAGACCGTCACGCTTTATACCGGGCTCAACATCCTGAACACGGCGGAGCGCAACATCTCGACCGCCGAAGACCCGGTGGAAATCAAGGTGCCCGGCGTCAACCAAGTCAATGTCCAGCCACGCATCGGTCTCGATTTCGCCAGCGCCTTGCGTGCCTTTTTGCGTCAGGACCCGGACGTGGTAATGGTTGGTGAGATACGTGACCTGGAAACCGCGGAAATCGCCGTGAAGGCCTCGCAAACCGGGCACCTCGTACTCTCTACCGTCCACACCAACTCCGCCGCCGAGACGCTGACCCGTCTGCGCAACATGGGTGTCGCGCCGTTCAACATAGCCAGCTCGGTGTCGTTGATTATCGCCCAGCGCCTGGCGCGTAAACTGTGCCCGCATTGCAAGCAGCCGTCGGAAATCCCTCGTGAGGTGCTGGTACAGGAAGGTTTCAGCGATGAAGAGCTGAATGACGCTACCCTTTTCCACCCGGTCGGCTGCCGCCAGTGCACATTGGGCTACAAGGGACGCGTGGGTATCTATGAGGTGGTGCCGGTCAGTGAGACAATTAGCCGGTTGATCATGCAAGAAGGGAATTCGCTGGAGCTTGCCGCCCAGGCACGACATGAAGGCCATCCGGACCTGAGGCGTAGCGGCCTGCTCAAGGTGTTGTCCGGCATTACCAGCCTGGAAGAGATTAACCGTATCACCAAGGACTGAACCCCCAGAGGGTTTGGCCGATAAGATAATAAGCCTGCCGACACGAGCCAGGCATCATCGCAGGGGACACTATGGTGACATCCGTCCGTGCCTCGCGCGGCTACAAGTCGCGGGAGCAGAACAAGCTGTACCGTTGGCGCTGGACTGGCAAGAACAGCCGCGGCAAACCCGTGAGTGGAGAAATCGTCGCCAGCCACCGTGGCGAAGTGGAGCGCGAGCTGTCGGGTCAGAGCATCATCGTCAAGAGCATCCGCCGCAAGAGTAGCCTGTTCGGGCGCGGTGGGCGCATTAAGTCTCGTGATGTCATGTTGTTTGCACGCCAAATGGCGACCATGATCCGTGCCGGCGTGCCGGTGCTGCAAGCCTTCAATGTGGTTGCCGAGAGCCTGAACAATCCGGCCATGCGCAGCTTGGTGCAGAAACTCGCCAATGACGTCTCCGCCGGTTCCAGTTTTTCGGAGGCGCTACGCCAGCATCCCAAGCACTTCGACCGGTTGTTCACCAACATGGTCGAGGCCGGCGAGCAGTCGGGCTCGCTGGATCGCATGCTCGACCGCGTGGCCTCTTACCGCGAGAAGATCGAAACCCTCAAGGGCCGTGTACGCAAGGCGATGTACTACCCGGCGGCGGTCATAACCGTTGGCATCGCCGTCACCGCCCTGCTGTTGATCAAGGTCGTGCCCCAGTTCGAAAGCCTGTTTCAGGGCTTCGGGGCCGAGCTACCAGCGATGACACGCATGACCATCGCCCTGTCAGAGTTCGCTCAGCAGTATTGGCTGTGGGGGTTAGGTGGCTTGATCGCCGGGATCGTTGCGATTCGCCAGGGCATCAAGCGTTCGGAAAGCTTTGCCTATCGTATGCATCAGTTGGTGCTGCGTTTGCCAGTCATCGGCAACATTCTCGACAAGTCGTCGGTGGCACGCTATTCACGCACTCTGGCAACCACTTTCGGTGCCGGCGTGCCGCTGGTGGATGCACTGGATACGGCTGCCGGCGCTGCCGGCAACAAGGTTTATGAACGTGCCGTTCAGCAGGTGCGCGAGGATGTCTCTAGCGGCCAGCAGTTGCACTTCGCCATGCGCAACGTCAACCTGTTCCCGGCGCTGGCAGTGCAGATGGTCGGCATCGGCGAAGAAGCCGGTTCGCTGGACGCCATGCTCAACAAGGTCGCCGACTTCTACGAGGAAGAGGTCGACAACAAGGTGGACGCGCTGACCTCGCTGCTCGAACCGTTTATCATCGTGGTGCTGGGAGTGCTTGTCGGAGGATTAGTGGTGTCGATGTATCTACCTATCTTCGAGCTAGGCACTGCCATCTAATCCCTACCTAAGGAGTTTTCTTGGCATTGACGCTTCCTTCACTGTTGCTGTGGCCGCTGGTAGTTATCCTTGGTCTGGCCCTCGGGTCGTTCGTGAACGTCGTGATTGCCCGACTGCCGGCGATGCTGATGCTGCAATGGCGTGCCGAGGCGCGTGAAGCACTGGAGTTACCGGCTGAGGAGCCGGGGTCGGCGCTGCCGAAAGTCAATCTGGCCACGCCACGTTCCAGTTGCCCGCGGTGCGGTGAGCCGATTGCCTGGCATGACAATATTCCCCTGTTCGGCTACCTGAAGCGCCGCGGGCGCTGTGCGAGTTGCGCCAAGCCGATCAGCATTCGCTATCCATTGGTCGAGCTGGCTGGCGGGGCGCTGGCCGTAGCTGTGGTGGCACTTTACGGGGCCAATCTGGCGAGCCTGTTCGTGCTGGCGGCCTGCCTGATTCTGCTCGCTCTAGCGATAATCGACCTACGTACCCAACTGCTCCCCGACGTGCTGACTTTGCCGCTACTGTGGCTGGGCCTGTTGTACCAGGTCATGTTCCAGCCATTGCTGCTGGAGAGTGCCGTGATCGGTGCCGTAGCCGGTTATCTCGTGCTGTGGGGCTTCTACTGGCTGTTCAAGCTGGCGACCGGCAAGGAGGGAATGGGCTACGGCGACTTCAAGTTGCTGGCAGCGCTGGGCGCCTGGACGGGCTGGGAGATGCTCCCCCTGCTGCTGATCCTTTCAGCCGGAGCGGGGGCCGTGGTCGGCATCCTGGCACAGGTAACGATTCCCCGGCTGCGGGGCATGCCAATGCCGTTCGGCCCGTTCCTGGCCATGGCTGGCTGGATTGCGCTACTCTTCGGCGCACCGCTAATGGCCGTTTATCAAGCCATCCTGCTCGGTTAGGATCCTACTAGTACATTCAGCATTTTCTTAGTGCAATCTATCAGCCTATGACGGAGACCTCATGCGTCCCTTGACCATCGGCGTGACGGGCGGCATCGCTTCGGGCAAAAGCGCCGTGGCGCTCGAGTTCGCCAAGCTGGGAATTCCCTGGGTGGACGCTGACATCATCGCCCGGGAAATCGTAGAGCCCGGCGAGCCCGCCCTGGCCGATATTGCCGAGCGCTTCGGGCCCGAGGTCATCGATAGCGAAGGCCGCCTAGACCGGCGCGCGCTACGCGCGCTCGTCTTTGCCGACGAGAGTGAGCGTCGCTGGCTGGAATCCGTGACTCACCCCCGCATACGTCAGCGGCTGGAGCATTACCTGGCAGACATGCGTGCTAGCGGTGGCCCCTACCACCTTCTGGTATCACCGCTACTATTCGAGTCCGGACAGCATAAGCTGGTAGACCGATGCCTGATCATCGACGTTCCGGAAGCCTTGCAGATCTCGCGCACCGTGGGTCGCGATACGGTAGAGGAAGCGCAGGTAAAGGCGATCATCCGGGCACAGATGCCCCGGACCGAACGCCTGGCGCGTGCCGATGACGTAATCGACAATCAAGGCAGCCACGACGATCTGGCGCGTCAGGTCGCTGAGCTGGATCGGCGCTATCGACAGCTGGCCGCCTCAACTCCTGCTTAACAAGAGTGACCATGACTGATTCAAACCACAACGCATCGAACGAACGTCCGCTGGAGGTCGCCTGCCCTCAGTGCCGCACCAAGGTGGTCTGGTCTACGGACAACCCTTATCGGCCATTCTGTTCCAAGCGCTGCCGCCTGCTTGATCTGGGCGCCTGGGCCGACGAGTCCCACCGGATTGCCGGCGAACCCGCCATGGACGAAGCCGACCTCGACGAGCTGATCGACCGCCTGGAACGCGGTGGAAACACTTAAGCGCTTCCGCACCAAGCCTCCCAAGTCAAAAAGAAATGGCCATGATTACC
The DNA here is from genome assembly GCF_000378505.1 of Modicisalibacter luteus DSM 23508. Classification (GTDB taxonomy): domain Bacteria; phylum Pseudomonadota; class Gammaproteobacteria; order Pseudomonadales; family Halomonadaceae; genus Modicisalibacter; species Modicisalibacter luteus. The sequence continues at coordinate 297,481 of NZ_KB899992.1, read as the reverse complement.
GTAGTAACCATGGCCATTTCCTTACTTGCTGAAAAAGCTGACGAGCGATGCCAGGAGTAGGCGGAAAAAGCCGGAAGTGCGGAATTTACTGGAATAAATCAGCAGCTTGAGGCTTTTTCCAACAATGTATTGGCGAGCGCAGGCCTTTCGGACAGGTTCTATTTCCAGAAATCGCGGATCGACGCGATCCCCTGCGCTCCAACGGCTCTTGCATGGTTCGCATCGTGACGTGTCATTCCTCCCAAGGCGAATACCGGCATACCGGCAGTCTCGACCATTTGCTGGAAGTCATGCCAGCCCAACGGCATGGCATCCGGATGGGTCGGCGTGGTGCGCAGTGGCGACAAAGTCACGAAATCGCAACCGATGCGAGCAGCCTGCTCGAGCTGGGCGCGGTCGTGGGTCGAAGCTGCCTGCCATTTGCCTTCCGGGATTGGACGACGTTCGAGCGACATCAGCCGCTCGCTGGTCAGGTGGATGCCGTCGGCATCGACTGTGTCCAGTAGCCGAGGCTCGCCATTGAGCAATAACCGCGCCTGGTAACGGCGACATAGCTCAAGGCTTTTTTCGGCACGCTGCAGATAGGCGGCTTCATCAAGGTTCTTGGCACGAAGTTGCACCAGACGTACCTTGTCTTCGATCAGCGCACGTTCAAGCTTGGTCAGGAAGGTCTCGTCGTCGCTTTCCTCACCGGTAATCAAGTACTCGGTAGGCAGCATGACAGCGCGCAGAATCGGTAGATTCGCTGCCGGGAAGGGGTAATTGAAAAGCTCCCCCATGGGCACCCAGCGTACCGCCTGCCCTTCGCGCCCATAGGGCTCGCCACTGAACGCATGAACCTGCCAGACATCGAGCAGAATATGCTTGTCGGGATACTCGTGATGCACGCGAATCAGTGGCTGGGCACGCTCGATGGACAGGCCCAGTTCCTCGTGCAGTTCCCGCTTCAGCGCTTCGAACCCCGTCTCGAATGGGGCCAACTTGCCACCGGGAAACTCCCACAGGCCACCCTGGTCGACCGTGGAGGGACGTCGGGCGAGCAGAACTTCCTGACCATCGCTGCTGAAAATGGCGGCTGCCGCCACGTGTACCCTTCGTTTGATCATGATGCGAAATTACCTTTCAGCGTCTGTTCAGCTTCTGTAGTCGGCATTGATGCTGACATATTCATGTGAGAGATCGGAGGTCCAGACCGTGGCGGTGAAGTCGCCCCGCCCCAGGCGAATGCGGATAGCGATCTCTTCCTGGGCCATGACAGTGGTGCCGGCCTGCTCACTATAGCTGGCGGCACGCCCGCCATTCTCTACCAACCGCACATCGCCAAGATCGATTGCTACGCGCCCGACGTCGAAATCTTCCACTGGGGCCCGCCCCACTGCGGCGAGAATACGCCCCCAGTTGGCATCGGACGCATAGAGCGCAGTTTTAACCAGGGGAGAATGCGCCACGGTAAACGCCACATCCAGCGCTTCCTGACGTGAACGCGCCTCAGAGACGTCAAGCGTGATGAACTTGGTTGCGCCCTCACCGTCACGAATGATGGCCTGGGCCAATTCGATGAGCACCCGATCGAGAGCGGCCCGGAACTCAGCAATCGCTTCGTCGCTCGCTACGCGCGCGCTGCGTCCCGTGGCGATCAGCATACAGGCATCGTTGGTCGAGGTGTCGCTATCGACCGTGATGCAGTTGAAGGAACGATCAACACCGTCACGCAGCAGGGACTCCAGCAACGCCTGATCGATATCGGCATCGGTCGCCACGAACCCCAGCATGGTAGCCATGTTGGGCTTGATCATACCGGAGCCCTTGCTGATCCCGTTGATCGTCACGACCTGGCCATCGATGTCGCAGGTGGCAGTGGCTCCCTTGGCCCGCGTGTCGGTGGTCAGAATACCCTCTGCCGCGAGTCGCCATGCCTGGCCTGAATCGTTCAGTGACGAAACTGCCTCCGGAAGCCCGGCACGGAGTCGTTCAACCGGCAATGGCTCACCGATCACACCGGTAGAGAATGGCAACACGGCTTCGGCCGACGTGCCGGTCAACTCACTCAATGCTTGGCAGCATGCCTCGGCATCCCGCATGCCGCTCTCGCCGGTCCCGGCATTGGCGTTGCCGGTATTGATTAGCAGGTAACGCGTCCCGCCGTGTGCCAGATGGCGCCGTGCGACATGTACCGGGGCGGCACAGAAGGCATTGCGAGTAAACGTTCCGGCGACGCGGCTACCCTCGGCAACCTCGATCACTACCAGATCGCGACGTCCCGGCTTTTTGATGCCCGCCTTGGCTGAGCCCAGCCGAACGCCCTGGATGACCGGCATTTCGGGAAAATACGCCTGCCCTACCGCCATTTGCTAACTCCCTATTCAATTCGGAACTTACCGAAACCCGATTTACCCGAATGCACCAGAACGCATTTGGGGGCACGTGCAAGGCAAGGCGAAACACGCCGCATTGCCGAGCGCAATAGCCCCCAATCCCCTAGGCTAGCTTGCCATGACACTGCTTGTACTTCTTACCCGATCCGCACGGGCACGGGTCGTTGCGCCCTACTTTGGGTCCTTCTCGACGCACAGTCTGCCTGTCGTCCTGGGCCCCTTCGTCGACCTCGCTGGCAGCGTCTTCACGAGCTGAATCTTCCCGAGTCTGTTGCGCTGTGGCGCGTTCGCGCTCGAGAGTGTCGCGGCGCTTGCGCTCGAGTTCCTCGACTTCTTCCTCGCGACGCACCTGAACGTGGCTGAGTATGCGCGTGACGTCGTGCTTGATGTTGAAGAGAAGCGCCTGGAACAGTTCGAAGGCTTCGCGCTTGTACTCTTGCTTGGGGTTCTTCTGAGCATAACCGCGCAGGTGGATCCCGCGACGCAGATGGTCCATCGACTGCAGATGCTCTTTCCAGCGGGTATCGAGCACCTGGAGCATGACTTGCTTCTCGAAGCGGCGAATCAGCTCCTCGCCGATGGCTTCGACCTTGGCGGCATAGACCTCACGATGACTGTTCTGTAGCCGCTCGCGCAGCACCTCTTCGTGGAAGTTCTCATCTTCTTCAGCCCATTGCTGCAGCGGCACATCGAGATTGAATTCCGTCTTGAGCACCTGCTGAAGCCCATCGAGATCCCATTGCTCGGGCAGACTCTGCGGCGGCACGTAGTCGCTGATGGTGCCATTGAGAATTTCCTCGCGAATGCCGGCTACGTTCTGGGAAACGTCCTCGGCCCCGAGAATCTCGTCGCGCTGCTCGTATATTACCCGGCGCTGATCATTGGCCACGTCATCGTACTCGAGCAATTGCTTGCGAATGTCGAAGTTACGGCCTTCGACTTTCTTCTGGGCACGCTCGACGGCATTGGACACCATCTTGTGCTCGATGGCTTCACCGCGTTCCAGCCCCAGCGCCTGCATCAAACGCTGAACGCGCTCGGAACCGAACAAGCGCATGAGGTTGTCTTCCAGCGACAGGAAGAAGCGCGTCGACCCTGGATCCCCCTGCCGGCCAGCCCGGCCGCGCAACTGATTGTCGATACGCCGGGACTCGTGACGCTCGGAGCCGATGACATGCAGCCCCCCTGCCGCCAGCACGGCATCATGGCGCTTCTGCCACTCGGCCTTGATCTCGTCGATCTGGGCCTGGGTTGGATCGTCTAGCTTGGCGACTTCGGCTTCCCAGTTGCCCCCTAGTACGATGTCGGTACCACGGCCGGCCATGTTTGTTGCGATGGTTACGGCACCGGGCCGCCCAGCCTGGGCGATGATTTCGGCTTCGCTCTGGTGTTGCTTGGCATTGAGGACATTGTGCGGAATGCCGCCCTGCTTCATCAGCCCCGCCAGCAGTTCCGACGTTTCGATGGAAGCGGTACCCACCAGAATGGGTCGTCCGGCCTCGCGCTGGGTCTTTACGTCCTCTATGATCGCCTCGAACTTCTCTTCGGCGGAGAGATACACCAGATCGTTGTAATCGATACGGGTAATGGGTTTGTTGGTCGGGATGACGGTGACATCCAGGCCATAAATCTGACGGAACTCGAACGCCTCGGTATCGGCGGTCCCGGTCATGCCGGACAGCTTCTCGTAGAGACGGAAATAGTTCTGGAAGGTGGTCGACGCTAGGGTCTGACTTTCCTTCTGGATGGCTACGCCTTCCTTGGCCTCGACGGCCTGATGCAGACCCTCTGACCAGCGACGCCCCGGCATGCTGCGCCCGGTGTGCTCGTCGACGATGACCACCTCGCCGTCATTGACGATGTAATCCACATCACGATGGAAAAGGTGGCGTGCACGCAACGCCGAATGCATATGGTGCAAGAGACCGAGATTCTGGGCAGCATACAGCGAATCGCCTTCGCTCAGCAGGCCCTGACGGCGCATCAGTTCCTCGACCTTGTGGTGGCCCTCTTCGGTGAGTTCGACCTGCTTTTGCTTCTCGTCGAGGGTAAAGTCGCCGGTCGAGGGGTCTTCCTCGTCCTCGCAGCGCTTGAGCTCGGTCGCCAGGCGATTGACGACCTGATACATCTGCGTGTTTTCCTCGACCGGACCCGAGATGATCAGCGGCGTACGTGCTTCGTCGATAAGAATCGAGTCGACCTCATCGACAATCGCATAATGAAGCTCGCGCTGGACCTTGTCCTCGAGCGAGAAGGCCATGTTGTCGCGCAGATAGTCGAAGCCGTACTCGTTGTTGGTGCCATAGGTAATATCGCAGGCATAAGCCTCGCGCTTCTGGCCCGACGTCTGGCCGGAATAGATTACGCCGACGCTGAGACCGAGGTATTCGTAGAGAGGCCGCATCCAATCGGCGTCGCGCCGCGCCAGGTAATCGTTGACGGTCACCACATGAACGCCCCGCGCAGGAAGCGCATTGAGATAAACGGCCAGGGTAGCAACGAGGGTCTTGCCTTCACCGGTCTTCATTTCGGCGATACGCCCACGGTGCAAAGTGATGCCGCCGATCAGCTGAACATCGAAGTGACGCATCCCCATCACGCGACGGCTGGCCTCGCGTACGGTAGCGAAGGCCTCTGGCAATAGCTTGTCGAGCGATTCGCCCTGACGCAGACGCTCGCGGAACTGCTCGGTACGCGCCTGGAGGTCGGCATCGGACAGCGCCTGGGTGCTTTCTTCAAACGCATTGACCTCGCTGACCAGCTTGCCCATGCGTTTGACTTCGCGGTCGTTCCTGGAGCCGACCAATTTACGGAGAACGGTATTAAGCATAAGTTGTCCTGAAACGGAAAAGGTACTGGCGGAAGATCGAGGTATCCCGCCATGGTCGCGTGATGGCGTCAGGCCAATAAAGCCTGCGGCGGACCGCGTCGGTTCAGGACATCCTGCCCGGCACAGGGCATTCCCATAGCCGGCCGGCAGGCTGGAATAATGGGACGACGCGACAGGGCGACATGTAGCGGGAGGGAGCGTCGTGCCTTGCGACGCGCGACTCGACGTGACTGGGCACGGATGGCGTCGGGCGCCATCAGGCAGATCTGGGTCAGCCTTTCCGCCAAGCGCAATGCTTCCGCCTGTACCAGCCCCGCCGGCAATAGGCAGCCGACCAGCAACCCCGCCAGCCACCAACGTGTCCGCCGGCGAGTCGGGCGCTCCTCATGAGCCGTTGAGGGGTTGGCACAGGTCATGCTGTTGAAGGACTCCCTTGCGTGTTAGATTGCCGCTATCGATTCGCAAAGTGGCGAGCAAGCCCATGAGTATAAAGGCTAAGCGTTTCTACGCCCAGCCCATGACCCGGCTGCTTGACGGTTCGCAAGCTGCGCCAGGTGAGCTCAGCGGCCTGATGCGCATGGCCCGAGTCATTGATCGTGCCCAGCAGCATCTGCGTCAGCACCTGCCCGAGGACGTACGTGAGCATGTTTTCGTCGGGGGTTATCGTCAGGGCAAACTAACGCTGATTACTGATCGTGCCGCCTGGTTAACCTGGCTGCGTTATGAGCAGGCACGCCTCTTGGCACTCCTGCGACAATTGCCCGAGTTCGAGGCCGTTCTGGGCTTCACTTTCAAGGTCCGCCCTATCTCGCCACCGAAGCTGCCGGTCACTCAGCATCGCAAGCTCTCATCACGTGCCGCCGATGAAATCTCTTGTTGTGCCGCCGATACGACAGACCCGCGCCTGCGTCGCTCGCTGGAGCGCTTGGCTGCTCATGCTGAGCGAAAATCCTGAGAATAAAAAAACGCCGACCCGTTCGGGTCGGCGTCGAAGCCTGGTTTACCAAATACGGTGCAATTAAACTGCCATGGCAGGTGCTGCGTAAGAGATCGGCGCTTTCTGGGCTTCACCCTCGAAGGTCACGATTTCCCAGGCATCGGGGTTGGCCTGCATGGCGCGACATAACTGGTTGTTGAGGGCGTGACCGGATTTTACGCCACGGAACTCGCCAATCAGGCTGTAACCAAGCTGGTAAAGATCGCCGATAGCATCGAGGACCTTGTGTTTGACGAACTCATCCTCGTAGCGCAGCCCGCCTTCGTTCAGGATACGATATTCATCGACCACGATGGCATTGTCGAGGCTGCCACCCAGCGCCAGGTTCTGTGAGCGCAGAAACTCCAGATCACGCATGAAGCCGAAGGTACGCGCTCGTGACACTTCCTTGACGAACGAAGTGGTCGAGAAGTCGACTACAGCGGTCTGGTTCTGATGCTCGAATACTGGATGATCGAAATCGATGGAGAACGATACCTTGAAGCCGTCATAAGGCAGAAAAACCGCTTCCTTACCGTTTTCGCACACGCCAATTTCGCGCTTGATGCGGATGAACTTCTTGGCTGCGTTCTGCTCTTCGATACCGGCCGACTGGATAAGAAAGACGAAAGGCCCTGCACTTCCATCCATGATCGGCACCTCCGGTGCACTGAGCTCGACAATCGCATTGTCGATACCCAGGCCGGCGAACGCGGACATTAGATGTTCAACCGTAGCCACCTTGGCACCGTTGCTGGACAGGGCAGTACACAGCACAGTGTCGGTGACGTTTTCGGCACGTGCCGGTATGCGCACCTCGGGCTCGAGATCGGTTCTCACGAACACGATCCCGGTGTTGACCGGAGCCGGACGCAACGTGAGGTAGACCTTCTCACCGGAATGCAGACCGACGCCAGTGGCGCGCATGGTATTCTTGAGAGTGCGTTGTTTGATCATGGGCAATGGCCAGGCTGTCACTAAAGGTTGTCAAACAGTGTTCACTATACCATCAAACGACTGTTTAAACAAAATTTCGTCGTCCGGCCATCACTATGGCTCCGATAGCACAACTCAATCGGCCTGACGCCGCAGGAAAGCCGGGATATCGAGGTAATCGTCTAGCTCTTGTGACTTACGCTTCTCCTGGCGCGCCTTGGCGGCATTGTCCTGATCGGCCTTGGCCGCCTGCTGACGCATGACCGTAGGCTGCTGCAGCTTGCGATAGTCCGTTGTCTCTGGACGTGAGGCGCTCTCGCGGGTCACGGCCTTTTCCTTACGACCATCGAGGCCAGCTGCCACTACGGTAACACGCAGCTCGTCAGCCATTTCCATGTCGATGGCAGTCCCCACCACGATGGTGGCATCTTGCGAAGCGAACTCCTGTACGGTCGCGCCGACATCATTGAACTCGCCGATCGACAAATCGGGGCCAGCAGTGATGTTGACGAGAATCCCTCGCGCACCATGCAGATCGATATCTTCCAGGAGCGGGCTGCGGATCGCCTTTTCGGCAGCTTCACGGGCTCGGTTCTCGCCAGTGGCTCCACCAGTACCCATCATTGCCATGCCCATCTCGGACATTACTGTACGGACGTCGGCAAAGTCGACGTTGATGATGCCAGGACTGGTGATCAGCTCGGCAATCCCTTGCACGGCCCCCAACAATACATCATTGGCCGCACTGAAGGCTGTCAGCAAACTGGCGCTCTTGCCCAACACCGCCAGCAGCTTCTCGTTGGGAATGGTAATCAGCGAGTCGACGTGCTCTGAAAGCTCGCGCATACCCTCTTCCGCCACACGCATGCGCTTAGGGCCTTCGAAGGGGAAAGGCCGAGTCACTACGGCAACGGTAAGGATACCCAGTTCCTTTGCCACCTGCGCGACGACAGGCGCCCCGCCGGTACCGGTGCCACCACCCATACCCGCAGTAATGAAGACCATGTCGGCGCCCTGGAGGAGCTCAGCGATCTTGTCGCGATCTTCCATCGCCGCCTGACGGCCGACTTCAGGGCTGGCACCGGCACCGAGCCCCTTGGTGATCTCACTACCCAACTGGAGAACGGTCTTGGCAGCAACACGCTTGAGCGCCTGCGCATCGGTGTTGGCGCAGATGAACTCAACGCCTTCGATGTTGCTTTCGACCATGTGATTGACGGCATTGCCGCCGCCTCCACCAACGCCGATCACCTTGATGACTGCGCTGCTGGAAGGTGCATTATCTACCAGTTCGAACATTGCCCCGTCTCCTGTGACCGCATGGATGCGGCCCCTGTCAGAAATTTCCTTTGAACCAGCTCTTGACCCGTTCCAGCGTCGAGATGCCATCCTTGCTACCACGCCGAGAGATTTCCTCTCTACGGGGCTGGGCGGATACCGCTCGGCTCTGGGCCTGCTTACTGGCATCCCGCATTCCGTAGAGTAGCAAACCCACTCCCGTGGAATAAATCGGATTACGCACCACGTCAGCCAGACCGCGAACGTTCTGCGGGCAGGCGATACGTACCGGCATATGGAAGATTTCTTCGGCCAGTTCGACCACCCCTTCCATACGCGACGTTCCTCCAGTGAGTACTACACCCGCCGCCACGAGGTCCTCGTAACCGCTGCGTCGCAGTTCTTCGCGTACCAAAGTAAACAGTTCCTCATAACGAGGTTCGACCACTTCGGCCAAGGCTTGGCGAGACAGATCTCGGGCCGGGCGGTCACCCACACTGGGAACCTTGATCATTTCATCGCTCGAGGCCAGTTGGGTCAGCGCACAGGCGTACTTGACCTTGATATCCTCGGCATATTGCGTCGGCGTGCGTAACGCCATGGCGATATCGTTGGTTACCTGATCACCGGCAATCGGAATGACGGCCGTATGACGGATAGCACCTTCGGTGAACACGGCGATATCGGTCGTACCGCCACCGATATCAACCATGCAGACGCCCAACTCTCGCTCGTCCTCGGTAAGGACCGCATGGCTCGAGGCGAGTTGTTCAAGAATGATGGCATCCACCTCAAGTCCGCAACGCCGCACGCATTTTTCTATGTTCTGCACGGCATTCAGGGCAGCCGTCACCAGATGAACTCTGGCCTCTAGCCGAACGCCGGACATGCCCAACGGCTCGCGAATGCCTTCCTGAGTATCGATGGCAAATTCCTGAGGTAGCACATGCAAGATGCGCTGCCCTTCGGAAATGGCCCTCGCCCGGGCAGAGTCGATGACACGGTCGATGTCCGACGGCGTGACTTCACGGTCCTTGATCGCGACGACACCATCGGAATTCATCGAACTAATATGGCTGCCCGCCACCCCGACATAAACTGAGTGGATGTCACAACCGGCCATCAGTTCGGCTTCTTCCACGGCACGCTGAATGGACTGCACCGTGGATTCGATATTGATGACCACACCCTTTTTCATTCCGCGCGAAGGATGGGAACCGATCCCGGCAATCTCCAACCCGCCATCGTCATTTGGCTGGCCAACGATAGCTACTACCTTGGATGTTCCTATATCCAGCCCGACGACCATATTGGAAGCATTGGATTGTCCTGCCATGGGTCGGGGTCACTCCTCGATCTTCACAATATTTGAACCACTGATTTACTAAATAAGGTATTTTGGCCAATTAAGTAAACAATAATTATTATTTAACCAGCCCATACTCAAAGTCAGCAACAGAATACGGGGATTTTTTGTTGAAAGAAATACCTCGACACCTTTGCTGGCGGGCTCTCGCGTTAAAAAAAGCAACGCTAACGTTACTATCCTTCCGAAACCTCGACATTTGTCTCGCCATGCCAGGCTACGACAACGCCGTTAGGGTAGCGCAAGTCGATATAGCGAATCTGCGAAGATTGCTCACCAAGTTGACGCTGCCAGGCAACTGCAAAGCGGGCCAGGCGCGTATCGCGCTGATTGCGACCAAGCATGACCCAGACACCGTCGTTGACCTGGAAACGCCAAGCTCCCCGGTCTTCCAGGCGTAGTTGGGTAACATTCAGGCCCAACGGGGCAAGGCCACTCTGTAACTGATCGAGAAGCGCCAGGACTTCGGCGCCACTGCCCTCTGGCCCCGCCAGATCGGGCAAGTCATCTGGTACATCTACCTCGCCACGCCGGAAGGGTGTGCCACGCGGATTAAGCAGCAGGTTGTCGTTCCAGCGCGCGACCGGCTCCTGTTCGTAAAGCTCGAAGGTCAAGGCATCCGGCCAGTGGCGCGAAACTCTGACCTCAGCCAGCCAATCGATGGCCCGTGCCTGTTCGCGCAGCGCCTTGAGATCCACCGTCAGCCACGTCTGGCCGCGCACCAGCGGTGCCAGTTGCTCCCTCAGGTAGCTAGCGCTTACATATTCCAGTTCACCGCGAATCGATACACGTTCGACCGGCCGGTCCAACCACAACCAAAGGGTCCGCCCACCGGCTCCCAGCAGTATCAGCAGCAAAACCAACCCAAGGAGTGAGCCGCGAGATCCGGCCGAGGCCATGCTATCAGCGCTCCAGTGACGTAGCGAGAATGCGCAGCACCAGCGCGTCGAACCCAAGACCGGCGTGCGCAGCCGACTGCGGCACCAAACTGTGGTCGGTCATGCCGGGAACGGTGTTGACCTCCAACAACCAGAACTGGCCTTGAGCATCACGCATCACGTCTACTCTCCCCCAGCCATGGCCGCCAATCGCATCGAAGGCCTGCCGACATAGCGCTGCCAATACCCGCTCGGTTGGCTCATCAAGACCACAAGGCAAATGATAAAGCGTTTCGTTGGAATGATATTTGGCCTCGTAATCGTAGAAACCACTGGGAACTTCGACACGAATGGCAGGCAATTCGTCATCGCCGAGCAACGAGACGGTATATTCCTCACCACGGATGAAGCGCTCAGCCATCACCGCCGCGTCATAGCGTGCGGCTTCCTGGTAGGCGGATTTTAGCGCCTCGAGATCATCGACAATCGTGATGCCAAGGGTCGAGCCTTCATGCACTGGCTTGACGATCATCGGCAGGCCAAGTCGCTCGACGACTGCCTCCCAGTTTGCTTCTGAAGACAGCGTAATGCTTTCCGGGGTCGGCAAGCCCATCGCTTGCCAGACCTGCTTAGTACGCTGCTTGTCCATGCCGAGTGCCGAGGCCAGCACGCCACTGCCTGTATAGGGGATACCCAGCAGCTCCAATGCCCCTTGCAAGGTGCCGTCTTCCCCACCCCTGCCGTGCATGGCTATGAAAACCCGATCTGGGGCCAGCGCCTCGAGACCACTCAGCCCACCTGCTGCCAGGTCGTACCCGCGAGCATCGATGCCACTGCGCTGCAGAGAGGCCAGAACGGCGGCACCACTGACCAGGGACACTTCCCGCTCTGCCGAGTCGCCACCATACAGCACAATTACCCGACCGAACTGAGACGGGCCCAATGCATTACTTTCATGCAGGTTGCGGCTCATAGTTCCACCTCATCAAGCCTAAGCCGGCTCGCTGCCAGCGAAATAGCAATACCACCGACATCTCCGGCACCCTGCGTGATCAGGATATCGCCATCACGCAGTACATGCGCAAGTAGTCTGGGTAGTTCGTCCTTATGCTCGACAAAAATCGGATCCACCTGGCCGCGCTGGCGAATCGACCCCGCCAGAGTTCTCCCCTCGGCGCCGGGAATGGGCGACTCACCTGCGCTATAGACATCGAGCAGCAGCAAGGTATCGACGCCGGACAGCACACGTACGAAGTCTTCGTAGAGATCGTGGGTACGGGAGTAACGGTGCGGCTGATAGAGCATTACCAGGCGACGCTTTGGCCAACCCGCACGAACGGCTCGAATCACCATCTCGACTTCGCGTGGATGATGTCCATAGTCGTCGACCAGCATGACCTCGCCTGCGCCATGCGGCAGTGCATAATCGCCATGTACCTGGAAGCGACGCCCGACACCCGCAAAGCCGGCCAGCCCTTGCTGGATGGCGTCGTCGTCAACGCCCGCATCGGTCGCCACTGCAATGGCTGCCAACGCATTCAGAGCGTTGTGCTCGCCGGGCATGGCCAAGCGTACCGCCAAGGGAGCATAACCCTCGGGCCGCACTGCGGTGAATCGGACCTCTCCCGCCTCCTGAACGAACTCGGTGATCCTGTAATCTGCATCCTGACTGAAACCGTAAGTGACGAACTGACGCTGCACGCGGGGAAGCAGGTTACGCACATTGTCGTCGTCGAGACACAACACGGCCATACCGTAGAATGGCAGGTTATGCAGAAACTCGATGAAGGTATCCTTCAGCTTGGCGAAATCTCCGGCATAGGTCGCCATATGGTCGGCATCGATATTGGTAACGATCGATACCATAGGCTGCAGATGCAGAAAGGAGGCGTCTGACTCGTCGGCCTCGGCAACCAGGTAATCGCCTTCACCTAGGCGCGCATTGGTCCCGGCACTGGTCAGTTTGCCCCCGATGACGAATGTGGGGTCGAACCCACCTTCTGCGAGCAAGGTGGCTGTCAGACTTGTCGTGGTTGTCTTGCCATGGGTGCCGGCAACGGCGATACCATGCCGGAAGCGCATCAGCTCGGCCAGCATTTCCGCCCGTCGCACGACCGGCACGCGATGCTTACGCGCCCAGGCGATTTCAGGGTTACTGGCATCGACCGCAGTCGACACTACAACTACATCGGCATTCTCGGCATTGCTTGTCGCATGCCCGATATCGACCCTAATGCCGCAATCGCGCAGGTGGGTAGTGACGACCGACTCCTTGAGGTCACTACCACTGACCTGATAGCCCTGGTTGACCAGCACTTCGGCGATACCGCACATCCCGGCACCGCCAATACCGACAAAATGAATACGCTGGATACGGCGCATACCCAGCCCGTTGCGGCGTGCCTGGCCCGGCACGGAAGGAAATTCGCTATCGCTCAAAACCTATCTCCAAGCAACCCGCCACCAGGCGCTCAACCGCGTCCAGATGAGCACAGGCGCGTGCGGCACCGGCCATGGTGGCAAGAACGTCAGGATCGAGCATGGAGGTCAACGACATGGCGAGGCCCTCCGCACTCAGAGTAGTCTGGGGTATCAGGTGCGCTGCACCGGCATTGACCAAATGCTGGGCATTGGCCGTCTGATGATCGTCGACGGCATGCGGAAACGGGACAAAAAGCGCCGGTTTCGCAGCGGCAGCAAGTTCGGCGACGGTCAACGCACCGGCTCGGCACACTACCACATCGGCCCAATCGTAGGCGGCTGCCATGTCGACGATGAAGTCGCTGACCTCGGCTTCGACGTTGGCGGTATCATAGCCTTGGCGAGTGACCTCCTCCTTACCGCGACCGGCCTGATGACGTACTTCGGGGCGCTGCGCTTCAGCCACTAATGCCAGCGCTTGGGGCAGGCATTCATTAAGCGCTACAGCGCCCAGCGACCCTCCTACCACCAACAGACGCAAGCGCCGCCCCTGCATGGCATCGGCCTGTCGCGGCGTGACACCCAAGGTTGCGATCTCATCACGCACGGGGTTGCCGATGATGATTTCCCGGTGCGACTTGCCTGCCTTGCGAAAGGCCCCGGGAAAAGCGGCGTAGACTCGCGTTGCCAGGCGGGACAAGGCCTGGTTAGTCATGCCGGCCACCGCATTTTGCTCGTGAATGACCAATGGTCGCCGGGACAGCCAGGCTGCCAAACCTCCAGGCCCGCTTGCGAATCCCCCCATGCCCACCACAAGCTGTGGGTCGTAGCGCTGGATGACACGGCGCGCTTGTCCGATAGCGCGGGCAAGCTGCCAGGGAGCGGTTAGCCACCCCGCTGCCCCATTGCCACGTAATCCGGCGACATCGATACAGTGCAGAGGAATGTTCGCCTCGGGAACCAGACGGTTTTCAATACCCCGTGGACTTCCCAGCCACTCAACGTCGATACCCCGCGTTTGCAAGGCACGTGCCAGCGACAAGGCCGGGATGACGTGCCCCCCGGTTCCGCCAGCCATGATCAATGCCCGACGCGACTGGACTGCCTGAGATTTCACTGGGAAGCCGCTCCTTGTAGTCGTTTGGCCGGAGCCGGAGCCGGCGCTTGTCGACGCCGACGCGTCTCGTTGTCGACACGCAGTAACAACGCCACCATGACACAGCTGACGACCAGGCTGGATCCTCCATAGCTCAACAAGGGCAAAGTCAATCCCTTGGTGGGCAGTATGCCGGTACTCACCCCGATGTTAATGAACGCCTGGGCGCCGAAGACCAGCCCGATACCGTAGCTGAGATACGCAGCAAACGGCAATCGTTGCAGTTCCGCCTGCCTGCCGATATGCAACGCGCGATAAACCAGCAAGGCGAACAGGCCGACGACGGTAATCGCCCCGACCAGCCCCAACTCCTCAGCAATCACGGCGAATACGAAATCGGTGTGGGCCTCGGGCAGATAGAACAGTTTCTGGACGCTGTCACCTAGCCCCAATCCCAACCATTGGCCGCGTCCGTAGGCAATCAGCGCCTGGGTCAGCTGATATCCCGAGTCATACATGTCGGCCCAAGGGTCGGCAAAACTGGTGATGCGCTCGAGCCTGTAAGGCTCGGCGATAGCCACGTACACGCCCAGCGCCAGCACTACGCTGAGCAACAGGATGAAGCGGATCATTGGAGCTCCCGCTAGCAGCAGCATCCCCATGACACAGCCGGTCATTACCACTAGGGCGCCGTAATCGGGCTCGAGGATTAACAGTATGCCTATCGGCATCAGGATGATCAGCGGCTTGAGAAACTCCCACCAGGACTTACGTACGCCGGGAAGGAATCGCTCCAGATAGCCCGCGACATAAACAATGAGAAAGAGCTTGGCTACTTCCGAGGCCTGAATATTGATTGGTCCCAGCGGAATCCAGCGTTTACTGCCGTTGACCTCGGTACCGATGATTAATACCGCGATCAGCAGGAAGAGCCCAGCCAGAAGTAACCAAGGACCATTGCGTTGCCATGCCGACAAAGGCACATAGAGCACCCCCACCGCCACCAGGCTAGCGATGAGTACGAACACCCCATGCCGGAGACCATAATAAAAAGGATTGCCCGTCAACCCTGTTGCCACCTCGGTCGAGGCCGACGTGACCATGACCAGCCCGATCAGCAGCAGCGCTACGGCAGCCAGCAGCAGCCAGCCATCAAAGGGTTGCCCCTGGGTGGACAGGCGCTGCCTAATGCGCTGCAAACGTCCCAATGTCATGCGCCCTTCTCCCGGAATTCAAGGTGGCGTTCCACCCATTCGCAGAAGGCCTCACCCCGAGCCATGTAGTTGGCGAACTGATCGAGACTCGCACAGGCAGGTGACAGAAGAACGCAATCCCCGGGTCGCGCAATGGAGGCTGCTCGCTCGAGGGCCTGCTCCAGGGAGTCTTTCCGAACGACAGGGACACTGGGGGAAAGCGATTCGACAAGGCGCGGCGCATCGGCACCAAAGACGATGGCCTCTCGCGCATGGCGAGCCAGCGGCTCAGCCAAGGGCGTGAAGTCTGCCCCCTTACCGACTCCACCACCCAACCAGATCAACTTTCCTTCGAGAGTGGCGCCCAAGCCATCGATCGCCGCCAGGGTAGCCCCAACATTGGTGCCCTTGGAATCGTTGACCCAGCGCACACCGTCGACTGCCCCCACCAGTTGCCCGCGGTGAGGCAGGCCCGGGAAGCGAGCTAGCACACGCCGCATGGCTTCCAGAGGGAATCCGAGGCGTGTCCCCATGGCCAGTGCCGCCAGCACGTTGGCCTGATTGTGTCGACCTGGCAAACGCAACTCATCCACAGCCATCAATGGCCTGGAGCCATGCATCAGCCAAGGTGCCTTGCCGCCACCGTCATCATGGACGGCAATGCCCCACTGCGGCCCCTGAGGCGGCTTTATGGTGAAGCAATCGACCGGCAAGTCCTTGTCATCGGGCCACGTCATGTTGTCTTCGGCATTGACGACGACATGCTTCGCTCCGCGAAAGATGCCGAGCTTGGCGGCACGGTAGCCGGCCATGTCGCCGTGCCGGTCCAGGTGATCTTCCGACAGGTTGAGAAAAGCTGCGGTCGTCGCCCCCAGGCAGGGGGTCGTCTCTAACTGGAAACTCGATAGTTCAAGAACGAAGAGTTCGGCATCGGGCTGGGCATGCAACAGATCGAGGGCGGGAGTCCCCAGGTTCCCCCCCACCGCGGCATTGAGCCCCACCTCGTGAGCCATCTCGCCGAGCAGCGTGGTGACGGTGGATTTGGCATTGGACCCGGTAATCGCCGCAATCGGCGCGCTGCAGGCTCTTGTGAACAATGCAATTTCACCCACGATGCTCAGCGCAGAACCTTGCTGTCGAGACCGTTCCCAAAAGCTCTCCAGTCCGGGTGAGCGAGGATCCACGCCGGGGCTCAGCACAATTTCTTCGAACGATTCGAGATCGATCTCGGACAGAGGACCACAATGCACCCTCACCTGTGGGAACTCGTTTCGGAATTCATCGAGCCCCGGCGGGATCTTTCGGGTATCGGCCACCGTGAAGGAAGCACCTTCACGTACCAAGTGGCGGGCTATCGCCCGCCCTGATACGCCAAGCCCGACGACTAGGGTTTGTCCGCGCGCCACCAGCATTACACCTCAAGCGATCAGTTCGGAAAGGAAAAGCACCATGCGCGCTGCCGTACGCAACGGGGCCAGGTATCAACGGATCTTCAGAGTCGCCAGTCCCATCAGTACCAGCACCACGGTAATGATCCAGAAACGGACAATGACACGAGGCTCAGGCCAGCCCTTGAGTTCGAAATGGTGATGCAGCGGCGCCATGCGGAAAATGCGCCGTCCGGTCAGCTTGTAGGAGCCGACCTGAAGGATTACCGACACGGTTTCCATGACAAAGACGCCGCCCATCACGAAAAGCACGATTTCCTGGCGCACGATGACCGCCACGACGCCGAGAGCCGCCCCCAAGGCAAGGGCCCCCACATCGCCCATGAACACCTGCGCCGGGTATGTGTTGAACCATAGAAAGCCTAGGCCCGCCCCCGCTATGGTGCCGCAGAATACTGCCAATTCGCCCGCACCGGGAACCATGGGAATGTGCAGGTAGTCAGCAAATACCGCGTTACCGCTGGCATAGGCGAACACTGCCAGGCCCATGGCCACCATGACGGTGGGCATAATTGCCAACCCGTCGAGCCCATCGGTGAGATTGACGGCATTGGAACTACCTACGATGACCAGATACGTCAGCACGATGTAGAACAGACCGAGCTGAATCACGACTTCCTTGAAAAGCGGCACGATCAAGCTGGTCTCCACCGGACTGGCCGCGGTGTAGTAGAGAACCACCGCTGCACCGATGCCGAGCACGGTTTGCCAGAAATACTTCCAGCGTGCCGGCAAACCGCGCGGATTCTTCTCTACGACCTTGCGATAGTCGTCAACCCAGCCAATCGCGCCGAAGCCCAGCGTCACGACCAGCACCAGCCAGACATAATGGTTGCCCAGATCTCCCCATAGCAGCGTACTGATCGCCATGGCCAGCAGGATCATTGCACCGCCCATGGTCGGCGTGCCCGCCTTGGAAAGGTGTGACTGCGGACCATCGTCGCGCACGGCCTGACCGATCTGGCGCTCGACCAGTCGACGAATCATCATCGGCCCAAACCACAGGCACAACAGCAATGCTGTCAGCGTGCCCAGAATGATGCGAAGGGTCAGGTAATCGAAGACGGTAAAAGCGTTTTGATACTGAGCAAGAAATTCAGCCAAATAAAGCAGCATGTTATAGCGTTCACCTTGATGCATCCGCACGCAGCTCGGCCACCAGTCTCTCCATACCGGCGCTGCGCGAGCCCTTGACCAGCACGCTGGCCCCTGACGGCAGATGGTTTTGGGCATGGCGCAAAAGCGCGTCCCAGTTCGTAAAATGACACCCTGGCTCACCGAAGGCACGAGCCGCTGGCTCGGCTAGGGGACCCAGAGTCCCGAGAAAATCGATACCACGTTCACGGGCATAATGCCCGACCTCGGCATGTAGCGAACCAGCCGCCTCGCCGAGTTCCCCCATTGCCCCCAGGAAACACCAGCGCGGCGCCGGCATCTGCGCCAGCACATCCAATGCCGCCTTCACGGCACCGGGATTGGCATTGTAGGTATCATCCAGAAGCCTGCTGCCGCGTAGTCCTTCGACCATGGCCAGCCTGCCGGGCATGGCCTGGAGTTCGCTCAGGGCTGCTATCACATCCTCGGCGGGCACCTCGAGCGCCAACGCCGCTGCCGCGGCCGCAAGCGCATTGCGCACATTATGCTTTCCGAACAGGCCGAGCAGCACCCTGCCCAGAGGCTTCCCATCTTGAACCAGCGTAAAAGCATAACGCCCGACCTCGTCGTTAACCATATCGCGCGCCTGGATTCGTGCATCTGCCGATAGCCCGAAATCCAAGACACACCGCTGGCCGGCGAGGCGTTGCCAGAATGGATAGAAAACATCGTCGCGGTTAAGTACCGCCACACCATCGGACGCCAGTCCGGCCAGGATTTCCCCTTTGGCTTGGGCAATCTGGCCCATGCCGCCGAATTCACCGACGTGAGCTCCGGTTACGTTGGTGATCACAGCTACTTGAGGACGAGCCAGCATCGTGGTCCATGCAATTTCGCCCAGATGATTGGCGCCCAATTCGATCACCGCATGTCGATGGGCCGGGCTGAGCCCCAACAGGGTGAGAGGCGCTCCGATGTCATTATTGAGATTCCCTTTCGTCGCCAACGTCTCGCCGCGCCGTCGCAAGATAGCGGCCACCATCTCCTTGACCGTCGTCTTGCCGCTGTTGCCAGTCACCGCCACCAGCGGCCCACCCCAGGCCAGGCGGCGAGCCTGCCCTAGAATGCCTAACGCCAGACGAGTATCGGTAACCTGGATCTGGGGCAGCCGGTCGTCGACCGGTCGCGACACAATCGCTGCCACAGCGCCGGCTTCACGGGCCTGGGCTAGAAAGTCGTGGGCATCGAAGCGCTCGCCACACAGGGCCAGAAATATGTCGCCGGGCTTTAGGGAACGCGTGTCGGTCGTCACGGCACCAGCTTGCCGATCCTTGCCACGCCACACTCCCCCCAGCACTGCGGCAATTGCGGCCAGGCTGCCTAGTCCGCTATTGCTCATGGCTCTCCTCACGTACTTGCAGGGCTGCCTCGGCACACTCGGTATCCGAAAACGGCAGGCGACGCCCCTGGATTTCCTGGTAGGCCTCGTGGCCTTTGCCGGCGATAAGGATTACATCCTCCGGCTCGGCCTCGGCAATGACATTTGCAATAGCCTCGCCACGCCCGTCGATACACCAGACACGTGCTTTCGCGGCAGGCGATAGCCCCGCCATGACCTGAGCCCGGATGGCTGCGGGGTTCTCGCTGCGTGGATTGTCATCGGTAATCACGATGCGATCGGCCAACGGCTCGACGGCCTGGGCCATCAGCGGGCGCTTGCCGGCATCGCGATCGCCGCCGCAGCCAAACAGGCACCATAGCCTCCCCTGCCGGGGCAAATGGTCACGTAAGGCCGACAAGGCGTTATGCAATGCGTCGGGGGTATGGGAATAGTCGACAATAACGCTAGGCAGCCCCGGCTTGGTTATCATCTGCATTCGGCCAGGGACGGGAGTCAGTGCATTCGCCGCCTCGCACAGGGCTTCCAGCGGCTCGCCCAAGCCGTATAGTGTTGCTATGGCAAGCAGTACGTTATCCAGATTGAACCGGCCCATCAGACCAAGTTCCAGGGCGCGCTCACCATCGGGGGTAGCGATCAGGACACGCTGCCCCGTAGCATGCGGTTGCCAATCGAGAACCCGTAGTGTCGTTGCTTCCTGACGCCCGGCGGCCAGTACACGCACGCCCTCGGGTAGTCCAGCCAGCATCAGTCTTGTTAACGCATCGTCACCGTTGACTACGGCCAGCTTGAGCTCAGGGCGTCGGAACAGGCGCGCCTTCGCCGCCGCATAGGCCGCCATGCTGCCGTGATAATCGAGGTGATCGCGAGACAGATTGGTGAACACGGCCGTTTCGAGGCGACACCCGGTCAGACGCTCTTGCATCAAGGCATGCGAAGAAACCTCCATGGCCACACGCCGGATACCACCGGCAGCTATCTGCCCCAGCATCCATTGCAGTTCGAGCGCGCCAGGGGTAGTAAGCCCGCTGTCGGTCAGCTGTCCTGGCCGTCCCCAGCCCAGCGTGCCAACAACACCGGTTGGGCGACCCAGCGACTCGCTGAGCTCGGCGATGTAGTGCGTGACAGAGCTCTTGCCGTTGGTGCCGGTCACTCCTATAAGTTCCAGCAACTCGGGAACACTGAATAAGTGCTTGCCTAACTCCCCCAGCCGGCGCCCCAGGTCCGGAAGCGCCAATACCCGCTCATCGGTAGGCAGCGGCGGCGCATCGGTCCCGGCTCCCGTTGCATATGCTTCGGCCAGCACCAAATATGCGCCATCGGCCAATGCCTGACTCACGTAGCGGCGACCATCGACGTTGACCCCGGGGACGGCCACGAAGATTGCCGGGACCTCGCTTGACGCCACCTCACGACTGTCCTGGCACAGGCGCAACGCCGAAGCAGACCGCATCCGGCCAGTATCTGGCATGTGCGTACCGGGCCATAGTTCGGCGATCGATTGCCACAGGCGGTTACCGTCAACCTGAATCACTCTACCGCCTCCTTCTTGTCGGGCAGAACATCGAGCAGGCGCAAAGCCTTGCCCACCACACGGGCAAATACCGGTGCAGCAACCAGACCGCCATAGTAATCGCCATTCTTGGCGTTATCGATCATCACCACGGTGACAATTTGCGGATCAGTGACCGGTGCAATACCGGCAAACAGCGAACGATACGCCGTTTGTTGATAGCCGGCCTGGGTGACCTTGCGCACCGTCCCCGTCTTGCCGGCAATCCGGTAGCCCGGCACCACGGCGCGCGAGCCTCCCGCATTGGGCTGTACGATAGCTTCGAGCATGTGCAGCAGATCGTCGGCGACCTGAGGCGCCATGACCTGTTGCCCTTCGGGCGGTGACGGCAATTTAAGCAGCGAAGGCGGCATACGCTTGCCTTCATTGGCGATCGCTGTATAGGCACTGGCCAGCTGCAAAGCGGATACGGCGACACCGTAACCGTAAGACATGGAAGCCCGCTTGCTATCCGACCAGTCGTAAGGGGTGGGCAGGCTGCCGGTCGTCTCACCGGGGAAACCGGTCCCCGGCGTCTGGCCGAGACCCAGCGC
The DNA here is from genome assembly GCF_000378505.1 of Modicisalibacter luteus DSM 23508. Classification (GTDB taxonomy): domain Bacteria; phylum Pseudomonadota; class Gammaproteobacteria; order Pseudomonadales; family Halomonadaceae; genus Modicisalibacter; species Modicisalibacter luteus. The sequence goes on along the minus strand of NZ_KB899992.1, from coordinate 276,084 downwards.
ATGATAACGATTCCACACCGCATCCTCGTCGAGTTGCAGGACGACCCGCGACATGCCGATATTCGATGAGTGCAGCAAGATGCCAGCCATCGACAGATCACCGTAGTTGCGGAAGTCGCGGATGGTGAAATTGTCGACCCGCATCCAGCCCGGCGACGTGTCGATGACTGTCTCAGGTGAAAACTTGGCGGTCTCAAGCGCTGCAGACATGGCCAGTGGCTTCATGACCGAGCCCGGCTCGAAAGCGTCTGTAATTGCCTGGTTGCGCAGGCCGTTGGCATCGAGCTCGGCACGATTGTTCGGGTTATAGGACGGCAGGTTAGCCATCGCCAGGACTTCCCCGGTCCGCGCATCCATCATCACCAACGTGCCACCGTCGGCATTGTTCTCGTCCACCGCCGCCTTGAGTTCGCGATAGGCCATGTACTGCAGGCGCAGATCGATGGAGAGGGCCAGGTTGCCTCCCGGCTTGGCTTCCTTGAGAAGGTGAAGGTCGCGAACCAGACGCCCCTTGCGATCCTTGAGTACCCGACGCTTGCCAGGCTGGCCAGCCAGGAAGCTGTTATAGGCGAGCTCAACCCCTTCCTGCCCCTTGTCATCGATGTTGGTGACACCAACCAACTGGGCGGTCACTTCACCAGACGGGTAATAGCGCTTGTATTCATGCTGCGCATAAACCCCGGGCAGACGCATGTCGAGAATGGGTTGCGCATCGGCAGGCGTCATGCGTCGACGCAGATACATAAACTCATGTTCGGCATAGCGCCCGATACGGGTGTTGAGTTCGGAAAGATCCATGCCGAGCGCTCGAGCCAACATCATGCGCTGAATGTCATCGGCCGGCAGTTCCTGCGGGTTGGCCCATAGGCTCACGACCGGCGTAGAAATTGCCAAGGGCTCGCCATGCCGACTTGTGACCATACCGCGGTGTGCGTCAATAGTCTCGACACGCAGGGTACGGGCGTCGCCCTGCCCCTGCAGGAACAGGCGGTCGATGACGTGCAAATCGACGATACGCCCCACCAGAACGGCCAGGGCAACCAGCACCACGCAGACCATAAAGCGGTAGCGCCCTGAGCCCAGCGGAGCGACCTGAGCCCGGGTAGGCGAGCTGCCTCCTGCCGCACTCATGGGCGTATCACCTTGATTTCGCTGAGTTCAGGAACATGCATGTCGAGGCGCTCGCTAGCCAGTCGCTCGATGCGCGACGGCGCCGACCAGGTGCTCTCCTCGAGCAGCAATTGTCCCCACTCGGTCTGTAGCTTGTCCTTGTGACGTTCGAGCTGTTGTAGGCGGGCGTATTGCACGCGCGTCATGTGCGCACTGGTAATGACGGCCAAGGCGCTGGCCAGTACCAGTCCAACCAATATCATGACCAGCAGCTGACGCCACCCGAACAGCTTGATATGTCGACTTGCCGATGGCTTGCCTGCATTCGCCATGCTGACCTCAAGCGATCTTGCGCGCCGCACGCATGACGGCACTGCGCGCGCGGGGGTTGGCGTCGACCTCAGCCGGCCCGGGGCGCTGGGCCTTACCCAGCGTCTCCAGACGCTTTGCCAATTGATCCTCGCGAATCGGCATGCCCCGGGGCAAGTGGGTATCGCCACGCACATGGTCGCGTATAAAGCGCTTGACGCGCCTATCTTCCAAGGAGTGGAAACTGATCACTACCAAGCGGCCACCCGGCATCAGGGCTTCCAGTGCAGCGCCAAGCGCGGTATCAAGCTCATCCAGTTCGCGATTGATGTGGATGCGCATCGCCTGAAAGGCTCGAGTGGCTGGGTGTTTACCCTTCTCCCAGGCGGGATGGGCAGCCTTGAGCAGCTCGGCCAGCTCACCGGTTCGAGTGATTGGAGTTTCTCGACGACGCTCGACAATGGCACGCGCCATGCGTTTGGCGAAACGCTCCTCGCCGTAGGTCTTGAATACCCAGGCAATGTCGGCCTCCTTGGCCCGAGACAGCCATTCGGCGGCAGTCTCACCCTGGGTAGGATCCATTCGCATGTCGAGCGGACCGTCACGCAGAAAACTAAAGCCGCGCTCAGGGTCATCGAGCTGTGGCGATGACACCCCAACATCGAGGAGTACGCCAGCGAGACGTCCGTGTACGCTTAATGTCTCGGCCAGTTCACCAAGGCGGCCGAAGGTGTCGGCATGGATCGAGAAACGAGGGTCATCGATACGACGGGCTTCCGCGAGTGCCTGCGGATCGCGATCGATAGCGACCAGACGGCCCTCAGGCGACAGCCGTTCGAGAATCGCGCGGGAATGCCCGCCGCGCCCGAACGTGCCGTCGAGGTAGATCCCGGCGGGATCGTGAATCAGCGCATCGACGGCGCCATCGAGCAGAACACTGGCATGACGGTAGTCGGGCGAAGACGAAGCGTTGGCACGATGCGGCATGCGGGTCTCGATACGGCGAAGCGAAAATTGTGGGATGGGAGTCGGCCGATAAGCCGGGTTCTGTCGCGGACAGTCATTCATCTAGGCCCAGCGTTACCACTGGGCTCAAGCGACCTACCCGCCCCCACTGCGGGCCACAGCATCGGGGGCCTATTCGGTCTTGCTCCGGGTGGGGTTTACCATGCCACGGACTGTTGCCAGCCGTGCGGTGCGCTCTTACCGCACCCTTTCACCCTTGCCGGCAGCTTGCGCTGCTTAGGCGGTCTACTCTCTGCTGCACTTTCCGTCGGCTCGCGCCGCCCAGGCGTTACCTGGCACCCTGCCCTACGGAGCCCGGACTTTCCTCCCCCGGCACTCATCGAAACGAGCCCGGCGGCGACTGTCTGGCCAACTCCCAAGCGCGCAAGAATACCAGCGCCTAAGCCGCCCCTCAACCGTCGGCCCTCAGCGACAGTGCTTTCTCGTACCACGCCTTCTTGCGACCACCGAGCAGGCGCGCCACGACGGCAGCGGCCTGCTTCACCCCAACGCCTTCCGCCAGCAGGGCTTGAAGAATCGCCTTCCCATCCAGACTAGCGGTATCGATATCTCGTGGCGGCGCGCCAGCCACCATTATGACGAACTCGCCACGCGACTGGTCAGGGTCCTGATCCATGAGTAACAAGAGTTGTTCGGCAGTTCCGTCAAGAAAGGTCTCGAAGGTCTTGGTCAACTCCCGTGCCAGGACGACCCGGCGATCGCCAAGTACGGCCGCAATATCTTCGAGGCTATCGCGAATGCGATGCGGGGACTCGTAGAAAACCAAAGTCTCGCCCCGCTCGCTCAGAGTTTCCAGGCTGCTGCGCCTCGCGCCTCGCTTGGCCGGCAAGAAACCATTGAACACGAAGCGGTCGGTCGGCAGCCCCGCCGCGGATAACGCCGCAACCAAGGCGCAGGGCCCCGGCACTGGAACGATCCGATGGCCTCCTTCGCGCAAGGCACGCACCAGCACGAATCCTGGATCGGAGATCAACGGCGTTCCCGCGTCACTGACCAATGCGACATCCTCGCCGCTATCAAGCTTGGCGGCGAGCTGGCCGACACGACCCGCCTCGTTATGCTCATGCAACGACAGCAGGGAGCACTCGATTCCCAGATGCTTGAGCAGTCGTGCCGTATGCCGGGTATCTTCGGCGGCAATCACGGCTACGCTTTCCAATATCCCGGCAGCACGTGGCGACAGATCCTCAAGGTTACCAATCGGCGTTGCCACCACGTACAATGTGCCCTTGCTAGACTCGGTCATGTGCTGATCTCATACAGGGAAGTGTCGCCTCGCCATTGCCGGGCCGGCTTTTGGCAAGCCGTGTCATCGTTAGCGGGTCGCCATCTGGCCGAACTTTGCCAGTCACAAGGAATCAAGAATGATAGACAAATCGCTGCGCCGCCTGGTGAGTGCCGGCCTGGTGGCACTTCTTTTGGCCGGTTGCGCTGCACCGCAAGGTGTCGTCGAGCGTCTGCCCGACGGGCAGGAACCTTCCGAACTACTGAGCCAAGCCGAAAACCAGAGCGGCACAGAGGCGGCACGTACCCGACTGCAGGCCGCTGACATCCTAGCACGCCAGGGCGACAACGCGCAGGCGATCCAGATCGTCAAAGAAATCGACGCCTCCTTGCTTACGCCGGCAGAGCGTGTCGAGCGAGCTCTGCTGCTCTCTTATCTCGGCCTGGCACAGCAAGACGGCAGGCTAGTTATCGAAGCAACCTCCTTGCTGGAAGGCAATATCGAGATCCCTCGCAAGGATGCCCTGACCCTACGCTATAGGCGCGGCCTCGCACTAGGCATGGTCGGCGAGCCTCTACCCGCTACCAAGACCTTGATCGGGGTACAAAAGGATGATCCCGGCTTCGAGCTTAATGACGAGATATGGCAGCAGCTGACCCGCCTGCGCGGCTCTTCGCTGCAAGAACTCGCCAACACTCAGGATCCGGCCGTTCAGGGCTGGCTGGCACTGCTCGAGTTGCAGCGCCGTAATAGCAGTGACATCGCTCGACTCTTCGAGCGTATCGAAGAATGGCGCAGCACCTATCCCAACCATCCGGCGGCACGACGCCTCCCTGGCGATCTCCAGGCGCTACGTGAGCTGCGAGGCCGCGACGTGCGCCATATCGCTGTCTTCTTGCCGGAGTCCGGGCCTCTGGCCAATGTCGCCAAGGCACTTCGTGAGGGTATCCAGGCACGCCACATGAGCGCGCTCGACCAGGGCGAGCAGACCCCACAACTCAGCTTTTACGACACCACTGGCGTCGATATGCAGGCACTGTATGCCCGCGCCCAGATGGAAGGCGCCCAGGTAGTCATCGGCCCGCTGGATAAAGAGCAGGTATCCCGTCTGGAGGTACGCAATGACGTACCGCTACCGACGCTGGCGCTGAACTATGGCACAGCCCCCACCAATCACGCCGAAGGCTTGTTCCAGTATGGCCTGTCTGCGGAGGACGAGGCACGACAGGTAGCCCAGCGCGCCTGGCGTGATGGCCACCGCAGCGCCGGCATGCTGGTCCCCGACAACCCCTGGGGATCCCGGGTTTCAGAAACGTTTCGCCAAGCCTGGCAAGAGTTGGGCGGAAACGTCGCCAGCCTGATCAGATACAACCCCGAAGCCTCGGTAGCCAATGCCGTCAAGCCGCTCCTCAATGTGCGCGGCGAGCGTGCCCAGCGCAACATGGATATGCTGTTTTTGCTCGCACTGCCGAGCTATGCCCGTCAGGTCCCGCCCATGTTGAAGTTCTACTACGCAGGTGGCCTGCCGATTTATGCTACATCCCACCTTTACGAGGGCCGGCCGCAGCCACGCGTTGATCATGACCTTAACAACGTCATGTTCGTCGAGATTCCCTGGATCATTCCAGACGCCGCCGTAGGGGGCGAGGAGGCACTGCCCTACCTGGATAGCTACCGCAAGCTGCGCAGCGACGAAGAGCCCGCCCTGTTCAAGCTCAAGGCAATGGGTGTCGATGCGTACGAACTGGGGCGCAAATTGCCGCTTCTCATGAGCCTGCCCGGCAGCGAGATCTACGGTGCCACCGGTACGTTGAGTGTAGGTACCGATAGCCGCATTCACCGAGAGCTGCCTTGGGCACAGTTCTCCGGTGGCGTACCGCAGCCGCCGCTGCACAATAATGCGAGTGATCCGGACCCCGCCGGCGAACGAGCCACGCCAGACACGGCCCCACCAAGCGAGGCACCCGATACCACCGGAGCAGGACGTAGCAGTGATGGTGCTTAGCCGTAACGCCAGGGCCCGGGGCGAAGCGATTGAACGGGCCACCGCCGAGTGGCTTCAAACCCAGGGATTGCGCTTTGTCGCGCGTAACCAGCATGCCAAGGGAGGCGAGCTCGACTTGGTCATGCGCGAAGCCGATACCCTGATTTTCGTCGAGGTTCGCCACCGGACCAATGACCGCCACGGCCATCCGCTGGAAACCATCAATACCAGCAAGCAGCGCCGCCTGATACAGGCGGCGCGTTTTTATCTGTTACGCAACGGGCTATCATGTCCCTGTCGTTTCGATGTCGTTGGCGTAACCGGAACGTCTCCGCACCTGGAGTTCACCTGGGTACGCGCCGCCTTCGATGCCTTCTGACCGCTACGGACCGATCGATCATCATGGATTTCCAAGCACGCATACTCGGCCACTTCAACGCGAGCATCGATACCAAAACCTACGCCAGCGAGGTGCTGCCACCTTTTATTGAGGTCGCCAGCCAGATGATGGTCCAGTGCCTAGTGAACGAAGGGAAGATTCTTGCCTGCGGTAACGGAGGCAGTGCCGGCGACAGCCAACACTTCTCATCGGAGCTACTCAATCGCTTCGAGCGAGAGCGCCCCAGCTTACCCGCACTGGCGCTAACTACCGACACATCGACACTGACATCGATTGCCAACGACTACAGTTACAATGAAGTCTTTTCCAAACAGGTACGCGCCCTGGGCCAGCCAGGTGACATCCTTCTCGCCATTTCTACCAGTGGCAATTCGGCCAATGTCATCCAGGCCATCCAGGCGGCTCATGACCGCGACATGACCGTGGTCGCCCTGACGGGCCGCGATGGAGGTAACATGGCCTCACTGCTGGGCCAGGACGATTGCGAAATTCGCGTACCTGCGACATCGACGGCCCGCATCCAGGAGGTCCACTTGCTGGTAATACACTGCCTGTGCGACCTGATCGATGAACAGCTTTTCGGCAGCAACGAGTGATGACTATGAAAAACGGAGCGCTCTTTCCAGCCTTGCTGGTCCTGACACTTGGCCTTGGTGGTTGCACTGCCATCAACAGCGCCACTACCCCTACTCCGGCGGGGGAAGACTTTAGCGTAAGGACCCAAGGCACCAAGGTCGAGGACGAGGGCATCGAGTCCAAGATCATCAAGACCATGGAGCAGGCTGACGCCCGTCTCATCGATGCACGGGTCGGTGTGAACAGCTACAACGGCGTTGTACTGCTTTACGGCCAGGTTCCTAGCCAGGAACTCAAGGACAAGGCGGGCCAGATTGCACAGAACACACGCATGGTTCGCCAGGTTCATAACGAGCTGACGGTAGCGGCCAATCTGCCGATGAGTCAGCGTATGACTGACAACTGGCTGGAAACTCGCGCACAGACAGAACTGGCACTGAACGAAAACATCGACTCACGCCATGTCGAAGTCATCAGCGAAAACGCCACGCTCTATCTCATGGGCATGGTTAGCCGCCAGGAAGCCGAGCGGGTCGTTAATGTCGTTTCCCAGATCGGCGGCGTTCAACGGATCGTCAAGGTCTTCGAATACCTCGATTGATCCTCTTCCTCATATGCAAAAAAGCGGGAGGCGTTATGCCTCCCGCTTTTTTGTTCCTCATGCATCGCTACTTGATTACACGTAGCGAAGGACGACCTTTGCGCGCACCGTCCTTCTTCTCCTCTGATCCCTCCGGTTCCTCGGTGTCAGTCGAGGCACTATTGCCATCAATACCTTCAAGACTGGGCCTCTCAGGCTCCTGATCTGTAGCGGCCTCTCCTGTCGGGGCCGGATCATACCCTGGCATGACCGGCTCATGACCGAACACCATGCCTACGCCATTCTCTCGAGCGTAGAGGGCAATCAATGCCTCGCTGGGCACGATGACCTGCATCGGCTGGCCACCGAAACGCGCATTGAAGGTGATTGCCTCGTTGGATATCAACAGGTCACGCACCGCCGAAGGCGATATGTTCAACACGATTTGTCCGTTCTGCACAAACTGCCCCGGCACCTGAACACCTTCACGCTCGGCATCCACGACGATGTAAGGCGTGTGGTCGTTATCCAGCAACCACTCGTACAAGGCACGGGCAAGGTAGGGACGGCTGGAAAGCATGGTCTTGCCTCCCTTGATCTGGGCGGCAACCGCGCGTTGGCTATTGCACGACGCGGTCGTCGCTAGTGGATTCAGGTACGCATTTCGCGTTCGGCTTCCGATAGAGAGGCCTTGAAGGCATCGCGTGCGAACAGGCGCTCCATGTAAGTGATCAACGGCTTGACCTGGCGCTCGGGCAGTTCGATGCCGAGGGCCGGCAGACGCCATAAGATCGGCGCAATACAGCAATCAACCAGTGAGAATTCCTCACTCATGAAGAAAGCCATATCTTCGAAGATAGGCGTGATGCCAACCAGGCTCTCACGCAGCTCCTTACGAGCCTTGTCTGCTTCTTTACCGTTGCTGAGGATAGTTTCGACAAGCGGCGCCCATTCATGCTCGATTCGGTGCATCCATAGCCGACTTTGCGCCCTCGCCACAGGATAGACGGGCAACAGGGGCGGATGCGGAAAACGTTCGTCGAGGTATTCCATCATGACCTTGGACTCGTAGAGCACCAAGTCACGATCCAGCAGCGTGGGCACACTGTTGTACGGGTTGAGATCTGCCAGCTCGTCGGGGCGACTACCCTCGCTGACATCCACGATATCCACGGCAACGCCTTTTTCCGCCAGCACGATACGCACGCGGTGGCTGTAATGATCCTCACTGCCTGAGTAAAAGGTCATCGACGACCGCTTGGCCACTACACCCATGTAATACTTCCTCGCATCTGTTCGGTCTACAATAATAACATGTCATCCGCCGCCACCGTGACGCGAATGTTGGATTCCGAGCGATTCACAACAGACGAGGGCGTGCGATCTAACGACCTCACGCCCTCGAATTTCCTATCAGCAATTTGCTAGTGCACATCGCGCCAGTATTCACGCTTGAGCAGGTAGGCAATAACACCGAAAATAAAAATAAAGATCAATACCTTAGGTCCTAATGACTGCGCCTTCAGTTTTGACGGCTCGCCGACATAGGCAAGGAAGTTGGTCATATCCCACACAGCTTGCTCAAATTCTTCGGGCTCCATTGTGCCTGGCTCGGTAACCTGCAGCACGTGGCAAGACTCATAAAGCCCCGTCAGCGGGTCAAGCTTGGCCTCGGGAAGCGCCTTTTGGGTACGTCCACAGACCATTTCCTGCGTTCCCTGCAGCGGCTCCAACACGTTGGGCATGCCGACGTCGGGGAAAACCCTATTGTTCACGCCCCAAGGGCGCTCAGGATCAAGATAGAAGCTTTGTAAATAGGTATAGATCCAGTCGGTACCGCGCAGCCTCGCTATCAGCGTGAGATCCGGTGGCGCTGTCCCGAACCAGGCTTCTGCCGAGTCGGCGGGCATGCCGATGCGCATCTGATCATTGAATGCCAGATCTTCCGAGAAGATCAGGTTCTCCTCGACCAGCTCCTGAGGAATATTCAGGTCCTCGGCAGCCCGGCTGAAACGTTGGTACTCCAAGGAGTGGCATCCCATGCAATAGTTCGTATAGAGCTTCATGCCCCGCTGCAACGAGGGCTTGTCATGCAGGTCGGGATTCATCTTCTCGAGGTGTACCGTTTCACCGCCCGCAGCCATAACCATAAAGGGCGCCAGCACAAGAAGCAGTGCAAGTAATTGCTTTCTCATTGGCCAGTCACCCTTGTCGGAACGATTTTGGTTTTTTCAATCCTTGTGTAGAACGGCATGAGCAAGAAGTAAGCGAAATACATTAGTGTGGCGACTTGGGCGATGACGGTCCGCACTTCGGTAGAAGGCAAAACCCCAAGCACGCCCAAGACCACGAAGCTGATCGCAAACAGCGCCAGCATAACCTTAGAGATCCAGCCTTTGTAACGCATGGAGTTGACAGGCGAACGGTCCAGCCATGGCAGCACAAAAAGAATCGCGATAGCAGCACCCATCACGACCACCCCCCAGAATTTGGAATCCAGGCCGAACAGGTTGAACGTGACGGCCCGCAACATGGCGTAGAACGGTGTGAAGTACCAGACTGGCGCGATGTGTTCGGGGGTCTTCAGTGGGTCGGAAGGCTCGAAGTTCGGCTTCTCGAGGAAATAGCCTCCGCCTTCGGGGAAGTAGAAAAGCACTACACAGAACACGAACAGGAACACCGCCACCCCGACGAGATCCTTGACAGTGTAATAAGGATGAAAAGGTATACCGTCCAACGGCTTGCCGGCCTCATCCTTCATGGCCTTGATATCGATACCATCCGGGTTGTTGGAACCCACCTCGTGCAAGGAAATCAAATGAAGCACGACGAGTCCCAGAATCACGATCGGCAGAGCCACGACATGCAAGGCAAAGAAGCGATTCAGGGTGATGCCGGAAATCAGAAAGTCGCCGCGTATCCATTGAGACAGATCATCACCAATGATAGGAATCGCCGAGAACAGCGAAATGATAACCTGCGCACCCCAGTACGACATCTGCCCCCAAGGCAGCAGATACCCCATGAAAGCTTCGGCCATGAGGGCCAGGTAGATGCACATGCCAAAAATCCACACCAGCTCACGTGGCGCCTTGTAGGAGCCGTACATCATGCCACGGAACATATGTAGATAGACCACCACGAAGAAGGCGGATGCGCCGGTGGAATGCATGTAGCGCAGCAACCAGCCGTATTCGACATCACGCATGATGTACTCAACGGAGGCGAACGCACCTTCCGCGCTGGGGTTGTAGCTCATGGTCAGCCAGATGCCGGTCAGTATCTGGTTCACCAGGACGAGCATGGCCAGCGAGCCGAAGAAGTACCAGACATTGAAATTCTTCGGGGCATAGTATTCGGAGAGATGTTCCTTCCACAGCTGAGTCGCAGGAAAACGATCATCGACCCAGCGCATGAAACCCTTTTCCGCCTTGATGCGATTGGGGTTGCCCATCAGCTCGCCTCCTCGTCTTCGCCAACCACCAGAACAGTGTCGCTCTCGTAGCGGTGTGGCGGTACCTCGAGATTCAACGGTGCCGGCACCCCTGTAAATACCCGCCCTGCCAGATCGAAGCGCGAGCCATGGCAAGGGCAGAAGTAGCCTCCGGGCCAATCACCGCCGAGGTCGGCCGCGCCGGGTTCCGGCCGGAAGGTCGGTGAACAGCCGAGGTGAGTGCAGATACCAACGAACACGGCGATTTCCGGCTTGATGGAACGTAGCGGGCCACTGGCATAACTAGGCTGCTGATCGGCCTGTGCCTGTGGGTCGCGCAGGCGTTCGGGAGAAACATTACGGGTCTGCTCGATCATTTCCTTGGAACGACGCACGACCCAGACGGGCTTACCCCGCCATTCGACCGTCATCTGCTGCCCCGTTTCCAGCTTGGAAATATCCGCTCTTACCGGAGCTCCTGCTGCCAGTGCTCTTGCGCTAGGCTGCCAAGAAGCCACAAAGGGGACCGCCACCCCAACAGCGCCTACCGCACCAATCACGGTAGTTGCGCCGACAAGGAAACGGCGCCTCCCTTTATTCACGCCGTTATTTGTCATTGTATGGTTTCTCCCGTCAATTACCCGCTGCTGCCCCGCTGCCACCCACTTTGATAATAACGCCTCGAAACGCACGGATACAAAGTTCCGTCATGCCAAAACAAACTGGCGCGCTTTTGACCCAACCTAACGTCAAACCCAATCCACTGATGAAAAAAAAAGCGCCCAGCCTGTATCGGCTGGGCGCTTTTGAAGCACTTGGCGAAGTCGCGTTTAACGCTTGGAGAACTGCGGGCGACGACGTGCCTTGCGCAAACCAACTTTCTTACGCTCGACTTCACGAGCATCACGAGTCACGTAGCCAGCATCGCGCAGCGGCTTGCGGAACTCTTCATTGTAGTCGAGCAGGGCACGAGTGATGCCGTGGCGAATGGCACCGGCCTGTGCAGAGCCACCACCACCGGCCACAGTGACATAAACGTCGAACTGCTCACCGGTCTGGGTCAATTCCAGCGGCTGGCGAACGACCATTTGCGCGGTAACGCGACCAAAGTATTCGTTCAGCTCACGGCTGTTGACGGTAATCTTGCCGGTACCCGGCTTCAGGAAGACGCGAGCGGTAGAAGTCTTGCGACGCCCGGTACCATAATACTGCTGTGACATGGCGAAGTATCCCTCAGATGTTCAGTTCTTGCGGCTGCTGCGCAGCGTGCGGATGTTCGGTGCCAGCATAAACCTTAAGCTTGGAATACATGGCACGACCCAGCGGCCCTTTCGGCAGCATGCCCTTGACGGCCGATTCGATAACACGCTCCGGCGCATGATCGATCATCTTCTCGAAGGACAGGGAACGCAGCCCACCAGGATAGCCGGTGTGACGATAGTAATTCTTGGCCTGCGCCTTGTTGCCGGTCACGTGGACCTTCTCGGCATTGATCACGACGATGTAATCGCCGGTATCAACATGCGGGGTATATTCCGGCTTATGCTTACCGCGCAGGCGGCGAGCGATTTCGGTAGCCAGACGGCCGAGCGTCTTGTCAGTCGCGTCGACGACGAACCAGTCGCGCTGGACGGACTGCGGCTTAGCACTGAACGTCTTCATGGATTCAATCACCAATTGATACATTGGGCCCTGCGCCACTTGATACGTTGACGAGGACCATCCCTATTTTTCTTGGTTGCCCTCCACATGGAGCGACAACGGTCGAGCGAGCGCGCATTGTACATGAGCCCCATGCTCAGGTTAAGGGAAAATTCATCGGATACGCCGACCCGCTGCCCATCTTCTTTCCCCTGCCTGGCTCAAGGCTTGTGAGGCAAGGCCAGATATTCACGTGACTGCATTTCCTGCAGACGTGATACCGTACGCTCGAACTCGAAGGTCAAATTGCCTTCGGTGTAGAGCTGCTCAGCCGCGGTTTCGGCCGACATCAGCAACTTGACGCCCCGATCATAGAATTCATCGACCATATTGATGAAACGCCGGGCTTGATCATCACTGCCCCGCCCCATCTGCGGCACATCGGATACCAATACGGTATGAAACTCGCGCGCCAGCTCGATGTAGTCGTTCTGGCTGCGAGGACCATCACACAACATGCCAAAATCAAACCACACGACATCCTCGTGGACGCGCCGCGACGTCAGGATACGACGATTGACCTCGATGGGCGCATCACGCTCACCCTCGTCTCCCGCGATTTCCCGGAAGCTTCGCTCCAGTTGTATCGCGGCGTCGTTATCCAACGGATGATGAAAAATCTCGGCACGTTCCAGCGCTCGCAGCCGGTAATCGATCCCCGAGTCAACGTTGACCACTTCGCAATGGCGCTTGACGAGATCGATAGCTGGCAGAAACCGCGCCCGCTGCAAGCCGTCCTTGTAGAGATCATCGGGTACGATATTTGATGTCGCCACCAGCACGACACCCTTGCTGAACAACGCCTCAAGCAGGTTGGCGAGAATCATGGCGTCGGTAATATCCTTGACGAAGAACTCGTCGAAGCAGATCACCCTGGCCTCGCTGGCAAACTTGCCGGCGATCAGTGTCAATGGATTCTTCTCGCCCTTGTAGTGCTCCAGTTCAGTATGTACGCGTTGCATAAAGCGATGGAAATGCGTGCGCATCTTGTCCGGAAACGGCAACGACTCGTAAAAGGTGTCGACTAGGTAAGTCTTACCGCGCCCCACCCCTCCCCAGAAGTACAGGCCGGTCACTTCCGGTGTCTCCGGTTCCTGCTGACTAGGCGCCGATTTTTTTCCGAACAGACCCGCCACCTTCGACTTGAGTCCACGCTCCGCGGATGACGGCGCCAGATCCCGGCGTGGCGTGTTGACCAAATCGTCGTAGAGCCGTTGCAGATGCTTGACGGCCCGTTCCTGGGCCTCGTCATACTGGAAGCCCTCACGTTTCAGGTCTGCCTGATAGCGCTTGAGAGGGGGCTGACTAGTGGGCTTGGCGGCGGAGTTCGGCGGAGAAGTCGTAGTCGCGCACATGGGCGTCTTGCATACCTCGAACGGCTGTCGATGAGCCGGTCATTATACGCGGGCAAGCGATGTTGCGCATGCCATGGACTCCGTCGCGTTGACCTGTGTTGCCTTATGCCCCATATAATGGGCCGCCTGGATGTGGACCATGACCAACGTGGCATGCTGGGTAATAACAGCCTGGTCTTTCCACGCTGCGGCTGGGCGTGAATAGAGGGGAGCAACGTGAACGAAAGCAATATCGACTGGATACTGGCCATTGCCTGCTTTCTCGCCGGCATTGGCATTGGCGCCTTGGGCTACCATCTACTTAATGCCAACGTGGCGCGAAATCAAAAAGTGCGCCAGCGATTGGCGGAAACCGAGCTGGAACTTAACCAGGTACGCGATGCGCTCAACGATCATTTCGCCAAGGCGACAGATCTGGTAGCAAGCATCCAACGCCAGAGCCAAGAACTCGAGCAGCAGCTCAACCAGAGCGCCGACCGTCTCTGCGACGACCTGCAGCTTAAGCGACGCCTGAACGGCAACAGCTCAGATGACCCCTTAACCGAGAGCGACGAACTCTCCATGCCTCGCGACTATGCCGATGGCGGACGCGGCACTTTGGCGGAGGACTACGGGCTGCGTCAGGAAGAAGCGAGTGAAAAGGAGCAGCCTCAGCCGGTCCGATATTGAGGCGGACGAACCTGTTCATTGGCGCCCGTAGTAAGTCGTTCCTGCGGGCGCCATTGCGCGGCTCGCCAAGGACGTCACGCCGGGTTGTCTATATCAACGAAGCGATGTTCTATCTCGAATTCGGAGGCTAGCCACTCTCCTAACGCCTGGACGCCATAACGCTCGGTTGCATGATGTCCCGCAGCGTAATAACTGATCCCCATTTCTCTGGCCAGATGCGTCGTACGCTCTGAGATTTCGCCCGAGATAAAGGCATCGGCTCCCGCTTCACAGGCCTGAATGATCATGTCCTGAGCCCCTCCGGTACACCAGGCGATGCGCTCTATGGGCCGATCATGTCCTGCGATCACCACGGGTTCGCGCTTCAAACGCTGCGCCAGATGATGCCCAAGCTCAGTGTTGTTCATCGGTGCATGCGGCGCCCCAAGCCAGATCAGCCCTTCCCCCATTTCGCCGTCGACACAGCCCTCGACAGTGAAGCCCAGCTCTGTCGCCAGCCTGGCATTGTTGCCTAGCGCCGCATGGGCATCCAGCGGCAAGTGGTAAGCGAGAAGATTAATGTCATGCGCCATCAACGTTCCGAGCCGCCGGCGTTTCATCCCAGCGATGGCCACGGGCTCGTTCTTCCAGAAATAGCCGTGATGCACCAGTACCAGATCGGCGCCCCAGGCGACGGCTTCGTCAAGGAGTGCCTGGCAGGCGGTCACTCCGGTCATCACCTTTCCGACAGTTTCACTACCGGCGACCTGCAGGCCATTGAGGGTATAGTCCTTGAAGGCATCGGCCTTCAACAATTCATGGCAGGTATGCACCAAGCGATCACGGGATATCATGGGTCCTCCGGACAGTCGTTGAGCTGCGGTGTACAATGCTACCCATTGTAACCTCTGGCCTCGGATCCATCGCCCTCACCGACAAGGAACGCATTCATGCGTCGCTACCTGAAGCCGCTTATCTGGCCCATCCTCAGCGGTATACTCGTGGCCGTACTGCTGCTCAACCTATTTCCCCAATGGTTCAGTTCTTCGCAGCCGGTTACGCAAGTAGTCGACTATATCCAACGAGAGACCAATAGCGAGCCGAGGCCGGCCCCCGAGTTGCGCGAGGCCGTCCCGTTTTCGCGCTCGAGCGGACCGGTCAGTTATGCAACTGCCGTCAACAAGGCGGCCCCGGCCGTGGTGAATGTCTACTCATCACGCGTCGTAGAGCGCGAGCAACACCCCTTGATGTCCGATCCTTTTTTTCGTCAGTTCTTTGGAGAGGAGATGCCCAGGCGCCAGCGGATGCTCTCCAGCCTGGGCTCGGGGGTTATCGTCAGCGACGAGGGCTATGTCCTGACCAACCATCATGTCATCAGCGGAGCAGACCAGATTCAGGTAGCCTTGCGTGATGGACGTGAGACCTTTGCCGATGTCATCGGCACCGACCCGGAAAGCGACCTGGCGGTACTCAAGATCAATCTCGACAGCCTTCCCGCCATCGCCCTTGGAGACTCCGAGAGCGTCGCCGTAGGCGATGTCAGCCTGGCAATCGGAAATCCTTTCGGCGTGGGCCAAACCGTGACCATGGGCATTATCAGCGCTACCGGCCGCAACCATCTCGGCCTGTCCGCCTATGAAGATTTCATTCAGACTGATGCTGCAATCAACCCCGGCAATTCAGGCGGAGCGCTTATCAACGCCAATGGGGCCCTGGTTGGCATCAATACTGCAATATTCTCGCGCTCGGGAGGATCGCAGGGTATCGGTTTCGCAATTCCCGTCAATCTGGCTCGCGAGATTCTCGACGAACTCGTACAACATGGCCGGGTAGTACGCGGCTGGCTCGGCCTGGAAGTTCAGGAAATCACCTCGGGACTCGCCGCCTCGTTTGGGCTTAATGCCGCCCAAGGCGTCATCGTGTCCAGCGTGGTGCAGAACGGCCCTGCCCAGCAAGCGGGCTTGCGGCCGGGAGATGTTCTGCTGGCCATCGACGGCAAACCGATACTCGACCCGCGAGTGGCTATGGCCGACATCGCCGATATCGAGCCTGGAACGCGACTGCCCCTCAAGGTGGTACGCAACGGCGATACTCTCGAGATCGAGATCGTGGCCGGCGAGCGCCCACCACCTTCGCAGCGCTGACCAAAAAGGCCCACATCGCCAATGGCAGTGTGGGCCTGAACTATCCCCGCGCGGCAATCAATCGTTTCGGATCCGGTTCTCCGCAGAACGAGCATGCGCAGTCAGCGACTCGCCGCGCGCCAATATGGATGCGGTGCGCCCCAATGTCGAAGCGCCAGCCGATGAGCAGTGGATGATCGACGAGCGCTTCTGAAAATCATAAACCCCCAATGGAGACGAGAAGCGCGCCGTGCCCGATGTTGGCAGGACATGGTTGGGTCCGGCACAGTAATCGCCCAGCACTTCCGCCGTGTAACGGCCCATGAAGATGGCCCCTGCATGTCGAATATCGGGCAGTAGCGCCTCAGGATCTTCGACAGAAAGCTCAAGATGCTCCGGCGCGATTCGGTTGATCAAGGAGACGGCTTCTTCACGATTGTTACAGGAAATCAGCGCTCCGCGCGATTCGAGGGAGGCGCGAATGATCGGTTCACGCTCCATAGTAGGCAACAGCCGCTCGATGGCCGCCTCGACAGCATCGATGTGCTCGGCGTCCCAGCTCACGAGAATTGCCTGGGCATCCTCGTCATGCTCGGCCTGGGAGAACAGGTCCATCGCCAGCCATTCGGGATCGGTACCGCCGTCAGACAGCACCAGAATCTCGGACGGACCGGCGATCATGTCGATACCCACCTGCCCGAAAACGGCACGCTTGGCGGTAGCTACATAAATATTGCCCGGCCCTACGATCTTGTCGACTCGCGGGACACTTTCAGTGCCGTAAGCCAATGCCGCTACGGCTTGGGCGCCACCGATAGTGAATACATGGTCGACTCCGGCCAGGTAAGCGGCTGCCAGGACCAGCTCGTTAAGCACCCCGTCAGGCGTAGGCACGACCATAACGATTTCCCTGACACCCGCTACATGGGCAGGAACCGCATTCATCAGCACTGAGGAAGGGTACGCTGCCTTGCCGCCGGGTACGTAGATACCGGCGCGATCAAGCGGCGTCACCTTCTGGCCCAATACCGTACCGTCGGCTTCGGTATACTGCCATGACTCGGGCTTCTGACGCTCGTGATAAACACGGATGCGCTCGGCAGCCACAGCCAATGCATCGCGCTGCTCTGCGGGCAAACCGTCGTAGGCCTGACGCAGCCGCGCCTTGTCCAGCGTCAGTTCCGCCATAGAACTGACGGAAAGGCGATCGAAGCGATTCGAGGCTTCGACTAATGCCGTGTCTCCCCGCGTTCTGACTGCATGCAGAATCTCCTCTACACGCTGTTGCACCTGGGCGTCGGAAACGCCTTCCCAGGACAACAGAGCCTCGAGCGAGGCGTCGAAATTGGCATCGGCAGTCGATAGCCTGGCTATCTTGATCTGGCGTGCAGCTGTCTCGGCCATGGTGTTTCTCATCGTCTCGATCAGGAAGCGGCAGCGTCGGCACGGCGCATGGCGACGGCATCGCGCAAGCGTTCGATCAGGGGTTTAAGCCGCTCGTGTTTCATGGTCATGGCGGCCTTGTTGACCACCAGTCGGGTGCTGATGCCTTCGATCAGCTCGCGCGGTTCCATGCCATTGGCGCGCAAGGTGTTTCCAGTATCGACGATATCTACGATTTCGTCGGCCAGGTTCATTAGCGGCGCGAGCTCCATGGCACCATAGAGCTTGATAACTTCTGCCTGAATGCCCTGCTCGGCATAATAGCGACGCGCCACGTTGACAAACTTGGTAGCCACTCGGCGACGGGCACGCGCCGGCTTTGCCCCCACGACCCCGGCAGTCATCAGGCGACAGCGGGCGATTTCGAGGTCTAGTGGCTCGTAGAGGCCTTCGGCACCATGCTCGAGCAGCACGTCCTTGCCAGCAATACCAAGGTCGGCGGCGCCCAGCTGTACGTAGGTCGGCACATCGACAGCACGAATCACTACCAGCTTCACGTCATCGAGGTTGGTATCGAACAAGAGCTTGCGGCTCTTGTCCAGGTTCTCGGCCGGCTCAATGCCGGCATCAGCCAATAGCGGCAGGGTTTCCTTCAGAATACGGCCCTTGGAAAGGGCTAGAATCAGTTGCTTGCTCATAGTAGGTCGCTACTTGGTGACTAATGCGATGGCGGCATCAACCCGGCACGCGGCGGATGCGAGCACCCAGCAATTGTAGTTTTTCCTCGATGCACTCATAGCCGCGATCGATATGGTAAATACGGTCGACCATCGTCTCGCCCTCAGCGACCATCGCGGCAATCACCAGACTCGCCGACGCTCGCAAGTCGGTCGCCATTACCGGCGCCCCGGACAGCCTTTTCACGCCTGTCACCAACGCCGTATTGCCCTCTAACGCGATGTCTGCTCCCATGCGCTTGAGCTCCTGAACGTGCATGAAACGATTCTCGAAGATCGTCTCCACTACCCGCCCAGTCCCTTCGGCCACTGCATTCAGGGCCACGAACTGCGCTTGCATGTCGGTGGGGAAAGCCGGGTACGGCGCCGTACGCAAGTTTACCGCCTTGGGTCGGCGGCCCCGCATGTCAAGTTCGATCCAGCCCTCGCCAGCGGTAACGTGTGCGCCAGCCTCCTGCAGCTTAGCCAGTACGGCTTCAAGAATATCGGCCCGCGTGTTGCGCACACGTACACGCCCGCCTGTCGCCGCAGCAGCCACCAGGAAGGTGCCGGTCTCGATACGATCGGGCATGACATCGTAATAACAGCCATTAAGGCGTCTGACGCCTTCAACGGTAATGGTATCGGTACCGTGGCCACGGATCTTGGCCCCCATGGCGATCAGGCACTCTGCCAGATCAACGACCTCGGGTTCGCGCGCAGCGTTCTCGAGCACAGTGGTTCCATCGGCCAGGGTGGCTGCCATCAGCAGGTTTTCGGTCCCTGTCACTGTCACCGTGTCGAAGATGATCGTTGCGCCCTTGAGACGGCCATCGACACGCGCTCGAATGTAGCCGCCTTCGACATGAATCTTTGCCCCCATGGCCTCGAGGCCACGAATATGCAGATCCACCGGGCGAGTACCGATGGCGCAACCACCTGGCAACGAGACATCGGCCTTGCCGAAATGGGCCAGCAACGGCCCCAGCACCAGGATCGAGGCACGCATCTTCTTGACCAGGTCGTAAGGCGCATGACAATCATGCACTTGTGAACCATCGAGCTGGATGGTCATCTTCTCGCCCATGACTGGCTCGACGCCCATGCGCCCGAGCAATTCCAGCGTGGTGGTAATGTCCTGAAGATGCGGTAGGTTACCGATAGTGACGGGCCCATCGGCCAGCAGCGTCGCGGCCAGGATTGGCAAGGCGGAATTCTTGGCCCCACTGGCCCAGACCTCGCCGTCGAGGGGGCCATTGCCGGTGATGATCAACTTGTCCATGGATCCGTTGCGCTCAGGCCTGGGAATTCTCGGGCGCCTGCTGCCACTGCGCCGGGGTATAGGTTTTGATGCTGACTGCGTGCAGAGCGCCGCTGGCAATTTCCTCGGACAGCGCACCATAAATCAACTGCTGTCGCTTGACGGGACCAAGACCCTGGAAGACATCGCCGACAGCAATGACCTGAAAGTTGCAGCCCTCACCCTGAATATAAAAATCGCAGTTCTCGATTCGAGATTCGAGCAGCGCCTTGACGTCATTGGGTTGCATGGGTTGCGGTGGCTCCTATTAATAATCTGTACGCACCGCCGGCAGACACCGAGGTGCGGCCAAGAGTGACTCACGATGCCCCATGGTAATGAAAAGCGAGGACGATGGCGATGCCGACACCTCAAAGAGAGGTATCGGCATACACTTCGGGCAACAACCGATCAAGCCCAGCCATGGCAGTAAGGCGTGACAGCGGCACGGACAAACGAACCGCCGTCACCGTTAGATGACATTGGCGAGCACAGCGCAGCCACTCGAGCATGACGCTCAGCGCTGCACTGCTGGCTTGGTCGACGCCGCTCAGATCGAAAATGACCTGGCCACCCGAAGATTGCTGCATGAGCCACTCACAACCTTTCTCGGCCAGAGCTGCCGCCACATCGAAACCGGCCTCGCCGCTGGCGACCAGCACATTATCGCGCGCCTCAAGTCGCGCTATCCCTTGCAGCAGGGTGGTCATGCTTCGCGGCCCTGCTCCAGCTCCTCGGTACCTACCTCCGGTGCCCAGCCATTGATGACCTGATCGTAATCACGGTTGTTCTCGCGCATTGCCTGGTCAAACTGGTTGCGGAAAGTCAGCCCGAGATTGATGCCATTGACGATGACATTGACGACTTTCCATTGACCATCGTCATTCTGACGCAGGCTATAGCTGACCGGATAGACTTGGCCGTTCGTGGCGACGACTTCCATGTCCACGCTGGTCTGGTCCTCATAGCGCGACCCGGTGCCCTCCAGCACGCGAAGGTCGCGGTAATCGAAGGTAACCAACCCTTTGGCATAGGTATCGATCAATGTCTGGCGGAACACCTTGGCAAAGCGCGAGCGCTGCTCGGGCGTGGCATTGCGGAAATAGCGCCCCATCACGCTGGCGCCGATGTAACGAAAGTCCGCCGCTCCCTCAAGGCTTTCGTCGACCAACCTCTTGAGCTCCTCAGGATGCTGGGCAAAATAATCCTTGCGCCCTTCGATCTGCCCCATCAACTGCTTGATGCTATCGCGAATCACTTGCTCAGGGGCTTGGGCCGATACTTGCGAGGCAAACAGAACCAGGCACAGCGACAAAAGGAGTACCGGGATGCGCTTCACTACAGACGTCCACTCGTTCATACGAACTCCTGAAAAACGGTTCATTCTCTAACCATGTTGGACACGAATTGCTGAATCAGTTCTTCAAGCACTAACGCTTGCTGGGTGTCCCGGATCGTATCGCCATTGGCCAGGGTGTCCGGATCGCCTCCCACCGACAGACCGAGGTACTGTTCACCGAGCAAGCCCGAGGTCAGGATGGCGGCCGTGGTGTCGCGTGGCAATTTGCCCTCCAGATCGGCATCCAGCTTCAGCGTGACACGTGCTTCGAACCATTCCTGATCCAGCTCGACATCAGCAACCTGGCCGACCTGCACACCCGCCAGCGTAACCTTGGACCGCGGCTTCAAACCGCCGATATTGGCGAAATCGGCGTAAAGGGTGAAGGTCTCCCCGCTGATCCCGTTACCCAGCCCACTGACGCGCAGCCCGAGAAACACCAGCCCCAGAATGCCTGCCAGCATGAACAGGCCGACCCCAAACTCCATCATCTTGCTGCGCTTCATCCAAGCTCTCCAAACATCAGCGTCGTCAGCACGAAATCCAGCCCGAGTACGGCCAGCGAGGAATACACCACCGTGCGTGTGGTTGCGCGGGAAATACCTTCGGAAGTAGGAATCAGATCATAGCCTTGAAAGACGGCGATCCAGGTCACGACGAGGGCAAACACCAGACTCTTGACCAAGCCATTACCGACATCGTCAAAGAAGCCCACGCTGCTTTGCATTCCACTCCAGTAGGCTCCTTCATAGACCCCCAGCCACTCCACGCCGACCAGGTAACCTCCCCAGATACCTACCACGCTAAAACCCACCGTCAGCAGAGGTAGCGACACGAAGCCCGCCCACAGCCTGGGCGCAACTACCCGGCGCAATGGATCGACACCGATCATTTCCATGCTGGACAATTGCTCGGTAGCTTTCATCAGGCCGATTTCAGCCGTTAATGCTGACCCGGCGCGCCCCGCGAACAACAACGCGGCTACCACCGGCGCCAGCTCTCGAAGCAGCGACAACGCAACCATCTGCCCCAAGGCTTCTTCGGCTCCGAAGTCCACCAAGATGGTATAGCCCTGCAGGCTGAGCACCATGCCAATGAAAACACCTGAAACGAGGACGATCGCCAGCGACATCACGCCCACGAAGTGCATCTGGCGTAGCCAAAGGTACCACCCCTCGCGTGAAGGGATGCCGACGCTCGATTGCAGCAAAAATATGCCAGCCCGCCCAAGGGACTCGAGTAAATAGAGCGTACCTCGCCCCAGTGCAGCAATACGGTGCACCAGATTCATGACCCTGCCCTCTCGGCCAGGATATCACTGAAATAATCTGGCGCCGGGTAATGGAAAGGCACCGGACCATCCGGCTCGCCATGGATGAACTGACTGACACGGGGATCCTGATCGACATCGAGCGACGCAGGCGTACCATGAGCCATGACCTGCCCATCCGATATCACATAAACATAGTCGGCGATCGACAGGGTCTCCTTGATATCGTGGGAAACCACGACGGCCGTAAGACCCAAAGCCTGGTTGACCTTGCGAATCAGCTGGACCAGCACCCCCATCGAAATGGGATCCTGCCCAACGAAGGGTTCGTCATACAGGATAAGCTCGGGATCTAACGCTACGGCCCGCGCCAGTGCCACGCGCCGCAACATACCGCCCGAGAGTTCGGCGGGCATCAGCTGTCGCGCACCGCGCAGGCCGACCGCCTCAAGCTTCATCAACACCACATCACGAATCATCGCATCGGGCAGATCGGTATGTACGCGTAAGGGAAACGCCACATTCTCAAACACGTCGAGGTCGGAAAACAGGGCTCCACTCTGAAATAGCATGCCCATCCGCCGACGCAGCCGGAACAGCTCACGCCTGGGCAGGCGATGCACGTTCTGTCCAGCAATACACACACTGCCAGAATCAGGGGCCAACTGCCCCCCGATCAGCTTGAGCAGCGTCGTCTTACCTGTACCACTCGGCCCCATGATGGCCGTGATCTTGCCACGCGGTACCTGCAAATCGACGCCCCGGAATATCTCCTTCTCGCCACGAGAAAAGCGTACGCCTTTCAGGTCGACGAGCATCGCATCACTCATGCACAGGTTCCGTCACGAAAAATTATCGAACATCGTATCCTAACTAGGACCGACATCGCCACAATGGCGTGCGGGCGTAGCTTGCAGACACCTCATGCAATGCGTTTAATGGCGCCTCACCGACGGCAGGCACACGGGACACACGCTACCCCGTCCGACCCGTTCTGCTTGAGCCTTGAGGCCAAAGGGGCAACAATTTCACCATGACAGTCAATACCGACTTCGCTTTTCGCACCAGTGCGCGACGTACCCTGGATCTGGAACAGCAGGCCGTTGCCGCGCTCGCAGCCAAGCTTTCCGAGGATTTCGATGATGCCTGCCGGCTGATACTGGCATGTCAAGGACGAGTCGTAGTCACAGGCATGGGCAAGTCGGGCCACATCGCTCGCAAAATCGCCGCTACTCTAGCAAGTACCGGCACGCCAGCGTTTTTCGTTCATCCCGGCGAAGCCAGTCACGGCGATCTCGGCATGATTACGTCTAGAGATGTCGTACTTGCGCTATCCAATTCGGGCGAGACCAGTGAGGTCACCGCCCTTTTACCCCTATTGAAGCGCATGGGCACCCCTCTGGTGAGCATGACCGGACGCCCCGGCTCAACCCTGGCGAGACATGCCGAAGCACATCTCGATGCTGGCGTGGCGCGTGAAGCGTGCCCGCTGGATTTGGCCCCAACCTCTTCGACGACTGCTGCCCTGGCGCTCGGCGACGCCCTGGCCGTTGCCCTGCTTGAAGCGCGTGGATTTACCGCCGAGGAGTTTGCCTTGTCGCATCCGGGCGGCAGTCTGGGTCGACGTCTGCTGCTCAGGGTCGAGGACCTCATGCATGGCGGTGATCGCCTGCCTAGCGTCCCGCTCGGCAGTCCGCTGCGCGATGCACTACTGGAGATTACCCGCCAAGGGCTAGGGTTCACCTGTGTCGTGAATGATGCCAACCGGCTGGAAGGCGTCTATACGGATGGGGATCTAAGACGCACCCTGGACCATTACGGCGACCTGCGCAGCTTGCGAGTCGATGACGTGATGACCCGGGGTGGCAAACGGGTCCGCCCTGGCATGCTTGCCGCCGAGGCGGTAAAAATCATGGAGGACAACCGCATCACTGCGCTGGCAGTGGTTGATGATGACGACCATCCAATCGGTGCTTTGCACATGCACGACCTTCTTGCCAGCGGTGTCATCTGAGTCAACTGTCGACCTGACTGCCGACAAGTTTGCCTTCTCTCCCTCACAATACCTGACCACAACAGGTAAACTTCGCGCCTGTAACGAGCTCAGCCAGCGGAACAGATCCCTGTCACGCTCGTTAAGCCACTACGGATAGCCTAGTAAGGAGAGCATGCCATGGTACTCGACCCACGTCTCAACAGTCCCGGCCTGATCGAACGGGCGCGCCACATTCGCCTGCTGGTGCTGGACGTGGACGGTGTCATGACCGACGGGCAACTCTATTTCCAGGCAGATGGCCAAGAACTCAAAGCCTTCAGCACCCAGGACGGACTCGGCATCAAGTTGCTGCAGCGCTCAGGCGTCAAGGTTGCAATCATCACCGGACGGGAGTCCCCCATGGTCAGCCAACGGGCGGCCGCATTGGGTATCGAGCATGTTATCCAGGGTCGGGACGATAAGCTGGAGGTTCTGAAAAGCTTGCTTGCACAACTCGGGATGGTTTTTACCGAAGTCGCCTATTGCGGCGACGATTTTCCCGATCTGCCTTCCATTCGCCAGGTCGGCCTGGGGATCAGCGTCCCCAATGCTCCTGCCTATATCCGTGAGCATGCCGAGTGGGTCACCGCTCGCCGTGGCGGAGATGGCGCCGTCCGTGAGATCTGTGATGGCTTGCTCCAGATGCAGGGGCACTGGGCCTCCGTCCTGGATACCTTCCTGTACGGGCAGCATTAACCATGGCCTGGCGCCTGCGCAAACCGTCCGTCAAAGTATGGCTGGCCCTGCTATTGTTGGCCCTGGGTGGTGTGCTCGCCATCATTGAGCAGCGCGACGCCTCCTTGCCGGGCCCGGTCCCCCATGACGAAGCAGGCGAGCCGGATTTTTATCTGGAAGGAGCACGCATGACGCGCTTCGATGCCCAAGGGCGTGCCTACCAACGCCTGGAAACCCCACGCCTCGTGCATACCCCCGAGGACGATGTGACGCGTGCCGAAACCCCACGTATCCGAATCTTCGACGAAGAGGGCCGTATCTGGTTCGCGCGAGGTGAAACAGGAACATTGGGCGCTGGCGGCAATCCTTTGACCCTGCGAGGCGATGCTCAACTGGAAGCACCCGCGGAGGGCTGGCGGCTCAACACCGAGACCCTGATCTACGACAATGCTAGTAGCCATGCCTGGAGCGAGAGC
Organism: Modicisalibacter luteus DSM 23508; assembly: GCF_000378505.1. GTDB lineage: Bacteria > Pseudomonadota > Gammaproteobacteria > Pseudomonadales > Halomonadaceae > Modicisalibacter > Modicisalibacter luteus. The sequence continues at coordinate 250,420 of NZ_KB899992.1, read as the reverse complement.
GAGGCGCTGTTGCGTCAGTATGAACAACGGGTACGCGGTGACCGTTTCGATGCCTGGCTCAACGAAGACCGCATGCGCCTGACCGATAACGTGCGCGGCATCCATCCCCCGATAGATGAGGAAAGAGGATCATGATGCTTTCATTGCCCATCAAAGCAGCCATCGCCGGGCTCGGCCTAGCCCTGCTGGGTCTTGTCAGCCCTGCAGCCATCGCTTTAGAGAGCGATGCCAGCGCACCGATAGAGATCGCCGCGGATCGCCTCGAACTCGACAACCGGGCAGGTACTGCAGTTTATATCGGCGATGTGGAAATGCAGCAGGGCAGCATGAAACTGACAGCGGGCCGGGTCGAGATCGAACGCAACGGGCAAGGCGAAGTTTCGCTCGTTACAGCCATTGGCGAGAGCGAGCGAGCCTATCTCGAGCAGAAGCCCGCCCCCGAGGACCCGATCGTCCGAGGGTGGGGTCGTACCGTTATTTACCACGCAGACCAGCGTCGCGTGGAACTCATCAATCAGGCGGAACTGCATCAGGGCGGCGATACCTTCCGTGGCGCCTATGTCGAGTATTTCCTTGACCGGCGCCAGGTACAGGCCCGCTCCGAGACTGGCGACGGTGAGCGCGAACGTGTACGCATGACCCTGACACCTCAGCGCACCCAGTGACGAACAGGATACGCGAACCGATGAAAACCTTGTCAGCTAGACACCTGGCCAAGAGCTACAAGAACCGGCGCGTGGTCAAGGACATTAGCCTTACCATAGGCCAAGGCAGTATCGTGGGCCTGCTGGGCCCCAATGGCGCCGGCAAGACGACCTCTTTCTATATGATCGTCGGCCTGGTCAGAGCGGATGCCGGCACCGTCAGCATTGACGATCAGGACCTGACGCACGCCGCCATGCATCTACGAGCCCGTACTGGTATCGGCTACTTGCCCCAGGAAGCCTCGATTTTCCGCAAGTTATCGGTAGCCGACAATATCCTGGCGATTCTCGAGACACGGAAGGAGCTCGACAAGACACAGCGCCATGCCCAGCTGGAACGGCTGCTTGAGGAGTTCCATATCACCCACATTCGCGACAACCTGGGAATGAGCCTGTCGGGCGGGGAGCGTCGGCGTGTCGAGATCGCCCGCTCGCTAGCTACCGACCCGGCATTCATCCTGCTTGATGAGCCTTTCGCCGGGGTCGACCCCATCTCGGTGGGTGAAATCAAGGGCATCATCCGTCAGCTTCGCGCACGTGGCATTGGCATATTGATTACCGATCACAACGTCCGTGAGACGCTCGATATCTGCGATAACGCCTATATCGTCGGTGATGGGCAGATCATTGCCGAGGGCAATGCGGAAGCTATTCTGGCTAGCCAGAAAGTACGCCAGGTCTACCTTGGTGACGAGTTCCGCCTCTAATCCCCTCATTATGCAAGCCACTCCCAGCCGACCCAAGCCCGTGTATGACGGCACCCCCTCCATTCGTGGCATGAATATTGCTTTTGCACTTGCAAGCTGACCTCGCCAGGGATACCGTGTCGAACACAACCTGTCTTCGAACCTGTTTCCACTATGGCAATGAAACCAACGTTGCAGCTCCGCGTCGGCACCCAGCTGACCATGACGCCACAGTTGCAGCAGGCAATCCAACTCCTGCAGCTGTCGACCCTGGACCTTCGCCAGGAGATTCAGCAGGCATTGGACTCCAATCCCATGCTGGAGCTCGAGGAGGCCTACGGCGAAACGGCTGTCAGCGAGCCGGCTGATGATGATTGGGCCGACGATATACCTGACGAACTCACTGTCGATAGCGAGTGGTCGGACACCTATCAGGATGTTGTCGGCAGTAGCGGTAGTAGCGAAGAAGGTCCCGACTTCGAACGCAATACAGCAGGCGCCAGCCTTCAAGGCCACCTGATGTGGCAGCTGAACATGACCGACCTTTCCGAGCGTAATCGGATCATTGCCGAGAGCTTGATCGATGCGGTCAGCCCCTCCGGCTACCTCGACGTCGATCTCGACACGCTGACCGAGGGGCTTCGTGACCAGGGGCTGGCAGGGCTCAAGACCGCCGAGGTCGAACAGGTGCTCGTGCAAATTCAGCAGTTCGACCCCACCGGCGCGTGTGCGCGTAACCTGCGTGAGTGTCTGCTGCTACAGCTCGGCGCCCTACCCGACGAGACACCCTTGCTGCCCCAGGCCAAGCGGCTGGTCCGCCAGTTCCTGGAGGCCCTGGCCGGAGATGACCGCAAGCTGCTCAAGCGACGTCTACGCCTCGACGACGACCAATTGAATACCGTCATCGCTCTGATCCGCGGTCTCGATCCACGCCCAGGCCAGGCATTTGACGACAGCAGCAGCGATTACGTCATTCCCGACCTGCTGGCTCGCCATACCCGTGAAGGCTGGCGCATCGAATTGAACCCTGAAGCCATGCCACGTTTACGTATTCAGCCGGATTACGCCGCCCTGATCCGGCGGGCCGACAAGAGCGACGACAACACGTTCATGAAGCAACATCTGCAGGAGGCGCGTTGGCTGATCAAGAGCCTGTCCAGTCGTAACGATACGCTGCTCAAGGTGGGTCGCGAGATAATGACGCGCCAGCTCGACTTTCTCGAACGAGGCGAGGAAGCCATGAAGCCGCTGATCCTGGCCGATATCGCCCAGGTTGTAGATATGCACGAGTCGACCATCTCACGGGTCACTACGCAGAAATTCATCCATACCCCACGCGGCGTATTCGAACTGAAGTACTTTTTCTCCAGCCAAGTCGGCGGCAGCGAGGGGGACGCCCATTCCAGCACGGCAATCCGCGCCAAACTCAAGAAACTCATCGGCGAGGAATCGCCACGTAAGCCGCTCTCCGACAGTAAGCTGGTTGATCTGCTCGCCGCCGACGGCATCAAGGTCGCACGCCGCACCGTGGCAAAGTATCGCGAAGCACTCGGCATCCCCTCCTCCAGCGAGCGCAAGCGTTTAGCCTGACCCGCATCACCCAAGACCGCACACACGGATGTGTGCCTCCTTCCTGACTTGATCCAACGCATCGTCCACGATACGAACCGAGTGTTTTACCGGGGGTTTGCTACGCTTCAAAAAGGGTTACAATCGAGTTGCCAACTGCAGGACACAGGAGCGTGACATGCAAGTAAACATCACAGGTCATCATGTCGAACTGACCGACGCACTGCGTGACTACGTGAACGAAAAGCTTGCCCGTCTGGAGCGCCACTACGATAACATTACCAATGTTCAAGTAACGCTCTCGATCGAGAAAGAACGTCACCAGGCTGCCTGCACGCTCCACGCCGCCGGTGCCGACTTGTATGCCGTAGCTCAGGATGGCGATATGTATGCCGCCATCGATGCGCTCGCCGACAAGCTCGACCGTCAACTCGTGAAACACAAGGAAAAAGCTCAGGCGCGCGCCCAGGGCGCCGATGCCCGCTGACTCCCATGAATCTGGAATCCATCCTGCCCCCCGAGCGAATCCTTTACGCGGCGCCCGGGGGAAGCAAGAAACGCGTGCTGGAATTTTTCAGTACATTTATCGCACAGAACACGCCCAGCCTGGATAGTCAGGAAGTGTTCAGCCGCCTGATTGGACGCGAGCGGCTGGGTAGCACTGGCATCGGCAATGGTGTGGCTATTCCCCATGCCAGGGATCCTCATTGCAAAGCGCCCATAGCCGGGTTCCTAAAGCTTCAGGAACCCATCGACTTCGATGCCGTCGATGGCGAGCCGGTGGACCTGGTCTTTGTGCTATTGGTTCCCGAAGCCGCAGACGAAACGCACCTGGCCCTGCTGGCACAGGTCGCCAGCGTGATGAACGACACCGAGACCCGGGCTCGGTTGCGCCGCAGCGAAAGCCAGCGGCAGCTTTACGACGTACTCATCCAGGCCATACAGCGCCTCGGTTCAGGCAATCAGGACGGCTGAGCCGCCTGAGACGAAAGTTGCCGCCACACTCTCAGTCCGTCATCTATTACATCAGGAAGGAGCCGCGCTCATGCAGCTCGTCATCATCAGCGGTCGTTCCGGCTCGGGAAAGTCGATTGCCCTCCAGGCGCTCGAGGACCTGGGGTTCTATGCCATCGATAACCTGCCGGCCATGCTGCTCGATGCCCTGATCGACGAGCTACAACAGGGCGAGGCCAAGCGCACCAGCATCGCGGTAAGCATCGATGCCAGAAACCTGCCAGCTGCCCTCAAGCGCTTTCCATCTCTGCTCGAAGACATACGCGCTCGAGGCATTCAGTGTCAGGTGGTTTACCTCACGGCTGATGTCAAGGTGCTGTTGGAGCGCTACTCAGCGACGCGCCGGCGGCATCCCTTGACCCGTGACAGCGAGATGACGCTGGCAGAGGCCATCGACTCCGAGGAAACCGCGCTTTCCCGAATACACGATATCGCCGATTTGGTTATCGACACCTCACAGTTGTCAGTGCATGACCTGCGCGGACGAATCGCTGAGCAGGTCGCGCATCACTCCAGCGGCCAGCTGATGCTGACGTTCGAGTCGTTCGGCTTCAAGCGCGGCGTGCCACTGGATGCTGATATGGTTTTCGATGCCCGCTGCCTGCCCAATCCTTACTGGGATCCGCGCCTGCGCAAGTTCAACGGACGTGATCGCGAAATCATCGAATTCCTCGAGGACTATCCCGATGTCACCGCGCTGGCCAATGATATCCGAGACTGGCTAGAACGATGGCTTCCTGCCTATCTGGCCAGTAACCGGAGCTATCTGACGGTCGCGATCGGCTGTACTGGCGGGCAGCATCGTTCGGTCTATCTTACCGAACACCTGGCACGTCACTTCTCATCTCACTATCGGGTTCGTCTTCGTCACCGCGAGCTAGGAATCCATACGGCCGTAGAGGACGATGCCGATGCCCCAGCGTGAGCTGACCCTGGTCAACAAGCGCGGGCTTCATGCTCGTGCGGCGACCAAGCTGGTTCAATGCTGCCAACCCTTCGATGCCAGTGTCATCGTTACTTATCAGCGGCGTGAGGCCGATGCTGCCAATATCATGGCCCTGCTCATGCTGGCAGCGCCTTGCGGGAGCGTCCTGAATTTGCGGGCCGAAGGTCCCGAGGCCAACGCCGTGCTGGATGCCCTTGAAGCCCTTTTCGAATCCCGCTTCGAGGAAGATATCTAGTTCCGCGCTGCCGTACGTACCCAACATTGATAGCGTTTAGAAAACGCTGTTCGGCTTTTCCTCATCAAGCGCTGCGACCATGGTAGAATACGCGCCATCGCGGGTGGACTGAGGGCGCCGAAGGCCATGAGCAATAATCCAGAAAAGCTTCAGCCCAAACTGGCCAGGCTCAACGAGGCACTGGAGAATGGTGCGCTGGAGCCGGCTCGCCGGATGCTCAACCGTGGCCTCGCGCCCGTCGATGTCGCCCACCTGCTTGAATCATCGCCACCCAAGGAGCGCAACGTCCTTTGGGAGCTGATCGATCCGGAGCTTCAGGGCGACGTACTGCAGTATCTCGGGGAAGACGTCCAGACCGAATTCCTGTACCGCATGGATGCGCAGCAGTTGGTATCGGCGACCGAAGGTCTCGATGTAGACGATCTGGCCGACCTCCTGCAGCGGCTACCGAATGCGGTCATTCAGGAAGTACTTGCCTCCATGGAGGCCCAGGAGCGCCAACGCCTGGAAACCGTATTGTCCTACCCAGAGGACACGGCAGGCGGCCTGATGAACACGGATGCGCTAACGATTCGTCCCGATATCACCTTGGACGTCGTACTGCGCTATTTACGCCGCCACGAGCGCCTCCCGGAGGCCACCGACACCCTGCTGGTCGTGACGCGCAGCGATAAGCTGATTGGCAGCCTGCCCATTAATCGCCTGTTGGTCTCCGACCCTTCCATGCTGGTACGCGAAGTAATGGACACCGACATGGTGACTATTTCTGCCATGCTCCACGAAGCAGACGTCGCGAACCTGTTCGAGAAGTTCGACCTGATTTCCGCGCCGGTTGTCGGGACGGACGGCCACCTGCTGGGACGCATCACCATTGATGATGTCGTTGACGTCATACGCGAGGGGGCGGAGCACCGCATGATGAGCCTCGCCGGTCTCGACGATGAAGAAGACACATTCGCCCCGGCCTGGCGGACCAGCCGACGGCGTGCGGTGTGGCTCGGAATCAACCTGATCACGGCATTCATGGCCGCTGCTGTGATAGGCATGTTCGAAGGCACCATTCAGCAGGTCACGGCGCTGGCCGTGCTGATGCCGATCGTCGCCAGCATGGGGGGTATCGCCGGCTCCCAAGCCCTGACCGTACTGATTCGAGGCATTGCCCTCGGGCATGTTTCAAGTTCCAACCTGCGCTGGCTACTTAACCGTGAGCTGATCGTTGGGGCGCTCAATGGATTGCTATGGGCTGCGGTAGTCGCCGGTGTTGCCATACTGTGGTTCAAGGATATTGCCTTGGGCGGGATCATCGCAGCGGCGATCGTCATCAATCTGTTGATCGCCGCCTTCTGCGGTACGCTGTTGCCAGTTGCCCTCAAGAAACTCAAGATTGACCCGGCGCTGTCCGGCAGCGTCATTCTGACGACCGTCACCGACGTCATCGGTTTCATGGCCTTTCTGGGCCTGGCGACGCTTCTTTACCTTTGACGGTAAATTGGGCCAGGCTACCACGCCAAGGTCAGGTCTCGGCCGAAAGTCTACGCGTCCTGGTGAGCTACCTTTCTCTTCCAGGAGATACCCACTGCCTTGACCTACCCTCGGCCTCTTTAGCTTCAAGACGACCAGTACCCTGATATTCAGGGCTGGCCGCAGTACGACGAATTCAGCTACCAGCCACGGTCATGTCATCGATCAGCCAGCTTCCAGAATGAATGCTGCCGCGCGTATCGATGTCGTTCCCGACCCCAAGCAGATTGGCGAACATGGCATTGAGGTTCCCGGCAATGGTAAATTCCTCGACCGGGTACTGAATCTTGCCGTTCTCGACCCAGAAGCCCGCCGCCCCACGTGAATAATCGCCGGTGACGCCGTTAATTCCCTGACCCATAAGCTCGGTTACCAGTACACCGCGATCCATCCGGGCAAGCAACTGTTGCTGCGAAACGAGTGGTGCCTCGATGCGCACATTACGCGCCCCACCGGCATTCCCCGTAGAGGTCATACCCAGGCGACGCGCGCTGTAGGCCGAGAGCATGTAACTGGCGATCTTCCCCCCCTCGACATACACGTTATCCCGAGTGTAGACACCGTCATTATCGAACGGCGAACTTGCCATAGCACCGATTTCACGGGGCTTCTCCATCAGTGTGAACCAGTCGGGAAACAGCGGCTGACCAAGCCTGTCGCACAGGAAAGAGGCCTCGCGGTAAAGCGAGCCACCAGCAATCGCACTGAGAAAGTGCCCAACCAGGCCACCGGCCAACTCGGGAGCAAACATTACAGGCATTTTTCCGGTTGCCGGGCGGCGCGCTCCCAAACGGCTTAAGGTGCGCTCGGCGGCACGCTGGCCGATCGACTCGGGCGAGGCGAGCAGGGCAGGATCGCGTACGCTACTGTAATCGTAGTCGCGCTGCATGCCCTGCTCGTCACCAGCGATCAGCATGCACGACAAGGAGTGCCGGCTGCCTTTCAACCCGGCCAGAAAACCATGGCTGTTGCCATACACCCGCACCCCTTCACCACTGCTCAAGCCCGCCCCGTCGGAGTTGGTGATTCCGGGCACGGCTCGCCCGGCCGCCTCACAAGCCAGAGCCAGTTCGATGGCCTCATCGGTATCCAGATGCCAGGGGTGATGCACCTTCAGGTCAGGGAATTCCGTAGCCATCAGATCAGCATCGGCCAGTCCAGAGGCAGGATCCTCCCCCGTATACCGGGCAATCGCCATGGCTCTTTCCACCGCGGCACGTATCGAGTCCTCGCCAGCATCCGATGACGAGGCACTGCCCTTGCGTTTACCTACATAGACTGTCACGGCAAAGCCCTGGTCACGTGAAAGCTCGACCGTCTCCACTTCACCCAAACGTACGTTGACGCCGGTCCCCTGGTCGACGCTGGCCCCGACTTCGCAGGCGTCGGCACCCAACTTGCGTGCCTGCTCAAGGGCGGCAGCGACACGCGACTCCAGCAATGCCTGTTGTGCAGCGGCATCGAAAGCCTGAGTCATGATGTTCTCCTTGTCGCGAGGCTGGCTGTTATACTGCACCAACCTCCCAATGCTGATGGTAATGGCATGTCATTTGATTCACCCGCCGACCAAGATGGTCGCCCGAGCAAGACCCAGCGCAAGCAGGAAATGCAAGCCCTGCAGGAACTGGGAGAAAAGATCATTGCGTTGTCCGACGCCCAGCGAGCGCGACTGCCTCTCTCCGAGGACATGCTCGCCGCCGTCGAGGAAACGTCACGCATTCGCTCCCATGAAGGCCGCCGACGCCACATGCAGTACGTCGGCAAGGTCATGCGCCGCGAAGACATCACGGGCATCCAGGCTGCCTTCGACGAGTTCGAGCAGGAAAAGCTCCGTCGTGACAACGCCTTTCACCGCCTCGAGAAATGGCGCGACCGGCTCATCGACGATGACGAGGCCCTCGAACCGTTTATCGCCGACCACCCCAACGTCGACCGCCAGGCACTGCGCCAACTGATACGCAACGCCCGTAACGAGCGTGAACGCGACAAGCCGCCGACTAATGCCCGTAAGCTCTTCAAGCTGATCCGCGACACAGCGGGCATGTAGTGTGCACAGGGACCACTGAGCCACATTTGCCTTTGGAAGCGTCACGAGCAACGACGAGGCTAGTTGGCGAAGAATGAGCATTGCGAACTCAGCCCCAACACCGCCTCGTCGAGCGCGGCCGCTTCCCTCTTCAAGATTGAGTACCACCGACAGTGATCTCATCCAACTTCAACGTTGGCTGACCGACACCCACTGGCACACCTTGTCCTTCCTTGCCACAGACGCCGATACCGGTGTCTAGCGCCATGTCATGGCCGATCATCGATACCCGGCCCATGGCGTCCGGCCCGTTGCCGATCAGTGTGGCGCCCTTGACCGGCGTGGTAATACGTCCATCCTCGATCAGGTAGGCTTCACTGGCCGAGAACACGAACTTGCCGGAGGTGATATCCACCTGGCCACCGCCAAAGCTGACCGCGTAGAGTCCGCGCTTCACGCTCTTGATAATATCTTCGGGATCGTCCTGCCCGGCCAGCATGTAGGTATTGGTCATACGTGGCATGGGCAGATGGGCATAAGACTCGCGGCGCGCATTCCCGGTGGGTGCCATGCCCATCAAACGCGCATTCAGTTTGTCCTGCATGTAGCCAACCAGGATGCCATCTTCGATCAGCGGCGTATAAGCCCCAGGCGTCCCTTCATCATCGATGCTCATCGATCCTCGGCGATCCGCCAAGGTAGCATCGTCGACCACGGTGACCCCTGGCGCAGCGACCCGCTGCCCCATGCGCCCAGCAAATGCTGAGCTACCCTTGCGGTTGAAATCGCCCTCGAGTCCATGGCCGACCGCTTCGTGGAGTAGAATTCCGGGCCAGCCGGAACCCAGCACTACCGGCATTTGGCCGGCCGGCGCATCTACCGCCTCCACATTAACCAGCGCCTGGCGTACCGCTTCCTTGGCGAAGCGCTCGGCGGCATTCTCGTCGCGTAGCCGCGACATGGCATAACGGCCTCCGCCACCTGCGCTTCCCCGCTCGCGGCGCCCATTCTTCGCGACAATAACACTGACATTCAGGCGTACCAGAGGGCGAATATCCGCAGCTAACGTCCCGTCGCTGGCACGCACCAGAACCACTTCATGCTCACCGGTCAGCGATGCGCTGACCTGAGTCACGGCCGGATCGGCAGCACGCGCCACGCGATCGGCCTGCTTGAGCATGACGATCTTATCCTCGGCGGTCAGGCCAGAGAGGGGGTCAACGCCGGTATAATGCAGCGGCGCTGTGACCATTCTGGCCGGGGCACGATCTAGGCGTGCCCCGCTGCGGGCGATACCCGAAGCGGTTCTGCCGGTTTCGGCCAGCGCCTCGGCAGTGATCTGATTGGAATAGGCAAAGCCAGTCTTCTCGCCAGCTAGCGCCCTTACCCCCACGCCGCCATCGATGCTGTAGCTGGCATCCTTGACCTCACCATCTTCAAGCACCCAACTCTCATGCCAACTGCGCTGGAAGTAAAGATCCGCGTAATCGATACCCGGCCCCAGCGCATGGCTCAATCCAGGCTCAAGTGCCTCGGCATCCAGGCCTCCCGGTGCCAGCAGCGTGGCAATGGCCTCGTCAAGCGGAGATTCGGTCAATTGCGTCATTCGGCATTTTCCAGTGTGATCTGCGGCGAGGTCCATGGACCCTGCACGCGGTAGTGAATTCGTGTGACCTTGTCGATCCAGCCACCAAATACCTTGTCGGCCAGGAAAAGCGCGCCACCGACGTAAGGCGCTCCAATAAGTACCGCGGCCAGCGGCAGGTTCTGGCTGACCGGTAATGTAATTCCCAGAAGCAGGTCGAGCTGCCTTGCAGCAAGGTTGACACTGCCTTTCAGCGTAAACTGAGTGGATGGGCCATCGATTTCAACCGGACCTCGCGTCTCAAGGCGACCATCATACAATGTCGCACTCCCGGTCACGCTGTCGAACGCCGTGCCCTGCCCTGTTACGTCGGAGAAGTCCAGGCGTAGCCGGCGCAACAGATTATCGACATTGAGCAGGCCGACCAGGCGTGCAGAGGGGGATTCCAACGTCAGGAACCGCCCATCCTCGAGTTCCGCCTCGATGCTGCCGCGCGAACGTTCCAGAGCAAACTGCCAAGGCGCCCCGGGCCATGCCAATTGAGTCTGGACCTGGGTCGACTCACTACGCAAGGGGGCAGGCTGCCCCAACGCCTCGATCAGCGAGCCCAAGTCACCACCCGACAAGGCGATCCTCAAGCGGGTCAGGCTGCTCTCAATCCCTGACTTTTCCCAGATCAATTCACCTTTGGCAATGACCTCTCCCAGCGTCAGCGACAGCGGCTTGATGCTCAAGCGCTCTGCCGTCGCATTCCAACTGGCCGCGAACGGTCCTACCTGCCGCCCTTGATACTGGAGAGAATCAATATTGACCTGACCTGAGGGAAGCCGGGCCAACATCGCCGGTAACGCGGCCGACTCGGGTGGGGTCGCGACTTGGCCAAGCAGCCCGGTGGATTCCGGTGAGGGCGCCTCAGGCAGCAGAGCGTCCAGCGACAGGCTCGAAAGCGCAATGTCCAGCGGCCTCGCGCGTTGCGGAAAATATTCTGCTTCGCCTTGCGCCAAGCTGCCGGCCAGGCCGATATGCCAACCGCCGCCTACCGGAGCCAGTGAGGCATTCAGCGACCCCAGGCAGCGTTGCTCCCATCGCAGGCAGTTGGTGTCGACCACGATCCGACGCAGTGCCGATGGGCCCTGAGGCGACGTTTCCGCCGTATCGGTTAGCGACACGCTCGCCAACGCATTCTTCCAACGTGCCAGTGGCAGACCTGACGACCGCCAGATGACTTCCCAGCCAGGACCGCTCGGCCAATCCGGCGACGCCGGCCAACGCTCCAGCCAAACCTGCCCCTGCGAGACTTGCTCTCCACGCGTACGCCAACGTGCCCTGAGCCGATCGGCTACGTCCACACGCATGAGTTCGCCCAACGTCGATTCGACATGCAAGGGCACCCGCTCGTCGAGTTGCTTGCCGAATGGCGCGGGTAGCAGGATGGCCAATCCTTGCAAATCACTGTCGAGGGTCAGATTAGGCTGCTCGCCTTGCAGATCGAGATGCGCAGTATAGGGAAAGTAGCCTACCAGCAGGTGGTCCAGCTCCGGCGTGCCGGCCCATTCCAGCAGCCCGCGGGCCAAAGCTCGCCCTTCCAGGGTCACCCCTTTGCCACCGACGTCGAAGCGCGCCAACACCGGTCCTTCGAAAACCCGGGCGCCGAGTTCGCCGGTCAGCGTATCCTCATTCCTTACATGTTGATAATGCAACTGGCCGTTGAGGTTACCCAGTGTCAGCTCCGACTGTGGCAAGGTCACGCTCGGCACATCGAGACTGGCTTTGACGTCGACCTCCAACGCCTCACTATTTTCGACCTCATTGCCCTCTACCATCGGCGCCGTCAGCGACAGCTGTCCCTTAACCTGACCTTCGCTGCGCCACTTCGCAAACGTGTCCATGCCCTCCAGTGGACTGGCCACCAGAAAATCCAGAAGCGATTGGCTCGAGCCGCTCACCGGCCCCTCGATGCGCAACAGATCATCTTGTAGTGTCACTTTTGCGCCCTCGCTGATCAGACCGCTGACTTCGGCGTGCGCGACATCGGCATGAAGGGTTTCTCCGTTGACCGTCAATTCCCCGCTGACATGTTCCAACGCTGGCCATAAAGGGTCAAAAGGCAGGCGGCCGTCTTCAACCTGGAGATTCAGGCGCAGCTTGCCATCGAATTCCTCATCTTCCCTGGCCTCACTCGTGTCGAGGTCGTCATCTAGCGTGTGCTGAACATAGAGATTGCCTTGAGGAACCCTTCCGGCAATGCCTTGCCCCAACCAGTCACGCAGGTCGGGGCCGAGCACCTTGGCAGGAAGCCATGCCATGAGCGGCGTCTCAATGGCATCGATATTGGCCATATCCAGGCGAAGCTCGAACTCACCGGGACTTTCGCCGGACGTTACCAACCCGAACTCGCCATTAAGCTTGGCGCCTCGCCAGACCGCCTCCAAATCCTTTCCGCCAATGCGCCAGGCATCACCGCCATAAATCCAAGAAACCTCTCCTGCAATGGCGTCGACCTCAAGTGGCGCCTCAAAGGTCTCGGGAAGGTTCAAGGCCATGCCGGGTGCACCGGTGAACGTGACCTGCCCACGCTTTCCTGTTGTCTCTACCCAAGCATCGAAAGGGCCTCCTCCCGGCGCGCCCTGCCAGGTATCCACCGAGAAGTTTTCGAGTAAGGCATGTGACTGCCATTGCCCTTGGCGCCAGCCCACCGACAGACCTTCTACCCGACCAGTGGGATCCAGACCACCAATAGCTTCAGACAGTCCAGTCGACACTGCCAACCGCTGGCTCCAGGCTGCCAGTTCACCAATATCGAAGGAGGAACTGCGTAATGTCCAACTCTGGTCGTTGCCTTCAGCGTAAAGATGCCGAGGCATGGGCCAGGCACCGGGCGTCTCGGAGGCCGATGAGGTAGGTGTAATCCAAGCCTGCCAGTTATCCTGCTCGCCGCGCAGCCACTGCGCTTGAGCACCGACGCCCTGTAATGACCCGCCTGCTCCTGGATCGCCGAAACCGAGTTCGATAATGTCCAGCTCGGCACGGGCATCCTGCAGGCGCCCGTTACGCCAGAATCCCCATAAGACAGCCGAGCCCTGCACGGCCTCGAAGTTGAGCGGCGTAGGCTGCGTAACCAAGCGCCCCAGCCGCGACAGGCTATTCAAGTCCGCTCTAACCTGCAGCGACGCCTGATACTCTTCCGGCGTCCTGTCGCTGGGTGCCGTTTCCAGAATGAACTCCAGCGCGTAGCGGTTTTCCCCCTCGAGGAAGACTTTTCCTTCCAAGCGGGCGCCCTGGTCGCTGCCTGCCATTACCACACGTGGCGCCGTCATCGTCACAGTATCGTCAATGCCGTGCAGCACGACCTGGAGGTTCTTGGCCTGCAACCGCTGGCGTAACAACAGCTCGGTCACCTGATCGATGTCGGCAATCGCAAAACCGCTATCGGGAACGATCTCGTTCGGTAATCTGGCAGGCGCAGGCCAGGACCACTTGCCCTGACGGTCTTGATAAAGGTGTAGCGTGGCATCCTCAACCCGGGCCCCGGCCAGCACAGGATAGCCAGCACGCAGCGAGGACAGAATATCGAGGCGCAGGCTTAACTGCTTGATATCGAGAAGGGAATAGGGATCGACGCTGGCATGCGAGATCAGTTGCAGGTCATCGATCGACACGGAAGGATCGAGCCCATGCATGGAGGTGTTGAGCTGGCCCAGTTGCATGCTAGCGCTGAACTGGCCGGTCAACCAAGCGCCAAGTTCTTCGCGCAGCGTGTCGCTCTGATGCATGGCAACACGCACTCCGCCTATCAGCATTGCTGCCACCGCCAGAACGATAGCCAGCAAAGTCAGTACCCACCGCAGCACGATGCGTGGCGTTGCCATATCAATTACCTGCCCCCTGGTCCATGCTGCAGCTTCCTTGCCCCCTCAATCGATCGACAGACCTGTTGACGCTACGCAAGTTCTGCAGACCCGCGCCAAGACGCCCTCGAACCGGCAGGCATAACGCGAGCGGCTCACATCAATACGATATCGTACTGCTCTTGGGAGTAATGAGCCTCGACCTGGAAGCGGATTGTCTTGCCGATGAAAATCTCCAGATCGGCCACGGCGGCGGACTCCTCATCGAGAAGTCTGTCGACCACGGATTGCGAGGCCAGCACCATGTAAGTTTCAGGGCTATAGGCCCGCTCTTCACGGAGTATTTCACGGAAGATTTCGTAGCAAATCGTCTCGGGCGTCTTGAGGGTGCCGCGTCCCTGACAGGTCGGACAGGATTCGCACAGGGTCTGCTCCAGGCTCTCCCGAGTCCGTTTACGCGTCAACTGCACCAGGCCGAGCTCGGTCACGCCGGTCATCTTGTTCTTGGCGTGGTCGCGCTCGAGTGCCTTCTCGAGTACACGCAGGACCTGGCGCTGATGTTCCGGGTCCTCCATGTCGATGAAATCAATGATGATAATACCGCCGAGGTTGCGCAGGCGAAGCTGCCTGGCAATTGCCGTCGCCGCCTCGAGATTGGTCTTGAAGATGGTTTCCTCAAGGTTGCGATGCCCGACGTACCCACCGGTATTGACGTCGATGGTGGTCATCGCCTCGGTCTGGTCGATGACCAGATAGCCGCCCGACTTGAGCTGGACCTTGCGGCCCAACGCCTTGTGGATCTCATCCTCGACACTGAACAGGTCGAAGATCGGTCGCTCACCGGGATAGTATTCGATGCGCTCGGCTACGCCAGGCATGAACTCCTGGGCGAACTCCATCAACTTGAGGTAATTCTCCCGAGAATCGATACGCACCTTCTCGATATCGTCGCGCATGACATCTCGCAGGGTGCGGATGAACAATGGCAGGTCATCGTAGATACGGCTCGGCGCAGGTGCGTTTAGCTTACGTTCGCCGACCTTGCGCCATAGTCTTAGCAGAAACTGCATATCGGTGAGCAGCTCTTCCCTGCCCACGCCCTCGGCCGCTGTGCGTATGATGAAGCCACCTGCCGCCTCGTGATCGATCTCTTCCAGGCACTCTTCGACTAGCTGACGGAGCCGCTCACGCTCGCCTTCGTCCTCGATGCGTTGCGAGACCCCGGTATGTGCCGAGTCGGGCATGTAGACCAGATAGCGCGACGGCACCGATAGGTGGGTCGTCAAGCGCGCCCCCTTGGAACCGATCGGATCCTTGGTAACCTGGACGACCAATGGCTGCCCTTCGTGCAATAACTGACTGATGGACACCTGCTCATCGGAAGGCGTGTTGGGCGGCATCACCTCATGAGCATGGATGAATGCGGCACGCTCGAGACCGATATCGATGAAGGCCGCCTGCATGCCCGGCAGTACACGTGCCACTTTGCCCTTATAGATATTGCCAACGATGCCTCGACGTCGGCTACGTTCGATAAATGCTTCCTGCAGAACCCCGTTCTCGACCACGGCAACGCGGGTTTCCATCGGCGTAAGATTGATCAATACTTCACCGCTCATGCAGGTTCCTTATCGTTACGCTAGGGCTTGCCGCTAGGGGTTGATCCGATTATGACACAGAGAAGGCGGCGATAACGATCCAGGCTATCGCCATAGAGACACGCCTTGGCGAGCCAGCAATTTTGCCGTCTCGAACAAAGGCAAGCCGACAACAGCCGAATGACTGCCCTCGACACGCTCAATAAAGAGCGCCGCTCGCCCTTGAATGGCATAGCCCCCCGCCTTGTCGACAGGTTCGCCACTGGCCCAATAGGCCGCCATTTCGTGCGCTTCGATATGGCGCATGAAGACGCGCGTGGTGACACGGGTTGTCAGCAGCCCTTCTGGGCCACTAATTGCCACGGCAGTCATGACCTCATGGCTACGGCCCGACAAAAGCGACAACATGTCGAGAGCATGGTCACGGCTGGTCGGTTTGCCGAGAATCCGATCCGCCACTACCACCGCGGTATCCGACCCCAACGTCGGCAATGTGGTTGTCTCAGCGCCCGCTGACGCTTTGGCTAGTGCCAGGCGCAAGACATAGGCCTCGGGCGACTCGCCCTCATGCGGTGTCTCGTCGATATCGACCGGCATGACTTCTATATCGCGCTCGGCGTCGAAGCCTATCGAGGACAACAATTCGAGGCGCCGTGGCGACGCCGATGCGAGGCGTAGCAGCGCAGACGACACGTATCGCTCCTTGTCGTTAAATGATGCTTAGTCGGCGACGCACGGCCTGTAGCAGCGTAAAGAACCAAGGCCACAGAACTGCGCCAATCAACGCCGATAGCAAAAATGCCAAGTTAATGGAAAACGGCCCGAAAATGGTACGCAGCCACTGCTCTACGAGCTGTACGATGCCCAGCAAGATAAAGACCATTACGGCCTGCTGTACCAAGGCATAGGCTCTCATGCGCTGATACAGCAACAGGGCAAGGTAGGCGAGCAATGAAAACACCAGGGCATTCTGACCTAGCGGTGATCCTTCAATCAGATCGAGCAGCAAGCCCAGTACGAAGCCATAGAACACGCCCGCCCGCTGGGGCGCTACCACACACCAGTAAACCAGAATCAGCCCCAGCCAATCGGGACGCCAGACCAGCCAGGCATCAGGTAACGGCATGACCTGCAGGCACAATGCCAGTAGCAGGCTCAACCAGATCATCAACAGACCACGAAAGGTATGCGCTGCCATCACTCACTCTCCTCACTCGCACTGGCCGCGTTGGCTTCATTACCGAGTCGGATGGCAGCGTCGAGTGCCTGGTCGGCCACTTCGGCAGGCGGTGGCGGGAATAGCAACAGGAAATGACGGGAGCGCTCGGGCTGCGATACCGGTTCGGCCCTGACCTGCGCAAAAGGTTCGCCCGGATCATGGACGACCTCGACAACGCGAGCGACCGGATAGCCTTCGGGAAATCGCCCGGCCAAGCCGGAGGTAACCAGTAGGTCCCCTTCACGTATATCAGCGGTATCCGGTACATGCAGTACATCCAGGGAGTCATAGCGCCCCGAGCCTTGGACGATGAAGCGCAAGCCATTGCGATTTATCTTCACCGGTACGGCATGACTGGCATCGGCCAGCATCAGCACGCGGCTGGTATACGCGGAGACGGAAGTGACTTGACCGATCAGGCCGGACGCGTCCATGACCGGCTGCCCGGCATAGACGCCGTCGCTGCGCCCCCGGTCGATGACCATTTGGTAGGTGAAGGGGTCGGAATCCAGCGACAATAGCTCGGCGGTGATATATGGCATGCCGCTACGCCGTGCCGCACCGAGAAGCTCACGCAGACGCACATTCTCTGCCGTGAGGCTGGCCATGCGCTGTACACGATGGGACAGCTTCAGCAATTGCTCACGCAGATGCCGGTTCTCTTCGATGAGTTCGCCTTGGTCGGAAAGTACCAGCGCTCCCCAAGTGAGGCCCTCGCTGGGCAGACTGACAACCCACTGCACAGGAGCCACCAGCGTAGAGAGATGAGCACGGTACTCTGTCATGCGCGGCACGCGCTGCTCGGCGAACATCAACGCAAACGCGATGATGGCGCATAACAGCATGCGATAGCCGGGCACCGGCCCATGCGAAAACAGCGGTTTGATAGGCCTTCCCCCCGCAGGCCGACAGCCGCGACGCAGCCTTGGCGGCCTGCGTGGCGACTACGGTCGATCAGTCGCTGGAAAGCAGCTCGAAGGTATGCTGGTCAATCATCTCGAGGGCCTTGCCACCGCCCCGCGCTACGCAGGTCAGGGGGTCCTCAGCGACGATAACCGGCAGGCCGGTTTCTTCGGCGATCAACTTGTCGAGATCACGGAGCAGTGCGCCACCACCGGTCAATACCAGGCCACGCTCGGCAATGTCCGACGCCAGTTCGGGAGGCGACTGTTCCAGGGCGCTCTTGACCGCCGCAACGATCGAGGCCAGGGGATCCTGCAAGGCATCGAGGATTTCATGGGAATTAAGCGTAAAGCTGCGCGGAATGCCCTCAGCCAGGTTGCGTCCACGCACGTCGATCTCGCGCAGTTCTCCCCCAGGATAGGCACAACCGATTTCTTCCTTGATTCGCTCGGCAGTCGCTTCACCGATCAGGCTGCCGTAGTGGCGGCGCACATAGGCGGTGATGGCTTCGTCGAAGCGGTCGCCACCCACACGGATGGACTCGGAATAAACCACGCCGTTTAGCGAAATGATGGCGATCTCTGACGTGCCGCCACCCACATCGACAACCATCGAACCTTGTGCTTCCTCGACGGGCAGGCCCGCACCGATCGCAGCAGCCATTGGCTCTTCGATCAAGAACACTTCACGCGCGCCGGCCCCTTCGGCGGACTCTTTGATGGCGCGCCGCTCGACTTGGGTCGACATGCAAGGCACACACACCAGCACACGAGGGCTCGGGGTCAGGAAGGTGCTCTGGTGAACCTTGCGGATGAAGTGTTGCAACATCTGCTCGGTGACGGTGAAGTCGGCAATCACGCCATCCTTCATGGGTCGGATCGCAGTAATGTTGCCCGGCGTACGCCCCAGCATACGCTTGGCATCGAGCCCCACCGCAGCCACGGAACGCATGTTGCCCGACTGTCGGATGGCCACTACCGAGGGCTCGTCCAGGACGATACCGCGACCGCGTACGTAGATCAGTGTGTTGGCGGTACCCAGATCGATCGACAGATCGCTGGAGAACAGCCCCCTCAAACGTTTAAACATGGAAGTCTTTCACCTAGTCCAGACCGGAACCCTGTGCGGAGGCAAACGGTATCATCGCGGGCAGGACGCGGCAAGCAAGATGCCTGTCAGCCGTAAGTTATGATACCTTTTGCACCTATTTATCTCGGGCGGAGCCTTGACGGTCGCCCGGCCTCCTCCGGAGTCGCTGATCAATCATGTCGAACGAGGCGACGCTGAAGACATGCGACGCAGAGAAGATAGGACATCATACGCAACTGAATGATCCATCAAACTATCTGCAACGCCTGGAAACGCGTTTTTTTCCGCGTATCGCCATGAGAGCCGACAGGGCAAACACCTCGCCAGCGCTCGTCATGGTTGGCTTTCGCGACTCCGAACGTTGACGCAAATATAGGAAGTTGACGCTATGGCGCTTGAACAGGAAGACGTGCGGCGTGCCGCCCACCTCGCTCGCCTGGGCCTGAATGATGATGAAGCCGAACGTTATGTGGACGACTTGAGCCGAATTCTGGAGATGGCGGATCGCCTGCAGGCCGTCGACACTCAGGGCGTCGCGCCACTAGCCCACCCGCTGGACGCCACCCAGCGCCTGCGTGCCGACGAGGTCACCGAAGCCAACCAGCGCGAACGTTTCCAGCGTTGTGCGCCGGCCGTCGAAAACGGTCTTTATCTGGTTCCCCGGGTCGTCGAATAAGCACTCGAGCGACACGCCGTTGGCCACGTAATTCAGGAGCACCATCGCCCATGCATGACAAGACATTGACGGAACTTGCCGCAGCCTTGGCTGCCGGCGAGTTCTCGAGCCGTGAATTGACCGAGTCGCTTCTGGGGCGCATCGAGCGACTCGATGGCGAACTCAACAGTTTCATCACTGTTACCGCAGACCAGGCACTCAGCGCAGCCGATGCCGCCGATGCCGCCCGCGCCAAGGGCGACGCCGGCCCTCTCACCGGCCTGCCGCTGGCGCTGAAAGACATCTTCTGTACCCAAGGCGTGCGCACCAGCTGCGGCTCGAAGATGCTCGACACTTTCGTTTCACCCTACGATGCCACCGTGGTCGAAAAGCTCGCAGCAGCCGGCACCATCAGTCTTGGCAAGACCAATATGGACGAGTTCGCGATGGGCTCATCCAACGAGAACAGCTTCTATGGCCCGGTGAAGAACCCCTGGGATCTGTCAGCCGTGCCCGGTGGTAGCTCCGGCGGTAGCGCCGCTGCCGTCGCCGCCGGCCTGGTTCCGGCTGCTCTGGGCACTGACACGGGCGGTTCGATCCGTCAACCGGCGGCCTTTTGCGGCATCACCGGCCTCAAGCCGACTTATGGCCGCGTGTCCCGCTACGGCATGGTGGCTTATGCATCGAGCCTCGATCAGGCGGGCCCCATGGCCCGCAGCGCCGAAGACTGCGCCCTGCTGCTCGGCACGATTGCCGGCCACGACCTGCGCGACTCTACCAGCGTGGCACGCGGCGTGCCGGACTACCGAGACGAGCTCGAGGCATCCCTGTCCGGCCTCAAGATCGGTCTGCCCAAGGAGTACTTCGGCGATGGCCTCGATCCTGAGGTCGAAACCGCCGTGCGCGACGCTATCAAAGTCTACGAATCAATGGGCGCGTCGATCCGCGAAGTCAGCCTGCCGCATACCGACCTGGCGATTCCTGCCTACTACGTCATCGCACCGGCAGAAGCCTCGTCGAACCTGTCCCGCTACGATGGCGTGCGCTTCGGCCATCGCTGCGAGAACCCCGCCGACCTGATCGATCTCTATAAGCGATCGCGTGCAGAGGGCTTTGGCGAGGAAGTTAAACGACGCATCCTGATCGGCACTCATACCCTGTCCGAAGGCTTCTTCGACGCCTACTACAAGAAGGCACAGCAGGTCCGGCGCCTGATCCGTCAGGACTTCCTCGATGCCTTCGAGGATGTCGATGTACTGATGGGCCCGGCTTCGCCGACACCGGCCTTCGACCTGGGCGCCAAGAAGGACCCGGTCTCGATGTATTTGCAGGACATTTACACCATCGCCATTAACCTCGCGGGTATCCCCGGCATCAGCGTGCCGGCCGGCTTCGTGGGCAATCGCCCCGTGGGCCTGCAGATTCTCGGGCCGCACTTTGCCGAGCAACAATTGCTCAACGTCGCCCATCAGTTCCAGCAGGCGACAGACTGGCATCGTCGCCAGCCCGCCTTCGGCAAGGAGAACGCATAATGCAGTGGGAAGCCGTGATCGGGCTGGAAGTTCACGTCCAGCTCGCTACCCAGTCGAAAATCTTTTCTGGCGCCTCCACGGCCTTCGGTGCCGAGCCTAACACACAGGCCTGTGCCGTTGACCTCGGCTTGCCCGGCGTCTTGCCAGTGCTCAATGAAGCCGCCGTGGCGATGGCGGTACAGTTCGGCCTGGGCATCAATGCCGAGATCCCCGAGACCTCAATCTTCGATCGCAAGAATTATTTCTACCCCGACCTGCCCAAGGGCTACCAGACCAGCCAGATGTATCACCCGATCGTCGGGCCGGGTGAGGTCGAGATTGCCCTGGATGACGGCACGACCAAGCGTGTCCGTGTGCATCATGCCCACCTTGAGGAAGACGCAGGCAAGTCCCTGCACGAGGACTTCCATGGCATGACCGGCATTGACCTCAACCGCGCCGGCACGCCGCTTCTTGAGATTGTCTCCGAGCCGGACATGGGCTCGGCCAAGGAAGCGGTCGCCTATATCAAAGCGCTGCATTCCATCGTCACTTACCTGGGCATCTCCGACGGCAACATGGCGGAAGGTTCGATGCGGTGCGACGTCAACGTCTCGGTACGTCCGAAAGGCCAGGAGACGCTAGGAACTCGCGCCGAGATCAAGAACGTCAACTCGTTCCGCTTCGTCGAGAAAGCCATTGCCTACGAGATAGAACGACAGATCGAGTTGATCGAAGATGGGGGCAAGGTCGTTCAGGAAACCCGTCTTTACGATCCCGAGGCTGACGAGACACGTAGCATGCGCACCAAGGAGGAAGCCAACGATTATCGTTATTTCCCCTGTCCCGATCTGCTGCCGGTGGTTCTCGATCAGGCCTATGTCGAACATCTTCGGGAAAGCCTGCCGGAACTGCCAGCCGAGAAGCGTGCCCGTTTCGAGAATGAGCTTGGCCTGTCGGCCTACGATGCCAGCATATTGTCATCCACCCGTCCCATGGCCGAGTACTTCGAGGCGGTCAAGGATAGCTGCAACGATGCCAAACTGGCTGCCAACTGGGTTCAGGGCGAGCTCGCCGGTCAGCTCAATCGTGAAAATCTGGATATCGTCGATAGCCCGGTCTCGGCTGCGCAGCTCGGCGGTCTGATTTGTCGCGTTAGTGACGAGACCATCAACGGCAAGGCCGCCAAGCAGGTGTTCATGGCGCTATGGAACGGCGAAGGCGCCACCGCTGACGAAATCATCGAGGCCAAGGGTCTCAAGCAGGTCACCGACACAGGCGCAATCGAGGCCATGATCGACCAAGTCATCGCCGACAGTCCGGTTCAGGTTGCCCAGTATGTCGAGGCCGATGAGGCCAAGCGCGGCAAGATGATCGGCTACTTCGTGGGTCAGGTAATGAAGGCCTCTCGCGGCACTGCCAACCCGCAACAGGTCAATGCCTTGCTCAAGCAGAAGCTCGATCAAGCATGACCCGACAGGTCCGGGGTTTTCCCCGGGCCTTTCTGTCCAGATTCACGTCCCTAGGTCACGAGGTTTAGCGGATGTCCGATGATGTTGGCCCACGCCTGCGCGCGCTACGCACCCTACGAGGCATCTCCCAGCGTGAGCTGGCCAAGCGTTGCGGAGTGACACACTCCAGCCTGTCGCTGATCGAGCAGAACAAGGTCAGCCCCTCAGTCAGCTCGTTGAAGAAAATTCTCGACGCCATTCCCATCAGTGTCGGCGATTTCTTCACCATGGAGCTGGAGAACCGCAATCAGGTGTTCTACCGTGCCGACGAGCTGCCCGATATCGGCAGCGGCGACGTGATATACCAACTGGTCGGTGCCAACCGCGACACACGCGCACTCTCGTTCATGATCGAAACCTATGAGGCAGGCGCCGACACCGGCCGCGAGATGATCGCCCACCGCGGCGAGGAAGCCGGCGTTATTCTCGAGGGGGAGATAGAGATCACCATCGGCGCCGATAGCCGCCTTCTCGGCCCCGGCGAGGCCTACTATTTCAATACCAACGTTCCCCACCGCTTTCGCAACCCCGGCAAGGCGGCCTGCAAGCTGGTATCGTGCTGCACGCCCGCCAAGTCCTTCTGACCCCTAGTGACGCCGAACCAGTGCCTGGCGTAGCGCGTCGTAGGCGGGCTTGGGCATGATCTTCGCGTCGAAAGGCAAGCCATTACCGAAGCCCTCGGGTTCCCACCAGGCCTGAAGCGACGAATAGTGATCGGTGAAGCCCCAGGTGGAGAACCCGCTGAAGGCCGGCAGATCGGCAGCCAGTTCCAGCATCGACCGGTAGTACCTGGCCTGCGCCTGTAGCCGCTCGGGCGAATCGTGCTGATGCAGGTTGACGTCCATTTCGGAAATACGCACTTCCAGCCCTAGCTCGATGAAGCGCTGGACATTCTCACGAAAGGCCTCGGCACTGATGGGCTTGTGTTCATCGGTCAAGTCCTCATGCAGCTGGAAACCGATGCCGTGCAGGGGAACGCCCCGCTCGAGCAGGCGCCTGGCCAGTCGATACAGGCCATCGGACTTGGCATTGCGCTCTTCGCACGCAAACTCATTGATATACAGCAGTGCTGCGGGATCGGCGCGGTGTGCTTCGCGCAGAGCGAACTCGATATAGTCTTCCCCCATGGCCCGATACCAGGGCGAATCGGTACGTAGCGTCGGCGCAAACGGCTGAAGCGGTTCATTGATTACGTCCCAGGATGCAACTCTTCCCTTGTAGCGCCCCACTACGGTAGCAATATGGTCAGCCAGTAGCCGCTGAATCTGGGCATCGGTAAACGCTGCCTCGGTCACCCAGCGCGGCAGTGCCTCGCCCCACACGAGGGTATGCCCATGCACTGCCATGTCGTTACGCTCGGCAAAGTCCACGATGGCATCGGCATCGGCGAAGGCATAGCGGTCCGGCTGCGGGTGGATGAACTGAAACTTCATGGCGTTTTCTGGGGTGACCATGTTGTAATTCTGCGCCAGTACACGGGCATACTGAGCGTCACTGAGCAGAGGAATCGTCGATACCGCAGTGCCGATATGCAGATGGGGATAGTAACGCTCGGACAGGCGACGCAACGCAGCCGGGTCCGGCTCAACGAAAGGTAACTCTGTGTCGACGACATCCAATCGTGAGCCTGGCGTTATTGGCGAAGCAACGAGACTGGCCAGAATGAAGGAATGGTCCACCTCGGCATGTGCCCCGAAGATGATCTTGCCCGACGAGAAAATCCCGGGATCCGGAAGATTCGCCATCCTTTGGCCATCAGCCAGTATGGCCAACCGTCCCCGGACACGAGCCATCCCCAGTCCGACCTGTTTCATATTGGCTATCGGATACTCATGGCGCTGGTAGTCACCGATACCGTTCTGGATCTCGACGATCAACCGCTGCTTGAATACTCCCAGCGTGACGGACTTTCCTTCCTGGCGCCATTCGTCCTGATTGAGTGGCAAGTCGCCATAGAAAGTTACGTAACCCCCGGCGTCCCCCTTGAATTTCAGGAGAGCGTCCAAGGAAAAATCGCCTTTGGCATGCACTACCGGACCCCGCAGATTGATGGGCGGGTTAGGTACGACCGGATCATCAGCGGCATCGGATGGCGGAACGATGCCACGCCCCAGGCCCTCGATCAAAACGCCCGCCTCGGTCAGTTCGGCTCCAGCCAGATGTGTCCAGTCATAAGCGAGAAGCTCGTAAGTTGTGCGCCAATCGATTTTATCACTGTCGGCCGCAATCGGAAGCGAAGACACCAGAGCAGCACAGGCCATAGCGATGGCCCCGGCAAGACGCAGAGTTAAGCGGCGGAACAGAATAGACGGCATAGCGACCTCGAGAACGGGATGGCGTCTCGATGGTAGCCAACTTGTGGCGTTTCAAACTCCTGATATATTTCATCTAAAAGCCGGCCCCATCAGGAAGCCTGACGAGGCGGCAAAGGATGAGGTAACTCATCCGCTGGCCATTCACTAGCCAGGCTTACGTGGAAAGCGACATCCATACCGTCTTGAGTTCTGAATACTCTTCCAGCGAGTGGTGCGACTTATCGCGCCCGTTGCCCGACTGCTTGACCCCACCGAACGGCACCGTCATGTCGCCGCCCGCCCAGTTATTGACGAATACCTGGCCGGAGTGCAGGCGCCGCGACACCCGCATGATGCGATCGATGTCCTGGCTCCATAGCCCAGCAGCCAGGCCATACTCGCTGTCGTTGGCCAGCGCGATGGCTTCCTCCTCGCGATCGAAGCCGAACACTGCCAGCACCGGGCCGAAAATCTCCTCGCGGCCGATGGTCATCTGCGGTGTTACGCCGTCGAATACCGTCGGGGCCACGTAGTAGCCACCCATGATCGGACTGACTGCCTGGCCGCCGGCGCGCAGACGCGCTCCTTCCTCGACGCCTTGATTGATGTAATCGAGAATGCGCTTGTGCTGCACCTCGTCGACGATCGCCCCCATGAAGCTGGCCGGATCGAGCGGATCACCCGGCTGCATGCTCTCTACATGCGCCAGCACACGCTCGACGAACGCCTCGCGAATCGAATTCTCGACCAACAGGCGCGAACCGGCGATGCATACCTCACCCTGATTGTGAAAGATCGCCTCGGCGGCATGGCGCGCTACGGCATTGAGATCCTTGCAATCGGCAAACACCAGGTTGGGGCTCTTGCCGCCGCACTCCAGATAGACGCGCTTGAGGTTGGACTGGCCGGCATACTGCATGAGTTGCTTGCCGACCCCGGTGGAGCCGGTAAACGACAAACAGTCGACGTCCATCGACAGCGCCAATGCTTTACCTGCAGTGTGACCGAAGCCAGGCACGACCTGGAATACGCCTTCGGGTAGACCTGCCTCCTGGGCCAGTTGCGCCAGACGCAGGGCAGACAGCGGCGATTTTTCCGATGGCTTGAGAATGACACTATTGCCAGCAGCCAGCGCCGGGCCGATCTTCCAGGCGGTCATCATCATCGGGAAGTTCCACGGAACGATCGAGCCAACCACGCCGAGCGGCTCGCGCAGTACCAAACCGAGGCTGTCCTCGCCGGTGGGCGCCACCTCGCCGTAAACCTTGTCGATGGTCTCGGCGTTGTAGCGGATGCAGCCGATCGCTCCCGCCATGTCGCCCAGCGAACTGGAAATCGGCTTGCCCATATCCAACGTATCGAGTAGTGCCAGCTCATTCTTGTGTGCTTCCATCAGCTCGGCCAGACGAAGCATGGTCCGCTTGCGCTGGCCCGGCGCCAATCGCGACCACTCGCCGCGGCTAAACGCCTCACGAGCGTGACGTACAGCAAGCTCGACGTCAGCGTTGTCGCAACTGACCACTTCAGCCAATGTTTCGCCAGTGGCCGGATTAATGACCGGGAAGCGCTCGCCACTGGTGGCTTCGACGAAGCGCTGCCCGATGAAAGCACGGGTCTCGAATTGAAGTTTACCGGCCAAGGCCTGCCAGTCGGCATGGGTCATGGAGGCTGTCATTATCTGTCTCCCTTGGATGAATTGATCGAAGTTATACCCAAGTGACGCGCCGTGTCGTCCAGCGCTTGGCGCGCCAGGGCAACCAGCTCGTCAATCTGCTCGCGTGTCATGACCAGCGGCGGCGAAACAATCATGGTGTCGCCTACCGAGCGTATGACCAGACCGTGCTGAAAACACAAATCACGACACAGGTTGCCAGCTGCAAGCGACTTATCGAAACGCTCGCCATTTGCCTTGTCGGCAACCAGTTCCAGCGAACCGATCAGACCCAGGCTACGTGCCTCACCGACGATAGGGTGCTCAGCCAGTTCAGACCAGCGCTTGGCCAGATAGGGCCCCACATCTTCGCGAACGTGCTGGATAACGCCCTCACGCTCCATGAGTTCCAGGTTCCTTAATGCCACGGCGGCGCACGTTGGATGCCCGGAATAGGTAAAGCCATGGAAGAACTCGCCGCCTTCCTCGATCAGGGCCTCGGCGACACGGTCGCC
Organism: Modicisalibacter luteus DSM 23508; assembly: GCF_000378505.1. Classification (GTDB taxonomy): domain Bacteria; phylum Pseudomonadota; class Gammaproteobacteria; order Pseudomonadales; family Halomonadaceae; genus Modicisalibacter; species Modicisalibacter luteus. Next base: position 223,340 of record NZ_KB899992.1, on the reverse strand, counting down.
AACCAGCACACCGCCGATCGGCAGGTAGCCCGACGACAGTCCCTTGGCGATGGGCATCAGGTCAGGTTGGAGAGCGTAGTGCTGGCTGCCAAACCACTCGCCCAGTCGGCCGAAACCGCAGATCACTTCATCGACTACCAACAGAATATCGTGCCTGGCCAGCACCGCCTTGATCGCCGGCCAATAGCTGTCGGGCGGAATGATCGCCCCGCCAGCGCCCTGGACAGGCTCGGCAATGAATGCCGCCACATTGTCTTCGCCTAGCTCGAGAATCTTCGCTTCCAGCGCAGCAGCACATTCCTGACCGAACGCTGTCGGTGACTGGTCACGCCCTTCACCGAACCAGTATGGTTGGCGGATATGCTCGATACCCGGCACGCACGGTCCACCCTGGGCATGCATCGGAGCCATGCCGCCCAGACTCATACCGGCAATGGTTGAGCCGTGATAGGCATTCTCCCGCGCAATCACCACCCGCTTGCGTGGCCTGCCCTTGATCGCCCAGTAACGACGCACCATGCGTAGCACGGTATCATTGGCTTCCGAGCCGGAGCCGGTGAAGAACACCCGGTTGATGTCACTGGGTGCCAGCTGGCAGAGCTTTTCGGCCAGGCGAACCGCAGGTTCATGGGTCGTCTTGAAGAAATTGTTATAGTACGGAAGCTGGCGCATTTGCTCGGTGGCGGCATCGACCAGTTCCTGCCGTCCGTAGCCCAGGTTGACGCACCACAGGCCGGCCATGCCATCAAGGATGCGCTGGCCCTCGCTGTCGTAAATATAAATCCCCTCGGCATGGGTGATGATACGACTACCTTCCTCGCCAAGCGCCTTAAAGTCAGTAAACGGATGCAAGTGATGGGCCCGGTCCAGCGCCTGCAGCTCGCCGGTCTGCGGTTGATTCATTGCTGTTCCTCCTTGTTGGCGCGGGTCAGCACGCTACATGCGATTGGCAGGCCGCGGCGCGCCCATGAAGAGAGCGGTACATAGCGAATGCTCCTCGATCTGGCGTCGGCAGGCGATCACACCTACCAAGGGGTGCTGCTGCATGGACCCTTCCCTTAGAAGCCATTTATAAATGTTTTATTATTCTCAACATAACGCTCTTGAAAAATCTTGCCAAGGCGATCCGAGGATTTGTCATTTATGCCTTTATTCCTCATGAAAACTGACAAAATACCTTACCTTACTTAATGTACAATATTCATTGATCGAACTTGTGGCGTAAAAAATTTGACAACAATTTCGACCGACGGAAAGATGGCAGGCATGGACAACAATCATCAGCACAAAGGGTTCACATCATGACGTCCGCAACTGCCCAGACCGAAGCCAGGGCCTTTCTCGAGCAGCATCCCGATATCGAGAGCTTCGATCTGCTGATCAGTGACCTCAATGGTGTACTGCGAGGCAAGCGCATTCCTCGCGACAACCTGATCAAGGCCTACCGCAACGGCATCAACCTGCCTGCTTCACTGTTCGCGCTGGACATTAACGGCAACACCATCGAAGAAACCGGCCTGGGTCTGTCCACGGGGGATGGTGATCGCGTCTGTCGTCCGATTGCGGGATCGCTCAAGCCAACCCCCTGGCTGCGCGAGGGTCGTCAGGCCCAACTGCTGATGACCATGGAAGAGATCGACGGCCAGCCGTTCTTCGCCGACCCACGCCAAGTGCTACGTAGGGTACTCGATGAATTCAAGGCCAGAGGGCTGACACCAGTCGTAGCGATGGAGCTGGAATTTTATCTGGTCGACAGGCGCCGTGATGATCTGGGCCTGGCCCAGCCGCCCTGCTCGCCCGGCACCGGCGAACGTGCGACCCAGAGCCAGCTCTACTCGATAAATGAGCTCGACGAATACGCCGATTTTCTCGAAGAGATTCACCAGGCCGCGGTGGAACAGGACCTGCCGCTGGATACGGCACTCAAGGAATGCGCTCCGGGACAGTTCGAGATCAACCTGCTCCACTGCGCGGATGCGCTACGTGCCGGGGATAGCGCCGTCCTGCTCAAGCGACTGATCAAGGGCGTGGCCCTCAATCATGGCTTCGAGGCCACATTCATGGCCAAGCCCTACGGCGATGAGGCCGGCAGTGGGGCGCATGTCCATATCAGTCTCGTCGACACCCAGGGGCGCAATGTCTTCGCGAGTGACGACGAGGACCCACTCGGCACGCCGCAGCTACGACAGGCCGTTGCCGGCATGTTGGAGCTGATGCCGGGTTCCATGGCCATCTTCGCTCCCAACTTCAATTCATACCGGCGTTTTCAGCCCGGCCTGTACGTGCCGATGGCCCCCTCCTGGGGCTACGACAACCGCTCCGTTGCCGTGCGTATTCCCTCGGGCCCCAATGCCGCACGGCGTATCGAGCACAGGGTGGCAGGCGCCGACACCAACCCTTACCTGCTGCTAGCCACCTTGCTAGCCTCGGTGCTGCATGGCATCAAAAACGAGCTGACACCGCCGGAGCCCATCGAGGGCAATGCCTACGAGCAACTCGAACCAAGCCTGACCAATAGCTGGCAGCAGGCACTCGACCTGTTCGAGGCATGTGACGTGCTCGCTGAGGCCCTGGGCCGCGACTTCCATCACGTTTACCACGCCAACCGGCTTGCCGAGCGTGCCGAGACCATGCGTACCGTCAGCACACTGGAATACGACTGGTATCTTCGCCACGTCTGATTGAGGTAGCGGCGTGCAAAAGGCAAGGCCCCGCAAAAGCGGAGCCTTTAGAATGCCTTGCGGGTTGATGGTTAGCATTGATCATGTCGTTTTCACGGCCTGAGCCGCAAGGTGCCATTGTGGCTGACCATTCATCAGGGGTACGCGGCTACCTTCGGGCGCCTCATCGAGTTGAGTCCGGTACGCTTCGCCACCGACACGATACTCGACATCGTAACCGATGAGTTTCTGCTGAGTATCGGTGACCGTGTGGCAGCGCTGCTCTGTCGTGGTGTAGGTGTCGCCCTGCTGCATACGGCCCTGTACCTCGCGCCCGGCAAAACCTCCGGCCACAGCACCGGCCGCGGTCGCGATCTTCTTGCCGCTGCCACCACCGACCTGGTTACCCAGGACACCGCCCACTATCGCTCCGATAGCCGTACCAGCAATGCGATTGGAATCCTGAACCGGACGCTGTCGAGTCACGGTCACCTCTTCGCAAACCTCGCGGGGCGTTTCGACACTTTCAGTAATGCGCTCGACATTGATGATGTCGGCGTACTGTGGCCCCTGCTCGACGTTCTGGATCTGGTAGGCTCCAAATGCCAGCCCGCCCAAGCCCAGCACTGATAAGGTACTGCCAATAACGATAGATTTGCTCATAGTAGTTCGCCTCCTGTTCTTCTAGCTGACTAACGTCATGGTCAGGACGCCGCCGAAAAATCGTACGGCTGCAGAGCGTCATGTCTCGGGACATGAGCGCACCGGGCGATGTGTGGCTGAGTCACCACCGGCTCAAGCAGTGACGTAAGCGTGTGAGACAAGGAGTAATATGGCGCAGGCAAGTCGCAAAGAAAAGTTACGAAACAGCGTTTCCATACTTTTTGCTAATTTCGCAGCGTGTGCCTGAATGACTAACTCAGTCATACCATGAGGACAATGCTGGCTACACCCCTAGCGCATCACGTACGCGGTAGTACCACGCTCCCAGCGTGGTCAGCGGTACACTTAGCGCCCGTCCCCCCGGAAACGGCAAGTGCGGCAGCCCGGCAAATGCGTCGAAGCGTTCACCCTGCCCTTCCATCACCTCGGCAATCAAGCGGCCCGCCAGGTGCGAGCAGGTCACGCCATGGCCGGAGTAGCCTTGGGCATAGTAGACATTGGTATTGATACGCCCGAATTGAGGCAAGCGGTTGAGCGTCAACAGGAAGGTCCCGCTCCAGGCATAGTCGACCCTGACGCCTTTAAGCTGAGGAAAGGTGGTTTCCAGCTTGGGGCGGATCACTTTCTCGATACTGTTCGGATCCTGGCCACCGTAACTGACACCGCCACCATAGATGAGCCGGCGATCTGCAGACAAACGGTAGTAGTCGAGCAAGTAGTTGCAGTCTTCCACAGCGCGATCGGTCGGCAGAATATCCCGGGCAGTGGCTTCATCCAGCGGCTCGGTGGTGACGACTTGGGTGCTGGCAGGCATCGACTTCCCCTCAAGCTGGGGCGTCAGGTCTTTCATGTATGCGTTGCCGGCCAACACCACGCGCTCCGCCACGACTACCCCATTCGGAGTGTGCAGGCGCGCCGGCTCGCCGTGTTCGATCGAGGTTACTGGTGTCTGTTCGTAGACCTTGCCACCAAGTGACTCCAAGGCAGCGGCCTGACCCAGCACCAGATTGAGCGGATGGAGATGCCCTCCTGAATGGTCGAGCAAGGCTCCGACATAACGATCGCTACCAATCTCACTTCGGTAGGCTCGGCCTTCGAGCAATTCCAGGTGCTCGTTGCCGAAACGCTCCCATAGTGCCTTGTGTTCGACCAATGCTTTCATCTGCTTGGCGTTGCAGGCGGCAAACAGGTTGCCCTCCTTGAGATCGCAGGCAATCGCGTAGCGAGCGATACGCTCGCGGATGATACGGTTGCCCTCAAAGGCCATGTCGCCCAAGGCACGAGCCGTCTCCCTGCCATAGCGGGATTCGATCACGTCCATGTCACGACTGTAACTATTGACGATCTGACCACCGTTGCGCCCTGACGCGCCAAAACCGATGCGGGCCGCTTCCAGCACAACGACGCGATACCCCTTTTCCGCCAGATGCAGCGCAGCAGAGATGCCCGTGAAACCGGCGCCGACCACGCAAACATCACATCGAATGTCTTCTTGCAGCGCAGGGCGCTCAGAATAGGAATTGGCGGAAGCGGCGTAATAGGACGCGACATGCGCGGTGCCGGGCTGGGACATGTCTTATCTCCGGAGCGATGTTTATTTTATTCAACAGGCAAGCACGATACTACGCGACCCGAACCCGGACGATCAAGAAACGCGGTATCCGATCTGCAACACACGACCTGAAAGCGCTCAAGGTTTAAAAGTCAACATCAACGGCCGGGACGATGCCCGGCCGTGATAAGCGTGATGCAGGTTCAGTGCAAACTAGCGACTCTGCGCTTCGTTCCACAACTGCTGAAGGAGCTGCAAGGTATCGCCACTCACCGATGGCGTGGAAACCAGGCGCTGACGTGTCTGCGTATCGGGCATGACGGGCGGCTCGCGCAGGGCAGGATCGACCAGCGCCAAGGCTTCCTTGTTGGGCGTGGTATAGCGATTGTAGTTGGCAAGCTGCGCTGCCACGTCGGGGCGCAACATATACTTGATGAAGGTCTTCGCCGCCTCGGGGTGTGGCGCACGGGCCGGGATCGCCAACACGTCGACCCAGCGCTGCGACCCCTCCTCGGGAATGAAGAACCCGATCTTGCCATAAGTCTCGGATGACTCGGCCAGCTTGTTAGCTAGATCGCCGTTGTAGGCCACACCCGCCTGGATGGTACCGCGTGCCAACTGCTCGATGGTCGCCGTAGCATCAACGAAACCGACGAAGTTGTCGCGCTGACGTGTTTCACTGACTAGCCTGGCCGCCTCGATCCAGGGTTCCTTGCCCACACAATCGAAGCCGTACCCCAGATAGGCACAAGCCGTGCCGAAGGTAAACTGTGCATCCCCCTTCAGCAGGGCAAACGGCTGCGCGTCGTTGACCTCGGGATCGTATAACAGCGCCCAGCTTGGCTGGGGATCCGGCCACGTCTCGGTATTGTAGGCAATGCCCGTCATACCCCACAGGTAAGGCACGGTGTAGCGCCCCTCCGGATCGTAATCGGGTGTCTTGAACTCTTCCAGAATCGCCTCGCGTCCGGGCAAGGACTCACCCTCGGCAGCCAGTGGCTGGACCAGACCTGCCCCAATCAACCGCGGCATGAAATACCCTGACGGTACGATCACGTCATACTGGGCATCGCCCCCGGCGGTAAGCTTTGAAAACATCTCGGCATTCGAGTTGTAGTAATTTAGCACCACATCAATGCCGGTCTCGTCCTCAAACGCCTCGATCAAGGCCGGATCTATGTAGTCCGACCAGTTGAAAAGATTCAGCTGTTGTTGAGCAGCAACCGGCATGGTCAGTATCGACAACCCCAGTCCGGCAGTGGCAAGCAGAAAGCGATGAGACATGAACAGATCCTTGTTTGGCTATATTCAATAAACCGCTCACACCCTCAGTAACAGATGCTCGCGCTCCCACGAACTGATGACACGAAAATAGGCGGTATGCTCGGCACGCTTGACCGCCAGGTAGCTGTTGACGAAGCGTTCGCCGAGTAGATCGGATAGCGCAGGGCATTCCCGCAGAGCATCCAGCGCCGGCCCGATATCGTCAGGGAGTTTATTGCCTGCCGACCAGGCAGAGCCAACCATCGGCGGGCGCGGATCCAGTTGGCTGATCATGCCCAGGTAGCCGCAGGCCAGCGAGGCGGCCATTGCCAGGTAGGGGTTGGCATCGGCACCCCCCAGACGATTCTCGACCCGCATCGCTTCGGGCGCGCCCACCGGCACGCGCAAGCCTACCGTACGGTTGTCATAGCCCCACTCCGTGTTGACCGGCGCCGAGCCACTGGTCTCACTGCGCATCAATCGGCGGTAGGAGTTGACGTTTGGCGCGAAGAACGGCATCGCTGCGGGCAGGTATTGCTGCAACCCACCTATGTAGTGATGGAACAGGCGGCTGGCCTGCCCATCCTCGCCGGCAAACAGGTTCGTGCCGCTGTCGCCGATCAGGCTCTGGTGGATATGCATCGAGCTTCCAGGCTCGTTGGCCATCGGCTTGGCCATGAACGTCGCATACATGCCGTGCCGTAGCGCGGTTTCACGCAGCGTTCGTTTGAACATCACCACTTGGTCGGCCAGCATCAACGGATCGCCGTGCTGGAAGTTAACCTCCATCTGGCCGGCCCCTTCCTCGTGGATCAATGTATCGATATCCAGGTCCATCGCTTCGCAGTAGTCATACATCTCCTCGAACAACGGATCGAATTCGTTGACAGCATCGATGGAGAACGACTGGCGACTGCTTTCCTGACGCCCCGTACGGCCAATGGGAGGTTCCAGCGGATAGTCGGAGTCCGTATTGGTCTTGACCAGGTAGAACTCCACCTCGGGCGCGACAACCGGCTTCCAGCCCCGCGCTTTGTAGAGTTCGAGCACTCGCTTGAGCACACTACGTGGCGATAGCTCGACTGGCTCACCGGTCAGGTAGTAGCAATCATGAATGATCTGGGCAGTGGGATCGTCTGCCCAAGGCACGAGATAGACCGCATTCGGATCGGGAATCAGCTGCATGTCCAATTCTGCCGGATTCCAGAACCGGATGTCCTCGTCATCCGGGTACCCCCCGGTGACCGTCTGGATAAAGATCGAATCCGGCAGACGCGGCCGTCCGCCATTGAGATATTTGCTGGCGGGCATGATCTTGCCCTTGAGGATCCCGGTCAGGTCAGAGACCAGACACTCCACTTCGGTGATGCCATGTTGTTTGAACCATTCACTCAGTTCATGGCTTGCACTGTTACTCATACCTATTTCCTTGAAGGCTTGTCGCGCGGTTACCGTCCTTTGACATGTACAGGCACGTAGGGAGGCGCACCCGACGACAACCACTAGCCCCATTAACTCGGCAGCGGGCCGGCTGGGCCGGCCCGCAGAGCGATCATCGTGCCTGCACTTCGTTCCACAATTGATTGAACGTCTGCAGCTCCTGGCCTTTGAGACTGGGAGTGAATTTCAGACGAGCCATGTCTTCCTCGGTGGGCTGGACTGGCGGCTTGGTCAGCACCTCGTCCAGATAGGGCTCGGCAGCAGCGTTGGGGCTGGAGTAATAGTTGTAGTTGGATAGCTGTGCGCCCACCTTGGCATCGAGAATAAAGTCGATGAATTTGTGAGCCAGGTCGGGATTGGGAGCCTCGGCGGGAATCATCATCGAATCCACCCACATCTCGGTGCCCTCGTTGGGAATCATGAACTCGATGTTGCCGAAGGATTCCGGGTCTTCGTTCTTGAAATTCATGTAATCGCCGTTATAGCTCAGCGCAACATGGGTGACACCTCGCGCCAGCTGCTGCAGTGACGGCGTACCATCGACGAAACCACTAAAGTTACCGCGATTCTTGGTATCGATGAGCAGCTTGGCAGATTCCTTCCATGCATCGACACCGGTGCAGTCGTAGCCATGACCAAGGTACGCACAGGCAGCGCCGGTACTGACCTGGCCATCGCCCATCAGCGCGAACGGATAGCTGGGATTGACTTCGGGATCGAACATCAGCGACCAGCTCTTGGGGCCGTCGGGGAAAGTGTCGCTATTGTAGATGATGCCCGTGGTCCCCCATTGGTAAGCCGCACTGTATTTGTTCCCGGGATCGAAGGAGGGATCGCGGAACCGGTCTTTGAGATTGTCGAGGTTCGTCAATTTGTCATGGTCCAGCGGCTGGACCAGTCCCGTCTCGATCAGGCGAGGCACATAGTAGTTCGACGGTACGATAATGTCGTACTGCGACATGCCGCCGGCATTCAGCTTGGCCAGCATTTCGGGCAGGGAGTTGAAATAGTTCTGGACGACTTCGACATCGTATTTCTCTTCGAATGCCTCGATGATTTCCGGGTCCATGTACTCGGTCCAGTTGAACAGGTACAGTTTGCCCTCTTCGGCATACGCCCCGCCGGCCAGTACAAGGCCACCGAGTGCAGCAACGATTCGTGTGGTGATTGTTGTCATCGTAACGCTCTCCTTCGGTCCCTTTCTCGGGTATAACAGGCGCCTAATAGCGCCCCTTTCGATTGAACATCAAACTGAGCACGGCGGCGATAGCTACGGCGCCGATCATTAACGTGGCAATGGCATTGATCTCGGGCGACACACCTTTCTTGATCGCCCCCCAGATATAGATGGGCAAGGTGGCGCTTTCCGGCCCAGCCGTAAAGAAGCTGATCACGAAGTCATCGATCGATAGCGTGAACGACAGGAAGAAAGCCGAAATCAACGCCGGCTTGAGGGTCGGCATTAGGAAATGTACGGCACGCTTGAATGGCGTGGCATACAGATCCTTGGCCGCCTCGAACAGGGTCGCATCGAGCCCCACCAGCCGCGAGTAAACGATCAACGCCACGAACGGGATCTGGAACGTCACATGGGCGATGATCATCGTGCCCAATCCCGGCTGCAACAGGCCGGTATGACGATGGATCGACACGAAGAACGCCATCTCCGAGATGCCAAATACGATATCCGGCAGCACGATCGGCAGATAGATCAGCACGATCAGCCAACCCAGCTTGCGGTGGCGATGGCGATACATGCCATAGCCGATCAGGCAACCGATCACCAAGGCCATCACCGAGGATACGATGGCCAGCACCAAGCTGTTCCAGAATGCTGAAATGATCTGCTCGTTGCCCAGTAGACGCTCATACCAGCGCAACGAGAACCCGGTAAAATTGGCAGCGCTGTTGGAGGCATTGAACGAGAACAGCATCACCACCAGTAGCGGCAGGTAGAGAAAAACGATAGTCACCCACCAGAACGTGGACAGGCCCCTCTGCAAGGTACGTTTTTTCATATCACCACCTCCTCACCGCCCCCTAGACGCTTGCCGATACGACGCATGGCAAATAACCCGGCGAACGTAGCGATAAGCATCAGAATCGCGCCGGCGGCGCCCAACGGCCAGTTGGCACTACCCGCGAACTGGTTGGCCACCAGGTTGCCCAGCATCATGCCCTTGCCACCTCCAAGCAATTCGGGAATCACATACATGCCGAAGGCCGGAATCGCCACCAGCACCGTACCCGCCAACAGGCCTGGCAGGGTCTGGGGGAATACCGCATGCCAAAAGGCGCGCACCGGGGAGGCATACAAGTCCTGGGCTGCCTGGACCTGTGCCGTGTCGAGCTTTTCGAATGCGGCATATAAAGGCAGCACCATGAACGGCAGAAAGTTGTAGACCAACCCCAACGTGACCGCGAAATTGGAGGGGTAGAGTCCCATGTTGGGCGCGATCAGCCCCAGCGCCTGGGCGGCATCGGATAGCGGCGTGCCTGGCGCCAGCAGGTTCATCCAACCGAAGGTACGGATGACCTGGTTGGTCCACGATGGAACCACTACCACCAGCAGCATGATCGGGCGCCATTTCTCACGACAGGTGGTAATGTAATAGGCGATCGGATAGGCCACGATCACCACCAGTACGGTAGAAAGCAGGGTCTGCCACAACGAGCGTAACAAGGTATAGAGGTTGCCGGGGCTCCAGCCAAGGAAGCCGAACCCCGCCAGTTGTCGGAAAGACTCCAGCGACAAGGGCATCTGGGGCTGGCCATAGGGCCCATTGGTCATGAAGGCTACGGCCATCAGGTAGACACTGGGCAGAACCAGAAACACGATGATCCATACGGCGCCAGGCATCACGCTAAACAGCAAATGGCGCGTTTCGCTGACCACGGCGCGGCCACGTACCACCAAGCTCATATCCGCCATTCGAAATCTCCTAGGCAGCGACCCGGACCAGGTCCTCGGGGCAGACGCTAACCGTGACCTTGTCGCCGACCGCATGCAGCCGCTGCCCCAAGTTGCTGGTCACGACCATCAGGTTTACGCCGTTGATCTCCAAGCGATACTCGATGCGGCTGCCTCGATAAAGGCGCTCCTTGACGATTCCTTCGAGCCGGTTGTACCCCGGCGGCACTTCGCCCCCCAGTTCCAGTGTCTCGGGCCGAATGAGCAACCACCCCTGCTGTTCCGCACGCTGCTGGGCGGCATCGAGTTGCAGGCGGCCCAGGTCCGTATCAACCCAGTTATCGGCGCTACGCTGGATAGCGAACAGGTTGTCGTGCCCCATGAACCGGGCAACGAATGCATTGACCGGGTGTTCATAGACTTCGCTGGGCGTACCCACTTGCTGGATGATGCCGCTGTCGAGAACTGCGATGCGATCCGACATCACCATCGCTTCATCCTGATCGTGGGTCACGAATACGAAAGTCATGCCGAGACGCTTCTGGATGCGCTGCAATTCCACCTGAAGCTGGCCACGCAGACCGGCGTCGAGGGCCGACAATGGCTCGTCCAGCAGCAGCACGTTGGGCTCACAGACCAGGGCTCGGGCCAAGGCGATACGCTGACGCTGACCTCCTGATAGCTGGTCGACACGTCGCTCCACTAGCGAGCCCAGTTGAATGAATTCCGCCACTTCGGCCACCTTGCGTTGGCGCTCGGCCACCGACTCTCCCCGCATACGCAGGCCAAAGGCAAGATTGTCGCGAACCGAAAGATGGGGAAATAGGGCGTAGGATTGGAAGACGGTGTTGACGCTGCGGCGATGGGGCGGGATATCAGTGACGTCCTTGCCTCCGATCAATAGCTTGCCGTCGTCGGGATCCTCCAGACCGGCAAGAATCCTCAACAAAGTGGTCTTGCCGCATCCCGACGGCCCCAGCAAGGTAAAGAATTCCCCTGCTTCAATAGTCAGGTCAACGCCATCCAGCGCGACCATGTCCTTACCAAACTGCTTACGCAGGCCTTTCAATTCAATTGACGAGGCCTCTCGGGGCATTGCGTCGTCCCTCTCGCGTGTGTCGTCCAGCGGGTCGGAATATTCGACCTCGGGGGCCGGCATAGGGTTAGTCATCGCACGATTCTCCCGTTCTTGTCGTGGTGTTTCGGAAGTCGGTGCCGTCGCGGTTACAACCGGTCGCGTAATTTATAGAAGTTTGTAGCCAGCACCAACAATGGCGTGCGCAACCAGCGACCGCCCGGAAACAACCGGTGCGGCATGGAGGCAAACACATCGAAACGCTCGGCCTGCCCCGCAATGGCATCACTGAGCAGCTTGCCGGCCAGGCCGGCCAAGGACATGCCATGGCCGGAGTAGCCCTGGGCATAGAAGAGGTTGGCATCCAGGCGACCGAAGTCCGGTGCCCGGTTCAATGTGATGGCGACGTCGCCACCCCAGCGATAGTCAATGGAAACGCCGCGCAAGGCAGGAAAGAGGTGCGCGATCTTGGCATCCATGCGCGCCTTGAGCGTACGTGGCTCGCGTCCGTTGTAGCTGACTTCGCCACCGTAGAGCAGGCGCCTGTCGGCAGAGAGACGGTAATAATCGAGAACGAAGTTGGCATCGGACAGCGCATCGTTGCGGGGCAGCACTTGGGCCGCCTGTGCCTCGCTCAATGGTTCCGTAGCTACGATGTAATTGGCCGCCCGCATGATGCGTCCTTGGAGTTCAGGCACCAAGCCATTCACGTAGGCATTGGTTCCCAGAACCACGAACTCCGCGCTGACGCTGCCATGTGCCGTATCGACCCGTGCCGGGCGGCCGCGCTCGATATGTACAGCCGCGCTGTGCTCGTGAATAATCACTCCGGCCCGTTGCGCCGCCAACGCCAGCCCCAGCGTGTAATTGAGCGGATGCAGGTGCCCTCCCTCAGCATCGTGGAGCGCTGCGGGATAGGCATCGGTAGCCACGTGCTCGCGTAACGCCTCGCCCTCGATAAAGCTCAGCGAGGGATAATCGTAGTGACGAGCCATCACGTCCTGAAAAGCACGCAACTCCTTGACGTGGCGCGGCTTGACTGCCGCATGCAGATATCCCCAGGTCAGATCACAGGGAATATCGTGTCGCTGGATTAAATCTGCGGTCAGGCGCACCGACTCCCGGCTCATTTCCCAGATTGCGCGGGCGCGCTCGCGTCCGAGCGCTTTTTCTACGACATCAAGGCCAGTTCCCAGTCCCGGCAGGATCTGTCCACCGCTACGTCCCGAAGCACCGAAGCCGATCTCCCCGGCTTCCAGCAGCACCACGCGGTAGCCTCGTTCGGCCAAGTGCAGCGCCGCCGAACAACCAGTAATGCCGCCCCCCACTACGCAGATATCGGTCTGAACCTCGCCGGCCAATGGCGTCGTCGGCGCGAGGCGGACCGCTACACTGGCATTGTAGTACGAGGAGGGACGGCGCAGTTGGGCAGCGACAGTCATGCGGGTTTCCTTGTTGAAAGCCGTTTACAGCCAACATAGTTGTTGAATTATTTCACCATGGAAACGAGGAAATCCACGGCTTATGCCATTAGTCTGACACCATATCGACACAACTTGTCAAGTATTCAATAACAACAAAAAAGGAAACCTGGGGGAGCACAAAGCAACGTCACTGCGCCGATCTGATATCGGCGCATGAACCGGCGTGGTCATGCCGCAGGGCGAGCACTCGCACACACAGGGCAGGCCGGATCGCGTGGCACATTGAAACGACGCCACTCACCGCTCAGCCCATCGAATGTCGAGAGCCCCCGGTGAGGGTGACCGGCTCCGGACAATAACTTGAGCGCTTCCAACGCCTGGAAGGTGCCGATTACTCCCACCAAGGGGGCCACAACCCCATTCTCGGCACAGCGCAGTTCTTCGTCGGCCTGCTCTCCTCGCTCGTCAGGAGGATAGAGGCAGGCATAGCATGGGCTGGAAGCGTCACGCGGATCGAAAATGGCCAATTGCCCTGAAAAGCGTATCGCCGCTCCCGACACCAACGGCGTCCCCGTCTGCAGGCTGGCGCGATTGATCGCGTAGCGACTCGAAAAGCGATCGGTACAGTCAATCACCACGTCGGCGTCGCGCATAGCAAGCATCAGCGCCTCGATGCCCATCCGCTCGGTTCTTGCCGTCACATGGCAGTACGGATTGAGCGCCTGTGCCGATTCGGCCGCGGAGGTGGCCTTGTGTCGTCCCAGATCAGCCTGGCCATGGGCGATCTGGCGCTGCAGGTTGGAAAGTTCGACGATATCGTCGTCCACCAATGTCATCCGCCCCACCCCAGCGGCAGCGAGATACAGTGCTACCGGCGAGCCCAGGCCTCCAGCACCGATGATCAGGGCATGACTGGCCAGCAAACGTTCCTGCCCGTCGATATCGATCTGATCGAGCATGATCTGCCGGCTGTAGCGCAACAGGGCATCGTCGTTCATAACCATCCTTTATTACCCGAGCATGCCCAGTTACTTACTGCAGGCAAGGTGTCACTTGCCGTCGAACTCATCGATATCCGGGACATGCAATGAAAACTCTTCCTTAACCTCTTCCATCACCACGTAGCTCTTCGATTCCTTAACACCGGGCAGGGTCAGTACGACGTCCCCCAACAGCTGGCGGTAGGCGGACATTTCAGGAATGCGGCATTTGAGGATGTAATCGAACTGCCCAGAGACCAAGTGGCATTCCTGAATCTGTGGCAGCTTGGCCACGGCACGGCGGAACTCATCGAACACGGCCGGAGACTGGGTCTCAAGACTGATTTCGACGAATACCAGCAGATTAGCCTTGAGGGCGGTAGGATCGAGAACGGCCTTGTAGCCGCGGATGATGCCAGCCCGCTCCAAACGCTTGACACGTTCCAGGCAAGGCGTAGTGGACAGGCCGACCTGCGATGCCAGGTCAACGTAGGAAATACGAGCGTTTTCCTGCAGGCAGCGCAGGATCTTTAGATCAATACGGTCCAGCGAGCGAGTCTTGGCTTTCATTATAGTAATATTCCCGAACGAGCGGTGACAGCATAATCCTCTGCAAATCAGGCCGAATCCAGCGGCAAGATGGCCTATAGGGACGGTTCACCACAAGTAGACAGCAGATTTGTCGTTTGTGGCTTTAGTATTACCACACTCGCTCTACAGGACTCCAGCTACGCCTTTCCATGCAGCATTCATAGCGTCAATCTGGCAAGCGTAACCCGGGGGCGCCCCCCCAGGTCGTTGCACGTTTGTACCTCATCATACCCAGCCTGGCGCAACGCCTCACGAACCGCGCTGTCCTGGGCCATACCGTGCTCGAAAAGTAGCCAGCCCCCAGAAGCGAGATGCGCCTTGGCGGTCAAACATAAGTGATGGAGATCGGCCAAGCCTTGATCGTCGGCCACCAGTGCCGAGTGAGGCTCGAAACGGACATCTCCCTGGTCGAGATGCGGGTCGTCAGCCGCCAGATAAGGCGGATTGGAGAGAATCAGGTCGAATCGTTCCCCCGAGAGTGCGGCAAACCAGTCGCTCTCCAGGAAGACGGCATTGGTGAGTCCCAGCCGCTTCGCATTGCGGCGCGCCAACGCCACGGCATCGGGGACTCGATCGACCCCTACCACATGCCATCCAGGGCGCTCACTGGCGAATGCCAGGGCAACTGCCCCAGTACCCGTGCCCAGATCGAGTGCGCGACCATGTCCGGATGCCGCCTTGTCCAGCGCCGCCTCGACGAGGCTCTCCGTATCGGGACGAGGTATCAGGGTCGACCTGCCAACGTATAAGGAGAGACCCCAGAATTCACGCTCGCCGGTCAAGTAGGCTACCGGCTGCCCGGCTTCTCGCGCTGCCAGCAGCGTTTCGAAACGTGCCTGCTCAGCCGCCGTGACAACGCGGTCACTCCAGGTGTAGAGCCAAGTCCGGTTCCGCTCCAGCGCATGACCAAGCAAGATCTCGGCATCCAGACGGGGTGATGCAGACCCCGCCAGTGTCAAGCGCTGCGTCGCATCGGCCAGCAGCAAGTCGATTCGCATCAGCCTTCCTGAAGTGCCGCGAGCCGCTCGGCCTGGTATTCGTTGATCAACGGCTCTACCACTTCGTCCAGTTCGCCTCCCATCACCTCGCCGAGCTTGTAGAGCGTCAGATTGATCCTGTGGTCGGTGAGCCGCCCCTGGGGGAAATTGTAGGTACGGATGCGCTCACTGCGATCTCCCGAGCCAACCAGCGAGCGGCGCGTATCGGCCTGCTGCTGGCGCTGGCTATCGATGGCCGATTGCTTCAGCCGCGACGCCAGCAGCGACATCGCCTTGGCACGGTTCTTGTGCTGACTGCGCTCTTCCTGACATTCGACGACTACCCCTGTCGGCAAATGCGTGATGCGAATCGCAGAATCGGTGGTATTGACGTGCTGTCCGCCCGCCCCGCTGGAGCGGAAGGTATCGACACGCAGGTCGTTAGGATTGATATCCACATCGCCGACCTCATCAACTTCGGGCATCACTGCCACGGTGCAGGCCGAGGTGTGAATGCGCCCCTGCGATTCGGTAGCCGGTACACGCTGCACGCGGTGGGCGCCGGATTCGAACTTGAGCCGGGCGTAGACGCCTTCCCCACGTATGCGAGCGATGATTTCCTTGTAGCCTCCCTGCTCACCATGGCTGGCGCTAACCACCTCGATCTTCCAGCCCAGCTTTTCGGCATAGCGCGAGTACATGCGAAACAAGTCGCCAGCAAACAGCGACGCCTCATCACCACCGGTTCCGGCACGTATCTCGAGGAACACGTTACGGTGATCGTCCGGATCCTTGGGGACCAATAACTTCTTGAGTCGCTCCTCCAGCACCTCGAGACGCTCACGCCCCTCGTAGAGCTCCGTCTCGGCCATTTCGCGCATGTCGGCATCGCTATCGTCGCACATCTGCTCGGCCGCCTCGATGTCGCCTTCGGTGGCGCAATAGGCGCGCCAAGCCTCGACGAGTTCGTCGAGTTCGGCGTATTCCCGCGAATAATCGCGAAAGCGTGCCTGATCGGAGATGACCTCAGGCTCGGCCAGCAGAGCGGCGAGCTCCTCGAAGCGCTCCTGCAGGCTTTCCAGACGTTGACGCAATGACGCTTTCATTCAGAGTCCTATTGGGAGTCCTGGGACGGCGCAGCCGGATCGAGCAACAGGGTCTCGGCCGCCTCGATAATGTCGTGACGCTCGGCGCCCGACGCTTCGCGCAGGCGCAGGGTCGGGCCATGCAGCAACTTGTTGGTGAGCTGCTGGGTCAACCGGCGGATGACTTTCTCGGGGTCTTCGCCACGTGCCAGTTGGGCAATGGCTTGTTCCTCGGACGCCTTGCGCAGCGCCTCGCCCTGTTCGCGATAGCGACGAATGAGATCACCGGCTCCGCGAACCCGACGTTCATGAAGCCAGTGCTCCACCCCCAGGGCGATCAGTTCCTCGGCCTGGTTCGCCGCTACCTGACGATGCCGCCGATTCTCCTCGATCACTTCCTGCAGATCGTCGACGGTATAGAGGAAGACATCATCGAGCTCGCCAACCTGCGGTTCGATATCCCGAGGCACCGCAATGTCTACCATGAAGATGGGCCGACGACGACGCACCTTGAGCGCGCGCTCGACCATTCCCTTACCCAGCATCGGAAGCGGTGATGCGGTCGAGGCGATAACGATGTCGGCACGTTCCAGGGCCTGAGGAATGTCACCAAGGGTGATGGCCTTGCCCCCGAACTCGCCAGCCAGCCGCTCGGCGCGCTCCATGGTGCGGTTGGCAACGATCAATTCCTGGATACCCGCTTCGCGAAGGTGGCGAGCCACCAGCTCGATGGTCTCCCCCGCGCCGATAAGCAATGCCCGAGAGCGCGAGAAGTCGGCGAAGATGCGACTTGCCAGGCTGACCGCGGCATAGGCCACGGATACCGGATTCTCGCCAATGCCGGTTTCGGTGCGCACCTGCTTGGCGACGGCAAACGTATGCTGGAACAAGCGCTCCAGCTCCCCACCCAGCCCCTTGAGACTACGGGCCTGCTGGTACGCATCCTTGATCTGGCCAAGAATTTGCGGTTCGCCGAGGACCATGGAATCCAGCCCCGACGCCACCCGCATGAGGTGTTTGGCGGCCGCCTCGTCCATATAGTGGTAGGCACATTGAGTGAGCTGTTCGACGGCCAGACCATGAAACCGCCCCAGCCAGTCGAGAATCGTTTTCTCGCCGTCCGGTTCGGTCACACAGTACAGCTCAGTGCGGTTACAGGTCGACAGCACGGCTGCCTCACGCACGCTGGGCAGGTGCTTGAGTTCCGTGAGAGCCGACTCCAGCTGACCAGGAGTGAACGCGACCTGCTCGCGCACCTCGACAGCAGCAGTCTTATGATTGATTCCCAGGGCGAGAAGCGTCATTGGAGCATCTTCAACATCGGGCCATGGAGTCCGTGCGGCGTAAGATAACCCGGGTAGCGAGTAGCGCACGCATGCGCAACACGCCATGAGGGATTCGGGCGGCACAGTTTACCACACCAGCCCGCAACGTGGGGATGCACCGCTCGCCGCTTTGCCGCGAGGAAGCAAGCCGGTATGCTGAACAGCAAACATGCCGGCAGGGATGACCGGCAAGTGCTCTCAGCTCGAACGAGGATGGCATGCGCGCACGCTTGGTTATGACGGCCCTGGCCGTTGCCCTGCTTACCGGTTGCCAGGGTCCCGCCACCGGTTCTTCACGAACCCTCATCAACGACCCCATGGCATCGGCCCCGCCCGTGGGGCGCGGACTCGACGCCCAGGGCCTGGCGACCCTTCTGACAGCCGAGCTTGCCGGCCAGCGCGGCGACTTTACTCGTGCCACCCAAGGCTACCTGGACAGCGCCGAGCGTTACGACTCTCCTGTCCTGGCCGAGCGTGCCGTGCTCGCTGCCCGCTA
This sequence comes from Modicisalibacter luteus DSM 23508, assembly GCF_000378505.1. Classification (GTDB taxonomy): domain Bacteria; phylum Pseudomonadota; class Gammaproteobacteria; order Pseudomonadales; family Halomonadaceae; genus Modicisalibacter; species Modicisalibacter luteus. The sequence goes on along the minus strand of NZ_KB899992.1, from coordinate 204,898 downwards.
CAGCAACGACCCTCAGCTTCTAGCCGATGCAGCACAGCGCTGGCGTGAGCTGGCTCCCAGCGCCGAGGCTCCGGCGCGCCTGATGGCAGCTATCGCCATGGAACGTGGAGACTGGCAGGCCAGCCTTGAACAACGCCTGGCCCTGGCAGAGCAAGGCGGCCAAGGCGAGCTGGCTGCCTTTGCCGAAGCGGCTATCGAGGCCGGCGTTGCCATCGACCCATTATTAGCACCCTTGCGCCGCTTTCTTAACGAGCATCCCCGTCAGGATGACGCCTTGCTCGCCACGGCGATCCTGGAAGCCGCCGCTGGCGAAACTCGCCTGGCGGGCAGTCGTCTGGATACGCTGGAAGCCGTTAACCCCGACCTGCCCGCCCTGTGGCTGACCCGGGCTCGCCTGGCCCTGGAAACGGGCCGTTTGAGCGAGGCCCGCGAAGCAGCTCGCCGCGGACTGGAAATCTCTCCCGAGGACAGCCGCTTCGTGTTGCTGCTGGCACAGTCCCAGCTCCGGCTTGGCGATGTCGATGCCGCAGAAGCCCGCATCGACGCTCTCGTGGCGCGTCACCCCGATGCCACCGACCTGCGCCTTGCCTTGGCACAACTCTATCTGGACGAGGGCCACCCCGCACCGGCACGCCGCCTCGTCCTTCCGCTGATTGAGGATGATGCTCCACCCGCGCTGGCCTATATCCTGCTTGGCAATGCCGCCGAACGCGAAGGTGAAGTCGACAATGCGCTACTTTATTACCGTCAGGTCCCCCCTGGTGATGGCTTCCTCCAGGCGCGCCTGCATGCCGCACGAGCACTAATCGAGGCTGACCGGCTACTCGATGCCCGCGATTTTCTGCGTATAGAGCGTCTGCGCCATCCCGACATGCGTACACAACTGGCAGCGCTGGAAACCGACCTGCTCGATGAGTTGGGGCTCGAGGATGCCGCCCTGCAACTACTGGACAAGCAATTGCGTGAGCATCCCGATGACACTCAGCTACGCCTCATTCGCGCCATGCGTCACTACGACCTGGGCGATATCGCTGCGATGGAGCAGGATCTGCGTCACGTCATCGAACTCGAACCCGACAATGCCATGGCACTCAATGCGCTGGGCTATACCCTGGTCGATGTGACCGAGCGCCACGAAGAAGGCATGGAACTCATCCAGCGCGCCCATGACATCGAGCCGGACAGCCCGGCGATCCTCGACAGCCTGGGCTGGGCCTATCATAAGCTCGGCGACGACCAGCGCGCCCTGCCCCTGCTGCGCCAGGCCTACCAGGGTCAGCCGGATCAGGAAGTCGCCGCCCACCTTGCCGAAGTACTCTGGCGGCTAGGGCAACAGCAAGCGGCCCGTAACGTGATTGCCGAGGCCATGCAGCGCGAGACCGATCGCCCCCGCATCAACGAATTGCTGAAGCGGATTCCCGAGCTCGCCCCTGAGCAGTGAGACTATCCCGCTCACCGAGACGAGAGACGAGAGACGAGATACATGAAGAGATTCACGGCACTACTGTTCTGCCTGGCCCTTCTGAGCGGCTGCGCCAGTCAGACACCAACCCCCGACGTTCCCCGCAATCAGGTTGCCTGGAGTGAGCAGCGCGACCGCGTGGAGGCCCTCGATGCGTGGCGGCTGGCCGGCAAGGTAGGCCTGCGCACCCCTCAGGATGCCGTAAGCGCCAATCTGGACTGGATGCAGACCGGGTTCGATTACCGAATATTGATTAGCGGCCCCTTCGGTGCCGGCCGCAGCGTACTGGAAAGCAGCGCTCAGGGCGTGACCCTGACCACCAGCGACGGGCGTTTCGAAGCCGAGACGGCAGAGCAACTCATGGAGGACCAGCTTGGCTGGGCCTTACCGGTCTCCGCTCTCGACCGCTGGGTACGCGGTCTGCCGGCTTACATCCTGCCGCACCAGACAACAACCGATGATCAAGGTTTTCCCACCCAGCTACGCCAGGCAGGCTGGACCATCAACTATCGCGACTGGACCTGGGAACCCGAGCTCAGCGGTGGGCTCTGGCTACCCCGGCGCCTAGTAATGACCATAGACGACTTCCGCGCCACCCTGGTTGTCAACGAATGGCACCCCATCGACACAGGCACGGACGCGTGACGGCACTCACCCTGCCAGCCCCGGCCAAGCTCAACCGGATGCTGCATATCACCGGGCGCCGTGACGACGGCTACCATGAGCTGCAAACCCTGTTTCAGTTCCTCGACCATGGTGACACCCTGACGTTTCAGGTACGTGAGGACAACCAGGTAACACTGTCACCGAGCCTTTCCGGTGTCGTCGATGAAGACAACCTGATCGTACGCGCGGCGCGTCTGCTGCAACCCTACAGCCAACGCCCACTCGGTGCCGACATCCAATTACAGAAACGTTTACCGATGGGCGGCGGCCTGGGTGGTGGTAGCTCCGATGCAGCCACCACCCTGCTGGCCCTCGACCGACTATGGGGACTCGAGCTGGGCCTGGAACGCCTCGCCGAGCTGGGTCTGCAATTAGGGGCCGATGTCCCGGTCTTCGTCAGAGGGCGCGCCGCCTGGGCCGAAGGCATCGGCGAACGCCTCACACCGGTGTCCCTCGACACGCCCTGGTTCGTGGTTATCCATCCCGGCATCGAGGTGTCGACTCCGCGTGTATTCGGTGCGCCGCAATTGACACGGAACACCCCCCCAATTAGTATGGCGCGCGCACTGCAGGAGGGGCCGGAAGCCTGGCGCAACGACTGTGAGCCGGTAGTCCGTCAACTATACCCAGAGGTCAACGATGCCCTGGGCTGGCTGAGCGGGTTGGCACCGACCTTACTGACCGGAACAGGCGCTTGCGTATTCTGCCGTTTGACGAGCGAAGACGAGGCTTCTAGTATATTGGGCCGCGTTCGCAGCGGGTGGACCGCCTTTATGGCACACGGCTGCAATACGTCTCCCCTCCATCAGGCACTGGGGCTGTTTTGAGCGATTAACAGCGACCCAGGCAATCGCGACGTGATGCCAGATCGGCACCGGGCGACAGTGAAGGGCAACGGTTGCTGGGGTATAGCCAAGTGGTAAGGCAGCGGTTTCTGGTACCGCCATTCCCAGGTTCGAATCCTGGTACCCCAGCCATTTCCCTGCACGGCTGCATACTAGAAAATTCCCTCTCGAGATCCCCCAGGCGTCTGTTGGGCGTGACCGGTCGTAGCGAGGGAAGAGGCATCCGGCATACTCTGCTACCGGCGTGACGCTAGCGATCACCGGGCCAGAGATAATGGATGGTTTTTTTTCGCAAGCGATCAGAGTGGCGTCAAATGGGCTCCCAGACTCCAAAGGTGGCTGCGCGTGTCTAAATTGATGGTTTTCGCCGGGAACGCCAATCCCGAACTTGCCCGCAAGGTAGCCGAGTGCCTCGACAACCGGCTGGGCCATGCTACGGTCGGCCAGTTCAGCGATGGCGAAATCGCGGTCGAAATCAACGAGAACGTTCGCGGCAAGGACGTTTTCATTCTGCAGTCCACCTGCGCCCCGACCAACGATAACCTGATGGAACTGATTCTGATGGTGGATGCACTGCGCCGTGCCTCCGCTGCACGAATCACTGCCGTAGTGCCCTACTTCGGTTATGCACGTCAGGATCGTCGGGTTCGCTCGGCCCGCGTACCGATTTCGGCCAAGGTCGTGGCCGACATGATGGTCAAAGCCGGGGTCGACCGCGTAATGACCATGGACCTGCACGCTGACCAGATTCAAGGGTTCTTCGATGTGCCGGTGGATAACGTCTATGGCTCACCGATTCTGCTCGACGACATCGAGCGTCAGAACTATGAAAACCTTGTCGTCGTGTCCCCTGACGTTGGTGGCGTGGTTCGTGCACGCGCTATCGCCAAGCAGCTCAACGTCGATCTAGCGATTATCGACAAGCGCCGCCCGCAGGCCAATCAGGCCCAGGTCATGCACATTATTGGCGAAATCGAAGGCCGTACCTGTGTAGTCGTCGACGATATGGTTGATACGGCGGGCACGTTATGCAAGGCCGCCGAAGCGCTCAAGGACCACGGTGCCAATCGCGTCGTCGCCTACGCTACGCACGCGATCCTTTCCGGCCCTGCAGTAGACAATATTTCCGGTTCGGTGCTTGACGAACTCGTCGTGGCCGATACCATTCCGCTGTCCGAACTGGCTCGCCGTAGCGGCAAGATCCGTCAGCTCAGCGTGGCGGGACTCATCGCCGAGGCGATCCGTCGCGTCAGCAACGAAGAATCCGTTAGCGCGATGTTCCATTAACATCGCCGGATAAGTGCGCCGTGAGGCGCTTCCGGAGTCGGCATCGCTTGGTCGCGGGCGGTGCCGATTCCTTATTTCAACCCTGAGAGGTTACACCATGTCCGATTATAAACTTACAGCCAATGTTCGCCACGACCTGGGGAAAGGTGCGAGCCGCCGCCTGCGTCGTGCGAACGAGCAAGTCGCTGCTATCATCTACGGTGGCGAGAAGGCCCCACAGCCGATCACTATCGACAAGGCTGCGTTCTACAAAGCCATCGAAGACGAAGCGTTCTTTTCCTCGCTGATCAACATCGATGTCGAAGGCAATACCGAACAGGTCATCATCCGTGATCTGCAGCGCCATCCCTATAAGGCACTGGTCACACACGCTGACTTCATGCGTGTCGATGCTACCCACGAGATGACACTGAACGTACCGCTTCACGTCACTGGCGAGGAAAACAACCAGAGCGTCAAGGACAAGTCCGGCGTTCTGCACGTACTCGTTAACGAAGTTCAGATCAGCTGCCTGCCGAAAAACCTTCCTGAATATCTGGAAGTCGACGTCAGCGGTCTCGAAGTGGGTGACACTCTGCACCTGACGGACCTCAAGCTACCGACAGGCGTTGCCCTGGTCGAACTGACTCATGGCGAAGGCCACGATACCGGTGTCGTCAGCCTGACACGTCCGACCGTCGCTACTGGTGACGACGAGAGTGCTGCAAGCGGTGAGGAAGGGGAAGGCAACGCCGAGTAATCGGCTACCTTCGAGGCCAACCACAGCAAGGCGTTCGCATGAGCCAAGTGAAAGCGATCATCGGCCTGGGCAACCCTGGGGCCGAGTACGAAGACACCCGGCATAACGCGGGCGCCTGGCTAGTGGAAGCCATTGTGCGCGACACCCTCGCCCCCCTGCGGGTGGAGAAGAAATTCCTGGGGCTTTATGCCAAGGTCAATTTCGCCGGTCATGAGCTGCACTTGCTCAACCCGACCACCTTCATGAATCGCAGCGGCGGGGCTGTCGCCGCCCTCTGCCAGTTCTTCAAGCTGTTACCGGAGGAGCTGCTTGTCGCCCATGACGAGCTGGACATCGCGCCGGGCACGGCTCGCTTCAAGCAAGGCGGCGGCCACGGCGGCCACAACGGCCTACGCGACACCATACGCGCCTTGGGCAACAACAACGCTTTCCATCGTCTGCGCATCGGTATCGGCCACCCTGGCGATGCCAAGTTGGTGACCAATTATGTGCTCGGACGTCCTGGCAAGATGGAACGTCAAGCTATCGATGCCGGCATCGACGAATGCCTGACCACCCTCCCCGATGCTCTCAATGGGGACTGGGCGAAAGCGATGAATCGCCTGCACAGCTTCAAAAGCTGAAGAATGGCTTCGCAAGGCCATACAGCCAAATCACGGCGATACACCTGTCTCGCCTCGGTTAATCTCTTTGCTTCAACCATTCTCCTCGGCTCCGCCCCGACTTGGTCATAACTCGCCTAATCCCCCTGCTCACCTAGCCATTGGCTAGTGAAGGTTATACTCATGGCGTAAAATGCCGCCATTCTCTTTAAGGCTTCTAATTTCGGGAACATATCATGGGTTTCAATTGCGGCATCGTCGGCCTCCCTAACGTCGGCAAGTCCACGCTCTTCAATGCACTGACTAAGTCCGGTATCGACGCGGAGAATTTCCCGTTTTGCACCATCGAGCCCAATACCGGCATTGTACCGATGCCTGACCCGCGCCTCGAAAAGCTGACCGAACTCGTCAAGCCTGAGAAAGTCGTGCCTACGACAATGGAGTTCGTGGACATCGCTGGCCTGGTGGAAGGCGCTTCCAAAGGCGAAGGGCTGGGCAACCAGTTTCTCGCCAATATCCGCGAGACCGATGCCATTGCCCATGTCGTGCGCTGCTTCGACAATGACAACGTCATCCATGTTGCCAATCAGGTCGACCCCCGCGCCGATATCGAGATTATCAACATGGAACTGGCGCTTGCCGACCTGGACACGGTTGAGCGCGCCGCCCAGCGTCTTGCCCGCGTGGTCAAGGGAGGCGACAAGGATGCCATTACCACCAAGGCGATTCTGGACCGCATCCAGCCGCACCTGGCTGAAGGCTTGCCGCTGCGCAGCTTCGGGCTCAGCGAGGAAGAGAAGCGCCAGGTCAAGAGTTATGGTTTTCTGACATTGAAGCCGACCATGTACATCGCCAATGTCAACGAGGACGGCTTCGAGGACAACCCTTACCTGGAAACCGTGCGTGAGATAGCCGCCGAGGAGAACGCGGTCGTGGTGCCGGTATGCAACCAGCTGGAGGCCGAGATCGCTGAACTCGAGGACGAGGAGCGCAGCATGTTCCTTGATGAAATGGGCATGGAAGAACCCGGCCTCGACCGCGTGATTCGTGCAGGCTATGCCCTTCTCGGTCTGCAGACTTACTTCACCGCCGGGGTCAAGGAAGTCCGCGCCTGGACGGTCAAGGTCGGCGCCACCGCACCGGAAGCTGCCGGTGTGATTCACACCGACTTTCAGAAGGGCTTCATTCGCGCCGAAGTGGTCAGCTATGACGATTTCGTCTCCCTGGGGGGAGAGCAAGCTGCCAAGGATGCCGGCAAGTGGCGCCTGGAAGGCAAAGACTATGTTGTAAAGGATGGCGACGTGATTCACTTCCGCTTCAATGTCTGAGGCGATGCAAGATAACGTAAAGGTTGACGTTTCAGCCGGTTACGCGTAACATTCGCCCCCGTTGGACGGCTACGTAGCTCAGCTGGTTAGAGCACATCACTCATAATGATGGGGTCCCCTGTTCGAATCAGGGCGTAGCCACCACAGCGAATCCAAAAAAGCCCGCCAGGCATGCCTGACGGGCTTTTTGTTTGCGCCTGGTGATATGGGGTTCTTGTCTACGATGGGGCCTGTCTTCCCATAAGCCGAGGTTCACGTTCCAGCGTCACACCGAAGCGCTCTTGCACAGAGTTCGCCACTCTCTCGGCCAGGGCCAAGAGCTCTGCGGCATTGCCACCCCCATGATGCACCAGAACCAGCGCCTGCCGATCATGCACCCCCACATGGCCATCGCGCAGCCCTTTCAGACCGCACTGATCAATCAGCCATCCCGCAGCCAGCTTGACTCGACCATCGAGTAGCGGGAAATGTGGCATCTGCGGATAAAGCGCTAGAAGCCGTTGAGCGTCGCAGGAATCCACAGCAGGGTTCTTGAAGAAGCTACCGGCGTTGCCTACTTGGCGGGGGTCCGGAAGTTTTTCGCGACGCATGGCACTTACCGCGTCGACCACCGCCAGTGCGTCAGGAGAGGCCGACGAAATACGCGACGACAGGTCGCCATAATCGAGTTTTGGCTTCGGCTGGCGGCTGAGGCGTAGCACTAGCCGAGTGATGACGACACGATTTTCCAATTCATGCTTGAAGATGCTGTCACGATAGCCGAAGGCACATTCGTCCCGGCGTAGCCGATACGCTTCCCCTTCTCTGTCCAGAAGATGCACTTCCTCGAGAACATCGGCGAGTTCCACTCCATAGGCGCCAATATTCTGGATGGGAGCGGCCCCGGCGTGACCGGGAATGAGGGCTAGATTCTCTGTGCCCCAGAGTCCGTTTTCGGCCAGAGCAACGACTAGACGTGGCCAATCCACCCCCGCCCCGACATGCACACGGACTTCGTCACGGCCAATATCCTCCAAGCGAAAGTCGGAGAATGTCGGCTGCAATACCAAACCCGGCAATATGGGGTGTAGCACTAAGTTACTGCCCCCTCCCAGAACCGTCAGCGACCAGTCGCGCTCGGCGGCCTGGCGCAAGGCGTCACGAATTTCCGTGAGGCTATCGCTCGCCAGGAAGCACTCGGCACGGCAAGGCAGGCCCAACGTATTGGCCTGTTGCAGATCAACATCACGACGGATCATAGATGGGACAGCCGCTGACGAAGTTCCTCGATCAAGCCTTCACTGGCTGCTTCGATCAGGTCCAATACCTCCTCGAAACCCTGCTCTCCCCCGTAATAGGGATCAGGCACGGCGCGGTCATGCTCACCGGCAAACTCCAGAAACAGGCCGATGTGGGCCCGACAATCCGTCGGCCGTCCCTGCTGAATCGCAGCCAGGTTGTCATGATCCATGGCCAGGATGTAATCGAAGGCCTGATAATCGCTGGGCGCAAGCTGACGGGCACGTAGTGATGAGATATCGATACCGCGTCGGCGAGCCGCTTCTAGCGCCCGCGGATCAGGCCCCTTGCCGACATGCCAGTCACCGACGCCACAGGAATCGATCTCGACGCGATCAGCCAGCCCGGACCTGGCCAGATGCGCCCGAAATACTCCCTCGGCGGAGGGTGAGCGGCAAATATTGCCAAGGCAGACGAACAGAACCCGCATCACCTTTTCTCTCCCGTCGCATAGCTATCGATAATCTGACGCACCCTGACTAGATCCTCCTCCGTGTCTACGCCTGCCGGATGCGGTTCGGCGCTCAAGGCGACCTGGATGCGGTGACCATGGTGCAAGGCACGTAACTGCTCGAGTTGTTCGAGCTGCTCCAGTGGGCTGGGTGGCCAGTCGATATAGTCGGCCAGGAAACTGGCACGGTAGGCGTAGAGCCCGACATGACGCAGCCAGGCATCGGTATCGAGCAGTTCCGGTCGCGCTCTGAAGGCGTCGCGATCCCAGGGTATAGGGGCACGTGAAAAGTACAGCGCACGGCCACGAACATCGCGCACGACCTTGACTACATTGGGATTGAACAGGGTATCGACATCGCCGATCGGCTCAGCCAGTGTCGCAATCGAGGCGTCCGGATCCTCCTCCAGACGCATGGCTACCTGATCGATCAAGGTAGCCGGCAACAACGGCTCGTCACCTTGAACATTGACGACGACAGTGTCGCCATCCAGGTTCAAGTGGCGTGCCACCTCGGCCAAACGATCGGTACCGGAAGGATGGTCCGCTCGGGTCAGGATGGCTTCGCCGCCGAATGCCTCGACTGCCTCGAGGATACGCACGTCATCGGTTGCCACGACGATACGTGATGCGGCACTCTCCGAAGCCCGTTGCCAGACGTGCGCCACCATCGGCTGGCCGGCAATCTCCATCAACGGCTTGCCGGGCAACCGGCTGGAGCCGTATCGCGCAGGAATGACGACCACGAACCCGGTCATGACAAGGAATTCCCGGCTCCCGGCTGGTTCGGCATCCGGCCTGGTGAGCTCTTCAGTTTCTCGTCGACATCCATGACCCGAGCCTCTTCCTCAAGCATTACGGGGATGTCGTCGCGAATGGGATAGGCCAGTCCATCGAAGTGGCACTTGAGTTCACCGTGTTCACGGTCGTACTTGAGTTTGCCCTGACACAGCGGACAAACCAACATGGCCAGCAATTCCTTATCCATCTTGTACCTCACGTTGCACGGGTCTAAGCGCCTCGAGCCGCTGACAAAGCCAGTCGACGAAGGCCGGCTCGGGACGGGCTTCGACATCCAGCGCCCAGCATCGCTCATTGGCGAAGGGGCGACATTTCACGGCGTCCTTGGCCGTCATGACGACAGGACGGTTATCGGTAAAGCGTAAATCGTTGGCAGAAAAGCGATGATGATCCGGTAGCGGATGAGCATCGAATTCCACGTTCAGCGCCGAAAGCGTGCCGAAAAAGCGTGACGGATGGCCGATCCCTGCCAGCGCATGTACACGGCCGGAAAAAGGCAGCCTTTCCGCCGGGTAGCAGACCCCGTCGGTAAGATGACGCCAATGCGACGGCTGCAGACGCATATGATAACCATCGACAGGCAACGCGCCGGAGGCCTCCCCATTCACGATTACGGCATCGACGCTCGAAAGCCTCGTGGTCGGCTCGCGCAGCGGCCCGGCTGGGAGGCAGCGCCCATTGCCAAAGCCACGCTGGCCATCGACCACCACCATCTCGATATCCCGACCGAGCGCCAAATGCTGTAAGCCATCATCTGAAAGCAGGATATCGCAGCCGGCATCGATCAGTCGTCGCGCCCCGCGCGGCCGGTCAGGATCGACCACTACGGGCAGCCCTGTCTGCTGGGCCAGCATGAGCGGCTCGTCGCCGGCATGCGCCACCTCGGCATCGTCTTTGACATAAAAAGGATAGCCCGGCGCCTGCCCACCATAACCGCGCGAGATGATGCCCGGCCGCCAGCCGCGCTCACTCAGCCAGCGTCCTAGCCAAGCGACCAAGGGCGACTTGCCGGTCCCGCCAAGGGTTATGTTGCCAACCACGATGACCGGAACGGGCGCCTGCCAGACTGCCTTGCGCCCACCTCGGTAGGCCGCATCGCGACGCGCGACTGCGCCACGATAAATATGCTCGAGAGGACGTAGCGCATGAAGCCAAGCGGCATCGCGATACCAGGCATCTACCCAACGGCTCACGCGGTGTCCTCCTGGAATTGGAGACGGTAGAGCGCGGCGTAGGCGCCCTCACGCTCAAGTAGCGTAGCATGGGTACCACTTTCCACGACCTGTCCCTGCTCCATCACAACAATCTTGTCGGCACGCTCAATGGTCGAAAGCCGATGCGCGATCACGAAGGTGGTCCGACCACGACAGACTTCTTCGAGCGCCTTCTGGATATAGCGTTCGGATTCGGTGTCCAGAGCCGAGGTGGCTTCGTCAAGCACCAGAATCGGCGCGTTCTTGAAGATAGCCCTGGCAATCGCCAGACGCTGACGCTGGCCGCCGGAGAGCATCACGCCGTTATCCCCAATCACAGTGTTGTAGCCATTTGGCATACGCTCGATAAATTCGCTGGCATAGGCTGACCGTGCAGCCGCCTCGATTCGCTCATGACTGGCTTGGGGCACACCATAGGCAATATTTTCGGCGATTGTGGCATTGAATAATGTTACCTGCTGAGAAACCAGGGCAATCTGCTGGCGCAACGGAGACAATCGATACTCTTCGATGTCGATATCATCGATGACGATGCGGCCCGCCGTCGGATGGTAGAAGCGTGGTAACAGACCCACCAGAGTCGACTTGCCACTTCCGGAGCGTCCTACAATGGCGACCATTTCGCCCGGCTCGACCCTGAGATCGATTCCCTTGAGCACTTCGGGCTGATCCTCATCATAGGCGAAGCGCACCCCCTCGAAGGCCACCCGCCCCTTCAAGCCGTCGGGCATGCGTGTACCTTCGTCCTTCTCGCGCGGGACCTCAAGCAAGCCGAACAACTCCTGCGAGGCGGCTAGACCCTTCTGGATCTCGCTATTGATCTCGGTAAGCTGCTTGATGGGCTTGGCCATCAGGGACGCTGCCGTAATGAAGCCCACGAATTCGCCCGCGGTCATGTTGTCCATCAGCTCAGGGGCCATGGCCAGCCACACCAGACCAGCCAGAGCCACGGCGATGAGCAACTGAATGATGGGCGTACTGGTGGCCTTGGTCAGCGCCTCTTTCATGCTCTGCTCACGGTTGTAGTTACTGGCCTTGGCAAAGCGACGCTTTTCGTATTCTTCGGCGCCGTGAGTACGAACCACGCGATACCCCGTCAGCGCTTCCGAGGCGACGTGGGTTACGTCGCCCATCGACGTCTGGATGCGTCGTGACAGCTTGCGAAAACGCTTGCTGGCGACACTCACTACCCAGCCGATCAGCGGTGTAACGGTCAGAAAAACCAGGGTCAACAGCCAGTTGGTCCACAATAGGTAACTAAGCAGCCCGAGGACGAACAGCCCCTCGCGCAACAGGATGGTGACCGACTTGGTGGCTGCGCCTGTCACCTGCTCGACATGGTAGGTGACACGGGAAATCAGGTGGCCGCTGGAGTGCGAGTCGAAGAATTTACCCGACAGATGCAACATGTGGTTAAAGACCTCGCAACGCAGGTCATGCACCACGTTGCGCGCCACATTACTCATGCAGTAAGTGCCCAGGAACGTACCCACACCCCGAGCGGCGAACATGCCGATAACGAAAAGCGGCAGGAACAGACGAAAGTCCGCTCCAGGATCCTGAATGCCATCGATCAGGCGCTTCATCATCTCGGCCAACGCTGTACTAGAAGCCGCGTAGATGGCATAACCAAGAATCGCCGCCGCAAACCACTTCCAATACGGTCTGACATAGCCAAGCAGGCGACGATAGAGAGTCCAGCTGGTTGCTTGGGTCACGGCGACTCCGCTCGTTCATGAATTTGTACTCCCTGCCGTGTGGCGATACGTACGCGCTGGATCCCCAGCAGGGCCGCTTGATCCAGAGCGGCAACCACATCGGCATGAGCCGTGGTCGCATCGGCCTCGATTACCAGGCCATGCTCCCGGGCTGCATCGACCTGACTGGTCAGCGCATCATGCAGCGCCTGGACCGATGTCAAAGATTGCTCTCCCAGGCGATAGACACCTGAGGAATCCACCGATAGCGAGACCGGCTGTTGCTCGACCGGCGCTCCAGCCTGACTCTCCGGCAAGGTCAACTCCAGCGCCTGTCGCGTTTCGAAGGTCGTCGATACCATGAAGAAGATCAACAGCAGAAACACCACATCGATGAGCGGCGTCAGATTGACTTCTACCTGATCACGCCGTGGCCGAACGAACTTCATGTCCGTTTCTCCCACGAAGCGGGCCGCGCCTGAGCATCGTGACGTTCGGCCAGAGTCAGCTCGCCGTTGTGGTGCGCCAGGTATTCGACCACCTGTCCCGCCTGTTCCTCCATGCGTACCGTCAGCTCTTCGACTCGGCGCTGGAAGTAGCGGTGGAACATCAACGCCGGAATCGCCACAGTCAGGCCAGCGGCAGTGGTCACCAGGGCCTGGGAGATCCCGCCGGCGAGATCGGCCGTGCGCTCGACGCCGTTGGCAGCTACGATCACGGTAAAGACCTTGATCATGCCCACGACGGTTCCCAGCAGACCGATCAGCGGCGTGATCGACGCGATGGTGCCCAGTGGACTGAGGTAGCGCTCCATGTCGTGAATCACCGCGGACGCGGCTTCCTGTAGACGCGAGCGGACCTGCTCGTGCCCCAACCGGACATTGCGCAGCCCAGCTGACAAAATCGACCCCAGCGGGGAGTGATTTTCCAGCCAGTTGAGATTGACCTGCCCCTTGTGGATGAGCTCACAAACCTGCTCGCCCAACCCCGGCGGGGCAATTCGCGATGCACGCAGACTCCACAAGCGCTCGATGATAATGGCCGTGGCCACCAGCGAGCAGCCCAGGATAGGCAGCATTAACAGCCCGCCAGCCACTAAAGCGTCGAGCACGCCCATTCGTCATGTCTCCTGATCAGTCGATCCAGCCTGCACTACAGCGTCAACCATTGTGACCGGCCTTCAAGGTAGCGATTCTATCGCATGGCAGGCAGGATCGACACCGCCCCCCAGGCCGGGAGGCGATCGTTGTGGAATTACCTGGAAGCCATGTGGCCCGCCAAGCATGAACGTCAACGCCCCGTCATGGGCAGTGTTCCACAGGCAGCCACCGGTCCGGTGAAAGCGCCTGACGACCTCGGCGTGAGGGTGACCGTGCCGATTGCCGCGCCCAGCACTGAACAGCACTGCCGATGGGCGTGTGGCAGTCACCCAGGCAAGCGAGGAGCTGGTGCGGCTGCCGTGATGCCCAGCCACCAACACATCCACTTCGTCAGTCACCCGGGCGAGCAAGGCCGCTTCCACGTCGGTGCCGGTATCCCCCATGATGAGTAGACGCTGTTCGCCGGCGCTCACCAGCAGCACACAGGATCGATCATTGTCCGGTAACGCCGCCGGATCAGCCAACGGCCAGAGGAAGCGAAACTCGACCTCATCCCACTGCCATCGTTGCCCGGCACGACACGGCGTGACAGGTACATTCAGCGATTCGACCCCCGGTGACCACCAGCGAGCCACAGCGTGATCGTGGCGCAAGGCGTCAATACCTCCGGCATGATCCGTGTCAGCATGGCTTACGATGACACCATCGAAGTGCTGCCCAGCCGGCCAGAGGGTAGACAGCGGCATGAATCCGGAACCGAAGCGCGGCCCGGTGTCATAAAGCAGGCGATGCCGGGAGGTCCGCAACTCGATCAACTGTCCTTGGCCGACGTCGTATAGACGCACGCTCAGGCGGCCTTCAGGTAGGCTTGGAGGCACCACAGCCATCCCGAGCAAGGTTAGCATGGCACTGCCTACCCAACGTGGCGCCATGCTTAGCCCCGGCAAGACCCAGAGCAACGCCAGGAAAGCTAGCAACAGCGCCAGCGGCAACGTTTGCCAGGGCGCCGGCTGCCATAGCGGCGCTACGTTTACCGCAGCCGATAATAGTTCATGGACACCTTGCGCCAGCCAACCAAACAGAATCCAGCAGATTTCCGCCAAGGGAGGCCACCAGGCTAGCAACCAGCCTGTAAGGCCCAGCGGCACCATGACACTGCCTACCAACGGCACCGCAACGAGATTGACCAGCGGAGCCACCGGCGCCAGACGATCGAACGCAATCAGCACAGCAGCCGCCATCAGCGGCGCCAGCACGCATTGAGTCCGCAGCAATGCCCTCAGCCAGGCCCCCGCTCCGTGCGGCCTCGGCCGCCCCTGCCAGGCCAGAATCAACAACCCTACGGCGATGAAGGAGAGCCACAATCCCGGACGCCACAACGCGAGCGGATCGATCAGCAGTACGATTGCCAATGCCAGCCACCACCCCTGCCATGGCCCCGGTGCATGTCGACCGCTGGCGACCCACAGCCCAACCAGCGTCATGATCATGGCGCGCATGGCTGGTGGCTCGAGACCGGCTAGCCATGCATATCCGACAGCCGCCCCGGCGGCGCTCCACCATGGCCAAGTCACCATTCGCCAGCGTCGAGGCATGGTCAGGCGCGTGTCGTTTGCAGCATAAAGCTGCATAGCTGTGTTTTAAAAATCAGAAAGTTATAGGTGGAATTTCAACATAAACTTGCATAAAAATGCAGCATAACGTTGCATAATTTTCTACTAGGTAGCAGTAGGCTCTAGTCATTTTAGTAAGTTTACAAAAAACCCTCACTGAGCAGTGAGGGTTTAAGCTGCCTTACGGCAGTTCATACGTGAAGTCCAGATATGACTATCAAGTGAGTATTTTTGGCTGCCTATGCGGCAGTTCACACGTAACCGTTTCATGGCGATCGATCGGTACGCCTTTTTGGCTGCCTATGCGGCAGTGCACTAGAGCTAAGCTCAAATAAAAGAATAGCTATCAATCTCTTAGCTCTCAACTCGCCTTTTAACTCTCTTTCTTGGCGATGCTGTAACCAATTGAAAACTAAGGAAATATAGGTATCAAAATAAAAAGGGCACTGGCACTCATCCACTTTCCACGCTAGCTGTATAATCTTACGGGCACTGAGCCACGATAGGTTTGCGTAGTGGCAAGACCATATGAGTTAAACAACTTGCTACCATATTCCGCTCGTCGGGAAGAAACAACTATCTCTCTTTGAATATGCAATAAAAATGACTGACCTGTACTACTACTCCCCAAGAATGACGAATGAAAAAAACCAAACTCTCTTGGTTTAGCTAGCTTTCTGGGATCAAATATCTCCCCGCGTTCTTCAGCTCTTTTCTTAGCCCTTACGAGGCGTCTACGCATCTCACCAGGAAAAGCTTTTTTGACCTCTTGATTGCGTACAAATCTAGCCTCGGCGGCTTGCTGCTCGTTAACTACGTTGACATCAGTTACAGCAAACAATCTTTCCCGCTCCATTACGGCAAAGTATTTGCACCTTCTGAATTCCTCAAGCTTCTTCCGCGCCTCGCACACAAACGCTATTTCTTCACCCATGGTCTCATCTGTCCATGACGGAAATGAAACCCCTACATTATAAGGCTCGTTATTTAAGAGGTAGTAGTGAAGCGCTGTAATACAGCGTCCTGATAACAGCCTAACATCTGGATTAGCAGGCAGGTAGTGAACTGAAAAGTAGTATATCGACATAAACCCCCGCCTTAGCTTTATTTACCCTTCTGAAACATGCCACCCTTGGTAAGCACTGCCATAAGATAATGGTAATCGGGACAGATCTCATTCTCTACAGAATCTTTCAATAAATTTTCAGAATCATATAAAATTGAGTAGAAATCTTTTCCCGTGGAGGGGTTTCTTCTAGCAATCAGAAACTCTCTATCAGCACCATACTCGCTTACCCTAAGCAGTTTTTCAGCGCCTTCTTCCCACCAATTATCGATCATCTGCAGGGCGGCGCCAACTTTTTTCGAGGTAAAACATACTGCTGCACGCCCATCACTAGTTGCCACTTTAGCAAACTGCTTAGTGGGGCTATCTTTTAACCCCTCCTTATCTACGAAAACTTGGCTAGGAAATATTTCTTGGCAAAATTCAACTCTAACTTTAGCTGTGATATCTGCAAACCAATATTTTTGAGGATCATAAAAGGCACGACTCATCCCAGAAGAAAGGATTCTGTGCACCGCCTGAGAATTTTCATCCCAACACAAGGGGTCATTGCCTTGCTGCTTAAGATTACTGACGGTTAAAACATCGTCATAGTCCGACACGCTTATTGAAATCTCTATGTCTCTCGCACGTTGATTATGCCACAACCAAGTCCCACGCATAAGATTTTTGGAATAACGTCTAGCCAACTCATCGAATCCACCCGAATCTCGATATTGTATCGCCAAAGCCTTAAGGTGGTCTGCTAATGCTAAATCGCTGCACACCAGAGGCTGCATTACATTTGACTCAGCACGGAGGGAAAAACGACAATACATGTGTTCAATTAGCGGAGGCACAAAACAGGATTCGATGAAGATCGGATTGCCAAATGGCAGCTTTCCTACTGCATCATCATTTTTGGTTTTGCCTTCTCCGTCATAGGCTTCAGAAAACGAGGCCTTGACACCACGCAACCGGCTGCTCTCAGCCTCCAGCGGCTCAAACTCGCTATCCTTCGTTTTATAAAAAAAGACGGCTTTTCCTGGTGACAACGATCTGCGATAGCTAAGGTTTCTAGCGAGTTCGATCACACAGTCTACTCCTAGGCTTTTGACATCAGCATAGCGCGGTTTTCTGGACGCATCCCCCAAAACGCCTGCTGCGTAAACGCCTTCCACCCTTCCCAACGATATACGATCGGCGAGACCAGATGTGCCAGGCTAATCAGTGACTCAGCAAAAGCATGTTGTTCCATCACGCTTCCCGCCCGCCCAATGGGATCTTCTAGCAATGCATACCCTGCCGATACAGGCCTTAAATCACTGAATTTATTACACAGTTCTAAAGTTTCAAACAGGCTGTCAGACTGCATAGATCCAGGAGTTACCCAGCGCCCACTACGCGGTAATCGCCGCAACTGCTTAAATAAACCATTACCCTCCGCTACCTGACACCAATGACGTTCGTCTCGCAGCCCGGGGGGATGCAACACGCCTCCTGCAAATCGACCCGGGCATGCTGCCTGTAACAGGTGAGGCTCAATCGCCGCTAGCTCAATGTCAGGATCACTTACTCGAATGACTACATCCATCACCATGTCACAGAACCGAGCAGGCAGCAGCCCGGACCGCATCAGCCTGCCGGGCTCCCTTGCCAGCTTGGTTGGGGCAGGAATCTTTATGTCACCCCGTTCCTGATACTCACGCAGAAACCATGCCACCCCATCAAATTTCAAAGAGGTATGTGACAGTGCTTTTAATTTAATTTCGTATTCTTTGGTTAGTCCCCACAAGGCAGTTAAAGAAGGGATCCCGCAGAGGTAAGGGTTGGCCATTGCCAAAGCATCGTAAACTTGGATGTTTTTCAGATAAATATATAAGCCACGACCACCTTCGTCCCAGTTCGACTTGGATACCAGTTCCTCTCTAAAGCCACTCGCCTTTAAACTGCCCCTCAGGATTGCCTTGAAAGGCATCATCAACTCATGATGGTATGCAAACCGCCTTGCTTTAGAATAGCTACCCAGTTGGTCATTTAGGACAATATTCAATTCTCGCACAAGGGCCGGCGGTGGATTGCCTTCTAGTGAGGAGATTCGCCATTCGAGGCTATCTAACAGCTTAAAGGAAGAACCTTCAATTTTTCCTTTGAAAATTTCTCGCCATTCGTAAGCTGGGGACAACCATTCTCTCAACGTGCTTTTTATCTTAGAAGCTGCATGCCTCTTCTCTTGTCGCCTTACCCGATCAGTTGAAAAGCGCTTCGCATTTACCAGAACCTCACATGCAGCTAGAAAACCATCATCAGAGAGGCAACTTTTATAGAAAAAGTGCTTACCTTGCATTATGGCATGAACCCTTGCCTCTGATAGGCCACCATTAGCTTGCCTTTTGAGGCGAGGGGGATAGTACAATGCATTGATGTGCCCTCCCACAGACCCTGCCAAGTCACCAATAGACGCAGGACGGGGAAAGCCTAACCCAACAGAGGAACATACTTTTCTTCTTACAAGCCGTTGAATATAGACCATCATGGCATGAGAAACTACTGGCGTTACCGCCACGTAATCTCCTTGATAAAAGAAGCGTACCTGAGGGGAAAACTGGCTTACCTCATTAGGAAGTAAAGGATATGCAATGCACTTATTAATAGCGCCTACCAACTCTTCAAATTTTTTTCCTTTCAACCCAAGGGACCGTACAGCATCTCGCCATACCGTGTATCCTTCGCTAAGAAGCATTGACAGGTTATTTACGCACCCATTCCATAGAAAGGCTGCGCAGAACATTTTTGCAGTATTGTAGGTTTTGGAATCATGGGACCATCCAAACTCTTTTTCCAAAGCATTGGATGATATATATCCTGCATAGTTAAGCGGTGGATTCACCATTATTCGTCCACCAGAAACCCTTGCGTCTGGATGCTTGAGGTTGTGGCTATGCTGCCAACCTATTTCTCTAATGCAGGACAGCAGGTGCTTTTTGTCAGCCAGTAACTGTTGCGCTGATTTCCTGCTGGAAAGGTCTTCTACGATTCCTTTCTTCACCGACAAGTTTATCAAAACGATTACAGCAGACGCTTCGCTCCCCGTTACATCGACTAACTCACTATAAGGACAAAAGCACTTTCTGAGCGAATCTGAGCGCTCCCTCACGTCTTGAATATTAAGGATGTCATTAATATGCATTTTTTCACCGGTGAGGAAGGTAGGTGGCAACGACACCAAAATCAGACGGCATTCGGGATTCTGCTAGTTCAACCACCTGGCGAAGATAAAAAGTAGGCTCATGTGGCGAAACTTTTTGGTGTATTTTGATGCGGCCAGCAGCCTTGAGGTATCCGCTTTCCAAGAGCAGGTAAATTTGCTCGTGGGTTGTCCGTAACAGCACGGCGGCTTCTACAATCGTTAGCAGCATATCGCCACGATTGCCTACCCTTGACTTGGGATTGTTTTCTACGATGTTCTTTAAACAGCCAAACAGCTCGCTTAAAATAAAGTTTTCTTCTTGCCTCATTCCTTTTATCATTGTCGATGCTGGCAAGCATGATCCTATGGCAAACGATATGGGCGTTTTGTTATATGGCCTTATCAGTATTTCATTGGCTTTATCAAAGCTTTCAGAAAGAATTTCTTTGAACCGAAACGGCCAGCTTGCATAAAAATCCATGGCCAACAGAAGCGACTCATATACCTCTAGCTCGTCCTCCACGTTTACTGAGCTTATGATGCAATAATAAAGCAACGCAGCATTTCTTATAGAGATAGATGACATGTATCCTAATGGACCAGGGAACTCGGTTTCTTCGCAGGTAATTAACTTGCCAAGCAATATGTTTTTTTCATCCGCCTGAATAGTTTGCGCTAGAGACAAATCGTATCCGCATCGACAACTCCCTATCATTTCGCTTTCAAGATACGACAATGACTCGCCACAGCTCGGGCATTTATCTATCAGTTTTACTCCATGCCTTACACATGCGGTGTAGGCTTGATAATGCCATGCCTGTGGAATATAGATATTTTCGGAAAGGCAAAGAGGACAAACAGGAATAGTCGACTTCCGTATAAAGCAGCGTGGGATATGAACGCCGCCTCGTGCCAATGCACGATAACCTCCGCAGAAATCTGCGGCTGAATGCCTCAGAGAGAGCGCTAATAGCGGAAGGTCTTCGTTATCTGTTAGCTTCTCTAAGAGTGAAAATGCACGAATACGAAAGCTACTGCTCTGACGTGCATGCCAAATATTCGCAGTTGCCAAATCCAATGGAAAGGCCCCGCCTGCCTCATGGTCCTGCTCTAGCAACCACTCCTTGACGGCTCCACTCAACAATCGATACGATTCAATGAAATTGGCTTCAGCCAAGCGCAGCAAATAACTCTCTAATGACTCGTCAAGGAATGGCTTTGGCCTAACCAGTAATTGCATGTCTTCCATGCCTATCCCTTGTTATTGATCAACACAGTAATCCTTTAACCATCACCTTTCAGTAAACCGCCAACAGTTGCTGCCGGTACTGCTGAGAGAAGTACACCTCCATCCACACCACTGAAGGGCTGGAGGACGCCTCTCCATTTTTCTCATGCCTCTCCCCCTCTAAACGTGAGCTGTAACGCAGCTGATGGGAAGCTTCATGGTTAGCCTGACCTGGATTTTCTTCCGGCTTGTATTTTTCTTCTTTTACTTTGGACAGCACCGCCAAATCACTTGGCAAATCGTCTGCTATTCTTTTTGCAAAGCGTTTTATCATCGGCTCGGCAAGCGCATATAACCAAGCATGGTTATCATTGTCTTGCCGCCTTCTTAAAATCCGCCCCAGAACTTGACGAAAATACATTTCTGTCCTGATGCGACTCAGATAGCAGCATACCTGCAAACGTGGGATGTCGGTCCCCTCGCTGATCATGCCAACCGAGATAATCCATTTTGTCTTGCCATGGCGGAAGATTTCGATACGTTTCTGGGCATCAGGCGACCGGTAAGTAACGATCATGCTGTCCTCCCCCATTCTTGCTAGATAGCTGGCGATGAGGTGTGCATGTTCAACATCCGTGGCCACTACCAGCCCGCCCGCATCGGCTACGTGGCTTCGAACCTCTGTCAGCTTTTTTAACGCAAGATTCAGTAGCCGCACCATGATATCTTCATGGTGCAACAAATCCTCATAGGTGACCGGAGACTCACGCAACAGGCAGCCCACACTGCCAAACTCTTTCGTTTCCCTGGCCTGACTCTCCTGCAGCTCCAGTCTGACCTGCTGATTATCCAGCAACACAATCCGAGGCGACCGACAAGCGCCATCCCTGACGGCCGCCTCCAGCCCATAGCTATAATCGCAAACCAGCGTCCCATGTGGATCTGAATAGCGGGCCAGAGCAATACAACGCTCATCAGAGCGCCAAGGCGTTCCGGACAATGCTAGTGTATAGGTCGCTCGATCCTGCACCCGCTGGAGGATCTCCTGCCCCCATCGGTTGCTTATTACAGGATCACCACCTGCGCAGTGATGGATTTCAACAAAGACTGCTAATACCCGGTACTGATCAAGCAATTGCCAGAATGAAGCATCAAGAAATGGCATGGCCTGGTAGGTATAGGTTGCTCCGACGGCACCTATGGCTCCATCCAGCCGCCTGCCCAGCACATCAGCAAAGGTGCTCTGGATCCCTGCAACGATTTGTCGAGAAGGAGCAAAACAGATCACCAAGTCGATTCGGCCAGCCTTGAGTAAGGCCAACGCCAACCCGGCAGCCATGCGCGTCTTGCCCGCTGCTGGTGTAGCCTGGCAGAAAAAATGGGGAGACTGCGGACTCAGTTGCAGTACGGCCTGATCAATACAGCGGCTTTGCCACTGGCGTAGCTTCATGTGCCATTCCCTTGCAGGGTCTGCAGCGTTTTTTCCAGAGCACGAAGCTGTCCCAAGAGACGAGAGCTGCGATGACGAGCATCGAGGTATTCCGCTTCCAACGCGTCAGCGATCTGGGGCAGTTCCACCATCAGGCTCTTATATTTCTCCGCCTCGCCCAAGCTACTTAGCATATCCAGCTGGGTTTCCTTGCATTGAGCTGCAAGGCCTGCAACCGGGTTGGGATCTTGCTTAATTGAATTTTTCTGCCTGCCTGAAGACAAGGCATGTGTGGCTTTCGGCTCGTTGATATAAAGCTTAGCTTCAAAGCCCGGAGAGATCAGTTTGACTCTCAGTCCTTTAGGCTTCTCCCGCATGTGGTATACCTGACCATGCGCACGCCGCTCAGCGTCCCGCTCAACCCAGCCACTTCGGATCATGCGATTGATATAGCCGTATAGGTATCTTCTCAAGTCCTTGATATCGAATTTGAATTCCCTGATCTGCTCCGCGTAAGCATCTCGCAGCTGTGGGATGGTGAAGGCAGCGTAACCCTCCTGCATAAGCAGGTCGTGAAGGCGCTGATCGAGCGGAAAGGGTCGAGATTTCATGCAGCACCTGAGATGGGAAAGCCATAGCGATCGCAAAATGCGGATTATAGTCCGTGGCCGTTAAGACCGCAACGCAGCATAGTTTCGCCTTGAAATCACGAGGCAACTATGGATCCGCTTGCGACTGCATTGGGACAGAACATTCGCCAAATCCGGAAGAGTCGACGGATATCGCAGGACAAGCTATCGCTGCTTTGTGAGATTGATAGAAGCTATATGGGTCGAATCGAGCGGGGAGAGGTCAACCTGACCATACAGAAGCTCTACCGGATCGCTGGTGCACTTGACTGCCACCCTTGCGATTTCTTGCCTGATCCATCGAACCTACCGGCGTCTTGATTCCATAGGATTCCACACGAGGCGCTACATAGGCATAGATTTTTCATAAACGCGCCACGACCACGCACCCCATCCGAGCAGAAATCCAGCGATTGACGGAGTCGGCCGCGACGCTGAGCCGCCGCTACGGCATCAACCCCAAGACCGTAAGCAAGTGGCGCAACCGCGATACCCTACAAGACACCCGGAGGGCCCCAGGGCCCCTCGCTCCACGTCGCTGACGCCTGGAGGAAGCCGCTGCCGACCTTTCGGCAGAAGACCCTGTTCCCCCTCGATGACTGCCTTCGTGCGCTTCAGTGAGAAATTCTCTCACTAACCCGCTCAAGCCTGCATCGGCTCTACCAGCGTCACGGCATCAGTCAGTTGCCAAGGGCTGGCGACCAGAAACGCGAGCAAAAGCCGTTCACGCGTTACCCGGTCGGGTACCTGCACATGGATATCAGTGAAGTCCGCACAGGTGAGAGCAAGGCCTATCTGTTCGTCTCCGTGGACCGCACCTCCAAGTTCGTTCATACCCAGCTGTATCGACAAATGACGAAGCAAATCGCCGCCGACTTTCTCGAAGACACGCTGCAGGCCCTGCCTTACCACGTCCATACGGTGCAGACAGGCAATGGAGTGCAGTTCGCAAAGAAGGCCGGGACAGAGGCTTACAAGCCGCATACCTTCGATGTCGCCTGTTACCGCCACGGCATCGAGCATCGGCTGATGAAGCCCTTCCCCCCTAGGACCAACGAACAGGTGGAACGGATGAACCGCACCATCAAGGATGCAACAACCCGAGCATTCCATTACACCTCTCTGAGTCAGCTTCAGTCTCACCTGAATAATTACCTATAGACCTATAACAGTGCCCGGCCACTTAGGGCGCGCAAGGGCAAAACACCAATTGGATTAATTCTTGAGCTATGGCAGAAAAAGCACGAAAGGTTTTATGACGATCCAAACCATTACTCTTCGGGACCACACAGTTAGGTTTAGAGAACAGTGTCATCCTTGAAAATCACCCCCCGGTGATGCTCAGGAAATCTCGCCCTTGGAAGCGAGTGCGGCTGCATGGATCTGGCCAGTAGTTGTCGCCACCTCGTCGAAGACGGGCAAGTCGCGTAGGAAGTTGATCGTGCTGAGCACATTCCCCGCGTACACCGGCACGTACAGAAACGACTCCAACCCGAAGCCGAGGATCGCCCTCATGGGTTAGAAGGCCCATGCGATATCGGCGGCTCCAAAACCATTATTCGTGCGTCGTTATACCAACACCTTGTTGTCCCCAATCCATGCCTCGCTTCGTCTTTTGGCCTCACTGTAGCTGTGCCTGCGGCAGTAATAGTGCCCCACTCCACCAAACCGTCTGAAGCGGTAGGTGGCGATTCAGTAAATTCTCTTGATGATTTGTGTCGCTTGGTCCAAGAGGCTTCACCTTATTCTTTTTTTAGCTATCCTAGTAACCAAATCAAAGCTTCTGAAGAGGACTCATGCAAACCTTTCGACACTCACCTGGCAAGCCAGACGTGGCTGGCTTCTATGAAACACGAACTTCAAGTGTGCAGTATGTGGTCAGCGACCCAACGACCCGACGCTGTGCGATCATCGACCCGGTTCTGGACTTTGATGAAAAGTCTGGAGCCACCGCAACGCACCATGCCGACGAGCTACTGGACTACGTGGCAACTCAGCAATTAGAGGTGGAGTGGATTCTCGACACCCATCCTCATGCCGACCATTTCTCAGCGGCGCAGTACCTGAAAGAAAAGACCGGAGCACCCACGGCAATTGGAAGCTATGTCACGAAAGTCCAGGCGCTGTGGAAAGACCTCTATCACTGGCCTGACTTTCCGGCTGATGGCCGTCAGTGGGATCACCTGTTCAGCGAAGATGACACGTTCAGAGTCGGGGAGATCGAGGGCCGCGTAATGTTCTCACCGGGGCACACACTGGCCTCGATCACATATGTGGTAGGGGACGCCGCCTTTGTTCACGACACATTGTTCCAGCCTGACGGCGGGACGGCACGTGCCGACTTTCCCGGGGGCAATGCGCACAAGCTTTGGGACTCCATCCAAGCCATTCTAGCGCTACCAGACGATACCCGGCTTTTTACGGGGCATGATTACATGCCCGGCGGTCGCGAACCGGAGTGGGAAAGCACCGTACGCTGCCAGCGCGAGACCAACATCCACCTCTGTAACGGTCAGACCCTCGAAGGCTACGTGGCCATGCGCAACGAACGGGATGCTGGGTTGCCCATGCCGAAGCTGATCCTGCCGTCCCTACAGGTCAACATTCGTGGCGGCGACTTGCCGGAACCGGAGGCTAACGGCCGGCGTTATCTTAAGATCCCGCTTGATGCGCTACCCGGCGCCGCTTGGGATGAAGCACGCAACTAATTGAGCGAAGTGAGGAAATCATGGATATCAAACCACTTGATGACCGATTGAGCGTAACTGCGCAGCCCCAAATCAGTGAGCTTGAGCAGCTTGCTTCTCAGGGGTTTGGCACGATCCTCTCCAACCGGCCACGGGGCGAAAGCGAAGACCAGCCGGATCCTGATGCTCTGAAAGCCAAGGCGGAATCTTTGGGCATGGCCTGGCATGAAGTTCCGGTCAAGCCGGGTGAATATTCCCAAGCTGATATCGAGAGCTTCGCCCACGTATTGAATAGTTCCCCTAGCCCCGTTCTTGGCTTCTGCCGTTCGGGCAAGCGCGTTGCGCATCTTTGGGCTCTGTCACAAGCAGCGCATCGCCCCGTTCCGGAGCTCATCGAGGCTGCCCAATCCGCCGGCTACGATCTGGAGCCCCTACGTGAGCGTCTCGAGCAGCAGGCAAACCAGGCGAAGTCAGGACGCTAAACAGCATGTCACGTCTGCGCCGCTATCTCCCCATTATGCAGTGGCTGCCTGGTTACGGGCGTGACACGTTGGTCAATGACCTGCTTGCCGCGCTGATCGTTACCGTCCTGCTCATTCCGCAGTCGCTGGCCTATGCCATGCTGGCGGGCCTGCCTGCTCAGGTCGGCCTTTACGCCAGTATTGCTCCGCTGCTGGTCTATGCGGTCTTCGGCACTAGCCGGACGCTGTCAGTGGGGCCGGTGGCGATCATTGCGTTAATGACAGCGACGGTGGCGGGGCAAGTGGCGGGCCAAGGTGACTTGGCTTATCAGGGCGTCGTACTGGTACTAGCCATGCTATCGGGGCTAATTCTCGTTGTGATGGGAATTGCCCGCCTGGGCCTGCTGGCCAATTTTTTAAGCCATCCCGTGATTTCGGGGTTCATGACGGCGTCGGCAATCATTATTGCAGCCAGTCAGCTAAAGCACCTGCTAGGTATCGAAGCCTCAGGACATACCCTCCTCGATCTGACACATGGGCTCATCAGTAATCTACCGAATGTGCACTGGCGAACTCTTTCACTCGGTGCAGGCACTCTGCTGTTCTTATACGCGGCACGACGCTGGCTAAGATCTGGGCTGGCCAGGTTAGGCATACCTGACCGGCCAGCCAAACTGTTGACCAAAGCCGCACCGATCCTGGCTGTCGCCGTCACGGTCGGCCTGACTTGGGCACTCCAGCTCAACCAGCAAGGTGTGGCCGTGGTGGGACAGGTTCCCGCCAGTCTGCCGCCCATCGCTCTGCCCAACATGGACCTTGCTGTCTGGCGGGACTTGTTTGTCGGAGCGTTGCTGATCAGTATCGTGGGCTTTGTCGAATCGGTGTCGGTGGGCCAGACCTTGGCGGCAAAACGCCGTCAGCGGATCGATCCCGACCAGGAACTCATCGGTCTAGGTGCTTCTAACCTGGCGGCGTCAGTGACCGGTGGCATGCCCGTCACCGGTGGCTTCTCGCGCTCGGTAGTCAACTACGATGCCGGAGCCGAAACGCCAGCAGCCGGTGCATTTACTGCAGCGGGGATTGCCCTGGCCAGCCTAACCCTGACACCATTAATTGCCTACCTTCCCTTGGCGACGCTGGCAGCAACGATCATCGTCGCCGTTGTGACGCTCATTGACCTCAGTGCTATCAGGCGAACCTGGGCGTATTCTCGCAATGACTTTATGGCCATGCTGGCAACCATCCTGATTACGCTGTTCTACGGCGTAGAAAGTGGAATTCTGGCGGGGGTGGGCTTGTCGTTGATCATTCATCTGTACCGTACCAGCCGCCCTCATACGGCACTGGTCGGACGAGTTCCTGAAAGCGAGCATTTCCGGAACATTGAACGCCACCGTGTTGAAGTTGATGAGCGACTGGCAATTCTACGTATCGATGAAAGTCTTTACTTTGCCAACTCCCGCTATCTGGAAGACACCGTTCTCGAGTTGGCTGCTAACCAGCCGAAATTACGTCACCTGGTCCTGGCCTGCCAAGCCGTCAACCTGGTTGACGCTTCGGCACTCGATAGCCTGGAGGCGGTCAACGCTCGCCTGCGTGATGCAGATGTTGAATTGCACCTTAGTGAAGTCAAGGGTCCGGTGATGGATCGACTGCAGAACACGGCCTTTCTACGCAACCTCAGTGGCGAGGTGTACCTGAGCACGTTCGACGCCTGGTACGCCCTGCACGGGGCAAGACCTGCCGAGTTGAGCACACCCGAGGTTGGCAAACACGCGATGCCAAACAGGATCATTCACCATTTTTCAAAAAGCTAATGGTTTCATGGAGCGACACGTGGATATAGGGGCAAGTCTTTCAGGGTTACTGGGCGGCATCCTTATCGGCCTGTCTGCCGTCTGGCTGATGGGGTCACTAGGACGCATTTCCGGTGTCAGTGGCATTCTCTCAGGGCTACTGCTGGAGCGGCCCCGGGGTGATTCAGCCTGGCGGCTGGCTTTCTTGCTGGGCCTGGTTAGCGGGCCTATGGTGCTCATACTGCTGGGTGGGGAACTAGGCAATGTTGCTGATGCCCCTGACGAGGTCATCGGCGCACCGGCGGGCGGTGTTGGGTTAATGGTGATCGCGGGCCTCCTGGTCGGCGTTGGTACAGGCATCGGCAGTGGTTGTACCAGTGGTCATGGTGTGTGTGGCTTGGCCCGGCTATCCCCCCGCTCGCTGGTCGCCACCCTGACTTTCCTGGGAGTTGCCATGGCGACCGTCTTTATCATGCGCCATTTATTAGGGGGGTGAACATGAAAACACTGATGGGTTATCTCGCCGGGTTGCTGTTCGGGTTGGGGCTGGCGATCGGCGGCATGACCGACCCAACACGGGTCCTCAACTTTCTGGATATCTTTGGCGACTGGGATCCGACGCTAATGTTTGTCCTGGGTGGCGCCGTGGTCACGACCTTCATCGGTTATCGGCTTGTATTGCGTCGCTCGCAACCGCTGTTTGCTCAGGCCTTCCAGCTGCCCACTCGGCGCGATCTGGATGCAAGGCTGATTGGCGGGGCGGCACTGTTCGGCGTCGGTTGGGGATTGTCCGGCTATTGCCCCGGACCGGCGTTCGCCTCTTTCGCTGGGCTGACCGCTCCCCTCATAGCCATGCTACTGGCGATGATCGGCGGGTGGTGGCTGGCAAAGCGGTTCTCAGGTAGCCATTGATAGGGAGGTCACCCTGGCTTAACGCATGGAGCACGGCACTGGGGCGAAGAAAACTAAACAGCTCCCGCCTGCCAGAAATCATGGCAAGCGTCCCGAAGCTTTCCTAGCCTGTCGAAAACGGGGTATTTGCGCCGTATGGCCGTTACCTGACTCAACATACTGAATGGAAGGAGATGCATCGTGAGCAAACTATGGCATTCACTACTACTTGCTTCATCTCTCGGTCTCGCTGTCAGCTCGGTTCAGGCGCAACAGTCGGCGGATGGTGACCAAGGAATGATGAGCGGCGGCCAGGGCATGATGGGTGGCCAGGGCATGATGGGCGGCCAGGGCATGATGGGCGGCCAGGGAAGCATGATGCCCTGCCCAATGATCGGCAGTATGGGTGGCATGCAATCGCTGCTGGACGAGGAGCAGCAAAGAAGTATGCGCGAAATCAGGAAGAAATATCGCGCTGCGCAATTTGAGCGCATGAGAGAAACCATGGACCTGCGCGATGAGATGATGGCTGAAATGCAAAAGCAGAGTTCCGATCCCGAACAGATAAAAAAGCTTTATACCCGCATGGCCGAGCTTCAAGGTGAATCGATGGCCGACAAGGTTCGGATGCACAATGAGATGCAGAATATCCTGACCGAGGAACAACGCAAGCAACTCCAACAGGACGCGTCTCAATAAAGGTTACCAAGCTCGTCAGTCATTGTTAATGGGTGCCGCTCCTTGCTTGTTGCCGCAATCTTTGCAGCGTACAAGGTTATCGCTTAAGACAACTTAAAGGTAATCGTGACTAAGTGTTCTCGTCCCTGCTATGCCGGGATAGATGTCTGTTCAGCCTCGAAAGCCATACTGGACTTCTGCCAGGTTACGGGTGTGCGACAGACCCATCCAAATTGGATTGAGCAACTCACAGCAGCGTCAGCCTTGTTTTTGCTTGCGAGGAACACTCTGAATTTATTGAGGACTAAGCAATACACAATACGACAAGCGGCGGAATGGCGCGGGGATCGGGACTGGTGTGGTGGCTCAAATTTATGGGTGCCAGATTAACTGGTTGATCGAGCCCCCTATTGCTCTAACTTCCGATAGCTTGATAAAGCGCCCGTGTAGCTCACGGTGGTCCTAATCAGTCAAGTCGAAGGCAGTCTGCCCTATATGAGGAAGCTATGTCAGCCAAGACTCACTGGGAAGCTGTGTACGGTGAGAAGGCACCGGATGAAGTAAGTTGGTATCGTCCGCATCTTGAGGAGTCGGTTAAGCTCATCGAAGAGGCAGCATCGGATCGAAGCGCCGCTATCATTGATGTGGGCGGCGGTGAGTCTACGTTGGTTGATGATCTGCTAATGCTCGGTTATCAGCATGTCAGCGTTCTGGACATATCACATAAGGCGATCAAAGTAGCACAGCAGCGCTTAGGAGCTGTTGCCAACACAGTGGAGTGGCTCGTGGAGGATATCACCCAGGCGATCCTTCCCGAACAGCGTTATACCGTCTGGCATGACCGTGCTGTCTTCCACTTCCTCGTCGAGCCAAAACAACGTGCTGCCTATGTCCGTCAAGCGCTACGCAGCCTAGCTCCCAATGGACATCTTATAATGGCTATCTTCGGGCCAGAAGGGCCTCGTCAGTGCAGTGGGCTGGAAGTAGTCCGCCACGATCCTCAATCGCTATGCGAGCATTTAGGGCCCCACTTCGACCTGATCAGCAGCAATCTCGAAGAGCACCGAACGCCGGGAGGGCAAGCTCAGCAGTTCCTTTATGCCCATTTCACACTTAGAAAGCGTGAAGCTGGTTAGTAACATCAACCATTTATTCCGGATATCCGAAATGAAACGACTGGTCTGATTGGGCTGGGCTGCCCCATGACGTGGACGATGCCGTCGAGACGGCCGAATTGATCATCATCTGGACGATAGTGAGCAACAGGCTCGCGTGGCGCAGACGCGCGTAGCAGGTCCAGATCTACCGGCAGGACGCAGCGAGGCAAACGCGAGGCATAGGCTCCGGCCACCGGCGCGATTGCCACAACGATAGTGAAATTTCGGGCCGGCACAAGTGTCTCGCAAGTCCCGCCTCTCGCTGTGATAAAGAGTCTTTCTTCACTTTGCCGTAGTAGCCTACCCAGTCGCTGTGCAAAGCGCGAATTAATGCTGACTTAATGTAGCGAGGCGATAGTCGTCTTATTCAAAGGAAGCCCATATGCATGTTCTATTGATCGAAGACGATGACCTAGTGGCATCGGGCATCCAGGCGGGGCTCGAATCCCATGACTTCGTGGTTGACCAAGCCTCGACGTTTGTTGAGGCACGCATGGCGATGGCTTCCGTTTCCAGCGATGTCGCCATTCTGGATCTCGGCCTTCCCGATGGTGACGGCATGGGGCTGCTGAAAGAGTGGCGTTCATCGGGGGTTATTACCCCCATCCTGATTCTTACAGCTCGCGACGCAGTCTGCGATCGGGTCGCCGGTCTTCAGGGTGGCGCCGATGATTATCTTCTCAAACCCTTCGACCTGGATGAGTTAGTGGCCCGGTTACATGCGCTGATTCGCCGAGCCGCGGGCCGGGCGCGGCCACTGGTCGAGCACGGCCCGTTATGCTTCGACCCACTAGCGCGAGAGGTTACCGTAGCAGGCCACCACGTTCCCTTGCAGCGACGAGAGGTGACTCTACTGGAAGCCTTTCTCCAATCCCCCCGAACCATACTCACGGTCGATCATCTCAAGGATCAACTGTATGGATTGAGCGAAGACGTAGAAAGCAATGCGCTTAACGTGCATATTTTCCATCTGCGCAGAAAACTGGGCAAAGGCATTATCGAGACCGTCCGTGGTTTGGGGTTTCGGCTTGGCAGTCCCGACTCGGTCGAGCTACGCAGAAACACGGTAGGAACAGACGGGTGAGCCTACGCAAACGCCTGCTCTGGACCTTGGGCATTACCCTGACTCTGCTTTGGGGAGTGACCGCCGTCTGGTTGCTCCGAGATCTGCACCGACAAATCGAACATACCTTGGATCAACGCTTGGCGCAGTCCGCGCGCATGGTCGCCGGACTGGTCTCGCAATTACCAGCTGAGGTCTGGCAACAGGCCGAACCCCATCGCCTCTCCATCCCTCCTATCGAGGGGTTGGCCTGCCAGGTCAATTCCCCTAGCGGCGAAATCATTGCCCAGACCCACACGGACTTGGGTGGGGTACTGACACCTCGCCAGCCTGGGCATAGCTATCGCACCGTTGAAGGCGTCAAGTGGCGCGTTTTTACATATCAGCGTAACAGCCTGACTATCACGACGGCTGACCGCGTCGATGAGCGCAACATCCTGTTGAACGATGTGTTGATGGTCGCCATCATCCCTTTCCTTTTTGCCCTGATCGGCAGCCTGGCGGCGCTATGGCTAGGCATTCTACGCGGGCTTCGTCCGCTTTCTCGTCTGAAGCAAGCTCTGGCCCAACGTCACCCGGAGGTCCTGTCACCGATCGAGGTCCCTGATCTTCCATCCGAGCTGCGCCCGCTGGTTGCGACGCTAAATGCCCTGCTGAGCCGCGTGCAACAGGCCTTCGTACGCGAACAACGCTTTACCAATGATGCCGCCCATGAGCTTCGCACCCCGCTGACAGCCATCAAGACCCACTTGCAAGTCGCCAGCCGTCAGCATGGCGAGGCGTCACGATTTGCCTTGGCCCAGGCGGAGAAAGGGGTTTCCCGACTACAAGGCACCTTGGAACAACTACTGATGCTGGCACGCCTGGAAAACGGCCTCGATGATTCCTGGCAGGCCAATTGCCTGGCTCGAAGCGCCGCCCTAGAAGCCCTTCTCATGCTGGGCGAGGACGCACAAGCCACATTCTCCATCACCTGGCCTAGCGAGACCTTCTATTTGCCGGTACCTCATGAGCTGGTTGTCATGGCACTACGTAACTTGCTGGAGAACGCTCGTCGTTTCAGCCCCGATCCAGGCTCGGTCCATGTGTCCTTCAGCCAGTCCGGCTCGGGTCTGACTATCGAAATCAAGGACCAGGGACCTGGGGTAGATGATCGAGACCTGCCAAAGCTGGCCGAGCGTTTCTGGCGTCACGGCACAGGGCATGGCAGCGGTCTGGGCCTGGCGATCGTTTCGGCCATTGCCGAACGTTTCTCGGGCCGGCTGAGCTTCGCGCACAACGCGCCCCAGGGTCTCGTGGCGCAGCTTTGGTTTCCCATAGTGGAAGAAACACGTCAGTGGAGTGATCGACCTGATGTGACATGGGGCGTTCCCATAGCGCCCCATCAATGACCACAAACATCCCGGGCGGCATTGCCAGCCATGACGGGACAACGACCGGAGCACGAAGACGAACAGGAGAACCAGGCAGCTATCGAGCCTGCTCGTGGTGTGGGGCACATGCGCCACCCTACCCGCTTGGACCGATGCCATTCAGCAAGGCCAGGCAATCTCACAACAAGGCAACGGCCAAGGCGCGGTAGCCTGCCTGAGCTGTCATGGCCCGCAAGGCGAAGGCAACGCCGCCGTCGGCTTTCCTCGGCTGGCGGGCCTGCCAGCTGACTATCTCAGCCATCAACTACGCAGCTACCGTGATGGCACACGCCAGAACCCAATGATGCAACCGTTCGCCTTGGCGCTGAGTGACGAGGATATCCAGGCAGTCTCGGCGTATTACGCCAGCCTGGAAGGGCCGAACCTGCCGACGGCGTATCAGGCGGCAGCACCCGAGAATACGGCAGAATGGCTTGCCGAGCGTGGCGACTGGGAAAACACCATCCCCGCCTGCAACCAGTGCCATGGCCCCAATGGTCAAGGCGTGCGCGACATCTTCCCTCCCTTGGCCGGCCAACACGCCAGTTATATGGCGGCCCAGCTCAACGCCTGGCGCAACGGCACCCGAAGCAACGATCCCAACGGCCTG
This sequence comes from Modicisalibacter luteus DSM 23508, assembly GCF_000378505.1. Taxonomy (GTDB): domain Bacteria; phylum Pseudomonadota; class Gammaproteobacteria; order Pseudomonadales; family Halomonadaceae; genus Modicisalibacter; species Modicisalibacter luteus. The sequence goes on along the minus strand of NZ_KB899992.1, from coordinate 171,539 downwards.
ATGCAAGGCATCGCCGAACGCCTCAGCGAAGAACAGTTCGGCCTGATTACCGCCTACTACGCAACATTGCCCGAACAGCTGTCTTCACACGCCGCTGCCGGTCAGGAGGAGACGCCATGAAGAATCTACCCAAGTCTTTTCGACTGGCCATGGGCGTCATGCTGGCCAACGTCACCCTGTCGGTTGGCGCGCAGGACGCGCAACCCGAACGGGATTATCAGGTGCCGTTGCCTCCGGCCCCCTCCGGGGATGCCGTCTTTCAGCCACCGCTGGAGAGCACGATTCCCGACAACCAGTATGGCGACATGGTACGCAAGAGCGCGAGCTTTTCGTAGATACTCAGCAATTACGCGGCATCCATGTATTCAACGAGCAGAACTGCAGCAATTGCCACCTGGACGCCGGGCGCATGGTCAATTCGGCGCCCAAGTGGGCCGCCTTCGGCATGTATCCGGCCTACCGGGGCAAGAACGACAAGGTGAACACCCTGGCCGAGCGTATCCAAGGGTGTTTCACGTATTCCATGAACGGTATTCCCCCGAGACCGGTAGCGAGCCGCTGGTGGCGCTGGAAACCTACTTCCATTGGCTAGCCACCGGCGCCCCCGTCAACCAGGCCATGCCCGGTCGCGGCTATGCCAAGCTGGAAACACCTCTGGGCGGCTACGATCCAGAGCGCCCATGCCGAGTAATGTGCCGTCTGCCATGGCCCTGACGGAGCCGGTCAGAAGGTCGGCGACCGTCAGGTCTTTCCGCCGCTGTGGGGCGATGGGGCCTATAACTGGGGAGCCGGCATGCACCGGGTAAATACGGCAGCAGCTTTCATCAAGGCCAACATGCCCTTGGGCAAGCCCTATTCGCTGAGCGACGAGGATGCCTGGGATATCGCCGCCTTCATCAACAGTCATGAACGCCCTCAGGATCCGCGTCGTCGTGGTATGGAGTCCTTGGAAACCACCGTCCATCCCTTCCATCAGCACTCCGGCTATTACAGCGACGTTATCGAGGGCCAGCGTCTTGGCGATCATGACAACTACGGCGCCAACCCGGGCTCGGTCGAATAGTCAGTTCCTCTCCGTTCGTTGAGGCATAGGGCAGCCAGCCGGCTGGCTGCCCTGGGTCAGGGAGCTGGCGAGCCCATGATGGTTTCCAGCATGTCAGCGGGCGGTACGCCCTGCATCACGGACAATTTGCCATCGTGTTGATAGAGCGTGCTCGGGGTCGCCCCAAGTCCCAAGGATTGCATCAACTGATGGTTTTCGGCCAAAGCATCCTCGTAATCCCGCGGATACTCCTCGAAGATCGAGATCTCATTGCCGCGCTGATGGGCAGCCAGTGCTGCGGCAGGGTCATCGGTGGCCAGCAGCGATAGCGCCTTGATAGGGCTGTCCTGCTTGAGGATACCGACCATGATATGGCGCATCTGAACCTTGCCAGCCTCGACCCAGGGGCGAGTCTGATCCCAGAACTTTTTGCAGTAGGGGCAGTTGGGATCGGTGAATGTATAGATGATTCGCTCGGCATCATCGTCACCGTCGGCAATCCAGGCCGAGTCGGCCAGGCTTTTCCATAGCTCTTCATCCTGAGGCTTCTTGACCAGTTCATAGAGCCGATCCGTGGTCAGGTCGTTGCCTTGCGCATCGACCAGCGTCCCGACGAGGGCATACTTTTCATCCTGGGTGACGTAGGCAGCCAGCTCACGGCCCTGGACGCTCGCGGCGTAACCGGTCAATCCGGCAGGCGCCTCGAAACGCTCATGAATCGTCAGGCCCTGCTTTTCTAGCGCCTGGAGCGGCGCGGGCCAGTCTTCTGCCATCGCCGATAACGGCCATGTCACTGCCAGTAGAGCCAAGGGACGGTACAGAGAACACTTTTTCATTACACACATTTCCTTGCAGGGAGGGATTAACGAAGCGGTTCGAGCTTGGCAGCCAGGCTGGCTCGGGAAAGCTCACCGAAATGGGTATCCTGAAGCCGGCCTTGCGCGTCGTAGAACAAGGTGGTGGGCATGACCTGGGAGCCGACGGCCTGCCCCAAGGCCTGTCCCGGGTCGAGAAGCACGTTGTTGAGATCCAGGGCTTCGTGCTCAATGAACTGATTGATCGTGGGAGCATGCTCTCCCTGGTTCACGAAGACGAAGGTCACGTCCTCTGCCGCTTGCTGGGCGGCTTGCAGCACGGGCATTTCTCGCCGGCAGGGCGGGCACCAGGTTGCCCAGAGATTGACGACCATGGGTTGGCCTGCCTGCTGGTCGACCAGTTGACTCAGCGTGATCGGGGAGTACTGCAGTGTGGTCAGCTCCACCTCCGGCAGTGACCGGGCCCGGCTATCCATGAGGACATAGCTACCGGCTGCAAGCCCCCAAGTGGCGATGCCGGCAATCAGTGCACTGGCTAGTGCAGGACGCTGCTCGGGGACGCGCCACAATCGCCAAGCGGTATAGACGGAGGCGACGATCGCACCGCCGAGCGGATCAAAGCCGCCGTCGCGAATGTCAAGCATGGCCCAGACGCTGTCATAATCGTCCTGATGCCGAAGAACGAAGATCAGGCGAGCCGCGATGACGCCGACGAACAGGATGTCGTAGAGGACACTGGCTGCCGAGTTGCGATAGCGCATTCCAACCAGCGTGTTGGTCAACAGGGCCATCGCCAGCGCCAAGATAATCAACAGTTGGTTTAACGTCAGGCCAATGGGACCCAGGGAAAAGCTCTGTGACAGGGCGGTCATAGGGTCTCCTCGCGGGACTGGCCAGCCTGCTCGAGCCTTTCAAGGAAAGCCTCAGAGGTGATCTCCCCAACGATACGTTGCGCCCGTCGTTCTTTTCCCTCAGGCCCAAAGAGCATCAGGGTAGGCGGACCGAGGATGCCGTAAGCGTCGAGCAATTCCCGGTCCGTGGCATCGTTGGCGGTCACGTCGGGACGCAGCAACTGCATCGTCTCGAGTCGAGCCTGTACGCGAGGGTTGCCGAAGACCTCATTTTCAATGACCTTGCAGGACACGCACCACTCGGCATACACATCGACGAGGGTCCACTGGCCCTGCTGGCTAGCCTGCTCAATCCGCCGGTTCAAGGACGCGAGGTTTTCGACCTTGTCGAAGCGTGCCATGAAGTCCTGTTCGGCAGCGCCCTGGACAACTGAGCCTGCCTGCAGGTCAGCGAGCGGCCGGAAAGGATTCGTGCTTCCGCCAGCGGCACCCAAGAGCATCGCCGCACCCCATATCCCCACGGCTAGACCCACCGTCTTGATCATCGGGTGGCCAACCGCGGGCGTTGCCTTGTGGCTTGCATACCAAAGTGCCACGGCCACGCCGAGCAGCCAGGTGCCCCATAGCCCGAGTTCGATCGGCCCGGGAACCACACGCGCCAGGAACCAGATAGCCATTCCCAGCAGGACGAAGCCGAACAGGGCTTTCACACGCACCATCCAAGGCCCCGGGCGCGGCAGCAACCGGGCTCCCAGCGCACCGACCAGCAGCAGCGGCGTGCCCATGCCCAACCCCAGCATGAGCAGCGCCGCCCCGCCCAGCAGGGCATCACCAGTGTCTGCGATATAGAGCAGGGCACCGGCTAGCGGTGCAGTCATGCATGGCCCGACCAGCAGCGCCGAAAGCACACCCATGATTGCCGCCCCGCCCAAGGTCCCCCCCTGCTGCCGGGACTGCAGGCGATCGAGGCGCTGTCGCACCATACTGGGGAGGTGGAGTTCGAAGAGGCCGAACATGGCCAGGGCAAACACGACGAACAGCAAGGCGAAGGCACCGAGCACCCATGGCGTCTGCAGCAGGGCCTGTAGATTGGCGCCGGCCTGGGCCGCTGCGACACCGAGCACGGCATAGGTCAGTGCCATGGGCACGACGAAGGCCAGCGATAGCAAGAAGCCTCGCCTGGCCCCAGCCCCGCTGCCCACTACCAGGCTGGAGAGGATCGGCAACATGGGTAGCACACAGGGCGTGAAGACGAGCAATAACCCCATGCCGAAGAAGGCTGCCAGCATCCAGCCCGCATGCGCATCGGCCAGCTGGGCCGCCAGGCGCTGATCTTCCCCTAGTGAAGTCTCGATGCGATCTGGCGCCTCAATGGCCGGCGCACCCTGAGGCAGGCTCGCCTGCCCAGACAGAGACGGTGTCTCACTGATGGCGTCCAGAGCGCTGCGTGAGGGCGGCGAAGGCTCGAGTTCGAGTGTTCGGTGTTGGGGCGCGTAGCACAGTCCGTCTTCGGCGCAGCCCTGCCAGGTCAATTTGAGTCGACGGGCTTGCCCCGGATCGATACTGACCTGCAAGGCCTGATAGTAAACCTGCGAGTCGCCAAAGTATTCGTCGCTGATCGGCGTACCTTCGGGGAGTTCCGGAGCGATGATATCCACCGGCTCGCCCGCAAAGTCCAGGCGATGCCGATACAGGTAGTACCCCGGAGCGATCTCCCAGCGCGGGACCACCTCGCCATTGCGCTGCTCGGAGGTCAGCTTGAAGGCATCCTCGACCGGGAGAAAGCCCTCTGCCGCAGATGCCGTGAAAGACAGGCATGCCAGGAGCAGCAACTGCCCGACCCATCGAGCAATGGCGATAGTTAGCAAGCGGACCGGCATAAAGCTCTCCTGAACACGCGAAAGCGCCAGTGTGTCAGGCCTGGATTAACTCAACGTTAGTTACTCGGCTTTCTCAGGGGTTGGCCGTCGCGTGTCAGGAAAAAAGGGCTGTTAAGTTGCTTGTCTTTTCGTGCCTTTTTTATTCCTGCCCTTCTCTCATAGGGGCTGTCAGCTACCTTCTGGTTGAGTTCTATGCATATGCTAGTTCCTCATACTTGTTGCAATAGGGTGGGTTTTAAGCCATTCGAAAACCAAGGAGATTGATATGCTGCCTTCCACGACATCACGGGTGGAGCGTAATACAGCTGATAGCGTAAACCGGCATATACGCCAGCAAACAGAAGAGAATGTCGCTTACTTCGCTGAAAACCCTCACGAGATCGAGCGGCGATTGCATGAGTTGGACCACGATTGGGATATCGAACGCACCCTGGAAGCGAATGCAGCAGCGCTCAGTTTGGCCGGTATCACCCTCGGAGCGACACACGATAAACGCTGGCTTTTGCTACCGGCTGCCGTGACAGGCTTTTTACTGCAACATGCTCTGCAGGGATGGTGCCCCCCGATTATCTTTTTCCGCAGACGTGGGATACGCACCTCAAAGGAAATCGATCAGGAACGCTACGCGCTCAAGGCGCTGCGAGGGGATTTTGGTGGTTTGCCAGCCTCCGGAACAGCCAGTGCTCACGAGCGAGCCAGCAAAGCTCTCATGATGGTACGTTGATCTGCTGAGCGCATGTTTCGGGAGGGTGTACAACTCGCACCGTGCCGCTCACTGTGAGACGCGATATTGATCGAGATGCGTTGCATACAGCCATGGCTGGAGCCCAGCACACGGCAACTCTGAAAATTGGCATTTTACCCGTAAGAGTCTCGACCAAAACGGCACGAACTCAAGGAGGAGTGATGGGCAAGGAACACAAAATAGGGGGCGGGCCATTTCGAACGTGCCAACAATGATGCGGCAAAAGCGATCGCCAGCTTCACCGAGACAGAGGGCCGCAAGCCAAAGATCGCCACTTTCCCCCAGGGCTCGGTGTCGGACACCGTACTGCGTTTCTGGCTGATCGAGTCTGGGTGTGGGTCTGGAGGCGGTGGAAATCGTTGCCATGGGCGCCAATCGTGTCCAGCAGGCGCTGCTCGCGGGTGCCGTGGATGCCGCCTCGATTCTCGAGCCGATCCTCACCACCGTGCAGCAGCGTAACGACGGGGCCCGCGTGGTGGCCCGCGCCGATGCTATGTTACCGGGTCAGCCTGGCGCTGTGCTGGCCGCTTGCGAAGGCGCTCTGCAGGAACATCCCGAGGCGATGCAGGAATTAATGGCACTGCACCTGCAGGCCACCAAGATGCTCGTCGAAGACCCCAAACGCGCCGCAGCCCATGTGCGGGATTTCGTTGAAGAGCCGAGCGCCGCCGTCGCGCCTTGGAACCGCTGGCATTGGTAGGACTGGACGAGTTCGCTGAACGCTGGCCCCGCACTCTCTCGGGAGGGCAGCAGCAGCGGGTCGGCATCGCTCGGGCGCTCGCCGTTAGTCCGCGGGTGCTGTTCATGGACGAGCCCTTCTCGGCGCTGGACGCCATCACCCGACGGCGACTCCAGCAGGAACTGGTCGGCACCGAGGCCGCTCCCAACCGGCCCGCCGGCGTGGTGGAGACCTTCGAAGTCCCGCTGCCGCTGGACGAGCGCCGCGACCATCCCGATTTCACGCCCTTGGTACAGCAAGTCGAGGCGAGCATCGGCAACCACTGACCATGGCCCCACTCAGGGAGCTTCATGTCCTGCTTCACGCGCCCTCGGCCGAGGCGCTGACCCGCGCCCGACGTAATGCCGCCAACTTGCGCAATGCCCGGCCCGATGCCGAGGTATTGATTATCGCCAATGCCGCCGTGTCCGCCGCCTTGGCCATCCCCGATGCCGCTGATCCGCTGCTGCGGCTATGTCGCAATTCACTCTCGGCTCAGGGCCTCGACAATACCCGCGAGCTCGTCGAGATCGAGGCGGCGGTGGTCACCCTCGCCGAACTCCAGACCAAAGGCTGGGCCTACATTCGCGCTTGAGCCTTAGGAAATGCTGCATAAATCCCGCCGCAGCTGCCTGATCGACATCGACGGGGTAAAATCTGGCCATCTGTCACCAGGTGCTTCACCTCACGCCGCTCTTCGGTATGTCGGTTACGCTTCATCGCGAGATCTTCTGCTATCAGAGTAAACGTAGCGGAAACCTCACATTGGTGATGGACCGGTTTCTGGGAAAAGGTCACTAATGCTAATCAGCTAGTGGTTCTATCCGGCAGTTGGCCGTCCAGAGCTCGTATATACGCTCAGCGCGGTCACTGTGACTAATATCAGTCCCATACCCAGAATTTGCGGACCCACTAGGTTTTCGCTTAACACCACGACACCGAACAGCGTCGCGGTAACCGGTTCGACCATTGCCACAATCGAGGCCACGGCCGGGGCAGTATGTTCCAGGCCGATAATATAAAGAACGAAAGACAAGCCTGCGCCGAGCACACCCAGCACTGCGAACAGCGGCCAATCCGGTGTGCTCAGAGCTGAAACTGTTTGGCCGGCATCGCTCGGCCAGATAAGGATGGTGGCAAGCACCACAAACGCTATTGAGAGAATAGCCTGCGGGCTACCGTGTGGTGCTGCATACTTGAATCCGAAAATGAATATCGCGTAGGACAGTCCGGCAAGCAGACCGGCGCCTGCACCAATCGCCGTAACGCCGCTCGCACCGACGTCGTAAATTTGCGTAAGCAACATGATACCAAGCATTACCACCGCGATCGCGGCCCACTTCAGCGGGGTCGGTTTTTCCAGCTTTAAAGCGAATGACACGAGATATACGAACACTGGTGCGCAATACATCAGCGTAGCAGCAACCGCAACGCTGCCGTGCGCGATGCTCAGGAAATAGAACGAAAAGTTACCTGCTACGCCGACGCCGGCAATGACTGACCAGAACCATAGCCGGCGATTTGCCAGTCCACTACCGTGTGGACGCAGCATTAGCCAAACGAGGACGCACAGCAGCCCGATCGCACCCCGGTAGAATGAAACCACGAACGCGTCCCAGCCATCGGCCATAAGGATTCCGCCGATACCACCAGATAACCCCCAGAAAAGAGCCGCCAGCGCCACGAAAGCTGTACTCGCACCTACCATTTTGACCTCGCTTTTATCTTGAAACCAAACGGTTGGGGGCGGTGAATATCGCACTGCCACGCAAGCCGCTGACCATCTCCGCTATAGGGGACAGTGTGGGAACCCTAAAAGCGACATTCACTGTACGATTAGAGGCGTAACAAAAAGGACCCGCCCCTGCCCGAGCGCTGACGGGGCTTCATGAGGTCCTGCTCCGGGCCGCTGCAAGCAGGGCGTCGGTCACTGCCCGAGTGTCGAGCAGGGCCGTCTGTATGCCAAACAGAGCCACTGTCGTATTGCTGCCTTCCAGTACTACAAAGAGACGTCGCGCCAAGCCGTCGTGATGGCCCAGCTTGTCCCGTGTTACGGCGGCCTCGAGGCGTGCCAACAGGTCGGTCTTAGCGGCCACCGCCAAGGCATGAATCTCGGTGCTGTGCTCGGCGAACTCGCCCATCGCCTTGACCATGATGCAGCCATATTGGCTGTAGTGTTCCAGCCAGCGGCCATGCGCTTCGATAATGGCCCGTGTCATGTTGCCTGGCGAAGCCGAGGTTGCAGCCGCATCGAGGCTAGCTATGAAGCGTTCATGGCGGGCCTGCAGTACGGCCATGATCAAAGCTTCCTTGGAAGTGAAGTGGTTGTAGAGCGTCATGCGCACCACTCCAGCGTCAGCCACGATGCGGTCGATACCGGTGGCGTGGAATCCCTGCTCATAGAAAAGTCGCTCGGCTGTGGCGAGCAGCTGGTCGCGCTTGGAGGCTGGCATCAATGGTCACTCCTATATAGAACGACCTATATAAATACGGACAACCTTGCAATGTCAAACAAGATCCGCACAAACCCTCGCCGCGCTCACGGGGGAGCAGATTACGTCGGAGATGGCTACCCGCGAGCTATGGTGACTTCTGGTGTACGGGAGGAGATAGGAAAGGTGGCGTATCCTGTTGATTGATCTCGCCAGATCACAATCAACACGGAATGGATACGCCATGGCCAATTCTACCCTCCAGGCTCTTTCACAATCAGAACCACAGATCACTGACCCACTGCACGAGCTGTTGCGCCAAGGCGCTCGTGACCTGATCGCCAAGGCCATCGAGGCCGAACTGGCCACCTTTCTGGCGCAGTATGTCGACCAGCGTCTCGGCGATGGCCGCCAGGCAGTGGTCCGCAACGGCTACCTGCCCGAGCGCACGATCCAGACCGGAATCGGCGATGTAAGTGTGCAGGTGCCCAAGGTGCGTGACCGCAGCGGCGGTGATGCTCGCTTCAACAGCAGCCTGCTGCCGCCCTAACTGAAGCGAGCTCGCAGCATCGAGGAGCTGAACCCTTGGCTCTACCTGAAGGGGATCTCCACCGGCGACTACCAGGAAGCCCTGGCGGCGCTGCTGCTGGCGGCCTCACTGCACCACTCACTTCACAGGCGTTGCGGGTGTCTAGAAGACCCGGGGCGACTCATCCACTGCTGTTGAGCAAGAACACACTCATATCATGGTAAAACTTACGCCTGCCAAGGGCACGGGGACAATCACCGGGGTTATGCTTCGAATGAGACCCAACATTAGCAATTTGCGTTATTTTCTTCGTATAACTTCGGCTATAGACAAAGGTTTGCTATACTCCAAATTTTCTGGAACAATCTCACCTCCATCAGAGCTATATTTATACCCTGATCCTTTTTCAACAAACTCAAGCTTTATATCAGAAATATTTTTTACATTAAACGGGTTATACGCCCTCCCTTTGCTTACTTTCTCATAGGCTTTGGATAAATGATTAATTTTAAGGCAGTCACCTCCTTCCTTTAAGCACAAGCTAAGAGCATTTTCCAATATCCTTTTCAAATGCCTCATTTCTCCTTTGCATGCTGCAAAGAGAGGCAGACGCATCTCGTCTCTATGTAGTTCAGGAGGTTCACGAAAAGGCATTCTATTCGCGAGGCCTTTTAAAACGCCCACAAACTCTGCGTCATCACATTCATCCTTAATACTAAAATAAGGAATATTCCTTCTCCTAATCAACCTTGAAGACCATTGCGGCTCTTTTGCAATAGCCAAACATATAGGAGTGCCCATTAAAACTATAGGAATATTAGCTTTATCGTTAATCAGCTTTAACCTGTTAGCTATTCTTTGCACCTCCTTCCTTGTCTTAAACTCCAACAACTCCTGAAACTCATCAATAATAACTAGCTGGACTTTACACTTACCTAATAGATTTATAAGACTTTCAGTAAGACTGGAATTACCACTCCTACCTTCCCTATAGGACATCCCAAACTGCCCTAAATCTCCAAGCAACTCGAGCATTGTGTTTTTTAATGATACATCACTTGGTATCCTACTAAACAACACAGGAGTATTGACAATATCACCTTCGCGGAAAGGGAGACAGGATTTCATATATTCCTTTACTGCAAAAGTTTTCCCCGAACCTGATTCACCCGTTATTAACATGCATTCTTGCTCTCCACCAAACCTCCATTTATCACGCAGTTCAGCAAAATCATTAATTACCTCATTAATTGCTTTACAAGGCACAAAACAGTCATGGAAGCTCGCTAATTTTTTGGCTATCACATCTTGATCATCGCTCATCAGTAGGGCTCCACATCATCCCAATTCCTCCCAATGATCGAGTCTTCGCCCTCATTTTTTGACAAACTCTTATCATTTTCAGTTAACAACTTAATTTCTTGCTCTTCTTTATTTATATCTATTAATGACCTCTGGTTATCGCTACTTATCCCGCTAAACCTTGCTGCCACAGCACTCCCAACAACCTTCCTATAGCCCTTTTTAAGCTTATCGCCTGACCTAACTGCATTATCAATTTTTCGATGAATTCTTTCCCGAGCCCGCATAAGAGAGCTATCATCTACAATCTTATGTAGAAGTCTTGTTACATACCTCCGGCATACCTCATGTTCGAAAAGCGAAAGGCCCCGCATATATCCGGACGGGGAAACTGAATCAACCTTAAAATACTTATTGCTAATATCATTATAAATATAAACACTTGTAATATCATGAGGATCTATTTTCACTAACACTTTTTTACCTTTATCCCCCACCTTTCTTTCTTTCATGAACTCAACCAGTTCTTTATTAGTATATCTTACACCTCTAAACTCTACCCCTGATTGCTGAAGCTTCAGAAACTCAGTCACCCCGAGCTCAACTTTAAGTTTTTTTTCTTCGCTTTTTTCATACTTTTTAATAGGCCTATCTTTCACGCTTTCCATCCATCTATAGATAGGGGGAAACGAGCACTTTAAACCAGGACTGCAATGATAAATATCAACAATCCATATGTGTAGCGCCTCCATAAAATCCGAAAACCTCATCACAGCGTGCTTTTCGGGGTTATATTCTTTCTTTTCCGCAACATTGGAAAAGCATGTACCAGGCACTGTATGTACAAAATCTGAATTAATGGTTTTAAATATACGCTCGACTTTAGGTTTTAACCAAGGCTGCCTTACAGGGTTGTACTGAACTTCGGTAGATAAAGAAGCACATGCGAACTCCATATTTTTACTCCAGAATTCCTTGCCGTTATCTACAACCAAAGTTTCGATTTTACCTTCACATGGCCACTCCCCTTCCACCTCCTCATAGTTTGAAAGAACTGATTCTTTATTCCTCAATGCGTTAAAAAGGCAGCTACTTACCGACAAATAGCTAGGAGGAGAAAAGCTAAGATAGATGCCTACTATACAACCACTGTAAGAATCAATCATTGCTGTTAAGTAAGGCCGCCCCAATATGACATCCAAGCTATCGTCAATCAGAAAAACATCCAACTTAGTGTGATCCATCTCTACACGCTCCATCACTCTCGTAAGTGGAACGTGTGACCCCACGACTCTAAATTGTTTATCAGCAAATTGTTTTCCAAATCTAGCAGCTACTACATCATACTGGGGTAGTTTTTTTATTCTGGCATAATAGGCACTTAAAGACACAGGGCCTATCTGAGCAGATGACTCTAGCGTGCAATTAAGTTTCGCAACTAGGGATAAATAATATCTATAGCACTTTATTACGCTTAACCTTTCTAACCTTAGGAATTTTTCGTCGACCGACCTATTGAAACATTCTAACTCTTCATGACTAGTTCTATCTTCGCGTCTTCCCCTATGGTGAAACTTTGGTATCAAAGAGCCTATTCCTCCTTCAGCGCTCAGATACCTTTCTCTCCAATAAACCAGTGTCCTCCAGCTTGGCACTGGTTCAGAAACGCTCTTACGAATCTCTTCCAACAATGGTTCAATATTTTTCTTGGTCCAGCCACCTCTTATATTTTTTTCTATATATTTAATGTACTGCAATCTTTTTACCGCCACTTTCCTGAGATCATCATTGAAAGGTTTTTCTTCTAGCAAGCACTCACATTCTTTATTTCCGTTGCCCAGCTCATTAAAATTATCGATACAAAAAAACTTGTTTCTCGGGCGCCTTGTATTAACTTTAAAAAATTCCTCAAACTCATCACAAGGTGACGAATTCAGCCCTCCATCCTCTGAAGATAATTCTTTATACGAAACGATTGAATCAGCACTGATATCTAACTTCATAAGATTTATGAACAACTCATGTCTAGCAATATAACCTAGAACGATATCAAATACTGAGTCATAGTCCATCCCTAAGTTTTTGACTATTTCTCCAATTGATACTTTTTCCGCCGACCTGACCGCCGCAAGAACATCAGCGTGCTCTGGGGTAGATTCTCCATAGCCTGAATACCGCCTTAAAAGCTTTAGGTTATCGATTAACGGGGCCGCATTTAATTGTCTATCCGTCACCAATAAAAGCTCATATCCCAGCTTCTTTGCAGCCGCAACTTTACTTTCAAAACGGTTGAAAAAATCTTCTGTTAAAGGGCCCTCATTTAACGAGATGCTACTTTTTACTTCTATATAAAAATCGCCTCTTATATAATCAATTACTCTAAAATCAGGAGTATATGGAAAAATCTTCCCTTTATAGGAATAATAAAAACCATAAGGCTGAGATTCATAACCCTCAACACTAGTACTGTATTCAAGGTAGTAGCAAGCATTCCTTTCCAGCCATGACTCTACTAGCATCACCGAACCATTCTTATGGCTTGGCACTTTATATAAATCCTTTACAGGAGATGCTTTTATTTTTCTCTTATACATAACAAAGCACCTTAATAGCATAGCATTTACTTATTATCCATATGCTTCAAATCTCAATGCTTTCTTTCGCCAATCTTGTTGTGCGTAAAATATTTCAAGGGTATAACGAAAGTAAATTTACTAAACAAATAGTCTATGCTATGTACTTTTGCAAATTTGCAATTAAATTTAGAATTTTTGCAATTAATTACCGGAATCTACACCGCGCCAGACCGCGTGCCAAGAGCAGCACGAAGGTGGCCGCCAAGCCAACATGCAGACCAGAAATAACCACCAAGTGGGTTGTCCCGCTGGCATTGAGCAACGCCCAAACACTATCATCGAGGCGCTCGCCTGCCCCCAGCGTCAGCGCCGCCAGCCAACGCCGAGCCATTCCCTCCGGCGCATGCGCCTCAAGAAACCCAAGAGCCAGCACGCGAATGCCAGGCCTGGCATTGGCCAGGCGCTGCGGCGGCGGAGCGTTACGAACGTAGCCGGTGGCATCAATGCCCTCGCGCCACAGCCAGGCCCCGTAATCGAAGGTATCCGGGTTGGCGAACCCGGCTGGTGGGCGCAAGCGCAGCGTCAGCGCCCAGCGCTCGCCTACTGCCAGAGCGGGTGCGTCATACCAGCTGACCCTGACGTGTCTCAACCTCTCGCAAGATACGCGGCCTGACTTCAGGGGTAGACACGACGCCACCATTATACGTGCGCGCTGGAAACGCCCCTCGTCACTCAGGGCCAGGATACGTCCCGTCACGGCCAGATCCTCGCCGGAGAGACCTACAGGTAAGGCAGCACCACGCGCGATCAGGACCTGACCGGCACTGAACGACGCAGCAGCGATCAACAAAATGGCAAGGTAACGGGAGGCAGCCAGACAAATCAGCAGTATTGCCGCCACCACGCCAAACGCTCCGGCGGGCGCCCAAGCCCCCATGCAGGCACCGAGCAGTGCCGCAATGGCCAGTGGCGCTACCAGCCCCATAGACACATTCCTTGTCGCATGACTGGCCAGCCGTGGCACGTTGGCGGCCATGTGTGGATAATGATGCGGATTCGAACCAGCGAGCAACGCCATGCCGCGCCGCCTTATCCAGCGCTACATGCCCCACCCGGAAACGCTGAAGCGTACACGCTCGCTGCGCTTCATCAGCCATATCGTTGGCGATGCCTCGCTGTGGGTGCTCACCCGTCGCTCGGTGGGCAACGCCTTCATGGTTGGCCTGTTCTGCGCGCTGCTGCCTATTCCCTTCCAGATGCTGCTGGCAGCCTTCGGCGCTTGGGTACTGCGCTGCAATCTGCCACTATCGGTTGGCCTGGTCTGGCTGACCAATCCACTGACAATGCCGCCGATCTTCTACTGTAACTACCGGCTCGGCGCATGGTTGCTCGATATCCCAGCAAGTCAGGTACCGGACCGGATCAGCACCCAATGGATCGCAGAACGCATGGTGGAAGCCCTGCCGGCCTTGCTGCTCGGCTCGCTGGTTTCCGCCGTCGTTCTCGGCTTGGCCGGAAATGCTCTGATTCGCCTGATCTGGCGCTGGAATGTCTCGCGTAGCTGGCGCCGCCGTGCACGGCGGCGCCAGCAGGCACGCAAGCAAACACCCTCGCCCATCGATACTGATTCTGCCAATAAGTCGCCCGCCCCGGAGGCCGACGCCGACCGCCCGGAAGAGTGAGAACCGAACTCAGGAAGCGGCCAGCCTGCCCCCATCGAGCCGAAGCACCCGATCCTGATGCCGTGCCAGTGCCGAGTCGTGAGTCACGATCACAAAGGCGCAAGCGCTGGAGGCCGACAGCTCATCCATTAACCCGAGGATTGTGGATGCCGTTGCCTGATCAAGGTTACCCGTCGGCTCATCCATCAACATGAGACTCGGATCAGTAATCAATGCCCGGGCAATCGCCACCCGCTGGCGCTCGCCTCCGGACAGCTCGCCGGGCTTGTGGTGGCCGCGCTTGGCCATCCCCACCCGGTCGAGAATTTCCATGGCCCGCCGCTCGGCCTCGCGGCGTTTCTGGCCGCGCACGATCAGTGGCAGCGCCGCGTTCTCGCAAGCCGTGAATTCGGCCAGCAGATGGTGAAACTGGTACACGAAGCCAATGTGGCGATTACGAAAGTCGCCTAGCGCGGTGTCGCCCAGCGTCGACAGCGTCTGGCCGGCGATAGTCACCGTGCCGGACGTAGGGCGGTCGAGCCCTCCCAACAGGTTAAGCAACGTGGTCTTGCCCGAACCGGAGCTACCGACGATGGCGACACGCTCTCCCGCGCCAACCTCGAGCTCAAGGTCGTCCAGCACGGTGACGTCCTGCGGACCCTCGCGATAAATGCGTGTCAGTGCCCGGCATTCGAGCATTGTTTGTCTGGTCTGTTCAGTCATGTCGGGCCCTTACTCGTAACGCAGCACTTCGGCCGGCTGGATGCGCGCCGCGCGCCAGGCCGGATATAAGGTGGATAAAAAACTCAGTGCAAAGGCAGCGACCACGATGACGCCGACATCGCTGAGATTGAGCCGCGACGGTAGGTAACTGATGAAATAGACATTGGGATCCAGAAACTGAATGCCGGTAGCGACTTCAAACCAGGCAATGATGTCCGAAACCGTCAAGGCAAGGACAATGCCCAGGATGACCCCGATAACAATACCGATGATGCCGATGGTCAGCCCTTGCACGATGAAGATGCCCATGATCGACCGAGGACGGGCACCGATAGTGCGAAGAATGGCAATATCGGCGTGCTTGTCGGTAACCACCATTACCAGGGTCGAGACGATGTTGAATGCCGCCACGGCCACGATCACCATCAGCAGCAGGCCGATCATGCGTTTCTCCATCTGGATCGCCTGGAACAGGTTGCCATGGGTGTAGGTCCAATCCATCCCTCGGTAGCCGTGACCCAAGTCATTGATGATCTCGCGAGTGATCTGATTAGCCAGGAA
Organism: Modicisalibacter luteus DSM 23508; assembly: GCF_000378505.1. Lineage (GTDB taxonomy): Bacteria > Pseudomonadota > Gammaproteobacteria > Pseudomonadales > Halomonadaceae > Modicisalibacter > Modicisalibacter luteus. Next base: position 155,704 of record NZ_KB899992.1, on the reverse strand, counting down.
CAGGTCATCGAGCTCCAGGCGCAAGCCACCCACGGAGTCGCCCATGCGAGCCAGGGTCTGCATGTCCTCGATGCTGGCGTAGGCGAGACTGGCATCGATGTCCGCTCCGACTTTGAAGATTCCGCTCACATTGAATCGCTTGAGACGCGGGAAGACGCCGGCCGGCGTGATGGAAGCCTCGGGCACAAGCAGCGTGACCTTATCGCCGACCCCGACGCCGAGATTTCGCGCAAGCAGTTCGCCCATCACGATATTCCATGAGCCGGGCTCGAGGGAATCGAGACTACCCTGCTGCATGTGATTTTCGATGATCGACACACGCCGCTCATACTCCGGCACGATGCCGTAGACCAGGCCACCTTCGTTTCGGCCGCTCACCGAGAACATGCCCTGCTGCTGCACATAGGGCGCCGCACCCACGACATGCTCACGCTGCATCAGGCGTTCGGCCACCGGCTTCCAATCTGTCATGCCCGAGGGCTGCTCGATGCGCGTATGCGGCACCATGCCCAGCACCCGCGAGCGAAGCTCATGATCGAAGCCGTTCATTACCGACAGCACTAGAATGAGCACAGCCACGCCAAGAGTGAGCCCCAGCATGGAAGTGAACGAAATGAAGGAGATGAAGTGATTACGTCGTTTGGCGCGCACGTAGCGCAGCCCGATCAGAAAGGGTAGGCGATCCAGCATCAATTCGGTTCCTTATCGGCGAGTGGCCATGGTACGGTTTTTCGCGCTCTGGCGCATCGCCGGGTGACGATTCAAAAGGACTTGCATGTTACGCGCCGGTCACTACAATGCCGCGGCCCACTGCGATGCTGACGGAGTAGATCCCCAAGCAGCGGTGCGGTAAACGACTGGCCTTATGGAGACCGCCATGTCACAGCGTCTGTTCCCCGAATGGCACCCTCAGGATGCCATCCAGCTCACCTGGCCGACCCGCGAAAGCGACTGGGCGCCTCAGCTCGAACGCATCGAAGCTACGCTCGAAGCCATGGTGGTCGCCATTGCCCGCTATCAGGACGTGTTGATCACGGTCCCTGACCAGTCCACCCGTGAACGCTTGGCAGATACCTTTGCCAACCTCGGTATTCCTGCCGACCGGGTACGGATGGTCGAAGCGCCGGCCGATGACACCTGGGCCCGCGATCATGGCCCCATCGGCGTGGAGCGCGACGGCAAGGTCGTGCTGCTCGACTACACATTCACTGGCTGGGGTGGCAAGTTCCCGGCCCAGCGCGACAATGCTCTGACCCAGCGCCTCGCGGCTAACGGCACATTCGGTACCGCGGTGGAATCACGCGACATGGTGCTGGAAGGTGGCGGCATCGAGACCGATGGACAGGGCACACTGCTAACCACAGAAGCCTGTCTGCTCAACGACAACCGCAACTCGCAGCTTTCGCGCGACGAGGTCGAGACGCGCCTGCGGGCGGATTTCGGCGTCGATCGCGTGTTGTGGCTAAAGCACGGCCATCTCGAGGGTGACGACACGGACAGTCACATCGATACCTTGGCACGCTTCTGCGATCCGCAGACCATTGCTTACGTACGCTGCGACGATCGCGACGATCCACATTATCCCGCATTGGCCGCCATGGAAGAGGAACTTCTGGCGCTACGACAGTCTAACGGGGCGCCCTATCGCCTGGTTGCCCTGCCCTGGCCGAAGCCGTGCTTCGATCCCGAGGACGGCCATCGCCTACCGGCGACCTACGCCAACTTCCTGATCATCAACGGCGCCGTGCTGGTCCCGACTTATGCCGATGCCGCAGACGCCCGAGCGATCAGGACGCTGGCCGATGCATTTCCCGACCGCGACATCGTTCCCATCGACTGTCGCAGTGTCATACGTCAACATGGCAGCCTACACTGCCTGACGATGCAGTTACCGCGTGGCACCCTGGCAGCGTCCGGGACCCCGCAAGACGACGAGGAGCGTTGAGATGAGCAAGACCCTCAAGGTTGGCCTGGTCCAGCAAGCCGCATGGCCGGACAAGCAGCGCAGCCTGGATGAGAGTGAAGCCGGCATTCGCGAGCTGGCCGAGCGTGGTGCGGAATTGGTACTGCTTCAGGAATTGCACGCCACGCATTACTTCTGCCAATGCGAGGATGCCGAGCTTTTCGATCTGGCCGAGCCGCTTGATGGCCCCACTGCCACTCGCTTGGCCGACCTCGCTCGCGAGCTCGACATCGTGCTGGTTGGCTCGATCTTCGAACGTCGTGCGGCGGGTATTTATCATAATACTGCGATCGTGCTCGACCGCGGCCGCGGTCGCGTCGGACATTACCGCAAGATGCACATCCCCGACGACCCGGGCTTCTATGAGAAGTTCTATTTCACCCCCGGCGATGCCGATGCCGAGCAAGGCTTCGAGCCTATCGACACGTCCGTGGGTCGCTTGGGCGTCCTGGTCTGCTGGGACCAGTGGTATCCTGAAGCTGCACGTCTGATGGCACTGGCCGGGGCCGAGATCCTGCTCTACCCGACGGCCATCGGCTGGCATCCACCCGATGACCTGCCCGAAAAGGGACGCCAGAAGGAGGCTTGGACCACTGTCCAGCGCGCCCATGGGGTTGCCAATGGACTGCCGGTGATGGTGGCCAACCGCGTCGGCTTCGAGCCTGATCACAGCAATGTGAGTGAGGGGATCAACTTCTGGGGTGGCAGTTTTATCTGTGGCCCTCAGGGTGAGTTCCTGGCCCACGCTGGTGACGAACCCGAGCGTCTACTGGTCGAACTCGACATGAGCCGCAGCGAACACGTACGCCGCATGTGGCCCTATCTGCGCGATCGTCGCATCGACGCCTACGGTGACCTGACCAAACGCTACCGCGACCGCTGAGACCCGCTTCGCATCCCCCTCCACAGGTCCGCACATGCGGGCCTGTCTCGTTTCTTCCTTCCTCACTGGCATGAAAGCCGCCGGCGTTTGGCGTAAAATACGTCCCGCAATCGATTGACCGTTCCGGTCCGCCCTTTACGCGGGCGACCTACTGGAGACTCTGCATGACCCAAACCATCATCGTGGCGGCGCTTTATAAGTTCGTGTCCCTGCCTGACTACGAATCCCTGCGCGAACCGCTACTCGAAACGCTCAAGGCCCATGATATCAAGGGCACTCTGCTACTGGCCGAGGAAGGCATCAATGGCACCGTATCGGGAACCCGAGAAAGCATCGATGCCTTGCTGGCCTGGTTGAAAGCGGATGACCGCTTCGCGGAACTCGACCACAAGGAGTCTTACAGCGACACCCATCCGTTCTACCGTACCAAGGTCAAGCTCAAGCGCGAGATCGTTACCATAGGTGTGCCTGATGTCGATCCTAACCAACGGGTAGGTACTTACGTCGAGCCGCAGGAGTGGAACGCTATCATCAGCGACCCCGAGGTCCTCGTGATCGACACGCGTAACGATTACGAGGTAGAGATCGGCTCATTCGAAGGCGCCGTGGACCCAAGAACCCGCTCCTTCCGCGAATTTCCAGAGTACGTCAGGAAGCACTACGACCCGACCCGCCACAAGAAGGTCGCCATGTTCTGTACCGGCGGCATACGTTGTGAGAAAGCCTCAAGCTATATGCTCAATGAAGGCTTCGAGGAGGTCTATCACCTCAAGGGGGGCATTCTCAACTATCTGGAGAAGGTTCCCGAAAACGAATCATTGTGGCGTGGCGAATGCTTTGTGTTCGATAACCGCGTCACCGTCCGCCATGACCTCTCCGAGGGCGAGTTCGACCAGTGTCACGCCTGCCGTCGACCGATTTCCGTCGAGGATCGGCAATCGGAACACTACTCACCGGGGGTCAGCTGTCCGCATTGCTGGGATTCACTTCCCGAAAAGACGCGTGCCAGCGCGCGTGAACGCCAACGCCAGATCGAACTGGCGCGTGCACGCAACCAGCCTCACCCCATCGGACATGATCCTCGCCAGATAGCTAAGCTTTCGGAAGAAAGCAACGCATGAGCTTTTGACGGCGCCCCAGTGGGCGCCGTCCGGCTCTTGCCATTCCCATAGCAGCGTGTTCTTGCTTGCATGGTTCCAGTGCAATACTGCAATATTGCCAAGTCCTGCCAGGGTAACGGTATAAAAAAGGGAGGGGAGCATGGACGTACAGTACCGATTACTGGCCGAGCTCGAAGCGGCTTTCGACCATGTGATCCAGAGCATCGAAGCTCTGTTAGCCCGCTATGACGAGACAGCTAATGCCGCTTGGGCATTGGACACGCCACACCCCGATGCAGCATGGCTACGCCGTGTCCTGCTCGACTTCTGGTACGAGGATGGCCAGGATGGGCGCGCCACGCGCAGCTATGTGGGTCTGATTGCCGCCAACGAAACGCTGCTGGACGCCGTTAGCGAGACCAATGCAGCCAAGGATCGCTTTGCCGAGGTACTTGCTCAGATTCGCGAACAGGCAGCTGACTTGATACCCGAGATCAAGGCGGTCCTTCCCTTCCGCCACCCCGCACTGCACGACCATTTACGCGGTCAGGGCTTGGCACGCTTGCATCTCAAGCAGTGTTGGCGGCATCTGCCAGTGGCTGATGCCCCGCTGGCCAGGGTTCGTCTGGCCTGGTATACCAGCGGTCGCTCCATCAAGCGTCTTAGCGTACGCGAGGCCGAGCGCAAGTTGCTGGCATTGAACAGCGACGCGCCTCATATACGCATTCAGCTGCGTCGTCTTGCCGGTATCCCCGATGGCGAACCCTTGGCCCAAGTCCAACGGCAGGCTCCAGTGATGCGTGCCAACCTGTTCTTTCAGGATCCCCTGCCTGATGGGCGACTCCGCCGAGCCATGAACCTGCCGCTGCCATTGTTCATTCCCACCACAGATGGCCGCCTGCCCAACCACAATCAGCCGCTCCCCAAGCCTCCGTCCGGACGAACACGCGCCCGCCGAAGCGACGAGAAGCTCGAAGACGAGGCTTTTCTACCTAGCCTGAGGGTCTACCGCTACAGGTCGGCCTGAGACATTTGCTTGAGATTAACGGATATTGGCGAGGCAGGACGCAACGAGATGGACCCGGTCTCGTACCGGGTCCATCAGGGAGGTCAGAACAATCGGTTGAGACCGTTCTGGGCGGCGACGCGGTAGGCCTCCGCCATGGTCGGATAGTTGAAAGTGGTATGAATGAAATACTTCAGGCTATTGGCCTCGCCTTTTTGCTGCATGATCGCTTGGCCGATGTGGACGATTTCGGAAGCCTGGTCGCCGAAGCAGTGGATACCAAGGATCTCCAACGTATCGCGATGAAACAGGATCTTTAGCATCCCCACAGTATCGCCGGTAATCTGGGCTCGCGCGGTATCCTTGAAAAAGGCCTGCGCCACTTCATAGGGTACTTTGGCCTCAGTCAGCTCACGCTCGGTCTTGCCCACAGAGCTGATCTCGGGAATGGTGTAGATACCCGTAGGAATGTCCTCAACGAAACGGAACTCCTCGTCGAGCAGATCGGCGCTGGCATTGCGTCCTTGATCATAGGCAGCACTCGCCAGGCTGGGCCAGCCAATGACGTCCCCTACGGCATAGACGTGTGGAATGGCCGTTCGATAATGCTCGTCGACTTGCAGTTGGCCACGCCCGTTGGCTTCCAGACCGATGTTTTCAAGGCCTAGTTCATCGGTATTCCCGGTACGCCCATTCGCCCACAGGAAGGCATCGGCACGCAGCTTCTTGCCGGATTTCAGGTGCACAACGACACCAGCTTCGTCGCCTTCGACTCGCTCGTATTCCTCATTGTGACGAACCAGGACCCCATGCTGGCGCAAGTGATAGGACAGAGCATCACTGATCTCGTCATCCAGAAATGACAACAGGCGGTCACGGGTATCGATGAGGTCGACCTTGACACCTAATCCAGAGAAGATGGAGGCATACTCGGAGCCAATGACACCGGCCCCGTAAATGATGAGGGTACGCGGGGTATGCGAGAGGCCGAGTATGGTATCGGAGCAGTAGATACGCGGATGGCGGAAGTTTACATCGCCGGGCCGGTAAGGACGCGAGCCGGTGGCAATCACGATTTTCTGGGCGCACAGTTCCTCGGCCCCCTCGTGATTGTCACGCACAACCACAGTATGCTCATCCTTGAAGCGGGCAACGCCGAAGAAAAGGTCGATACGGTTGCGAGCATAGAAGGTCGTACGCATCTCGACCTGTTGCTCAATCGTCACACGGGAGCGCTCGAGCACCTTGGCAAACGAGAACCAGCGCGGCTCGCCGATATCGCGGAACATGCGGTTAGTGTTGAACTGCATGATCTGCTTGACCTGGTGTCGAAGCGCCTTGGATGGAATCGTGCCCCAATGGGTGCAGTTTCCCCCTACAGCCGGCTGCTTCTCGACGATCGCTACCCGCTTGCCGTGTTTGGCCGCGTTGATGGCCGCACTTTCACCAGCCGGCCCTGTACCAATGACTACCACGTCGTAATTATGAACTGCCATTAGCGTCGTTGACTCCTCTCGCTCCGCTTGCGTTATATCGCCCCTCGGTTCAGCGTCGGGTAGCGTCGTATCCCAGGTCCGCACCGCGCCGCTCGTCCTCCTCACGGACGCGTGTAGCGTTGCGCTTGCGGTTCTCTTCTTCGCAGATCTCGTCCTTACCGCCACAGATATCGCAGCCCTGCTTGAGTCCGAGCCGGTTGAGCCCACCGCAAGAACCCGCGATAGGCTTACGCCCCAACAGGACACCGATCGACATGGCCGCGACCATGAACAGAATGAACGCGAATGCCAGAATCCAGATAGTCATGGGTCTTTCCCCTCTTGCACAGTGCCTTCGAGATAATTCTCGAAGGCTGGGCTCATTCGGATATCGAACCCGTCTTCACCTCTGACAACGAAATACACCGGTATGTTTTCACGCTCAGCCATTTCCAGGCCGGCCTGAGCCCCCATCACGGTAAAGGCCGTAGCTAGCGCATCGGCGGTCATACAGCGCTCGGTGATAACCGTGACCGACGCGACACGATTGGTTATCGGCTTGCCGGTTCTAGGATCAATGGTATGCGAATAGCGGATACCATCACTTTCGAAGTAGTTGCGATAATCTCCCGAGGTTGCCACGGCGGCGCTACCCAGATCGATGATCTTCTGGACGCTGCGTTCGCTGGACACCGGCTTCTCCACCGCAATACGCCAAGGCGTGCCGTCAGGCTTCTTTCCCTGGGTACGGATCTCTCCGCCGATCTCGACCAGGTAGTCCTCGATACCCCAGGATTCCAGATAGTCAGCTACACGATCGGTCGCGTAGCCCTTGGCAATCCCCGACAGGTCGATATAGACCGGCTTGGTCTTGATAAGGTGTCCATCCTCAAGCTTTAACGCATGGATATCGACACGCGCCAGAGCGCTGGCCAGTATCTCGGCATCCGGCACACGATCGGGCCGCCCTTCTGGACCAAAGCCCCACAGATTGACGGCAGGCCCGACGGTGACATCAAAGGCATCGTTAGAGAGCCGCGCGATACGTAGCGATTCGCGTATCACTTCGGCGGTGGGAGATGACAGAAAGAACGGCACTCCGACCGGATAACGATTCAGGCGTGAAAGCTCGGAATCCTCGCGGTAAGTCGACATGAGCTCGTCGACACGCTCGAGCTCGGCCTGGATACCAGCGTCGAGCTCGGCATAGCCTGCCTTGCTCAGGCTTGCATAGAGCGTCACGTGGTAGCCGGTACCGAACACGGGCCCCTGGAAACGATGTGCCTCGGGAGCGTTTTTACACCCCGAGAGTAACAGAAGGCAGGCCACCAACAACAAGGCCAGCCCTCTCGGAGCCGGCCTTGCTGCAGTGCATAGAAGCGGCACCATCATCCGCCGAAGTCATCCAGCATGATGTTCTCGGGCTCGACCCCTAGATCGGTCAGCATCTTGATAACCGATGCGTTCATCATGGGCGGACCGCACATATAGTATTCACAATCCTCCGGTGCGGGATGGTCCTTCAGGTACATGTCGTAGAGAACGTTGTGAATGAAGCCGGTCGGCCCTTCCCAATTATCCTCCGGCTGCGGGTCGGACAACGCCAGATGCCATTCGAAGTTGTCGAACTCCTCGGCAAGCTGGTCATACTCCTCGTTGTAAAACGTCTCACGCCAGGAGCGCGCCCCGTACCAGAACGACATCTTGCGCTTGGAACCTAGCCGCTTGAGCTGATCGAAGATGTGGCTGCGCATCGGCGCCATGCCTGCACCACCACCAATGAAGACCATCTCGGCATCGGTGTCCTTGGCAAAGAACTCACCGAACGGCCCCATCACGGTCACCTTGTCGCCAGGCTTGAGGCCAAACACGTAAGTCGACATCAAGCCCGGCGGATGGTCGGTATTCGGCGGCGGCGTGGCAATACGAATGTTGAACTTGAGGATGCCCTTCTCTTCCGGATAGTTGGCCATCGAGTAGGCGCGGATGACTTCCTCGTCATTCTTATGGGAAATATTGAATAGCCCGAATTTCTCCCAATCGCCACGGTACTCCTCTTCGATATCGAAGTCAGAGAACTTGACGTCATAGGGCGGTGCCACCAGCTGCACATAGCCCCCGGCACGGAAGGCCACTTCCTCGCCTTCGGGCAGTTTGAGATTGAGCTCCTTGATGAACGTGGCGACGTTGGGGTTCTTGATAACCTCACATTCCCATTTCTTGACGCCGAAAACCTCCTCCGGCACCTCGATTTTCATGTCCTGCTTCACCGGAACCTGACAGGAAAGGCGCCAGCCCTCCTTTTTCTCACGCATGGTGAAGTGGGACTCCTCGGTTGGCAGGATAGATCCTCCCCCCTCGGTGACACGACACTTGCACTGGGCACAGGAGCCCCCACCGCCACAAGCGGAGGACAGAAAGATGCCATTGGCGGCCAGGGTCTGCAGCAGCTTGCCCCCCGCCTGCGTGGTCATGGTGCTATCGGGATCGTCATTGATTTCGATGGTGACATCGCCACTGCTGACGAGTCGGCTCCGCGCCGCCAAAATCACCCCAACCAGGCCAAGAATGACCACGGTGAACATGACGACGCCGAGCAAGATGATGGATGTATCAACCATGTCGGTTTTCCTATTCCCGTTGGCTTACAGCTGAACGCCGGAGAAGGACATGAAGCCCAGCGACATCAGCCCCACGGTGATGAACGTAATACCCAGACCTTGCAACCCGGCCGGAACGTCACTGTATTTGAGCTTCTCGCGGATCCCCGCCAGTGCGGTGATTGCCAAGGCCCAGCCGACACCACAGCCGACCCCGTAGATCACGGACTCGCCGAACTGGTAATCGCGCTGAACCATAAACAGCACCGAGCCCAATATCGCGCAGTTGACCGTAATCAGCGGCAGGAATACACCCAGCGCGTTATAGAGAGCGGGTACGAACTTATCGAGAAACATCTCGAGGATCTGCACCATGGCGGCAATCACACCGATATAGGAGAGATAGCCAAGGAAAGACAGATCGATGTTCTCGGCACCTTCAAGACCGGTCCAGGTCAGCGCGCCCTCACGAAGCAGGTAATGCAAGATGAGATTATTGGCTGGCACCGTGATGGCGAGTACCACGATGACGGCGATCCCCAGACCAATCGCCGAGGAGACCTTCTTTGAAACCGCCAGGAACGTACACATGCCAAGGAAGAAGGCCAGCGCCATGTTCTCGACGAACACGGCCTGAACGAACAGGCTCAGATAATGCTCGAACATTACGCGGTCTCCTTGATCTTGGTCTTGCTATTGGCAACGATCCGGTACTCGGTCTTCTCGACCTGATCGGGGTGGAAGGAACGCAAAATCCAGATCAGCAGCCCGATAACGAAGAATGCCGAAGGAGGCAGCAGCATCAGGCCATTGGGCACGTACCAGCCACCATTCTGGACAGCCGGGAGGATCGTAAGCCCGAACAGGCTACCTGACCCCAGCAACTCACGTACGAAACCAACAAACAACAGAATGACGGCGTAACCCAGGCCGTTCCCGACACCATCCAGGAAACTCATCATCGGGCCATTCTGCATGGCATAGCCTTCCGCACGCCCCATGACGATACAGTTGGTGATGATCAGACCCACGAAGACCGAAAGTTGCTTGGACATTTCATAGGCAAACGCCTTGAGCAACTGGTCAACCACGATAACCAACGAGGCGATGATGGTCATCTGCACGATGATACGAATCGAGGAGGGAATATGATTACGGATCAACGAGACGAACAGATTCGAGAACGAGGTCACCGCGATAACCGCCAGCCCCATGACCAGCGATACGCTCAAGGAATTTGTCACCGCCAGCGCTGAACAGATGCCCAGTACCTGCAAGGCGATGGGATTGTTCTTGAATACCGGCGAAAAGACGACGCTTTTGGGAGTATCAGAGGCCATGCTCACGCTCCTCCTTGCGAATTGTCATGAAACCGGGCGAGATAATCGGCGAAGCCCATCTCGCTCAGCCAGAATTGCAGCATGTTGGTCACCCCGCGACTGGTCAGGGTGGCACCGGACAAGGCGTCTGCCTCGTATTCGGAGTCAGCTCCACCCTTCACCAGCTGGATCATCGGCTGCATCGGGTTGTCAGCATAGACCTTCTTGCCCTGCCATTGGGACTTCCAGCGGGGATTGTCCACTTCACCGCCAAGCCCTGGCGTTTCGGAGTGGTCGTAGTAGGAAAGGCCGACGATAGTGTTTCCATCTCCTTCCAGCGCCAGGAATCCGCGCATCAAGCCCCACAGACCCTGGCCACGGATCGGCAGGATGATTTGCTCGGGATTATCGGCATCTCCCACCAGATAGACCGTGGCGTAGTTTTCCAGGCGACCCAGGCCCGCCGGATCATCGCCGGACAGTGTCCGCGAGGTGGCGGGATCCTTGGCTGCATCGAACTGGTTGTAGGTCACGGGATCGAGTTCTTCAGCATATTCGCCAGTGTCCAGGTTCACGACACGCGGCGTGATTTGCTGGGCGAACTGCTCGTTGATGTCGACACCCGGCTGATATAGCTGAGCGACTTCCAGAATATTGCTTTTGCGGTCGAGCTCCTGGTTCAGCACCTGGACCGGACGCAGCACCACTGCTGCAGTGGAAACGACGACCGAACAGACGATGCACAGCGCGAGCGCGACCGTGAGCGTCTTCTTGATGGAATTGTTGCTAGCCATCAGGCGGTCTCCTCGGTAACGGGGTTGAAGGCCGCTTCACGTTTCTGGCGACGCTTGATGTTGGCCTGCACGATGAAGTGATCGATCAGCGGCGCAAACAGGTTTGCAAACAGGATCGCCAGCATGATGCCTTCCGGGAAGGCCGGATTAACGACACGGATCAGTACGGTCATCACCCCGATCAGGATGCCGAAGATCAGCTTGCCCTTGTTGGTCATCGATGCCGACACCGGATCGGTAGCCATGAACACCAGGCCGAACGCCAGGCCGCCAATGACCATATGCCAGTACCAGGGCAACTCGAACATCGGATTCGTTTCTGAACCAACGGCGTTGAAGAGCATGGCCGTACCCACGACGCCCAGGAAAACCCCCAACATGATGCGCCAGGAGGCAATGCGGGTCAGCAGTAGCACCACGGCACCAATTAGAATGGCCAAGGCGGATGTCTCTCCGACCGAACCCGGCAGAAAGCCCAGGAAGGCATCCATCCAGCTGTACTGGTCGGTCAAGCCGGCCATTCCATCAGTGACGACCATTGATAGAGGCGTCGCCCCAGTGTAACCATCCGCGGCAACCCACACTGCATCACCAGAGATCTGGGCCGGGTAAGCGAAGTACAGGAACGCACGCCCCGTCAATGCCGGATTGAGGAAGTTCTTACCGGTGCCACCGAAGATTTCCTTGCCGATTACCACACCGAAAGTGATCCCCAGCGCGACTTGCCAGAGAGGAATCGTCGGCGGCAAAATCAAGGCAAACAGCACAGAGGTGACGAAGAAGCCTTCATTGACCTCGTGACCGCGTTTGACGGCAAAAAGCACTTCCCAGAAACCGCCGACGACGAAAGTCACCAGATAAATAGGCAGGAAGTACGTCGCCCCGTGCACGAGATTGGCCCAGATGCTGCCCGGATCATGGCCACCGGAGAGGGCCAGCGTTACGGCTTCGCGCCAGCCGCCCAGTGCACCGTAGCCGTTATCGATCGCCATGTTGGCTTGCAGCCCGGCGTTGTACATACCAAAAAACATCGCAGGGAAGGTGCACAACCACACTGTAATCATGATGCGCTTCAGGTCGATCCCGTCACGCACATGAGCCGTCCCCTTGGTGACGTCGGGCGGCGCATAGAAGATCGTGTCCACGGCCTCATAGAGGGCGTAGAACTTCTCGTACTTGCCACCCTTGTGAAAGTGTGGCTCGAGATTGTCGAGTGTCTTGCGAATACCCATCATCAGGCCTCTTTCTCGATCATGGTGAGGTTGTCACGCAGGATGGGACCGTACTCGTACTTGGCGGGACACACATAGGTACACAGCGCGACGTCTTCCTCATCCAGCTCAAGGCAACCGAGCAACATGGCGTTCTCGATGTCGCCAACGATCAACGATCGCAGCAACTGCGTGGGCAGGATATCCAGCGGCATGACCTCCTCATAGGCACCAATCGGGACCATGGCGCGCTCGGAGCCGTTGGTCGAGGTGTCCGGCTTGTAGTCATTCAAGCCGAGGAAGCGGGACACGTAGATACCCATGACCGAGTGACGGTTGCGTCCGGGCGAAAGCCAGCCCATGAACGCACGCTTGTTGCTTTCCTCGATCAGCGAGAACTGGTTATGAAAGCGGCCCAAGAAACGGCGCGATCCCTCTGCCGTAGTGCCGCCGAAAACTGACCCGGAAACGATGCGGGTCTCTTCCGGCTGGCTGACCTCGCCCTCAAGCAGTTCGGTGCTGCTCGCCCCGATACGCGTACGCAGCAGGCGTGGCTGCTTGGCGCGCGGCCCACCCACAGCGACGACACGCGTCATATCCAGGCGACCCTCGGTGAACAGTTTGCCAATCGCGATGACATCCTGATATCCCAGATGCCAGACCTGCTTTTTCAGGCTGACCGGCGACAGATAATGGATATGCGTACCAACGAGGCCCGCCGGATGCAGCCCCTTGAAGGATTCGACCTGCACCCCATCGACATCGCCACCGGGCAGATCGGCCTCGGGCGCCTTGCACAGGAAGACTTTACCCGGCGTCAGGCGTTTGAGTACCTTGAGTCCGTTAGCGAAAGCATCAGGTGCGTCGTTGATGATGACGGCAGGATCGGCGGACAGCGGGTGCGTATCAATAGCGGTCACGAAAATGTCCGCCGGCACAGCATCCAGCGCAGGCGTGCGTGAAAAAGGCCGAGTCCGCAGAGCCGTCCATAGACCCGACTCAACCAACTGATCGACGACGACCTGTCGATCCAGGCTCGCTATGGAATTACTATCGTGCGCAGTGAACTCGACTGCGTCTTCCTGATCATCAAGCTTGATTACTACCGACAGCAGTACGCGCTTCTCACCGCGATTGATCGCAACCACCTCGCCGGCGCCCGGCGCGGTGAAGCGCACTCCGGGGATCTTCTTGTCGGTGAACAGCACTTGACCCAGCTTCACCCTGTCCCCTTCCCGGACCTCCATCGTCGGTTTCATACCGACGTAATCGGGTCCCAGGATCGCCACATGGCGTACCGAGCGCGCATCTTCGACGCGCTGGTCCGGTGCCCCGGCGATAGGGAGATCCAGGCCTCGTTTGACTTCGATCATAGTCTCGCCCAGTTATCGGATCTGATTTTCAAAAGGAAAGGGGTTCGATGCACGGCAATGACGAGCCTGACCCACGCGATGGCATTCACGTATCAGTTGGCGTCACGGTGCTCGATTCTTTTCTTATCAGAAGGTTGTCTTGCTCGACCCGCGGCCAGACGGATCGCACCAATAAATCGCGACTATTATAAAGAGACGGGGATCGAAAGACTACCTGACCGAAGGTCGGCATTGAGACGGGAAGGCAAAAAATGCCATGCCGGTCGAGCCGGCATGGCGGAGAGGGTCATTCAGTCGCGAGTACGAGGCAGGTAGAGAAAGTGCACATTAGACATGTACTGCAGAATACGAACTACCTGGCAGCTGTAACCGAACTCGTTGTCGTACCACACGTACAGAACAGCGTTCTTGCCGTCGACGATGGTGGCCTTGGCATCAACGATACCCGCATGGCGGTTACCAACGAAGTCGGATGACACCACCTCGGGCGAATCGACATAATCGATCTGCTTCTGCATCGAGGAGTGTAGCGCCATATCACGTAGATAGTTATTGACGCTCTCTGTGTCTGCAGCCTTTTCCAGGTTGAGGTTGAGAATCGCCATGGAGACGTTGGGCGTCGGCACGCGAATGGCATTGCCTGTCAGCTTACCACCCAGCTCGGGCAGGGCCTTGGCGACAGCCTTGGCAGCCCCGGTTTCGGTCAAGACCATGTTCAGCGGCGCGCTGCGACCGCGGCGATCGCCTTTATGGTAGTTATCGATCAGATTCTGGTCGTTGGTATAGGAGTGCACCGTTTCCATGTGGCCATGTTCGATGCCGTACTCATCGTTGATAGCCTTGAGAACGGGGACAATGGCGTTCGTCGTACACGAGGCCGCAGAGATAATGCGATCCTCGTCACCGATGTCACGGTGGTTGATGCCATAAACGATGTTCTTGAGGCTGCCCTTGCCCGGCGCCGTGAGCAGCGCCTTGGCGACGCCCTTGCAGGCCAGATGCTGGGAAAGCCCCTCTTCATCACGCCACTTACCCGTGTTGTCGACAACAATGGCATTATCGATACCATAGGCAGTGTAGTCGACGTCGCTGGGTGAACTGGCGTTGATTACCTGGATGTAGTTGCCGTTGGCGATGATCGCGTTATTTTCATGATCGACCCTGATCGAGCCGGCAAACGGTCCATGAATGGAATCACGGCGCAGAAGGCTGGCACGCTTTTCGAGATCGTCGCCACTGCCGTCGCCCCGCACCACGATGGCACGCAGGCGCAGCAGGTTCCCCCCCCCGGCTTTCTCGACCAGGATACGCGCCAGGATACGGCCGATACGCCCGAAGCCGTAAAGCACGACATCCTTGGGCTCACCGCCCATGCCGTTTTCACCATGCTTGCCAACGATCTCCGCGAGCTCCTCGCGCAGATAGGCCTCGACATCGTTGCGGCCGCTTTTCTTGAAAGCGACGGCGAGCTTGCCCAGATCAATGTGAGCCGGCCCAAGATCGAGCTCGGTCATTGTCTTGACCAGCGGAAAGGTATCGCGAACGGAAAGCTCGGTGCCCTCGACTCTCTTTACGTAGCGATGATTCTTGAGAATACGGATTACTGACCGGTTGATCAGCGAACGACCATAGAGGGAAGGCACGACATTATACTTGCGGTACAGCTTGCCGAGCAGGGGAATCATTTCCTCGGCGACAGCTTCATTGTCCTGCCATTCCTGAAAATGAGCGTCGAGCTTTTCCTGACTCACGTACTACTCCCTTCCTTACGGAATCGCGAATGAATTTTCGTGTTCATTATCCTTGCCAAGCGCAGGCAAGCGCAATTGCTGTATGGTCGCAATGGTTGTAAGACCACTACAGAAATCGAGGGTTGACTACAAACCGTTTTTCCAGCATCGGTGTCAAAAGTAACGAACAGCCTCCGCCTTTCGCCGTTTTTCTCGTCCCGCGCCGCGCCTGTTATCATTCATGCAAGACTTCCACCCTTTGCTTGAAGACGCCAATGTCGAACTTTTCCCCGCTGGCCCCGCCCAGCCCGACCGGAACGCGCGATACGCTCTACTGGCAGGCCCCGCACAGCGCAGCGACGGCCCTGGCGCTGGCCCGCCTGGCCGACGCTGCGCCGCTACTGATCGTCACGCCGGACACTGCCTCGGCCCAGCGCCTGGAGAACGCCTTGCGGTTCTTTGCCAAGGTGCCGGTGTTGCCCTTCCCGGACTGGGAAACCCTGCCTTACGACAGCTTTTCACCGCATCAGGATATCGTTTCCGAGCGTCTGCGCACCCTACGTCGCTTACAGGATACCCATGACGGTATCGTACTGGTGCCAATCAATACCCTGATGCAGCGCCTGCCTCCCAGCGAGTACATTGCCGGTCGTGTGCTGACCCTGTCGGTCGGCATGACACTCGACCGGGAAGGATTCCGGGAAACCCTGTCCCGAGCCGGCTATCGCGCTGTGGAAACCGTCTATGAGCCCGGTGAGTATGCCTTGCGTGGCGCAATCATCGACTTGTACCCCATGGGCAGCAGCGCACCACTGCGCATTGACCTGTTCGATGACGAGATCGATACGCTACGCCACTTTGATCCCGATACCCAACGCAGTCAGGACAAGGTGGAGAGCATCGAGCTGCTCCCAGCTCATGAGTACTCACTGTCGCGTTCCGCCATCGCCTGCTTCCGCGAAGGCTTCGAGACATTGTTCGACGTAGATCCGCGCCAGTCACCGCTCTACAACGACGCGCTCAAGGGGATCCCCTCGCCGGGGCTCGAACAGTACCTGCCCCTGTTCTTCGAGGAAACTGCGTCGCTGTTCGATCATTTGGTCGACGACACCCGTGTTGCCCTGTTACCCGGCGTCTTCGAGGCTGCGGAACATCACTGGGCTGCGATCGAGAGCCGCTACGAGAACCTCGGTGTTGACCCGACCCGGCCTTTGCTCCCACCCGCTCGTGCGTTCATTCCGGTACCCGATGTCTTCGCAGCCATCAAGGCCAGGCCCCGAGTCGAGCTAGTCAAGGATGAAGGCCACCCGCACGCACGTCATCCCTCCACTCAGGCTCCGCCACGGGTTGCCATCAATGCCCGAGCCCAGAAACCACTGGCCCGTCTCGGGGAGTTCCTGACATCTCATCGCGACATGCGTGTGCTATTTGTCGCCGAGTCGCGGGGACGGCGCGAGGCGCTGGAAGAAACCCTCGGCGTGCTGCACCTCGACCTGCCACATACCGATGACTGGTCGTCGTTTCTCAATGGGGACTCGCGACTGGCAATTACCGAGGGCGAACTCGACGAGGGCCTATGGCTTGGCGATCCCGCGCTGGCCATCATTACCGAGACCGAACTGTACGGTGAAGTGGTCCGCCAGACCCGGCGTCGTGAGAAAGCCACCGACGACAATGAGTTGGCGGTCCGCCACCTGTCCGAGCTTCGCCCCGGTGCGCCTGTCGTCCACCAAGCCCATGGCGTGGGGCGCTATCAGGGGCTCGAGACGCTGGAGGCCGGCGGCCAGGCCGCTGAGTTCGTGGCGCTGGAATATGCCAATGGCGCCAAACTCTACGTCCCCGTCGATAGCCTGCACCTGATTTCACGCTATGCCGGTGCCAGTGACGAGCTAGCCCCCCTGCACAAATTGGGTTCCGATACCTGGGACAAGGCGAAGAAGAAAGCCGCCGAGAAGATTCGAGACACCGCTGCCGAACTTCTCGACGTGTATGCGCGCCGAGAAGCACGAGAAGGCTTTGCCTGTGACCCTCCCGGCGAGGAGTATCAGCGCTTTGCAGCTAATTTCCCATTCGAGGAAACGCCCGACCAGCGAGCTGCCATTCATGCAGTAATCGGCGATATGACCGCGCCGCGCCCCATGGATCGGGTGGTATGTGGCGATGTCGGGTTCGGCAAGACCGAAGTCGCCATGCGTGCCGCGTTCCTTGCCGTGCACTCGGGCCGGCAGGTGGTGGTACTGGTTCCTACCACTCTGCTTGCCCAACAGCACTACGATAACTTTCGAGACCGTTTCGCTGACACCGCCGTACAGATCGAGCTTATCTCGCGCTTTACCGGCGGCAAGGGACAGTCAGACACCCAGAAGCGCATCGAAGAAGGCCGTGCCGACATCGTTATCGGCACCCACAAGCTGCTGTCAAAGTCGATGAAGTTTCCCAACATGGGCTTATTGATCATCGATGAGGAGCACCGTTTCGGTGTGGCGCAGAAGGAACGACTCAAAAGTCTGCGTGCCGAGGTGGACATCCTGACGCTGACCGCCACGCCAATCCCGCGTACGCTGAACATGGCCATGAGCGGCATCCGCGACCTGTCGATCATCGCCACCCCACCGGCACGTCGCCTGCCGGTAAAGACCTTCGTCCAGCAACGCAACGAACCCGTGATCAAGGAAGCCATCCTGCGTGAAATATTGCGCGGGGGGCAGGTTTACTTCCTGCACAACGAGGTCAAGAGCATCGAAATGGCCGCCCAGAAAGTGCGCGACCTGGTTCCTGAAGCTCGTGTCGCCGTGGCCCACGGCCAGCTCCCGGAGCGCTCGCTGGAACGTATCATGTCGGAGTTCTACCACAAGCGTTATAACGTGCTGGTGTGTTCGACGATCATCGAAACCGGCATCGACGTGCCCAGCGCCAACACCATTCTCATCGAGCGTGCCGACAAGTTCGGGCTGGCCCAGTTGCACCAACTGCGTGGCCGTGTCGGGCGCAGCCATCACCAGGCGTATGCCTATCTACTCACTCCCCCACCCAAGGCGATTACCAAGGATGCCATCAAGCGCCTGGAAGCCATCGGCCAGGCCGAGGACCTGGGTGCCGGCTTTACCCTGGCCAGCCATGACATGGAAATCCGAGGTGCGGGTGAGCTTCTAGGTGACGAGCAAAGCGGCCAGATGGAAACCATCGGCTACAGCCTCTACATGCAGATGCTCGATCGTGCGGTGAAAGCGATCCGCGCCGGTAAAACGCCCAACATCGAAGCGCCACTGGACGAGGGGGTAGAAGTCAGCCTCAACTTGCCGGCATTGATTCCAGACGACTATCTGCATGACGTTCAGCAACGCCTGATCATGTACAAGCGCATCAGTAACGCCGCGGACGAAGCGGAGCTCAGGGAATTGCAAGTGGAGATGATCGATCGCTTCGGCCTGCTGCCAGCCCCGGTCAAGACCCTGTTCCGCCAGACCCGGCTGCGCCAGCGAGCGGAGCGACTCGGAATCGTGCGTCTCGAGGCAGGCCCCGAGCGCGGCCGCGTCATCTTCGGGACCAGTCCCGCCGTCGACCCAATGACCCTGGTCAACCTAATACAACGCGATCCCGAACATTACCGGCTCGAAGGTGCCGAAATCCTGCGTTTCGAGATGGACATGGCCGGCGAGGAGGCGCGCTTCGGGGCTGTTGAGGCGCTGCTTGACACGCTCAACCGCAAGGCCAAGGCGGCGTGAGCCGGCGCAGGGAAATTATTGCGGCCAGGCATTGTGTCGTAGGGCGTTACGCAGGAATATACTCGAATTTCCGGCACTCCGCCGGATTCGAGGAATGAATAGGTCGCGTCAGATGCGAGTGAAGCAAGCAAGTATGCTTTGGTTGGCCGTAGGAATGCTGGCGATGCCGCCGGCTCTCATGGCGCAGGAGCCTGCTCTGGCCGAGGCCGTCGAGGCCGAGGCTCCCATGCCCACAGGCCACTACCGCCTGCCAGCGAAAGGCGATGTGGTTGGGGAAGTTCAGGTGGTCAAGGCCTCACAAGAGGACACGCTTTTCTCCATCGGCCATCGCTATGGCGTTGGCTACGAGGAAATTCGCCGGGCCAACCCCGACGTCAGCGTCTGGATACCCGGCGAAGGCACTGAAGTGGTGATTCCCTCACGTTTCATCCTGCCCCCGGGCCCGCGGGAGGGTATCGTCGTCAATATCGCCGAGATGCGGCTTTACTACTATCCCAAAGCGGCGAAGGGTGAGCCCTCCATCGTGGAGACCTACCCAGTCAGTGTGGGTCGCATGGACTGGAAGACACCGCTGGGTGAAACCCGGATCACCGCAAAGACCAAGGATCCTGCCTGGTATCCGCCCGCATCGATCAGAAAGGAGCATGCCGAGCAGGGCGACATGCTGCCGAGCGTCGTACCCCCCGGTCCGGAAAATCCCTTGGGCCCGTACGCCATGCGGCTGGGCATTCCGAGCTACCTGATCCACGGTACGAACAAGCCTCTCGGCGTCGGCATGCGCGTCACTCATGGTTGCATTCGCATGCTGAACGAGGATATTACCCGACTGTTCCCCCGAGTGCCGGTCGGTACTCAGGTGCGCCTGATCAACGAACCTTTCAAGCTCGGCTGGACGGAAGAAGGCACGCTATTCGTACAGAATTATCCGTCGCTGGAAGAATCGGAGGACACCCCGGCCAGCCGCATCACGAATGCGCTGGACGTCGTATCGGTGGCCGTCAAAGGAAAGAAATACCCGGTCGATTACGCCAAGCTGCGCGCCCAGGTGGAAAACCCCAGCGGTATTCCCGAATCCCTGCTGTTGGTCAAGGCGCCCATCGACATACCCATCGTCGAAAAGCCCAACACCCTTTACGACTGGCTGGAACTCCATGAAGCGCTCTATAGCCAGTTGGAAACCACCCTGGTCGAAGACGACGTCTAACGACTTCTCTGTCTTCCTGTACCGATAACAGAAACGCGGAAAGCCCTGCCTAGGCAGGGCTTTCTTGGTATCGAACCGACAACGGCACCCCGAAGGATGCCGCCATCAATCGATTACTTGCGCATGGAACGCTCGAACATGCGATCCATTTCCTGACGGTTCTGCTGGGCGAGCTGCAGAGCCTGCTGTGCAGTGCGCTGGGCCTGCTGCGCTGTGGTAAGCGCTTCACGAGCCATGCTGCGGGTCTCGTTGGCTTCCGTTTGCGCCTGGCTCATCTGACCGCTCTGCTCTTCGCTAGCTTGTGATGCACAGCCAGCCATAACGCCCATGGCCAGAGTTGCAGCTGCGAGCTTGAGCATGGTGCTGGTTTTTTTCATGCGGTTCTCCTTGAGGTCTTCCTTGGTTGACTTACATTTCCTGCACAGGCAGGCCTAATGCTACTTCCAGCTAGTAACCTAGCGGATGATTACCTTTGTGCCAAGCCGTACTAGTTTCGCCAACTTCTCGATCTGGTCGTTCGTAACTGCCACGCAGCCATCCGTCCAGTGAAAACGCTGATGAACGTTCGGGTCAGCTTCACCGAGACCATGTATCCCGATGCTACCGCCCAACACGGTGTCCTGTGGTGGAGAACCATGCAGGCGATAATACGTAAGATAATCATAGAACTCGGGTTCACTCAACATGCCCGCCTTATGAGCTTCGCGCGCATGAGCGAGCGTAGGATAATCGAGACCCAGGAAGATATGGAAGCGGCTATCTTCATTGATCCAATTTATTTTGAATTCCCCGGTCGGTGTCGCCCGGCTGCCACTCAAACGCAGGCGCTTAGCCCCCCCTCGCCCTAGCGATATCGGAGAGAACCGTTCGATCTCCTTATCACCACGATAGATATGCAGAGTCGAGGTTTTATCGTCTACCAGCAGCCATACCTCCTGTGATTCCTCGGCAGCATGTAGCCCAGAGGCTAGCATTACCAGACACAAACTCAACGACATTACAAGCAGCAGTTTTCGCCTCATCGGTAATGGCACCTTCCGGTAACAGGTCATCTCGGCCGGCACCATTGTCCGATATTCGAGCCCCCTGCGTCATGCTCTGCACGCATGTATTTCACGGATTTGCCTCGGCAAATGGAAAAACATTCGCTAATAGGCCAAGCTGCTTTTCAAGGAAACGGACTAGAATCGGTTTAGTAACCTAAATGTCAGTCTGGCAAGGAACACCATGAAACCGCAACATGTCCTCCGCCTTGGCTGCCGGTGCTCTTTTTTGTTACGGGTAACAAACGTCCCAGCGCTAACGCCTCATGACAGCGACGATCGATAAAGAGTACCTGCTCAGCATGCCTGAAAGCGCCTACATGAATGAGGAGCAGCGAGCCTTCTTCATGGATTACCTGCAACGCTTGCGTCACGAAACCCAGGCACGCCTGAACGAAGCCCAGACCGGCATCGCAGGGCGTCGCTGCTGGGGAGACGCAATGGACCGTGCCGTGGCAGAAGGCAACCAGACTTTCCTGCTCAGACAAGCTGAGCGTGATACCAAGCGGCTCAGGCGCATCGATGCCGCCATCGAACGTCTACGTCACGATGACTACGGCTATTGCCTGGAAAGTGGCGAGGCCATCGGCCTCAAGCGGTTGCTGCTGGACCCTGCGACGGAATACACCCAAGCGGTACAATCACGCATCGAGCGTAAGCGTCATTGAGTGTACTCAGGCCGCCCGCTCAATGGCACGAATAAGCTGCTCCTTGCTCATGCTGCTCCTTCCCGGAATATCGAGTGCCTGTGCCCGCTCATAGAGTTCGTTGCGGGACATTTCGGCCAGTTCGTCTTGCGCCGGCGCTCCGGCCCGTTTCTTGCCCTTGCTACCGGGCGTACACTGGCGCCGGGCAGCGGTCGCTTTCTTCTGCGACTTGCGATCCCCCGAGTCACTGCGGCGAGTCGCTGTCCCCTCGGTTGAAGTTTGCCCCTGTTCAAGGCTCTGCTTCAGTATCTGCATGAGATCGACTACCTCGCCGCCCTGCTCGGCTTCGTCTTCCTCCTTGGGATCGATATCAATGACCCCTTCCCCCTTGTCGAGCTTTTCCTTGACCCGATCCATGATCTTGCGGCTATGCCAATCCTCCAACTCACTGCGCTCAAGGGTATCGGATGACAGTGACTCGATGGCCTTATTGATGCTCTTGACACGACGGCTTTCCGCTGGCTGTGTCTCAGGCAGTCCGACACTCTCGGGCGTGCGGACTTCATCATTGAAACGCAGCGTCTCGGCCCGCAGGATGCCCTTCTCGGCCAAGATCGCCACCAGGTACTCCTTGCCGCGCATCACGAAAGTGGCAATACCGGCCCGCTGGGAGTCCTCCATGCTCTTGGCCAGTAGTCGGTAGGCTTTGGTGATTCCCTTGTCGGGCGTCAGGAAATAGGCTCGCTCGAAATACATGGGATCAATGTCGGTCACGTTAACGAAGCGCTTGAGATCGATTTCTTGGGACTTTTCAGGCGCCAGGGCGTCGAGCTCCTTATCTTCGACGACGATGAACTCATTCTTTTCGACCTCGTAGCCACGCACCAACTCGTCGTTGCGCAGCGGGCGTTCTTCCTTTTCGCAAAAGTAACGCCGAGCCAGAGGCGTACCATCCTTGTCGATCATGCGCAGCGACACTGACTTGGAACGGTTTGCCGGATAAAGCCCTACAGGCAGGCTGACCAGCCCGAATGTGATGGTGCCCGACCAGAACGGGCGAGGTCCGCTAACGCGAGCCTCATGAGTGTCCTGGTCCTTCCGCTGCTTGCTAGGCACGCTTGCGCCCTCCCTTCAGACTGGCTTCCAATGCCGAGGTGACATCGTCCGATGGCTCGGGCCGTCGAATCGGAGTCACCTTGACGCTCTCGCCACGCTGCTTGGCCTCGATCAGCGACATTACCCGCTCGCGGTACTCGTCATGATACTGCTCGGGCTCGAAGGGCGCCTCGAGCATGCCGATGAGTTGCTGGGCCATGTCCAGCTCCTTGTGGTCGAGACGTGCACCGCCAGGAGGATTCAGGGTATCCAGCGACACCACTTCTTCATCGTGGCGCAGCGACATGAGCATGGGGTAGCCTTCATGAAGGCGCAGGGCGCCAATGTACGCCTTCTTTCGCATGACCCAGCGCGCCAAGCCTTCGCGGCCACTGTGCTCAAGCGCCTCGATCAGGGCGAAATATTCCTCCTCCGCACCGTCAGGTCCCAGGTAATAAGGCCGGCTGTACCAGCGATGGTCTATCTCCTCGGGCGGCAGGAAGCTGATCACTTCGATATCGCGACTCTGTTCCGGCTCCAGCGCTTCAAGTTCGGCATTGTCCAGCACCACCAGACTACCTTCGTCGGTGCGATAGGCACGCTGGGTATCGCTGTACGGCACGGTCTCATCGGTTTCAGGGTTGACCATGGCCTGCTTGACGGGGGATCGATCCTTGCCATGTAGCAGACGGAAGTGCACGCTGCGATCCTGAACGGCCGAATAGAGCTTCACCGGGACGTTTACCTCCCCGAAGCGAACCACGCCCTTCCACATCGCTCTGGCAGCCATTGCCTTCTCCTGTATCTAGCCGTTTAGCGGTTAGCCGCTTTGCTCGTCATTCGAGATATCGGCCTGTGCATGACAATCAGGGCAGCTCACCTGGCGCGTTTCATGAAGTTCCACCACGCAAACCGGGCAGATCGGGCTATCGCATTGAAAACAATGGTAGCCCGCCTCGTAATGAAACGTGCCCTGACAGTGCTGGCAGGTCTCGGGACCGGGCTCCAGCCACCATGGCGTTTCTGTTTCGTCGCGGCTCAAGGCATCCTCCTTCGAGTCATCGCGTAAGGCCCACAGCATTGAGCAAGTCCTTGCCGATCGGACGCGCAGCCTCGGCGTAGCCGGCCCAAGGGTCCTCGCGAAGTGCTGCAAGGCGTCGTTTCAGATTCTCGGTCGTGTATCGGTCGGCGCGTAGCGCCGCGTTTAGCTCATCCCAACGCACGGGGACGCAGACCGGTGCGTTTTCCCTCGCCCGCACGGAGTAGGACGCCACCGCCGTGGCCCCCCGACCGTTGCGCAGGTAATCGATGAAAATACGACCCTCACGCTTACTTTTGGCCATATTGATGGTCAAGCGCTTAGGGTCATCCTGGACATGCTGCTGTGCCACCGTCTTGGCGAAGGCCTTGGCCTCGTCCCAGGTCGCGCTGGGTGTGATCGGCACGACGACATGGAGTCCCTTGCCCCCGGTCGTACGCACGAATGCGCCCAGGCCGAGCGACTCCAGGCGTTCGCGTAAGGTTCCGGCGATACGCAGGATCTCCTGCCAGGCCACGCCCGGCGCAGGGTCCAGATCGAACACCAGATTATCGGGCCGCTCAATGTCCTCGACGCGACTGCCCCATGGGTGGATTTCCAGCGCCCCCGCCTGGACCAAGGCGACCAGGTCGGCCGCACTCTCCACGTAGAGATATTGCGAGCGCCCCGATTTCTCCTCGATATCGATACGTGGCACGCTGGCAGGAATGGCGACACGCGGGTGTTTCTGGAAGAAGCACTCACTGGTGCGCCCCTCGGGACAGCGCACCAGCGACAGTGGGCGGCGGGCCAGACGCGGCAAAATCCAATCTTGGATCTCCTCGTAGAAACGCGCCAAACCGAGCTTGGTCAGCCCCTGTTCGGGATAGAGCACACGATCGGGGTGGGTCAGGCGAATACCGAGTACACGACTTTCGTCGCTGCGCGTTTTGGCTTTGGACGCGGGGGCGCCACCGGACTTGGGCGGTGTGGCCGAGAGTGGCTTGTTGGAACTCACGCGGATTTCCTCCGGATTGCGATCTTCGCGCAGCCCTCGAAAGGCAGGGTGCCGCAACCGGCCATCCCGTGTCCGTTCGGTGAACTCCACTTCGATCACCATTTCGGGACGGACCCAATGTACGCTGCGCACATCAGGCACTGGGCTATTGAAGGGCGACGTCGACGTCTCCTGCGCCTCCAGTTGCGCACTGAGCGTATCGAGAAGGCGGGCATTGAATCCGGTCCCGACCCTACCGGCATACTCCAGCCGGCCGTCGGAATCGAAGGCGCCCATCAGCAGCGACCCGAAGCCGCTTCGTGAGCCACTGGGATCGGTATAGCCGCCAACCACAAATTCTTCGTGATTGGCGCACTTCGTCTTGACCCAGTCCTTGCTGCGGGTACTCAGGTAGTGGCTTTCAGCGCGTTTACTGATGATGCCTTCCAACCCCAAACGACAGGCTTGATCAAAGAAGGCTCTCCCCTGGGCCTCGATGTGGTCGGCATAGCGCACGCTACTGTGCCCGTTGAGACCAGCCGACTCGAGCAGCTGAGCCAACGCGGACTTGCGCTCGACAAGCATCACATCTCTTAAATCGCGGCCCTCGAGATGGAGCAGATCGAAAGCCTGATAAATCAGGCCCGCCGTGTGCCCGGAACTCAACGCCTCCTGAAGCCGGCGAAAGCTGCTTATGCCGTCCTGAGCTAACGACACCACTTCGCCATCGAGAAGCGCATTGGTTACGGGTAACTGAGCTACCACTCGCGCCAGCTCGGGAAAGCGATGCGTCCAGTCCTTGTTATTGCGCGTAATCAGGCGTACATCGCCCTTTTCCAGGCGCGCCATGACACGATAGCCATCGAACTTGATTTCGTGTATCCAGTCCTTACCCTCCGGCGCCTGCCGGACCAGCGTGGCAAGCTGAGGGCTCACCTCGCCCGAGATGGGTTGTCTTCGAGCGCCTTGCAAGCCCTGCGGATCGGGCAGTGGCGGCGCCTCACTGACGGCACCTTCCTGCGTCCATAGCGTATCCCGGTCCTCGGCAATTTCCTGCATGGTACGCCCGGTGGCAACACTGCGATCCTCGTCGGAGGGCGCCGCTATCGACGCACCTGCATCCTCGCGACGCTTGATTAATAGCCAGTTGCGGTCGCTTTTCTCGCGTTGCCCGGTCATGCGTGCCAGTGTCCAGGCCCCACGCAGCTTCTCGCCATCAAGTTCGAAATCGATACGATCCTCGGCCAGCTTGCCTTTTACAGTCCAGCGTCCACGATCCCAAAGCATCGACGTGCCGCCGCCATAAGACTTCTCGGGAATGACGCCTTCGAAGTCGGCATATTCCAGCGGGTGGTCCTCGACCTCGACGGCAAGGCGCTTTTCACCTGGCTCAAGACTTGGCCCCTTGGGCAGCGCCCAACTCCTCAGTACGCCATCCTGCTCGAGTCGCAGGTCGAAATGGTCGTGGCTGGCGGCATGCTTGTGGATTACGAACAGCTGGCCCGCAGCCTGACCGCCACGCGGGGCTTCTCCAGCTGGCTCGCTCGTCCGCTGGAAATTGCGCTTGCGTCGGTATTCCCCAAGCTTTTCCATCGCCCTCGTTCCTGAAGTCCGTGTCTTGAACGCAAGTGACTGAAAACGCTGCTTCGCCATGCTGTTCCGATGCCTTTAAGCCTAGTCAAGCCCCGCCAGCCCGCCAACCGACCGCCATGGTTAGCAAAGCAAGACGCCCGTCGGAGAACCGACGGGCGTCAGAAGGGCTTTTCAAGAACTGCAATATACGCGGCCGAACGTAGCCGGGTCAGGCGATATAGCGAACCCCGCTTACCAACTCATGGTTCTGCGATTCCTCTAGCACACGTATCTGGGCCTGTTTCTGTTGAATGAAACCCGCCAGTAACTTATGAATCTGCGGCGTAGCATTAGCGTCCGCCAGCTGACGATAGAACGACAGCGAGCGATGTTCGTCGACCAGCGTCTGGGCCAGCATCTGAACAGCCATTCGCTCATTGACGATGAAAAAATGGCGTTCCTTTACCACCGTTCCGCCCATGTCCGGCCTGACGGGGAACTCAGCGCACTCTAGACGCTCAGCAACACACAGCAGAGCTTCCAGGCGCTGCTCGCTTTCATCGGCGAGCATCTGTAGCAGACGACTGGCCACCGCATCGAACGGTAAAAAACGAAGCGCCAGCATCCGATAACGCTCTTCTTCTCGGGTCTCGTGGGCATATGCCGCGACGAGCAATTCTTCGGGAAGAAGGCTCACTGTCGTCGTCATGTTGTAGATGCGCTGCATTCCTGTCTCCGTCATGGCACGCCTGGCCGGCCTATCCGGCGGCACGACGCCCTAACTTTCTCGTTGTTGGTCCGAAGGCCCGTTGGCGCGCACTGTACAGGCTATGTCATGACAAAACTTTGACTATTGTCACTTCACGGCCCGCTTCATTCACAATGACCAAGCAGGTCATACCGATGGCCGAAGCGGTACCCGCGCCTTAAAAACTCGTCCATACTCAAGGCTAACCGCACAATGGTGGAGGCGAACCATGACAACACCGCGCCCCGTGTTGCGATTTGCTCGACAGCACAACCTAGACAACCATGCCTGTCGGCTGAGTTCGCTTTGCCTGCCGTTCACTCTGTGTTCGGAGACGCTCGAAAAGTTCGGCGTGGTTGCCAAGCGCAACGCTCCGCTGCGCAAACGAGACGCTCTCTACCTGCAGGGCATGCCGTTCAAGAGCCTGTACGTGATCCATTCCGGCAGCCTGAAACAGATCACGACGACCGATAATCGGGAAGAACAGGTCACCAGTTTCTTTCTGCCGGGCGAGATTGTCGGCCTCGACGCTATCGGCGATCAGCGCTATTCCGGTAACGCCATTGCCCTGGAAACCACGACGGTCTTCGAGCTGCCCTTCGATCGACTCGAGGAGGTTTCATGCCATAGCCCCGAACTGCGCAACTACCTGTTCCAGTGCATGAGCAAGGAGCTGCAGAACGAGCGCCTGTTGATGCACCTGTTGCTGCGCAAGACATCGGACGTCCGTCTGGCCACCTTCTTTGTCGCCATGTCACTACGCTTTCGACGCCGCGGCTACTCCCCCTACTGCTTCAACCTGGCCATGTCGCGTGGCGATATTGGCAGCTATCTGGGCCTGGCGGTGGAAACGGTCAGTCGTCTGCTGGGCCGTTTCCAGCAACAGGGCCTGATCACTTCTCGAGGCCGAGAATTTCATATTCATGATCTGGAGACGCTGACCCGCCTCGCCGATAGTAACGGGCGCTGCTGACCTCTTGGCGACGCAGGGCGAGTAAAATGGAAGTGCCCGCATGACTGTCGTTACAATGCGACAACCCGGTCGGTTTCGGCCGACTCATGTTTCGTCGCAAGGAGCGCAGCTGTTCATGCCATCATCCTCAGGACCTTCCCGCCTGACGTCGCTTCACTCACGACCTCCGTTACGCTATGCCGTCTACTTCCTTAGCCTGCTCGGTCTCGCCGCCTCAGTGCTGGCCATGCTATTCGAGTCAGCCTGGGGCTGGGCCGCATTGCCGTTCGGCCTACTGGCGGCGCTAGGTACCTATGACCGCTACCAACGCCGGCATACGGTCAGCCGCAACTATCCGATCCTGGCGCACTTCCGGTACTTTCTGGAATCGATTGGCCCCGAGATTCGCCAGTACTTCATTCAGTCGGATACCGAGCAGACCCCGTACTCTCGAGAACAACGCTCGCTGGTTTATCAGCGGGCCAAGAACGTGCTGGACAAGAAAGCGTTCGGCTCGGTGCAGGACATGTACGCCGAAGGCTATGAGTGGATCAGCCCCTCTCTCAAGCCGACGCGGATCGACTCTCACGACTTCCGTATCACTATCGGGAAGGATTGTGCCAAACCCTATTCGGCAAGCATCTTCAACATATCGGCGATGAGCTTCGGCTCGCTGTCGGCAAATGCCATCACCGCCCTTAACGCGGGCGCCAAGCGGGGCAGGTTCTATCACGATACCGGCGAAGGTGCGATCTCGCCTTATCACCGTCAAGGCGGCGACCTGGTCTGGGAGATCGGTTCAGGCTACTTTGGCTGTCGCAATGAAGACGGCACATTCAGCGAGGAGCGCTTTGTCGAGGGCGCCACGCTTGAGCAGGTCAAGATGATCGAGATCAAGCTCAGCCAGGGGGCCAAACCCGGCCATGGCGGTATTCTGCCGGCGGCCAAGGTTACGCCCGAGATTGCCACTACTCGCGGTGTGCCGGTCGGCAAGGACGTGATCTCGCCCTACTCTCACTCGGCCTTTACGACACCGCTGGAAATGATGGGTTTCATCGGGCGTCTACGTGAGCTTTCCGGTGGTAAACCGGTGGGAATCAAGTTGACCATTGGCCACCCCTGGGAGTGGTTCGGCCTGGTCAAGGCCATGCTTGAAACGAGTCAACGCCCGGACTTCATCATCGTCGACGGCGGTGAGGGTGGTACAGGCGCGGCACCGCTGGAATTCATCAACCGGCTCGGCATGCCACTGACCGAGGCATTGCTGCTGGTACACAACACACTGGTCGGTGCCGGCCTGCGCGACAAGATCCATATCGGCGCCGCCGGCAAGATCGTTTCCGCCTTCGACATTGCTCGCACCATTGCTTTGGGAGCGGACTGGTGCAATGCCGCGCGCGGCTATATGTTCGCGCTAGGTTGCATACAAGCCATGACCTGCCATACCGACCGCTGCCCTAGCGGAGTCGCGACACAGGACAAGCGGCGGGGCAAGAAGCTAGATGTGCCCGACAAGACTCAGCGTGTGTTCCATTTTCACGACAACACGTTGAAAGCGTTGGCTGAAATGCTGGCTGCCGCCGGGCTGAAGGACACCAGCGAACTGGGCCCCGAACACATCCTGCGGCGCGTTTCCAAGACCGAGATACGCTCTTTCGCGTCACTGTTCCCATTCCTCGAGCCCGACGAGCTGCTGCATAGCGTTCCCGAACACGCCGTGTTCCGTGAATACTGGCAGGCGGCCCAACCGGACACCTTCCATCCTCCGGTCTCGATTCAGGAACTCCGCGCTACCAAGCTACGCTGACCGATCCCTAGAAAAACCATAAAAAAGCCCTGGCAACCCAACGTTGCCAGGGCCTGCGTGCTCATGTACCGAGCGTCAGGCAGCCATCAACTCCTTCTTGCGTGCCAACATCTGCTCACCCAGGGCTTCCAGCTCGCGCTCCGACATGGTCTTGCGCGCCTGTTCGAACATCTCCTCCTCTTCCTCATCGATATGATGTTCGAGAAGCTCCTTGACTACCTTGGCCCGGCCAGAAAATTCAGTGCCAGTCGGGTCAGCTGCCTTGAGGTCCGGTAGTACCAAGTCGTTGACAGCGTGGTGCTCCTCCTGAGCCTCGTAATACATCCGGTCATTCTGTTTGCCGCTGGCCTTCTTGAAGGCGGGGTAGAAGATCTCTTCCTCGATCTTGCTGTGTACCATCACCTCCTTCTCGATTTTGGCCAACAGTTCGGGACGTTTCTTCTCTGCGCGTTCGGTGGTATTGGTCAGTTGGCTGAGCAGGTCACGCACCTTGTCATGGTCTTCCTTGAGCAGTTCGAGGGCGTTCATCGAAAGGTTACCTCCTAACAGTCATTATCGGTCGGGTCATCGTTACGCATGGAGGCTGCGGAGTGTTTGATGCACCGTGGTGCCATCCATGGCATCGCTTGGCTTGCCATTTCAACGTAGCCTCACGCGCAACGCTGTCAAACCGGTGATGACTGGATTAGCCATTGCCAATCTACCTGCAGGTACTGGTTCCCCTGGTTTTTTCAGGCCGAGGCCAGCGCCTTCTCCACCAGCCGCTTCTCGGGCTCGGACAGCGAAATCGACAATGCCAGTTCATGGCCTCGCGGCGACATCTTTTTCCACGTCTTCTGCACGATACGAATCAGCTTGTCCTCGTCATGTTCCTTGGCGAAATCGGCCAGGTAGTATTCCAAAAATACTAGACAAGCCGTATCCTCCAGCGCCTGGGTGTTGGGATCGCGCCGCAGGCCTTCCTTGCGAATCCAACGCGCCACCTGGGCGCATTCATCTTCGTCATAGCCGACGTTTCGCAGTACTTCAGCAGCCTGTTCAGCCTGGCGCCGCCCCAAGTCGCGCCGCCAAGTGAGGTATCCAGGCCGATCACGCGGATAATCGTCACGCGGAATCCGCCAGCGCTGTAGGTGTTGGGCCCTCACCGCCAAACGCAACGTCTCAGGCGCCGCCGGTGCCACACGCTCCAGCCAGGCACTCATGCGTTGGGCATACAGCAGCTCGTGAGGGATGTCTGTGCCATCGACCCGCTCGATCCTCGGATCATCGCCATGCAGGGTATCAAGCCGTTCGATGGCCTCGTTGAAGCGCTCGCTCTGACCAGTCACGATTGGACTTTCCTCCGCTGGGTTCTAAGTTTCTGCGTAGATAGACAATACCGTACGGCAATAATCCTTAGCGCCACGGATTTCGGCGCAGCCATGCCACAGCACATGGCGTCCAAGAAAGGAGACTTGAATGATAGGCAACAATTTCATTGGCATCTTAGGTGCTTTGCTCGTGCTGATCACCAGCTACGATGCCATACGCACCACACTCTCCGCGACCCAGGCAGGACCACTGACCAACCGGATATTGAGCCTGCTATGGTCGCTTCTGATTCGTCTGCCGCAGAGTCGGCATAAGCACCACATACTGGCCTCCGCCGGGATGTGGTTCTCCTTGATGCTAGTAATCACCTGGCTAGTGCTGACTTGGGCCGGCTGGTTCCTGCTGTTCTGCAGCACCTTTGAGGCGGTGGTGAATGCCTCGACCTCGGCGCCGGCGACCCTGATCGAACGCGCTTACTTTACGGGATACACGGTCACCACACTCGGTTACGGTGATTTCGTGCCCGGCGACGCCGACTGGAGGATGCCAGCAACGATTGCCGCCGCCAACGGTTTCTTCCTGTTCACGCTGACGGTCACCTACATGCTCAACGTGATCTCTTCAGTGACACAAAAACGCCAGCTGGCGCTCAACATCAGCGCCATGGGACAGACTCCCTACCAGATCCTCGAGTCCAGCACTGATGAAGGCGAATACCAGAGCCTGAGCCTGCAGGTCCTGCACTTACAGCAGGCGATCAATACCGTAGGACAACAGCACCTAGCATTTCCCATTCTCCATTATTTTCACAGCGTCCATAGCGACACTGCGCTTCCCCTGGCCCTGACACGTCTTTATCACGCCTTGACGCTGGCTTGCTATGGCTGCTCGACGCTATCACCTTCAACACGCTCACAGCTGGTCTCCGCTCAGCACACCTTGGAGCAATTTATGATCACACTGGGTAGTGCCTTCATTACACCGAAAAAAGACATGCCTGACATTCCCGATCTGACCGAGTTTGCCAAATTGCCGGGATTCGACAAGTCACCCAGTGAACTCCAGGCCTATCTTGAGTCGCTCGATCAGCAGAAGCTGTTGCTCGCCTATATCCAGAAGGATGGCTGGGAATGGCGTGACGTCTGGCATCCTCCCAAGAAGACCTAGCATTTCTGGCCAGTCAAGAAAAAAGGCACCCTTCAGGGTGCCTTTCAATCATGATTTCAATCTTTGCTCAGGAGTCTTCCGGCTTGAGCGGACCCCAGTCCGAGCGATTGGCCAGGAATTCCGGGCGAGGCCTGTTGCCGCAGTAGGGATCGTGCAACGTGTTTTCGACACTGTTGTAGACAAAAAACAGATTGCTGCGCGGCCAGCAGGACATGTTGATATTCGAGCCATGCATGGTGTTGCACTCGAACATCACCAGCGAGCCGGCCGGCCCCTTGGGTGCCTCGATATCGCCTTCGAGCATCAACTGACGCAGGCTGCTGTTATCAGGGACCCCGACATCCTGACTCTTCAGCGACTCCTTGTAGTTGTTCTCCGGCGTACGGCCCACACAGGGAACGAAATAATTGTGCGAACCGGGAATCAGCATCAACGGCCCATTGAATTCGCCATTCTCCGTCAGGATGATCGAACAACTCAGCGAGCGCATGCGCGGCATGCCATCCTCGCTGTGCCAAGTCTCAAAATCCGAATGCCAGTCGAAGCCCTTGCCCTTGAAGCCAGGCTTATAATTGATGCGCGACTGGTGAATGTACACATCGCCACCCAGCAGTTGCTGAACCATGGCCAGCAGGCGCGGATCGCGGGTCAGACGGCTGAAGCGTTCGGAGATTTCGTGGATACCGAAGATCGAACGGATTTCCTGGCGGCCGGGTTCAAGAATGGTGCCTTCGGATAGCTTTAGATCCTCATCATCCTCGTAATCGCGAAGCTCCTGGATGAAGGCTTCCATTTCCGTCTTGTCGAAAAATCCCTCGAAAGACAGAAAGCCCTTGCGCTCGAATTCGTTGACCTCGTCCTCGCTCAAGGGACCGTTCGTACGCTGCGCTCCCTCGCTGTGAACCACTGGATCGATACGTTCGAACATGCCTAGCTTTCGCTCTAGGCGCGTGGGGAATAGATCCTGTGTTTCTTTCATGCAAACTCCTCCATTAGTCTGCGGCGCGTCTCCAAACTACTCCAAGGTAGCGACCATGGCCTCCAGTAGCAATGCCGCTTCGTTACGGTATGTATATATCTTCAGGATACTATCGGCCTGTTAGCCGCCTCAGTGCGGGGATCGCGTGGATAGAAGCGGTCGGGCAAGCGCTCGATATGTGAGAAGGTGCGCGTATCCTTGTAAGGCATCTTCATGTACCCAGAGACACCAAGCCCCCGGATGAGCGGCACGGCAGCCAGCATGGCACTCAAGCTATCCCGAAATTCGGCTTCCCGAGCTGGATCCAGCAGGCGGTAGTAGCTGTGTATCTTGAGGTGAGTGGGCAATGCCTCGAAGATGATCAGCCCGGTATGGTGGATGCCGTTGAGCGTTTCCAGGCAGCGCATGATCTCGTCGGGCAACTGTAGAAACTCCTCGGGGTCGGGCCCATCCTCGAAGTAGGAATGCACGCGGGTACGATCCTCCAGATCCGGCGCAGCGCTTACTTCGTAGGGAATCGCCGTACCCCGATCAGGCATGAATGGCGCTTCAGGCTCCTCGCGATCGATATGCAGGGTATCGCGGGCGTTGAACAGGCAGCTCTTGAAGACGCCACGCCGGTAGATTCCCCGTGCCAGATGGACCATGTTGTTGACCGCCGCAACAAAGGCCGTTTTGAGTGTCCTGTCGTGCAGGTTGAATACCGTATCGATATACACTCCGTCGGTCTCCCAGCGTACTGCTAACCCACCTACCACCGGATATTTGCCCAAGCGACTGACAGCAACCAGAAAGGCCTTTTCGGTCTCGCCCATCCCCTGCATGAAATTTTTGTAGTATCGGTCGAGCTGCACGTCGTTGACGGCCCGAAGGGTGTCCTGCCCCCCTTCCTCGCGCAGGAAAGATTTGCGCGAGCTGTAGACCACGGTATCGATCTCTCGCTGGCTGGGCTTGACCCAGACGGGGACCATAGGCGTCTCGGGCTTGTCGCCGAGTTCGATCATCACCGTGCGTGCCATGCGGGGCATATGGTTCACAAAATAGTCCCCGGCTCGGGCCCGTACCTGCGGGTCGGGATCGAGCATGGCATCCAGTACTCGAGCAAACTCCACGGGGAGCCCCAGCGCCGTGGCGGGAATCGTCCGATGGCCGAAGCGGCACGACTGCGCCGAGGCTAGCGCGTAAAGCGTGCCGGCCACGCCCTGCTCATCGAAACGCGGTGATGACAAATGGCCGTTGAGCTGCTCCTCACCGATAAAATAGACATCACCGAGCCGTGCATTGGTCTGCTGCAGGTCGTCTGACGTCAGTTCCATGACGTTGGTCGAGACGAACTGCTGGTTGGCGTCGAGCTGGGCGAACACCGACGAGCCCCAGTCGATCAATGCCACACGCTCGGTATGTGGGTCGAAGACAAGGTTGGAGGGCTTGATATCGCCATGAACGACTGGTTTTCCGGCCGGGCCGGCCTCGCGGCGCAGGCTGCGCAGGATATCGGCGAGTTGGGCGGCAATATGCACGACCAACCGAGGCGACAGCCGCCCATGACGCAACGAGAATACTTCGAGGTTGGCCCCGGGTGCCCGCTCCATGACCAGGATCGCCTGGCGACGTACGCGCTGAAAGGCGATCAGGCGCGGTACCCGGGGATGATCAACCTGCTCGAGCATGAACGCCTCTTCCTCGAGGCGATCCTGAACCTGCTGCGGCAAGGTAATGCGTGTGAACTTGAACACATACTCGTCGCCAAGCGCCGTGGTTCCTGCAAAGACGAATCCGTAGGCGCCCTTGCCGATCAGCTCGATGTCACGATAGCCGAGCTGCTCAAGCTGCGATTTACACAATGCCACCCAGTCCTTGAGCTTGCGCGCATCGTCATGACTGAGCAAATAGACCGACTGCTCTTCCGGGATGTAGAACTGCTCAAGACGCTCCTGGCTCACGACATCGCCCCGTCAGGCCCAACCTGTGTCAGGCAAGGTGTAAAAGCATCTCCTGCGGCGCTTGCAGGTAGCGCTTCCAAAGGTTGCAGAAGCGCGCAATGGTCCCGCCATCGATAAGGCGATGGTCACCCGCCCACGTAATGGTCATGATTGCCCGCGACACCACGTTGCCCGCCGCATCGAAGCGTGGCAAGTGTTGGACCCGACCCAGGGCGACGATGGCCACTTCCGGCGCGTTGATGATCGGTGCGGCATAGGTGCCGCCCAGCGCGCCAATATTAGAGACGCTGATGGTGCCATCGCGCAGATCCTCCTGGGCAACCCGGCCCTCGCGTGCCGCCAGGGTCAGGCGCTCGACCTCACGGGCGATCTCCAGCAGGCTCCGTTGCTCGACCCGTTTGACGTTGGGCACGACCAGGCCGGACTTGCCGTCCACCGCCATACCGATGTTGCAATGAGGCAGGTAGTGAATCTCATCGTCATTCCCGCCGAGACGGCTGTTAAGCACCGGATACGCCCTGATGGCCAAGGCCATCGCCTTCATGATCAGCGGCATCAGCGTCAGGCGAGCGCCCTCCTGCTCGGCATGCACCTTGAGCCGCTCGCGCAGCGCCAGCAGCTCGGTGACATCGATTTCGTCACCATAGTGAAAATGCGGAATGGAGGTGGCCGACTCGACCATACGCCGGGCCATGACAGCCTGCATGCCGCGTAGCGGCTCGACGCGCACCTCGTTCGATGCGAACGCCCTTTCTGACGGCGTTTTTGCCACATCGCTCTGCCTACTGGCAGGCTCATTTGATGATGCGTTACCGCCACGCTTCTGCCAGGCCAGGATATCAGCCTTGAGAACGCGCCCGTCCTTGCCGGAACCAGGAATATCATCGAGTCGCACGCCGAGCTCACGCACTAGCCGGCGCACGGCCGGGCTGGCAGGCGTGCGTCCGTAAGCGCCTTTGCCGCCAGCGCTATCGGTGGGCCTCGTGGCCGGCTGAGGCTCGGCTGCCTCGGGCCGGCTCTCCGCAGAAGGGGAGGACTGGGAAGCGCTGACCTCCTGCGCCTGTACTGCCCGGTCGCGCGGCACGAAGGCGAACAACGGCGCATGCACGCGCGCGCTTTCCTGCTCGCGGTAGTAGAGCCGGACGATACGCCCCGCCTCGGGAGCAGTGATCTCGACCAGCGCCTTGTCGGTCATCACATCAACCACTGGCTGGTCTTCCGCGATCTCTTCGCCTTCACGTACGCGCCAGGTCACCACCTCGCACTCGACGATGCCTTCGCCGATATCCGGCAATATGAAGTCTTCACTGGCCTCGCCTTGGCCCTCGTTCATCTCGGCTACTGGAGCGGCAGTCTCGGCATCGGTTTCCGACCGAGGGGTGTCCATGTTTCGGGCCGCGGCATTCGGGCCTGCCTGAGCTTCGCCATTATCTTCCTCGACAGCGAACAGAGGGGCATGCACCTTGGCAGTCTCGCCCTCCTTGTAATAGAGCCGCGTCACGCGCCCCCGATGCGGTGCGGGGATCTCGACCAGCGCCTTGTCGGTCATTACCTCGGCCACCGGCTGGTCCTCTTCGATGATGTCGCCTTCGCTGATCAGCCATTTGACCAACTCGCATTCGACGATGCCTTCGCCGATGTCCGGCAGTATGAAATCGCTCATGGTCCACTCCTGAAATCGTCCCGTGCCTAAAAGGTCATGCTCTGCTTGATCGCCTCGAATATCTTGAGGTGATCCGGCATGTACTCCTTTTCCAGCGTCAGAGGAAAAGGCGTGTCCAGCCCGGTTACCCGGGCGATGGGCGATTCCAGATAAAGAAAGCAGCGCTCCTGGATGGTGGCGGCGATTTCACCGGCGAACCCACCGGTCAGCGGCGCTTCATGTGTGACAATGAGCCTTCCGGTCTTGAGGACCGACTCGACCACGGTGTCGATGTCCCAAGGCACGATGGTACGTAGGTCGATGATCTCGCAGGAGATTCCTTCCTTTCCGGCAAGGTCGGCGGCCTTCTCGGCTATTTCCATCTGCGCCCCCCAAGCCAGCAGGGTAAGGTCGTTGCCTTCCTTGACGATCTCGGCCTGGCCTAGCGGCAGCTGATAGTCTCCCTCCGGCACTTCGCCGGTAGAGGCCCGGTAAAGGCGCTTTGGCTCGAAGAACAGCACCGGGTTGGGGTCACGAATCGCCCCTAGCAGCAGGCCCTTGGCCTGGTGGGGGTTGCGTGGCACCACGACCTTGAGGCCTGGCGTGTGGGCGAAATAGGCTTCCGGAGACTGTGAATGGTAGAGCCCGCCGGAGATACCCCCGCCATAAGGGGTGCGAATAGTGAGTCCGCCGACATTGAACAGGTCACCCGAGCGATAGCGGAATTTGGCCGCCTCGTTGACGATCTGATCGAAGGCCGGGAAGATGTAGTCGGCAAACTGGATTTCGGCGACCGGCGTCGACCCCTGGGCCGCCAGACCGTTGGCGAACCCGATGATGCCCTGCTCGACCAGCGGCGTATTGAAACAGCGCGCCCTGCCGTATTTTTCCTGTAAATGGCTGGTCGCCCGGAACACGCCGCCGAAGATACCTACATCCTCGCCGAAGCAGATCACCTTTTCGTCGGCAGCCATGGCAATGTCGAGCGCATTATTGATGGCCTGCAACATGTTCATGTTAGGCATGCTCGCCACCTCCGCTACCCTGGCTATCTGCATTCAGGCTTCTGGCCCCTTTCGGATAAGATTCGGGGTACTTGCGGACATGTGCCTTGAGCTTGTCGAACTGCTCGGCCAGCAGCGGCGGCACCTGGTCATAGACATCCGCAACCAGGCTTTCCAACGGCGGTGGCGGTCGCTTCTCGGCACGCTTCATGGCTTCCAGCACCTCGCGTCGCCGTGTCTCCTGCTCGCGCTTCTCGTCCTCCTCAGACCACCAGCCTTGTTTCTCAAGCCACAGACGCATGCGCAGCACCGGGTCCTTGTCACGCCAGGCCTCTTCCTCCTTGCGGCTGCGGTAGCCGGAAGGGTCATCCGACGACGAATGCGCCGCCAGGCGGTAGGTCATGGCCTCGATCAACACCGGCCGGTTATTTTCCACCGCCCAGCTACGCGCCTCTCGGGTCGCCTGGTAAACGGCAAGGATGTCGTTGCCGTCGACGCGTACGACCTTCATGCGGTAGCCAAAGGCTCGCGGCGCGATACCGTCGGCAGAGAACTGTTCATGGGCCGGCGTGGAGATGGCATACCCGTTATTACGGCACAGGAAGATCACCGGCACCTGATGTACCGAGGCCATGTTCAATGCGGCGTGAAAGTCACCCTCCGAGGCAGCACCTTCGCCGAACACGGTCAGCGTACAGTGGCCGAGTCCCGACATTTTCTGGCCATAGGCATAGCCCGTGGCCTGCGGGATCTGGGTCGCCAACGGCGAGGATATGGTCATGTAATGCAGGTCTTTCGAACCATAGTGCACCGGCATCTGGCGTCCCTTGCCAAGATCGAGCTCGTTGCCGAACAGTTGGTTCATGAATTCGTCGACGCCGAAGCCACGGTAGGCCAGCGCCCCCTGCTCACGATACTGGGCCATGATCATGTCTTCATCATCGAGCGCTGCGGCGCTGCCGATGATGGTGGCCTCCTCGCCGGTACACTGCATATAGAAGCTCAATCGCCCCTGGCGTTGGGCGGCCAGCATGCGCTCGTCGAGCACGCGGGTGAACAGCATTGCACGATAGATACGCAGTGCCTTGGCCTCGTCGAGGTCAGGCAACTTGGCGTGCTTGTAGGGTGTACCGTCGCGCTTGAGCAACGTGAAGACGGGGATACGGAATTCGTCACCGTTCATGAACGCCAGGGCATGAACGACAGGCGCCGTTGTTGTTGTGGTCATGATGTTCTTCCTCGTTCTCGTGTCCCGGGTAGGGAGAGACGCTGTGACACCTTGTGGGTGCCTGATTTCAGTCACCCGCCGGCGGTGTCGCCGCCGCATCTTCCGCCTTACGAGCACGCCGAGGTCTTCGGCAGCCGTATGCGGAAAATCGCAGGTTTACGTTAACGTAAGATAGAGAACCTGCGCCGTCACGTCAGCCATTGCGGCCTGCAACGTTAGTCTATAAACGGCGAAGGGAGGCCTTGGCCACCCTTCATGGGAAGAAATGAGATTCAGAGTGCGTGGCCGGGCTGCAAGATATACAGCAGGCTGAAACATCTTGGGGCCAACGGATCCTGCTGGCCTGGCTACGTCATGGTCAAGATTCAAGCCTTGCAGCACTCCCAGAGGGCTCGATAGCTGGGCGAATCGTTAGTCTCGGCTCCCTGCGAGCAATAATGCCTCGTCAATTGCAAAGAACTTGCTGGCTGCAAGCCTCAGAGAACGGGCAGTCAGCTCGGCGACGCCGTAGACATCGAAGGCTACGCCATAACGGTGACGTGCTCGCTGGGCGAGTAGATCGAAGTCACCATCGCCCGAGACCAAGATGATTCGGTCCACCTGTTCGGCAAAACGGATGGCATCCAGCGTGATGCCCACATCCCAGTCTCCCTTGGTCGAGCCATCGCTGCGTTGCAGGTAGGGCTTGAGCTTTACCTCGAAGCCGATACCACGAAGTATGTTTTGAAACTGACGCTGCTTGACGTCGTCACGCGCGATGGCATAAGCCACGGCAGCGACGACCTCCCTCTCATCAGTGACTTGTTTCCAGAAGGCGTTGTAATCGAAGTGTCGGCCAAATATCTGTTTCGTCGTGTAATAGACGTTCTGTACATCGACAAGAATGACCACTCGCTCCACATCGGAAGCAACCCTGGATCGGTAGTTCGTGCCGTCTTGGCTCATTGAAGCGACCTCTTACCAGAAAGCATGACGGTATTCTCGTCCACGTATAGTCGATGTGGGCCATGGGATCGTTGGCGCCGGCTGGGGATACCCGTAATCAATTTCGTAACCGATGCCAAACTCCATTGGGACAAGGTCCGTAAGACTGAACCTTGAGCATACGCGTCATCGGTAAAATATGATCGCTCTTTTGAGGTTGGTCGGCGCTGTTAACGACTCCATATGGATTGGGAAGTAGCGACCACCAGACGCAATTTGTCCCACTGCTCTTCTTCGCTGAGCAGATTGCCTTCTTCGGTGGAAGCGAAACCGCACTGAGGGCTCAGGCAAAGCTGGTCGAGGGCAACGAAGCGCTGAGCTTCCTCGATGCGTTTTTTGATTTCCTCGGCGGGCTCCAGAGCACCGGTCTTGGTCGTCACCAGGCCAAGCACGGCTTGCTTGTGTCCTTCCGGCAGGAAACGCAGCGGTTCGAAACCACCGGCACGCTCGGTATCGTACTCGAGGAAGTAGGCATCGACATCGACCTGACCGAGCAGGGTCTCGGCCACCGGCTCATAACCTCCCTCGCTGATCCAGGTAGAACGAAAGTTCCCCCGACAGACATGCAGGCTGACGTAAAGATCCTTGGGCCGATCAGCCAAAGCATGATTGAGCACTTCAGCATAGATGCGCTGTAGATGGTCGGGATCATCGCCCCGCGAGCGTGCTGCGTCCAACTCCTTCTGCGAGCAGAGATAGGCCCAGACAGTATCGTCGAGCTGAAGATAGCGGCAGCCGGCATCGTAGAA
Organism: Modicisalibacter luteus DSM 23508; assembly: GCF_000378505.1. GTDB lineage: Bacteria > Pseudomonadota > Gammaproteobacteria > Pseudomonadales > Halomonadaceae > Modicisalibacter > Modicisalibacter luteus. The sequence goes on along the minus strand of NZ_KB899992.1, from coordinate 114,435 downwards.
GGCTTTAACGGCATCGCGGTAGGTATCCGCCAGGTCGGCGAAGAAGGCGTCCAGGGTAGGATAAATACTCGAATCGATGTTTCTGCGTCCCCCCCGGAAATGCAGCACACTCGGGCTGGGAATGGTCATCTTGGGAATAGCCGAAGACACCGAGTCATGCAGAAACCGAAAGTCATCAAGCATGGGATGCTTCGGGTCGAAGCCGAGCCTATCAATCACGCGCACGCCACGTGCCGGGGTCGCACGGCCCTGGAACTGGATGCCCTGCTCGGCCTGGTAACCCTCGACGCCGCTTAGATTTTCCAGGAAATCGAAATGCCACCAGGCTCGGCGGAATTCGCCGTCGGTTACTGCCTCGAGACCAATATCTTCCTGTTGCTTCACGATGCGCCGGATTTCTCGATCCTCGACGTCACGCAGCGCTTGCGCATCGATATCGCCGGCCTGTCTGCGCCGGCGAGCCAGCTTGAGCTCGTCACTGCGCAGCAGACTGCCTACCGTATCAGCACGAAAGGGGGCATGGGGTCGGGTCATGGCTGGTCTCGCTTGGCAAGTAAAGTCTCGACACTATGCCTAGCCACTCATGATAAGACCAACGAGTATGCTTCACGCTGGCATGAACGTTACTCATTGTGCGACTCGACATGCCATCAGCAATGACAGTGGTCTGCCTGACTCGGGACAGGCAGGTTCGATGACTTCCGTTAGGCTGAAGCCGGCACGTGCCAGGCAACTCACCCAGTCACTCATGGTACGGTAGAACCACGGCATGGAAGTTGAAAAGTCGACCGAATGGCTACGAAAATCCTCGTCGCGCCAACCACTGCGGTAAGCTTGGCCTTCCTGCAACGCCCACGGATGCAGCGTCTGGATAAGCAATTGACCGTGCGACGCCAGTGCCGGAATGATTCGATCCAGCGTGGCTTCGAGCGCGTCATCAAGCAACGAGAAGTTGGCCACGACGATATCGAACCTCGTCTCTCCGGTCTCCTCCATCAGCCTGGACAATGAGGCATAGTCCAGTTCGACGAATCGGCCGCCTCCCTGTTCGCGTGCTGCCTCGACCAGTTCCCGACTGGCATCGATCCCGATACATTCAATGCCTTGATCGGCCAGGGAGCGGCACAACCAACCTTCGCCGCACCCCAGATCGAGAACACGGCGGGGCTGGCGGGATAGGACGGCATCGATCATGGCCCTGTCAGTCACTTGCCGACTGGCAATGCATCCGTCGCGCACGCTGCGTATCCATGCTGGCGCATTGCGCTCCCAGCTGTCACGTTGCCGCTCGATCGGGCCTGAAGGCGCCAAACATGACTCGTTCTGCTGAGTGGGCAAAACGCCATAACTGCGTTCGACCCGGGCGACGCGTGTGGCGTAGCCTCGATACCAAACATCACGCCCCTGACGCTGGGCTTTCTGGTGTTCGAGGTCAGCTTTCCAGGCACGTATCGAGCCTTCGTCACGCCAATAGGAAACGGTAATTCCCAAGCCGCCCTCCCGGGCCGATTCCAGGCCCAGATAGCCCGGCTGACGGGCGGCCAACTCAACCATGCGCCGAGCCGTCTCGGCATAGCCATCAGTATTGCTGGACAGCGAGCTGGTAAAGATCACCGCGTAGTAAGGCGGTTCGGGAGTACCGGCGAAGTCATCCATGGGGGCGTCCTGATACGATTATGACGCCGGTATAGCAAGGCAAGTGGCAAAGTGCCAGTAGTCAGTGCACCGTGTCGGGGATCTCGGTCTCCTCCTCGTCCCCTTCCCACAGTGTGGTTCGTGTAATGGCATGATCGATCATTTCACGGGCCACCTCGAAACGGCTATGACGCAGCAGATCGGCCGCCTCATCCGAGATACGGATACTCAGCAATGGCTGGCCCTCGCCTTCGGCAGGACGTAACACGATCTCGCCATCGGCGAGCTCAACGATTTCCAATATAGCTGTCTCGGACACAAATACCTCGGCTAGTCGAGAACCGTGTAATGAAAAACGACCATAGCGGTTCGCCATGGTCGTTATTTTCTCTTAGGTTACCACCCCGATCGGAAAGGCGTCACCATTCGACACTTGTTTCGCGCAGTTCACTCAGCGCTGACTTGAACTCACGTAGGCACCAGCGCAACTCATCGACCAACGCCTGGCGATCGGCGGCAACAATCAATGTGTCCCCCCCGCTCTCCCGACGTGCCGCTCCGTCGACGCTGTGTAACGCCTCGATGCGCGCCGTCAGAATCGACAGCCAGCTATCGGATGCTTCCTTCAGCTCGTGCAACCGCCGGACTTCGGCAATGGCTTCGCTGCCATTACTCAGCAATTCACGCCAGTCATGTCGCGCCAACCGAGCATGCTCCGTCAACTCGCGCAGTGCTGCGTTCAGGGCCAACTCCAGCAGCGCCAGCGCCCCTTCTTCACTAGCCATGCGGCGAGAGGCGGCATGCTCGTCATTTCCGGAGGGCTGGCTGAGCAGCAGTTCCGCCTGATACAACAGCTGATTGGTTCGGCTTCTCGGCGTCATTTTCGCTTGTCCTCGATATGCCAACGGCCATCATCGTAGGTGGCCTTCCAGCCGGTGGCCTTGCCGTCCTCTTCGGTCATGACGTACTGACTCTTGGTCTTACGCGCGAAGCGGATCTGGGCAGGACGACCATCGGGATCCTTGCTCGGGGCGTCGAGCAGGAAATGATATTTCTCGGGTAGCTCCTTGGCATGTGCCTTGAGTTCCTCGACCAAGGGAGCACGCGTCTCTCGATTCTTGGGGAACTGGCTGGCAGCCAGGAACAACCCGCTGGCCCCGTCACGTAGAACGTAATGATCATCGACTTTCTGACAAGCCAGCTCCGGCATGGGGATCGGATCCATCTTGGGCGGCGCAACTTCGCCATTCCTGAGCAACTTGCGGGTATTCTTGCAACTCTCGTTGGTACATCCGAAATACTTGCCGAAACGACCAGTCTTCAGCTGCATGTCGCTACCGCACTTGTCACACTCGATGGTCGGGCCTTCGTAGCCCTTGAGTTTGAAGCGCCCATGCTCGACCTCATACCCGTCACAATCGGGACTGTTGCCGCAGATATGCAGTTTGCGGGTCTCGTCGATCAGGTAGCTATCCATCGCCGTGCCGCACTGAGGGCAGCGGCGCTTGGCACGCAGTGCATCGGTTTCGGCATCCTCACCGGCATCGGCGGCCACTGCTTCGTCGCCCGGAATCAGGTCGATGGTAGTCTTGCAACGCTCCTTGGGCGGCAGGTTGTAGCCAGAGCAACCCAGGAATACACCTGTCGAGGCGGTGCGGATCTGCATTTCGCGCCCGCAACTCGGGCAGTCAATGTCGGTGGGCACCGGCTGGTTGGGGCGCATGCCCTCCTCACCTTCGGCGCGCTCCAACTTGGCGCGAAACTCGGCATAGAACTCGTCGAGCAGGCCGCGCCAGTCGCGCTCGCCTTCGGCCACCTCATCAAGGCTATCTTCCATGCGTGCCGTGAAACCGTAATCCATCAGATCACTGAACGACTCGGAAAGTCGATCGGTGACGATGTCGCCGAGCTTCTCGGCATAGAAACGCCGGTTCTCGAGCTTGACGTAACCCCGGTCCTGGATCGTGGAAATGATCGAAGCATAGGTCGATGGCCGGCCAATACCACGCTTTTCCAACTCCTTGACCAGACTCGCCTCGGTGAAGCGGGCCGGCGGCTTGGTGAAGTGCTGCTGTGGATCGAGCCGATCCAGCGCCATTTTCGTGCCCTCGGCCAGATCCGGCAAGGTCTGGTCCTCGTCCTTCTTGCCGGTGACCTTGAGTACGCGGGTATAGCCGTCGAACTTGAGGACGCGGCCCTTGGCACGCAGTTCATAGCCATCGGCTTGCACGGTCAACGTGGTCGACAGATATTCCGCCGGCGGCATCTGGCACGCCACGAATTGACGCCAGATCAGGTCATAGAGGCGTTCCGCATCACGCTCCATTCCCGCCAGGTCGCTGGCGGTACGGGTCACTTCGGAGGGCCGGATCGCCTCGTGAGCTTCCTGCGCCCCCTCCTTGCTGCTATAGCGATTGGGCGTTTCCGGCAGGTAACGCTTGCCGAACTCACTCTCGATGTAATCGCGCGCACCGTTCACCGCATCCTGCGACAGGTTGGTGGAATCGGTACGCATGTAGGTAATGTAGCCCGCCTCGTAGAGCCGCTGGGCCAAGGTCATGGTCTTCTTGACCGAGAACCCCAACCGGCCACTGGCAGCCTGTTGCAAAGTCGAAGTGATGAACGGCGCATTCGGCTTGGAACGCGTGGGCTTTTCCTCGCGCGCGGTGATAGCCAATGCCGCCTGTTTCAGACCGGCAATGCGATCCATGGTCTCGGTCTCAGAGGTCGGTCGGAACGGCTTGCCGTCCTGACGCACCAGTTCGAAACGTACCGGCTCACCTTCAGGGCTGACCAGGTCGGCATGGACGTCCCAGAACTCCTCGGGAACGAAGGCACGAATCTCGCGTTCGCGCTCGACGATCAATCGCACCGCCACCGACTGTACGCGACCGGCGGACAGGCCGCGCGCGACCTTGTTCCATAGTAATGGCGAGAGCATGAAGCCCACGACCCTATCCAGGAAACGCCGAGATTGCTGCGCCTCGACGCGAGGAACGTTGAGGTTGCCGGGCGACTTGAACGCCTCCTTGATGGCGTTCTTGGTGATCTCGTTGAAGACCACACGCTTGTAGCGTTGATCATCGCCGCCAATGGTCTCCTTGAGGTGCCAGGCAATGGCTTCTCCCTCGCGGTCCAAGTCGGTGGCAAGGTATATGGCGTCGGCCTTCTCAGCCAACTTGGCCAACTCAGCCACAACCTTTTCCTTGCCCGGCAGGATCTCGTAGTTGGCTTTCCAGCCGTGCTCGGGGTCGATACCCATGCGCCGGACCAGTTGATCCCATGACTTGCGTTTCTTGTAAGCCGCCTTCTCCTCGGGCGACATCTTGCGTGTGGCGGCCGCCTGGCGAGCGCGCTCCTTGGGATCGCTGGCATTCTTGCCCGAGCCGCTGGTCGGCAGGTCGCGGATATGACCTACGCTCGACTTCACGACGAAGTCATTGCCGAGGTATTTATTGATCGTCTTGGCCTTGGCCGGCGACTCGACGATCACCAGTGACTTGCCCATAGTGCTCCAAAATCTTTCTTCGAGGCCGATGTCAGCCATCGGCGGCCTGTCCATCGGTGAGACGGAAAAATGCGCCTACCCTACCCCAGCCATCCGGTTTGCGCCAGTTAACGCCTATGGGCTGCGCAAGACATCGGAGGTAACTCCAGGGTAATCGTAATCGCCTGGCGAGTGCGGGCTCTCAGTGACACTAGACGCGCCCGATATGACCATGCAAGACAGGACTTGTCCAAATGCCAGAATTGCCTTGTCGTTTCATCGTGTTGTTACATCGTCCGCTGACTCTGTGACTTGAATCAGGGTGACGTTTTTCGATAGCCATCTGCATGCTGTATCATGTAGTAAAATGACTACATGACTTTTGTACGACAATGACGGGTAGCCGAGCGCCCATGAGCCAAACGCTGCCCACTTTTATATAGGCAAGAAGGAGTCCCTCATGCACGGCCCTGTACATGCCCCCATCCGTCGCACCAAGATTGTCGCCACCCTTGGCCCCGCCAGTGATCGCGACGGGGTCCTCGACGAGCTGATACAGGCCGGGGTCGACGTGGTGCGCCTGAACTTCTCGCACGGCAGTGCCGATGACCATCGTCGTCGTCTGCAGGCTGTACGCGAGGCCGCCGAGCGTCACGGACGCACCGTCGCTGCCCTGGGCGATCTGCAGGGGCCCAAGATTCGTATCGCTCGCTTCGCCGAGGGCTCGGTCACACTCGCCGAAGAACAGAAATTCATTCTCGACGTTTCGCTCGACCGTGACGCCGGCGATGCCACCCAGGTCGGCTGCGATTACAAGTCACTGGCAGAAGACGTCAAGGCTGGCGACGTCCTGCTGCTCGACGACGGCCGACTCGAGCTGGTGGTCGATCGCGTCGAACCGCCACGAGTGCACACTACCGTTCGCGTCGGCGGCAAGCTATCCAACAACAAGGGCATCAACAAGCAAGGGGGCGGACTTTCTGCCGCAGCCCTCACCGACAAGGATCGCGAAGACCTGAAGACTGCCGTCGATATCGGGGTCGACTACCTTGCGGTATCGTTTCCGCGTAGTGCTGCCGATATGCAGCTGGCCCGGGACCTGCTTGGCGAAGCCGGCAAGCACATCGGCTTGGTGGCCAAGATCGAACGCGCCGAGGCGGTGGCCGACGAGCAAACGCTGGATGACATCATCCGCGCGTCCGAAGCGGTGATGGTAGCCCGCGGCGACCTTGGTGTGGAAATCGGCGATGCCCAGCTGATCGGCGTGCAAAAGCGCATCATCCAGCGCGCGCGCAGTCTCAACCGTGCGGTAATCACCGCCACACAAATGATGGAATCGATGATCCAGGCGCCGCTGCCGACCCGCGCCGAGGTATTCGATGTGGCCAATGCCGTGCTCGATGGCACCGATGCCGTCATGCTGTCCGCAGAGACCGCCGCAGGCGATTACCCGGTGGAGACTGTCGAAGCCATGGTTCGTTTGTGCTTGGGCGCCGAGCGCGAGCGCAGCATTCAGGAATCGAAGCACCGCATCCACGAGGACTTCTCTCGAATCGACGAGACCGTGGCGCTGTCGGCGATGTACGCCGCCAATCACCTCGACGGCGTAGCGGCCATCGCCTGCATGACCTCTACCGGTTACACACCGCTGATTGCCTCGCGCATCCGCTCGGGCCTTCCCATTGTCGGCCTCGCCCACAGCCCCGCCGCCCAGCGTCGCATGGCGCTCTACCGTGGCGTGGTCTCGCTGCCCTTCGATACTAGCGGCATGAACCCCCTCGAACTCAACCAACACGCTATCGAAGTGATGGTCAAGCGGGGTCTGGCCGAGATAGGCGACCATATCATCCTGACCCGCGGCGACCACATGAATGCACATGGCGGCACCAACACGATGAAAATCATCAAGGTGGAAAACGTGTAATGAGCGAACAGAGGCCAACGCGAAAGTCCCAGCGAACACTGCCCCAGCGCAAGCGTATTGCCCTGATCGCCCACGATGGCAAGAAAGACGAACTTCTGGAGTGGGCCGGTCGCTGGCAGGAAACGCTGGGCCAACATGATCTGGTCGGCACCGGCACGACGGCCAAGCGTGTCGCGGCCACGCTTGGCCTGAGTGTAGAAGGGATGATGAGCGGCCCACTGGGTGGCGATCAACAGATCGGCGCACGTATCACGGAGCAGCGCCTGGATCTGCTGGTGTTCTTTTGGGACCCGTTTGCTCCCATGCCACACGACCCGGACGTCAAGGCTCTACTGCGCCTGGCAGCGCTATGGAACATTCCGGTCGCTTGCAATGCGGCCAGTGCAGATTTTCTAATCAGCTCGCCCTACCTCGCCGAAGAATACACCATGGCGATTCCCGACGCGGGCGACTGGGTGGCTGCACGCACCCAGCCATAAGCCTTGGTTATTTGCATGAGAACGCCGCCCTTGATGGCGGCGTTTTTATAGTAGCGTGACCGCCATCAGGTCGTAGAGGAACCGGAAGGAGGCGTTTTGTTCTCACGGCGCTGCGATGTCTGACGTCTGTTTTTTTCCGTTCCAGGCGCAGCATCTGACAAGGGAGCTGGCTCAGCCTTCGTACGTTCCGTGACGGCTGACGCCTCTGCTTGCGTCACTTTTGTATCTGGCGCCGTCGCCTGTAACGCCTTAGGTTCAAGCGTTGCGTCATTACGGCCACGCTCCCCACCACCGTCCTTCTCTTCGGGCTTGGCCTTGTCGAACAGACTCCTGACCAGTGCCAGGCGAGACTGACTCTTTTCGTCCAGCGGCCCGCTGGCCGAGACCACCTGCTCTATATGCGCAAAGTGTGCATCGATGGCCTTGGCACTCTCCCCAGTCAATAACTTAGGAAGCGCCTCGAGCGCAGCATAACTGTCATGCTTGAGGATGAAGAACTGATCGCGGACCAATGCCTTGAAGCTAGTTAAATCGAGGTTCGGCTCGATCTCGGCACGTGTGGCCTTCAGGCGCTGGAAGTTGCGCTCATCAGTTGTCGGAGCGCCTCCCAGAACAAAGATCAGCGTGCGCATGACTGCATGATGACTATTACCAAGCTCGACCGACGCCTGCACTTCCTGTTGCCGCTGAGCGATGAAACGACGATGTTCGGGCTGCGCTCCCGGGTTGGGCAGTATACGCCCCTCCGCCGCGCCAAGCCCCGCCATGATTTGCAGCCAGGGCTGACCGTATAACTGCATGAACAGTTTCTCGGAGAACGAATCGCGGACTTCCCGATACCCTTCCAGAGCGTGCTCTATCTGATCCGAGACCATGCCTTCGGCGACCCGGAACGGATTGTTCGCCCCGACCGGATGGCGATTGGCCTTGACGGCCTCGGCCATGACGGGCAGAGGTACCGTCAGTGGATTGCGATCCGACAGCAATTTGTAACCCAGGCGGATCGGATGCATGCGGCGGATCCAGCGTGCCGCTTCAGGTGTCATTACCGCCTGCAGCCAGGGCCGCCAATAACGACGATATAGACCTAGATTGATATCGGAGATGCGCGCCACAGTGGCAAAGCGCCGCTCATCCTCCGGCATGTTCTGTACGATATCGTTGATATCATCGAGATTACGCGGGCTGAACTCGAGTAAATAATCCCCATCGATGAGGTCGGGATTGGCTGCTGAGGCCGGTTTCTCGGTTACCTTGGTCTCATAGAGGCCAGGCGGCAGGATATCGATATAGTCCATATTGGCCGTGAATTCGGTGTGCTCCTTCCGGGACACACTGCCCGATACGAAGATGCCGAGATGGCCGGTAGTATCGTGGACACAATAGACAATGGTCTGCTCGTTGGCGATGATATCGTCGACGCTATCGTATAGATCACCAATCCAGCCCAATGCTTGGGGCGGTGGCGTAATGTCATCCCCCTTGGAACAGAACACAACGATCGGCGAACGTACATTGCGCAGATCGATGCGCCGTCCGTCCCGGGTCATCATCTGCGCCGTACTCAGACGGTTACCGATGAACAGGTTGTCGACGATGTACTGGATTTCTTCGGCGTTGAGTACTACATGTCCACCCCACCAGCGCTCGAATTCCAGGTAGCGACGGGCTTCGGTATCCACGTTGGCATAAAGACGGTATTGCTTGGTCCATAAGGTGTTCGCGGGATTGAGCTTTTCGAAGTTCTGAACCAACAGGGCGCCATCGAAATGGCCGTGCCCAAGGTCGCCGGCCAGCGCCGTTACCCAACTTCCCCCCAGCAGTCCGCCCGAATAGCGCATCGGCGCCTTGCCTCGCTCCCCTGCCCAGTAGGAGAGCGGCGCACCGGCAACAAGGATGGGGCCAAAGCACTCGGGCTCCAGAGCCGCCGCCATCATGAGCTGCCAGCCGGCCTGGCAGTTACCTACCACCATGGGCTTTTCGACCGTTTCGGGATGGCGATCGATGACATGCTTGAGAAATGCCACCTCGGCTTCGACGACGTCTTCTACGGTCTGCCCCGGTACGGGAAAAGGCAGGAAACCGATGAAATAGCAGGGATGGCCCGCCCGCAGCGCCACACCGATCTCGCTGTCGGGCTTGAACCCGCCGATCCCCGGCCCATGGCCTGCCCTGGGATCGACAACGACGAAGGGACGCATACCCTCGTTAATCTCGATCCCTTGGGGCGGAACGATGCGCATCAGCTCGTAATTGACCGGATTCGGTAGCGTGCGCCCATCCATCAGCACTTCCGCATCGAAGCCCAGCACATTGGGCTTGGTCTGCTCCATATGCTCCAGATACTGGTTACCACGCTGACGCATGACATCGAGGTAGAGCACACTGCGCTCGCAGCTGTCCCGCCAATAATCGATCGCGGCTCGCCCCACACCCATCGGATCCCAGAATGCGCCGGTGGCTTCGGCGAACGAGGCAAAAACGGGAAACATGGCACGACTCCATAAGGATGAATGCTGCACTGCAAGATAGAGTAACGCCATCAAACGAAGTTTGCAGCGTTCAATTCATAAAGAGTCACTTGCTGGCACGGTATCTGGAGTGCTTGGATACAAGTTGCTGAAAGGATTTCGGCCAGGCGCCCCTCTGGGCGGTTTGGGCGGCGTCAATTTACCCACCCGGCTGCTCGGCACACCGGGCGGGACCATCTAGCCATGATGCCGACATCTGTTTGATAGAGAACTCAAGGCCACGGTCGGCATATGCCTGGATGAGGAACAAGGATTCGAGCGCGGTTTTGGCGCTACACAAGATCAGCGCCACACTGCGTAGCGAATCCTGATCCGCTCAGTTAACGGCCGCCGCCTGCAGCTCCAGCTCCCTGACGACGCTCTCGTCCAGCTTCAACGCGGCGGCCAGCTCATCGAGCCAGGCTCGTTCGGCGGGATTCTGGTCATCAACGATGGCGGCACTCGCCAGATACATTTCTCGGGCAGCTTGGCCGGAATCGGCCTCCAAGGCCAGTTCCGTCACACTCGGCGGCGATAGCATCTGCTGTGCGGCCCAGGCCCGCAATTCGGCATCAGCTCCCATGGCTTCGATCTGCTCGCCCAACTGGGTTCGCTCGACCTCGTCGAGATGCCCGTCCGAGCAGGCCGCGGCGATCATGGCCCTGAGGATCAATTGGCTACGACGCTCCTTGGCGACATCATCCTGCAGGCGTTCAAAGGGCGGCTCATCCTCGACCGCCGCCTCATATGCAGCCGCTTCAGTCTGTGTTGCCTGCCTCCGCTGCCAAGCCTTCCAGGCCAGCATGCCCACGCCGGCGATGACACCGTATTTGAGCGCCTTTCCACCCATCTTGCGCCCGCGCTTGGTTCCCACCAGCAGGCCCAGCGCATTGCTGCTGAAAAGCTTGCCGATGTCGACACCGCCTCGCTTGGCCTGACTAGTGCCATGACTTGCCTGTTTCATCAGCTCCTCAAGCATGCCTTTGGCGTTCATCGCTCGCTCTCCCTCAAGAAATACATGCAGTCAGCATAGGCAATGCAGACGAAAACAAAAGCCCGGCACGAGGCCGGGCTAGCTAACGTAGAAGAAACGTGTCGCGTCCTACAACTCTTCTATCTCAACCAGTACCTCGCCGGGCGTAACCCGATCCCCCTTGGCCACGTAGATGGCCTGGACAGTCCCGTTCACTCGCGCCTGAACTTCGGTTTCCATCTTCATGGCCTCGGTAATCAGCACGGCCTGGCCGGCCTTGACGCTGTCCCCTACCGCCACCAGCACATCGACGATATTACCGGGCATGGACGTGGTGACATGGCCCGCCGACGTAGCCTGGGCACGCCCCGAGGCTGCACCACCGACGTAAGCATCCCTGGCCTCGAAGACGACCTCCTCGGGCATGCCATCAAGCGTCAGGTAGACCTGACGCTTGCCGCCCTTATTGCTTCCGACACCGGTAATCTGAACCTCGTAAGATTCGCCGTGGACATCAATGATGAATTCGGTCGGCGTGCCCTCGGACACCGGACGCCCGCTGGCTTCAGTCACGCTCGGCAGCGGCTCTGGGGACAACGTTCCGTCGCGCCGCTGCTGCAGGAATTCACGCCCCAGCTCAGGGAACATGGCAAACGTGAGCACGTCTTCTTCACTTTTAGCCAGTTCGCCAATATCTGAATACAAACGCTGCATTTCCGGCGAAAGCCGATCGGCCGGCCGCCCTTCCTCGACCGGCGCGTTACCGATGGCGCGACGCCGCACACCCTCGTCCACTTCGGCCGGCGGCTTACCATACCCTCCTTGCAGGTAGCGCTTGACCTCGTTTGTGATGGCCTTGTAGCGCTCACCGGTGAGCACGTTCATGACTGCCTGAGTGCCGACGATCTGCGAGGTCGGCGTGACCAGCGGTGGGTAGCCCAGATCGGCACGCACCCGCGGGATCTCGTCGAAAACCTCACGGATCTGCGATAGTGCATTCTGCTCCTTGAGCTGATTGGCCAGATTGGACATCATGCCGCCCGGCACCTGATTGATCTGAACCGAGACATCTTCGCGAGTGAACTCGCTCTCGAAGGCAGCGTACTTCTTGCGTACCTCTCGAAAATAATCCCCGACCTCCTTGAGCGCCTCGAGATTCAGGCCGGTATCGTAATCAGTGCCTACAAACGCCGCCGCCATCGACTCAGTGGAAGGATGACTGGTACCGCCAGCAAAGGCCGAGATACAGGTATCGATATGCCGACATCCCGCCTCGACGGCCTTGAGATGGCATAGCGATGAAAGCCCCGAGGTCGCATGCGCATGTAGGTGAATCGGCACATCGACCGCTTCCGACAAGGCCGAGACCAGCTCACCGGTGGCATAAGGAGTCAGCAGGCCAGCCATATCCTTGATGGCGATCGAGTCGGCACCCATATCGACCATTTGCCTGGCCTGGTCGACGAACATATCCAGCGTATGCACCGGGCTTACCGTATAGCACAGGGTACCCTGGGCATGCTTGCCACTGGCCTTGATCGCCCGCATTGCTGTTTCCATGTTGCGAAGATCGTTCAACGCATCGAAGACGCGGAAGATATCGATGCCGTTATCGGCTGACTTGGCAATGAATCGCTCCACGACATCATCGGCATAGTGGCGATAGCCGAGCAGGTTCTGGCCGCGCAACAGCATCTGCAGCGGCGTGCTGGGCAGCGCCTCCCTAAGCTCGCGCAGGCGAGCCCACGGATCCTCCTTGAGAAAGCGCACGCAGGCATCGAAGGTCGCCCCACCCCAGACCTCTAGAGAGTGATAGCCAATGGCATCAAGCTTCGCGCAGATCGGTAACATGTCCTCGGTGCGCAGACGAGTCGCGATCAGCGACTGGTGACCGTCGCGCAGAACCACATCGGTTACATGAACCCGTGAAGGTTGAGTCTGTTGCATGGAAGCTCCTTATAGTCCGGCGTGGGCGGCGATGGCGGCGGCAATGGCCAGGGCCAACTCTTCGGGATTGCGTTTCACCGAGTAATTGAGCAGTTCGGGGTGGGCCAGCACGAACCCGGTATTGAAGGACCCGCTACGAAACTCGGGATGGCGCAGGATCTCCTGGTAGTAAGGCGCCGTGGTCTTGACCCCTTGGAGGCGCATGTCGTTGAGCGCCCGGATACCTCGGTCCAGCGTCTCCTCCCAGGTCAGCCCCCAGACGATCAGCTTGAGACACATCGAATCGAAGTAGGGCGGGATCGTGTAGCCGGTATAAATGGCCGTGTCGGTGCGCACGCCGGGGCCACCGGGAGCGTAATAGCGCGTGATGCGCCCGAATGAGGGCAGAAAGTCGTTCTTGGGATCTTCGGCGTTGATACGGAATTGAATCGAGAAGCCATGATGACGAATGTCTTCCTGCCGGAAAGCCAGTTTCTTGCCAGCAGCGATACGAATCTGCTCGCGGACGATATCCACCCCTGTAATGGCCTCGGTGATGGTATGCTCCACCTGGACCCGGGTGTTCATCTCCATAAAATAGATTTCGTTGCCCTTGACGAGGAACTCTACGGTGCCCGCGTTCTCGTAGCCGACTGCCTCGGCGGCGCGTACCGCCAGTTCGCCGACATAGGCCCGTTGCTCCGGGGTGAGCTGGGGGCTAGGAGCAATCTCGATCAGCTTCTGGTTGCGACGCTGGATCGAGCAGTCACGCTCGAAGAGATGAATGACGTTGCCATGGCGATCCGCCAGCACCTGCACCTCGATATGGTGAGGGTCGACGATACATTTCTCCATGAACACATCGGCATTGCCGAAGGCCTTGGTTGCCTCGGATACCACCCGATCCCAGGCCTGGCGCAACTGGTCGGGCGTATCGCAACGCCGGATGCCGCGACCGCCGCCGCCGGAAGTGGCCTTGAGCATGACGGGATAACCGATGCGCTCGGCCAGCGCCAGCGCCACATCGGCATCTTTCAGGTTGCCCTTCGAGCCGGGAGTGACCGGTACGCCGGCCGCCTGCATGGCACCACGCGCGGCCGTCTTGTCGCCCATCCTGGCAATAACTGAAGCATCCGGACCGATGAAGGCGATACCTGCTTCACTGCAGATACGGGCGAAGTCGGCATTTTCCGACAGGAAACCGTAACCAGGATGGATGGCGTCACATCCGGTCTCACGCGCCAGATCGACGATACGCCTCGGATCCAGGTAACCTGCCAGCGGGTCGTCTCCCACGAAGTGCGCCTCATCGGCACGCTTGACGTGCAAGGCGAAACGGTCCGGCTCGGTGTAGATGGCTACGGAGCGTATGCCCATCTCGGCGCACGCACGCACGATACGCACCGCGATTTCGCCGCGGTTGGCAATCAGCAGTTTCTGGAACACGGCTGCCCCCAGGGTTGCGTCGATAACGGGCATGGGAAAAACTGGCCGGATAGCCCGCCTCCATGACCGCGCTAGGTGTAACTTTTACGCTACCCGGGGACACACCAATAGAAAAATTGATATTTTTTTGCCAACCTATAAGGTGTGGCTTATACCTAGGCGGGTAACTATGTCTCGACCCCATCTGCTCAACCGTCTGACCTTTCGACAACTGCAGGTCTTTCAGGCCGTGTATCGCCAGCAGTCGTATTCCCGGGCGGCCGAGCAGCTCGGCCTGACACAGCCGGCCGTCAGTGCACAGATACGCCAGTTGGAACAGGCGCTGGAACAACCACTATTCAAGTACGCCGGTAAAACCCTTCATGTCCTGCCGGCGGCTGATGCTCTGGCTGCCTCGGTGCAGTCCATCTTTGGCCAGGTTTCCAGCCTGCAGATGGAACTGTCCGAACTGGCCGGGACCATTCGCGGTGAGCTCAACCTTGCGGCCGTGTCCACTGCACAGTACGTGGTACCCCACATTCTGGCGCGCTTTCGGGCCCGCTATCCGGAAGTCCAGATTCGCCTGCGCGTATGCAACCGTGGGCAGGCTTTGGAGCGGCTCGCCGAGCGCCGTGACGATCTGGTCATCATGGGAATGGTGCCCGACGACGCCAACCTGGCCTTCATGCCTATCCTCGATAACGAAATGATTCCCGTCGTATGGCCCGGGCACCCCCTGCTCACCGCCGAATCCGCATCACTGGAAGACTTCGCCCGTCATTATGTACTGATGCGCGAGCCAGGCTCAGGAACACGAACCGCCTTCGAGGAATTTGTGGCTCGCGAGCGTGTGTCACTGGCACATACCATTGAATTGGGTACCAACGAAGCTATCAAACAAGGTGTCATGGCGCATCTCGGCGTAGCGGTTCTTCCCCGCCTGGCCGTACAGCTGGAGCTGGCAGCCGGTCTGCTGGCCTCGCCGCACCTGCCCGGCTTTCCGCTCAGGCGTTCATGGTGCACCGTCTACCCCAAGGATCGTTACCCGACCCCGGTTACCGAGTTGTTCCTGCGCTTCGTGCGCGAACTGCTGCCCGAACTCAACGCGCATTTCAAGGCGCCACTGGAGCCCGCACCGGGACCTAGTTTCGTCTGCCTGCCCATGGCCGATCACTGACCGGCGCCGTTTCTGCCCCCTTGGGCGGCCTGTCCAGAATAGCGTGTCCTGTGGTATTTTATGCGCTGAGATACACGCATTATTCGACGTGCCAGGCTGCCTGGAAACGCCGACCGACGCGCTCCCGGCGGCTCCGTGGCAGCGCAGTCTCGGCGTCATCGGCCGGCGAGCAGAGAGGCTCACAGCTATGAGCGACACCCCTTCCAAACGCGTCTCCAGCGGCGAAAAATACCGCAATGACCATGGCATAGCCGCCATCAAGGACGGCATGAAAGTGCGCAGTCGAGTCGAGGACGACGGCGGCGTCACCGGGCGCAAGCCTCAGTGGCTACGCGCTCGGATTCCCGGAGGCGAGCGCTTCGACGCCGTGAAGAGGAACGTGGCCGAGCATCGGCTCAGCACTGTTTGCGCCGAGTCCCACTGTCCGAACATGGGCGAATGCTGGAGCAATGGTACCGCCACCATCATGCTGATGGGTTCGGTATGCACCCGGGCCTGCCGTTTCTGCGCCGTCGATACCGGCAATCCTCGGGGCTGGCTCGATGTCGAGGAGCCGGCAAACACCGCCAAGTCAGTGGAACTCATGGGGCTGCGCTATGTGGTACTCACTTCCGTAGACCGCGATGATCTCCCGGACGGCGGCGCCGGTCACTACGCCGATTGCATCCGCGCCATCAAGGCGCGCACGCCTGAAGTGGCGGTAGAGGCCCTGACACCCGATTTCGACGGCGTCCCCAGCGCCATCGAACGGGTCGTCGACTCCGGTCTCGAGGTGTTCGCCCAGAACGTTGAGACCGTGGAGCGCCTGACCCAGCGCGTGCGCGACCCTCGCGCCGGCTATCGCAAGACGCTCGACGTCCTGGCCCATGCCAAGCGGCATCGCCCCGAGGTAATCACTAAAACCAGTTTGATGCTGGGGCTCGGCGAGACGGAAGAAGAAATCCTGACAACCTTCGATGACTTGCGCGCCATCGGCGTAGACATCGTCACGCTGGGTCAGTATCTACAGCCCACTCGTAATCACCTGCCGGTGGAGCGCTGGGTCACCCCGGAGGAGTTCGAGCGCTATCGCGTGCTGGGCCTGGAAAAGGGCTTCATGGAAGTGCCGTCCGGCCCTCTGGTTCGCTCCAGCTACCGGGCCGACCGAGTATTCGAGAAAAACAACCTCGGCCTGGCCGCCCCCGCCAAGGTACCCGGCCAAGAGACTGATCCGAACCGCATCGCAGCCATCAACGTCGGCTAATTGCACAACACCACAGACCACCTTCAAGCCACACTCGATAACGCATCACAACGGCCTCCACCGGCTCACTGAGCCGGTGGAGGCCGTATAGCTTCCATCGAGGCGATGAAAAAACGAAGGCAGTGATACCGCTTATACGCAGACGGAGCCGTCCAGTACAAGTTCCCGCCCCAGTTCCCGAACCAAACACTCGGCCAACTGCAGGGACACCTTATCGGTGTCGGGGCAGTCATCGACAAGATCGACGAGCCGTGTCATGGCCATGCCGGCATAGCCACAGGGGTTGATCCGCGAGAATGGCGACAGGTCGACATCGACATTGAGCGCCACGCCATGAAAGCTGGCGCCGCGCCGAATCCGCAACCCGAGAGATGCGATCTTGGCATCCGCCACATAGACTCCCGGCGCATCGGGACGGGCATGTGCCGTCACTCCATGCTCGGCAAGCAAAGTGATCACAGACTGCTCCAAGGCGCTAACCAGGTCACGGACACCTAGCCCTGCCCGCCGCACATCGAGAAGCGGATACAGCACCACCTGCCCCGGCCCATGGTAAGTCACTTGTCCACCCCGGTCGGTAGCCACTACCGGGATATCACCAGGCATGAGCAAATGCTCCGGCTTACCAGCCTGTCCCTGGGTGAATACCGGCTCGTGCTCCACCAGCCAGAACTGGTCAGGCGTCTGGGCATTGCGGGTATCGGTGAGTTCGCGCATGGCATGCCAGACAGGGGTATAGGGACGGCGCCCCAATCGATGTAAATAGACTGGCGGCATCCCGCCCTCACGCTCCATCACAGCACCATATGGACGCGCCCGGTGGCCTTGAGCGAGGCGAACAGAGCACGCAACTGATCGTTACCGGTGGCGGTAATGGTGACACGCACCGACTGAAACTTGCCATTACGGCTATCGACGACGCGCACACTTTCCCGGTCGAAGCCCGGAGAATGCGCTTCGACCACGTCGATCACGACGGTCTGGAAATCGTGAGCGGCGTCGCCCACGATCTTGATGGGATAATCACAGGGAAACTCAACCTTGGGCGCCTGTGGCGCCGACGGCGAGCCCGACATGCGGAGGTCCCGCAGCGACTTGTCGGTCATAGGATCACTCGGCAAATGGCATTTCCGAGTATTCTACTCAACCTATGCGCCTCTTACCAAGACCGGCTTCATCGGTGGGAAACGACGCCCGTCTTGGTAAGACTCAACGGCCAGCGGTCTAGGCCACTGGCCGCCTTCATTCAGTCGAACAGGCCAGTGAAGAATTGCAGCACCATGTCCCAGATACGCTTGAAGAAGCCTCCGTCTTCCACCGCTTCCAACGCAATGAGTGGCTGCTCCTTGACGCGCTCCTCGCCCAGGCTGATCTGCAGGGTACCGAGCTGCTCGCCGGCTTGAATCGGAGCCTTGATAGACTCCTGAATGTTGAGCTGCGCCGTCATCTGGTCACGCTTGCCCTGGGGCACGGTAAGATAGAGAGCTTCGCCAACCCCGACCCGAACGTTGTCCTTGCTCCCCCCCCATACGCGAGGCTCGTTGAGCACGGCCCCCTGCTCGTAGAGCTTGAAGGTTTCGAAGAAGCGGAAGCCATAGCTCAGCAACTTCTGGGTTTCCTGAGCCCGGGCTTCGTCGGAATTGGTTCCCATCACTACGGCAATCAGGCGCATGTCGCCCTTCTTGGCCGAGGCTACCAAACAATAACCGGCTTCATCGGTATGCCCCGTCTTCAAGCCATCGACTGTGGGGTCGCGCCACAGCAGGCGATTGCGGTTGGGCTGGCGAATATCGTTGTAGGTAAAATACTTTTCGGAATAGATCTGATAGTGGCCGGGAAAATCCTGAATGATGTGCTTGGCCAGGATTGCCAGATCTTGTGCCGACGCATAATGGTTCTCGTGAGGTAACCCGGTAGCGTTGACGAAGTGGCTGTTATGCATGCCCATTCGCTTGGCCTGCTGATTCATCAGATCGGCGAAGGACGATTCGCCCCCGGCGATATGCTCAGCCAGCGCCACACTCGCATCGTTGCCCGACTGGATAACCACGCCTTTGAGCAGGTCGGAGACACTGACCTGTGTTCCTTCACGGATAAACATGCGGGACCCGCCGGTACGCCAGGCATTCTCGCTGATGTTCACCATGTCGTCGGGGGAAATATTGCCAGCATCGATCTCATGCTCGACCAGGTAGGCCGTCATCATTTTTGTCAGGCTGGCTGGCGGCAATGGCTGATCGGCATCGTGCTCGACAAGCACTTCGCCGCTGTTGGCATCCATCAATATCCATGATGTAGCATTCAACGCCGGCGGCGAAGGAATCATGGTATCCGGAAGCGTCGTCTCCTGGGCCTGGACAGGCTGGATGAACAATGCACAAGCCGTGACCACGGCAGGAAGTAGACGCCAGGACAGGAACGGTAAAGCAGGCAATCTCATGGGGTTTCTCGTGGTTCGGGTCGATGAACGATGATCAGCTCAGTCGCTGGTTGTAATGGTAAAGGATTGCGCGTATCCCACGCGACGCAGTTCACTGCGTAATGCCTCGAGTTCGAGGGAGTCTCGAACCGGGCCAACCTGGACACGATGTAATCGCTCGTCGCTATCGATGCGCACCGGGCTGTCCAGTTCGTTCTGCAAACGGTCGCGCAGAGCCTGAGCGCCGGATGCCGAGCCGAGGGCCGCGACTTGCAGATAGACTTGCTGACTTGGCGACGCGCCGGCGGTATCGGTCTGGCGGGCTGCCGGCTGGGCGGCAGTACTCGCCGGCTGGGCGCTGCCGGACGCAGCGGCTGTGCCTGCCGGCGCCACGCTGGCAGCGCTAGCACTGGCGGAACTAGCCTGTGACATGCCCGACGGAGAATGATTGGCCGGCGGTGTAGCCTGGGCAAGCCTTGAGGCCGACGAGTTCGATGGCGATGTCTGCTTCTGCTGACGTTTCTGGTTGGCCTGCCAAACCACGGGGTCGATGGCCTCGACACGCACATGACCGGTGCCGTTGCGCAGGATGCCCAGACGAGCGGCAGCGGCATAGGATAAGTCGATGAGACGGTCATCATGAAAGGGGCCTCGATCGTTGACCTTGACGATCACCGAGCGATTGTTATCGACATTGGTGACACGCGCATAGGTCGGCAGAGGCAACGAGCGATGCGCGGCCGACATCTTGTACATGTCATAGATCTCACCACTGGCTGTGGCATAGCCGTGGAACTTTTCACCATACCAGGAGGCCTTCCCTCCCTGCTCGTAACCCTCGGCGCTGGGCAACACATGATACGTCTTGCCCCAGACTTCGTAAGTCGAACGGTTGCCGCTGCGTGACAACGGCTCGACACGAGGCACGGCATCCGGCACGTTGGACACATCAGGCGGCAGATCCGGATAGGCATCGCTATCCATGGCGTAACGGCCGCCACCGCTACTCTTGGCCCCACCTTCCTGTCCGCCTTGGTAACCGCCACCTCCACCAGCACAACCAGCCAACAGCGAGACGACTATTCCCACTCCCAGCAAACGAGAGTTCATGACTCTCCCTCCATGGCTGCACGGATACGCTCGGCCAGCGTGGTGACGGCCATGGCATAAAGATGACTATGGTTGTAACGGGTGATGACGTAGAAATTATGGTGACCGAGGCGATACTCCAGCTTGCCATCGGCAAAGTCCAATGCCACGGGAATGACCTGGGTGGTCTCACTCATCCCCTGCGCGCTGCCGACAGGCTCAATACCCTGCCCGGCCAGAGAGGCGAGCGAGACATAGGGCTTTTCGGTGCGATTAAAGGCGATACCTTCGGGCTGGGTGGCAGGCCCCGTAGCCTCGGAAACCACCGGTTGACCAGCTGTCCAGCCATGACGAGCAAAATAATTGCCGACACTACCGATCGCATCGACCGGGTTGTGCCACAAGTCACGCATGCCATCATCGTCGAAGTCGACAGCATACGCCTGGTAGCTGGTCGGGATGAACTGCGGATAGCCCATGGCACCCGCGTAGGAACCATCGAGGGTCAACGGATCGACCTGCTGCTCGCTGGTAATTTCCAGAAACGCAGCCAGCTCGCCACGGAAGAACGTTCCGCGGCGCGGGTGGTGGAAGGCCAGCGTGGCCAGCGAGTCGATGACGCGATGGCTGCCGGTATGTCTCCCATAGAAGGTTTCCACGCCAATTATCGCGGCAATTATTTCCGGAGGCACGCCGTATTGGGCTTCGGCCCGCTCAAAAGCCTCACGGTGAGCCTCAATGAAACTTACACCGGCCTCGATACGCTCGGGCTTGATAAAGATATTGCGGTACTCATCCCAGCGCAGGCGACGTTCTGCAGCACCCGACATGGCCTCAAGTACCGCCGGGCGATACTCGGCACGACTCAGCGCCAGTTCCAACCAGTCGCGATCCACCCCTTGGGAAGCTAGCTCGTCGACTAGGGCGCGTGCGCCCTCATGGCTGCCCGGGTCGAAACTTTCGGCACCGAATGCCGGCACCGCCAGCAACATGCTACCCGACACGAGCGTGGCAAGGGCCCGCTTTGCCTGACCAAAGGCTCCCCTCATCGTCTTGCGACTCCCCTGAAAATGCGCATTCGCTATCTCTGACACCGTGGTCGCGAGTGCCGCCGGAAGCCGGCTAACGTGGCAGCAGGCGACGATGGCTGTGAATCGACATGAGAATACCGAAACCGGCCAGCAAGGTCACGCTGGAGGTACCCCCGAAGCTGACCAGCGGCAACGGCACGCCCACCACAGGCAGGATGCCACTGACCATTCCGACATTCACGAACAGATAGATGAAGAATGTCAGCGTGATACTGCCAGCCACAAGGCGCCCATAAGTGTCCTGAGCGCGATTGGCGATGATCAGTCCTCGCATCACAATCATCAAGTAAAGAATCAGGATCAGCAGCATACCAATCAGGCCGAACTCTTCGCCCAGCACGGCAACAATGAAATCGGTATGCCGCTCAGGCAGGAACTCCAGTTGTGACTGTGTGCCCTGCGTCCACCCCTTGCCGCTGATACCGCCGCTGCCAATCGCCGTGGTCGACTGAATGATGTTCCAACCTGCCCCCAGCGGATCGCTTTCTGGATTCAGAAAAGTGAGTACCCGCTGACGCTGGTAAGTGTGCATGTTGAGCCACAACAATGGCAGTGCGGCTGCAGCCAACAGGGCGAGAAACCCAATCAAACGCCAGGAGAGCCCGGCCATCAACAACACGAAGATAGCGGCGCTGGCAACCAGCAATGACGTTCCAAGGTCCGGCTGCTTGGCGATCAGCACGACCGGCACAGCCAAGATTATCCCACATACCAAAATGTCCTTGAGTCCCGGCGGCAGTGGCCGGCGATGAAGGTAAGCGGCAATCATCATCGGCATCGCCAGCTTCATCAGCTCCGACGGCTGGAAACGCACCACGCCGGGAATCACCAGCCAACGCTGTGCCCCCATGCCTATGTCCCCCATAATCTCCACGGCGATCAACATGGCCAGCCCAGCAAGGTATAACGGCAGCGACCAGCGATATAGGGTAGTCGGAGACAGTTGCGCCAGTATCACCATCGCTGACAGCGCTACCCCGAAGCGCATCATTTGGCCCTCAACCACGGCCAGGTTCTGTCCGCTGGCGCTATACAGCACGACCAGGCCGCTTACCAACAGCACCAGCAGCAGGCCCAGCAACCAGGGGTCAATGTGGATCCGCTCCCACACGCTACGGCGTCGCTTCATCGCGCGTCCACGGCTGGCCTGGAGCAGGGCCGACTCATTCGGTTTCATGAATCTCGTGCTCCTCGGTGGCTTCGGCTGCCGCTTCCAGGCTTTCATCGTGCGGTAACAGCCAGGCGTCCAGCAGTTGACGCGCCAGAGGTGCTGCGTGGCTACTACCACCCCCGGCATTCTCGATAATCACGGCCAAGGCGATCTTAGGATCCTCGATGGGTGCGAACGCGGTGAACAGCGCATGATCGTGCAGGCGCTCCTCGAGCTCCGCCGCGTTATAACGCTCATCGTTCGAAAGCGTGAAAACCTGTGCAGTCCCCGATTTGCCGGCCATGCGATAGGCCAGGTTTTGACCGGAGCGGCGTGCTGTTCCTTCGCTTCCGGTCATGACGTCTTCCAAGGCGCCGTTGACAAGATTCCACCACTGCTCGTTGGATAGCTCAATATCCTCCTTCAGCTTGGGTGGTTTGACCGCTTCGCCGTCGATTTGCTTGGCCAAGTGCGGCGTAACCCACTCACCGCGGTTCGCCAGTACTGACATGGCCGTTGCCATTTGCAACGGCGTGGCCAGCCAGTAACCCTGACCGATACCCACCGACAGGGTTTCACCAGGGAACCAGACCTGCCCGTGACGCTCACGCTTCCACTCACTGGAAGGCATCAGGCCACTGGCTGCGCCATAAACGTCGTAGCTGGTCTCCTCGCCGAAACCAAACCGATTCATGAAAGACGCCAGACGATCGATCCCCAGGTCATGGGCCAGGTTATAGAAATACGTGTCGTTGGAAACCACAATGGCACGGCGCATGTCGACTCGCCCATGCCCCCAGCGCAACCAGTTATGGTAACGCCGGTCAAATCCCGGCAGTTTGTAAAAGCCCGGGTCGTAGACGGTCTTAGTGGGTGTAGTGACGCCATTCTCGAGCCCCGCCAACGCCACATAAGGCTTGACTGTGGATGCCGGCGGGTACTGTCCACGAATCGACCGATTATACAGCGGCAGGTCGGGATCGTTCTGCAGCCCCCGGTAATCCTGGTAACTGATTCCGGTCACGAACAGGTTGGAATTGAATCCCGGCGACGACACCATGGCAAGAATTTCACCGGTCTTCGGCTGGATGGCCACGATCGAGCCACGCCGCCCGTCCAGCAACTGATAGGCGAGCTTCTGCAGGCGCTTGTCAATAGACAGCACAATGTCCTTGCCGGGTGAGGGATCGGTGCGCCCCAGCTCCCTCAGGACACGACCGCGGGCGTTGGTTTCGACCTTGCGCAGACCGGCCTCGCCATGCAGGACTGCCTCATATTCTTTTTCCACGCCGGTCTTGCCGATGAAGTGAGTCCCCGCATAGTCGCCCTTGTCGAGATTCGCCAGCTCTTCGGCATTGATGCGCCCCACATAGCCGACCACATGCGACATGATGTCGGTATCCGGGTAGTAACGCAGCAGTTGCGCCTCGACCTCGATGCCGGGCAAACGAAAACGGTTGATGGCCAACTGGGCAATCTGCTTTTCGTTGAGCTCGCTCATCAGCAAGGCAGGCTGGAATGGGCGCTGACGCTGACGCGAACGCTCCTTGAATACCGCGACCTGATCCTCGGGCAACTCAAGGATATCTACCAGTAACTGCAGCGTCTCCTCCAGATCACCGACCCGCTCGGGCACAATGGTCAGGTTGTAAGTCGGCCGGTTTTCGGCCAGCAGCATACCGTTGCGATCCAGCAGCAGGCCACGAGTCGGCGGTAACGGCTCGACGCGTACGCGGTTCTTGTCCGATCGAGTGATATAGATGTCATGCTGAACCACTTGCAGATAGACAAGGCGGGTCACTAGCCCGCCTGTCATCAGCACCACCACCAAGGCAGCCAGCAGTGAACGGTTACGAAAGACGCGAACTTCCTGCTCAGTGTCCTTTAGGGTCTCACGGCGTTTACGCATGCAGGAAGAACATCTCAGACTCGTGCTTGGGAAAAAGGACAGACGTATACATCAGAATTCAACGGTGATAGGGATGTCCAACCAAAAGCGTCCAGGCACGATAGACCTGCTCGGCCAGCACCAACCGCACCAACGGATGAGGCAGTGTCAGGGGAGACAGCGACCAGCGCTGGTCCGCACTGGCGGACAACCCAGGCTCGAGGCCATCCGGGCCGCCCACTAGCAGGGCAACGTCAGTACCGGCATGCCGCCAACGATCTGCCTCGCTCGCCAGACGCTCGGTACTCCAGGACTGCCCTTGGACTTCCAAGGCAACGAGGCGTTCATTACCACGCAGACGCTCGCGCATGCGTTGGCCTTCCTGGGCCACAGCGCGAGCCACGTCGGTGTTCTTGCCGCGGTTACCGGGTGCGATCTCGATAATCTCCAGCGCAAAGTCGCGCGGCAAGCGCTTGCGGTACTCCTCGACCCCTTGCTCAACCCAGGCGGGCATACGGTTGCCTACGGCGAGCAGGCGAATTTTCATGCCTGGCCCCCGCGCGCCTCCTGCTCGACATCGCTGGGCAGATCGGCCCACAGGCGTTCGAGATCATAGAGACGGCGGGCATCGGGCATCATGACGTGAACCACGACATCCCCCAGATCGATGAGCACCCAGTCCGCGCCGGCATGCCCCTCGACACCCAGCGGACGGACACCGGCCTCCTTGGCCCTATCCATCACATTATCGGCCAAGGCGGCCACATGGCGTGTCGACGTCCCACTGGCCACCAGCATGGTGTCGGTGACACTGGTCAACGCCGAGACGTCGAGTTCGGCGATATCCTGTCCCTTGAGCTCCTCAAGGGCATCTACCGCCAAGGTCTTGAGCGATTCGATGTGCATAGCTCCTCATGATTGACTTACGGCTACACGTAGCGATTACCGGAGCCAATAGCCAGGTACAACTACGTCCTGGCATTTTACCTCGATAGCCACCGTTAACGGTAAAGATTGCGTGTTTGAATGAAGCTTTCCACCCTTTCGGGCACTAGATAGCGGATGCTTTGGCCGTCACTCAGGCGCTGGCGCACCTCGGTAGCAGAAATGGCCATGCGACTGGGCAGCGCCAGACGCAGGACACCGCCCGCGGGTTGGGCGAACAAGGCCTCGGCATCCTCCACCTCTCTCCCAGCCAACAGCTCCCGCAGCGCCACGGGTAACTCGGCAGCATGTCCCGGTCGCTCGATCACCACCACGTGGGCGAAATCAAATAATCGCTCGGGCGCATGCCATTCGGCCAGCTTGAGAAAAGCGTCGTGCCCGACCACCATGACCAGACGTGCCGACTCGCCGAGCTCCACCCGCAACTGGGCCAGCGTGTCGACGCTGTAAGATGGCCCTTCACGTAGCAACTCACGGCCATCGGCCACCAGGCCGGACGTGTCGCCGATGCCCGCCTCAAGCATCGCCAGCCGATCGGCGGCACTTACCCCCGGCGCCTCGCGGTGCGGCGGCACACGGGCTGGCACCATGAGCACTTTATCGAGTTTCAAAGCCTCGTAAAGTTCCACAGCGCTACGTAGATGCCCGAGGTGCACAGGATCAAAAGTTCCTCCCAGCATGGCAACCCTGGCGTGCCGAAACTCAGTCGCGGACATGCCCATCACCCAGCACGACATATTTACGCGTCGTTAGCCCTTCCAGCCCCACAGGCCCACGAGCGTGCAGCTTATTGGTTGAAATACCGATTTCCGCACCCAGACCGTACTCAAACCCATCCGCAAAGCGCGTCGATGCATTGACCATCACCGAACTGGAATCGACTTCCGCCAGGAAGCGGCGCGACAATGTATAGGATTCGGTGACAATGGCATCAGTGTGATGAGAGCCGTAGCGCTCGATATGAGCGATTGCCTCATCGACTCCATTGACGATGCGCACCGCCAATACCGGGGCCAGATATTCTGCATACCAGTCATCCTCACTGGCTGCCGTCACGCCCGGCAACACCTCACGGGTACGCTCGCAGCCACGCAGTTCGACGTCATGCTCGGCATAGGCCGCCGCCAGCTTGGGCAGCAATCCGGCAGCAACGGGGGCATCGATAAGCAGGGTTTCCATCGTATTGCAGGTGCCGTAGCGGTGGGTCTTGGCATTGACTGCAATTGCCAGCGCCTTACCGAGATCCGCACTGGCATCCACATAGACATGACAGACGCCATCGAGATGCTTGATGACCGGCACCTTGGCCTCGCGGGAAATTCGTTCGATCAGGGATTTGCCACCACGCGGAATGATTACATCCACGTATTCTGGCATGCTTATCAGGTAGCCCACTGCTTCCCTATCGGTTGTCGCCACGACCTGAACTGCCGCTTCCGGTAAGCCGGCCTCGGCCAGGCCACGGGCTATGCAGGCAGCAATTGCCGCGTTGCTTTCGCGCGCTTCCGAGCCTCCCCGTAGAATACAGGCATTACCAGACTTGAGACATAGGCTGGCCGCCTCGACCGTGACGTTGGGCCGCGACTCGTAGATGATGCCGATGACGCCCAACGGGACACGCATCTGGCCAACCTGTATGCCGCTCGGCCGCGAGTGCAGCCCATCGATTTCGCCGACCGGATCCGGGAGAGCAGCAACCTGCTTAAGCCCTTCGACCATGGCGTCGATGCGGCCTTGGGTCAGTGCCAACCGATCCAGCAGTGCGTCATCCAGGCCCGATGCCCGGCCGCGTTCGAGGTCACGGGCATTGGCATCGATCAGTGCCGGTCGCTCCGCTTCGATCTGACGAGCCATGGCTAGCAGAGCAGCATTCTTGCGTCCGGTATCGATGCGGCGCATGGCCGCACTTGCCTGGCGTGCCGCATCACCGAGCTGTTCCATGTAGGCGCCGATATCGTCGCCGGGGGTAGCCAATGCGTGTCGTGACATCCGGGAAAACTCCATGCCATCCCCACCAGTTGCGTGGTCAGGGAGCGTTATTTCAGTGAAACCCGAAGATACGTATCGTCGGAGACAGGATAGGTATCGTAAAGTGTGCGCTATTCGAAAGGGGGAACAATAGTAAGTTACTATGGAGAGCAAGTTCAAAGAAGGGCTCTATCGGCTCACATTGCTGCTTACGGCCACGGCCATACTGCTTCTGGCCCTGACACCCCAGGATACCCTGTCCCGGGTGGTCCTGATCTTGTGCGGCCTAGGCATAGGCAGTGTCGGCGTGGGCTATCGTCGGCTACCCGCCCTGCCCGATACCGCCGCCCCCACCTTCCTCGCGCTACTGCTGACGTCGCTGCTATGGCTCTCCCCTGAACGGCATGCCATGTGGCTATGGGGATGGGCCGCAGTCATCGCCATGCCGCAACCGGTGTTACTGATGCTGTTGCACAGCGCTCTGGCTGCCTCATGCCTGTGGCAGGTGTCGCATCTTACCGGCATGACGGCAGAGAGCATCCTCACCGGTCTCCTGCTGGTCGCCCTGATGCTGCTGGGCTTGGCACGCCATCTGGGCCTACTGACGCTCTGGCGCGGCGTATCGAGCCGTACCCGATTGCTGGAACACCTACTGCTTTGGTCGGGCGCCCAGCTAAAATCCGACCTGAACCTGGAAACGATGCGCTGTGAGCGTGAGGGCAGTCACGGGGAACTATTACTGCTACGCTCCCCAAGCAATTGCCAACCGGCACTGGCCGAGGCATTGATCGCCAGTACCCGCAGTTACGAGTCCTGTTATCAGGCCGACGGACAAACTCTGGCCGCGCTGCTTATCAATCGTAATGCCAAGGAAGCGACCCTGCGCCGGAATACGCTGCTCGCCAGCCTGCCATCTCCCTTTCAGGCGCGATTCATTACGCTCGCCCCTGCATTGTCGCTGGAAACCCAACTGGCCGCCCTGGAACGTCAGGAAAAGCCGGTCATCGTTCTTGAGGAAAACAAGTGAAGCCGCGTACGAAAGGCCA
Organism: Modicisalibacter luteus DSM 23508; assembly: GCF_000378505.1. Lineage (GTDB taxonomy): Bacteria > Pseudomonadota > Gammaproteobacteria > Pseudomonadales > Halomonadaceae > Modicisalibacter > Modicisalibacter luteus. Next base: position 86,060 of record NZ_KB899992.1, on the reverse strand, counting down.
ACGCTGGCCATCGTTTCTGTTCGTACTGGTTTATGCCATTGGCGCCGTCTTGCTGGCCGCTTATGCGATCTGGCATTACCTAATGGGTGCCTACAATGACATCCTGGTGCCCGCCTCGATGTCCGTGCTGCTGTCAGGTGCCATCTTCCTGCGCTTCGCCAACCACGACTACCGCCACCTTTCAGCCTATCTGGCCCTGATCAGCTGTTATCTGCTGATTGCCATGGAACTCCCCCGTCAGGAGCTCGCCCTACTGTGGATGGGCCTGCCGCCGGTGCTCACGCTTCTACTGCTGCCTCTGGGCTCGGCGCTGCTCCTGAATCTGACGCTGATGCCCGTCTGGCTAGCCCTGCTAGGCACCGACCTACCGCTATTCGAGACAGGTCTGTATTACCTCGCCCTGGTCGGCTTTGGCACGCTGCCCGGTTGGATGCGACACCGTCGTGCAGCGATGCTGCGCGCCACAGAGCCCAGCGACGCTCAATGTGATGCGCTTTCCCGTAAAGTCATTACCGAACGACTCACCGCGGAAGTCGATCGCGCCCGCGCCATGCGTCGTCCCATGGCGGCGCTGGTAATTCACCTGCCACAACTGGAAATGGCAGATGAACAGTTCGGTCCTGTCCTGCTGCATACGCTATTGGCTCGGGTATGCCAGACCATCCGTGAGAGCTGTCGTCACCACGACCTGCTCGGCCGGCACCAGCCCACCCTGTTCTGGCTGCTGCTGCCGGATACCGGTGAGGCTGGCGCCCTTATTGTCCGCGACCGTGTGATGCGCGCCCTGAACCGTGAGGTATTTGCCGAGACTGGCGCGATACAGGCCCGGATCCATGCTTGCTATCTTCATCCGGGAGAAACCACAACTCATTTCGAACAGCGGCTGCTCACGGCCGGCCTCAAACTGATGGAGCCCTCGCCTTGAATCTCGGGAGCTGGCTTTATGGCCTGGCTCCCTCGCCAGGCTGGCTGCTTGTCGTCATTCTCGTGATAGCACTGACCGAGTCCTTGGCGGTGGTCGGCCTGGTAATTCCCGGTGTCGTCCTGATGACTGCTGCTGCCTCGCTGGCCGGTCATTACGACCTGTCGATACCCCTGGTCCTGCTCTTTGCCTTTGTCGGCGCTGTAATCGGCGATGGCGCCAGCTTCCTGCTCGGCTACACCCAGCGTGAGCGTATTCCGGCTCTCTGGCCGTTCAAGCAGCATCCCGAGTGGTTGTCCCGAGGTGCACGCTTCTTTCAGCGCTATGGCATATTGTCGGTACTCATCGGGCGTTTCGTCGGTCCGGTGCGCCCCATTGTGCCGATGATCGCGGGAATGATGCGCATGTCGCCGATCACCTTCGCCTGGTCCAATGTAGGCTCTGCTCTAATATGGGCACCGGCCTATGTGCTTCCCGGCTACCTGCTGGGGCGCACCTGGCAACAGTTTTTGACCCTGCCTCCGGGCAGCGATCGTTGGCTTATCCTGCTGGCCGCCATTGTTATCGTACTCGCACTAGCCTTTTCCCTGCTGCGCCACCAGTTGGCACGTGAAGGTAGAATCTATCGTCGCCTCGCCTACTTCGCCAGTCAGAGCGGCTGGCGGCGGCGGCTCTGGCACACTCTGCGCCTCTCCTATCCGGGCGGCGAGTTTCCCCTGGCTTCACTGGTCCTGTTGCTGATCAGCCTGACAGCACTGAGCGGTTGGACCTTATGGGCGCTGGATCAAGGCCCCCCTCTGACCATCGACCATCAACTGCAGGGATTCATTGATGCCTTCTCCGGCCCCCTGCTGCTTCAGTTGGCAGCGTGGCTGGCCGAGGCCGGCGATGTGCTGGGTAGAACGGTACTGGCTTTGCCATGGATACTCTGGCTACTGCTGCGTGGGCAGATTGCCGCTCTGCTGCATTTACTGGGAGGCCTCGGCGCCATCACGCTGGCCAATGCCCTGTTCAGACAGTTGTCTTTAGGCACAACCCTCGACACCTCGACGATAGACTATCCCAGCGAACTGATCTCAGCTTCGGTTGTGCTGAGCGGGCTAATGGCGGCCTATGTCTCGGAAACATTGGCGTCACGTTTTCGAGCTATTGCCTATTGGATCGCCATTCTTGTCAGCCTAGCCATGGGTCTGGCTTGCCTGTTGCTCGACATTGCTTGGTTCAGCGGTTTGGTGGGAGGTGCCCTGCTAGGCCTGACGCTCTGCGCCTTCATTCGCGTCAGCTACCACTTCTTTGCGGTACAGCCTCCGGCACGGCCGCCCTGGATTCCCCTGGGCCTTGCCTCGTTGATGCTGGGTATGGCGCGTATCGTCTGGCTTCCACCAGCCTAGCTGGCCATCAGCCCCCATCATCCCAATGCGAGCCACACACCGACGCCGATCATCAATGTCCCCGCGATGCGGTTGAGCAGACGCACACTGCCGCCCCTGGCCAGCAGATGACTCGCGGTGCGCCCGCCACCGGCATATAGCAGCAGACAGAAGAATTCCAGGGTCAGGATCATGGCGACGAGGATCGCCAGCTGCGAGGCCAGCGGCAGCGAGGCATCGAGGAACGGCGGCAACAGCGCAATGAAAAAGGCCCAGCCCTTGGGATTGGCTACCGCCGTGACAAAGCCCTGGGTCAGCAGTTGGGTACGTGACACTGAGGTACTTTCACGCGGCTCGGTAGGGATCGCCATACGTCCACGTGAGCGCCACATCATGATGCCTAGATAAGCCAGATAGGCGCCGCCCAACCATTTGAAAGCCATAAAGAGCTCGGGCTGGCGCAGCATTAGTGTCGCCACGCCGGCACCGGCGGCCACTGCCACCAACCCCACACCGACGAGCTCGCCAGCCATCATCCAAAGTGCCCGACGCACTCCGACGGTCATGCCCAGCACCATCGACAACGTCATGCACATGCCTGGAGTCAGCGAGACCAGGAAGAACGTGGGAATGAATACAGACAGCAGCGACAGATTGATCACACCGGTTCTCCCCATCGTGGCATGAGTTGATGATCGATTCCCAACTGGTTAAGGATCCGCGCCACGATGAAATCAATCATCGCCGCGACGCTGTCGGGGCGGTGATAGAACCCTGGCGCTGCCGGCAGGATGACTGCACCCAACTGACTCAACTTGAGCATATGCTCCAGGTGTATGGCCGAAAATGGCGTCTCGCGTGGCACCAGGATCAGTTGGCGACGCTCCTTGAGCGCGACATCTGCGGCCCGCTCAATGAGGTTGTTGCTGGCGCCCGTCGCCACGGCCGACAGTGTGCCGGTGGAACATGGGCAAATGACCATCGAGGCCGGCGCGCCAGAGCCCGACGCAACAGGAGCCATCCAATCCTCGCGACCGAAGCAGCGGATCTGGCCAGGCGCAGCCGCACAGCGACCACTCAATGCCTCGACCAGCCGGGCCGGTTGCGCGGGCAACTGCTCGTCGGTCTCGGTGGCGATGACCATGTGCGCCGCCTTGGATATCATTACCCATACCTCATGATTGGCGGCCACCAGACACTCGATCAGACGCAACCCGTACTGGGCCCCCGACGCCCCGGTCATGGCAACGGTCACCGGCGCAGCAAAGCCTGCAGGTGTATCAGCCATACCGACGCTCCAGCGCAGCCAGCAGCTTGTCGTGAATGCCACCGAAGCCGCCATTGGACATGACAACGATGCGATCGTTGCGACGCGCCTGACTCACCACGGCATCGACCAACGCATCGATATCCTCGATACGACTGGCCGGGACCGGGCTCGCCGCCAGGATGCCATCCAGCGACCAATCGAGCCCAGGGGGCTGATACCACCACACGATATCGGCATCCGACACGCAGGCAGCCAGGCGATCCTTCAACGTGCCAAGACGCATGGTATTGGAGCGCGGTTCGATGACGGTCAGGAGCCTGCCCAGCGGCGTAGCGGCACGCAGCCCTTTCAAAGTAGTTGCAATGGCCGTGGGATGATGGGCGAAATCGTCGATTATCTGGATGCCAGCCACCTCGCCACGGATCTCCTGGCGCCGACGCGGTGTCTCGAAGCGTGCCAGTGCCGCACAGCCCCGCGCCAGGTCTACGCCACAGGCTGCCGCGGCTGCCAGCGCCGCCAGTGCGTTACGCGCGTTATGCTCACCGGTCAGAGCCCAGTCGACTACAGCGTCCTCGCTCCCATGAATCACCCGGAAACGACTGGCGTCGTCACGCTCCAGGATGAAACGCCAGTCGCTGTCCTCGCTGCCACCAAAGCGCCCTACCTGCGACCAACACCCCATGTCCAGCACACGATCAAGCGCCGGTTCTTCATCGGCTACCAGCAACTGCCCCTGGCCAGGTATCGTACGCACCAAGTGGTGGAACTGGCGCTCTATCGCCGTCAGGTCAGGGAAGATATCGGCGTGATCGAATTCGAGATTGTTGAGCACAGCCACGTCGGGACGGTAGTGAACGAACTTGGAGCGCTTGTCGAAGAACGCGGTGTCATATTCATCGGCCTCGACCACGAAGGGCGCCTGCTCACTTCCCAGGCGAGCCGAGATACCAAAATTGCGCGGTACGCCCCCGATCAGAAACCCCGGCGCCAGCCCCGCCGACTCCAGCAACCAGGCCAGCAGGCTGGCCGTAGTGGTCTTGCCGTGGGTTCCGGCCACCGCCAGCACCTGCCGCCCCGGCAGGACGTGCTCGGCCAGCCACTGGGGGCCCGAGATATACGGCAGTTTGGTATCGAGCACGGCCTCGACTTCGGCGTTGCCACGCGACAGGGCGTTGCCGATGACCACAAGGTCGGGTCGTGGCTCGAGATTGGCTGCCCGGTAACCGTCGCAGAGGGTTATGCCCGCCGCTTCGAGTTGCGTGCTCATCGGCGGGTAGACGTTGGCATCGGAGCCGCTGACGTGGTGACCCAGTTCTCGAGCCAACAGCGCCAAGCTGCCCATGAAGGTGCCACAGATACCAAGGATATGGACGTGCATGAGGCCTCTCGCCTTATAGATCCGAGCGTCATCGTGCGTTGCGCCAGGCGCCGAAGGTGACGACAATGCCTCGGCCTGAACGGCACGGTTACAAACGCGTGAGACTAGCATGGCCGGCAACACAGCCACCAGCAACCAGGCCTATCACGCTTGCTGCTGCCGTGCAGCATGTATCGCTTTCGGCTATCATAAGCCCCAAATCCCCTTCTTTTCTAAGTAAAAAATCCAGGAGCAAAGGAAGCCCTCATGGCAAAGTACAATGCCTTCTATGCCCAGTCCGGTGGCGTCACAGCGGTCATCAATGCCAGCGCTTGCGGCGTGATCGAAACATGCCGCCGCGAGTCGGATCGCATCGGCAAGGTGTATGCCGGCCGTAGCGGCATCATCGGTGCCCTTACCGAGGACCTGATCGATGTTTCCCAGGAATCCGACGACGCCATTGCCGCGCTGCGCCACACCCCAGGAGGCGCCTTTGGCTCGTGCCGTTACAAGCTGAAAGACATCGAGACTCACCGTGCCCAGTACGAGCGGCTGATCGAGGTGTTCAAGGCCCATGATATTCGCTACTTTTTCTATAATGGTGGAGGTGACAGCGCCGATACCTGCCTCAAGGTTTCCCAGCTTTCCGAGAAGCTCGGGTATCCGCTAACGGCGATCCACGTACCCAAGACCGTCGATAACGACCTGCCTATCACCGACAACTCGCCGGGCTTCGGTAGCGTGGCCAAGTACATCGCCACCTCAACCCGCGAGGCCGCGCTCGACATCGCCTCCATGTGTGCCACTTCGACCAAGGTATTCGTTCTCGAGGTGATGGGTCGCCATGCCGGTTGGATCGCTGCCGCCGGCGCCCTGGCCGGAAGCGGTGAGGGCGAACCACCGCATATGGTCATCTTCCCCGAAATCGCCTTCGACCGCGCCGCGGTCATGGCCCGGGTCGAAGAAGCCGTCAAGAAGTATGGTTATTGTGTGATCGTGGTGTCCGAGGGTGCCCGCTATGAGGACGGCACCTTCCTGGCCGACGCCGGCAACACCGATGCCTTTGGTCATCGTCAGCTGGGCGGCGTTGCCCCGACTCTGGCCGGCATGATCAAGCAGGATCTGGGTTACAAGTACCACTGGGCGGTGGCCGACTACCTGCAGCGCGCCGCGCGCCACCTGGCTTCGAAGACCGATGTCGAGCAATCCTATGCAGTCGGCAAGAAGGCCGTGGAGCTGGCGCTCGAAGGTAAAAACGCCATGATGCCCGCCATCAAGCGGGTCAGCGACAGCCCTTATGAGTGGAGCATCGAGGCGGCGCCGTTGGCGGAGGTCGCCAACCAGGAAAAGTTCATGCCGCGCGACTTCATTCGTGAGGATGGTTTCGGCATCACCGAGGCCTGTCGTCGCTACCTGACACCGCTGATTCAGGGCGAGGACTTTCCGCCATTCGAGAACGGTCTGCCCAAGGTGGCCAAGCTGAAGCTGGCTCGAGTAGAACGCAAGCTGCCGGCTTTCGAGCTGTAAGGCACCAAGACGCTTTACTGCTTTCGCCTCGGCCTCCATCGCCGAGGCGAAAGTGTGTTTGGGGTTATCTCAGCAACCAGGACACTACCAACAGCAGCAACAGGATACCGGCAACTCCCTGCCAGAAGATGGCCGGTTCGCGCCGGGAGCGAGTCGTCCCGTCTCGCGCCGACTTGCGCGGTTCACGCAGAGCATAGGCGAACTCGGCGAGACGACGGAAACGTAACGCTCGCTGAGGATCCAGCGCTCGTCGCAGGGCATCGTCAAGGTCACTGCTCACCTCGGGGTTGCGGGTACGCGCACTACGGTAGTTCATCTGCTCTAGATCGGTGTGGCTGCGCAACTGATTCGGCGCCTGCTCATAGGGCAGGCTACCGGTCAACATCCAGTAGATCGTCGATGCCAAAGCATATTGGTCGCTGCGCCGCCCCACTTCGGTATCCAGAGCATACTCCGGTGCGCTGTGTTCACTGAGCCCTACCTGACGCGCCAGCTCTCTTGCTTTCTTGTGGCCATCCACCTCACGCAGATGACAGGCGCTGAAGTCGGCGAGCACCACTTGGCCATGCGCATCGATGAGCACGTTATCGGGGTGGATTTGCTGGTGAAGCACATCACGCCGGTGTAGTGCCTGAACCGCCTTGGCTAACTGACGCGCGATATCCAGGCGCTGTGCCAGGCTCGCCTGCGGGTGCCTGTGCACCCACTCCGTCAATGTCGTGCCCTCAACATGCTCCATCAGGTAATACAGGTGCTGTCGCGGCCGTGTAAGCTCCACGACCTTGGCCACAAAGGTGGAACTGACACGTTCGACGACCCATTGCTGCAGCATAAAATGCTCCAGGTAGGCATTACGGCTCGACAGCTCGGGACTCGGTGCCTTGAGGACCATCTCCCGTTCGCTGCGCAAGTCACGCATGCGATAGACACGTGCCTGGGCCGTTTTCGACAGGACCGCCTGAACCTCCAGGCCATCGAGGCGGTCACCGACATTCAGTTCGGGGGGAACCGGCAAATTGCCATAATGCCGCAGAGGACGGTCGGGCTCCTCCTCGGGCAGGCGGTCGATTCGCACCAGCTGGAAGCAGAACTGGTCGGCACCGTAGCCACGCTCGGCGGCACGCGCCTGGGCCGCTTCCGCGAGGCGCTCGCAGGCGGCATCAAGGTCGCTGACATCGGAGCGTATCAACTGCACGTAATCCGACGGCATCAGCGTGCCACGTACGGCGCGCGTGGTGAACAGGAACAGATCGCCCTGCTTGAGCGACATACGTGCGTAATCGATGTCCAGGTTCCCGTCCAGGCCTAACGCCCGGGATGGGTAGCGGTAGCCACCCAGGTCGGTCACGTGATCGCGTGTCAGCTGCTCGAACTCGGCGCCACGCAAGCGAAACACCAGCGTATCGCCCATGTGGAAGAGGTGTGCATCCCGGTCACGGAGCACCATTGCCGACATCGAACTGACGTAACTGCCACCCTCGATATAGCTGCTCTGACTATAACTCCAGCTGTTAAGGGCCCGTAGGACACGGGTCGCAGACGTCTTAGTATCCCAATGCTCGGGTGTCGAATAGTAATCGGCGAGGAAACCGCGGACACTGAGATCGCCCGCCTGCTTGGCAATGGCATTGCGCCAGGTCGAATCACTGATCAGGGCACAAACTCCCTTGCTACGCAGGGTATTTCCCTCGGGGACCTGAACCGACATGGAACTGCGATGTCGGCGGCGCTCCGGGGCCACGAAGGCCTGACCGTAGCTCAAGGACAAGGCTTGCTCCACCAAGATGACTCTCCCCCTCGGATTGCGCATTAGCCAACCATGATACCCTTGACGCCAGTCGCAGCCTATCGCCTATTGGATAACATGCCAGTGCGTGCCTACGATTGGTAATCGTCAAGGGCAGTTCGTATAATTCGGCGAATTTTCGCTTTCATGGCCAACCGCAAGGACTCGATAATGAGCTTCAACCAGATCCCCGCAGGCAAGGACCTCCCCAACGACGTGTACGTCGCGATCGAGATCCCTGCCAATCATGCGCCGATCAAGTATGAGATCGACAAGGACATGGATGCCCTCCTAGTGGATCGCTTCATGGCCACCCCCATGTTTTATCCGGCCAATTATGGTTTCATTCCCAACACGCTGGCCGATGATGGCGACCCCCTCGACGCTCTGGTGGTCACGCCGTATCCGGTCCAGCCCGGCAGCGTCATCCGTGCACGTCCGGTGGGTATCCTCAACATGACTGACGAAGCTGGCGAAGACGCCAAGCTGGTTTGCGTACCTCACCAGAAGTTGACCGCCCTGTACGACGAGGTCAACGAAGTCACCGACCTGCCGGAGCTGCTGCGCCAGCAGATCGCCCACTTCTTCGAGAACTACAAGGATCTCGAAAAAGGCAAATGGGTGAAGGTAGAGTCCTGGGATGGCGCCGATGCCGCACGCAAGGCTATCGAGAAGGCCGCGGCAGCCTATCAGGACCAGTAAGCCTGACTTACCTTCCGCAGCCGCGCCAGAGTGCGGGAGTTCTAAAGACACGCTTCACAAGAAGGGCCGCCCTTGAAAGGGCGGCCCTTCTTTATTCAACCGAGTCATCCTGAGACTCTTTCAGTGCTGCGACTCTTGAGAATCCGAAGCGGCCGGTTGCAGCGCTTACCCGGCAGACTGAGGTGTTGCGCCGGCATCACCCTGTTCCTTTTCCGAAGATACGCTCTCGTCAGCTTGAGAGCCCGCTCCACTTTGGAGGCTACCACCCTGAGTCATCTTCGAATCACCTGTCTCTTCTGCACCGTCAACTTGCGCCGGCGCCGTGGCGTTCTCCTGCGACGTGTCGGGGGACGGCTGAGAAGCGCTGGGTTGCGCGCGCGGGCTGCTGATCTCAACCCCCTCGACGCTGTCAGCGAGACGCCGGGCCTGATCACTAAGGCCCATGGTGTAGTTGGCCAGGATCAGTGAGTGGTTGGCGAAAATCCCAAAGCCCGAGCCGTTCAACACCATTGGACTCCATAGCGGACGCAGCGCCATTTCCAGTTCGGCAATCATGCGCTCCAGCCCGGCCATTGCCCCAGCCTGCTCGAAGAGCGGGGCATAATCCTGGCGCAGGCCTCGCAGGTAATGCATCAGCGCCCAAGCCTCACCGCGGGCCTCAAAGAAAATGTTATCGATACGGTACCAGGGTGTGGCCTCCGGCAATTCAGACTCGTCGACACCCAGTTCACGCAACGCCTCTGGGTCGTCGATGCTCGCCGACAAGCGACGTGTCATGGCTTCGAATCGATCCGCCTCACTGCGTAGCCATTGAGCCAAGGCATCGCCACGGTTCGTCAGGGCGCTACTGCCACTCAGGTTGTTGGTGAAGTCATGCAACAGCGCGACCGCTAATGCATATCGCTTCTCCGCAGAGGGATGAATCCAGGCCTCACTGTCAGTATCCAGCGCTGTTTCGGCATCGGTCAGCAACGCGGCATTACCATTGCTCATGGCTGCCAGCGCCGGTACCGTCAGGCGTGCCTGACTCAGCACACCCAGTTCCCAACTGGGCATATTGTCGAGCCACACTCCCGGTGGTGCCACATCATTGCGCAGCAATCCGCCCGGCTTGTCGAGCAGGGTATCGACCGAGGCGGTCAAGGCCGAGGAAAAGGCCACGCCTCGCGGAAGCGGCGCTTGCGTCTCATCGCCTCGCCATTCGACAACCGCCTGCTGGATATCGAAGCTATCCGGCCGCAGGCTCCACCAGATGCCCAGACCAATGCAAACGACCAGATAGATCACTAGCAGTACCAGCAAAGGCTTCCATATCCAGCCGTACTCCGGGCGTTCCAGCACTTCGGTCCGACGTTTGCGGTTGCGAAACATTGCCATATGCGCGACGTCCTTGAGCGTGACAGTTGATGATTGGTTCCTTGAGAAGGGTATCCTATCATGCACGTTTCGATGCGCCCGTACCGCAGTTAGCCTGCCTAAGGAACTCGTCAGCAAGCCGATGGTCGCATGCAGCGCACAGCCCCGCTCAAGGAAACCGGAGTCGATGACACGTCTGCCCGCCCTGCTCGTCTCACTATTTCTGTTGCTGTTCACGACCACGACCCAGGCCGGCTGGTTCGACGAGCAATCCAAGGAGCAGGCGTTCCTTCCCGTTCACGAGGCGTTCCAGGCCACCGCCTGGCGTGAGGAAGGGCGTTTGCATGTCGGCTTCGTCAACGCCGAGAATTACTATCTTTACCGGCATCGTTTCAGCATCGAGAGCCTGGAGCCCGGTGTCGAACTGGGCGAAATCCAACTGCCGCCGGGCCAATTCAAGAGCGACGAATTTCTGGGCGACGTCTACGTCTTTTACGATCAGGTTGCCCTGACGGTCCCCTACACGGGACAGCCCGAGGATAGCCTCGATATCGCCGTGACCTTTCAGGGCTGCGCCGATGCCGGTTTATGCTACCCACCCGAGAGCATCGAGCTTAGCGCCTTTCCCGGCTCGCCGCCGGCCGCCTTTCAAGACGTCGCCAACATCGGAACTACACCTGCACGTCAGAGCGACACAACGGCTACCGCGTCTGACCCTGGCATTGCTGCAGCACCACTCAGCGAAGATGCACATTACCGCAGCCTGCTTACCGACCTTGCCCCTTTAACCGTTCTCGGCCTGTTCTTCCTGGCAGGCTTGGGACTGACCTTCACGCCCTGCGTTTTACCGATGATCCCTATCCTGTCCTCGATCATCGTCGGTCAGCAGGCAGGACGCCGCCGAGCCCTGGCATTATCGACCAGCTACGTGGCGGGCATGACCGTTACCTATGCCATGGCTGGCGTCCTGATGGGTCTGTTCGGGGCCGGCCTCAACCTGCAAGCACACCTGCAGTCGCCTTGGGTTCTGGTTCCATTTGCCGCGTTATTCGTGTTATTCGCCTTGGCCATGTTTGGCGTCTTCGACCTGCGAGTGGCACCCGCGCTGGCCAATCGCGTCGATGCTTGGCAGGCCCGATTGCAACGCAGTGGGGCGCCTGGCCTGGCCCTGGCCGGGGCACTGTCGGTCATCGTCGTGTCTCCCTGCGTGTCGGCGCCATTGGCAGGCGCACTGGTCTTCATCTCGACCACCGGCAATATCCTCATGGGCGGAGCCGCGCTATTCGCCCTGGCGCTGGGCATGGGGGTCCCCCTGCTATTTGTGGGCACGTTCGGCCCCTCGCTGCTCCCCCGTTCAGGCGCCTGGCTCAATGGCGTCAAGGCCGCCTTCGGCGTGCTGCTGTTGGCCATCGCCGTGTGGCTCATCGAACGCCTGCTACCGGGCCCGGTCAGCCTCGTCCTGTGGGGAGCTCTAGTCATCGGTACGTCACTGGCCCTGGGCGCACTGACCTTCAACCAACGCCAAGGTTGGCCACGCGTACGGCAAGCCGCCAGCATCGTCTTGCTCGCCTGGGGAGTTGCCTTGGTGCTGGGCGCCGCCCAGGGAGGCGAGAATCCACTGCGCCCCTTGGCCAGCCTCGGCAGTGCCGGCGGCGTCGAGCAGGGGCCGGTATTTACCCGGGTAACGACACTTGCACAACTCGAAAGCGAACTGGAAATCGCTGCCCGACAGGGCCAACCTGCGTTCGTCAACGTCACGGCCGAATGGTGTGTTTCCTGCAAAATCATGGAACGCGATGTGTTTCCCGCCCCGGCCGTGGCCAGTCAATTGGCCGGATTTCACCTGATTCAGGCCGATATTACCGACACTAACGCGGATAGCCGCGCGCTACTCGACCGGTTCGGCCTGTTTGGCCCGCCCAGCCTGCTGTTCTTCTCCGATAACGAAGAGCTTGCCCGGGCACGCATTCAGGGCGAAGTCGACGCACCGACCTTTGCCACTCATCTTGAACGCATTCGTAGCCAATTCGCACGAACCGGCTGAAACGTCTAGGCTCAATTCGAACATCGTTCGGTTACTCTCGGCACCGGCTCCGTGATGCAACTAGACAACATGTCCGTTTTTCGTCACACTTCGCCTCCATTAGCTTTTAAGGCGCCCACAGGCGGGATCTTGCCGCTTTCTGCCGGGATCTAATCAGAGTTTGAACAGGTTAACAGCGCCCTAATAGACCTCTATGGCTGGCATATACGCATCGTCAACGCTTCCCAACCTGCACTGGCCCGGTATCCCGCATCGCGTGGTACGCAGACCGGTGCGGCCATCCGTTTCAGTGGGCTCGACAGCGGCCTCGACGGCTCCAGCCATGACAATGACGAATCTTGTTCCGGGAATCGCGCTGCGCCCCCCACGGCCGCTCTCGATAGCTATCGCATTACGCCACACTCACACTCAAGAGACATCAACATGGATATCCGCAAGGTCAAGAAACTGATCGAGCTTCTGGAAGAATCCAACATCAGCGAAATCGAGATCCAGGAAGGCGAGGAGTCGGTACGTATCAGCCGCCATCCCAACGGGGTCCAGGCCCAACCGATGCCCATGCATCAAGGCTGGGGCATGCCCAGCGCGCCCCAGATGCCACAGCACGCTCCAGGCGCACCGACTGCCGAACCGAGTGAAGCCCCGGCGCCGGCCCAACCGACCGGGCATGCCGTGACCTCGCCCATGGTGGGCACCTTCTATCGTGCCCCGGCGCCGGGCTCCAAGCCGTTCATCGAAGTTGGCCAGAGCGTCAAGAAGGGTGAGACGGTGTGCATCGTCGAAGCGATGAAGATGATGAACCAGATCGAAGCCGACCAGGACGGCGTGATCGAGGCCATCCTTGTCGAGGACGGTGAACCGGTCGAATTCGACCAGCCGATGCTGATCATTTCTTGAACGAATGGACAACGCCATGTTGGATAAGGTACTTATCGCCAACCGCGGCGAGATCGCACTGCGCATCCTGCGTGCCTGCAAGGAACTGGGCATTCGTACCGTCGCCGTACACTCCAAGGCCGACCGTGAGCTGATGCACGTGCGCCTGGCCGACGAAGCGGTCTGCATCGGCCCGGCCTCCTCGGCCCAGTCCTACCTCAATATTCCGGCGCTGATCAGTGCCGCCGAGGTGACTGATGCCAGCGCCATCCACCCGGGCTATGGCTTTCTATCCGAGAATGCCAACTTCGCCGAACAGGTCGAGCGCTCCGGCTTCGTCTTCATCGGCCCACGTGCCGAGACCATTCGCCTGATGGGCGACAAGGTCAGCGCGATCGAGGCCATGAAGCAGGCAGGGGTACCCACCGTGCCCGGCTCCGACGGCCCGCTGCCCGAAGATAACGACGAGGCGGTGCTGGCCACGGCCCGTCGCATCGGTTACCCGGTCATCATCAAGGCGGCAGCCGGTGGTGGTGGACGTGGCATGCGTGTGGTCCACAGCGAGGCCCACCTACTCTCCTCGATCAGCGTGACCCGCTCCGAGGCCAATGCCGCCTTCGGCGACGGCACGGTGTACATGGAGAAGTTCCTGGAAAAGCCTCGCCACGTCGAGGTGCAGGTGCTTGCCGATGGCCAAGGAAACGCCATCCACCTCTACGATCGTGATTGTTCGCTGCAACGCCGCCACCAGAAGGTCCTGGAAGAAGCCCCGGCTCCGCACATCGACCCGGAAGCCCGCGCCCGCGTGCTCAAGGCCTGTACCGACGCCTGTATCGAGATCAACTACCGCGGCGCCGGTACCTTCGAGTTCCTTTATGAGGACGGCCAGTTCTTCTTCATCGAGATGAACACTCGCGTTCAGGTCGAGCACCCCGTCACCGAGATGGTGACCGGCGTGGATATCGTCAAGGAACAGTTGCGTATCGCGTCCGGCATGCCGCTGACGATCCGGCAAGAGGATGTCAAGCTCAACGGCCATGCCTTTGAATGCCGTATCAATGCCGAGGATTCGCGTACCTTCATGCCCTCCCCCGGCAAGGTGACGCTGTTCCATGCCCCAGGCGGACTGGGTGTACGCATGGATTCGCATCTGTACACGGGCTATACCGTCCCTCCTCACTACGACTCGCTGATCGGTAAGCTGATCACTTGGGGTGAGAACCGCGACGTGGCCCTGAACCGCATGCGCAACGCTCTTGATGAATTGTTGGTGGAAGGGATCAAGTCCAATATCGACTTGCAGAAGGATCTAGTCCGCGACAGCAATTTTCAGGAAGGCGGCGTAAACATCCATTACCTTGAGAAGAAGCTCGGCGGCTGATCCTGCCGGATAGATGACAGAGCCATTGGCGAAAGGGGCGTTATTGCCCCTTTTTCTTTCGTTTACACGCGTGCTGGAGAATCCCATGCCTTGGTTGCAACTGAAAGCCCACATTGCGCCTGAGCAGGCCGACACGCTCGAGGAGCTGCTTGCGGCAGAGGGCGCCTCGGCAATTACCCTGCAGGACGCTCACGACGAGCCGGTCTTCGAACCCGAGCGCGGCACCACCCCCCTCTGGAACGAGACCGTACTGACCGGACTCTACGATGACCTGGAAGATGTCGAACCCATGCTGGATCGGGTGCGCCAAGCCTGGGCCGCGGAAATTCCCGATGAACCGTGTCCAGAGATCGAGTACGAGCTGCTTGCCGACAGAGATTGGGAGCGAGAGTGGATGGATGGCTTCACACCGCTGCGGATGGGCAAGCGACTGTGGATCGTTCCCAGCTGGCATGACGCACCGGACCCCGACGCCGTCAACCTGCTGCTCGATCCGGGTCTAGCTTTCGGTACCGGCACGCATCCCACCACAGCACTTTGTCTGGAGTGGCTCGACGAGCTGGCCAACGAAGGGCTGCTCCATAAACAAACGATCCTCGACTTCGGTTGCGGTTCAGGGATTTTAGCCATCGCCGCACTCAAGCTTGGCGCCGCTCACGCGGTGGGTACCGACATCGACCCACAGGCACTGACCGCCAGTCGTGACAATGCCGCACGCAACGGCATTGCCGACGAAGCGCTTGCGCTATGCCTCCCCGAGCAGCTTGACGCCGGCCAGTACAGCGTCGTCGTCGCCAACATTCTCGCAGGGCCGTTGGTCGAGCTCGCGCCGAGTATTACCGGCCAGATCGCCCCAGGCGGTCGTCTGGCCCTGTCGGGCATCCTCGCCAATCAGGCTGACACCGTTTTCGATGCTTACCTTGCTCAGGGGTTGCGCATGGATGATCCGGTCGAGCGTGACGGCTGGGTACGCCTCACGGGCCTACGCCCTGCCCAGTAACGGCAACGTTGATATCGCCCGCCCTTCAATAAGCTCGTTGCGGCCGGTATCATACTCCCCCCTTGAGACGAGACTACGAATCACGATGCCAGCTACCGCCTGCGTCGAACCACCCGCTATTGGCCCTTACCAGCTCCCTAATCGGGTAATTCTGGCGCCCATGGCCGGCGTGACCGATCGCCCTTTTCGCCAGCTTTGTCGTAAGCTAGGCGCTGGCTTGGTGGTGTCCGAAATGGTCACGTCCGACCCTAGCCTATGGCACACCCGGAAGTCGCGTTCACGCCTCGATCATAGTGGCGAGCCTGGCCCGCGTTCGGTGCAGATCGCCGGGGGCGATCCCGACATGCTGGCCGAAGCGGCCCGCATGAATGCCGAACAGGGCGCTCAGATCATCGATATAAACATGGGTTGCCCAGCCAAGAAGGTCTGCAACAAGGCGGCTGGCTCGGCCCTGCTTCGCGACGAGCGGCTGGTAGCAGAGATTCTCGATGCCGTAGTCGCGGCGGTCGACATTCCCGTGACGCTAAAAATTCGTACCGGCTGGTGCGAGCGTAGTATCAACGGCCCGCGTGTCGCCCGCCTGGCCGAAGACGCGGGTATCCGCGCCTTGGCGGTCCATGGACGTACCCGAGAGCAGCGTTACTCCGGCTCTGCAGAGTACGACACCATCGCCAGCATCAAGGCCTCGGTGAGAATTCCCGTTTTCGCCAATGGCGATATCACATCCGCCAAGAAAGCAGCCGAGGTCCTCGACTATACTGGTGCGGATGCCGTGATGGTAGGACGTGGCGCTCAGGGCAATCCTTGGATCTTCCGTGAGATCGATCATTACCTGAGCACAGGCGAAACGCTGCCCGAGCCCTCCCACGACGAGCGACAGCGGGTAATGAGCGACCACCTGAAAGCGTTACATGCGTTTTATGGGGAACATATGGGTGTGCGCATCGCACGCAAGCATATCGGTTGGTATCTGGGCACTCGCGAAGATGCCAAGCCCTTGCGGGCACGCTTCAACAGCCTGGAGACAGTGGGCGCACAACTTCAATTCGTCGACGAAATTTTTGACCGGACCACGCATCCGGCGAGCGATGGGATCAGCGCAGCATGACCAGCAGGCAATCCTTCACCACCGATCAGGAGGCGCTCGACACTCCCGCCGGCCTACCCCGTGGGCAGACGCTTCGCGAAGCTGTCGATGACGCCATACAACGTTACTTCGCCCATCTCGACGGCGAAATGGTCACCGACCTGTATGGTATGGTCATGGCCGAAGTCGAGGCACCATTACTCAGTGCCGTGATGGCACATGCCGGCGGCAACCAGACCCGCGCTGCCGACATGCTGGGCCTCAATCGCGGCACGTTGCGCAAGAAACTCAAGCAGTACGACCTGATCTGACCCGACCATCCAGGGGAGCCACCTACGGCTCCCCTTGACGCATTTCACGCCGTCGCCCCGCCACCGGGCGACCCTTAGCAAGTAGAGTGGAGCATCATGGCCGAACATTCCTCACCGTCCTCCCTGCCGGTACGGCGTGCGCTGATCAGCGTGTCCGACAAGACCGGCATTGTCGACTTCGCACGCGAGCTTGCGCATCGCGGCGTGGCGCTGCTATCCACCGGCGGGACCTACCGCCTGCTCATGGAGAACGGCATTGCAGTCACCGAAGTCTCCGAGCATACCGGTTTTCCCGAAATCATGGATGGACGCGTCAAGACGCTGCACCCCAAGATTCACGGCGGCATTCTTGGCCGGCGCGGGCAGGACGATGCGGTAATGGCCGAGCATGGCATCGATCCAGTCGACATGGTCGTAGTCAATCTCTATCCGTTTGCCGCCACCGTGGCGCGCCCCGACTGCACGCTGGAGGATGCCATCGAGAACATCGATATCGGTGGCCCGACCATGGTACGTGCATGCGCCAAGAACCACGCCCACACCACCATCGTGGTCGATAATGGCGATTATCAACGGATACTCGACGCCATGGCTTCATCAGATGGTACGGTCAATCACACCCTGCGCTTCGACCTGGCAGTCAAGGCATTCGAGCATACTGCCGGCTACGATGCAGCCATCGCCGACTACCTGGGCCAACGTGTCGAGGACGGCGAACCGGGCTTCCCGCGCACCTACAATGTGCAGTTTCACAAGAAGCAGTCAATGCGCTACGGCGAGAATCCGCACCAGCAGGCAGCGTTCTATGTCGAGGCGAATGCCAGCGAGGCCAGCGTCGCTACAGCCGTGCAGCGCCAAGGCAAGGAACTCTCCTACAACAACGTGGCGGATACCGATGCTGCCTTCGAATGCGTCAAGGCGTTCTCCGATACCGCCTGCGTGATCGTCAAGCACGCCAACCCCTGCGGCGTGGCTGTGGCGGACACCCCCTTGGACGCCTACGACAAGGCGTTCGCCACCGACCCCACCAGTGCCTTTGGCGGCATCATTGCCTTCAACCGGCCGCTGGATGCCGACACCGCGCGAGCTATCATCGACCGCCAGTTCGTCGAAGTGATCATCGCGCCGGGAGTCAGTGACGAAGCTGCTGCCATTGTGGCCGAGAAAAAGAACGTTCGTCTGCTCGACGCCGGCAACCATTGGCCCGGCGAGCGCGAGCAAGCGCATGACTTCAAGCGTGTCACTGGCGGCCTGCTGGTGCAGGATCGCGACCTGGGCATGGTCGGTCGCGATGAACTCCAGGTCGTCACCGAACGCGCGCCGAGCGAACAGGAAATGTACGATCTGAGCTTCGCCTGGAAAGTCGCCAAGTACGTCAAGTCCAATGCCATCGTCTATGCCAAACACGGCCAGACCATCGGTGTCGGTGCCGGCCAGATGAGCCGCGTCTACTCAGCAAAGATTGCCGGCATCAAGGCTGCCGATGAGGGCCTCGAAGTGCCCGGTTCAGTGATGGCCTCCGATGCTTTCTTCCCGTTCCGCGATGGTATTGACGCCGCCGCCGCTGCCGGGATCAGCGCAGTCATCCAACCGGGTGGCTCGATGCGCGACCAGGAAGTGATCGACGCCGCCAATGAAGCGGGAGTCGCCATGGTGTTCACGGGGATGCGCCATTTCAAGCATTGAACGAAACCAGATACAAGCAGGGCGGCCAATTGGCCGCCCTGCTTGTTTTAGCGCTTGGCAAAACATTGCTGCGAAGCTCGTTTCCCTCATCCAAGGTCGATGCAGAGATACTTGGTTTCCATAAACTCCTCAAGCCCTTGATGCCCGCCTTCGCGTCCCAGGCCGGATTCCTTGACACCACCGAAGGGTGCGGCAGCGTTAGAGATCAGTCCGGTATTGATACCGATAATGCCGTACTCGAGCGCTTCCGAGACGCGCCACACGCGGCTCAGGTCCCTTGAATAGAAGTAGGCGGCCAAGCCGAAGGGCGTGTCATTGGCCATCGCCACGGCATCCTCTTCATCGTCGAAGGGGAACACCGCCGACAACGGACCGAACGTCTCTTCCTGGGCGACAAGCATGTTGGGCTTGGCATCGTTTATTAGCGTCGGCGTGAAGAAGTTGCCACCCAGCGGATGTGGGTGACCACCCAGCAGCAGCTCGGCCCCCTTGTCCACGGCATCGCGAATGTGCCGGCTGACCTTCTCGACACCATCCTGGTCGATCAGCGGACCGATGTTGACGCCTTCCTCGGTGCCATCACCGACATGCAACTCGCTGTTCATGGCTGCGGCCAGCTTCTCGCAGAAGGCGTTGACCACGCTGGACTGGACCAGGAAGCGGTTGACACATACGCAGGTCTGCCCACCGTTGCGGAACTTCGACGCCATGGCGCCTTCCACGGCCGCATCCAGGTCGGAGTCCTCGAAAACGATGAACGGCGCATTGCCGCCCAGTTCCAAGGAGATCTTCTGGATATGCTCGGCCGCCTGCTGCATCAGCTTGCGCCCGACCTCGGTAGACCCGGTAAAGGTAATCTTGCGCACAATTGATGATTCGGTCAGCGCAGAGGCAATTTCACTTGCCCGCCCAGGTACGACGTTGAATACACCGCGCGGCACGCCGGCGCGCTCGGCCAGCAGAGCCAGGGCAGTTGCCGAGAACGGTGTCTGGCTGGCAGGTTTGACCACAATCGGGCAGCCTGCAGCGAGTGCAGCACCAACCTTACGAGTAATCATGGCCGCCGGGAAGTTCCAGGGCGTAATGGCCCCGACGACCCCGACAGGCTGCTTGGTCACCAGGATTCGCTGGTTATTTTTCGATGCAGGGATGGTCTCGCCGTACACCCGACGCGCCTCCTCGGCAAACCAGCGCAAAAAGCTGGCTGCGTAGGCGATCTCTCCGGCCGCCTCCTTTAGCGGCTTGCCCTGCTCCAAGGTCATGATCAGCGCCAGCTCGTCTTGATGCTCATGCATCAGGTCGTGCCATTTCATCAGCACATCGGCGCGCTCCTGGGCTGTCAGTGCTCGCCAGGCGGGAAGGGCGACATCTGCGGCTTCGATGGCGCGCTCGGTCTCGGCCCGGCCCAGACGAGGGACCTGGCCAATGACCTCGCCGGTCGCCGGATTGACGACATCGATCTGTTCGCCACTGTCTGCCGCGACCCAACTACCGTCGATGTAGGCAAACGGACGAAACAGCGGGCAATCTTGCAAGGATTCCATGATGTTCTCCTTCCATGAAGGCGACAACGGCGGTTGCCGCACGGAGCCGGCTGGCGATCATCGACGCAGGACGAACGCCAACCGCATTTGGCGGTATGTCACCCGGTTTGCTCATGGCCGGGCACGGCTAGCAAGTGGGACAGGGATGTCGCTGGCAGCGGCTCCAGCAGCAAGGATAGCGTAGCAACGATCAATGCCAGGACAATCGCCGCCCAGCAGACCCCCCTGCCTCGGTAATGTTGCGGTTGGCGCCGGATGTGGCGTAGCCCTAGCACGGCCAGGATGGCGGCCACCAGCCCCAGTAAAGGTGCCAGGACATCGAAGAAAAGACCAAGGATAGCCACGATAATGGCAGCCAGCGCCCAACTTGAATATCGCCGACCGACGCCTTCCTCGTATTCACCGGCCAGCTCGGCATCGCTGGCGGCATGCGCATGATCGGTTGCCGGCACGTGCCCTGAGGCACGGCGCTGTTTCTCGGGAAGATTAATGACCTGAACGGCGTGAGAGTCACGCACATCGAAACGAACCAGAACATCGGGCCCGGGCAACCCACGGCCCCGCCATTCGGCGAGCGAAAAGGTATAGCATTGGCCATCGCGAGTCACGATGGTCCCCTGCTGCGCATCATCGTCGAAATCGGTGATCTTGCCGTCCAAGGCCGCACTCCGCTGGCTGAATCTACATGCCAATGCTAAGAGGTTTATCCTTGCAAAACCAACCCGTCAAACCGCCGCATGATCCCCGCGGGTCTCGGACAGCGTGATCGACACCGAATCGGCAAAGCGTAAGGCATGCGGCTTATCGATCTCGACCTGGGCGGTCAGCACCTGAGGATACGACATGACGATGTCGAGCACCTCCCGGGTCATGCGCTCCAGCAACTGGAAGCGCCCATCCTCGACGTGCGAAATGATGTGCTTGGTGATGGTACGATAGTTGAGCGCCTGGTCGATGTGATTGAACTGCACCGCGCCAGCGGCCCGGTAACGGATCACCACATTGATGATCACGTCCTGACGATTCTTGATCTCTTCTTCCTTTATACCAATGAATGTGCGTAGACGCAGATTCTTGATACGTATCGAGGCAAGATCGTGGTCTAGGTGCTGCTCGTTAAGGGCATGCAGTGGCATCTCGGTTCCTCCATGTCGATCAGCGACCATTGACCAGCATCAGAAATTCCTGACGGGTGGTCTGATTGTCACGGAAGGCACCCAGCATGACCGAGGTCGTCATGCTCGAGTTCTGTTTCTCGACGCCACGCATCATCATGCACATGTGCTTGGCTTCGATCACCACGGCCACGCCATGAGCCCCCGTCACCTGTTGGATCGCCTCAGCAATTTCGCGGGTCAGGTTTTCCTGGATCTGCATGCGCCGGGCATACATATCGACGATACGCGCAAATTTCGACAGTCCCAGTACCTTGCCGTGTGGCATGTAGGCAATATGGCACTTGCCGATGAAAGGCAGCAGATGGTGTTCGCACATTGAGTAAAGCTCAATGTCTTTGACCAATACCATCTCGTCGGTCTCGGAGGCGAAGACCGCGCCATTGACCAGCGCCTCGAGAGACTGACTATAGCCCCGGGTCAGGAACTGCATGGCCTTGGCGGCGCGTTTGGGCGTATCGCGAAGTCCCTCGCGGCTGGGGTCTTCACCCAAGCCAGCAATGATCTCCCGGTAATGGTTGGCGAGTTCTTCAGTCATCGGTTCAACCTATGTCTCGTTGCCCGTAGGCATAGTGCATTCGAGTTATTGTCACGGTATGTTTCCCTGGTGAGCGGATTCTACCGCACTCCCGCACTTCGCGCAGTGGCTCTGCACTTGACGTCATGCCTCGCGACATCTCGTCACGCTGGCGCGGCTACTAGACGCCCTGCACTGTGCTAGAGTTTGCACACGTCATGTTCCCGCCACTGGCGGGTGCCAATGCCTGCCGAGACCAAGCCATGTTGAAACCTTTCGTCTATCTGCTGTTGGCGGTCATGACCATGCCGGTGCTGGCTGCGCAGGACACGCTCAGGCTACCTGCCGATGCCCGTGTCGAGGTCCAGTTGATTGATAGCGTTACCCTCGACCGCACCTCATCCGAGAAGAACAACATCTTGCTGCGTCCGGTGTCGCACGTGCAGTCTTCGGTGTCGTACCAACTGCCGAAACATTGCCTGATCACCGCCAATGCCCAACTTACCGACGACCGGGTTCGCCTGACCACGCAGTCAGTGACCTGCGTCGAGACTGAAGATAGCCAGCCCGACGTCTTCAGCGGCGAGCTGTCCGCTGCCGCCTATGAACGCGACGGCGGTTTCGGCTTGGATGTCTGTCACGAGAGCCAGGACGGTCAATGCTCATTGGCCGTAATCGCCCCGGACCATACCTTCCAGTTGAGCCTGGGTCGCTCCCTGCAGCTCGATGCACAGAGCAACCCGTCGGCGGAGATCAACAAGCGACGGCGTCATGCCGATGAGCAAGGCGAAGCCAGTAACCTTCCGGCCAACGGTTCCGCACCTGCCGGTGAATAATTCGACATCGCCATTTTGAAAGTCGTCAACAGGGCCGCCCTGCGTGTGGGACTGCCCTGTTGCTTATAAAACCGATATCCGCTCTCAATCGCTGGCCAGCCATCGCTGGGAGTCATCGAGAATCCCCCGCTGCTGTTCCAGCGTGCGAATATGCTGATCCCAGTAATCCTCACTAGCCACCCAAGGAAACGCGCGGGGAAAGGCGGGATCCTCCCAGCGAGCGACCAGCCAGGCACTGTGACGCATCAGCCGCAGCGCACGTAACGGTTCGATCCACTCGAGCTGTCGCCGATCGAAATCCCGATACTGCTCATAGCCCTCGATCAGTTCGCTCAACTGCATTTGCAATTCCTGATCGTTCTGGGCTGTTAACATCATCCATAAGTCCTGCACGGCAGGCGCCATGCAGCAATCGTCGAAGTCGACCAAGGTAAAATCCTGATCGCGACCGAGAATATTGCCCAAATGGCAGTCTCCATGGGCCCGGATCTCGGCACTCACTGGCCAGGCATGTTCGGTTAGCAGTTTCTGCAGGGCCTCGCTGATCTTCGCATAACTCTGCCGTTGCCGACGGTTGAGCCACGCCCCCGCCATGACCTGCTCTCGACTTTGCGTAACGAGGACCTCAGGGTCCAGGCGCGGACGCGCCGAGAAATCGTGACACACCGAGACTGCATGAAGGCGCCCGATCAATTCGCCCAGAGCATAGAGGTGCTCGGGGTTTTCCAGCTCCGGCGCCTGTCCTGGTACATGGGGGAACAGTGCAAAACGAAAGCCGTACGCCTCATGCAGGGTCTCGCCTTGAGCATCCTTCCAAGGGGCCGCCACAGGTACCCCGGCTGCGGTCAACTCGGTCAGGAAGGCATGCTCCTCACGAATCTGCGCTTCGCTCCACCGGTCTGGACGGTAAAACTTCACGACCCAACGCCGCCGCTCATCATCGCTGATCAGAAAGACCCGGTTCTCATAGCTATTCAATGCAAAAGGTTCACCGGGCAACCACATGCCCAGCGCTTCGACGGCTTCAACGATTCGCTGCGGCGTCAGGCTCTCGAAGGGGTGATGGTTGGCAGCCATGGCGGTTCCTTGGTTCATCGGTGGCTGCATGCTAGCAGACTCACCGGTTACCGGCAGAGCTCAGATGGATGAAGACGGCGTTCGAGCTATCGCCCATGCCTGCACCTCGCCGGCGCCTGCCACCAGGCAAGCGCGTGCCAGCGCGTCCAGCGAGGCTCCGGTTGTCATGATGTCATCTACAACGACTACCCGTCCGCTCAGCGGCGAATCGATTCGAAATGCATTGCGCAAATTACGCTGCCGAGCCTGGCGATCAAGTCCCCGCTGGGTGGGAGTATGTCGTACTCGATGCGCGTTCACTTCGGCGATACCCAGATGGCGCGAGAGATAGCGTGTTAACCATAGGGTCTGATCGAAGCCGAACTCACGCGCCCGCCACGAATGACGGGGCAGGCCTATCAGAGTTTGTGGCATCTCGTTGGCTGGAAGAGCGTTCAATGTTTCAAGCATGAGCGACGCCAACACCACCCCGGCCCGGGGCTCTCCGGAAAATTTGAAGCGATGCATAAGTGCAACGATCTCGCCCTCGTAGCGCAATCCTGCGTGTGTCTGCACGAAGGCCGGTGGCCGACTGAGACAGCGCCCGCAGTGCGCATTACCGTCGGCTGGAAGAGGCTCGGCGCACTGGCGACAGGCCCGCATGTTCCAGGGCAGTGAGCCCAGGCATGACCGGCACCACGCCCGCCCGGGCAACGCTGTTGCAAGGCAAAAGACACAAGGACCAGGCAGCGAACGGCGAAACCATCTGTCAACTTTGGCTGTACCCTTGGTTGACAGAGCACCGATTACCTCTATGATCGAAGTCAACTTTTAAGTCGCCCCTTGGTTCACTAGCCTAAGAGATCTGACATGCCTCAGGCCAGCCCGTCTTTCAATGCCGCCTCGCCTCCTCGCCACGACTGGACGCTCGACGAGATCCAAGCGTTATTCGAGCTGCCTTTCAATGACCTGCTCTTCCAGGCCCAGCAGGTACACCGCATGCACTTTGATGCCAACGCCGTCCAGGTCTCGACCCTGCTATCGATCAAGACCGGAGCCTGCCCAGAAGACTGTAAATATTGTCCCCAGTCGGGCCACTACAATACCGGACTGGACAAGGAGAAGCTGCTCGAGATCGAGAAAGTGGTCGAACAGGCGCGTGCCGCCAAGGCGGCCGGTGCCAGCCGATTCTGCATGGGCGCAGCCTGGCGTAGCCCTCGACAGCGCGATCTCGACGTGGTGCTGGAAATGGTGCGCCAGGTCAAGTCGTTAGGGCTGGAGACCTGCATGACACTAGGCATGCTCGATGGGAACCAGGCCGAGCGTTTGGCCGATGCGGGACTCGATTATTACAACCACAACCTCGACACCTCGCCCGAATTCTATGGCGACATCATTACCACCCGAACCTATGCCGATCGCCTCGATACACTCGGCCATGTGCGTCAAGCGGGTATGAAGGTTTGCAGCGGTG
This sequence comes from Modicisalibacter luteus DSM 23508, assembly GCF_000378505.1. Lineage (GTDB taxonomy): Bacteria > Pseudomonadota > Gammaproteobacteria > Pseudomonadales > Halomonadaceae > Modicisalibacter > Modicisalibacter luteus. The sequence continues at coordinate 60,783 of NZ_KB899992.1, read as the reverse complement.
GTATCCTCGGCATGGGCGAGGCCCCGCGTGATCGTGCCGGTCTGCTGCAGCAACTGGCGCGCCTCGACCCGCATCCTGAATCTGTCCCGATCAATATGTTGGTCAAGGTGCCCGGCACGCCGTTGGAAAATGTTGAGGATCTTGACCCACTCGACTTCGTCCGCGCCATCGCCGTGGCACGCATTTTGATGCCGAGAAGTCATGTCCGGTTGTCCGCCGGCCGCGAACAGATGGACGATGCCACCCAGGCCTTGGCCTTTCTGGCCGGCGCCAACTCGATCTTCTACGGTGACAAGCTACTGACCACCGAGAATCCTCAGGTGGAACGCGACCGCGCCCTGTTCGCCCGGCTCGGCCTGCATCCCGAACGCATCGAGACATGCCGTGACGATGCCGCTCAGCAAGCGCTACTGGATGATGCCATGGCCCGCCGCCACACGGACGATGCCCTGTTCTACGATGCCGCCAGCGTGAACTGATGATGTGGCGACAGCAGATAGAGCGGCGACTCCGCCAACAGCGTGAACGAAGACTATGGCGGCAACGTCTGCCCCTTTCCCTCCTGCCCGACCAGCGGGTCAGCGACGGGCGACAAACGTTGTGTGACTTCGCCGGCAACGACTACCTCGGCCTGGCCCGAGATCCGCGGTTGGCCGAGGCTCAAGCGGAAGGCGCACGGCGCTATGGCGCCGGCAGCGGTGCCTCTCACTTGGTCAGCGGTCATCTGGAAGCCCACCATATCCTTGAAGAGCGCCTGGCCGCGCTGACCGGGCGTCCACGGGCACTGCTGTTCTCCACCGGTTACATGGCCAACCTCGGTACTCTGCAAATGCTTTGTACCGACGGCATGCAGGTCTATCACGACCGACTCAACCACGCCTCCTTGCTCGATGGCACCCACGTTGGCGAGGCCCGTTCACGGCGCTTTCACCATCGGGACTATGACGACCTGGAGCGTCTCCTGGCGAGATCGCGCAGCGACGTTCCGCGCCTGGTCGTCAGTGATGGGGTATTCAGCATGGACGGCGACATCGCAGATATCGCATCGCTGGCGACGACTTGCACGCGCTTCGATGCCTGTCTGATGATCGACGACGCCCACGGCATCGGGGTGATCGGCGAGAATGGCAGCGGTTGCGTCGGCCCTCGATTCGGACCGGACCAGGTTCCCGTGCTGGTAGGCACCCTGGGCAAGGCGCTAGGCAGCGCGGGTGCCTTCGTAGCTGGCGAAGGTGACCTGATAGAAGCCCTCATTCAATTCGCCCGCCCTTATATCTATACCACCGCCCAGCCTCCCGGCGTTGCCTGCGCCACCCTGCGTGCGCTTGACATCCTTGATCAGGAGCCCGAGCGCAGACACCGCCTTTACGAGAACATCCGCTACTGGCGTAGCGGTGCCGACCAGCTCGGACTTCCGCTCATTTCCTCACTGTCCCCGATTCAGCCCGTGCTGCTGCGCGATAGCCAGCGCGTCATGCACTGGGGGCGTTCCCTACGTGAAAGCGGCTTTCTGGTCGGCGCTATCCGCGAACCTACCGTACCCAAGGGACAGGCACGCCTACGCGTTACTCTCTCGGCAGCACACACCCAGGCACAGATCGATGCCCTGCTCGACGCCCTGGCACGACTGGCTGTCACTGCTCCCTTCGAAGAGGCGCCGGCAACATGACACAGATTGTCCTGCTCTCGGGTTGGGGCATAGATGCCCGCCTGTGGCAACGCCTGGCACCTCATTGGCCATCACACCTGCGCATTTCCAGCCCGGACTGGCCCGGCTATGGGCAGCGCTCACCGCTGGTAGACCCGACTGATCTCGATGCCCTGGCCCATGCCATGCGTGACAACTTGCCTGCCGACGCGATCTGGGTCGGCTGGTCTCTGGGGGGCATGCTTGCTGCCGCCCTGCAGACTCGGCTGCCAGCACCGCAAGCCCTGGTCATGCTCGGCGCGATACCTCGCTTCGTGGACCACATCCACGGCGGGATCAGCCAACAGGAAATCGAGACGTTTCGTCGTGCCTTTGCGCGCGATCCGCAGCGTACCTGGCAGCATTTTCTCCATTGGCAAGCCAGCGGCGAGCCGTCACCACGCCATGCCCGTCAATGCCTTGATGCCCTGCTTGGCAACCGGATGCCGGCAGATACTGCCACGTTGGCAGGCGGCCTGGAGCAACTTGCATGTCTCGATCTGCATGCAGTGCTGGAACGAGCGGATTGCCCTGTCATCTACGTACATGGCGACAACGATCCGCTGTTGCCAGCGACGAATCGATGCCAGCCGATCATCCGCCTGGCCGATTGCGGACACTGCCCACATCTTTCCGCTCCGGCACGCTTGGCCCGCATCCTGGCCCAAATTGCGAATGAGCCTACCTCGGGTCGATCTTTGTCAGAGGTGTTGCATGCAGGCTGAACACGCCCGGGCGATACCCGGCAGCGATACCCTTGAATGGCGACGGCGCGTCGGTCACGCCTTCAGTCGGGCGGCAACGACCTACGAGGATCGTGCCCAGGCCCAGCATGCCATGGGCACCATACTCTGGCAGCGTTTACCCGAGCGAGCCGCCACGGTGCTTGATCTGGGTTGCGGTCCTGGCCACTGGACGGCACAACTGTCCCACCACTATGGAGCGCAGGCCATCGGCGTCGATCTAGCCCGCGGTATGCTAGATGAAGCTCACCGCCGATACGGAATTCAGGGCCGATGGGTATGTGGCGACGCCCTATCCTTGCCATTGGCTAGTCAATGCATCGAGTTAGTGTTTTCCAACCTGGCTCTCCAGTGGTGCCATGACTTGCCGGGAGTGTTTGATGAAATTCATCGCATTCTTGCTCCAGGCGGTTGTGCCCTGATCAACACCTTGGCCCCGGGCACTCTAGGCGAAATCGCCTACGCCTGGTCGCACCCAGATCGGCCTGCCGCCGTGGAGCGCTTCGCCAACTCTCGCCATGTGCGCTTTGCTGCGCGTCAGGCCGGCTTCGAGATTCATTTGGAGCAAGCTGCCGAACGCTTTTACTACCCCGATCTCACCGCCGTCATGGCCTCGATCAAAGGGATCGGCGCCCAGGTCGCCCACGGTGGCCCGGCGTTGACACGTCGCGACATCGCTATCGCCAAGCGACGCTATGAGACGCTGCGCCAGCCGGCCGGTCTGCCCGTCACCTATCAGCGCCTGACCTTGGAACTCCACAAGCCCGGATAATCCATGAAACATTATTTCGTGACCGGTACCGATACCGATGCCGGCAAGACACTTGTCAGTGCCGCGCTGCTCACCAGAGCACGTCGCCTGGGACATACCACGCTTGGCCTCAAGCCAGTCGCGGCCGGTTGTGAGCGTGACGGCGATACGCTGCGCAATATTGATGCCTTGCTGCTCCAGGCGGCCTCTTCTCCTCAGGTCGAGTACTCGGTCGTGAATCCGGTAGCTCTGGAACCGCCCATCGCTCCTCATCTTGCTGCCCATCGCGCAGGCCTGCGGCTACGTCTCGATGAGATCGAGACCAAGATACGCGGAACACTGAACGCATCACCGCGGGATATCATACTCATCGAAGGCGCGGGAGGCTGGCGCGTCCCGCTTAACGAATCGGAGGACCTGAGTGGCTTGGCGGTTCGGCTTGGATGGCCGGTCATCCTTGTGGTCGGCATGCGCCTGGGCTGTATCAGTCATGCTCGACTCACGCTGGAGGCCATCCGCGCCGACGGCCTGCACGTGGCAGGCTGGGTGGCAACCCGAATCGACCCTGGCATGCGTGATTACGACGCTAATCTGGCAACATTACATCACTGCCTGGACGCTCCCTGCCTGGGTGTCATTCCTTGGCTAGGCGAAGCGTCAGCGGAAGAGAGCGACCTGGCTGCGCTACAGGCCAAGGCCAACAAGGCAGCCGAATATCTGTATAAACTTGAGGTTAGCGATTGACTTGGCCGAATCGGTCCGTAAAATACGGCGATTCCTGCCCTCTGATGCGGATGTGGTGGAATTGGTAGACACGCTGGATTTAGGTTCCAGTGCCGCAAGGCGTGGGAGTTCGAGTCTCCCCATCCGCACCAACTTGTATTTTCTCATATCCTCCTGTATGCCCTCATATGCCCCGCAAAGCCCATAACTGCGCGCTTTGTAGGTTGATTCTACCCTGATGAATATCTTCATACGGGCACATATACCCGTTGCCGATATGTATGCCTACCCACTTTTATGCGATCCAGCAGCTCATTAGTTATCCTGGCACTTAAGGCGGAGCATACATCTTGTCAGCTCTACTGGTTCAGCATCCGACAGCGCGCTCCAAAGACGCAGGAATGCCATAGGGGAAGCATTGGCAGGCGTCGCCCAACCAGATCAGCTCCATACCGATTTCTATGGTCGCGCCCGCTTAGCCACTTGGGTTCGGCGCCCCCCCGGCCTGAGTACTTGGGTCAAAGAGAGAATCGGAAGGTCCATGACCGACTATGAGAAGTTCAGGCTAGGGCTGCATGGAACGCAGCGCAACGCAGTCCCTAGCAACCACTGGTTATGCTTCAATTTCCTAGAGCCACCGCCTTCGCTATTGCTGCACCTATTTCTGCGATCGCGTCATTTCGCTCTGAGAAGGAAGATTCAGTTTCTGTAATATACAGAGCTACAACAATAGGCTGGCGCTCCGGTGGCCACATTACGGCCGTTATTGACCGCGATCCGAAACCACCAGCCCCGGTTCTATCTGCAACAACCCAGTCTTCAGGTACAGCGGCCCGAAAAAGTCCGTCCGCTACCTGATTTCTTTCAAGCCAGTTGCGGAGTTGGCCTCTGGACTCTACCGACAACACGTCGCCCAACAGCAATCTCTGAATATTACTCACCATCGCGTTTGGAGTTGTTGTATCCTTGCGGTCGCCTGGTTGCGCCTCATTAAGTTCCGTTTCCCAGCGATCAAGCCGGGTTGAATCGTCCCCTAGGAACTTGGCGAAGTTCGTAATTGACTCAGGCCCACCCAGAGCTCGCAAAATCATATTCGCGGCTGTGTTATCGCTCATAGTCAGGGCTGCCTCACACAACTCAGAAAGGGTCATTGCTTGACGGCCAGCGAATTTTTCAGTGACCGGAGAATAGGTCACCAAATCTGACTCCGAAAAGCTTACTTCGCTGTTTAACTCCGCTTCCCCTTTATCAACTCGGTGCAGTAATTCGGCACAAGCGAGAGTTTTAAAAGTACTAGACAGTGCAAATCTCTGGTCGGCTTGATACTCCCAGCGCTGCCCAGTCTCCAGATCATTGAGCGGAAAAGCCCACACGAGCATCAAGTTCATTGCCGATTCGATCTAAAGCTGCAACAACAGAATTGTTAACGTCAGCAGGTGCGATTGATGGCAATAACGCAAGGAAAAAAGTTAAAACCGCTTTGATTGAGTGTATTCTCATGGATTTTTCAGGACCTGTCTCTGGAACTGGATAACAGTTGTATATGAGCCCCGACGACCATCAAGTCGGCGACCAAATATTTTTCATTAAATCCCGTCAAACCTAAGCCCAAGCCCCCGCCAAGTCAACGTGCTTCGAGGAGTTGAGCGTGAAGTCCAAACTGACAAAACGGTCGTCACGACCAGTATCACTGCATACCCTCTATATAACCTTTTGTTTGTTGATAACCGGAAAGTCATGGTTAAGGCTCATGAGCTGCTCTGGCACCATTTATTACGCAGCACAACGAGCCGCTAGAGAAGATCGTGCTGGATTTCGATGGCACCGATATCCCGGTGTATGGCGACCAGCCGGGTAAGCTGAGTGCGCAGAGCTGGAAGACATTCTTTGCCAAGTCAATGCCGAGAATCTTAATATCCATGGTGGACATCTCCTGTTTCCTTCGACTTGAACTACACCCTTCAAGTTTGGCGCAACTGGCGCCGATTCGGGAGGGGAGGCGTCCATCTCATCACCCATCTCAGGAAGACACGCCAGAATCAGTGCCTTGACAGTACGAAATAGATGGGTGTCCAGGTAAGCGCCTGTCCGGCATCTTGCTGAACAGGCGCGGGAGTCAATACAGCCGCGAACTCATCAAGCGTCCGCATCGGTGGAAGCTGCGACGGTGCGCTGCGACACTAGGTCAGCCAGACGTTCACGATAGGCGTCGCCGATCCGCTGCCAAGCCTCGCTCCCATAGACCTGACGCTTCGGCGCTGGCACAAAGTCGACGCTATCGATCATTGCCCGAGCGACCTTGTCACTATCGCTGAGCCCGCCGAACGTGCCATTGGCCACGGCACGACGTACATCACCTGCCGGAGTCTTGTCGTAAACGGCCATCGGCGCAGGGCTGACCAGACCGGCAGCGAAGTTAGTGGCGGTGGGTCCGGGCTCGGCGAGTGTGATGGCGATACCAAACGATGCCACTTCCTGAGCGACCGACTCGACGAAACCTTCGATTCCCCATTTGCTGGCGTGATAGAGACTGAAATTGGGATAGGCAATCTGCCCGCCTTCCGACGACACCTGAATGATGCGACCACCGCCCTGCTCGCGTAGATGAGGCAATACCGCGCGGATGAGCTGGATCGAACCGATCAGGTTGGTCTCGAGCTGGTGGTGAATCTGCTCATCGGTCAGCTCCTCTCCTGCGCCGAACAAGCCATAGCCAGCATTACTAACCACCACATCGATTCTGCCGAGCTCAGCGAAGGCCCCCCCAACCGTCGCTCGAATCGCAGCCGTATCGGTGACATCCATCGCCGCCACCCAGAGCCTGTCGCCATAGCGGGTTTTCAATTCATCGAGACGCTCGGGTCTGCGCAGCGTCGCAGCGACGCAATCGCCACGTTCAAGCAGTTGCTCGGTCATTGCTCGACCAAGCCCGCTGGATGCGCCAGTGATGAACCATGTTTTTTGCGTTGCCTGAGTCATGGCAAACCTCCTGTGGTTGATCATCGCCCCATCGCGATGATGGCTCTTATCCTGACGCGCTAAGATTGCTGTTACTATTGGGGTAATGTTGCATGAATTAGTGAAGTATGACCATGAATAGAAAGCCAAGCCTGGATGATATCCAGGCGCTGACCCTGATCGCCGGTTATGGCAGCTTTCGGCGTGCAGCCGATGAGTTGGGTTTGTCGCCCTCGACGCTGAGTCATCAGATGCGAACCCTGGAGCAGGAACTGGGCGTGCGTTTGCTTCACCGCACGACTCGCAGTGTCTCGCCGACTCAGGCAGGGGAACGCTTGATCGCACGAATGCAGCCCGTGCTGCAGGACTTCAACACAGCGCTGGAAGCTATCGATGACGAGCGCGGTCGCCCCAGTGGTGAACTGCGTATCAATGCCAGCGAAATTGCGGCGCGCGTATTGCTGGAAAGCATCGTACCGAGTTTTCTCGCGCGTTATCCGGAGGTGAGCCTGGATCTGGTCACCGAGGGGCGGTTGATAGATATCGTCGAGGCGGGCTTCGATGCAGGGGTTAGACTGGCGGAATCCGTTCCGCAGGACATGATTGCGATCCCTTTCGGGGGAGACACCCGGTTCATCAGCGTCGCCTCACCGGGCTACGTTGCACAGCATGGCTCGCCGAAAACACCGGAAGAGCTTCAGAATCACGCCTGTATTCGACAGCGAATGCCGAGCGGCAAGCGCTATCGCTGGGAGTTCGAGCGTCGTGGGCAGGAAAAGGTCATCGATGTACCGGGAGTACTGACGCTCGATCATCCCGGCCTGATGGCGGATGCGGCTGCCCGCGGTCTGGGGGTTGCCTATCTCGCCGAACACGTTGTGCGTGACCGGCTCGAGCGCGGCGAATTGATCACCTTGCTCGACGATTGGTGTCCGCCGATTCCCGGCCTTTGTCTCTATTATTCCGGTCATCGTCATGTGCCGGCAGGGCTCAGAGCATTTATCGATGAGTTGAAAATAACACTAACTGGACACCCAGCTCAGTAAGGCTCCGGAGTCAGTGTACGAAATAGATGGGTGTCCAGGTAAGCGTCTCTTAGGATGCGGACGCAACGGGAAACGCAGTGGTAAGAGGGTGTGGCGCAGAATGAGCGCTACTCCGTATTCTTTCGGGAACGAAAAGCGGCAACCTTCATGCGATTGCCGCACGTTGCCATGCTACACCAGCGGCGGCGATGCGATTTGGTCAGGTCATGAAAGAGCAGGACGCAGTCATGGGCCTCGCATTGCCGTACGAATTCGAGCTTGCCGCTTGTAAGCAAGCTTGCTAACGATCCAGCCACCGGCTCAAGCAAGCTTGCCGGATCGCGATAACGCAGGCGGGTGACGATTCTGAAAGCGCGACTTGCATCATCCCATTCTATCTCCCGTATGGGATGGCCCGCCTCCAGCACGTGATTGACCAGTGCAAGATCTGGCGGAACCCCGGCCATTGCGGCATGGATTACGGCCCTCGCATGCTCGCGCAGCTCACGCGCAAGGGTTAGCAGCCCCCCGGGCGCCTTTTCATCAGACGCCTCGGGTAACTGCCCCGCCATCTTCAGCCAGGTCACCACGCTTTCGTTGTCGTTAAAGCAGTCGTGATGCCTGTCACCGACCCGGTACTCGCTGTTGATGAAGTCAAGGGCGAGGTTGCCTCCGAGGAAGAGCACGTCCGATGGAATGGGGCTTGTCGAAGTCATGAGCGAACCAGTAACCGCAAAACTGTTTTTGACAGGTTACCGGAATACTGCGTAACCTTCAAAAACACATTTCATAGGTTACACAGGAGAATGGTCGTGACCTCAACCAAATCAATCGCAGCAGCCGAGCCGACCACAGCAGTTGCGGCCAACCAGGTTCACTACCGATACGAACAAGTGGATGATGTAAATATCTTCTATCGTGAGGCTGGGAACCCCAGCGCGCCGGCAGTGCTGCTGCTACACGGGTTTGCCGCGTCCTCATTCATGTTCCGCGATCTCATACCAGAACTTGCCGACCGATACCATGTAATTGCGCCAGACCTGCCTGCCTTTGGATTCACAGAAGCGCCGGCACGTGATGAGTACGCTTACACCTTTAGCCAACTAGCGATGACCATCGGGCAGTTCGCAGAGCAGCTCAGGCTCGATACCTATGCCCTCGTGGTTCACGATTACGGTGCGCCGGTAGGATGGCGTCTAGCTGTGTCACACCCTACCCGGGTCACCGCCATTATTTCTCAGAACGGGAACGCCTATGAAGAAGGGTTGGGGGAAGACTGGGCGCCCATCCAGGCGTACTGGCGCGAACCCACGCAGGAGAACCGCGAGGCGCTGCATGATTTCACAACGCCTGCATCTATCAAATGGCAGTACCTCGAAGGTGTAACGGATAAAAGTTCCGTCTCACCAGACGGCTACACTCTGGAGGGGCTTCAAATATCAAGGCCTGGAAATGCCGACATTCAACTCGACCTGGTTCTGGACTACGCCTCTAACGTGGCGATGTATCCGGAGTTCCAACAGTACTTCCGCGCCCATCAACCGCCGCTGTTGGCCGTTTGGGGAAAGAATGATCCTTTCTTTGTGCCACCCGGAGCCCAAGCATGGAAACGAGATATCCCAGAGGCTGATATCCGTTTCTATGACACCGGCCATTTCGCGCTAGAGACCCATAGCAATGAAATTGTTCCTGTTATTCGTCAGTTCCTTGACAAGAACGTGAAGTAACAGGTCCCGGGGTTAAGCTGACTAAAGGCCTCATCTCAATACCCGGCTGCTCTCGCGGAAGGTCAGCTGTGCTCATCAGCCGCAGAAAGGTCGTCAGGTACGCCTAAGGGGGGCGACAAAAACGCCTACAAAGGCGACAGTGTCGCCCCCCTGCTTTCGAGGCCCAGCGGCTAGCCGCTTGTATGCCTATATGTATGCCCAACTCCATTAAATCTTATAACACATTGATTTGTTTATATGGTTCGCGTCTCCCCATCCGCACCAAATTTTGTTTGTCGCTGTCTTAGCCTCACCCAAGCATCCTTGGGCTCCCTCAGCCCGCCTCAAAAAAGTAAGAAGCATCGTATATGCGTGACGACCGCGTACGCAGTCCATGCCGGCCATATCACCCGCAGCGATGTTGATCAGCACCGCAGATAGCATCACCAGCCAAGGCCGACGCTAAACCCGATGAGCAAAGTACTCGCAGGTTCGTCTGAGTGCGAGACGACCAAGGCCTATGGTAGGAGCTCCATGCTTGAGTCACCACTTCAGGAGAACGGAGCTCTGGTAGGCAACACAGGTGGCTATTTCACTTTGCGATTACGCCTACGCAACAATGACGAATGCCAATACCTTAATCAATAAATAACAAATTATTTCAACATCGCCGGAACAGGATGGATAGGGCATGTTTCATGTCCAATTAGCGAACCGGCTTTGAAAAACTATTTTATACTATATTTTCAGTATCTTACGATTATAACCTTTCTTGGTCGACAGGCCGCTGAGGCATATATACAAAAGTACCTAATCACAAACCTTTTTTAACTTGCTAAGGATTTCCACCCTTCCTACAGTATCAATACGTCTTTGGTATATGGCGTTAAGCAATATATGCTTACGTTTGCTTATATTGCATTTAGCACGAAGGAAGAAGGAGTTTTCCAATGGCAGACGATAAACGCAACCAAAGCAACATGAGCGTAAATGAAGCTGGCAAGAAAGGCGGTGAGACCACTTCTAACACTCATGACAAAGAATTTTACGAAGACATTGGCCACAAAGGTGGTGAAGCCACTTCGGAAACTCATGGAAAGGAGTTTTACGAGGATATTGGCCATAAAGGTGGTCAGAATAGTGGTGGCAACTTCGCGAATGACCCTGAAAAGGCCTCTGAAGCTGGCCAAAAGGGCGGACAAAATAGCGGTGGTAACTTCGCCAATGACCCCGAGAAAGCCTCTGAGGCTGGACAGAAAGGTGGTCAGCAGAGTGGCGGCAACTTCGCAAACGATCGTGAGAAAGCTTCAGAAGCCGGTAAGAAAGGCGGTGAGCACAGTCACGGCGGAGGTCGCAATACCTAACCCTCCATGAGAGAAGGGTCTTCGGAGAGACCGATATCTGGGGAATGGATTCCCATCACTGCCAACGGCTAAGGTCGTTGGCAGTAGTTGTTTCTAGCAGTTCCCCTTCTACGTCAGCGAGACTCACACATTAGCAGCTACCCAAGGTAAACCAGAAAGCTACGTAGTCTGCCAGCAATCATGGGGCTCATGGTGTAGACGATTTCAGGACAGCAGGCGTAATAAAGCCCGGCCTGTGAAGGCCGGGCTTTGCGCGGCGTGATGCTTCCTGCTGCCCACTCATGAGCCTTCCTGCTCATGCATCCTTGGTTCATCAGGCATCCTTGCCCGGGTTCCATTGCGACATTTCCATGTCTACGTGAGTCACTGTGCCTATTTTAGGCGAAAGATTATCTAACCTGCGTTAGGAACGCATGTAAGAGATCGCTGACATGGCATGTAGGCCAAGGCAAGCATATGCGCTGCCCTGCCGACGAGGCGCTGCGCAGCAGATAGCAGACTGACCATAACCGGAGCTCATCCAATTTATGCGCCAAGTTAATCACTCAGCTGATCGTTACGCTGCCTAGGCGACTTCAGTCCATACATAAGGGTATCAAAAAAATTACGCAAATAAACAAAAAACAACTAACTAATTTGCAGCTTCCGCTAGATTAAGTTTATGCGTTGCATGAGTTATCTATTTTCTGGTGCCAACGTATTCAGGCATTTTCGTTCTCGTTCCTCTCCCGGCTTAACGCCGGGTTTTTTTATGCAAACAAAACCACCAGAGCAAACCAAGGCTAACGCCTGATTTAGCAAGCAAATAACAAAATAAGCCCGGCCTGAAAAGACTGGGCGGCAAAGCTCTCTTCTCTTCATCCGCGAGCCTCCTGCTCACACGTCCTTGGTACATTGAGCGAATCTTTCACCGGTTTCCTTATGGGATTGCCTTGTCCACGACTGGCAGTCTGTCCCATAACGACATTATCGCCATTCATTACATTAATTTCTACGTTAGCCATAGCCGGTGTTTTGTAAGGAAATACTTACATGCACACATTGAGGAACTCACTCTCTCTTATGAGTCAGGCTCATCAGGTAAATAGCTATCGCCAGCGCCAACACCGACAAAGCGAGATAGATCGCATCCAAAGGAGTTTGAAACCCAATATCAACCACTGCACGGAAGAATTCGATGATGACGGCCAAGATAACCACACGGGCAATCTTGTCTTTCAATTGATCAAATGAGTCGACATTGAAGGGATGGCGTGGTGCGTAATCTTCTGCCTGTTCGATCGGCGATACGAAAAGCCGATAGACACCCAGACCGAAGATCAACAGCACGATGGCAATCAAATAGATATCTACGGCCATGACGATGCTGGGAACCACCGTTTCGTGAATGTCCTGTCCACTCCCGAGCAGATAATACGCTACGGCATCGCGCACGATCCCCAAGATGTCGAGCGTACCGATGATGAACAGCACCACCGCGCCAATCAAGCTAGGGACGACCGCTGCCATGACGAGAAAGCGGGAGCTCCAAAGGAAGCGCTCCCAACTACGTTCCAGCCTGCTCTGTGCCGGTCTTTCGGAAGGTGGATGCTTTGCCGGTTCGGACATGATGACTCGCTGCAGTTGTGAAATAGTTGGCATCACTACAGCATAAAGAGGCATATCGTGCCTACTCACTCGATGACTGCGTCAGTGCCTAAGGCTTAACGCGACTTCTTGAATAGTCTGGGGTTACGCTCGATGAAGGTATCGATCCAATCCTTTAGGAAAACACCTTGCTTGGCATACTTCACGCAGCGCCAACCCAGGACGGAGACCATCAGGGCGCCGAGGGCATTCATGATTAAATCCCACATGGTGTCTGTCAGGCCGGAGGGATCGTTCAACATGGCACGCTGCATATTTGTATCGAACAGCCTATCCATACCGAATTCGAAGATTTCCCAGATAACGCTCATGCCAAGCGAAAACATTATTGCGAACAACGCGACGAAGCCCGGCACCATGGTCGATTCCCTGATGCGTACTATCCCATTGGTTCCATAGGCCAGCAGGAAACCCACTGCACTGAACAGGCCACCGGCTATGGTATGCAGGACGATATCCCACCACCAGAAACGCGAATAGAACCCTCTCCCCTCACCCAGGAAAAGCGATGCAATCACGAAACCCAAGATCAAAAGTTGAAGCGGAGGAGGTGTACGAATATGGAACTGGCGCTCAAACAGAACGGGAAAGAAGGTGATGAGCACGACCAACAGGCTGAGTACAGCCAGATACCAGTGTTGATGAAACAGGGCAAATAAAGCCTCAGCGACGAGGCATAGCTGCAAAGCGTGCGTAACCCATCGGTGCGGTTGTGTTCCCCGCATCCAGCCACTCCCGGAACGAGCCATGAAGTCACAGCATAGGCACGCATTGAATGGATATGCCACTTCTACTGAGACGCGGCCAGACGACATCACGCTCAGCGAAAGGATACAACGCAGGAAAGGTAAAGCGGAACCTAACGTAAATCCCATCCTTGGGCGAGCATCCCTACTCGTGATCCCTAGTGAGCCATCCCGGCTCAACGAAGCCAATATCGCACACCTTACGGTTTTGTAAGCCCACCTAGGTTAACTATTGATGTAAGACATTACCGTCATGTTCATCAGGGAAGATGTATGAAGCGAGCGGCCTCATTGCGCAGCAGACTTTCTCCATGCACAATGCAGCGACTTGAAAGGGAGTATTCCTTGGTTGGAGCGTCACGCATGCCCAGCCAACGCTACCATCGTCAGCACGGACAAAAGTCCCGGGGGTAGCAGTATCGTTCGCCGATACGGAAGAGACTTTCGGTAACATCTTGTCTACCGGAGAGACTCCCTATGAGCGTTCCTACCTGGGTGTGGCTGGCGACTATCGCCGCCATTGTTGCCCTGTTTCTGTTTGATTTCGCCTTTCACGCTCGCAAGCCTCACGAGCCCACAATGAAGGAAGCGGCCGGCTGGTCCGTGTTCTTCATCACGCTCGCCATGTTATTCGGGCTGGGGCTGTGGCTAGTATGGGGGCCCCAGTACGGCTCTGAGTACTTCGCGGGCTTCATCACCGAAAAGAGTTTGTCGGTCGACAACCTATTCGTGTTCGTGATCATCATGGCCCGCTTCGCGGTGCCGCGGATCTACCAGCAAAAGGTGCTGCTGATCGGTATCGCTATTGCCCTGGTCATGCGTGGTATCTTCATCGCCTTGGGGGCTGCCGCTATCGCCCAGTTCAGTTGGGTCTTCTACGTGTTCGGCGCCTTTCTGATATATACCGCCGTTCACTTGGCAAGAGACCACTTTCGCGGCAAGCATGATACTGACGAACCCAACCAGCCGACACGCATAGAGCGCTGGGCGCATCGCTGGTTTCCGGCCACCCCGGATTATCATGGCAACCGGCTGTTTGCTCGCATCGACGCCAAGCGACTGGCCACACCGCTATTCTTCGTTATCCTTGCCTTGGGATTCACTGACCTGCTGTTCGCACTGGACTCGATTCCTGCCATCTACGGCCTGACAAAGGAACCCTATATCGTCTTCACGACCAATGCCTTTGCACTGCTCGGCCTGTTACAGCTCTATTTTCTGTTAGGCGGGTTGTTGGATAGGCTGGTCTACCTTGGGCTCGGGCTCTCGGTCATCCTCGGGTTCATCGGGGTCAAGCTGATCCTAGAGGCGTTGCACACCAACAATCTTGCCTTTATCCATGGCGGTGAACCGATCCACTGGACGCCGGAGATTCCTATCTGGCTATCGATGACGATCATAATCGGAACGCTGGTAGTCACCACGGTAGCCAGCCTGCTCAGGACACATATGGCCCGCCCCAGCGAGCACTGACAAACCGTCTCGCAAACAATACAGCACAGGCTGTTGTCAGCCTGTGCTGGCGAGCCACCTTACGTCACTGGTACCAATCACGCAGCATAGCGGCGGATATCCAGGCCATCGGGATCGATAGCCGGCTGATGCCCGGCGACCAGGTCGGCAAGTAGTTGACCGCTACCGCAACTCATCGTCCAGCCCAAGGTGCCGTGACCGGTGTTGAGCCATAGGTTGGAATATTTGGTCCCACCGATAATTGGCGTGGAGTCAGGGGTCATCGGGCGCAGGCCGGTCCAGAATTCAGCCTGTGCTACATCGCCTCCCTCGGGGAACACGTCGCGTACTACCATGCTGATGGTAGCCCGACGTTTTTCGAGCAGACTCAAATCGTAGGACGCCAATTCGGCGGTACCCCCCACACGGATGCGGTTGTCGAAGCGCGAGATGGCCACCTTAAAGGTCTCATCCATCACCGTCGACTGCGGCGCCCCACCGTCATCGATCACTGGAACCGTCAAGCTGTAGCCCTTAACCGGGTAGATCGGCAGATGCAGGTCGAGATCCTTGACCAGGGAAGGTGAATAGCTGCCCAGACAGACCACATAAGCGTCGGCGGTCATTTCTCCGGCCGAGGTCATTACCCCTTCGATGCGATCACCCTGGCGACGAATACGCTGAATGGCGGTATTGAAACGGAACTCGACACCCAACTGCTCGCGACAGTAATCAGCCAGGCGATTGGTGAATAGGTGGCAGTCGCCAGTCTGGTCATCGGGGAGATGCAGCCCGCCGACAAACTTGCCTGGCACACGCGCCAACGCCGGCTCGACCTGCTGGATCTCGTCAGTGTTAAGCAGGTGGTGACGTACGCCGCACTGTTCGAGTACCTTCATGTCCTTTCCCACAGCCTCGACTTGGCTGTCGTAGCGGAAAAGCTGTAGCAGGCCGCGCTGCCGATCCTCGTAGCGGATACCGGTCTCGTCGCGTAGAGCGTTGATACAGGCACGGCTGTACTCGGCAACCCGAACCATGCGCTCTTTATTGATAGCGTAACGCTCGGCAGTGCAATTGTTGAACATCTGCATCATGAAGCGCGCCATCGTCGGATCCAGGCGCGGTTGGATCTTGAGCGGCGCATGCTCCTGAAACATCCATTTCACCGCCTTCTGAGGGATACCTGGCGCTGCCCAAGGCGACGAGAAGCCAAAGGAGACTTGGCCAGCATTGCCGTAGCTGGTTTCCATCGCTGGCGATGGCTGGCGATCCACTACCGTAACCTCATGGCCCTGCCGGGCCAGATAGTAGGCGCTGGCTACGCCCACAACGCCACTTCCCAATACCAAAATTTTCATTGTCGTCTCCCTCGGCGATTTATTGCTGTTGGTCGTTCGAGTCTGGTGTTGGTCACCAATGGGAAACGAGTCTAAACGCGTCCTGCTAGATAATTACTCTAAAATCATTCGATATATATAATAGATAACCTTTAATTAATGCCATAATCAAAATATTTATATACGCATGATTGGTTTTTCAGAGGATTTCTCTACCCTTCCTGCATTCCCTATGGAGCGACGATACCCCCCCCAAGCCACGATGCCCGCCAGAGCATTACCAATTGCCGCGCCGATGGCGATACCGGGAACACCACCCCATTGCGCTCCCAGCCACAAACACGGGAGGTAACAAGCGAACAGCCGCACACAGGACATGACCATGGCACGCAACGGCCATCCCAGGGCATTGGAGGCGGAAACCACGAGCATGCAAATGCCCAGCAGGGCATAGCTGGGCAGTAATCCGCGAATCAGGACTGCCAGTTCGGTGCGTACGTCAGGATTGCCTGCCAGCAAGCTGGCAATCCACGGCGCCAATAGTGCCAGCGCCACGCCGAGCCCCAACTGCCAAACGACCACCACCTTCATCGCCAAGGTCATGAGACGGCGAATTTGTCTCCAGTCGCCGCCGCCATAACAACGTGCCAGCCACGGCGGTAACGACATGGTCAGTGCCAGCACCACCATTAAAGAGACAGTCTCAAGCCTGCTGGCCAATCCCCAGGCGGCCACGGCAGTTTCTCCCAGGTCGGCAACAATAGCCGTGGCCAGCATGGCGGCCAGCGGAGGCATCAATTGGCTGATCATGGCCGGCCCCGCAATGCCCATGAAGGGCCGGGTCGAGGTCCGAGCCTCTTCGATCAAGCCTTGCGTCGACAACCAGTCGGTCTGCCGCAGGCGCCAGGCCAGGACTCCCAACCCTGTCGCAAACGCCAGCGTAGTGGCCCAGGCAGCTCCGGGCAGGCCCAGCCCTGCCCAGTCGCCGATGCCAAAGATCAACAGCGGATCGAGCGCCAAGTTGATCAAGCTGGTCAGTACCATCATCTTGCCCGGTAGGCGGGTATCGCCATGCGCCCTGAACAGACTGTAGCCAAAATAGAGTACGGCCCCGACCCACGAGGCCAACAACTGGGGACCCCAGTAGCGGCGAATCAGCGGCAGGATGGCATCGTCCGCACCCAATTGGCGAAAGATGGGCGTTTGCCATAGCCATAGAGCGATACACAGCCCGGCAATCAGCAAGCTCCCACCAATCATCACCAGGCTGCCCAGGCGACGCGCCCTTGCCTCCTCTCCCGCTCCCAACGCGCGGGCGATCAGCGCAGCGATGGCAATACCGATGCCGACCTGCACGCCGATGATCAAAAAAGACATTGGAAAGGTAAACGATTGAGCCGCCAGAGGGGCGGTACCCAGCCGGGCAATAAAGGCGCTATCGACGAGCTGAAATCCCAGTAGGGAAAGCACGCCAAGCGCCATTGGCCAGGTCTGTTGCCAGAGCTGGCGCTTCAGGGATGAGCGGGATGCGTTCAAGCTATCTCCAAGACCGGTTCGTCTTACTGCATGGCACAGGATAGGGGATCAAACCGGCAAGGATACCGAATACTTAACGCGTTGTGGGAGGAACGTTGGGCCCGGCCCTCTATAGCTTCCTACCTGGTCAGGCTCGAGATGAATCGTGACCACCCTGCCGCGCCTGACGGCTGAACAGGTCGCTTTGCAGCGCGTCGGGCCTGGGCCATGCCGTTAGACGCTACGCTGATGTACCGTAAGCTCGCCGACTACCTGCCGGCATCCACATGGCTCCTGAGCAGGCCAGCAACCTCGTCTGCTGCCATAGGCTTGAAGAAATGGTAGCCCTGTACCAGGTCGCAGCCTATCTCCCTGACCAGCTCGAGCTGCGCCCGGTTCTCCACGCCCTCGGCAACGACTTCCAGCCCCAATCGGTGGCCAATGAAGACGGTGGCCTCCATGATCGCCCGGTCACTGGGATCCGTGGGGGCATCGCGCACGAAAGTACTATCGATTTTTATCGACGTGATCGGAAAAGTCTTCAGATAGCTCAAGGAGGAGTAGCCGGTACCGAAGTCGTCGATAGCAATTTTCATTCCCTCATGGTACAGCCGGCGCAGGTGCTCGAGCACTTTGGAATCAGCCTGAATGAGGACGTTCTCGGTAAGTTCAATGCCAATGTCCCGGGTCGTCAGGTCATGCTCCATCATGCACTCCTCAATGTGCCTGAAGACGCCCAGCTGGGTGATCTGCTTACCTGACAGGTTGATGTCGATGCGTCGCCCACCCAACCCGCGGTCTCTCCATTCGGCCTGCTGCCGGCATACTTCGTGAATGACCCAGTCGCCCAGCCGATGGATAAGATTCGATTGCTCGGCGACTGGAATGAATTCGGCCGGTGAGATCGGGTCTCCCTGACTGGGATACCAGCGCAGCAGGGCTTCGAAGCTCTCGATTCGAGCGTTGTGAGCCGCCACCTGAGGTTGATAATGCAGAACAAACTCATCATTGCGGAGCGCACCGCGCAGACGCTCGGCCAGCCGGTGGCGCCGCAGCAGATCGTCGTGCAACTGCTGACTGAAGAAGCAATAGCCATTGCGTCCGTTCTGCTTGGCGCGGTTCTTGGCCACTTCCGCATTGCGGATCAACTCGTGCGCCGTCCGCCCGTTGCCTGGAAACAGACTCACCCCAACGCTGGCCGTCACATGTACTTCCTGCCCCTCGAGGACAAAAGGGTATTGCACATCTTTTAACAGCTGTTCCACCCGTACCAGGGCATCGCTGTCCAGGCCCAGGCGAGGGAAGGCCATGACAAACTCGTCGCTGCCAAAGCGGGACACCAAGGCGGCATTGTGCTGACGATGCTGGAGGCGACGTGCCATCATCCGCAGTAGGGCATCCCCCTTGTCGAAGCCTTGCGCATCGTTGATTTCAGCGAAACGATCGATATCGATGAACACCAGTGCCACATGCTCACCATGGTACCTGCTTGCGGTCAGGCACTCGCTCAGTTCGGCTTCGAAATGCTGTCGGTTTGGCAAATGGGTCAGCGCATCGAAGCGCGTCAGAAACTCCAGGTCGCGTCGTGCCTGCTTTTCCTCGGACAGATCAACATCGACGCAGAACATCAGCGGGTTATCGGTGTGCTCGCCAAGCATGACATGGTGCGAGAAGACGCTCACCGTCGCCCCTGACTTGTGGAGCAATTCAAGCTCGCCGGCCTCAATCTCCAGGCCCTGCTCTACCCAGGCAAGATGTGCGGCAATCATTTCATTACGCATCGCTGCCGGGATGAGCAGATCTTCGAGATGCCGGCCGATCGCCTCATCGCTGCGGTAACCGTAAAGGCGCGCACTGGCCTCGTTCCAATAGATGACCTTACGCTGGCTATCGTAACCCTGCACGGCAACCTTGGGCAGGCTCTCGAGAAGATAGCGAAAGCGCTGCTCGCTCTCGCTGTAGCGTTGCTGAGCTTGGCGGAGGTCCTGAATTGCAGCCAAGTCGGTATTTCGTGCCAGTCGATACGCGACAGCCAGGATAGCCAGCGAAGCGACGAGCGCCAGTTCACGCGCCCAGGCGACACCAACACCTGGCCACAGCAACAGGCCCAGGCACAACAGCGCCACGCCAAGCAAACCCAGCGTCAACCACGGAGACTGCCCGAAGTGACGTCCTTTCCTCATGCGCTGGCCCTGCCTGGCAGTCTTGTTACAGGACTCCTCAGCACGTCGAGCATGGCGCCAGCCAGCTTTTCGTATGCTATACCTGAAGCCTGCACCATCCGAGTCATCCATACGCTGCACCCCTGGTCAGTCCAACGCCTGATTGTTTCTCGCCAGGTTGCCTTACCCATTTCCTGTGCCTTTCAACTCACAGCACGAGAGACGACCTTGATCGAGGCGCTAGGCAAATGAGCAAGATTTCCTTATTCGCCATGAATAAAAATAACGCCATGAATAATCATGACGCCTGATTGTTTCATATATCAATAAACCTTCATCTATACCACGTCTGCAAACCCAAGCGGTACCCGGAAAGATACCGCAGGACGAGGATCACAACATGGCGCTCGACAACTTGGCAGTAACGGCAAAACCTATCTTCGACGTTAACCGGGGGTATTGGAATTCCGGTGTCAGGGACGATATCCAACAACAACATTGGAGCCGGACCCATATCGGTGATCGCATCGATATTGCGGCCTGGAGAGCGTTTCTTCCTCGGGTTCCCCGCGACCCCTATGTCAATGCACGCTGGAAGCGCATGAGCTGGTTACATCTTAACGACACGGGTCATGTCGAACCCCTCGGCACGTGTCCCATGGCGCAGGGAGGTCGCTTCAACGACGCGCAGAGCATGGCCGACAAACTACGCTGGTATTCACCGCTGGAATCGACCCTTGTCGAACGCAGCGATTTCAAGGCTTTCGTCCGTGCCTGGGCACACCTGTGGGGGATCGGCACGCGGGAACCGATTCTCGTTCAGATCAGCGGCATCCGAGGCTGGGCCGCCCAGGACCCGCTGCAGGGCCAGGGCATCCATGCCGATGGCTGCAAATATCTGAGCATCCTGGTGCTGAACCGCGAGAATATCAGTGGCGGAACGAACCATGTTTATCGAGACAAGCAAGGCACCCAGCCGCTCGCCGCTTGCGAGATGTCACCCGGCGAGATTCTGCATCTGCGTGACGACAAGGTATTCCACGGTGCCGATACGTTGAGCCCTGCTACGCCCGGGGTCCCCTTCGAACGTTTCATCGTGATCATAAACAGCTGCTTCACCGATGGCTTTCAGAACCGCATGCTGCGCCGCCATTTTCCACAGGCGATACTCAACCCCATCTTCGACTGATAGCCCCAGCGAGGCCGCCCAATAACGAGCAGCCTCGCAAGTTCTGATGCTGGTTGGCCGTCTAGGCATCCCATTCCGGCGCAAAATCGGGGTTGGCGATCCGTTCGCCAGCGTCGAGCTTGTCAATACGCTGGATCTCGTCGGCACTCAGTTCGATGTTTAGCGCCTTGAGGTTGGCTTCCTGGTGACTCGGCTTGGTGGAAGAGGGAATGACCACGATATCACGCGACGCCACCCAGGCCAGCGCGACCTGGGCCGGCGTAGCATCATGATCGGCGGCGATCTCCTTGAGAACGGGCTCGTCCATGACCTTCCCAACGGCCAGTGGCATGTAGCCTGTCACTACCATCCCTTGCCTCTGGCAGTGATCCACGACACGGCGATTGGCCAGAAAAGGGTGCACCTCGACTTGATTGGTCACGATCTGGTCGCCTCCAGGGGCTGCCAACGCCTCATCGATCTGTGCGACAGTGAAGTTCGATACCCCGATACGCGTGGCCAGTCCCCTGCCCCTCGCCTCGTTCAAGGCCCCGATATACTCCGCAATGGGTACCTCGTCATTAGGCGAAGGCCAATGAATCAAGGCCAGATCGACCTGCTCGACGCCGAGCTTGCGATTGCTCTCCTCGAGCGAGGCAATCAGGTCATCGTGCCGTAGGCGGTCCCACCACACCTTGGTAGTGATGAATATTTCATCGCGCGGAATACCGCTCTCGCGAATGGCTCTTCCTACGTCTTCTTCGTTGCCATACATCTGGGCAGTATCGATGAGACGATAGCCCAGTTTCAGCGCCGACGTTACCGAGTCGAACGCCTCCTGGCCCTTCAGGCGAAAGGTTCCCAATCCCAAACTCGGCAAAATATCGGTACGCGCCATGTTCAAAGCTCCTTGAGTTGCTTGCTGTAGGCGTGCCGCCCCTCCGGCCGGAGTCTCCGCTCTTCGGGTCGGCAAGCACCTTGGCCCATATCGTTTCAGCATAGTCGCGACAGACGCGAGAGGTCGGTCGCGAGAAGTCAGCCCCATGCTAGACTATCGAACCGCTGTCAACGTAACCGTAAGGATGGCCTATATCGTCAATCTCGTACTGGTCGGCGCCGGCCATAGTCACCTGCATGTCGCCGCCAATGCCGACGTTCTGAAAGAGGCAGGCGCCAATGTCACCCTAATCTCGCCAGGCGACTTTTGGTACTCCGGCATGGCCACCGGCATGCTGGGAGGGGATTATCCTGACAGAGAAGACCGCCTTGATCCCCAGCCTTTGATCGAAGGCGCAGGTGGACGCTTCGTGAAGGACCGAGTCATTGCCATCGACCGTGTCGAGCAATACCTGCAACTGGCTAGCGGCGAACGGCTGCCCTACGATCTGGTATCGCTCAACCTGGGTAGCCGCGTGGACATGCCGCCGATTGCGGGGCTCGAAGAGGCCTCGGGCGTCTGGCAGGCAAAGCCTATCGAGACACTGTGGCAACTGAGGCAGCGGCTGGAGTCCTACCTCGCCGACTCTGCGTCCTTACCTCGACTGGCCATACTCGGCGGCGGCCCCACTGGGGTCGAACTGGCCTGCAACCTGCTCGGGCTCAGCGAACGCTACGGCCGGACATTCGATATCAGCCTTGTCAGCGCCGACAGGCGAGTACTGCCCCAAGCACCGCTGGGCGCCAGTCGCTGGATAACGAGGCGCTTGATACGTCGCGGTCTAAAGCTGGAGCTTCCTGTCAACGCGCTGGCCTACCGACAAGGCAAGCTTCGGCTCGATGACGGAACGCACTTGCCTGTCGACCAAGTCATCGTCGCTACCGGCCTGTCCGCGCCAACACTAATCGGTGAGTTGGGCCTCGAGCATCACCCACACCATGGTCTGGCAATTACCCCTGAGCTGCACACTCCGTACGATGACCGGGTTTTTGCCGTGGGCGATTGTGCCTGGCTAAAGAAATCGCCCTATCCCAAACTGGGTGTCTTTGGTGTACGCCAAGCCCCGGTGCTGCTCAATAACTTGTTGGCACGCCTGCAGGATGCACCGCTCGAGCCATTCCAGCCCCAGCACCATGCACTGTCGATTCTCAACTTGGGCGACGGCCGCGGTCTGGCCATGCGGGGTCGCTTCTGGTGGGCAGGCCGCCTGGCCCTGATCGCCAAGCGCCGCCTTGATCACCGTTTCATGAAGCAGTACCGCCCAGCATAAGGGCCAGCCCCGCCTTCAACGAAAAAGGCGCCCCGAAGGGCGCCTCGTTACGTACTCGGCAGGCTTACTGACGGATGCCTTCGAATACTACGTACAGTTCGAGCTCATGCATGACCGGCGGGAACTTGCTCATATCGATGTCGTAATTCGACAGATCAAGCATGGTGGAGCCCTCGAAGCCTTGGCGGTAATTACCCCAGGGATCTTCACCACCGCCGATATGGGTCACATCCATGGTGATCTCGTTGGTGACACCGTGCAAGGTGAGGTCACCGGTCAGTTTGCCTTGACCGTCACCGGTAGATTCGAAGCCAGTGGACTCGAAGGTCGCCTCGGGATACTGGGAGGCATCGAGGAAATCGCCGCTGAGAATATGCTTGTCACGCTCGGCATGGTTGGTGTTCAGGCTGGAGACGTCGACGGTGAGGTTGGCACTGGAATCGGCTACGTTCTCGGGATCGTAATTGAAGCTACCCGTGAACTCCTCGAAGTCACCCAGGATGTACGAATAGCCCAGATGGCTGATCTTGAACTGGATGAAGGCGTGCTGACCCTCGGTATCGATGACATATTCGGCAGCCTGCGCCTGGGACAGCGATACCATGGCGGATGCGCTCAGGGCAGCAGCAATAGCGGTCTTCTTGAACATCATGGACTCCTTTCTCGGGTTGCAAAGCGGGCATCGGCGTCGCGACGCCGAGTGTTGTCTTGTTTGAACCGATCGTCGGACAAACGAGGATCGACCATCCGGCGCATGACGTCGTTTCGATCGACCAGCATGTGCTTGAAGGAGGCCAGCACATGGCCGACCGCCAAAATGATCAGGGCCCATGCGGCATACCAGTGAATCTCGCCAGCCACCGTTGCTTGATCGGGCAAGCCGGAAACCAGCGCAGGAACGCTGAACCAGCCGAAAACTTCGACCCCCCGCCCTTCTGCCGTGGAAATCATATAACCACTAATCAGAACGACGAAAAGCACGAGGTAGATAAGAATATGGCCCAGGTAGGCGGCCACGCGTTCGATGCGTGTTCCGTTCAATTCGGGCGTGGGCTGAACGAGACGCCACACGACTCTGAAAATGGTCAGCCCCAGCAGTAATATACCCACGGACTTGTGCCACCACGGGGCCCGCTGATACCAGGCATCATAATAATCGAGTCCGGTCATCCACCAGCCCAGCGCGAACAACCCGATGACCGTGCCAGCACTCAACCAGTGTATGGCGATGCTGGTCAGTCCCCACCCACGGGTCGAGTTGCGCCACATGTCCGCTCTCCTTGTCCGACATTACCGTGGTGCCTTGTCGAATCACCACGATGGAATGGCGCCAGCATAAAGACACAGCGGGTGCAGCGCATCCTGCAAACGAGAAATACATTCTTTACTGAAATGATTCAATCGAAGGCAAAGTGATTGCCCAATGCTTCACGCCCTTTCGATACAGAAGACTCGTTCCAGTCGTCCCGGTGCGCTCAAAGCCGGTCGAGCCCGCGGGCCAAGTCTGCCTTGAGATCGTCAATATCCTCCAGGCCCACCGCCACGCGTATCAGTCCCTCGCGAATTCCGGCGGCGGCTTTCTGCTCGTCGTTGAGACGCCCGTGGGTCGTCGTCCCTGGATGAGTGATCGTAGTCTTGACGTCGCCCAGGTTGCCGGTGATGGACAACAGCCGAGTGGCATCGATGACCGACCAGGCGCCTTCTCGACCGCCTTTGACCTCGATACCCAGCACCGCACCGAACCCCCGCTGCTGGCGCTTGGCCAAGGCATGCTGAGGATGGCTTTCGAGACCACTGTAGTGGACGCGCTCCACTGCCGGGTGCGCCTCCAGCCACTGCGCCAATTGAAGGGCGTTTTCGCAGTGCGCCTTCATGCGAATCCCCAACGTCTCAAGGCCCTTGAGGAATACCCAGGCATTGAACGGACTCATGCAGGGGCCACAGGTGCGCACCACACCGAACAGCTCCTCAAGCTCCTTGTCGCGCCCGACCACGGCACCACCGATGGCCCGACCTTGTCCATCGAGATATTTGGTCGCCGAGTGGATGACCAGATCAGCGCCTAGATCCAGCGGACGCTGCAAGGCCGGCGTCAAGAAGCAGTTGTCTATGGCCAGCCAAGCACCGTGGCGCTTGGCAAGGGCTGCTAACTGCTCAATATCCACCACTTCGGACAACGGGTTGGATGGCGTCTCGGCAAATAATAGCTTGGTCTTCGGGGTCATGGCCGCTTCCCAAGCACCTAGGTTACCCAGCTCCACATAGCGCGTGGTAATGCCGAACTTGCCCAGATACTTGCTGAACAGGCTGACCGTCGAGCCGAACAACGAGCGCGAAGCAACGATCTCGTCGCCGGCTTCCAACAGGGCCAATGCCGTGGACAGAATGGCGGCCATGCCCGAGCTTGTCGCCACGCAGCGCTCACCACCTTCCAACGCTGCCAGACGCTTTTCGAAAATGCGCACGGTGGGGTTAGTGAAACGGGAATAGATATTGCCCGGTTCTTCGCCACCGAACTTGCGTGCTGCCTCGGCGGCGCTGCCGTAGACGAAACTTGACGTGGTGAAGATGGGTTCGCCGTGTTCCTGCTCGGCGGTTCGCTCATGGCCGGCGCGGACGGCCAGCGTATCCAATGCCAGCCCGGCGAGCGGGTCTGCGGAAAAGTCGTCGTGCTGCATGCCTCGCTCCCTAACAGAACGGTGGTCCGTCATGACGGACCACCGATGTTACCTAGTCATAATCCTCGACATCGTTATGCAGGTCGACCACGGAATGCGCCGTGTTGGCAGTATCCTTGACCGCATCGCTGCGCGCTGCCTCGAGCGCGTTGAGGTAATTGTCATCGATGTCGCCGGTAATGTACTCGCCATCGAATACCGAGCAATCGAAGCGCTCGAGCTTCGGATTGACTTCGCGGCAGGCGGCCTTGAGGTCTTCCAGATCCTGATAAAAGATCCGATCAGCGCCGATCAACTCGCCGACTTCGGCTTCGCTGCGCCCGTGCGCGATCAGCTCCTTGGCGACCGGCATATCGATACCATAGACATTCGGGTAACGAACTGGCGGCGCGGCGGAGGCAAAATAGACCTTGTTGGCCCCGGCCTCGCGAGCCATCTGGATGATCTGCTTGCAGGTGGTACCGCGTACGATGGAGTCGTCGACCAGCAGCACGTTCTTGCCGGCAAACTCGATGTCGATGGCATTGAGCTTTTGGCGCACCGACTTCTTGCGCTGGGTCTGTCCGGGCATGATGAACGTGCGACCGATATAGCGGTTCTTCATGAACCCTTCCCGGAAGGTCACGCCAAGATGCTGGGCCAGCTCCAGCGCCGAAGTCCGCGAGGTATCCGGGATGGGAATAACCACGTCGATGTCATGTTCGGGCCATTCGCGCAGTATACGGTCGCCAAGCTTGCGGCCCATCTGCATACGGGTGCCGTAGACATAAGCACCATCCAGAAGGGAGTCCGGGCGCGCCAGGTAAACATGCTCGAAGATGCAGGGCGCCAGTACCGGCCGATCGGCACATTGCTGGGTATGGATCTCGCCGCGCATGTCGACGAAGATCGCCTCGCCCGGCGCTAGATCTCGAGTCAGTTCAAAGCCACCGACGTCCAATGCGACCGACTCGGAGGCGATCATCACATCCTGGCCTTCTTCGGTATCGCGCGTACCGAAAACCACCGGACGAATACCGTGGGGATCGCGGAATGCGACCATACCGAAGCCATTGATCATGACCACGGCGGCATAACCACCCCGGCAGCGTCGATGCACGCGACGTACGGCATCGAAAATGTCCTCGGGGGTCAGGTGATGCCCCTGCTTACCCAGTTCGTGGGCGAAGACATTGAGCAGCACCTCGGAATCCGAACGCGTATTGATGTGTCTCAGGTCACTGGAATACAGCTCCTGCTTCAGCTGGTCGGAGTTCGTCAGGTTGCCGTTATGGGCCAGGGCAAGCCCATAGGGTGAATTGACATAGAACGGCTGCGATTCAGCCTCGCTGGACGAACCCGCCGTGGGATAGCGCACATGTCCAATGCCCAGGTTGCCCTTCAGGCGCGTCATGTGGCGCGTATGGAACACATCGCGCACCAGTCCGTTGCTCTTGCGCAGCAGGAAGCGTCCCTCGTGCCAGGTCATCATACCGGCGGCATCCTGCCCCCGATGCTGAAGCACCGTCAGCGCATCATAGAGCGCCTGGTTGACCGGCTGATTGGCCATGAGACCTACGATACCGCACATTACGCCTTACCTCGCTTGCGATGGTACTGGCACCAAGACTGGCTCGATGCATTGAATAACTCAGGGGGTACTGCTTTTCCCGCCTTCGACGGGAATTTCGACTGGCAGGGAGAGTGAACGTAGCTTCTCTGCCGTTTCGGGATCACGTTGTTCCCAATCGGCAATTTGACTGAGCGTCCATTCGCGCAGGCCTTCAAAACTCGGACGTAGTTGCGCCTGTTGCCAAGCTTGCAGGTGTACGAGTGGGGTTAACGTGATGATCACCGTAGCCAGAACCAGAATGGCGCCACCGCGGAGTATGCCGAAACCGGCCCCGGCGAGCCGGTTGAAGAAGCCCATGCCCACCCACTCGATGGCGGCATGCATCATCCGAATCACGATGCCGCACAGCATGACGACAACGAAGATCACCAAGATAAAGGCCAGAACCAGCCTGATATCAGGATGCTCGATGTAACCCTCGAGCATGTCCGCCATCGGCTGGGCGAAGACCCGCGATGCCAGCAGCGCCACGATCCAGGCGCCCAGGCCCAGCGCCTCGCGCACCAAGCCCCGCATGAAGCCTGCCATCATCGACATGGCCAGGACTGCCAGAAACGCCCAGTCCAGCCAGGTCAGCGTCATTCGTCCTCCTTCATGCGCACGAGCAACCCTTGGATATTGGCCTTCTCCTTGAGTTCCGTACGCGCCTGTTCGCCGGCTTCCGAACTGGCAAACGGACCGACATAAACAGTGGTCAGATTGTTGCTGCGTGGCTGACGGAAGGCATTGAAGCCCTGCTCATCGAGCTTGGACTCCAGCCGCTGGGCGTTATCGGGCTCCCCAAAACTGCCGACCTGAACCGCCCATTCTCCGCTACTGGCGGTATCGGACGACGCTTGGGTCTCTGACTCACCCTGGCGCTGCTCGGACTGCCGCGCCAGGTCGGCGATCGGATCGGAGCGCGTGGAAGGATTGGCCACTGGCTGCTCTGTGGGCTTTGCCGGTGCAGCAGGCTCGGCGTCGGGCGCTGCTGGCGGAGGCGGGGTCGGCTTGGGTTGGGTATTCGCCTGCTGTGTCTCGTTATTCGAGGTGCTGGGCATCTGTATCTGACCCAGGCTCGACGGTCGTTCCGGCTCGGCCACAGGCACACGCTCGACCTCGATCGGCTGTTGAATGGTCAGCACCGGCTCGGGTTGTTCCTCACGCGACGGCGGCTCGTCAAACAACATGGGAATAAAGATGACGCCCAACGCGACGAGGATTACCGCCCCACTGATACGTTCGCGCATTCCGTATTTCATGTCTTCCTCCTCGCGGTGGATGCCGGTTCGTGCGCTGCATCCACCCTACGCATACTGAACCACTCAAGAACCCCGGCGACCGTAAAGAAGGAACCACAGACCAAGGCTTCGTCTTCTTCGTCAAGCACCTGCATCAGCCACTCGGCGCCGGCCGCCGGAGACGGTGCCTGATGCAGTACCGCCTGGCCATGGCTTTCGAGCAAGACGGCCAACTCGGATGCGCTACGTGCCCTCTCGCCCTCGAGACTGACAGCGACCCAGCCATCTACCTGGGGTGACAGTGCCGCCACGACACCGGTAGCGTCCTTGTCGCCCAACATGCCAAGCAAGCCGATGCGGCGTGCCGGGGGTACACGCTGAGCGAGACGCGAGGCCAGGTAATGGGCGGCATGAGGATTATGCGCAACATCCAGACACCACTTCCCCAGCCACTGCATTCGCCCAGGCAATTGCACGTCGGCGAAGCCTCGCCGACAGGCCTCGTTATCGAGTGTTACATCAGCCAGGTAAAGGGCCTGCAGGGCGCTGGCCGCATTGTCGCGTGGCAGTTGCGGGTCGGGCAGTCGCATTAGGGTCGTAGGATTGCCATGCCCATCTCTACCCTCCCAGGCCCAACTGCCCTCCACTCCCGTTTCGTCGCTGTGACGGAAATCCTCACCCAGTCCGTGTATGCCGGCACCCACGGCCAGCGCCACCTGCCGCACGCTGGACGGCAACCGCTCACTACCCAGCACCACCGGGCGCATGCGGCGCATGATACCGGCCTTCTCTCGACCAATCTGTTCGAGATCTGTTCCAAGGAACGCTGCATGATCCTGGGCAATGGTGGTAATCACCGCCACATCGGGATCGATGACATTAACAGCATCGAGCCGTCCGCCGAGCCCCACCTCGAGAATGGCCAGTTCAGGACGCCGTTGGGCAATGGCCCAGAAAGCCGCCAAAGTCCCGGCCTCAAAGTAAGTCAGGCTGACCGGCTCAGGGGCGAGGCGCGCCGCTTCGACACGCTCGAACCCATCCACTAGAAGACGATCCTCGGCCTCGACGCCATCAAGGCGCAGCCGCTCGTTGTAGCGCAGTAGATGGGGGGACGTATAAGTTGCCGTGCTTAGCCCGTGGGCACGCCCCAGCGACTCGAGCATGGCCACCGTCGACCCCTTGCCATTGGTGCCAGCCACGGTAATTATCCGTTTGGCGATCGGCGAATCGAGCAGGCCCATACGGCACGCGACCTCGGCCACACGCTCCAGACCGAGGTCGATGCTTACGGGGTGCTGGCGCTCGAGCCGCGTCAGCCAATCTTTGAGGGATGCATCGCTCATTCAGCGTTGTTCGTAATCGCGCAGCTCATCGTCGACAGCAACCTCGTCGGTCACTTCGTCAGGCGACGCCTCGGGCTTTGCATCCGGCGCGGCTTCCGGTGCCCAGCGGGTCAGCTTACGTAATACGCCACCCACACGTTCGCGCATCTCGCTGCGGTGAACGATCATGTCCACGGTACCGTGCTCTAGCAGGAACTCACTACGCTGGAAGCCTTCGGGCAATTTCTCGCGCACGGTCTGTTCGATGACACGCGGCCCCGCGAAACCGATCAGCGCATTGGGCTCGGCGACATTGAGATCCCCAAGCATCGCCAGCGATGCCGAGACACCGCCGAAAACCGGATCGGTAAGCACCGAAATGTAGGGGATGCCGGCCTGCTTCAAACGTTCTAGTGCCGCCGAGGTCTTGGCCATCTGCATCAGCGAGAACAGCGCTTCCTGCATACGCGCCCCTCCAGAGGCGGCGAAGCAGATCAGCGGAATGCCCTCCTCCAGGGCCAGACTGGCAGCACGTACGAACTTCTCGCCAACCACGGCGCCCATGGAACCGCCCATGAACGTGAACTCGAACGCCACGGCCACCACGGGCATACCATCTAGCGTACCGCGCATGGCGATCAACGCATCATTCTCGTCGGTTTCTTTCTGGGCCGAGGTCAGACGATCCTTGTACTTCTTCGTATCGCGGAACTTGAGCCGGTCGACCGGTTGCAGCTCGGCAGCGATCTCTTCGCGTCCTTCGGAGTCAAGAAACCAGTCGAGACGCTTACGCGCTGTCAGCCGCAGGTGATGGTCGCACTTGGGACAAACGTTGTGGTGCTTTTCCAGCTCGGGAAGATAGAGCACCGCGTCGCATTTCGGACACTTGCGCCACAGGCCGTCGGGGATGCTGGTACGACGATCCTGGCGCTGGGTGCGGCCCATGGACGGGACGATCTTGTCTAGCCAGCTCATGGTCAGAGGATTTCCGTTCTGCTGCTGTCAGGAATTCCGAGGCGGCGCGCCTCGGGAGAATGTTCTAGGTGGCAAGCATCGTCAGGCATCGAGCGCCTGACGCATCTCGCCGAGTACCTCTTTGAGTTCTTCGGCAACACTGTCGGGCCGTTCACAACCCTCCGCAATACGCGATACCAGCGCACTGCCGACGATAACGCCATCGGCTACCTTACCGACGGCAGCGGCCGAGGCGCCGTCGCGAATACCGAAGCCTACACAGAGCGGCAGTCCGGTCAGCTTGCGCAGCACGTCGAGCTGCCGATCGACGGCTTCAACGTCCAGAGTCGCCGCGCCAGTCACGCCCTTGAGCGAGACGTAGTACAGGTACCCTTCTCCATGGGCACATATTGTAGCGGCCCGCGCCTCGGAAGTGGTAGGGGCGACAAGGAAGATCGACTGCAGGCGATGCTCCTTGAACAGCGGCGCGATTTCGTCGGCCTCCTCTGGGGGCATGTCGACGACGAGCACGCCATCCACGCCCGATTCCGCGGCCTGCTCGGCAAAGGCTTGGTAGCCAAGGCGCTCGATGGGATTGAGATACCCCATCAATACCACCGGGGTCTCGCTATCCTGACGACGAAACTCACGCACCATGCCAAAGATATGCGACAGCCGGGTGTTGTACTTGAGTGCTCGCTCACAGGCCTTCTGGATCACAGGCCCATCGGCCATGGGGTCCGAAAAAGGAATGCCCAGCTCGATAATGTCGGCGCCAGCTTCGACCAGGGCATGCATGTAAGTCACGGTATAGTCCGGAGACGGGTCGCCGGCCGTGATGTAGGGAATCAGTGCGGTACGGCCCTGCTCCTTGAGGGCGGCGAAGCGTTGGTCAATGCGATTCATTCTTGCCACCTCAGAAATTAACGCCGTCGATCTTGGCCACGGTCAGAATATCCTTGTCGCCCCGACCGGAAAGGTTGACGACGATGTGCTGGTCCGGCCGCATGGTCGGGGCCAGGACCTTGGCATGTGCCAGGGCATGCGCGGACTCAAGCGCCGGCATGATGCCTTCCATACGCGTCAGCTCACGGAATGCCTCAAGCACCTTGTCGTCGTTTGCGGCCACATACTGCACACGCCCGACATCCTTCCATAGCGCGTGCTCCGGCCCGACACCGGGGTAATCGAGCCCAGCAGAGATGGAATGGGTATCGGCGATCTGTCCGCCCTCATCGGACATCAGATAGGTGCGGTTTCCATGCAGCACGCCGCGCGGCGCATTGGCGGTCAGCGGCGCTGCATGGCGACCGGTCTCGACGCCGTCACCGCCGGCCTCGACGCCGTACATCAAAACATCATCGTCCTCGACGAAGGGATAGAACAGCCCCATGGCGTTGGAGCCGCCGCCCACGCAGGCGATCAATGCGTCGGGCAGACGTCCGATCTGCTCCAGCGACTGACGCCGCGCCTCACGGCCGACCACGGCGTTAAAGTCGCGAACCAGCATCGGGTACGGATGCGGCCCGGCGACGGTGCCGATGATGTAAAAGGTGTCATCAACATTGGTCACCCAGTCTCGCAGGGCTTCGTTCATGGCATCCTTGAGTGTGCGCGAGCCGGACTCCACCGGGATGACATTGGCCCCCAGCAGATGCATGCGATAGACGTTGAGCTTCTGTCGTTCAACGTCTTCGGCACCCATGTAAATGTCGCACTTCAACCCCAGTCGGGCTGCAACCGTGGCCGTGGCGACACCGTGCTGGCCGGCGCCGGTCTCGGCGATGACCCGCGGCTTGCCGCCTTTTTTGGCCAGTAGAGCCTGGCCAATAGTGTTATTCACCTTGTGGGCGCCAGTATGGTTGAGGTCTTCGCGCTTGAGCCATATCTGCGCGCCACCGAGATGACTGGACCATCGTTCAGCGTGATACAGCGGAGACGGGCGGCCGACGTAATGGGCCAGGTCATAATCGAATTCCGCCTGGAAGTCCGGGTCGTCACGAAGACTTTGATAGGTCTTCTCCAGCTCTTCCAGCGCGAAGCTCAGGGTCTCCGAAACGAACCGGCCGCCGTAGGGGCCGAAATGGCCGCGACTGTCGGGCAAGCGGGTCAGGTCGCTGAACTTGGTCACGAAAGACACCTCATCGGGTCACTGGGGCTCAATCTTGAGCGAGGAATACTTGGCGCACGAAGGCATGAATCTTGTCGGGGTCCTTGATCCCCTTGGCCTGCTCGATCCCCCCCGAGACGTCGACGGCAAAGGGACGAACCGTGCGGATGGCCTCGCCGACGTTGGATGCGTCGAGACCTCCCGCGAGGATAACAGGTTTTGTCAGGCTTGCGGGGATTCGCGACCAGTCGAAAGTCTCTCCGGTGCCTCCCGGCACCCCCGGCTTGTAGGCGTCAAGCAAGAGTCCCTTCGCACCGGCATAATCGCTCGCCGCCGCCTCGAGATCGATGTCGCCGCGCATGCGCAGGGCCTTCACCCAAGGGCGCGTCGCCCGCCCACACTCGGCAGGCGTCTCATCGCCATGGAACTGCACCACATCGAGGTGAGCCTCGCAGGCACGCACGAAGGCTGGATCCTGATCGACGAACAGGCCAACACGCGTGACGAAGGCCGGCACACGAGCGGACAGCGCTGCCAAGCGTTCCAGGTCGAGCACCCGTGGGCTGCCTGGCCACATCACAAACCCCAGGGCATCGGCTCCGGCAGATACCGCAGCGTCGATATCCTCGGCACGGGTCAGGCCACAAATCTTGACTCGGGTACGAAAGGAGGAAGTTGGGGTCATGCGCGGGCCTCCTGACACGGCGATGGCAACTCATGCTGTACGGCGGATGGGTTCATGTCTTCGCCACTGTCCTGCTCTTGCTCTTGCTCGACCACAGGCTGACCACGGCGATAGCGCACCATGGGGCAATCGGGCAGGGGGCGCTCCCCCGTCCATTCGCCCAGGAAGGCCAGCAGGTTGGGGCCAAGCGGCTCACGCGGCAACCCAAATCGCTCATCATAGAGCGAGTCGACGAAATGCAACCCACACCCCGGCGCGGTGACGTTGGCCAGGGCGCGATCACGCAGCGCGAGGAGCTGTGCCATGTAGTCCGGGCCCTGCTCGCCCTTACCCACCGCGACCAAGGCCCCGGCGATGTTGCGAATCATGTGATGCAGGAAAGCGTTGGCCTGCACGTCGATGACCACTAGCGGGCCATAGCGGTTGACCGTAATGAAGTGCAGGTGGCGTCGCGGCGTCCTGGACTGGCAGCCGGCAGCACGAAAGCTAGAGAAATCATGCTCGCCGACCAGCGCCTGGGCCGCTATATGCATGCGCTCGGCATCGAGCGGCTCGCGGCACCAGGTAGCATTGGCGCGCTCCAGTACCGGGCGGCTGGGCTGATTGAGAATGACGTAGCGATAACGCCGAGCCAGCGCCTTGAACCGGGCGTGAAAATCATCAGCGACGGGCACCAACCAATGTACGGCGATATCGCGAGGCAAGTTGGCGTTGGTACCGAATACCCACGCTTTCTGGGTACGCGCAACTGGCGCGTCGAAATGTGCGATCTGACGCGTAGCATGCACACCGGTATCAGTGCGGCCGCTGCAGAGGACGCGCACCGAGGTAGCAGCCACCTTACCGAGCGCTGCTTCCAGCGAGGCCTGCACTGAAGGGGCATGCTTGAGGCGCTGCCACCCGCAGTAGGCGCTGCCATCATATTCCACGCCAATGGCCAGGCGTCCGGTAAGGCGGGAAGTGTCATCCAGGTGCTCGAACAGGGGCATCGGCTCAATCACAGTCGCAGTCGATGGACCGACACCTTCGCCAAGCTGACTGGCTGCAGCGCTTGGCTGCGGCTTAACGGGGCGTTGCCCGTTCAGCGCTCCGGCTTGATCTTCGTGGTGTCGGTAGCGGGCTGGTCATTATCCAGATTCAGAGGCTCGAATGCCACTTCTTCGATGTCCCAGCCAGCATCATCGAACCCTCCTAGAGACGAGCGCTCTGTAAATTCGGGAAAATCGACGCTGGGCTGCTGCAACTCATCACGACGCGGCTCATACTCCGGCTCGAGGCTGGGCGGCTCATAATCTATGATCCGCTCGACATCGGCGAACACATTGTCCACGGCGTCCTCGATATGCACCGTTTCGTCCAGAATCCGTGTCGACAGGTCTTCGGATGCTGTCGCGCCGAAGCCTCCAGAACCGCCATCTTTCCCACCGCCCTGACGCCCCCTGACCAGAAATGACGTCGTTGTGCCCTTCTCCTCTGTGAGCTGGTCATCATTATCCTTAAAGCGTGCCATGAGCTGTACAGCCTCCGAGCGGCAGTCGTTGTCGGCATGCTCCATGAGATGCGCAGCCTCTTTCTTGGCGGCATCGCGCATGCCCAGCTCGGTATAGGCGATCAGGAGCTTGAGCCGGAGATCATGTCGCTCAGGCTCACCTTCCAGGCTTTTCTCCAGCAGCTCACACGCCTGCTCGTAGCGTCCATAGGCGATGAAGATGTCGGCCTCGTTGATAGTCTCGGCCTGTGGTGCGCTTTCAGATGGCGAGGCGACACTCAAGGGGACTGTCGCGGGGACCTTTTCGACGAAGTCAGGCACGCCACTATCGCCCATGGGCTGCTGAAAGCTGTAATCTCCACCCTCATCGGGCTCGCGCTGGCTTCGCCGGCGTATGATGACCCAGACCATCAACAACAGGGCAATGGCGCCCCCACCGATCAAGGTTGCCTGATCGACGATGCTCTGCCAAAGGCCGGTCTTGGCCTGCGCGCCAGACGATGCCGTAGTAACAGTTGCCTGGGCCGCCGACGAGGAAGTCGACGCTGTTGGCGAGGTAATGGCTAACGGCTGTACAGGTTCCTCAGCCACTCTCGCCGGAGGGGCAACTACCGACTGGCTGAGCTGCTCACGGAGTGCATCCATATCTTCGCGCAGCGAGGCAATCTCGTTCTGCAGGCGGTCACGCTCGTCACGTACCTCCGCCAATGCTGCTCGGCTGGCCTGCCAGTTGGCTTCCAGCGCTGCCAGACGGGCCGCCTCGTCACGCAATGGGGCGCTGGCTTCAGCCTGTGCATTCTCAGCCGCATCGGGCTGATGAAGTCCTGAATCGCGAACCTCGCTGCTGGCCGATACAGCTTCAGCGGCCAACTCGGCATCGCTAAGCAGCGTAAGACGTGGCGTCTCCGCCCCCGTCGATGCCGTATCGTCACGCCCCGCCGATTGCCAGACCTGATTCTGCTGGATGACCTGCTGGCGTGCGTTGCTGGCAGAATCGGCCAGCAGTTGCTCCTGTGCAGGGACCTCAAGTACGGCGCCCGCGCGCAGGCTATTGATGTTGCCACCGGGAAATGCCGTCTGATTGGTGCGGAACAGTGCCATCATCATCTGCTCGACACTGACACCGGCCGGTCGGGAGACACGTTCAGCAATGCGCCCCAAGGTATCACCGGGCTTGACCTCGATACGATGGGCCTGTCCAACTGGAACGGCAGGCAAGCGCTCTGTACTTCTCATCGGCGAGGCCGATGGCAGCGGGGTTGACTGGGCTATATGTGGCACTTGCTCGGAGGATGTTGTTCCGTTGCCGATGAGTGCTGCCGTAGTGGCATAGCCGGGTGGATCGAGCAATAACGTAACTTGACGGCGATGCGTGCCATTCGGCCACTCCAGCGCCAGCAGCAGATCGAGATAGGGTTCATGGACCGGCTTGTCGGTACTCAGCATGACCGACAGCTGCCCCTCTTGCCGAGAGAGAGACATCTGCACACTTTCAGCCAGAGCACTGCGTGACAAGCCAGCCTGAGTGAACGCCTCGGCATTAGCCAGCCGTACGCGAAGATGGCTGGGGTCCAAGCCATCCAGATCGGATATCGCGATACGAGCCTGCAGCGGCTCGCTCAAGCTGGACCTTACCTCGGGTTCAGCCAGGCCCAGCGCATGCAAGCCAGGACTCGCCGTCGCCAACGTGGCCAGGACGGCCAGCGATACAGTGCGTCTCATCTTATCCCCTGACATGCCCGCCGCCATCAGTAGCCACGTAGCGGCGTTCGTATTAACTTTGCCGACATAAGTACCATAAAACCGTACCAAAGCATTAAACGAAAAGCCCTGTGAATACCCGTTATTTGCTCTCACAAAAACGCCTCCCGAGTGGGAGGCGTTTGATATGGGTAACGGCGCAGCGATTACTTTTCGCGCAGGATCTGCAGCATGCGCTTGAGCGGCTCGGCCGCGCCCCACAACAGCTGGTCGCCAACGGTAAAGGCGGTGAGATATTCGCCGCCCATGGCCAGTTTGCGCAGGCGCCCCACCGGCACGTTCATGGTGCCTGACACGGCGGCTGGCGTGAGCTCACGCAGGGTCGCCTCCTTCTCGTTGGGTACCACCTTGACCCACTCATTGTGCTTGGCCAGGCGATCCTCGATTTCGTCGAGCGGTACGTCCTTCTTGAGCTTGATGGTAAAGGCCTGGCTGTGAGAGCGCATCGCCCCGATACGCACGCAGAGCCCATCGATGGGGATCGGGTTGGCACCGTGGCCGAGAATCTTGTTGGTCTCGACGCTGCCCTTCCACTCCTCACGGGTCTGGCCATTATCCATGGGCTTGTCGATCCACGGCAGTAGGCCACCAGCCAGCGGCGCACCGAAGTTCTCGACGGGGAAACGGTCGCCGCGCATCGACTCGGATACCTTGCGGTCAATATCGAGAATGGCACTGGCTGGATCGTCCAGTTCATGCTGAACGGAGTCGCGTAGCGTACCCATCTGGGTGAGCAGTTCGCGCATGTGCTTGGCGCCGGAGCCGGAAGCCGCCTGGTAAGTCATGGACGTCATCCACTCCACCAGGTCGGCCTCGAACAGCCCACCCAGACCCATCAGCATCAGGCTGACCGTACAGTTGCCGCCTACGAAAGTCCTGGCGCCCTTGGCCAGTTGGGCATCGATCACGTGGCGGTTGACCGGATCGAGGACAATGGTCGCCTCGTCGGCCATACGCAAGGTGCTGGCTGCATCCAGCCAGTATCCCTTCCAGCCAGACTCGCGCAGCGGTTTGTACACTTCATCGGTGTAGCCGCCGCCCTGGCAGGTCACGATCACGTCCAGCGACTTGAGTTCGTTCTGGTCGTAGGCATCCTTGAGCGGGGGCACGTCCACACCGATGTCTGGCCCCGGCTGGCCGACCTGCGAGGTGGTGAAGAACACCGGCTCGATGCCGGCGAAGTCATTCTCCGAGCGCATACGGTGCATGAGCACCGAGCCCACCATGCCACGCCAACCGACAAAACCGACTTTCAACATGTGAAGTCCTCCTGAATTCCAAGTGTCACCGACAGCCTTGCTGCCGGTGTGCGTCCGCGGGTGCCACGGGCGCGATCAGACCGAGCCTGGACGCCAGGCCAACGGCGCGGCGCTCAGCGCTGTGCCCGGAAGGCCTCGAGCACGGCGTCACCCATCTCGGTAGTAGTTACTTTGCGCGTTCCTTCGTAGGCGATATCGGCCGTACGCAGCCCCTCGTCGAGCACGCTACCCACTGCCCGTTCGATGCGCTCGGCAAGTGCGCTCTCGTTGAGGGTATAGCGCAGCATCATCGCCACGGAAAGAATTGTCGCCAGCGGATTCGCCAGCCCTTTTCCGGCAATATCCGGCGCACTGCCATGGCAGGGCTCGTACATGCCCTGACCACTCTCATTAAGCGATGCCGAAGGCAGCATGCCGATCGATCCGGTCAGCATGGCCGCAGCATCAGACAGGATATCACCGAACATGTTACCGGTGACGATGACGTCGAACTGCTTGGGAGCCCGTACCAGTTGCATGGCAGCATTGTCGACGTACATGTGCGAGAGTTCGACATCCGGATAGTCGGCGGACAGACGCTCCATGACCTCACGCCACAACATTGTGACTTCGAGCACATTGGCCTTGTCGACCGAGCACAGCCGACCACTGCGTTTCTTAGCCATCTCGAAGGCGACGCGACCGATACGCTCGATTTCCGACTCCGAATAGACATAAGTGTTGAAGCCAACGCGCTGACCATCGCGCTCTTCGATACCGCGCGGCTGGCCGAAGTAGATGCCACCGGTCAGCTCGCGCACGATCATGATATCGAGCCCCGATACCACGTCCGGCTTGAGGCTGGAGGCCTCGGCCAGCTGCGGGTAAAGCAGTGCCGGGCGCAGATTGCCGAAGAGGTTGAGATTCTTGCGCAGTCCCAGCAAGCCTTTCTCGGGGCGTTTGCTGATGTCTTCCAGCTTGTCCCACTGCGGGCCACCGACGGCACCGAGCAGGATGGCATCGGCGGCCTTGGCCTTGTCCAATGTCTCGGCCGGCAGAGGCTCGCCGAAAGCCTCGTAACCGGCGCCACCCACGAGCCCGTCCTCAAGGGTAATGCCCAGGCCGGTATCGCGGCAGGCGTTAAGGATCTTGACCGCTTCGGCGGTGATTTCCGGGCCGATACCGTCACCCGGCAGAACGAGAATTTTGCGGCTCATGTGCTTACTCTGGCCAGGACCCGGCAGGCCACGTCTGTCTGCCCGGTCGTTTTGAATGAAGCGCTGTCCTTGCGCGGGCTTCGAAGAAGCATCCCTGGTTTGCGTCCAGCGTTGTGGTTATGAAGTTAGCGGAATAGCCACGGCTGAGTTTGGCGGTGGCGTTGTTCGAACTCGCGGATGGCGCCTTCTTCCTGCAACGTCAGGCCGATGTCGTCGAGACCGTTGAGCAGGCAATGCTTACGGAAGCCATCGATATCGAAACGGATCACCTCACCTGAGGGCGTGGTCACCGTCTGCGCTTCAAGATCGACTTCCAGGCGATAGCCTTCGGTGGCCTCGGTCTCCTGGAACAAGCGATCTACCGTCGCCTCGTCCAAGGCAATCAGCAGAATGCCGTTCTTGAAGGCATTGTTGTAGAAGATGTCGGCAAAGCTGGGCGCGATGACTACTCGGAAACCGAAATCCTCGAGCGCCCAAGGCGCATGCTCGCGCGAACTGCCACAGCCAAAATTGCGCCGTGCCAGCAACACGCTGGCCCCTTGGTAGCGAGGCTGATTGAGTACGAAATCGGGGTTCAAAGGGCGCTTCGAGGCATCCTGTCCCGGATAGCCCTCGTCGAGATAACGCAACTCATCGAACAGGTTGGGCCCGAAGCCGGTGCGCTTGATCGACTTGAGGAACTGCTTGGGGATGATCAGGTCGGTGTCGACGTTAGCCCGATCAAGCGGCGCCACCAGACCCTGATGCTGGGTAAACTGTTGCATGGTTCAGGCCTCCTGGGGCTGTTGGGCGAACTGACGCACGTCGACGAAGTGACCGGCGATTGCCGCCGCAGCAGCCATGGCCGGGCTTACCAGGTGGGTGCG
This sequence comes from Modicisalibacter luteus DSM 23508, assembly GCF_000378505.1. Classification (GTDB taxonomy): domain Bacteria; phylum Pseudomonadota; class Gammaproteobacteria; order Pseudomonadales; family Halomonadaceae; genus Modicisalibacter; species Modicisalibacter luteus. Next base: position 20,440 of record NZ_KB899992.1, on the reverse strand, counting down.
TCCACCGTAGCCCTGTCGCCCTTCGAAGTTGCGGTTGGAAGTCGAGGCACAATGCTCGCCGGCACCAAGCTTGTCGGCGTTCATCGCCAGACACATGGAGCAGCCCGGCTCGCGCCATTCGAAGCCAGCCTCAAGGAAAATCTTGTCGAGCCCTTCGGCTTCGGCCTGACGCTTGACCAGTCCAGAACCCGGCACCACCATCGCCAACTTGATAGAATCGGCCACCTTCTTGCCCTTGGCCACCTTGGCCGCCTCGCGCAGATCCTCGATGCGCGAGTTAGTGCACGAGCCGATGAATACCTTGTCGAGCCGTATGTCAGTGATCTTCTGGTTGGGCGCCAGCCCCATGTATTCCAGCGCCCGGGTCACCCCACGCTTGACAGTGTCGTCGCCGATGACGGTCGGGTCGGGCACCACATCCTCGACCGAGGCGACCATCTCGGGGCTGGTGCCCCAGGTGACCTGCGGTGCGATCTCGGCGGCGTCGAGCACCACCTCCTTGTCGAACACCGCATCGTCGTCGGAAACCAGGCTGCGCCACGTATCGACCGCCGCATCCCAATGATCTGCGGACGGCGCATACGGACGTTCGCGCAGGTAATTAATGGTATTGTCATCGACGCCCACCAGACCGACCCGCGCCCCGGCCTCGATGGCCATGTTGCAGATGGTCATACGCCCTTCCATCGACAGGTCGCGAATTGCACTGCCTGCAAACTCAATGGCATAGCCGGTTCCGCCAGCAGTGCCGATGCGTCCGATGATGGCAAGGACGATATCCTTGGCGGTCACGCCGAGGCCGAGCTTGCCCTCGACGCGAACGCGCATGTTCTTCATCTTCTGGGCGATCAGACACTGAGTGGCGAGCACGTGCTCGACCTCGGACGTGCCGATGCCATGGGCCAGTGCCGCAAAAGCACCGTGGGTCGCGGTGTGCGAGTCGCCGCAGACCACGGTCATGCCCGGCAAGGTCGCACCCTGCTCAGGGCCTACGACATGGACAATACCCTGACGGGCGTCGTTGATGCGGAATTCCTCGATGCCGAAGGACTCGCAGTTATCGTCCAAGGTCTGAACCTGGATCAGCGAGACCGGATCGATGATACCGGCGTTGCCGGCGGCCCGTTCTTTCACGGTGGTTGGTACGTTGTGATCAGGCGTGGCCAGGTTGGCATCCAGCCGCCATGGCTTGCGTCCGGCCAGACGCAGGCCCTCGAAGGCCTGAGGTGACGTCACTTCGTGCAGCAGCTGCCGATCGATGTAGATCAATGCGCTACCGTCGTCGCGCTCCTTGACCAAATGTTGCGACCACAACTTGTCGTAAAGCGTCTGGCCTGCCATGGGTTTCCTCCAGCGTGCTCGGCTGAGCTCGGTCATGTCCGGTATTTGCGGCGCTCTCGGTCGCCGTCACTTGAAGGAGACTACGGGCCACCTCGCATAAAATCAATTCATGTTCTTTATCCTTTGGATTCCAAAATGGAATAATAACTTTGTCTACATCTTGGAAAACCACATGGATACACAAAGCCTTCAAGCCTTTCTGGCCGTCGCCGATCACGGCTCGTTCTCGCTAGCCGCGGAACAGCTCTATCTGACTCAGCCCGCCGTCAGCAAACGTATCGCCACTCTGGAAGACCAGATCGGCGCTCGACTGTTCGACCGCATCGGTCGCCGGGTCAGCCTGACCGAAGCCGGCCGCGTGCTGCTGCCGCGCGCCCGGGAGATCCTAGTGATGGTGGACGACAGCCGCCGCGCCCTGGCCAACCTATCCGGAAGCTTCGGAGGCAGCCTGACCATGGCAACCAGCCATCACATTGGCTTGCATCGCTTGCCGCCTATTCTCAAGGCCTATACCCAGGCACACCCCGAGGTGCGTATGGACATGCGCTTTCTGGATTCCGAGCAGGCGTACCAGGGTGTGCTGGATGGAGAGCTGGAAATCGCTGTGGTAACCCTGGCCCCGGTGCCCGACCCGCAACTGCTGGTGGTTCCGGTCTGGACCGACCGCCTGCGCTTCGTTTGCGGCAAGGATCATCCATTGGCCGGTCACGGCACGCTGCCCCTATCGGCCTTGTCAGACTACGATGCCGTGCTGCCCGGTCACCTGACGTTTACGCGTGGTATTGTCGTCGATACCTTCGCCCGTGACGGCCTGAAGGTGAATGTAGCTCTCTCGACGAACTATCTGGAGACGCTAAAAATGATGGTCGCTATCGGCCTCGGCTGGAGCGTGCTGCCGGAATCGCTGATCGATGGCGAGGTCCATGTGCTGCCCATCGACCATCGGCCCATTGAGCGCCCGCTGGGTTATTTGGTGCACAAGAGCCGTACGCTCTCCAATGCGGCGCGGTCAATGATGGAAATGCTGGATCAAGCCATCGAACGCAACTAAAAAAACCCGCACCGAAGTGCGGGTGGCTGGCATAGGAAATTTAGTGTTTTTCCTGGCTGAGCTCCTGCCCAGGGGATTCGGCCACCTCGGCCTCGCTTCCCGCCGCAGTTTCGGCATGATCTGCAGAGCGCTCAAGTAGCCCCAGGACTTCGGGAATGGTCTGTTTGACATAGCGCCCGGGGGCCGGCTCAAGGATCTTCAGCTCGCCCTCGCCGGGCTGACGTGCCGGCACCTGCTTATCGGCATCGACATAGCCATTGTCAGTCATCCAGGCCTGCCAGTGCGGCCACCAGGAGCCTTCGTTCTGCGTCGCGCCTTCCAGCCACGCTTCGTGCGTATCGGGCAGCTCGTCATTGGTCCAGTAACCGTACTTGGTGCGCGACGGTGGATTGACGATACCGGCAATGTGGCCGGAACCACCCAGTACGAAGGTCACAGGCCCCTTGGGCAACTGGGTACCGTAATAGGTGGACTGCCATTTGGCGATATGGTCTTCGCGAGTGGAAATGAAGTAGCTGGGCGTAGAGATCTTGCGCAAATCTATCTTGACGCCATCGAGCTCGATACCTCCAGGCTCGACCAGTCGATTCTCAAGATACATGTTACGCAGATACCAGCCGTGCGTCGCCGCAGGCAGGTTGGTGCCGTCGGTATTCCAGTACAGCAGATCGAAAGCTGCCGGGGTTTCCCCCTTGAGGTAATTGTTTACGTAGAACGACCAGAACAGGTCGTTCTCACGTAGCAGGTTGAACGAGAACGCCATTACCCGACCATCGAGGTAGCCATCGGCTTCCATCTGGCGTTCGAGTCCCTGCAGCACCGTCTCGTTGAGGAACACGCCGATCTCGCCGGGATCACGAAAATCCAGCAATGTGGCCATGTAAGTAACCGAGCGCACCTTGCGTGCTCGCCGGGTACTAGTCAGGTAAGCCACCGTCGAAGCGGTCAACGTGCCGCCCACACAATAACTGAGCAGATTGACTGACTTCTCGCCGCAAGCTTGTTCGATCGCCTCCATCGCGGTGATCGGCCCCATCTGCATGTAATCGGCCCAGGTGATGTCGCTCTGCTCGACCCCCGGGTTTCGCCAGGAGATCAAAAAGACGGTGTGGCCCTGGTCCACCAGCCACTTCATCATCGAATTGTCCTGGCGCAGATCCAGAATGTAGTACTTATTTATCCAGGGCGGCACGACCAATAGCGGTGTCTTGAACACCTGCTCGGTAGTTGGGCGATACTGGATCAATTGCATCAATTCGTTCTCGTAGACCACCTCTCCCGGCGTTACGGCAATATTTTCGCCGATGCGGAACGCCTGCCGGTCCGTCATGGCCACATTGATGCCTTCAGCGGAGTTGGCCAGATCCTCGCGCAGTCGCTTCAACCCATCGACCAGGTTCTGACCGTTGGTTTCCAAGGTAAGCCGCATGACTTCAGGGTTAGTCGTGACGAAGTTGGTCGGCGCCATGGCATTGACGTACTGTCGGGCATAAAACGCCAAGCTGCGCTGTTGCTGCGTCGGAAGACTATCAATGCTTTCGATCAGTTCATTGACCAGCCGCACCAGCAGCAGGTAGTGCTGCATGATATAGCGGTAATAAGGATCATTGTGCCAGGCCTCGTCCTTGAAACGCCGGTCCGTCGGTTCCGGCTCGATAATGAGGCTGCCCGGCTCCCCGGCGCCGGCTACCTCACGCAGGGTTTGCTGCCAGAGCCGTGCCTGATCCTGTGCGAGACGCATTTGCGCCCCATAGATGGATTGAGGCTTGAATGCCAATGCTTGAGCGCCTGCACGCAGGTTATCGCGCATATCCTGATAGATAGTCGATCCGGCTTCGCCGGGCAGCGCCCGGGTAATAAATTCCTGCATTAACAGTTGGTATTCCTGCCCGATCGTTTCCAACCTGGCAGCCCACTCCTCATTGGCCCATGGCCCGACGCCGAATTGCAAACCTGACTGCATATCCCCTCCTGACGCCCTGCCCAACTGCAGGGCACCCACGAAACAAGACAAGACCGGCAGAGCCGGCCTTGCTGGTCTTGCTGATCAACTATTGTTCTTGCCGCCCCGTGAGCTATTGGACGAGCTGGAAGGTTTGCTTGAAGAAGGTGAACTGGTGGATGCCTTGGTCGCGCTCTCGGCTTCCTGTGCGGTCGAATTGGCCTGATCCATCGCTTGCTGACTCACATCGGAAAAGGTCTTTTGCAATTCGTCACGGAAGGCAAGGCTCAACTCGGTCATGGCACGAGCGTCTTCCATCATCTGCTGGGACAATTCGCTCATGAGCTCGCTCTGGCGTGCAGCAAAGTCGCGCATGTCATCGGGATTCTTGATATCCGACGCGGCACGCAGGCGCTCGGTTCCCATTTGGCTGTAGCGTTTCATCGACTCCAGCTGGAACTGGGTCATCTTCTCCATGTTGTCCAGCATCAAGCCATTCAGCTTGCGCATGGGCTCGAAGAAGTTGCGAGTCTGCTCGGTAAAGGCGTTGAAAAACTGATCCTGTTGCATGACGAATCCCTCCCGGAGGATCAAGCACGAAGTTGGCAATACGCTTTTGCTGCACTGCAAAAAGACTACTTCCACTTGCTGAGGGTTGCAATAGCACGATGGCTGAGGCCGGTAGATTCACCAATCAGCTCGACAACTCTTGCCCCAGCCCTTTATCAGCTCTTTCTTGACTGACGCGATGTTGCAGATGCGCTAGAGCGGCGCGTTTCGCTCGCTTTCTCGGCATCGCTCTCCTCGCTCGACTCCGCGCGCCGGCCAGTGCCAGCCTGACGCATCATGTCCAGCATCATCTGCTGGTAATTGCCAAAGTTGGTCATACCCTGGGACAAGCCCTGCTGCATGAAGGGCTGCATCAGGCTCCACGGGTCATACCCTTCCACGCCAGCTTCCATCTGTTGCTGGATGCGGGACATCAACTCGCGCTGGAAAGACTCGACATCGGGCAGCCCCATGGCCTGGCGAAATTCGGCGGGAGTCAGGTCGAACTCGAGGTGGATTTTCATGGCTGGGCTCGATCAGTGAACGTCTCCTGAGTGTAGCAGTAATGGGTACCGTCACGGTGCCCTCCAGGCCTGCCGATGTTTCGTCACAAGCCTTAGCGTTGACGGATGCCGATCTACACTGGGATTCAGATCAAGCGTGCCCCTTCCCGACAACAGCTTACAAGGCAGAACACGATGCAACGGCTCTATTTTTTGACACCAGACACACAGACGGCCGCCAACATTACCGAGGAGTTGAGCGACTTGGGACTCGATCAAGGCCACATCCATGTGGCTTCCAGAAACTCGCAGGCCTGGCAGGATACCGGGGTGAAAAAGGCCACATTCGTGCAGACGACCGACACTGTCGATGCCGCCAAGCGCGGTGTGATGATCGGCGCGCCTCTAGGCCTGTTCATTGGCTTGGTCGCTGCCTTGGTTCTGGCGATTCCTGGCCCAATGGGCATGACTGCCATGATCGTCGGGCTGGGCGTCTTCGGTGGGCTTTTCGGGCTGTGGGCGAGTACGCTTATCGGCGTCTCCGTACCCGATGCCAAGGTAAAAAAGTATCGCGGCGATATCCGCCGCGGCGCCATCCTCATGATGGTCGACGTTCACGAGAGTCAGGAGGACGAGATCGTGAGTCTCATCCACCGCCACCATCCACAGGTGGACATCGAAAAAATCACTCGCGAAGAACGCCAACATGCCGAGGGCCAGGGGCACTGACCCAAGGGCTTCGAAGGTTAACGCAGGCGCGGCGTCGATACCGAGACATCGGCGTTTTGAGCGCGATGCCGTAGAAGATGGTCCATCAGGGTCAGTGCCATCATCGCCTCGGCGATGGGTGTGGCGCGAATGCCGACGCAGGGATCATGACGCCCCTTGGTGATCACCCCGACCGGATTGCCGTCGATGTCGATGGAGCGCCCAGGCTGGGTGATGCTCGAGGTCGGCTTGAGCGCCAAGTGCGCGATAATCGGCTGACCGGAACTGATACCGCCAAGCACACCGCCGGCATGGTTGGACTGGAAGCCCTCCGGCAACATCTCGTCGCGGTGCTCGCTGCCACGCTGGACGACACTCGAGAAGCCGTCACCGATTTCTACGCCCTTGACCGCATTGATGCTCATCAGGCCGTGGGCCAACTCGGCATCCAACCGGTCGAAGACCGGCTCACCCAAGCCCACCGGCACACCTTCGGCCACTACGGTGATCTTGGCTCCGACCGAGTCCTGATCGCGCCGCAGCTGATCCATATAGGCTTCCAGTTCGGGGAGTCTGTCAGGATCGGGACAGAAGAAGGGATTGTCATCGACGCCCTCCCAGGATTTGAACTCGATGGCAATGGGCCCGAGCTGGCTCATATAGCCACGCACCTGGATTCCCTGCATGGCCAGGTACTTCTTGGCGATCGCCCCGGCGGCGACACGCATCGCCGTCTCGCGCGCACTGGAGCGGCCTCCGCCCCGGTAATCCCGTAGTCCGTACTTGTGATGGTAGGTGTAGTCGGCGTGCGCCGGACGAAAGCGATCCTTGATGTCGGAATAGTCCTTGGAACGCTGGTCGGTATTCTCGATCAACAGTCCGATCGGCGTACCGGTAGTCACGCCCTCGAAGACCCCCGAAAGGATACGCACCTCGTCCGGCTCACGACGCTGCGTGGTGTAACGTGACGACCCCGGCCGACGCCGATCCAGATCGTGCTGCAGGTCAGCCTCGGTCAGCGGTAACCCTGGAGGGCAACCGTCGACAATGGCGCCCAACGCCGGGCCATGGCTTTCGCCGAAGGTGGTTACAGTGAACAGCTTACCGAAGGTATTGCCGGACATGCAGCGATCCTCAAAGAGACTCAGGCGAAGTGAAGTAAGACGCGTACTCGTCGAGTTCCCGCGCGGTCAGCGCGAAAACGCCGTGTCCACCACGCTCGAACTCCAGCCACAGGAACGGTACCTCGGGAAAGGCCGCCTCGAGGTGACGATCCGAATTGCCGACCTCGACGATCAGCACCCCATCGTCATTGAGGTGGGTCCGTGCCTCGCGCAGGAGACGGCGCACGATGTCCAGACCATCCTTGCCGGCCCCCAGGGCCAGCGCAGGTTCATGCTGGAATTCCGCCGGCATGGTAGCCAGGTCCCGGGCATCCACGTAGGGTGGATTGGCGACGATCAGGTCGTAGTGTTGCCCCGTCACGCCGTCGAACAGGTCCGAAAGCACCGCACGTACACGCGCCCCGACATCGTGGCGGGTGATATTGGCCTTGGCGACGTCCAAGGCCTCGGCACTGACATCCACCAGGTCGACTTCGGTCGTCGGCATGTGCAAGGCCGTGGCGATGCCGATGCACCCCGAGCCGGTGCACATGTCGAGTACACGGGCTGGAGGAAAGTCGGGAAACCAGGCGGCAAAGTCATGCTCGATCAACTCGGAGATCGGCGAGCGTGGAATCAGTACGCGTTCATCCACGTCGAAGGGGTAGCCGGCGAAGAACGCCTCTCCGAGCAGATAAGGCAGCGGGCGGCGCGTCTCGATGCGCTCACGTACCAGGGCCACAATGCGTTGCCGTTCCATGTTCAGCAGGCGCGCATCGAGCACCGAAGGATCGACATCCCAGGGCAGATGCAACGCGCCGAGCACCAGCGCCACGGCTTCGTCCCAGGCGCTCGCCGTGCCATGCCCGAAATGCAGGCGTTGGGTGTGAAATTCGCTGGTTGCCCAGCGCAGGCAATCTCGCAGGGTCAGTAGCTCGTCAGCTAACTGCGTGTCGTCGAGACTGAGCGTGGATACGGCGGCGAGTCGGGAAGCGGTCACACGACGTCCTGTAGATGACAATGACATGGAGGGCTGATTGTACCCGCCGAGCGCGGCGGTTCACAGTCACTGCCAAGTCGCTATACTGGGCGCTCCCTGCCAGAGCCCCATCAACCGACCGAGAGATTCGACATGAGCCGACGCCGCGGTACGCCTGACGAGGAGGAAGTCTCCCTGTTTCGCCAGGCCCTCGAAGAGGCCGGCGTACGGCGACTAACCAGCGATCGTGCCGACCCCGGCAAGCCCCGCCGGGACGATGGCCGACTCGCCCAGCGTCGCGTCGCGGCCACTGCCGCCTCCCCCGACACCCCGTCCAGCCGCACCAGTGATGGCCGGGTCGAGCCGGTCCGGCCCAGCGAGGCATTGGACTTTGCGGTGCCCGATCTGCCCTACCGCACGCGCAGCTCCCTGAAGCGCGGCCAGATCGATTGGGAAGCCGGCCTTGACCTGCATGGCTATACGCTTGATGAGGCCCGCCACGAACTGGAAGAGTTTTTGCGCGAAGCCCGTGACAACCGAATGCGCTGTGTACTGGTCGTGCATGGCAAGGCATGGACCGGCATGGCCGACCACCCGGTGATCAAGAGCCACGTCAATGCCTGGCTGCGTGAATGGCCGACGGTGCTGGCCTTCTGCTCGGCCCGCGACATCGATGGCGGCACTGGTGCCATATATGTCCTGCTGCGTCGACGGGGGGAGGTGTAGCCACCCTAGCCCATATCAGTTGGCCGGCTTACCTACCGGTGGCTCGCTGATGACAGATTGACCGCCGTCGGCCTTGCCTTCGTAACGATCCAATGCCTGGGAAGCCAAGTGTCTTCCTAAACGAATCAGCCCTTCGGCCCGGTGAAATTCATAGGCGCCGCATACCGTCTTGGGAATGTCGATGAGTACGTCCGGCGGATAGCCGGCAATCTTGTACTTGGCCAGGGCCGCCTGGGTGATCTCGAACGAGGCCAGCATGATGTCGAGTTTGCTCCATGCACGCTCGGTAGCCCGCTGTCGTTCCGTCTCCCCTTCTCTCCCCTCGGGGACAATAGGCGCCCCGCTTCCGTTGAGCATACGCTGGGCCCGGGTGCGCATACCCCCGACCCATCCGTAGACTCCCTTGCCCTGTGCCTCGAGCGCAGCTTCACGCGCATGCTCTTCGGCGGCCTCGTCGGGGGGAAGCAACTCCTCGAGCGAGACAGGCCGATGGGTTTGGGCGGTCGCGTTCACCGCCAGGATCAGGTCGGCATGGGCGGAAACAGTGGGAATAATCGGTAGCGGGTTGAGCAACCCACCGTCGACCAGAATCTGGTCGCCGATCCTGAGCGGGGTAATGAGGCCGGGCACGGCAATGGAAGCCCGGATGGCCTGAAGCAGCGAACCGCTCTGAAACCATACCTCACGCTGTCGGGTAAGATCGGTGGCCACCGTGGTCAATGGAATCGGCAGATCCTCGATGCAGATATCCCCGATCAGCTCCTTGAGCTTGCCCATGACCTTGCCGGCCCGCATCGCCCCCATGGCATTCCAGGTGATATCAACCAACCTGAGTACATCGAAGTAATCGAGCTGGCAGACCCAGGTGCGATAACTCTCGAGCTGGCCGGCCGAATAAATACCGCCGATGACGGCCCCCATCGAGCAACCGGAGATAGCAATAACCTCGTACCCCCGCGCCTCGACTTCTTCGATGACACCGATGTGAGCGTAGCCACGGGCGCCGCCACTACCCAGCACCAGTGCGATGCGTTTAGCCATGCTCTTCCCCTACCAACCCCGCATCCACATGCTCGGCAATAGTATCGGCCACCGCAGCAACAGCTAAAGGCTCCAGATGCAAATGATGGCCGCCGGGCAGGATATGTCGCGACAGGTGCCGAATCGCCGACCGGGCGTTCTGCGCGAAATCGCGCTCGGCCAGGATACCCCGCTCGCCCTCGATCAGTAGCACCGGCCTATCGATGGAACCCAGCAGAGCCAGCGCCTGCTCGGGACAGAAACGCACCAATGAAGGACGCAGCAGCCGCCCATCGGTGCGCAGCCGGCATGTACCATCTGGCTCGATATCCAGGTTGCGCCGGACCAACGGCTCCGCCGTGGCAGCATCGATGGGGGTTACCCCCCCACTGACCCGGACCGCCACGGCCGTCTCGACATCCGGATAGTGCGGGGCGGATGAGGTGCGCCGACGGTGTCCCAGAATACCCTTGCGCAATTGATTGGCGGTGTCCTCAGCAGGCGTGTACAGCGTTCCGATGCCGTCGATCAGGACCAACCGTTCGACTCGCTCGGGCAAGGCGGCCGCGACCAGGCAGGACACTCCTGCGCCCATTGAATGTCCAAGCAGCGTCGCACGCTCCATCCCCAGGGAGGACAAGGCATCGAGCACGTCGTGGATATAGTCCCAGATGGCATAATCGACGCCGGCCGGGTGGCGCCGAGACAAGCCATGGCCGGCAAAGTCGATCGCAACGATGCGAATGCCCAACCGCTCTGCCAATCGTGGGGCCAATCGCGAGAAACTGGCCGCATTGTCCAGCCAACCATGCAGCGCCAGCCAGGTCGGGGCCTCTTCATGGCCCCAGCTCAAGGCGGCAAGCCGGCCTTCGGCCAGCGTCAGTTCAGTGGCAGTGATCATGTCGGCATTCCTCGGCAGCGATGTGGTCAAGGCGGTTACGCTAGGCCTAGCAGGCTAACGGGTTTACCATGTATGGCCGTTATCGCCAATCATACGCTCGTATGAATTTCTCTTGCCATAACCAAGAAGGATCCTTTCGTGCCAAAGCCTCGCCCGCCCCGTGATACCCGCCTTCGCAATGGCCTGTTCTTATTGACGGTGATCGCCGCCTTGGCCGTCGGCTTCTGGCTGGTACGCTAGGAGGCTCACCCCCGCATGGCATTGCTGGACGTCTTTCTCCATACCCTGGACGTGACCTTGCCGGTCTTCGCCATGGTCTTTCTCGGTATCGTCCTGAAACGTATCGGCTGGATCGATGCGCATTTCATCTCTACAGCCTCGATGCTGGTGTTCAAGGCAACCATGCCGACCCTGCTGTTCCTGAGCATCATCAAGGCTGACCTGGACATGCTTCAGCCGGGCCTGATCGGCTATTTTCTGGGCTACTCGACGCTGAGCTTCCTGCTCGCCTGGGGCTGGGCAATCTGGCGTTGCCCCATCGAGGAACGTGGCGTCTTTGTCCAGGGGGCCTTTCGTGGCAACTGCGGTATCGTCGGTCTGGCACTGGCCGCCAGCATGTACGGCAATTTCGGCTTGTCCCTGGGTGGCATCATGGCCGGGGCAATCATCGTGATCTACAACATCCTGTCTGCCATCGTGCTGGCCATTTATAGCCCCAGCATTCAGTCGGATATCGGATCGATTCTTCGCAACCTGGCCAAAAACCCACTGATACTTAGCGTCCTGATAGCCATTCCTGTCGCCTATTGGCAGATTCCTCTACCGTCATGGCTGATGACGTCGGGTGACTATTTCGGCTCCATGTCGCTGCCGCTGGCGCTGATCTGTATCGGTGGGACGCTATCGGTCAAGTCGGTCAAGGCGGGAAGCCGCCTGGCGCTTGATGCCAGCCTGTGGAAGACTGTCTGGCTACCGGCGCTGGGCGTGTTGGGCGCATTGATGCTGGGTTATCGCGATGCCGCCCTGGGAACATTGTTTCTCTTTCTGGCCAGCCCAACCGCCGCCGTGAGTTTCGTCATGGCCAAGGCTGCCAATGCCGACACCAAGCTGGCCGCCAACATCATTGTAATATCCACGTTCAGCTGCATGCTCACGGTGAGCCTCGGCATATTCTTGCTCACCCTGAGCGGACTAATCTGAGCCGGTCATTTGCAGGACGATCATGGGGCCGCCCTCCCCCGGTCATGCTTCCTGAAACTTGGCGTACATGTTGCGGGCGCGATTGAGGTGCTGATACATCATCTCGCGGGCTGTCGCTGGATCACGGGCGAGAATCGCCTCGAGAATGTAGGTGTGCTCCTCCTCGACTCGGGCCAGATACTTATCCGTCGAGGAGGTATTGATTTCGATGCTCATCAGTTTGGCACGCGGAATCACGCTCTGGCTAAGTTGCTCGTAGAACGCCTTGAAGAAGGGATTCTTGGTCGCCTCCGCAATCGCATAATGAAACTCGTAATCTTCGGTGCGTGCTTGAGTCTTCTCGGCACGCGCCCGGATGAAGGCGTCATGCTTTTCCTGAAGAATGCGCCGATCATCGTCGTCATGACGCTGCGCCGCCAGTTCGGCCGCCGCCGGCTCGAGGTTCAGACGTAGCTCGAGCACATGCAGTATGTCCTCGACCGTGGTGGGGCTGATCCGCTCAGCGGGCATGGCTTCGACCGCCGAGGTGCGAATCACCGTGGTGCCCACGCCGCGCCGGGTTTCAACCAGCCCCAAGGACTTGAGGTGCGTGATGGCCTCGCGGATGACCGTTCGACTGACGCCGAATGACTCGCACAACCCGTTTTCAGTGGGGAGTTTCTGACCGACCGTGATGCCACCGCTGGTGATCAGGGTCTCCAATTGGTCGGCCACGTGCACTGACAGGCTGCCCTCTCGTGAGAGCTTCTGTACATTCAACTGTGCCACTGTTGCCAGATTTTCCGGTTTACCTGTCATAGCCGTTTCCACTACCCAAAACATTCATCGGCCGGCACGTGGCTGCGTCGCCGCCACGTGCCGAAATCAGCGCAGGCTGCCTGGAAGGCAGCCTGCGAACTCATACCTCATCGTCCGGATGGCCAAAGGTGACGAACTTGCCGCCTTGATAGATGACCGCCGGATCGTCGGGTCGCAGCCCCGTGTCCTCGGCTTCAACCTCGTCACGCCACGGCTCGGAGCTATCCTGGGGTGTCCAGCCCAGAAACGCCGAAGCGCCATTGTCCCACCATTTTTCGGTATTGTCCGACGCCCCATAAACTACGGTACAGCCCAGTTTGGGCGCAGCAAATGCGCGCTGCATCAGACGCATGAAGTCTTCCACACTTAGCCATGTCGCCATCATGCGCCGATCCTTGGGCTTGGGAAAGCACGACCCGATCCTGACATTCAGGGTCTCGATGCCAAACTTGTCATGATACAGACTGGCCAGGTCCTCACCGAAACACTTGGAAACACCATAGAGTGAATCGGGCCGGCGCGGTACTTGGGTATCGAGTTTGCGGGTACGCTCATAGAACCCAATGGTGTGGTTGGAACTGGCGAAGACAATGCGCGGCTTGCCGAGATGGCGAGCGGACTCGTACATATTGTACGTGCCGACGATATTGGACTGGAGGATGCTGTTCCAAGGTTTTTCGACCGAGACGCCCCCCAGGTGAATGATCCCGTCGCAGCCAGACACCAGATCATGAACGGCCTTGGCATCGGCCAGGTCGCAGGTCACCAGCTCTTCATGGGCAGCGGGCTCGCCCAGATCAGCGATATCCGATAGACGCACGGTTTTGGCCAAGCGTGACAGATAGGGGCGAATAGCCTGGCCGACACCCCCAGCAGCGCCTGTGACCAGTAAGCGGTTCAACATGATTGTCTCCTAGTGGTTTTGGGTTGTTGTCGGAAGCTGGCAATAACCTTGGGCTCAGAACCCGTAAAGCCGCGCCGGGTTATCGACGAGAATCTTCTTTTGCACGTCGGGCTCAGCCCAGTGCAGCAGCACATCGAGCTGTTCGGCATCGTCGGGGTACTGCGAGCGTGGCACGCCCACGTGTGGCCAATTGCTCCCCCACAGGATGCGATCGGGCGCGTGCGCAATGACTCGCCGGGCGATGGCACCGATGTCCTCGTAACGCGGGCCGCCCGTCACGCTGGCCTCATAGCCTGCGCAGACCTTGAACCAGGCATTGCCCTTGTCGAGCAGGCGCAGTATCTCGTCGACCCGCGCGTCGTCGGCTGGCACCGGGTCCATGAACTTGCCGATGTGATCGATGATGTACTCCCCTTCGATCTTGCGAAGCTCGTCCACGTAATCGTCGAGATGACGACCGTTGAACTGGACCATCAAGTGCCAGCCCAGCGGCTTGATGACCCGCTCGACATCCAGCATGCGGTCGATCTTCACGGCGCCACCCGGCAACTGCATGATGCGCGCCCCACGTACGCCGCGTGCATGCCAGTCCTCGAGCTCATGCTGTGGCGTATCCGGTGTGACGGCGGCAATACCCCGTGCCGTTTGCGTGCCGAACATATCCAACGCCTGCAACAACGCTCGGTTATCGAGCTGGTAGGCGTTGGGTTGGGTGACGACGACACGCTCCAGCGACAGGCGCCGCTGTACCTGGCGGTAATCTTCCACCGTAGCAAGCTCGGGAATCGCTGGCCCGCCGGGCTGCGCTTCGAAGCCCGGCAAGTAGATATGGATGTGGCAGTCGGTTGCTCCCGGCGGTGCCTTCAGCACAGGGGCCGGCCCATCGAGGGGACGTGTGTTGGCGGGGATATCTGACACGCTCATGCCTCCTTCAGTGCGTATTGCCGTAACGCATCGCGGTTGATCTCTATACCGAGGCCGGGACCATCGGGAATGGCGACAACGCCACCGTCATGCTCCAGCGGCGTGTTTACCACAGCCTGGCGAAACGGATTATGGGTACGATCGAATTCCATGATCGGCTCTATGGGCTCACGGCGCGGCGGGTTCGGGGGCAAGGCGGCCATGACCTGAAGGCTGGCTGCGATACATACCGCCGTGCCCCAGACATGGGGCACCAGGCGTACACCGAACATCGCCGCCATGTCGACGACGCGGCGCATCTCGGTAAACCCACCGACACCGCAGACATCGGGCTGGGCAATGTCCACCGCCCGCGTCGACAACGGCTCGAGCATGGCGTAGCGACCATGCCAGTTCTCACCGCTAGCCACGGGTAACGGCTGGCCCTCGCGCACGGCGCGGTAGGTGCCGATCTGCTCAGGCAGTACCGGCTCCTCGAACCAGTCGACCCCGTAGGCTTGGGCGCGTTTGCCGACTTCGAGCGCCTCGAGCAGGTCATAACCATGGTTGGCATCGATCATAAGCCGCCGACCGGGGCCGATCGCCTCGCGCACGGCGGCGATCACTCGCAGATCTTCCTCGACATCGAAACCAATCTTGATCTTGACGCCATGGAAGCCCTCGCGGGCATAGCCGCTGACCTCCGCGGCGATGTCCTGCACGCGGTCGACGCCCTCACGCCGGAAGGAGCCGGTAGCATAGGCCCGCACGCTGTTGCGAAAGCGTCCGCCTAACAATTCAGAGATGGAAGCCCCGTAATGTTTCCCCTTGATGTCCCACAGCGCGATGTCGATTCCACTCAGTGCCGTGACCGTCAGGCCGCGCTGCCCCTGGTCGCGAAGCCGGTTGTAAAGTTCCAGCCAGAGTTTCTCGGTTTCCAGCGGGTTGCGCCCGATCAGCCCGGCGGCATAGATCCCGACGACGGAGGCATTCGCCTTCGCCGGGCCCAGGCACTCGCCCCAACCTACCGTGCCATCGTCGCAGACGATCTCCACCAGGCAGTGCTGGCGCCGCTCGAAGCGCATCGATGCACTTTCGAAGGCGGTCTCCAGTGGATGATCAAGAATATGCGTATGTACTTTGTCGATCTTCATCTACGAATGTCCTTAGTCCGCTCGTTTCAAGCATCAGTCCATCATGTTCGGTAGCGTCATCGAGATGGCTGGCACATAGGTCACCAGCATCAGCGCAATGAACAGGGCCAGATAGAACGGCCATATGGTTTTGACGGCTTGCTCGATCTTGATCTTGCCGATCACGCTCCCGACGAACAGACAGGCACCGACAGGCGGCGTGCACAGGCCCAGCCCCAGGTTCATCATCATGATGATGCCGAACTGGATCGGGTCCATCCCGAACTGCATGGCAATCGGCAGGAAGATCGGCGTACAGATCAGGATCAGCGCCGCCATGTCCATTACCATGCCCAACCCCAGCAGAAGCAGGTTCAGTAACAACAGGATGACGAGCGGATTGTCCGAAATCTGAAGAAGCGCATCGCTCAATAGCTCCGGCACGCTGTATAGCGCAAGCAGATAGGAGAATGCCGACGCGCAGCCCACCAGAATCATGACCAGTGCCGTGGTTCTAACAGACTGATAAACCGCCTTCTTGAAGGGTTCCCAGCGCAGTTGGCGATAAACCAACGCCGTCACGACGATAGCGTAGATGGCACCAAAGGCACCCGATTCGGTCACCGTCAAAATGCCCGAGAGCACCCCACCGACAATGATCACTGCCGTCATCAGGCCAGGCAGTGCCGCCGCAAAGCTGATGATCAAGGCATGCCAACCCGGGAACGCCTCGCCGGAATAGCCGCGCTTGACCGCCACCAGATAGGCCGCAATGGCTAATGTCAGGCACATCAGCACGCCTGGCACGATCCCGGCCATGAACAGCTTGGTGACCGAGATGCCGCCACCGGCGGCCACGGCATAGAGAATCATGTTGTGGCTCGGTGGAATGACTACCCCCGCGATGGAGGAAGTGACAGTGACGTTGACTGCATAGTCGGCGTCATAGCCTTTTTCCTTCATTACGGGAATGAGGATCGAGCCCAGCGCCGACACATCAGCCACGGCGGATCCCGAGATACCACCAAACAGCATGGAAGAGCTGACGTTGACCATCCCCAGCCCACCGCGTACGCGGCCAACGGCAGCGGAAGCCAGCTTGACCAGGCGATCCGAGATGCCGCCATGCAGCATCAATTCGCCGGCAAAGATAAAGAAGGGAATCGCCAGCAGTGAAAACACCGAAATTCCCGAAAGTACACGCTGGAAGGCTACGAAGAGCGGCAAGCCTTCATACAGAAAGGCCCCGACGGCGGCCAGACCGACAGCGAAGGCGACCGGCGCGCCTACAATGAGCCCCAGGAAGAACAGGCCAAAGAGTATTGTTAGCCCCATGTCGTTACTTCCTCCCTAGAGTCGTTCTAATGGTGCGTTCGATGACATTGACGCTGGAGAACAGGATCATGAGGACTCCGCAGACCACCAGCGGTGCAGCTCGCCAACTTTCGGAAATGCCGATCATGGGAATGGCCCGGGTGAGGTTGTCCATCACCATGATCCAGCCCTGCCAGGCCATGAAGCCACCAAAGACGATGACGAAAAGATCTGCGATGTAGCGCATGATTTCGCGAGGCAGCCTGGGCAGGCCCTCACGAATGAAGTCGATACTGAGGTGGCTGTTATTGCGCACACCGGCGGCAGCCCCCAGACAGGTGATGTATACGACGATGACCAACGAAGATTGCTCTACCCACGTCGGTGTATCGTTCAGCACGTAACGCCCGAAGACGAGCCAACCGAAGGAAATGATCAGGAAAACCAGCAGCACTCCCGATACGATGATGCAAAGCTGAGCAAGCCCATCCAGCACGCTATCCAGCCTTGTCCGAGCCGGGGCCTGTGCTTCGCTCTGGTCACTCATTTGGTCGGAATAGGAACTCACGATGGAATCCTTTTCAAAACACCCTCATGCCGGTAGCGGCATGAGGGTGTTCATTTCGCTCAAGGGTTATTGTGCTGCCTGGATATCATTCACCAGCGTCTCGAGCTGCGGATGTGCTTTAACAAACTCCGCGTAGATAGGCTGCATCTTCTCCTGGAAGGCGGACTTGTCGGCAACTTCATTGATCTTCACGCCCTCGGAAAGCACCTTTTCACGGCTTGCCTTGGAGCGCTCAGCCCACAATTGACGTTGCTCCTCGGCCGCTGCCACAGCCGCTTGCCGGACGATTTCCTGATCCTGCTCAGAGAGTGATTCCCATGAGGATTTAGCGATACACAGGCACTCCGGCAGGATCAAGTGCTCGGTCAGGGAGTAATACGGGGCAATTTCGAAGTGGTTGCTTGACTCATAGGAGGGGTAATTGTTCTCTGCCCCATCGAGTACGCCGGTCTTGAGTGACTGATAGACTTCTCCGTAGGACATCGGCGTGGCATTGCCGCCCATCGCATCGATCATGTCCACGTAGAGGTCGTTGTTCATGACACGGACTTTTAGCCCCTCGACATCAGCCGGCGTTTCTACAGGGCGCTGCGTGTTGTAGAGGCTGCGTGCGCCTGAATCGAACCAGGACAGCGCGACCAGGTCCTTCTCAGCCAGTGCATCGGCGAAACGCTGGCCGATCTCGCCGTCCATGACCTTGTGCATGTCATCGACGCTCTTGAAGATGAACGGCAACGACAACACGTTGGTTTCCGGTACGATGGGTCCCATCGGGCCCATGTTGAAGTTGGCGAAGTCCAGCGCCCCGTTGCGGGTCTGCTGGATGGCATCAGGCTGATCGCCGAGTACGGCGTTGTGATAGACCTTGGGCTCGACACGCCCTTCCGTCTTTTCCGCTACTTCCTTGGCGAAACTCTCCAGGGCAACGGAATTGGGGTAACCCGGCGGATGGATGTTCCAGCCGCGCCACTGCTCGGCGTATGCAGGCAGCGATAGCACTGTCAGTGCGCTGGCCGCCGCAGTGACCTTCAAACCGTTGGAAATGCTTTGGCGCATTGTTTTTTTCATGACATGTCTCCCAGTAAGAAGAGTGTTGTTCTGTTTATAGTTGGTTGGCGATATCGATGAGTTGCTTGAGTTCCTGACGCTCTTCCCTGGTCGGCATGACCAACGGTGAGCGTACACTTCCCGCAGGCTTACCGATGATGTCGGCGCCCTCCTTGATCAGGCTCACGGCGTAACCTTTGCAGTTATCGCGAAGATTGATGAAGGGAATGAAAAACTCCTGCGTAATTTGTTTGACGACCTCCTTATTGCCGTTGCGAAGTTCACGATAAAACTTGAGCGCCATCTCAGGCACGAAATTGAACACCGCCGAGGAATAGGTATTCACTCCGATGGCGAGATACGCTTCGGCGAAGATTTCCGCCGTTGGCACGCCGCCCACATAGACCAGGCGATCCCCGACGGTCTTGACGATCTTGTTGAGCGCTTGGATATCCCCTTTGCCGTCCTTCAGGCCAATCAGATTAGGGCAGGCATCAGCAAGCTTCTGGACCGCATCGGCGTCGAGTACACCATTGCCGCGGTTGTAGTAAATGACGTTGATGGTTGTCGAGTCGCAGATCTGGCGGGCGTACTCCACGAGCCCCGCCTGCGGACATTCGGTCAGGTACGGCGGCATCAGCAGGATACCGTTGGCGCCGGCATCTTCAGCGACCTTGGCAAAGGCCTGGCCGCCACCTACGCTCAGCCCCGCGCTGGCAATGACCGGCACCTTACCTCCCACCGCCTCAACGGCCAGAGTGACAATCTCGCGGTATTCATCCAGGCTCAGATTGAAGAACTCGCCGGTGCCGCCAGCCACGAACACGGCGGAAATCTCATGGCTGACGAACCATTCCAGGCGCTTGCGGTAGCTTTCGGCGTCGAAGTTGCCGCTGGTATCAAAATCGGTAATGGGAAACGACAACAAGCCATCCCCGATGGCACTGATGACACCCTCTCTGGTGAAATTCACTGGTTATCCTTATTTATTTGGCGAAGATGATAAGTTTTACGTCACACTTCGTAGATGCTCCGAAGCGCAAACCTTATGTCATACATCATATGTCATAAAACCTAGCCCTCTCTTTATCCACCAGCAATATCGACATTAGTGGATACCACCAAAGCCCAATAACGCTTTAGCCAAGGAAAGATAACGTTTTATATATGAGGCAAATATTGTCTGAATACAGCGAACCTCACTGAAAAACCTCACCAAGAGATTGTTTTTATAAACAAAATAAAAATATATCTGTGAAAAGGACTGCCGCGAACAACCACACTCTTGTTCTTAGATACTGATCGTGAATACAAAAAACCGGCATGGGTCGCCCCATGCCGGCTCGGTCATTCATCGTTCAGCTACGATAATCAGCCTTCGCGCTTGCCGTCATAGAGCCGCTTGAGCCCCAGCGGGTTGCTCTCCTTGAGCGGCTCGGGCAGCAGCCCTTCCGGCAGCGCCTGGTAGCACACCGGGCGCAGGAAGCGGAAGATCGCCGCGCTACCCACCGAGGTGGTGCGGCTGTCCGAGGTCGCCGGGTACGGCCCGCCGTGAACCATGGCATGGCACACCTCGACCCCGGTCGGCCAGCCGTTGACCAGCACGCGGCCCGCCTTGCGCTCCAGCGTCGGCAGCAGCGCACGCGCCGCGTCGAGGTCGGCATCGTCCATCTGCAACGTGACGGTGAGCTGGCCTTCCAGATGCTCGGCGACCCGCTTCACCTCGGCCGTGTCGTTGCACTCGATGACC
>NZ_KB899991.1:120823-405665 GCF_000378505.1 Modicisalibacter luteus DSM 23508 | reverse complement strand
AGGGTCGGCTCGTTGAGGGCAAAGAGATAGCACTCGGGATCGTCTGTCCCTTCGCGCCGGATGATACGGCCCAGCACCTGGCGAAACGACTGCTCGGTGCGGACATGGCTAAGGTAGCAACAGACCCGCAAGCGGGGGATATCCACGCCTTCACTAACCATGCCCACCGCGACGATCCAAGGCATCGTGTCCTTCCGAAAAGCACGCAGTCGTGCATGGGCGCCTGGAGATTTGCTGGTGACCAGACAGACCGTCTGGCCGCGATCCTCCAACTGCTCGGCCAGCGTCTCGGCATGAGCAATATCGGAGGCCACTACCAGCCCCGCTGCGTCAGGGTCGTATTGGCGCAGCGCGAGGAGCTGCTGACAACCCAAGTCCAACAGATGGGCCATCGGGGCACTGTGGCGAAGCAGGTTGCTGTAGTGCATGGCCGGGTGGCGCAGCAGGTGAGGAATGCTGGTATAACGATGTGTCTCGGTGCGACCGCTGTGCAGGTGATAGGCGGTAAGCTGGATGTCGCTATTATCGACGAGATGAAGACGCGGAAGTCGACAGATCGATTCCTGAATGGCCTCTGACAACGAATAGATGAAATCGGGGAGCAACTGGTATTCTGCGGGTTCCGCCTGCTCGTCGTTCACGCCAGTGAAAGAGTTATCAGGGCCCGGCGCATCGGGCGTGGCTGTCATGTAACGCAACAGCGGTAGGCAACTGCCGTCGGTGCGCCACGGAGTGCCTGACAGCGCCAGGGTATAGCGGACATGGCGCTCCAGTGCCAACAGGGCCAATCCCCAGCGATTGGCGCCATTCATTCCACCCATGCCATCGTTGCGGCCGGCAGCGTGATGGCTTTCATCCCAGATCAGTAGCACGCGGGCCTGTTCGCATAGCCGCTTGAGCTCATCCAGGCGATGATGCAGCGCGTGATAGGTGTACGTCGCCCCGGCGGCGCCCAGCCGACCGTTCATGGACTGGCCAGTCACTTCGCTCAGGGTCTCGGCGGCGCGTTCCACCACCGAGGTGGTGGGGCCAAGATAGATCACTGTATCGATGTCGCCGCGGCCCATCAGTTCGTCCGCCAGCACCGCAGCCATCCGCATCTTGCCGGCCCCGGGCGTAGCCTGGCACAGAAAGTGCGGGCTCGCCGGTGACAGAGTCTGCAGAGCCTGACGGATGCACCGGACTTGCCAGGAGCGCAGGGGCGGCTGTTCTCCTGTCAGACTGGTCGGCTTTGAGTTCAGAGCACTCATGGGGCGACCTCCTGACTGACGGAGCGATACAGCGTGATCACGGCATCCAACGCCCCCTTGAGCTCACCGCCGCGCTCCAGCGCGGCATGGTGTAGTGGCTCAATGCGCGCTTGCTGCTCGGGAAACTGCGACAGAATCTGGTGGTAGTGGCGGGCTTCCCCCAGCGCCGCCTGCATGTCCATCCTGAGTCGCTGCCTCTCGCGGTTGAGGTAGTCGAGAAAGCGAGTGGCTGACGCATCGGATAGCGGGGGAGCTTCGGCGTCCTCGGATGACTCAGCGGACGAAGGCAGGGGTATCTCAGCGGGCTCGGTTGTAGCTACATCTGCATCGGCGTCACCGAGATCGAGTTTGAACACCGGGCGGCGCTTGCCCTGAGTGCCCACCTGGTGGGCCAGACCTTGATGGTTAAGTGTTCTGACTCGGTCACGAACACGCAGGCGCAGTGTCTCTGGACAGGCCTGCTCCAGTTCGGGCTCCTTGAGTAGCTGGTCCCGTAGTTCGCAGACGGTAAAGGCATCATCGTGACGGGCATAGTGCATCAGCAGCCTGTCCAAGTGCTCTCCCACCAGGCGGTTGAGCGGCTCATGGCCGGTATCGCGGTGGCGGGTCGTCGAGAGAATGGAGGTCTCTGAGGTAGGGTGGGCCATGGGGCTCATGCGTTCACCTCACGCGGAGCAGAGGATCCGTCGCAGTCGGCGGCACGAGACAAAGCCTCGACCAGGCGCATGTGAGCATGGTAACGGCGATAGCGCACGCATTCGCTGCTGTTGGATGCCAGGGCGGCGAACGCCATGGCGCGATGGGCGGCAGCACGCGCGCGGCGGCTACGGTGGGAGGGCACAGTCAACTTGACCATGGGTAGGGCTCCTAGAGTTTATGGAGCCGTCCCTGCTGTCGCCAAACAGCATGGGGGCGGCCGTACGCAGGTTGGCGAACCGGCACTCTAGGAAGCCGGTAGACCCGAGGGTCTCCCACGCACGACCGCCATAGACATGGCAGGCACAAAAATAGCGCCAACCATGGCAGGGGGCGCTTGTGCGCCTAGAGTATTGTCGGGTCGCCAAACCCGGTCGAGTATTCTGACTCGACTTTTTCAATCTAGCATTGGAGAGGCGCCTCGTAAACTGTGAGAGAAGTGCACAGCACGCGGTGGGTGACGACCAAGGTGCGGAATTGTTCTTGCGTATACTTCTGAGGCCTCTCGAAACGACTGTGATGTAGATGGGCCTTGCGTGACTCTATGAGTTAGCAGCCCGGCCTTGTGCCGGGCTGCTTCATTATATGCGGCGTGTTACCGCAGGGAGTGCCCATGGAAGGGCGCGGGCTGCGCAGGTGGATCGAGCAGCGACTCAATAGCGATAGCGATCTGTAACAATCTGGCCTCGCTGTGTCCCGGAGCGTTCAACTGCAAGCCAAGGGGGAGACCCTCCTGGCTGATGCCCATCGGTAGGGTCACGGCACACCAGTCGAAGTAATTGGCGGGCTGGGTATTGCGCGTCATGCCCATGGCGGCTTGCATGGCTACGTCGGAATCATTCAGTTCCTCCACACGGCGTGGTGGCCCTTGGGTAGTGGGGCTGATAACGACATCCACGGCATCGAACACTGACCGGGCGCTGTCGATGTGCTGTTGGCGTTCCTGAGCCAACGCCAGGTAGTCATGAGCCTTTATAGCCAGCCCTTTCTCGATGCGTGCACGAATGATCGGATCGATTTTCTCCCGTTGATCAAGAAATGTGTCTTCACCCAGCCAGGCCAACAGGTGGGTGGACATGGCCACGGGGAAGTAGCGTTCGCGCCCGTCTACATGGGGAATTGTCATCGATTTGAGATTGGCACCTGCAGCCTTGATCTTGGCGAGGCTTATATCGTAGGCGGCCCGCATGTCCGGGGCCAAGTCATCAAGAAAGTAATGCTCGGGAATGCCCAAGGCGAGTCGCGCGGGATCCAGGGGAGGGCAGCCGGACACCGAAGCCGCGTTGAGTCGTGCGTGCAGGCTCTCGAAAGCAATGGCAGCATCCTGGGCGGAGCGGGTCAGTAGACCAATGGTGTCGGTGTTGGGCTCTAGAGGAAAGGCGCCGTCGTTGGGCCAAAGCCCCGCCGTGGTTTTGAGGCCGAACAAGCCACACATGGCCGCCGGCACGCGCACTGAGCCGCCAGTGTCGCTCCCCACGGAGAGAGCACAGAGACCGGCGGAGAGCGCTACGGCGGCTCCCGAGCTGGACCCACCCGGCAGGCGATGATGCTGGTCGTCCCACGGGTTCCAGGGCGTACCACGCGAGACCGAGTGTCCGGTGATGCCCAGCGCGAACTCCACCATCCGCGTGGTGCCAAGGATCACGCAGCCAGTCTCTTTCAACGCGCGTATAAATCGGCCTTCCTCAGTTCCAAGGCGCTCCTGTATTGGCAGGTTGGAGCCGGCATGAGGGGTAAAGCCGTCAATCACGAACAGATCCTTGACCGAGACAGGCAGCCCCATGAGTGGGCCCAAATCGATTCCACAGGCCAAGAGGCTGTCCATGGCTCTTGCCGTAGCCAAGGCGCGCTCGGCATCGACACACTCGTAGGCTTGAAGTAGGGGGTCGAGAACATCAATGCGTGCCAGGTAGGCGTTCACGGCCGCTTCCGAGGTGATCTCGCCACCGCGCAAGGCAGCAGCAAAGCCGTTGATTCCCAATGCTGCCACGGGATCTTGAGGCATGGTCATACGACCGCTCCTATTTTATTGCTTTCGTCGAAGGTTATACGGCCCTTGGCTAATAAAACTGGCAAAAACCGTATTTTTAGGCTTCCTTGCGTCCGCTTGGAGGCATGGTATATACAAGATTAGTCGATAAGAAAATGCTAAGAAAAAGTCGACGTAAATTTGTGAAGCCGTCCAACAATAACGAGGCAAGCCAATGAAAAAACTACTCGCGGCTACTGCGGTAGCCCCATGGCTACTTATGACCCAGCCCGTGCTGGCAGATATTGAAATTGGTGTGATCAATAGCCTTTCCGGCGCATTCGCGGCCTTCGGGCAACGTTACCAGGCAGGCATGGAAGTGGCGTTGGAGGAAATCAATAGCGCCGGTGGGGTGAAGGGGGAGCCGATCTCCCTGCGGGTACAAGATGACCGCTCCGAGGCCAGCAGTGCTCTGGCGGCCGTCGAGTCGCTGAATCGTCAGGATGTCCCATTGATCATGGGCTCCTATGCCTCAAGCATCACCGGCCCCATGGCGCAGCTCATGACCCGTAAGGAGATTCCGCTGATTGTGCTTGGCAGTGCCGATAACAGCATCACCAAGCCGGGTTCCCCTTGGGTGTTCCGTGCCAAGCATAACTCCACTATTGTGGCCAAGACTTACTTCGATTATTTCGATTACCTGCGCGAGAATTTCGACGACAGCTTAAAGACCGTCGCCATGCTTTACGGCAACGGCGCTTGGCCAGAGTCGTTGGCTAAGGAGGGCGCTCGCTTAGCGGAAGAGCGGGGTTATGAAGTCGTAGGAAACGCGTCCTATGATCAAGGCACCTTCGATTTTCGACCGATCCTCAACCGCTTCCGCGCCGAGGATCCCGACCTGCTGTATGTCGTCGCCTATGCCGAGGATGGCGTAGCCATCGCCCGCCAGCTGCGCGAAGTGAACCTTAATGCCAAGGCCGTGGCCATCGATACCGGTGCCGCATTGCCGAGCTTCATCAATCAAGTGGGTGATCTCTCCGAATATGTAGCCACCGTGGTGAGCTGGAGTAAGGACGTGCAGCGCGACGGTGTCGAAGATCTTTACCAGCGCCTCAAAGCCAAGACCGGTGAAGAGCCGACCTTCTACGAGGCAGAGGGATATCTTGCCCTGCGCGTGGCCGCCGATGCACTGGAACGTGCCGAATCCTTGGAGCGCAGTGACGTGCGTGATGCGCTGGCCGAAACCGATCTGGATACGCCGGTGACGCACGTGAAGTTCGAAAGCTTCGATGGCTTCCAGGGACAAAATCCTATTCGCAGCCTTGTGTTGCAGATCCAGGATGGCGAGCACGTCACCGTGTTTCCGGCCGACCTGGCTGCCGAGAAAGTTCGCTACCCGACACCGTCCTGGGATGAGCGCTGAGCTTAGCTTAGCGTCGGTGTGGCATAACCATAGAGGCCGCAATGCTGGACTACGTTTCCTTTCTGCAGAACCTGTCCAATGGGTTACTGATCGGCGGGGTTTATGCCCTGATCGGCGTGGGGCTGACGCTGGTGTTCGGGGTGATGAAGACGATCAACTTCGCGCATGGCGACTTCGTGATCCTGGGGATGTATTGCGCGGTGCTGCTTAATACCCTTTTCGGCTGGGACCCCTACCTGACGCTGCTTGTCGCCATGCCGCTCGGCTTCCTGACCGGGGCGATCCTGCAGCGTTTGGTGTTGTCCCGGCTGGTAGAGGCACCTCCCGAGAGTTCGCTGTTGGTCACCCTGGGACTCGCGCTGGTCATCGGCAACATCCTATTGCTGACCTTCGGCGCCGAGCCCCAGTCAGTTCACGTGGCTTATGCCTCAAGCACCCTGTCGCTGGGGGAGATAAGCCTTTCGGTGATTTTGCTGCTGGCCGGGCTGGCCACGCTGATCGTGATTACCGCTCTGTACGCCATCCTCAACCATACCGAGTTGGGCCGATCCATACGTGCCACGGCGGATAATCGTTTAGGTGCCGAACTGGTGGGTATCAACACACGATGGATCGAGGCGGTGGTATTCGGTATTGGCATGGCCTTGGCGGTCACGGCCGGTGTGGTGCTGATTCCGCTGTTGTTTGCCACCCCGACCTTCTCCGGAGCGATCTTCACCCTCAAGGCGTTTGTGGTCACGGTGCTGGGCGGGCTCGGCAATATCGGAGCCGCCATTGCCGGTGGCTTGCTGCTCGGGGTCGTGGAAGTCCTGGGCGCCTCGTATCTTACTTCGGACTACCGTGACGCCTACGGTCTGCTGGTGTTCCTGCTGGTATTACTACTGCGACCCGAGGGCTTATTCGGCAAAACGGTGAAGCGTGTATGAACAGGCATTACTTGATCCTGTCCGGGCTGGTCGTGCTGGGGATCCTCTATCCCCAGGCCTTTCCCGGTTATCTGTCGGTGGCCATTACGCTGCTGCTGTTCGCTGGCTGGGCCACCGCCTGGGATATCCTGGGGGGGTGGGCCGGGCAGGTGAGCCTGGGGCATGCCAGCTTCGTGGGTCTGGGCGGTTACTTCGTGGCGGTAGGCGCTTCGCAGTACGGGATCGCGCCTTGGTGGGCAGTAGCAATGGCCTTGGTAGCGGCAGCAGTGTTGGCCTACCTGTGGGGCCGACTGACCTTCAAGCTAACAGGCCCCTATTTCACCCTGTCTACCATTGCCATTGCCGAAATCTTACGCCTAGTCGCTATCAATGAGGGCTGGTTAACCGGGGGGGCCACCGGGGTTTTCATTATGAGTTTGCCGGAACCCTTCGGCCTGGACCTTTTTGCTCGGCAGACTAACTATTACTTGGCATTGGCCTTCGCCGCATTGACGGTTCTTACCGTGATTGCCATGTCCCGGAACAAGTTTGGCTATCAACTGCGGGCGGTGCGGGAGGACGAGGACTCGGCGATGGCTTCGGGCATCAATCCTACTACCGTGAAGCTCAAGGCCTTCATGCTCTCCGGTGCGCTGACCGCTCTCGGCGGAGGGATCTACGCCATCTTTCTCTCTTTTCTTGAGCCTCACGTTATCTTCTACCTGTTGCTCTCGGTACAGATCGCCCTGACCGCGATTATCGGCGGACGTGGCACTATCTGGGGGCCATGCGTAGGCGCGCTTCTGGTTGTGGGATCGGGCGAGGTATTCCGGACCACCTTCGCCGAGGCGAACATGCTGATTTACGGCCTCTTAATCATGCTAGTGGTGATGTTCCTACCCAGGGGGATCGTTGGTGAGCCGGCGCGTTATTTGATCCGGAGGGCTTATGCCAAGCGCGCTCAAAGCTGATGGCATCACGGTGCAGTTCGGTGGCGTGGTGGCGGTCGATAATGTCTCCCTCGATGTGCAACAGGGGACGATTCTCGGCCTCATCGGGCCAAACGGGGCGGGCAAGACCACACTGTTCAATGCACTGACCGGGTTCGTGCCGCTGAAGGCGGGGCGCATCGCCTTGCATGGCCAGGATGTGACACACCTAGCCCCCCATGCCAGGGTCCGAGCCGGCATGGGGCGTACCTTTCAGACTGAACGCCCCTTTGAAGAATTGACCCTGCTTGAAAACGTACTGGTTGCCGCCTTTCTGCGTGAGCCCAAGCGTCGCCATGCCGAGCAGTTGGCCATGCAGGTATTGGAGCAGGTCGGCCTGGCGGATCGCCATGACCAACCCGCCCTGGACCTCAACCTGGCGCGTCGGCGGCGCTTGGAACTGGCCAAGGCGCTGGCCGTTCAGCCCCGCGTGCTGTTTCTCGATGAGATGATGGCTGGGCTCAACCCTCCGGCACTCAAGGAAATGATCGGCTTTGTCCGCGAGTTGGCAGCGCAGGACCTGACCATTGTGATGGTTGAGCACATCATGGAGGCGATTATCGAACTCTCAGACCATGTGATCGTAATGGCTAACGGGCATGTGATCACCGAGGGGCTGCCTCGTGAAGTTATCGAGGATCCGCGTGTCATCACCGCCTATCTGGGGGAAGATTGATGACAGAGCAGACGCCCAGCGTGCTGAATGTCCAGAATGTCGACCTGGGTTACGGCAGCCTGAAGGTGGTATTCAATGCCTCGCTGAAGGTCAGGGCCGGTGAGCTGGTTGGCCTGATTGGAGGTAATGGAAGTGGCAAATCGACCATGCTGCGGGCCGTCTCGGGAATGATTAAGCCGTGGCGGGGCACCATCCACTTCGACGGCCAGGAAGTCTCGGGACGCAAACCTCACGAAATGGCTCGGTTGGGCCTGGCTCACGTGCCAATGGGCCGACAACTGTTCGGAAACATGACAGTGCATGACAACCTGTTGTTGGGGGCGTCGCTGCCGCAGGCACGTGCCAAGCGGGACGAAAATTTGGAAAGGGTGCATGCGCTGTTTCCGGATCTAAAAGAGTATGCACGCGACAAGGCTGCTCAACTCTCCGGGGGCCAGCAGCAGATGGTGGCCATTGCCCGGGCGCTAATGTTGGGGCCCAAAATGCTTCTTTTGGATGAGCCGAGCCTTGGCCTGTCACCGCTGTTGGTGAAGGACGTGATGGCAGCCATACGCCGTGTGGCCGATACCGGCATGCCCATACTGCTGGTTGAACAAAACGTAAAACAGGTTTTGCAGGTGAGCGACCGTGCTTATGTGCTCGAAAACGGCCATCAGGTGCTGGATGGTCCTTCCGCTGAGCTGCAAGGTAACGACATGATCAAGAAAGCCTATTTGGGTCTGTAGGGGAGGCTGAAAAGCCGGTGGCGCTAGGGGCTCACAAAAGGTGGCCTCGTTCCAGAAGGCGAGTACTATGGCCGTGGTGGTAAAGGTCGATGATTATGCATGGCTGGTGCCCTATGTTGAAAAGGATGAAGAAATCTTTCTCAAGGCAATCATTCCCAGTCGTAGAGCCTTCAAACAGTATTTAAAGGGGCAAGCTGATGAGTAAAACTAAGCTAAATCGAGAAGAGCAAGAGCTTCTTGAAGCCTATGAAGACGGTAAGTTCGAGTCTGATTTAAATAACACACGCCGAGCCTATCTTGCCAAGGCGGCGGAAAATTTTTCTAGGAAAGACAAACGCATCAATATCCGTATTTCGAACCGTGATTTGGAAGCACTTTAGCGTCGTGCCTTGGAAGAGGGGCTTCCCTATCAGTCTCTGGTATCAAGTGTTCTGCACAAGTACGTATCAGGCGGGCTCAAAGATATCTCGGGTAGCAAATCAGGGCAGCGGAGGCGTTGAGCTTTCGTCGGGCACTGCAACGCACAGCTGTATGAAAGCCTCGAGCTCACTCATGGTCAGCTCGAAACGCACAAGCCCTTCCAGAAGCACCGTGCTATTACACTCAAACAGATAAACGACTCGAAGGCCGCGGCAGTGTCAGATTCGATTAGTCGTCGCAACATCTCGATGTTACATAGGGCGATCTCGTGGCTGGGTACTGAACAGACGGGGCGGGCACCGATGCGTTCGCATGGCCGCGCAGCATCAATCAGTGGGAGACCAAGCGCGCGCTCTGGGAGGCATTGCTGAGGAACTATCGAGTGTGGATGCAGCCTTGGCGTGTGATGTATAGCCGCCGGTGGGATCGCGGTGGCACCGCGATGCAGGAGGGATGGCACCGGCCAACTTGTTGCCGGCTCCACCTGGGCTACTTGAAGGGAAGTTAAACTGGCAGCCGTAGCTTGAGAACGTGTCTGCTCTGACTTGACCAGAACAGCGGTATCCGGGCCGGCGCGCATGTCCAACGGCTTGGTGGCCAGCCAGATCTCGTCGATACGGATCACGACAGCAGATTCCGAAGCAGCGCCCGACAACCCTGGGCATCATCTACTGGCCACTCGATGGTTATTGCTCCCTTGACGCCCGGAATCGAGAGGCGAATGGACTCGACACTCTCCACTGTGTTGCCACCGGCGCTGGGGTGCTTGCCATCGGCGCCGGGATGAATGCCGGCGTGACACTCACCGGCTCTTTCCGACGCGCAGCACGGTTCCATCTGTGCGCCAGGTTGGCATTCCGCGGATGCTCCAACGCGATGCTGGCCACTGAGGCGACGGGCTGTTGGCACGCCTCGACGATCCTGGCCTTGAGCTCGGCGGCGCTTCCGAGGCGTCGCCAATACACTTAACTCACTCATGATAGGTGTCCACTACGTAATAGGTGGACACTTACCGTCTTGAAGTCGGGCTCAGCGGAAGGTATGCCCACCGGACGCATACGATCACATAACGAAACGGCTGGAGTAGAGAGCGAAGTTGTCCAGCTCCGTAGTAGGCAAAAATCGGTTAACGAGACAGTACCAGGCGCCAGGGTAGGGTAGTGGCGAGACCTCAGAACCCCCACTCTACAAGCGCTTATCCGGGGCGAAATCGATTTCCTGGGCACTGTTGGCCAAGACCTCGAAGTCAGGATGGTTAGGGTTGGCCAGATAGTTCGTTTCTCGGGGCACCACGACGCTTGGGACGGCTAGCACTAGGCTCGATTGATCCTCTAGCCAGTCGTCTCCGACCTCTGCGGTGGAGGCTGGCGCGGGCTCAGCCTTCCAGTCGTCTGGTAGCAGGTCATCTGGGAGTCGCATTAGCCCGGCTTCCGGAAACGTTACCTCTAAGAGAGCATATTCCTTCAGCAGCCGGTTGTCCTCCAGGTGAACCATCAACTCGAGCATGGCCAGAGATTCCGTGCTTGCGAGATACACGCAGACCTTCCCTTTGCTGTTCCAGCGCCCGCCATACAGCCTCGCCCCTTCGCCATCAAAAGCTGTCTTCAGCCACTTCCGTTTGACGAGCCGGTAGCCTCGCACCGTGCTCATGCGAAGACGCCGTGCTCAAGCCGGCCGATAAGATCCAGTATCGCTTCAGAGCCAGCAGTAGTCGCCACCATCTCCACCGGACGCCGTCCACCTAGCCCGCGCACTGGGGTGAGGAGCCACCTCCTCGCTCTTGCTCTGTCGCCCTCGAACAGGTCCACAGCGCTCTTGTAGACCTCAGCGAAGCGGTACAGCCGATCACCTTCGGCAGGTTTGAAATGGCCCGCATCAGCTCGACGCTTTAATGTCGCAGGTGAGATCACCACATACCTTGCCAGCTCCTTGCTCTCCAGCCCAGAGGTCTCGGCGAGCTTGGTGTAGACCTTGTATGAGACACCCTCATTCAGCGCCTCGTGCAGCTTTGGCCCCCGAGAGGGGAGGCCCAGGGTCTTCCAGAAGTCCTCCTTCCGAGCGGTTTCCTTCGGTCGGTACTCTTTGATTGCGGTTTGCACGGCCCACTCCAGAACATATCAATTGATACTTTGGAAGTGTATCAGATGACTGGCGCGCCATCATTTCGCGCCTGCGCACATCTGCAAGCTGAGCTGGGCGAGGCCTACAACCTAGGCGGCTTCACCCGTTGAAGAATAGTGCCAGCAAGGAGCCAGCGGCGGTCAGCTCTAGGATCATCTGCCAAGGGGAACAGGGAGCACCTGGGACAGTGAACACTATCGCAATGTCTCACGCCAATGTCCCCAGTGAGCCAGGCTGCTCGAGCAACGTCTATGGAGATCCCATCGGTCAAATGGCGCCCATTAGCCTTTTGGATGCTGGCCTGGGGTTCATCGAGAAAGACCAGCCGTGTATCGAGATGAGGCAGTTCAGCCCAGGCGTGCCTTGCCTGGGTCACATCGGGACGCTGCTGTTCAGCCGCAGGAACTGTTTCTTTCAAGGTGAGCCCCAGCCGGCGCAAGGTCTTTCACATCGTTGCCAGGCACACCCGGCGACCCCCTTGGCTATTGCCGCCTGTCTGTTTTCCCCAGCCCGGCATTGGCGGCCGGCGCCACTGATGCGTTAGCAACTGGGGTGAAAGCAGAAATGGCAAAGCAAGGGATCGCGGTCCAGTCGACCTTCGACGCTGGCCAATTGACGGGCTTCATTCTTGAAGGCCCTTACCAGCAATACCTGACGGCCTACCAGTTCCCGGGGTCGGATCAGCTCGTCGTGGGAAGCCTGCTGGATAGCGGTGGGTCGGACCTCCGCGATGATCACCTCTACGAGCAGGTGTACAAGGAAAACCTCGGCAACGTACGGAAGGTCCTGGAAGGTAGCAAGCAGGGCTGGATCGCTGAGAGAAATCCGGACGCCCTCTATGTGTATCTATTCGATGATCCGATGTGTGGCTACTGCCATGAGTTCTACAAGCTGACCCGAGAGGCCATTGAGCAGGGTAAGCTGCAGTTGCGCCACGTCATGGTGGGTGTGGTTACAGCCAAAAGTGAGCTAGTCGCGGTGAGCTTCTCCGCAGAAACCAGTCCACCGGCGATGTGGGATTTCCGCTACGTTAACCTTGATAGCAGGAGATCTCGCGATGAAGCGTAACCGACATACCGAAGAGCAGATCATCAGTATCCTGGCTCAGCCAGCGAGGTGCCTACCGACTACTGGGCCTGGCAAGATCAGTGGCTCGGTACGGCGCTTCAGATTCGTCAGAATTAGTTGTCGATACCGCGCTTCATAGTAGGTGGCGCCGGGGTCCTGATAGGTCATGCCATGACGCAAGGCATTGTAGAACAACACGGCAATCTTCCTGGCCGTCGCGGTAACTGCCTTGGCCTTGCCGATACGACTGGCCAGCCGTCGATAAAAGGCCCCCAGGGCAGTCTGGGTGCGGCCGACCGTGGTGGCTGCAAGCCTCAATAGCGCCGCTGCCCGGTTCTTTGTGCGTCTCGCTCGGGACGATAGCACTTTGCCGCCTGAGATCTTGCTCCCTGGTGACAGGGCCAGCCACGAGGTGAAATGCTTGACGGTAGGCCAGCGCTGCATATCCGTGCCGCATTCACCCACCAACTTGAGTACCAGGTAGGGGCCGAGGCTATGGATTTGGGTCAGGTCAGCACCGATGACAGCAAACAGGGACGCACGAACATCGAAGGCTGGGGCATTGGGGTTGGCGTCCCGATGGCGCGCGGCGGGGAGTGGCTTGTCAGGGACGGGCGTCGTCAGAGAGAGTCGCTTCAGCGTGGCTTCGATGATCTGATCGCATACGGCAACATGCTCGTGATAACTGTCGTACAGGGCGAGCGCAGTAGATGTTCCTCACGGTAATACCCGCTCAGGGCCTGACGAATCGCTTCCTCGCTGGCCTTGCATCGTGGATCGCGATACTCGGCCAGTATCACCGGATCGTGCTGACCCGAGACAATAGCCCGTAGAATGCGCATGCCTGTCACACCGGTAATATCCGTCACGACATGATGGAGTTGAAGATTCATCTCCATCAGCGCTTTCTGCATATGCTGGATATGGGCAGCCGCGTAGGCCAGCAGGCGCTCACGCTGGCGAAGGGTGGCTCGCAGGCTCGCCAGTTCCTGAGCGGGGCGGAAACTGCCGCGTAGCAATCCGTAGGCATGCAGGCGTTGAAGCCACTGGGCATCATTGATGTCGGTCTTTCGGCCAGGGACGTTTTTGGCATCGCGAGCGTTGACCAGGATGACATCGAACCCGCGCTCTTCGAGAAGCTCATACACCGGTATCCAGTAGACGCCGGTGGACTCCATGGCGACGGTCGTTACCTTCTTTTCGCCGAGCCAATCGGCCAAGAGGCAGAGGTCGCCGGTGAAGGTGTTGAAGGTACGTACTGGCAGCTCATCATGATCGGGAGGGATGGCAACCACATGGAAACGCGAGCCAACGTCGATGGCGGCCGCATGAGGGTGAACGACCTGTAACGCGTTCTTCTTGCTGCGGGAAGGTCGGGATGCCTTGTGTGTCATGATAGGTCACCTCAAGAACCCGGACAGGGAGTCAGAGGAGGAATCGTAGTCAGCGCAAACCTTCCTAAACGGGATCACCCGGTAAGGGCGTCACCACTTTCAAGTACAGAACGATTCCCGAGCCACGTTTTTTAACGGGGACAGGGCCACCAAAAAGCCAACGGCTGCGCCTCTGACACGGACTGAGTATAGGTAGCGCCAGGGTTTCTGGTACTACAAGCGGGTAACGGCCCTTAATGGTTTTTTAGAATATCCCGTTCTCCTGATACACGCAGAAGCTCGGCCTTCAAGCGTCGGTTCTCAGCTTGAAGATCACCCTCTTGCTGCCGGTGTTCCGCAGGCTTGGCGTAGCGCTTTATCCATTGATACAGGCTATAGCCGGAAACGCCCAGCCGGGCGGCGACTTCAGCGACGGGATGGCCTCGCTCCGTCACTTGCTTGACGGCTTCGATCTTGAATTCTTCGGTGTATCGTTGACGGCTCATGGAACCTCCTGATGCCTTCAGTATAAGGCCTGGAGGTGTCTACGAAACTAGGGGCGATTCAACGTCCTTTAGCCACGGATATTCGACCTTGAGGGCCACCAGCCGTTTTTCCGCTGCGGAATGCGATATCAATTCGCCGCGCTGCTGATACGCCGCGGTGCGGTATGCCAACGTATTGTTCCAGACGAAACGCACGCACCCGAACGACTGCGCCAGAAACTCGGCCTGCTCTGGCGTAGGATAAAAGCGTTCCTTGTAGGCACGTTTCGTCATGCTGGAAAAATAGCAGGGGTAGGTGACCCTATCAACAGGCACCGCTGCGCGGGGCGCGCTTATATCATCGCCTGAGTGAGCGATGCTTTACGCGCTGTTTTGGTAAATTCACGGTCAGTATGAAGCGGTCCAATTGGAGCGGACGCCCCGATAAGTCTCATAATGAAGGTATTGGAGGTGTTCATGATCAAGAGACTCGACGTCGGTTTACCGACAAATTCATGATGGATGCTGTGAACCTGGTGACTGAGCAGGGCAATTCCATATCCGAAGCCGCTTGGCGCCTAGGGGGAGCGCAGCGTACTGGATCGTCGGTGTCGCAAGCCGTCGCCTATCCCTTTTCTGTGATTCTGGAAAATTTCAAGATGACAAAGATACACAACGCCGGTGCCGAAGTGACGGCTAACGGCGGTACAACCCAAGGTTTCTCACCGGATTTACTGACCGCTATCCGTGAGCGCTTCTATCATGTCGACTATTGCCCGTTTACCGGTAAGCGCATCTTTTTCGAAAATGCCGGTGGCTCGCTGACATTAAAGGCGGTAGTAGAACGAGGCGCAGAAGTAGCCAGCATTCCGGATAATGAACACCGCGATAACCCTGCGTCCCGTGCCATATCACGAATCGTGGTCGAGGGCAGGCAGGCACTGGCAACATTGTTTGGTCCTAATGATGAAGAGGGCGTAATCTTTGGGGGGGAGACAGGGACTGAATGCCTTTTCCGACTGATTCGGTCAGCGTCGATGGCTGCTCCGACGGGTGGGAGTGTAGTAGCCTGCGAGTTGGAGCATCCGGCAACGTTCGACGCTACGGCCC
The DNA here is from genome assembly GCF_000378505.1 of Modicisalibacter luteus DSM 23508. Classification (GTDB taxonomy): domain Bacteria; phylum Pseudomonadota; class Gammaproteobacteria; order Pseudomonadales; family Halomonadaceae; genus Modicisalibacter; species Modicisalibacter luteus. The sequence continues at coordinate 390,455 of NZ_KB899991.1, read as the reverse complement.
AGTGGGCGCGACGCACTAACCGATCATGGTTGAAGGTCCCCTTTAATACTGCCAGTGGTTGTGTCACAGCGGAGGATTACGCATTAGTCATACGGCCGGATACCCGAGTGGCAACCATCATACATACCAGCCCGGTCACCGGTATGGTTCAGGATGTGACAGGCATCGCTCAGGCTATCCGGTCAATCTCCCCGGAATGCTACATAATCGTTGATGGCATCCAGCATGCACCTCACGGGGCGCTTGATGTTGCAGCCTATGGCGCTGATGGATATGTCATTTCACTCTACAAGATCTTTTGCCGTTTCAATAATGGCTATGCTTGGGTTTCTCCGCGACTGAGCACGGTAGCTCACGACCGCCTATCGGGCAAATCCGATGATGCTTGGGAATTAGGCAGTCGTGATCCGTCAGCACTGGCTGGTGCCGATGAAATGGTAAAATATCTGGAGTGGCTCGGAGGCCACTTCACCGATAGCTCATCACGGCGTGAACGAATCGTTGCGGCTGGGCAGGCTATGCACGAACATGAGCAAGCGATGGTGGCTCGTTTGATCGAGGGAACAAAGAGCCTTGCAGGGCTACGATCACTACCAGGGGTGCGTTTGATCGGGGAAGGCGATTCCCCAAGCCGGGAAGGGGTAGTCTCATTCGCGGTGGAGGGCATTGATGCCAAGCAAGTCGTGGCATACATGGGAGAGCGCGGTATTCGTGTACACGCACGCAGTGACGATGTCTTTTCTGGCAATATTCTTCGTCCGCTCGGATTGACTTCGGTTACGCGAATCTCTCTAGCTCACTATAATGCTCCCAGCGAAATTGATGAATGTCTTCTAGTTTTAGGGACAATGCTCGCTGAAAGCTAAAATGCTTTACGCCTGTTGGGCTAAAACCGCGTAAGGGCAGCATTATTACTTAATAGTAGGATGTATATAGCCTAGGCTATTTCGAACAGGCATTCTGGATCGCCTCGGATGTTTAGAATCCGAGGCGATCCAGAATGACGGGATGCTGCTAGCGATACAGGCCCTTGTCCAGGCCGCCGCATACGCTAGAGTGTGTGCTCATCTCGCCACAGACGAAAGTGTTGGTAGACCGTTCACGGGCCGAAGCGCTCGGGCAGATCCAGCCATCTGGCACCGGAACAGAGGATCCAGAAGATGCCTTTGAGCATCTGACGGTCATCGCGCCGTGGACGTCCACGCCCAGTGGGCTTGCCAGGCTAAACGATATTATCAATTAATGCCCAACCCTAATCGGAAAACTCGTAACGTCCTGCCATGACTGTATCTTCAAGCCTGATAGGGGGAGGTTAGCAGGGCGTCATTTGTCAGAAAAAGCGTAGCATGGTTGGAATGGCTTTATGGTTCGTTATGATAAATATTAATTTATGGTAGTTGCGAAAACAACATGGCGAGGCTGCTTTGGATAAGCAGCTTTGCATTTCGTAAATAATGCAAGGTTCCATTTACAGGGAGACTAAATTACACTTTACATATGTGTTAACTAGTTCGGTGCGAAGAAAAATGACAAGGCTTACAGATAACGTGTACACGACCTTGCGGCGCAAGATCATGGCTGGTGAATTCATGCCAAAGGAACAGATCAAGGAAGAGTACATAGCTAATCTGCTTTCGGTGAGCCGTACGCCGGTAAGAGCCGCCATCAATCGTCTAATTGATGATGGCTTCTTGTTTCGGGAGAGGGGAAGAGGATCATTTGTCTCGGCTTGGAATAAGGAAGATATCGAAGAAATTTTTGAGCTTCGGATTCTTTTAGAGTCTCGTGCAGCAGGGCTAGCTGCGCTGAGAGCGACCAATGCGCAGAAGGCACAGCTAAGACTTCATGCCGAAAATATCGAAAACCTGATAAAAGATAAGCCCGAAGAATACCTTCTAGGTGTACAGAGAGAGAATCAAAGCTTTCATTACATTCTGTTGGAAGCTGCAGGCTCACCTCGCCTGACTCGCTTTGCCGAGACGCTCGGTGATATTCCTATAACTATTGGCTCGTTTTTTCTCTATTCAGAGGAGGATATGCTTCGCTCTTCTCAGCAACACCGCGAGCTGATTCATGCCATTGAGATGGGCTCAGAGGAGTATGCAAAAGATGCAATGAAAGTTCACTTAAGGACAGCTTACTATGCCTTTATGGCTAATTATAAGGGGTGAATATCTGAGTTTTTAATATTTTTATATGAATAGCAGCAATGTGCAGGCAACGCATATAAAGCTAGCCATGAAGCGCATGTTTTCCCCCTTGGCTAGTGCTGTAGGCGACACTGAGAATGCCCTGCAGGCTGTCAAAAAAGCTAGCGACCCAAGTGCTGCCATCGCACCGTAAGCCCATCCAATGAGTGCCGCAAGGCCGAGCAAGGCGACGTGTAAGTCGCTCGGCATGACTGGACCAAAAAGTGTCAGCGTTATTGTGGCTGGTACAACCATGTGCAGCCCTAGGGATGCGGGGATAGCAATTGCTAGTACTGTTAAAGAGATTAATATATTGGCGCCTAAACTATACGCTAGCAGAGAGACTACTTCTTGTACTTCTGGCGTCGAGGTGACGGCGGCCGCAAAGACCAGTGCGCCGGAGAAAATAGCGATTTCTCCGTCAAAGCTGCTCCAGTATGCTTTAGTAAGAGAGAGCATGGTCCGCCGGGCTGCTCCGCCTCGATGGATAGCGATAATTAAAGCTAGTGGGATAATGAACAATGTGGCTGCGCTGAGGGGGTTAAGGCCAGCTTTCAAATACAACATTAGGTTGAGAAGGACAAGCGCTAAGACAGGTGCTAATACTCCTAGTAAAGCTTTCCAGAAGCGTAGAGGGAGTCCTCTAGGGAGGCGACATTTTCCGCTGAGAAAGCTAAAACCCAGTAGAGCGCTGGCTAGTACCACGCCGATGAACATTAATAGTCCTAGTGGGAGTCGGTCACCCAGAGAGGCAGTTACGATCCCCATGGCGACCGTAAAAGGAGAAAAAAGGACCGATAGCCCAATACCTCGAATTGACCACCCGGCGATATCCTCCTGAGTGTGAACGTCATGGCCTTGATGGGTCGCGAGCGGGGCGATAACGCTCACGGCGCCAACAGCTAGGGGAACCCCGAAAAAAATACCTAACAGTTGCACCATGCCACGGCGTGGAAGTGAGCCCAGCGTAGTGAACAACGCATGGATCTCGCTCAGTTGGGGGGCGGTTTGTATCACTGTTCGCAACACGTACAGGCTTGCCAGAAAGGCTGAAATCATAGCTGCACGTTCCAGACCTTCAGCAATGGCGCTCCATTGCTGGGAATGGTAGATGAGCCCGATTGCTGTGCTCGCCAGCAGGCCGAAGATCCAGCGGTTAAGCCCTGCTTTGGTAAGGCAGGAAAAAATAACAATCAACAATGCGATGGCCCCAGCCAAATGCTGGGCCACCGCGCTGTTAAACAGGATAGAAAGAGCTCCTGATAACCAGAGCGCCAATACCAGTAGCGGCATGTACTTGCGCCTGAATAAGGAGGATGAGCGTATGATTCGCTGCATCACTATCTTAAGCAGCCTCGGCGGCCTGCGGACTCTTGGGGACCTCTCCGATTGCAGTGCAGCGATGCATCAGCCTATCGCCAAGTCCCTCATAATCCATCACCGCGTAGTGCATCGTGCAGCGGTTATCCCATATGACAAGATCGTTAAGCTGCCATACGTGCCGGTAATGGAAATCAGGCCTAGTGCAATGTTGGAATAGGAAGTTTAGTATTGCTGAGCTCTCTTCCTTGCTGACCCCGACTATATGTGAGGTAAACCCGGGATTGACGAAGAGGCACTTTCGGCCTGTTTCGGGATGGGTACGTACGACGGGATGCGTCATAGGTGGGGCTTTATCCAACTGCTCCGCAGTAATCTTTTCGTTGCGGAACCCGCCTGTTTGGGCAACCGCAAAGTCATGTACTGCTTCGAGTCCCTCTAGAAACGCTTTCATGGTCTCGGATAGGGCATCGTAGGCCTTATACATTCCAGCATAAATAGTATCGCCGCCATAGGGCGGGATCTCCAGCGCATAAAGCACGGAGGCCATTGCTGGTGTCCTTTCGTATGACTGATCGGAGTGCCAGTAGGTACCGGCGCCCTTACGTCCTTGGGGCTTACCGTTCATTACCTTGTTTGAGACACGATAGATTTCTGGGTGCTCAGGATGTAGGTATTTAGTGACCGTATGGCCCTGTAATGTGTGCAATTCGCCAAACTTACGGCTGAAGGCGATGTGCTGCTCCTCGGAGATCTGTTGGTCGCGAATAACAAGCACACCATTTGATTGGTTCCAGAGATCACGTATTTCGCCGAACAGCTCATCACTCACTCCGGCAGATAGATCCAGACCGCGAACTTCAGCGCCAAGGGCTGGACAAAGGGGACGATAATCAATCTTCATAACAGGGTCCTTTATCGATTGTCTTAACTTTCACCTGGGCCTTCGACCATGCGGGTCGTTGCCGTAGATGATTGTTTTCCTTTCCTACGCCTATAAGAGGCCATAGCCATGCGGATGATGGGACTTAATATAGTCATTACGATGGCGCCCACCATGACCATCGCAATGGAGCTTGAGAACAAAAAGCTGATATCGTTACCGCCGATAAGCATTGCTCGGCGCAAGCTGGATTCGGCAATAGGGCCAAGAATTACCGCCAACACTGCGGGGGCGAGCGGTACTTGCAGACGCTCTAACCCCCAGCCGGCCAGCCCCAATATCATCATGAGCCAAACATCAAAAATGCTATTATTGATCGCATACACACCGATAGTGGTTAGCGCAATGATAATCGGCGCCAGTAAGAGTGGCGGCATGTACATGACGTTGATGAACAACCGCGCCCCTAATCTGCCAATAATAAAGAGCATGATAGAAGTCACCAACATGGCCAAGATGAAACCATAAGTAATGGGGGCCGACTGGGTAAACAGCTGAGGGCCGGGCAATAGACCATGTACTAGCAGCCCACCTAAAATCACTGCTGAAACCGTGCTACCGGGAATACCCAGCGTTAATGCGGGGATAAGAGAGGCAGCATTATCAGCATTGTTGGCACATTCAGCAGCAGCCACGCCCACTGGGTTTCCCTTACCAAACTGAGACTTGTCTTTCGCGGCGCGGCGAGCCTCATTCCATGACAGCATGGCGGCGATATTGCCCCCCGTGCCCGGGATGATGCCGACGATGACGCCTATCACAGAAGAGCGGCACCAGGTGGGCACTAAGTGTTTCCAAGCGACCATGCTTTTGCCTGAGCCTAGTTTGTCCTTGCCACTGCCTTTCTTTATGAGCGTAGCCTCTAGAGCCAGCGTCAGTGCAGGTGGGATGGCATATAGGCCGGTCAGGAGGACCAGGATGTTGATGCCGCCTGTCAACTCCATGATATCAAAAGTAAACCGCTCGTTTCCGGTCATGGAGTCGATGCCAACCATACCCAACAACAATCCAAGACACGCACTGGTCAACCCTTTGATAGGAGCATCGCTTAGAAGTACCGCGATGGCTGCAAGACCGAAGATAGCTAGCCAAAAAATCTCCACGGGGCCGAACTTAAGCGCCATGGCGGCAAGAGGTGGGCTCAACAACAATAGAGCTAGAGCGCTAACAGAGCCACCAAACGCCGAGGAAGCGAGGGCAATCTTCATTGCTTCGAGACCTTGGCCTTTTTGGGCCATGGGATGCCCATCGAAGACCGTCGCTATACCAGCCGGCGTGCCGGGAATACGCAAAAGGATGGCGGGTATCGCACCACCGTACATGGCCCCGTTATATATCCCCGCCATCATGCCCAAGGCGACGAGGGGATCCATAGAAAATGTTAAGGGAATAAGGACCGCGATCCCCATCGTCGCGGATAGGCCGGGCAGAGCACCAATGAAGACGCCTACTGTTGTGCCGGCGGCCATGGCTAGCAATACTGAAGGAGAGAATAGAAGCGGTAGGGCTGATAAGATATTTTCCCACATAACTCACACCTTATAAGAGACGCATATATAGCTCGGTGGGGAGAGGACGGCTTAGTAAGGTTACAAAAACTAAATAGACAAGAGAGGCGAATATAACCCCCGCTGATACGAGTCCTTTCCAATTGCGGTAACCCAGCAGGAAGCCGGTCAGTGGGACAAATAACAGAAACGTTGTGGTAAACCCTATCCAAGGAGCGACCGAGATAAGGGCAATCGAGGCAACGATGAGCACCACGAATCGTTTTACTTCCGCTTTCTGAATATCAAAAGCTTCGGTGCAATTCTTTAGGGTAAGAATAAGTGCCTTAGCTGACCACACCACAAGCAAAAGTGAAAGCAAACTCAACACAGCCGTGGGCAAGTAGGCAGAGCCCCTAGGGAAGCCCATGGCGTGCACAACACCTATCATGCTCAAGAGTGCCCCTAATGACGCGACTCCGAGTTCTACGCTTGCTTGGCGCATAAACTTTCTCGCTCTTGAGTAGGAAGGGCGGTACTAGGGCGATGCGAGGCCCTAGTACCGCTGGCTCCGGCCTTATTTATTGTTCAGACCAAGGCGATTCTTCCCAGAGCGCCTGGAAGCGCTCTTGCGCAGTATTGAGCGTTTTCTGGTAATCTTGCGGGTTTTGATAGTACAGAGGCAGGGCTTGCTTATCTGCTGCAGCCTGGAAATCCTCTTCTTGCATGGCCTTGGCAACAGCCTGCGAAAGCTTATTTATTCTGTCTTCTGGAACCCCGGCTGGGGCAGCAATCCCACGGTTGGAGCCGATGACTAGATCGTAGCCTTGCTCTTTAAGCGTGGGTACATCGGGAGCTTTTTCCCAGCGCTTCTCAGCTCCCTGAGCCAGTGTGCGAACCCGACCAGCTTTGGCGTCGGAGGCTGCCTCACCCATGTTAAAAATACCAAGATCGATGTGTTGACCCATCAGAGCTTGTCGAACGTCTGCCGAACCTGGGAAGGGCACGTGGGTCATTTTGATGTCGGCTTGGCGTTCAAGAGCTAGCGCAGCCAAGTGGTCATCTGAGCCGACACCGGTAGTACCGTAAGAAATATCATTCGGGTTGGCTTTGGCGTGTTCGATTAGGTCATCCAATGTTTTGAATTGGCTTTCAGGATGGACGTTAAAGCCGGCAGGATCGTCGACAACACTCGCAATGGGCGCGAAGTCATCTATTTCGTAGCGAGTTTCTCGCTCGATGGGGATCGTAATGACGTTTGGGGTATTAATGAAGCCAATCGTATAACCATCGGGCTTGGCTTTGGCCAGCTCGGTAAACCCAACCTCTCCGCCGGCACCTGGCCGATTGACCACAGTTATGTCTGTTCCGAGGTGCTCTTCGAGATAAGGCACAAGCGTGCGTGCCGCGATATCCGTACCGCCACCTGCCGAGTAGGCAATGATCATTTCTATCGGTCGCTCAGGGTAGTCCGCTAGGGCGGGGCCTGAGATTAGCGTAGTTGTGCCGATTACAAGCAAAGTCTTGCTGAAGCTGGTCTTCATGTACTCTCCTTCGGGTAGCAATGATTGTTCTTATCTGCACACAATCCTATCCAAGCACAGCTATTTGGACCCGACAAGCAATGGTTGGTAGCTGCAGCGCTATGTTTTTTTCAAATGGCTCCACCTGTCTGAAAAAAAAGATGTTTTTCTGCTTGTTATACTTTTGTGGTACTGGTTAATTCTCATCTGTGTCTAGACATACCCCTATAATTGTACTTTTATTGTATTTTAGGAGGAGGGGATACTCAGGTATATCACGCTAATGGGCTATATGTAGGAGGTTTTCTCTCTGCCGCAGCCTTTGGACCATAGGGCCAGGCCGGGCTGAAGGTTAGCGAAACAGTGAGCGTTTAGTGTGTGCACCGAGGTAGCGCTAGTAGCAGTCAAAAATTAAACAGCACGACCGACATTATTTCTAGGAGATAGCTAACGATGCCAACTCAAGAACAACTGGCAACGCTGAAGAGCTTCGGCACGGCTACCATTCATGAAGCTCAGGGGCAGGTTGGAGCCATGTCCTCTTGCATCAAACCGCTTGAGCCAGCTCGGCGTTTGATAGGCAGAGCGCTGACTGTAGATTGTTACCCGGCCGACAACCTGATGATTCATTATGCTATTACTCAGGCCCAGCCCGGCGATGTGCTAGTCATTGACGCGAAAGGCTTTACTGAGGGTGGACCGTGGGGTGACATCCTCACCTTAGCGGCGCAGAAAGCAGGCATTCATGGACTAGTTATCGATGGAATGGTACGTGACGCCGAAACTATTATTGAGTTCGGTTTCCCTGTTTTTTCGAAGGGGCTGTCTATAAAAGCGACCAACAAGGCGCAGCCCGGACGTGTCAATGTGCCGGTCATTTGTGGCGGCGTTGCGGTCAAACCAGGCGACATCGTTGTTGGGGATCGAGATGGTGTTGTTGTGGTGGACCCCGAAAGAATTAGTGAGGTAATAGATGCCTCTCGAGCACGTGAGGATAAGGAAGAAAGCATCCGCCAACAGCTTGAGCAGGGTAAGACTACAGTTGAGCTGTTGAACCTCGCTCCAGTATTGCAGCGCCTCGGTGTGCGTTGAGCCACCGATTCGATCGCCGGGCGAGCCCGGCCTTCGCCAAACGGTGATAGATAGCTTCGATGGAAGTAGGGCAATTATCTATGCGGACTCTAGAGGTGCTCAAAAGCGTTGCATCCCGGCAGGCTCCGGCCGTTCCCAGGGGTAATCGATGTCTGGCCAAGATCCTCAACTTGCATGACTTCGAACATGCTGCACGTAAGCATTTACCACGTGCCATTTTCTCATACATAGCCAATTCGGCTGAGGATGGTAAATCTAAGGCGGCGAACGCTAAGTCGTTTGATAGCTATAGCTTTATTCCTCGAGTACTTATTGACGTTTCTCAAACGTCCCAAGCCACGACCCTGCTTGGCAAGCCGTACCGCGCTCCTTTTGGCATAGCGCCAATGGGTCTGAGTGCATTATCCGCTTATCGTGGGGATCTCGTCCTGGCCAGCGCTGCTCACCAGGCAGGAATTCCTATGATTATGAGTGGTTCATCTCTGATCCGCTTGGAAGATGCTTCCAGCTTTGGTGACTCGGTTTGGTTCCAAGCTTACCTTCCCGCTGGAAGAGATGAGATTCGGGCCCTTGTCGAGCGTGTCAGGGCGGCTGGCTTTCATCACTTGGTGATCACATTAGATACGCCTGTAGCTACTAATCCTGAGAATAACCGGCGCGCGGGATTTTCTTCCCCGCTACGCCCTAGTCTGGGGCTGGCTTGGGATGGGCTGAGTCACCCCAGTTGGTTGTTTAATACTTTCTTCAAGACCATATCGAAGCATGGGCTGCCTCACTTCGAAAACAATTACGCCACGCGCGGCGCGCCGATTTTTTCATCGAGCGTTAATCGCGATATCTCGGGGCGAGGTCATCTCAATTGGGATGATATGGCCTTCATTCGAGAACTTTGGTCTGGTCCGCTGATACTTAAAGGCGTGTTACATCCCGACGATGCCATTAAAGCAAGCCGTCTCGGCGCCGACGGCCTCATTGTGTCTAACCATGGTGGCAGGCAACTGGATGGGGCTATCGCGCCCCTGACCATACTTCCCGACATTGTAAAGGCGGTAGGCGATATTCCTGTGATGATCGATAGTGGCTTCCGTCGAGGTACAGATGTTCTGAAAGCATTGGCACTGGGGGCTAGCTTTGTCTTCGTGGGTCGTCCCTTCGGCTTTGCGGCGGCCTGCGCGGGTGAAGCCGGTGTTACACATGCGATTGATATTTTGTCCTCTGAGATCATGCGAGACATGGCCTTGTTAGGTATCACTGATTTAACTCAGTTGCGTGCTGATCATCTCTACAAACTCCCCGGCTGATGCTCAAGGAAGCGCAGTGAGTAATTTACGATACGCTCCAGCACCCGGATGAACATTATTATCTCAAATGAGGAAAGGGCTTTGTTTTCAAAAAATTCAGCTGTATATCCTAAATCCGTCATCCGCTTGAATGTTTGGTATCACCCGGTGATGCAAGAAACCTTCGACGCCAATCCTGACTACATTTTGAATACCATTGATCTCGACGCAGATGAACAAACAACCTCTGAGGCGCTGGAGCAGGCCCATGCTTACCAGATCTCGTCCGCCAAAGATGAAACTCCCGAGCGTTGGTACGCTAATGCTAACCTGCTCGCCCGAGCACCTAATCTATTGTGCGTGTCGGCATCTGGTTCCGGGTACGATACGGTAGACGTTGAGGCGTGTACGGAGGCTGGCGTCCTCGTCTTGTGCCAGTCGGGAGCGAATGCTCAGTCAGTGGCAGAGCACACCATTGGCCTGATGATTAGTGTCTCCAAGCGCCTCTGCGAGGCTGACCGTTACCTTCGGTGTGAGCGAGGATTTAGTCGTGAAGAACTGATGGGCCGTGAAATTTCAGGAAAAACCTTGGGGCTTGTAGGGATCGGACATATCGGCCGTAGGGTCGCCGCTCTTGCTAAAGCGTTCGGCATGCGCGTCATTGCTTATGACCCGGCGCTGGATGATGCGACAGTAGCCGAGCGGAATGCTAAAAAAGTTACAATGGAAACGCTGTTGGCGGAAGCCGATTATGTCTCGCTGCACTGTCCACGGAATGACGAGACGCTTAACTTAATGGATGCTGTTGCATTTCAGGCTATGAAACCTGGTGCGGCATTTATTACGACTGCGAGGGGGGGGATTCATTCTGAGCATGCTTTAACCGAGGCATTGCAGAGCGGCCATTTAGCCGGTGCTGGCATCGACGTATGGGACGTAGAACCACCGGCGCTCGATAACCCATTGCTAGCCATGCAGAATGTGGTGGCGACTTATCATACTGCAGGCGTGACGCACGAAGCACGCCGTAACATTGCATGTTGGGCCGCCGAGCAGATCATCCATACTTTGGATGGGCATGTACCCCCACGCTTAGTCAATCCCCAAGCCTGGCCCAAGTACGCTGCACGCTATGAGGCACTTTTTGGAATGCGCCCTAAGGCGATACAGTAACGATCGATATACGCCCCGGTCCGGTTGGCTCACTACTCACCACCATGCTCCTAAGCTAGCAGAGGAGCGCGCCCTGACAGGATTCATTAAACGACCGGGGCTTACAGCATCCATCATTAATTATCATCATTGCAGTCAGCACCGTTGAGCCTGTCATAGAAGGCCAAGTGCTGCGCTATCGAGATGCGCAAAGCCGGAATTACACGAGGCCTGCATGAGCTGATGGGCTAAGCTTCGTCTGAAAAATAGATCCGCAAACAGCGCTCGATGCAGGCCAGCGTGACCATGGCGCGGTAACTTTCCGCCAGCTTGTCGTAGCGGGTACAGAGTCGCCGCTTTTCCTTCATCCAGCCAAATAGACGCTCTATCACATTGCGACGCCGATAACGCGGGCGTTCGAACAGGCGTGGTAGTCCTGGCTTGGGGCGGCGGTGCATCTGTCGGCGCCGGATCGCCGGTCGTATTCCGTATCGGTCGCAGTATGGACGCAATCGATCACTATCGTAACCTCGGCCGGCCAGCAGATGACGGCAGCGCTTGCGTGGACGTCCCGCATGGCCTGGCAAGCGGATCTGCTCCATAACAGGAACGAGATAGCGTGGATCGGCATGCTGGCCAGGCGATAGCAGGAAGCTCAGGGCACGCCGTTGGTATCGCAAACCAGGTGGATCTTGGTCGTCAGGCCGCCTCGGCTTCGCCCAAGGGCATGGTCTAACGGCTCCTGAGAGCCCCCTTTTTACCGCCGCCAGCGGCAGAGCGAGTCGCTCGAATCGAGGTGGAATCGGCCATCCAGGTATCGAGGTCCATATAGCCATCTTCCCGCAGCTTCAGGTGAAGGCGTGACAGGATACGTTCGAGCGTGCCGTCATCTCGCCACTGACGAAAGCGCTGATAGACCGTTTTCCACGGGCCGAAGCGCTCGGGCAGATCCCGCCATTTGGCCCCGGAACAGAGGATCCAGAAAAATGCCGTTGAGCATCTGTCGGTCATCGCGCCGTGGACGTCCACGCCCAGCGGGCATGTCAGGCGAAACGATATCTTCAATCAATGCCCAACCCTGATCGGAAATCTCGTAACGTCCTGCCATGACTACACCTCCCAGCCTGACGGAGGAAAGGCTAGCAAGACATCTTTTTCAGACAAAGCGTAGGTGTGTGGTCCGCTATTAATGTGTGAAGTTGGCTTTATGCATAATGCTCGGCGTGCGCTACGGGTAACATGTGCTGTTTGGTCACGTAAAAGAGTGGATGAACCGTTGCGCAATCTCTGGGGTCCTTCCGCCCACGCTCAAGCATAATCCCTATAGGCCTTGTCCTGATGGGCGCTGAGTGGCCGGACTGATGGATAGTTATTCAGGAAATGAACCAGCAGGTGCCGTGTAAAACGTCCGGGGCGTTGCTTCCGGTTTATCCGCTCCGACTATCGTGCCAGTGTTGCGTGCCGTCTTATCCAAGCCATGCGAGGGGCCAGTGCTCGTCTGGTTTACGGTGGCCTAGGTTTATCGAACGAGACAGCGGCGGTTGTCGAAAGATTGTCTAGCAAACCCCGACCACGCCGCTCCTAGCCATCGATCGTGGAAATCCTCATTGTGACTGTGGCCATTTGACCTGGTCTGGATGCATTCCATGCAGGGCGGGGTAGTGAACAGGTTCGGGCTGAGACCAGCCTTTTAGCAGCCCACTATCCAGCGCAAACACCTCGACAGTGAGGGGGCGGCACACGTCGATGGGATCTCTGGCATCGGGTCCCCATAGCGGCACGGACAGATCGCCTCCCGGGCAGGTGGATAGGGCACACAGCAGATCTATCTCGGCGAAGAATTCAATAAAGTCGCCTTTCTGGGCCGGGCAGGCTTTCATGAAGTACTGGTCAGCAGTGTTCAATCCTGTGCATTGGAAAACATTCAGTACGTCATGTACATCGAACTCTGTTAAGCCATAAGGCAAGACAGCGCGAACCAGGTTCGAGTGGCAATGAAAGTGGAAGTCTTCGCCTGTCAGGAGCTTGTTCACGTAAGGGTCACATCGGCTGCCGAGAAGGTCATGGACACGCCCGCCATCCTCGTCGATGCCGTAGTCAGCGAGTGTATCGTGGGTGATCGTGACCATGGGGCGAAGATACGGAAGATTCGACCACAACCGATCGAAGGTACTGACATGAGCTTTCTGGAGCTGCCGGGTTCTAGCCGCCCACATGCGCTCACGGGGATTGTTGTAATTCCAGAGGTTCAAGTCGCCGACCTGGGGGCCGTCATTCGTCAGTATTCGGAATACATGCCCGGCGGGCACCTTCCAGGCCTGGCCGCTTCGTATCGGAATCACGAAGCGATCCACGAGTGTTCGTTTATCCCCATCAGCAATCGTCTGGTAGAACGCCTTATCGATAGCGAAGGCACCGTTTGCTGAAGGCTGGTAGGCTGCGGGTTGATCTGCCATGGCATCCTCTCTTGTTATTTCGTCATCATTGGCTGGCCGCTCACTGAACGCACCAGGTCAACCATTCTTGCTTCGGATTCTTTCAGATAGAGCTTCATGGCATCCGCCGCCGCTTTACGTTGGCCACTAAGTAGGTAGTCATGAATTTGCCGATCCTTCGCAGTCCATCCCGTCTGGAAGCTCTCCTCGTCCGCAGATAAGGAAAACACCAGCCTAAGCTGCGCCACGATGATGCTGAAATAGGCATCAAGGCGCTCACTTCCCAGAAGACCGACCACGGCTTGATGAAAATTGAGGCTGCGGGTGCCAACCTTATTCCAGTCTTTATGTAGGACCGCTTGTTCACTTGAAGTAATAACCGCCGAGATTCTTTCGAAGAGGAAGGCACTGGCGAAGCCACTCTGCTCAATGGCGGATAACTCAAGGGCATGCCTTACCTTATAAATATCATGCACATCCGCCAACGTTAGCGTTCTGACCTGGGCCCCTCTATTGCGAATATTGATGACCAGCCCTTCCGAGCGGAGCTGGCGGAGTGCCTCGCGAATGGTATTTCGCGACGCTTGGTGTGTTTCACAGAGCCTGGATTCAACCAGTGGCCTGCCTGGCATAAACGCTCCCGAGATAATGGCTTCGCGCAGTCGGTCGGCAATCACATCCGATAGTGACATCTCCGGACCGCTGGTTACGGAACTCTGCATATCAACGGATTGGGAGGCACTCTTCATTCGGTTTTCCTCAGGCTTCCCTGTGCATTCGCCAAATCGCCGGTGAAAGGTCGGTGATTCGGAGAGCTCCGGTAGGCTTCAAACCACGGCGAATACCCCATCAGCGCGTGGGCTCGTGCGCTTTGAATTCCTGTAGGAACTGCCTGACCCGTGGCTCGTTGCAATTCTCAAACGTCTCGTGGGGTGAGGCGGCATGAAGAACACTGCCGGCTTCCATAAAAACGATCTTGTCCGATATGCGCCGTGCAAATTGCATCTCATGGGTGACGATGATCAACGTCATGCCTTCATGTGCCAGATCCTCAATCGTCTTTAGTACTTCTCCTACCAACTCGGGATCCAGCGCAGAGGTTGGCTCATCGAACAGCATCACTGCCGGACGCATCGCCAATGCGCGGGCAATGGCCACACGCTGCTGCTGGCCGCCGGAAAGCTGATGAGGGTACTTATGGGCGTGTACCAGTAACCCAACTTTGTCCAGCATCTCCAGCGCTTCTAGCTCCAGCTGTTTGGCACTACCGCGCCGGTGGTAACGTGGCCCCAGCAGGACATTCTGCAAGGCGGTACGATGCGGAAAAAGATTGAACTGCTGAAACACCATGCCGACCTTTTCCACCTGGGCTAGCCGGGGGAGCCGCTGTTCCTTCTTTGGCTCGTTGGGTTCCCTGGAGAAGAAGACTTCGCCGTTTAGCGTGATGCGCCCCGAATCAGGTACCTCCAGACCATTTAGCGTACGGATGAACGTTGTCTTGCCAGAGCCCGATGGTCCAATAATGGATACCGTTTCCCCGCGCTTGACGCTTAAGGATACGTCCTTGAGAACCTGCATCTCTCCAAAGCGCTTGTTAATTCCCCGTGCTTCAATGACTGCCTCAACGTGTTCTTCACCGGAGGTATCTTGGCCAGTTTCCTTTCGCGCGGGTTGATGGACCAATAGACTGGCAAGCTGCTCGCTATTTATTGCATTGCGGTGAGTCTTTCGGCGGGAGACATCCAGGTGTCTTTCGCCAAACTTGAGCGCGTTATCAAACAGGGTGACGATAAGCACGTAAAACAGCGACACCATGAGCATCGTTTCCAGCACCTTAAAATTTTGCGTATAGAGCCGTTGCCCTACAAGCAGGATCTCAGCGAGCGAGATCACCGAAACGAGCGAAGTGAGCTTGACGATGGTGATGAATTGGTTGGAGAGGGTGGGTAGAGAGATTCTGATGGCTTGAGGGACGACGATTAATCGCTGTATTCCGAAATAGCTGATACCGAGAGCCTTGCCCGCTTCACGTTGTCCAGAATGGACCGAAAGCAGCCCGCCACGATGGATTTCGGCCATGTAGGCTGTCTCGCTAAGTACCAGCGCAAGTAAGCCCGCAACGAAGGGGTTGGACAGATAGTCGCTGGTCCAAGGCATGACTAGCGGCAGGTTGTAGACAAAGATTAGCAGTACCAATAAAGGCAGGCTTCTGAAAAACCAGACATAGGCAGCGACGGGCAGCTTCAGTAGCGGCAAGCTGGAAAGCTTTGCCAGCGCGAGGAAAAACCCCAGGCAAGCCGCAATTGTCCAAGCCAGCACGCTAAGGGCGACGACCACTAGCGAGGCCTTCCAGAGAGGCGCATACCAGAGAAGGCTTGCTGCATACTCCCAATCGAAAGTCATGAGTTCCACCGTGCATGGGAAGGAGCCCCCAGCGGAGCTGGAGGCGTAAGCGTCTTGCTATGGAAGAAGATCAGTTATCGGCAAGCGCTGCTTCGACATCCTGCGGATTGGGTTTGCTGAGGTTGTACTTGTCGAGGATGTCCTGATATTCACCCGTGCGCTTCATTTCCTCGATAGCTGTCTCGATGCCTTCCTTGAGGGCCTGCTGGTTTTTGCTAATCCCAAGCCCAACGGCAATAGGATAGATAAGTGACTCGGAAGTGATCTTGAGGGCATCCCCGGTCTTCTCGACTGCCAGCTTGGCTACGGCAGCGTCGGCGAATTGCGCATCCACGCCATTCGCGAGCACTGCCTGGGTCGCCTCAGGCGCGGTGGAGAATTCCCGGATATCGATGGCCTGCTGGTCGTTGGGCAGGCAGTGTTCTTCTGAGACTTTCGTGAGCTTGGGGATCCAAGATGCGCCCTGGATCGAGCTGACACGCATCCCACAAAGATCCTCGGGGCGCTTCGGCTCGGCAGCGCTATCACTGGCGACAAGAATGGATGAGCCAGTTTGGGTATGGGGAACATAATCGATCACATCGGCCCGTTCGGGCGTGATGTAAAGCAGCGAGGCAATGACATCAAAACGGTTTGAGCGAAGTCCGACAATCAGTTGGGCGAATCGGGTATCCACGAACTCCGGTTCCAGCCCCATGTGCTTGGCGACGGCATTCATGAATTCGATCTCGAAGCCGACAGGCTGACCGTTCTCCAGGTAAATGTAGGGTGGGTAGGTCATGTCCGAGCCGATCGTGAGTGTTCCCGGCTCAATCGTGTTGTAATCAGTTGCCGCCTGCGATTGTTGGACAAAAAGACCAGCCGCCATTGCTAGGCCAATCCCTGCTAGGATGGGAGCAAACTTCTGTTTTATAACCATCTTTGATTCCTTGCTGTTTATATTTTGTGTTTGTTTTAAATCAGCGATTCTCTTTTCAACATAGATTGTTGAACAATTATGGTCAAATCATTCCTTAGCCATAGGAAATCCTCTAATGTAAACCGTAACAATTGCAGTGTGTCAGGCGCCTTCCAACTCCAAGCAGCGAGGCCATGCCATGTCGAAACTGTCAGTCGATCCCGTTTTGAATGTAGGGGGAATCCAGGCATTTGCGGCGTCCTTTCGTTCTGGCGATCTTACTTCCGAACAAGCAACCCGTGGCTACCTAGAACGCATACAAGCACTCGATAAGCAGCTCGGAGCGTTTGAATACGTCGCTGTAGACGAGGCCCTTGCCACGGCACGCGCTATGGACCAACTGCGTGAGGCGGGCACGGACCTTGGCCCCTTAATGGGGCTTCCGGTAAGCGTTAAGGACCTCTTCACCGTCAAGGGGATGCCGCTGACGGCAGGTTCCCAAGTCGATATATCCGACATTGCCGATCCACAGGAAGGGCCGTTTATTCGCGCCTTGCGACAGGCCGGCTGCGTCATTCTCGGCAAGACGAAAATGGTGGAGTTCGCTTATGGCATCACCGGGGTATCTCAACCTCGGGGCACGCCCTGGAACCCCTGCGACCTTGAGGTTCATCGTTTGCCCGGCGGCTCCAGCTCCGGGGCTGGCGTTGCTGTAGCGGCTGGCTTGTGCGCGCTGGCCATAGGCACCGATACAGGAGGGTCGGTGAGGATTCCCGCAGCGCTCTGCGGCGTCTTTGGCTTGAAGACCAGCTTTGGCCTTTGGCCTACCCAAGGAGTGTTTCCCCTAGCGCCTAACCTAGACACCATTGGCCTGTTGACGCGCACGGCGCACGACGCTGCGCAGGCCTATGCAGAGCTGACACGGCTCTTGCACGGTAGTCACCAAGGTGAAATTCTTGCCGCATCGCTGACTCAAGTGCGCTTGGGAAAGCCGACCCAGTATTTTTTTGATGGCCTGGCGCCAGAGGTGGAAAGGTCGGTGGCGTCAGTAAACGACGAACTCCGAAATGCGGGAGTTAGCTTCGCTCCCATACCCGTTCCTCAGGCAGCGGAGCGGGAACACTATTTCCCGCTCAGTATGCCCGTGCATCTGCTAACTACGCTAGGCGAGGATCGATTCGAAGCCAACAAGCACATCATGGATTCGGTAATCGCTAGACGCACCGCCGCAGGACTGAACACACGAGCCGTTGACCTTCTCGCCTTGGAGGCTCGAAGGCAAGCGAGCATGATGGAAGTGGCTTCTCTATTCGGTAATATCGATGCTTGGATCAGTCCCACCGTCGCCGGTGTCGCCCCGCCAGTGGCTGACCTCCTAGATCCCGAGGAAGGGTACCGGCAAGCCATCAACATGACTCGCAACACACAACCAGCCAATTACTTGGGACTCTGCGCAGCTACGCTGCCTGTGCCGCGCCAAGCGGGTGAACTCCCGATAGGGTATCAGCTCATGTGTCCTTCGAACGGTGAATCCAAACTGCTCTCTCTTGCAATCGCAATAGAAAATTCATGGAGTGATAGAGCCCCTGGGAATCATACGCTGATATGACATGCTCCCACTCGAACCGTTGATGCGCTCGGGTTGTTTCGCACCCGATAGCCACAGCTAGATAACGCGGAGCTGCCTGTGGAAGTGCGACTAAAACCACATTCATGCCCCTTGCGACGCACCGAAGGCCCTAGATGGGACACATATGCCCGCGAAACCGTGCACAATAAACCGTTGGACAATCGTCCAGGAGAAGCTCTCGCGTTCTTACCGGTGGCGATGTAGCTTGATCTCGTCATGCTTCAGTTCCGGCAAGGCTTTTTTAAAATGTAGTAGCCGGCTACCACCACATTATTCTCTCAGCTGCTATCGTTAGTAGATGACAGTCCACTGTCATCGTTGAACAAAAATAATTAGGAGCCTGATTCATGCCTCACTTACATAAGGTGCCCTTCGCGCTGCGAGGGGTCATGGCGGGTTGCATCACCATGGGAATGGCCGCAACTGCTTCAGGGGTAGAAATCGAGTCCGGTGATATCGTCAAGACCATGCCCAAGCCAGATCCTCACCATGTGTGGGTCTATGATCCCGACTTCCCTAATCTGACAACGACCCAAGCCTTTGTCGTTGATGGTGATAAAGGCGAGGTTTTAGGGATGGTTGATGCCGGTTATCAAGCCAACCTTGCCTTCAGCGACAAGGAGGCCAAATTCTGGATAGCGGAAACCTACTATTCTCGCATTACCCGCGGTGAGCGGAGTGACATGGTAACCGTCTATGATCACGAGACGCTTGCACCCCAAGAGGAGATTCCGCTGCCAGAGGGGCGCTTTCTGGTGGTATCTAAACGGCCCAATTTTGCCGTAACTGATAGCGATCGCTATCTTCTCTCCTTCAATTCTACCCCGGCCACGACGGTCAGTGTTATCGATCCCAATAATTCCAAATATATGGGCGAGATCAGTGTCCCGGGCTGTTCTCACGTTTATCCTTCCGGCGAAAGCCGATTCGCCATGCTCTGTCCCGATGGCAGCCTGGCATCCGTTTCCTTTGATGATACCCTTAAGGCCGACATTCAGCGGACCCAGCCCTTTTTTGACCCTGAAACAGATCCCGTCTTCGAACACGCGGCTGCTGACCGAGAAGCCGATAAAGTATTTTTTGTTTCCTACTCGGGGAACGTTTATGAAGCGGATCTGAGTAGTGACCTGCCTGGTATCGCCAATACCTGGTCACTGGAAAGCGATTCACAAGGCTGGCGTCCTGGTGGCTGGATTCCTCTAGCTTACAACCCGGCCCATGAAGAGCTTTATTTCCTCATGCATGAGGGTGGTGAATGGACCCATAAAGATGCGGGCAACCAAGTTTGGGTATTCGATGCCAATACGGGCGAGCGTAACCGCGTCATAGAACTCGATGCTGACTATAGCGCAGTCGCTGTGAGCCAGGATCGGGATACGCAGCTATATACCCTAAGTGGGGAAGGGACACTGGCGGTTTATGATGCTCAGAGTGGTGAATTGCAGCATACCATCGGCGAGCTCGGTATGACTCCGCTTGTGCTTTACACGCCCAACCGCTAGAGGAGCCAACCATGTGGCAGCTGATACTTGCTCATGCCATCGTAGGGTTCGTTGGCTTATTGTTTCTCCAGGCGGGGCTGGCGAAATGGCAGCAGCGCGAAGAGTTCGGTGCTGTCGTAGCGAATTACAACATCCTTCCTGAACAGATCAGCATGACGCTGGGGCGTTGGTTGCCAGGATGCGAAGTCATCCTCGGCATGGGCTTATTGAGTGTCTCCGCGACTGCAGCAGGACCCATCCTGGTCTGGATGGCAGTAGGGCTCCTCCTGCTCTTTGCCAGCGCCATGGCCGTCAACCTGGTTCGCGGACGTAAGCAAATCAACTGTGGCTGTGGGGTAGGTGGCATTAATCGCGACCTTTCTTGGGGAAAGGTAACAGAGAACGTATGTCTGAGTGGCCTCTTGGTACTGCTGGCGCCACTAACTAGTCATGCCACGAGTGGTTCCTTACTTCTGGGGCTGGCGACGGGGATTACTGGGCTACTGCTGTATCAGAGCTTACTCCTGTTAATTGCGAGCCACCGCATACTTCAGATCTCCCAGGACTCGCTCTCAACTGACAAAATAAAATAAGGACAGTACTCATGAGTCTGATAGCAATCGCGCTCACCTTGGCCTGGTTCATCATTATCCTGTTGGCTGTGGTTCTGTTTGCCCTGGCAAGGCAAATTGGATTACTACACGAACGCATGCCGGGCGTTGGCGCCATGGTGGCCGATAACGGGCCCCAGGCAGGAGACCCTATCCCTTTTTACGAGGTCGAGGACTGGCGCTCATCTGAACGTGTCGTACTAGGCCAAATCCCGAAAGGTACCCGGGGAACCTTGCTCTTGTTTGTGGCCGAAGGATGCCCACTCTGCAAGCGCATAGCCCCTTTGGCCGGTACATTTAGCCAACAGGAGCGTCTGGAACTTGTTGTGGTCAGCGACGAAGAGCATTCCATCGCCCGATCCCTGTTCTCACGGTTGTCCGGCCTGCCGGGGCGCTTTATCAACGACAGTCGTGTCGGCCGTGGCATGCAGGTCGGTAAGGTACCCTACGCCGTTCTCGTTGGGCCAGAGGGCACACTGCAAGCCAAAGGGCTGGTCAATAGCCGGGAACACCTCGAAAGCCTTGTCATTGCTCGCGATAGCGGCGTTAAAAGCCTTCAGGATTATCTGGGCAACGAGGCTACGGCGCCCATCGATGCTGTAGATGCCACTGCCGGCCCGAAACAGTCGCATGCGTGACCGCCACACTGGTAAGTACAAGGACAATAATCAAGAAAGGAGCCAATTATGACGCTCGATTTCGATACCCTGGTGGAGAGAGCCTCACGTTTCCTAGCCAATGGTTTGTCCCGCCGGCATTTTCTGAGCTGGACCGGCACTATAGTCATGGGTAGCGCCGTGCTGCCGTTATTGCCGATAGACCGAAGCGGAGGTAAGGCTCGCGCAGCAGAAAGCGGTGCGCAGGACACTCAAGATGATGATGATACACAGTGCAACTATTGGCGTTACTGTGCTATTGACGGCTATGTGTGTAGCTGCTGCGGCGGCACGCCCAGCAGCTGCCCGCCCGGAACCTCGCCGGCTCCCACATCATGGGTCGGCACTTGCCTTAACCCTGTCGACGGCAAACATTACCTGATTTCCTACCGTGACTGTTGCGGTAAGGGTAGCTGTGGCCGTTGTGCCTGTCTGGGGCTAGAAGGCGAACTGCCTGCCTACCGTGCCCAAAAGAACAATGACATCATTTGGTGTTATGGCGCACCGGACATGATGTATCACTGTTCCAGCGCTGTAGTGATCGGGGAGGCGTAATGCGAATCAGCTCAGTGATTGGTGTGATCATGCTGAGTAGTTTGACTGTCGGCAGCGCCATAGCTGCCGACAGTAGTCATCTCGAAGGCGCTACTCTATATCAACAGAACTGCGCAGCCTGTCACCAAGCCAATGGGGAAGGTGTACCTGGTGTTTACCCTCCGCTTGGTTCACGCCTCGCAGCCTGGAGTGAGATCGACTCGGGCAGGCATTATCTGGCAAATGTCATTCGTCATGGCATGATGGGCTCGATCACGGTTTCCCAGCAAACCTATAGCGGTGTTATGCCGCCTTGGGCGCGGTTCGATAATGCGCAGTTGGCATCGCTGCTTAATTACATTACCGAAACCCTGCCGGGTGATCCCAACCTTGATATCGAGGAGTTCTCTGCCGAAGAGGTGGCGAGGCTGACCGAAAAGTCGGTGACGCCATTACAGGTCCACTCGCTGCGAGAAGAGGCGCTAACTCAACTAAAAAAGCTTTGACTCCGACAGCCGCCGAACTCACCGGCATGGCCGGCGACGTTCCTCCGGAAACGATAGGCCCCTGGCCCAAAGGCGCCTACTCGCTTTACCAGATGAGCTGTCGGGGATGTCACGGAAACAGTGCTAACGTCAACGTGGGCACCATACCTGCATTGAATCAGGCCCACCGTTACCTTGGCGTAAAGGGAGGACGGCCCTATCTGATCAGGGCTCCTGGCGTGGCCAATTCCCCTTTAACGGATCGGCAGACCGCTGCAGTACTCAACTGGGTGCTGAAGCATAAAACGCCGGTGAACAACTTTATTCCTTTTACCACGGAAGAAGTTGCCAAGCATCGCCAAGCTAGTAATAACGCCTTAGCCGAGCGAGCAAAACTGAATGCCAGGATGGCTGCTCTCGAAGATTGGCAATAACGACTCATTACCAGAATAATTAAGGAGATCAACTCATGACGTACGACCAGTGGCAGGAAGTCACCATCGCTATTCCCCAAGGCCGAAGCCAAGAAAGCGCGCTACTCGCTTTGAAAAGTATTAACCGTTGGTGCCAATCGAAGTGCGAGGCTAGATACCAAGTTGAGATTTTAGAAGGCGAAGAGCAACAGCATTTACGTATACGCTTCGAGGATGAGCAGGACACTACAGCTTTTGAGCAAGCTTTTAGTTAATAAACAATTGCCGAGATGGTATGGTGATGAGTTGGCAGTGGTTGGTTTGAGCCTTGATCAGATGTGCCGCTAGCTATTCTGAAGCTTGGGGAGACTGTCGGTTTTTGACCTTCCTCTTGGTTTAGGTCCGTCTTTAATGTGATATGTCGCTCTTTTATGCAAGTTGCTGGGCATATGCTATGGGCGGCAATAGCCCAGCGAGCTGTGCGGTCTGACAAGGTTGTATTGGGTTCTCCCTAATCACTTTAGTGTCGTGCGTCGGCAGTGCCCAAATCTATGCTGTTTAAGCCAGTTGCTCCGAAACTTACCTTTAACATCAGATTGACTGCCATGCGTCCCTTTAGGGTTGTCATCGAAGAGCCACTGCGCGGTAGCATAGGCATTGAAGACCGCAGGTGCTGCGTTTATGGTTGAATCAAGGAAGCAAAGTTCCTCCATAATTCCTCCCATATTTCTCGTTCCGCATAATTGCACCGGTCGCAGTAACGGCGAAATCTATCGCTGTAGCGATCTCGGCCCGAGAGAATCTTGGTTGTCAGTCTACCCGGGCTGCGCCTAAGAGCTTCCAGCCAAGCAAAGCTCTAATCGACAATTCGTGGATAACACACGAATCGCTGCTACATGCGAAGCTGGTGGGCTGTCATTCCAAGCTATATAGCACTGGGGAGCTATAAAGGGTCATGGCAACCAGCAGGGTTTACTTGTTTGTCTTTTCTCTCATAGCTAATTTAAAGTGCGTAACATTGAGGATGAGTCCAGAAAGAAGCCATTGAAATAAGCTAATCACCTGCATGAGCTCGTCAGTTTGTTCTTCGCTCAAACCTGCTTGAATCGCACGTGTTCTGTCTAAAAAATATGTGTGCGGTAGTTTTTCCGCAGTCGCTATCGCTTGCTCGTGGATCAACTGGCGAATACGTACATAAGGGTCGCTATCGATTGATGGCTTGAGGTCGCCCCAGGCTAGCGCCAAATAACTAGGCCAGCGTCCCATCGCCTTGTAGTCGCTGTTAACGAAAGGAAGATTCAGTGTTGCTTTAATATCCTCGTATACCGCATTCAGACTCTCTACTGCATGGTGTTCCTCGATCATCGTTGGTATAGGATCGGTCTGGTAGATGGGGGCACGGGGCATGCTGTCTCGCCGATTTTGAGCCGGATCGCCTCCCAGTTTCCGGCCATGACAAAGGCTCTGCTGGATCGCCGTCGCCAAGACCAGATACTTAGGGTTGCCGTAATCGAACACATCCAGCGTCGCGCGTATCTGCGCCAGTTCGGTATCAGAATAACCAAGCTGGCGCAGTGAGCCCGTACGCGACTCGATGTCGAAGGCATCCCCGGCCTGCTCCCAGGCCGTCAGGCGGATAGCATCGCAACAGGACTCGAAATAATGCGAACGCGCCGAGGGCTGAAATTGCCGCCAAGCCTCCACAAAGAACGGACGGTAATGGGCCACGGCTTGCGTGATCACACCTACCCAAGGCACGCCCAGCGTAGCCTTCAGGTCCTGATAAGTGGGGGCCAGTTCCGCATCTACACGATGCTCGGGTAATGGCCGGACCGGTACATCTCTCTCGGGACGCTGCAAGGCCTTTATCGTCTGGTTCAGTTGCTCAGATACCATTTACTTTCTCCAAAACTATATTACTCAATGCCAACTATTTTTGGCATGCCCGACCATCTTTGGACCGTACCGTTTGCGACCAGCGCTACAGGGCCTATCACCCTCAAAATCCAGCTTATGTTGGATGCGCATAAAGCTCAGTAGCCAGCCAATGGTGCGCCAGCAGGTAGCAACAAAGAGTAGAATGGCAATGCTCAGAATTACGCTGGCGAGCGCTAACGACAGGCTATTTGCGACAAGGCCATGATAGCGTAGCGTCGCTATCGTCAACGCTGCTGAGGGAAAAGTGAAGGCCCAGCAGCCCAGAGAAAAGCCTACACGAAGCAGCACTGGGGCGAGACTGGCGAGAATGCCGGCCAAAAAGAGCGCCGTGAAAAACAATACTCGTGCAAGCACGTCCAGCTGATCACCATTTAGCTGCAGATAGGCCAGAAAGGCTGCAGACGGCGGCGTCATCAGGAGGAATAGGGAGGGGGTCAGCGACGTCTGAATTCGTTCGTGAAAGGTAAGTCGGTGAATAGCGATTGTGAACATGATGATCCACATCATTAAACCCGAGGATAAAAAGAACCATGCTACCTCGACGAAGCCGAGCCGAGCCCCTGTCATGGAGGCAACCAGAATGCCGCCCACCGACAGCATCCAGGCCGGACTGAACGTTCTGGTCTCAAACGCATTGAGGATCCAGCCCCTAACGATGACAATCACAAGCGCGAGATGCGAGAGCGCGGCCACTGACCATATTATGAAGGTGACTGCACCGCCATACGGCCGGATGACCAAAGCCAAAAGCAGCAACGCTATTGTGACCATTGCAAATAATTGCATCTCAGCTGGGTCGCTGAACTCGCGTCGTACTTGAGACCAGTGCATCAGTGTCTTGCCCAGATAAAGGCCGGCCGCGAACATGAAACTGAGCACTGCTAACAACGCGATGGCTTCGGCAATTATGCCGGCAAAGCCGAAGGCACGCTCCACCTCGCGAAAAGTAATGGTGAAGCTGCTCAAACCAATGGCAACTGCGAACGAATTTATGGGCACGTGTGTCAGCCAGGCTATCTGGGAAACTCGCTGTGCAATGGCAAAGACAATCGATCTCATCGACGTTTCTGTGTTGTGAGCATCAACTGGGACCCCGAGGACGCATGCGTAGCGAAATATGGCCGCGACACCGAAGCGGCGCGGCCAGTAAGTCAGGCGTTGGCTTCCAGCCCGATCAGATCTAGCAGCGTATGGATTCGAACGTCTGGATCGAGGTTGAGTTCGTCCATGCGCATGCGTAGTACCTTGAACATGGTGCTCGGTTCGAGACTCTGCCCAGAATGAACTTCAGCCTGTAGTGAGATCGCCGGGACGCGCTCGATCCAGGCCACTTTGAAGCCGAAGCTCTTCGCGCCACAGGTGTCGAATGGATTGCACGAGACGAACACTACCTCGTCCGTCGATGCTCCCAGCTTTTCCGCAACCAGGGAATATGCCTCGGGGGTTGGCTTGAATAGACGCTTTTCATCGATGCTAATCACCGCATCGAGAGCAGTATCGAGGCCAGTGTTTTTTACCAAGGCGTCTAGCATTCCTTGGCTGCCGTTCGAAAGTATTGCCACCTGGTGACCGGCGGCGCGCAGCCCCTCGAGTGCTTCCAGTGCGTCAGGGTACGGGGTGAGATGAAGATAACGATCTAGAATACTATCGAATGTTTCCGGCCCCGCTTGTAGCCCTAGCGTATTGAGTGTGTAGGCGAGCGATTCCTGGGTGACAGACCAAAAGTCCTCGTAGCGCCCCATCAGCGAGCGAAGCCAGGTGTATTCGAGCTGCTTGAGCCGCCAGACCTGTGTAATAGTATCGCCGTATCCCGGAAAGGCTTCCTCCGTGGCTGTGGCGACGGAATTCACGTCATATAGCGTGCCATAGGCATCGAAAACAAAAGTGCTCATAATTGATTTTTCTCCTTGATGAAGCGACAACCGAATCCGGTCGCCGCCTGCGTTTGCATTCATTGCAGAGAGAGATAGCTGGCACAGAACATAAAGGTGAGCACCGCACAACCGCAGGCTCGATACCAAGAAAAGCCCTCTACCGCTCGTAATGCGGTTACCAGCGATGCGAGGAAGCCTAGTGCGGTGGCAGTGCCAAGGACCACAAGCCCTAGCAGAGGTGCAATGGAGCTCTCCCCATTTAGTGCCAGAATCGCTACGGGAGCAGCAACCCAAAGCGGTGGCGCAGCGGCGGAAACGGCAAACAATACCCTGACGAAGCGTGCCTTACCGCCGAGCAGCCGTCCCATCGCCCAGGCCACCGCTCCGACGCCGAACCAAACACCTGCGACCGTCAGCATACCGCCCACCGTTGTCATCAGCAGGGCACTGCCCATCGGCAGTCCGGCAGCGCGGACCTGATCCCAGTTAGCCAGCGCCATGCCGAGACTCCACGCCACACCGAGCATCAACACGCCGATGCCGGCCAGTCGCTCAGGCAAAGGCCGTGCTAGGCTCACCATGGCTGCAGCCCCCAAATAAGAACCGGAAGCCAGAGCACACAAAGAATCCACAGCCATGTGGTACCGGCATAACGCTTACCTGAAACGTGACGCCAGCCGTGCATGCCTTCCACTAGCTCATGCGCTTGGGAGACAACATCTTGGTAAGCAGGCCCGGCCACCCGCTCGTAACCCAGTGACATGAACACCGTTACGAGGAATCCGACCGGCACCGTAATCAGAGCGGGTGCAAAACCGAGCTTGGCGACAAGTCCATTGCCGACTGCGAAGCCTGGAAATACATACGGGGACAGTGCGATATAAAGCAAACCGGCTATTAGGCTGCCAGCCAAGGCACCGTAGCGGTTGATTCGTGTGGACCAGGCGCCAAGAACGATCATTGGCGTTACAGCGCTCGCACACAGGCCAAAGGCCCAGAATATTGAGACGACCAGGAACGCGGGCGGTTTAAGCGAAATCAGTAGCGACACGATGCCAGTTCCGGCCAGACCTATATAGCCCCAGCGCAGCCGTTTCTTCTCTGGTAGTTGTGGGCGCAACATGCCTACGATGTCGTGGGCGACAACCGTGGCGACACCTATCATTAGCCCGGCAATGGTAGAGACCCCAGCAGCAAGCACCCCTGCTATCACAAAGCCACTAACCCAGTCGGGGTTATAGGCAAGGTTCAGTAGCAATGTGGTTTTATCGGCGGCCTCCGGCGGTAACTCTTGTCCCAGGCTGGCGAAATGGAACACGCCGGCGAAGCCCATGGCGTAGGTGGCGGAGAAGGCCAGCCCGACCCACAGACAGAACCAAGGCACCACGCGTCGTGCGGATTTCATGTTGGAAGATGTCAGGACACGCTGCGCTAGTTGGGGTAGGCCCAAAATGCCCAAAGTGAGAGCGACGAATAGGGCCAAGTAGAAGCGGGGATCGAATTTCAGATCAAAGAATTCAGGAAATTTGGCCAGCATAACGTCGGTCATGTTGCCATAGCCAAGCGGCGGAAAAGCGTACCCCGTCGCCCCCATCTGCTTCAGGATTGCGGCGAGCGGCACAACTAGCGCAATCATCATGATGACCATCTGGATGGCGTCGTTGTAGGTTGCTCCCTTCATACCGCCGATAGAGATGTATCCTGTAATAACCAACGCAGAGAGGATTAGCGACGGGAGGTAAGGTAGACCGAGTAGAACCTCGAATACCTTGGCGATCCCCACAAACTGCCCGATCATGTACATCAGCATGATCAGCAGCATCCAGACCGCCGCCACGTAGGCGACAGGCTGCCCGTAGCGGATCCGAACGAAAGAAACGGAGGTAAAAACGCCGAGCCGTCGCAGCATGGCACCATAGAACAGCACTAACAGCGGGAGGCTGACGATGAGCTGGATCCACATATAAACGAAAGGCATATGAAGCTGTTGAATAAGCGCCACTACACCAAGGAAAGTGGCAACGCTCATCCACGTCGAAGCCGCAGCCAGCGAGTTCATTACGGGGCCGATCGAGCGCCCGGCGACATAAAGATCCGCCGTATCCTGCGTGTCGGTGCGGGCGTATAGCGCGACAGCGTAATAGAGGCAAAAGACGGCAGTTGTAATGCCAATACCCAGCCAGAGATTATCCAGTTGCCAGATAATATCGTTCATTGGGTTCCCTCCCTGAGTGATCCTTGCTTCTTCTCGCTGAGGACAGAGGGAGTATCAGGCGCCTTGAAGAGCATTTTGTCATTGTGCGCCGGAGTGCAGTTTTCGTCCTCGGCTATAATCTCTTCTTCAAGTTTGTCGGCGTAATGGTTCCAGGCGATCGATACAGCGAGCACGCCGAACCATCCCATTACAACCGCCAAAAAATAGTGCAGCGGGAATCCGAGCACTCGGACCGAGTTGTCGACGCCCAAGACGATGGCCCATGGAGCCGTATGCGCCATTAGTATATAGGCAACAAAAAAGCCTATCGTCAGGACTGCCTCCTTCTTATATGCGCTCATTGTTTTCCCTCCGGTAAGGTTTGGGCAACTCACCCGTTGAGGCTGGCATGCGTTGCGCTCCTTAGTGTTTGGCAAACCGTAGACCAGTCAGTGCCTTTCTTAGCTAAAACAATAAGTTGAAATTAACTCACCGGCAGTAGACAGAATATCAGTCCGGGTTCGACTATCGAGTGATTCATATTTGAGTATGTTTGATTCATATTTGAATCTAATGCCATGTTTGAAATAGAGCACAGGCCACCAAAGGCACACGTGCTTCTTGACACGCTTAGGCCCACCGATCGATGCGTTCACGGAGATAGAATGGAACAGCCTCGCTTAGCCGCCCGCTTGCTTGAAGGCCTTCCTCTTGGGGTGATCCTGATACAGCCCGGTGAGACCCTCTACATCAACCCAGCGGCACGTAGCAGCTTGGGAGCTGCACCGACAACTTATGCAGAGCTGTGTCAACGCGAGCCGCTGCTATGCAGATTAGCCGACCCCTCGCAGGCTGCTGATCATGGGTCGTACTGTATTGGTAACGAGCCTCATTTCGTCCGGTCAGTCCGTCTCTTCGATAACGCATGTGCGCTTCTACTATTGCCGATGTCGCTGCTTGAAGGCATCCAGCCCGAACTGAATCGACTCAAGCAATCATTTCGGGACTTCCAAGAAATATTTCGTAACTCCTTCGATGGTATCTTCGTGGCTGATGGCGAAGGTAATACGCTGATGGTCAATGAGGGAAGCGAGCGCAACTACGATCTTAAAGCTGAAGAAATGGTTGGCAAAAACGTTGCAGAATTCGAGAAAAAAGGCCTTATCAAACCGGTAATAGCCGGACGCGTGGTTGCCGAGCGCCAACGCATCACAGCCGTGCAGCGGACGCATACCGGCAAAACGATAATGGTCACAGGTATCCCGCTATTCAACGACGAGGGCAAAGTCCGGCGTGTCATCATCAACTCCCGTGATACCACCGAATTGCTAAAGTTGCAGGAGGAGCTGGCACGTGCACAAGACAATTTGCGTCGTATGGAGACTGAGGTTTGCGAGCTGCGACGTGCGAACCTGAAATTCGAAGGCATCGTGCTCAATAGCCCAAATATGCAGCGCATCGCCACCTTGGCGGCCAGGGTAGCAAAAGTAGACACTACCATCCTAATTACTGGGGAATCGGGCGTGGGAAAAGAGGTTGTAGCCAAGCTCATACACCGGGAAAGTAGCCGCAGTAGAGGGCCTTTCATCAAGATCAATTGTGGCGCTATCCCTCGGGATCTACTGGAGTCAGAGCTATTTGGCTACGAAAGCGGCGCATTCACCGGCGCTCATCGTCAGGGTAAGGTTGGCTTGATCGAGACTGCGAACGGAGGGACGCTCTTTCTCGATGAAATCGGCGAGTTGCCGCTGGAACTACAGGTCAAGATGCTCCAAGTGTTGCAGGATCACTCCTTCAGCCGCGTCGGCGGCACTCGCACCATTGAAGTGGATCTACGGATCATCGCTGCCACCAATGTCGACTTAGAGACTATGGTCGAGCAAAAGCGCTTCCGTAATGATCTTTACTACCGCCTCAATATCGTGCCGATCAATATCCCGCCCCTCAAGGAGCGCCGGGAAGACATTTTTCCCTTGGTACAGCGTTACCTAGACGATTTCAATGCACAGTACGGCCTAAGTAAGCGGCTTTCTGAACGAGCATTACAGTGTTTATTAACTTATGGCTGGCCGGGCAATGTTCGGGAGCTTCGCAATATCATCGAACGGTTAGTTGTGACTTCACCCTATGAACTTATCGCCACGGATGATTTACCTAAACAGCTCCGGCCAGGTCCGAACCCGCTCGAGAAACCGGAAATGGATTTCAAAACACGCGTGGCGCGTTTCGAAGCTGGCTTGGTACGAGAAGCTGTAGAGAAATACGGGACTACGCGGGCTGCCGCTAGTCATCTCAGCATCAGTCAAGCAACGGCCGTTAGAAAGCTTAAAGCCGATCCGGCGCTTGTTAGGGAAATCTTGGAACCTAATGATTGACAGTAGTTTACGACTGACTTGAAGCTTAAATGCCCCAGCGCATGAACCTGCAAGGCAAAGCCATAATGGATGCTGCCCCCGTAAACCCTTAAAGCGCTTCGGTGGGGTTATGAGACTGTACGGCTGTGTCGAGTGCAGCGGGATTTTCATTCGCTGATGGAATCTGACGTGGCCGTGATGGAGCCGGAGGCATTCACCGCCTGGCTCGAGCGGCAAGCAGCACCCGCCCAGCCTCCAAGATTTCGGTCGCCAGGCAGGGCAGATGAATATCTGGCGAATGACTGCAGTGTCCGCTACACCATACCCGGCATGCTGGCCGGTGGGTTGGTGAGGTTCAAGTATTGAGGGATACGTCTTTCTGATCTGGATAAGTAAGTTCAGTCTCCCAACTTCTACCGCTCACTTCAATAGCATCCTGCACGCCTTTTGCATCACCAGCCTTAAAAGCCTTGTAGATATTTTTATGGTCTTTAAGAGCAACTTCAGGCAGCGTTTGCATGGATGTTTCAAGCGCTGCCTCGATCAATTGCAGTAATGTCTCTCCCACGCGAATCGTCATCGGGTTGTGAGTGGCGTGAAGAATGGCACGGTGGAAGGCGACATCGTGATGGGAGGTCTGTTCACCGTGGGCGATGGCAGCTTCCATGTCATCGATGGTCTGCTGGATTCGTGCATGGTCTTCAGGGGTAGCATTGGACATCGCCTGGAGCGTATAGGCCGGCTCGAACATCCGGCGAAACTCCAGAACATCTCGGGTCATCCCCCGTGCTAGAATCATCCCGAAAGCCATAGGATCCACAAGGGGATCGCCCGGTTCTCGGCGAATAATAGTGCCTTGGCCGCGCCTCACTTCGACGATGCCTATGGCCTGAAGCATCTTGATAGCTTCGCGCACGCTCGACTTGCCAATCCCTAGACTCTGCGTCAGCTCCGTCTCTGAAGGCAAGTAATCTCCTGGCCGCAATTCCCCACGGATCAACGCAGTTTTGATGCGCTCTAATATCTGAAAAGCAACAGAACTACGTTTAATAGCTCCTCCTAGCCTGTCGGAATCCAGCGATTGAACATGCGGCTGATGTTTAAGGCTCATGATTTTCGTCTCGGTAAAGCATGTGATACTGCTGCGCATGGACTGCAGCACTATCCATTAGTATAACTTTCGGCCCCAAGCGGTACGTAGCCCTTGTACTAGGCGCCAAGGCAAGCCTAGCATGAAGATAGATATCAGACATCAGATGTCTGTTGGGTATTCAGCTGGGCTTAGGGTAATGCCCTTGCCAGCAACACGGTGTATTACCAATGAAAGAACGAAATGTCGTCGTGCTGACCACAGGTGGCACGATCGCCAGCGCACTTGATGGCACGGGCCGCAATGCTTCCGGTGCGCTAAGTGGTGAGACACTGCTAGAGCATGTCACCTTACCTAAAGATGGCGGGGTGAATGTGCAAGTTCACTCTATCCTGCAGAAACCCAGCAATGCGATTACCTTGGCGGACTTGCTGAAAATACATCACCTTTGTAAGGAGCTGGCTAACAGAGCTGATGTGGATGGGATCGTCATTACGCATGGGACTGATACGCTAGAAGAAACGGCATATTTCCTAGACGTCACATTACCCCTTGAGGCCTGTGCGTTAGTCATTACTGGCTCCCAGCGTGCTCCTCACGAGGAGGGTACTGATGCCTTCCGCAACATCGCAAATGCTATCACTGTAGCGGCGGATCCTGTCATGCAGGGGGTGGGGGCCGTAGTGGTATTCAATGAATCACTGTTTGCCGCACGCCATGTACGAAAGGTCAGCACGTATCAAGTCCAAGGTTTTGACTCACCGGGCTATGGCAAACTGGGATATGTTGATGGCAGCCGAGTGCACCTGGCCCAGGCGGTACGCAGGCCGGCTCCTTTACCCTTGGGCGAGATGCTCCCACAAGTTGCTATCGTACCTGCCTACTTGGATGCCAGCAGCACAATGATCGATGCCGCTATTTCGGGCGGTGCTGAAGGGCTAGTAATTGAAGGTTTGGGGCGCGGGCATGTACCGCCCAGTTGGCTAGATGCAATAGGTCGAGCTGCGCAGGTCGGTATACCGGTGCTGGTAGTCAGTTCCTGCTATCAAGGACCGGTCCATCCGAGCTACGAATTTCCTGGCAGCCTTGCGAGCCTGGAGGAGCGCGGTGTAATTGCAGCCACAGATCTCAGTGCGCGTAAGGCGCGATTGGCACTCGCTGTCATGCTTTCCATTGAAGCAACGGAGGATGTTTCTACCCGGATGAAGCAGGCATACGTAGCATAACCCCTGCAATAGCAGTGTTCGCAAAACCACAATGACTGATAGGTAATGAAATGAGCCATAAAATGACTAAGATCTCATTAGCAACTGCCATCGCTGCAGTCTCTTTCGGTATGACTCAAGCGCAAGCTGCGGAATACAACTTCACCTTTGCAC
Source organism: Modicisalibacter luteus DSM 23508 (assembly GCF_000378505.1). Classification (GTDB taxonomy): domain Bacteria; phylum Pseudomonadota; class Gammaproteobacteria; order Pseudomonadales; family Halomonadaceae; genus Modicisalibacter; species Modicisalibacter luteus. The sequence continues at coordinate 357,094 of NZ_KB899991.1, read as the reverse complement.
ATGTGCTAATCGAAGATACCCCCAACGCCCAAGCCGCTCTACGTTTCAAAGAGGAAGTCGAGGAAAAATCCAATGGCCAGATTAGCATCGAGGTGCTGCCGGCCGCTCAAGTAGGGGGCGATGTAGAAATCATCGAACAGATTCAAATGGGGCTGGTCGATATTGGTATTCCGCCTACTGCGACTTTAGGTAATTTCGAACCACGCATGCAGATTCTCGATTTGCCGTTTCTGCTGTCCGACTACGAGACCATGGTAACTGTTCTTGATGGCGAGGTAGGCCGTGAAATCCTCGATACTCTCGAAGATGACAACATGCATGCGTTCAACTTCTGGGGTGCTGGTTTCCGGCACATGACCAATAATATCCGTCCGATTGAAACGCCAGAAGATCTCGAAGACATCCGCATGCGGACCATGCAGGCGCCGGTTATTATCTCAACTTATGAGAATTTCGACGCCAATGCTACGGCTATGGCTTTTACTGAGGTCTATAACGGGCTCCAGCAGGGGGTCGTAGAAGGCCAAGAGAATCCATTGGCTAATATCTATACCATGCGCTTCCATGAAGTGCAGGATTACCTATCGTTGACTAACCACGCCTACCATGCCTATGCGACAGTCATGAATAAGCAATCTTGGGAATCGCTACCCGAGGATCTGCAAAAGGTTATGGTCGAAGCTTTCGATAACGGCCGCGAGACATCTCGTGAGCTTACTCGGCAGCAGGAAGACAAAATCCTTGAGAATATCAAGGGCGATATCCAGATCAACGAGATCACAGAAGAGGCAAGGAGCGCTTTCATCGAGGCAAGTATTCCTGTCTACAAAGAATATGAGGATATCGTGACTCCCGAATTGCTGAAGAAAACAACCGACGCCGCTGGTATCGAGTACTGATCTATGTTTGAAGCGCTCAATAAACTTATTGATCGCTTGGAAAACGTGGCGATGGTCGCATTCATGTCGATTGCGACCACCGTCACTGCTTTCCAGGTTGTCTATCGCTACGGTTTTAACAACTCTTTATCTTGGGCTGAAGAAGTCGTTATCTATTCTATCGTTTGCATGAGCTTTGTAGGCGCCAGCATGGGGGTTCGCCATGGAGTTCATATTTCTGTAGATGTTCTTAATGCTCTGGTACCTCCCGCGGTGAACCGGTGGTTGCACATTACCTCTGCGGTGCTGGGTATCGCTTTCGCCATTGCTCTGGCTTACCTCGGTTTCAAGCTCTTCAGCAGTACGCTTGATCGAGGAATGCTTTCTCCCGCTCTACGTATGCCGATGGCATGGGTTTATTTCCCTATTGGCTTATCGGGGGTACTGCTCATCATCCGTTACTGCTGGGTCATCCGCGAGGCTTGGGTGAAGCCACCTGTCAGCTTGGCCGAAGAGCTTGCCGCTGAGCAAGACAAATTGGTGTGAGCGGCAATCTACCAACGTATTTTAGATAACGAGGAAGGCTCATGGTAACGGCATTGCTGCCCATCTTCTTTGGGGTATTGTTGCTAGGCCTGCCAATTTTTGCGGCGCTGGCCTTTTCTGTCATCCTGGCTATTCAGTTTTTCGGTCATGTCGACCCTGTCATCGTGCCAATGCGAATGTTCTCTGGCATGAACAACTTTTCGCTGATGGCTATCCCTTTCTTCATTCTAGCCGCCGAACTGATGCGTATCGGCGGTTTGTCCGAACGCCTGATCGAACTGGCCAAGGCGTTGGTTGGCTGGGTGCCTGGAGGCTTAGGCGCCGCCACGGTTCTCTCCTGTTTATTCTTTGGCTCTATTTCCGGTTCCAGTCCAGCCACTGTAGTGGCGATTGGCAGTATCATGTTCCCGGCCTTGGTTGCGGCTGGCTATGCCAAGAGCTTTGCTATTGGCCTGATCGCGACAGCCGGGACCCTTGGCCCCATCGTGCCACCGAGTATTGCCCTGATCATTTATGGGTCAGTCACAGGTACCTCAGTTGGCAGGCTGTTCGCAGCAGGACTGTTACCCGCCATCTTGATTGCCTCAATCCTGATTGCCTACTGCATCGTTTATGCCTCGCTTAAGGGTTACGGACGCAACCCTTTCCCGTCGCTTCGTGAGGTTGGGGCTGCCTTCAAATCAGCTGCTTGGGGATTAGGGTTACCGTTTATCTTGCTCGGAGGGATCTATAGTGGGGTATTCACCCCGACAGAGTCCGCTGCCGTGGCTTGTGTGTATGGTCTCTTCGTCGGCACGGTGATATACCGAAAAATCAACCTTGCGGCTCTGGTCGGTACATTGAGGAGCTCTGGACTGATGTCAGCCTCCCTGTTGCTGATTACCGCCGGTGCTTCGGCCTTCTCTTGGTTACTAGCCATCACGGGTACCCCGACACAGCTGGCTAGCCAAGTACTCTCGCTGACCGAAGATCCGATACAGATCATGGCCTTGTTTAATGTCGTGATGATCATTGCGGGGTTCTTCCTTGATAGCGCCTCAGCGATTATCGTGCTTTCCCCGTTGCTGCAGCCGATTGCTGCTCAGGTTGGAGTAGACCCAACGCATTTCGGCGTTATCACCCTCATCAACTTCTCAGTAGGCATGATTACACCCCCGGTGGGGCTCAACCTGTTCGTTGCGATGGCGATCTCGAAGATGTCCCTGCAGGAAGTATTCAAAGCATGCTTACCGCTGATCGGGCTGATGCTGCTCGCGCTGATAATTATTACCTACGTGCCATGGTTCAGTACTTTCCTGCCGTCGCTGATTTACTAGTGAGGATACCTATGAACGATTGGCAACGTTTGGGCCAGCGCCTGGATGGCGAGCGCTTTTGGGACGATGTAGAGGCCTTATCGAAGATAGGCGCTCTCGAACCTAAAGGCATATGTCGCTTGGCGCTGGATGAAAAGGATAATCAAGCACGCTTGTGGTTGGTGGAGCAGGGGACGTCGTTGGGATGCACAGTGCATTACGATGCATTGGGCAATGTCTTCCTGCGCCTCGAAGGGCAGGATCCTTCTTTAGCGCCTCTCCTCATTGGTAGCCACCTAGACAGTCAGCCTCGTGCCGGAGCTCACGATGGGGCATTAGGGGTGCTGGCAGGCCTGGCAACGTTGCGCACCCTTGTTGACGAAGGGATCACTCCTCGTCGTCCGCTGGAGATCGTGGCCTGGACCAACGAAGAGGGCGCACGCTTCGCCCCAGGAGCTTCAGGCTCTTCATGGTTCGCTGGACAACGCGAATATACCAGTATCGTGGAAGCTGTAGATTCCCATGGAACGCGCTTTGGTGATGCCCTGAAAGACTGTTTGGCCCTGTTAGGCGCGCATGGGCTTGACTTCCGCCCCGATCCTTTTGTCCCTCATGCCTTCCTTGAATTGCATATCGAACAGGGGCCGATACTGGAGAGTTTGCATAAATCCGTGGGGGTCGTCAGCGGTATTCAAGGTGTGAACTGGTACGAGATTACGGTAGAAGGGCAGGCCAATCATGCGGGTACCACCCCGAGAGGGGCACGTCGAGATGCTTTCGATGCTGCACATGAGCTTATTACGGCCCTGAAGGCTGCTGCTTATGAGCAGGGCGATGAATTACGCTTCACTATCGGCAAGTTCTCGCTCTGGCCTGATTCCGTCAATACCATCGCCCAGCGTGCAACGTTCACTATTGATCTTCGCCATCCCAGCCAGAATGTGCTGGAGTCCCTCGATATGCGCTTCCGTGAACTGGCTGAGCGTCAATGGCGTGGTTGTGATGTTCACTTAAAGGTGGCATCACGCGTAGCGCCGGTGAAGTTCCCCGAGTCCTTGCTTGAAGTGCTGCGGCAGAGCGCAAGTAGTGACTGCTCGGACGTGCCGGAACTCGTCTCCGGTGCCTTTCATGATGCCATTCATTTAGCCCATGTTTGCCCCACAGCAATGCTATTTACTCCATGCCGGGCCGGTATCAGCCATCATCCTGACGAGCATATCGAGCGCGACGATGCCGAAAGCGCAACACGTGTCCTGGCAGAGGCTGCCGGACGGCTGCTGAATTAATTAACCCAACAATCTCGCGCCGGCTCATCGTGACGAGTTAATTTAAGAGGCCCATACATGCATGATTCTCCGGTTTTTTTCCCGTTGCGTGAGCAGCACACCAAGCTGCGCCAGGCAAGACTTAGCGCAGTTGAGCTCGCTGAGTCCGCTTTAGAGAATTTTGCGGCGCGTGGCGAACATGATCACGCTTACCTGACCTGGCGCGGCGAGGCTGCCCTTAAATCAGCCCATGCGATAGATGCCGTGTTGTCCAGTGGAGGCGATACGGGGCCATTGATGGGTATCCCGGTCTCGATCAAGGATATCTTTGCCGTGCCGGGAATGCCGACCTACGCAGGCTCTGCGCGGCGACTCCCCCCACATTGGGAAAAGGCTGGCCCTATGGTGTCGGCACTGTTGCGCCAGCTGCCTAGCGTGATGGGTAAGACACACACTGTAGAGTTTGCCTTTGGGGGGTTGGGAACGAACTTACACTGGGGGGCGCCCCGCAATCCTTGGGATATAAAAAACCATCGGACACCGGGCGGCTCAAGCTCTGGTGCCGGTGTTTCTTTGGTCAGTGGGACTGCTGCTTTGGCGCTGGGTACCGATACAGCCGGCTCAGTGCGTATTCCTGCCTCAATGACGGGGGTGGCCGCCCTCAAGACGACTGCTGGGCGCTGGCCGACGCAGCAAATCGTGCCGCTTTCCACCACGCTGGATACCCCAGGCCTGCTGGCTCGCAGTGTCGATGACTTGGCTTTCGCCTTTACCGCACTGGATGATGAGCTTTTTGGAAAAGGGAGCCGGTTACCTGATACTCCCGACTTGGCAGATTTGACCTTCGGTGTGCCAGATACTTTTTTCTGGGATGACTGCAGCCCCGGTATCGCCGAAGCGGTGCAGGAAGCGATCCGTCAGCTTGAAGCCGCCGGAGCCCGTATCGTTACCCTTGATCTACCGCGAACTGATGAAGCCTATCAGTTATTTCAACTGGGTGGCTTGGCTGCGTCAGAGCTTGCTGCTTTTCTCAACACCGAACTGCCCGACATGATGGATTCCCTCGATCCTAACGTGGCAGCTCGCATCAAGGCCGCTGATGACATTGCGGCTTGGGAGTACGTACGGCGTCGTAACATGATCGAGGCGTTATCGGCCAGTGCTGCCGAGCGACTTGCCCATGTTGATGCTCTATTGACACCTACCGTAGCCATAACCCCACCTACACTAGACAGCCTCGTTCCCGAAGGGGCATACCCAAAGGCTAACATGCATGCCCTGCGCAACACGGTAATGGCTAATTTCATGGGGCTGTGTGGTTTGACTTTGCCGGTGGGCAAGGACGCTGCGGGACTGCCGGTAGGGCTGCAACTGCTGGCCGGCCCTTGGCAGGACGCTCGCTTACTAGCGGTGGGTCGGGCGATTGAAGACAAATTAGGGAATAGCTTGGCAATACTGGGCGAGCCGACCATGCCGTAAGCCATCTGCTGCATGGGCTAACGTATTAAGGGGTTTCAGCAATGCAGTCACAACAAGCTATGACAATAGAAGCTTTTCAGCGACGGCTTGCCAATGGCGAAAGCCAGTTGTTGGATTGGTGGGACGCTTGCCAGGGGCAAATCAAGGCGAAGGAGCCGGAAGTCCAAGCTTGGGAATATCTCTCAGGCGAGACACCCCGTCTCGATGTGTCGCTTACTGACAATGCATTGCTCAAAGGCATCCCGGTAGGGCTCAAAGACCTCATCGAAACGTGTGACCTGCCCACATCCTGGGGTACCGGAGGTTATCTTCATAGTTCGGGGTCTATGAATGATGCCTCCTTGGTGACGTTGCTCAAGCGACAGGGGGCGTTGATTTTGGGCAAGACAGTGACCACAGAGCTAGCCTACTTTACGCCCAGCAAGACACGAAACCCACACGATCTCTCGCGTACGCCTGGTGGGTCCTCAAGTGGGTCAGCAGCAGCAGTTGCCGCCGGCATGGTGCCTCTGGCTTTCGGGACGCAGACGGTGGGAAGTATTATCCGCCCAGCAAGTTACTGTGGCGTATTTGGCTACAAACCGACGATAGGCACCGTTAGCTTCTCTGGCATAAAGTCATTTGCACCCTCTATGGACACCCTGGGCTGGTTTGCAAATAGCATTGACGATATTTGCACCACGTTCTCAGCGCTTACCCATGCGCAGGCGGTTGATACATTGCCTGACGCACTCAGGGGAATTCGAGTTGGAGTATGTAGCCTACCCACTGACAGGGCGCTAGCGCCTGAGGTCCGGCAAGCATTAAGCCATGCCCAAGCTAGGTTACTTGCTATGGGCGCTGAGGCAGTGCCCTTGTCGCTAGATGCCCGTTTTAATACGCTGATTGAACATCAGCATACGATACTTGCTTACGAGGCGGCGCAATCATTGGCAAGTGAATATCGAAGCCATGCCGACAAGATGGGCACAGAACTCATCAAGCTGATCGAGGAGGGGATGCAAATTACTTATGCTCGGTACTCAGACGCGAAATGCGAGGCTGAACAGCTCCGCTGCATGCTTTCCTCAATCTTCGCTAATGACGTGGATGCCATACTTGCGCCTAGTTGCCCGGGTGTAGCCCCCAAGGGATTAACCTCCACGGGCGATCCTTTATTTTCTCGTGCGTGGACATTGCTTGGCGTTCCCTGTCTCAACCTTCCTTTGAGCCAAACTGAACAAGGGTTGCCAGTTGGTGTTCAACTGATATGCGACCGATTTCAAGACATGAAACTGCTGTCTGTTGCACGTACGCTTATGCTGCCATTGTAAGGTTTCGGAGTGCCACTAATCTTAGAAGCAATGCCAGTCGTTTCTAACTTGGGGTACGACAGGAGGCTCGTACGAGTGCGTGGCAGACAAGAATAGTTTGAGTGGTCTGGGTCTCGTTTGGTTCCCGCGTATAGGCAGGTCGACACATGGGCACAGGGCGCTAAAGGTATATGCGTTGAAGCCGGGAATGGGATGTCTTTAGCGTTGAACAAGATGTCACGGTTAGTTGAGCGCAGTTCTGATCGATAGGCGTCTCTTTGTGGTAATCCTGCCCAAACATCTGGCCACCTTCGGTGGAGGAGTTCCTCGAAGCATGATGGCCTCGATGCCTAGCATCGTCAGGGCAAAATACGTTGCCCTCTAGGCTTTCATTTGTTTTTCCATTAGCTGCTGCATGAGCTGTGAATGCCTTGGCAATAGGCCAACTTTCAAGCCGAAGGGCCTGAATACCCGGTTAAGCAATGCCAATGATTGGCTTCCTTTGTCAGTTTCGATATCAGAAAGCGTACGGCGGCTGACCGAAACCAGTGACGCAAACTGGGTCTGCGACATTCCAAGCACTTCGCGGCGTAGTTTGCGTAATAGGCTTCCTGCGGAGATCTCATCGCGAAGCATTTGGTCCAAAAGCTCAAGAAGCAAGGCCTCTCTCTCGGCTGGCGAGCGCTGCTTCATTTTCATACGAGCCCCCACGAGCGCAACTTTTCGTCTAGGTAATCGAAACCCATGACGGGCATTTCCAGCACGCTCGCGGGTACACCGCGCGCGCTGAGTCGGGCTTTTAGACCGACTAGCCTGGTGGCAATCTCGCGTAGTTCTGCCATGAGCGTTTCGGGCGGCACTAGGTCGGCAAGTTGTTCTGCGATGGCATGCCAGTCAAATCGGCCGCCTTCCTCATAGGGGGGGCCCCACTGTAAGGTGCGTGTCACGCCTTCCGGGTCTGCTTTCATCGGTGCAAAGTCATAGATAGGCGCCAGCCATATTCCCTCTGGTCGCTTGATCAAGGCCGTGTTGCGCCCATGGTTGTCTGAATTGCCAAACGCGACATTAAGTAGGTCCCGCTTGACCATCTCCACGACAAAAGCTTCGGCATTGAAGCTTTCACTGCCTTCCGTGACGCGATATTGCTGACTCAACTTGCTGACCAGCGTACGAATGACATCGAAGTGATTCAGGTAGGTACCCGGCGGACGTTCCATGACGGCATAGACCGACTCCAGGCCAAAAAGGGTTCGTCGCCCGTCGACGAACGCTACATCGAAGCGAGGTAGCCAAAGAGAAGGGTCACGTGATCCCTCGATCAGGCGCATGTGTTCGGTGTCGATGGTTTCGAGCCCCAGCGAGGCTAGCTCCTGGTAATAGTGATACTCAGCACGCAGGATGTCCGCATCAATGGAACTGCGCTTGCCACGCGGGAACTTGACCAGATAGTGCCGATCCTGGCAGGTCAGGTCTGCCTGGAAAGTATCGATCCAAATACGATCATCGAGGGTGCAGCGCAGCAGCAGCTTGGGTGCTTCGCCTCCGGCGCCAGTAGCTCCTCCACTGGCAGCGCCCATCTGCTGAGCATATTCGAGGAAATCAGTATGGCGTTCGACAACCTCCTGCAGGGGAAAGCGCCGTCGCGTCAGGCGGCTCGTTTGGGGCAACTCTGGCAGGGATTCCTTAATACGTAGATTACCTACTGGTGCGATGGTGCCATGATGCAGCAGGGCATAATCCTGCTGATGGGCGGGTAAGCCGCCGATGCCCAATTGGCTCACCCAGTAGCGACGGCTGGCGCCTGCCGGCATGATATCGTCAAGAAAGCCGAACCAACGTGATGAATGATGATTGAGCATCAACTCGACAGGAAGGTTCATGCTGCAGGCATGCTCGTCGTCCCGGTCCATCCATTCAAGGGCATAATTTGTCTCATAGCCAAGCGCTACCGGTCCTTGCCGACCCTGGGTTGGGTCGGCAATGGTGAGTTCGGCGGCATCGTGCCATTGCCCCTGGTGGAATAGCTGAAGAGTAAGCGGCATAAGCTAGATTGAGCGATATTTTACCCAATAATACGCACTATTATGGCTGCTGAGCAATTTGTTGCGCAAAAATGTCATGTGGCTTTATTTATGTGCAATATATTGCTCGGACTGAGCTGTCTCTGTGCTATTTGACCGGAATTGCCTGTTGGTTGGGCGTCCTGACTCTTGGCGCCTAACAACGACCGGAAGTCGGATCAGTTCAATTCGGTGCACACTGTGTCCCGAATTGGTGGGATGTGTAACAGAAGGCGCCCATTGTACATACGTGGGCAAGTGACGGGATCTGGCGCCGAGCATCGCATGGCAGGTCAGCTAGGAGGAATTCTGGTTGTGTGTGAGCCTAGAGGGTAGAATCGGCCTTGGCGTATTCCCTCGTGCTTGGAACCATGCTCGGGCGTAACGATCATAAGGAAGCACTATCTTTTATGTCTGCCCATCCGCCAGCAAACGCCATGGCTCTTGTTGAGGCGTAGTGACAAAGCGGATGAGGCGATATCATCGCCATGCTAGGAATTGACTGAAGCCTCGTCTCTACATGGAGAGCAACGTTGGGGCCATTCGCCGTCTTTAAATTAGCTATACCTTTATATCTGGAATGTTGAATGTACCGATCCACAAAGCTTCATAAAGGAGTAGCGACGCTTAGCCGTGCCAAGAAGCGAGCGATCATGGTCGCCGCTGACCTAGCGGTGTTGCCAGTAGCGCTGTGGTCAGCGTATGCGCTGCGTTTCGCTGAGTGGTGGCCAGAGCGATATATCATTCCGTACTGGTGGCTGTTTCTAGTGATCCCTCCAGTGGGCGTGTTTGTGTTTGCACGGCTGGGATTGTATCGCGCAGTGGTGCGCTTCATGGGGCCGCAGGCGCTATGGGCGGTGGTTAAAGGCGCAGTGCTGATGGCTATAATGATGTGGGCGGCGGCATTCTTCTATCGCTTCGAGGGATTTCCACGCTCGGTACCGGTTAACTTCGCTCTCGTAACGTTGGTATATGTGGGCGGCACACGGCTGTTAGTACGCTCTTATTACCAATGGCTGATAAAGCATTACACTCAGAAAGAAGCGGTAGCCATTTATGGAGCCGGAGGCGCTGGTGCGCAATTATCTATGGCGCTAGCCAACGGTCGTGAGTTCTATACGGCTGCTTTTCTGGATGATGATAAGGCGTTATGGGGCAGCACAATTAAGGGCATCAAGGTCTATAACCCGGCGGAATTTGTGCCGGTGATTGAGCAGTTGAACATCACACGAGTACTGCTGGCCATGCCTTCGGCCACCAAGAAACAACGCAAGTTTGCATTGGATCAGTTGGCCGATGCTCCGGTGCATGTGCAGACTGTCCCGTCGATGCCGGAAATTCTTTCCGGCGAAGCCAGTCTCGATCAACTGCGCGAAGTTGATCTAGAAGATCTGTTGGGTCGTGATCCGGTGCCGCCTCAGGAAGAGCTACTAGAAGCGAGTATCCAAGGCAAGGTCGTGATGGTGACTGGTGCGGGTGGCTCGATCGGCAGTGAGCTATGTCGGCAGATTATACGCTGCGGGCCAAGGGCCATAGTGCTGTTCGAGCTGAGTGAATTTAGCCTCTATAGCATAGACCAAGAGCTAGAAGCTATCAGAGCGGACATGAATGAGCAGTTTGCTGTATACCCTCTGTTAGGTAACGTCTGCCACCGTGAGCGTGTCGAGGCCGTCATTGCGCGCTACGAAGTACAAACCATCTACCATGTAGCAGCTTACAAGCACGTACCTATCGTAGAAAACAATATCCTGGAAGGTGTGCGCAATAATGTGCAGGGCACACGTGTGGTTGCTGAGAGCGCCGCGAAGCTGGACGTCGAACGCTGTATTTTGGTTTCGACTGACAAGGCGGTACGGCCTACCAATGTGATGGGGGCCAGCAAACGCATGTCGGAGCTGGTGCTTCAGGACCTGGCCCGAACCTCGGCCAAGACGGTCTTCTCCATGGTGCGCTTTGGCAATGTCTTAGGTTCATCTGGGTCTGTTGTCCCCCTCTTTCGCCGCCAGATCAAAGAGGGCGGACCGGTTACCGTCACGCATCCGGATATCACCCGCTTTTTCATGACTATACCGGAAGCAGCGCTTCTGGTAATCCAGGCAGGCTCTATGGCAGAGGGGGGCGATGTGTTCGTGCTCGACATGGGCGATTCGGTGAAAATTGCCGATCTGGCATGGCGAATGGTTAAGCTTTCAGGACTTGAGGTAAAGGATGAGGCCAACCCCGAAGGGGACATTGAGATTAAGTTCACCGGCCTGCGCCCCGGGGAAAAGCTCTATGAAGAATTGTTGATCGGCGACAATGTCGTAGGAACTTCGCACCCCAAGATTATGCGTGCCGAAGAAGAAGCCTTGGACTCGCGCCTTCTCGCCCAACTCTTGAGCGAGCTGGAGGAAGCCGAGCAGCTGCTTGACAGCAATAAGGCTTGTGACGTGTTGACGCGGGCCGTACAGGGTTTCCAGCATAGTGGTCCGGTATGTGATCTGCTGGGGCCTGAGCAGAAATACCGCCCCGGCGTGACGATCGTGGCGACCCCTAGAGCGCTCCACCCCCAAGTGGCGAATACGGTTACCTCTTATCAACAGATTAGCGAAAAAAAATAATCTGATACTAGACGTAGCTAGGGCCGCCTGGCGTGACTGCCTTTCCTTGACTAAGTAAAGGGGCTAGACATTTCTGGTGATCTTGTATCCGCATTGTCTGGCTCAAGGAAGATGCAAGACGGGACCAGCCCCGCTAGCCCTGAGGGGCCAATGAGTGGATTAGATACAGGCCGGCCCCTCCAGTGGTAAATGGTCTGATGATAGTGGATCCATATGGAGGGCTAGCTCAGTTTTCTATACGCCGCGAGATAGGTCCAATAGGCTGCGACGCTTTGCTTTCAATGTTGAGATCGGATGGCCTGTCTGTAGTGTTGCGCTTGGACTTGAACCCGCCATGCTAAGCCTTTCCGGGCGGAGGGCTTCGACCTTCAAAAGAACTATGTAGGTTCTTCATGTGCATGGCTGCCTACAGGAGATATAATCGCGGCCAGCGACGAGAGAACACGCCTGCTTTATGTGCTATGGCGTCGTGAAAATTAATTTCAAGCCAGAGTTAAATGCAACTACTTTGGCATGTAATACGAGTTTGCAGGATAGGTCGAGTGTGAAAACATTGACAATGGGCAGTGAGGCCTCTAGGGGCGAGCAATTTTTATCACTTTATTCAAGTGTGGCTATTTTTTTATTAGGAGCTGTTGCCTTAGTAGTACCTTCAGGGTATTCGCTTGGTTCAGGCCTGCTGCTACTGGGGAGTTTCTCTTTGCTGTTCAGGCGGCCAAGTCTCGCCTTACGAAAAGAAGACTGGCTGATTATTGCCGTTCTGCTGGCATACATGGCAGCAGATATACTGGAGATCTGGTTGGATGGCCAGCCCTCGCGGGAGCTGGATAAGGCGAGCCGTTTTCTGTTTGCGATACCAGCGCTGCTGTTACTTCTTGCTTATCCACCGCGTGCTGCCTATATGTGGGCCGGGCTTGCAGTCGGTGGGTTTGCAACCGGCTCTTGGGCCGTTTGGCAAAAGCTTTTTGAGGGCGTTACCCGAGCAGAGGGTTTCACGAATACCATTAATTTCGGCAATTTGAGTATGCTGATGGGGGTTCTGTGCCTTGCTGGCCTGGGCTGGGCAATGGCCCAACGATACCCCCGTCTCTGGGTGGGTATTCTACTGATGGGAGCCCTAGGGGGAGTGCTAGGATCTTTTCTATCGGGAAGCCGTGGCGGTTGGATTGGCATACCTTTCGTAATGCTCGTTCTTTATCGTGCCTATGGTAGCTATCTATCAGGGCGTTGGCTGGCGGGCATCTTGGCTTCTCTTTTTATTGGGGCAGCAATTGTTTTAACCACACCTCAGTTAGGGGTTCAAGCGCGAATAACTCAAGCTACCGACCAGTTGGTAGATTTTGTAGAAAAGGGGAACGTCCACTCGTCGGTGGGGGTGCGTCTCAAGATGTGGCACACGGCCATCGAATTGATCCCGGAAAAGCCGCTCTTGGGTTGGGGAGAGCTAGGATATGCTCAAGCCCGCGATGACCTAATTGATCAGGGTTTTGTCGGGCCTTGGATCGAGCGCTATGGCCATGTTCATAATGATTTTCTGGACGCTTGGCTAAAGCAGGGTATTTTAGGGTTGCTAGCTTTACTAGCCCTTTATCTTGTGCCGCTGAAGCTATTTGCGCAGCGCTTACAGAGCCAAGACCTTGTGTTGCGTTCGTTTGCTGTAGCGGGAATGCTTTTGCCGGTCGCGTACATTGATTTCGGTCTCACACAGGTGTTTCTGGCACATAACAGCGGGGTAATGATGTATGCCTTTTGGTTGGTGGTGCTGTGGGCAAGCATGAGGAATTATGAGCATGTGGCTCTTAAGTAGAAAAAGCCTTGATGAAAGCTTGGAAAAGCATATAGGGTTGCTCTCGGTGGGAATGGCCCGATCCCTAAACATATAATCTCGTCGGTATCATGCGATTGGTGAGGCACGATGCGTCGCGCCTCGGCGAGGCTAAAAATATCGAATCATGGCTTATGAGGTTCCTTGGATCGAAATGCTGGGTAACGCGAGATAGTGATGCCTCTACGGTACCAGGCTTGACTCCTAATACCTCTGAGGTCTCACAAGACTACCAACGAACTGAACAAGCTGCTCAAGTCGGTGTAGCCCAGGCTCAAGGTCGATTTTCACGAGATAGGGGTAGCTGAGGCGCGCGAGGCAGCCCATCAGGCCTTAGGCCGTTCGCTGAAACGCTTCGGCGCCGAGTACCCGCAGGCGCTTGAGTGCTTGGCCAAGGATCGAGATGAACTGCTGGTGTTCCATGACTCCCCGGTAAAGCATTGGGTGCACATCCGCACCACTAAACCGATCGAGTCGACCTTCGCCACGGTTCGCCTGAGAGCGAAGCCGAGGCGGTCTTGTGGCTCCCGGGACACGACCCTGGCGATGCTGTTTAAACTGCTCCAGATCGTCCAGAAACGCGGGAGGCGAATCAAGCACTTTCAGAAGCTGGAACTGGTCATCAGCAACGTCGAGTTCCAAGATGGCGAGCAGGTAACCAATCAATCAGCCTAGGATGCGGCCTAACTACCAACCACCAGGTTTGAAAATAACTCTTTCTGAAGACGAGGCTATCCCACTTAGATAGCCTCGTTGTTTACGGGGTAGGCTGGCTAGGCAGTTATGCGCGCCAAGGTCTCGAACAGCGCCTTCTCCTGGCGCTCCCATTGTCTCCGGGTCTTGAAGCGGGCAAGCCATTTGCATCGCTGGTAGAGGTAGAACTTCCAGCCCGGATGGCGACTGCCCAGTCCGTCGATGATAACAAAGTGCGGTATGCCTTCAGTCCAGCGCACCATGAGATTATCGGTATTGAGATCGGCAATTACCACTGCATGGCGGAGCGCCCACGCCTTGAGTTCGCTTAGCATAGTATGGATGCTATCCATGGACACAGCACCGTTTTGCATGGCATTACGCAACGTTAGAGCGGGCGTGCCGTCGTCGTTGCGCACCAACTCCAGATCCAGGCCCACACCGGAAGTGGTAGTGACCCAGCCATAGCAGTCGGCCACGTGATGCAGCGGAATCCGGCGCCGCTTGAGAAAGCGCAAGTAGTGCCATTCAACGATGCTCTGCTCTTGGCATTCCTCCCATCGCTCCTGATAGCGCGCCACCTTGATGCAGTGTGCAGGGTCGCCAGGATGAGCATGGCAGTTACGCTTGTTGCCTTGGCCGATTAAGCTAGCGTCGTCGAGCTCGAAGCGGGGGGACTCTGGATAATGCGGTATTTGGTATTTCAACTTATGGCCTGTCGAATCATAGTTCTGACGAAGTGAGTTTTTTGAAAAGCACTCCAAGCTTCTCGTATTGTTGTCGATGTGAGTATTGTTGAGCGAGACTGGCTAGTTCCGTGCCTAGCCCGTTCGTATTGGCGGTGAGAACCGACTCGATTTGACTCGCCCAGGCATCCGGCTCGTCGATGTTCATGATCAGGTTGGGATAGTCTTTCTGAAGAAGTTCCCCAGCCCCGGTCCATGAGGAGACGACAACGGGCGTAGCGCAGGCCATGGCCTCGATAACTACACAGCCGAACTCTTCGATATGCGCGGGGAGCACGAAAAGGTCCAAAGCCCCGTAGATAGATTCGACATCCGGCACAGTACTGCGCCAAATGAAACGTTCTGCCAGCCCCTTGTCTTTGGCCAAGCGCTGATAAGCGACTGCATCGTCTTTGCCCACTACGAGGAATCGGCAACGGCCGGGCAGACGTTCATCGAGGCGTTCGGCGATCCGGACAAACCCCGCCACGTTGCGCTTTTTAAAATTCCCTGAAGTCACTAAACCGATTAGATAATCGTCGTCGGCCACGCCGAGGGAATAGCGCGTGTCTTGACGGTTGCTCCGGGCCCGCTGCGGGTTGAACTGCGTCTCGTCATAGCCGGGATAATTGACCTCTAGCCGCTGCCACTCGATGCCGTAGCGCCGGTTGAACTCGTTTGCCATCAACCAGGAGTTGGCTACCACGCGCTGATTCCCACCGCTCGACAGAATGAGGTCATGAACGCTGGCGACTTCGTGCTCCTCAGGTAGTGAAATGCCATTAATGCGCTGGCTGGCTAGGTGAACGCAATTGTGCATAAACACGACATCGGCCTGGGTGGCATCGCCATGGCTAATAAAGAGTGAGGGCTTGTGACGCTTGCGCCAAACCTGGACTCGCCTATCAAACCAGCGTCGCCTAAACGAGCCTTTAAAGGGCCAGCGCCATATCGACACCAGTCTGGCGCCATGCGCGTCGATGAGATCCCGGTTGGCCTTTTCCGCTAATACAACGACACGATAGCCCGCTTCCTTGAGCAGGGACATTTGGTGAAAGGCGATGCGCGAGGCGCCGGTGTGCTTTTCGACCTGGCGGATTGCTATCGCCGCCATCGGGAGCTTGGGGACTTGCTGGGGCATGGCCTAATCGTCGCTATCGTCGGAACGTGCAGATAGCGGAATAGACTACTTTGGGTGTCATCAAACGGCAACACTATTCTGCTTGCCAGCCTGCGCTAAGGCGGCAAAAGGCGCCTCAGCTCTTATGTAGTATGTTAACCAAAGTCATGTGACGTAGCATTAACCTATACATGGACTTAGTGTACAATAAATAACATATCAATAAATTTTATTAGGAAGCAAAGTCAAGCGCTTATGCAGTCACCCCATATCCCGCCCAAGACACCGTCTGGAGAGCGTGTTTTTCCGTCTTTGTACCATCCTTCGCTACGTTGGGATATGGCTCGGTCTCGCTGGATATACATAGCACGAGAAGCATTCAACTCTCGAGTCGTCTATCCCCTTGAAGATCGCCTGTTTATGCGCTGGATGACAAAGGCGCGCCTTGCGGATCAAGTTCAGGCCATGGGGTTGCCACGCCGAAGTGTCGACAAGCATTTGGACAGCGGCCTTGAACTGAGGGTTGACCCGTGCGAGCTACTTCGCCTGATTTCGATTCCGAAATCATTCCCTATCAAGTCCGAGCGTCGAAAGGCGACCAATGTTTTCCTTTGGCAAGGCGACTGGGATCTAACATATGCGGATTTCCGCACTACGTATCGTTACCGCTTCATTCATGATATCTGGACGAACCGCAGTGGGCTTGAACAGAGCGAAGCTTACGTAGACCTGAATCGCATGCTGGCACAGGGTAAGCCTTTCCGCTCCCATCAGAAGGGCATCCTGCTTAACACACCCGAAAAAATTCTCCAGTACCTGAGTATCTACATTGATTATATGAAATCGATGCAACGGATTGGCTTCGATAGCACTCAAGGCAAGGATCGGCTGGGTGTAGCGATCGATCGTCACGGCGGTATTGTCAAGCTCAACCGTGGTCTGCATCGCCTGGCTATGGCGCAAGTACTGGCCTTGGAAGAGATCACTGTGCGGGTTCGTTCGGTGCATGCCGACTGGTGGCACGATGTGACCCAAGGCGAAACCGGTGAGAAGGCGCTGGAACGAATGGTAAATGCGCTTCAAGAATGTCAACCGGTCAGCCTAGAGCTAGGCTCTCCGACAGTCAGATAGGTTTCGAGTCATTTCCGATTAGTTATATCCCTCGATTGGCGTTGCCAGAAGGCACTTCAACCCATCTGCCAAGATAGGCGCCAGCAGCTCTATTCTGCGATTAACTTTGGTCACTGGATGACGGGATTTCATTACTCGCACAGATCCGTAAATCCTAAATCACCTGCACCGTTATCTTGATTCCAAACCTGTTATCCTATGCATTTTACAATACTTGATTTTTTATAACGTTTAAAATATCAAGATCGGTGTATCTCTTTGCTACGAATATATACCATGGTTCTGTTCAACGAAAGTTTAATCGCTGGTGAGGTCCAGCTCCGCCAGGCTATTTTCTAACAATCAAAGGCTTGGTAGGGAAAAGGTAAAGTTAAGGCATAAGGCGAAAATTCGTTGGGTTTCAGTAATGAATAATCGATGGAAGTATGCAGAATGAGCGAAGGGTTGCACCAAAGTCTAACATAGGCATCAGCGCTCCTAAATGAATTAGGTCCGGACCAAAGGCGGCTAGGTAAACCACTGATATATAATGATTATTTCTCCTTAGGGGCAGGTCAGGGTTTGCTTAAGGGTGGGGACTGGTAATTTATGTTGGGTTAGCCAAAGCAATCAAATCGCTGTATCTATAAACAGGTGAGTAGATGATTAATCCTAATATTAACAATGATTTATAAAAACATGACAGGTTAGCCCCCTATGCAGTTTGCATACGAATGCAAACTGCGCTAAAAATTGTAGGGTAGATAAGAAATACAACGCATCTAGAATTTTTAGCCTATCACTTGCTCTTGCTTCGCGCATGAAAAAAGCCACTATAATAATCATAGGTGACTAATGAAGCGTATATTTTCTGTAGCCTCAACCGCACTAGTGCTTTCAATGTCAGGCTCGGTTCTGGCTGAAGGACCCCGGGTTCTCGACGTTGCAAGTACCTTTCCCAAAGGTGCCCCTTATCTAGGCGAAGGGGCAGAAAATCTGGCAAAGCTGTTGGAAAAGGCCACGAAAGGGGAAATCAAGCTGCGTGTGCATGGTGATGGAGATCTAGTCCCGGCCCTTGAAGTATTTAATGCTGTAAGTTCAGGCGCTGTGCCAGCTGGCTGGGATTGGGTCGGCTACTGGGCTGGTACGGTACCGGTTGCAGGCTTGGCTGGAGCTATGCCATTCGGGCCCTCGCCAGAAGTATTCCTCGGCTGGATGTGGGAAGGAGGGGGATTGGAAATCCTGCAAAAAGCATACGACGAATATAATGTAAAGGTTTTACCATGTCATCTTACTGCACCGGAACCTGCAGGTTGGTTTAATAAAGAAATTAATTCAGTAGAAGACCTCGAAGGGCTCTCCATGCGTATATCGGGCCTTGGAGGAAAGGTGCTTAATAAGCTAGGGGCATCGACCCAACTTATTGCAGGTAGTGACATTTACGTCTCGCTTGAACGTGGGCGTATAGATGCGACGGAGTTTTCTCTTCCTGTTCTCGATCAGAATATGGGGTTTCAGGATATAGCGAAATATTATTATTTTCCTGGCTGGCACCAACCATCGAGCTGGAACTCACTCATTATCAATAAAAATGTATGGAATGAGTACACTGAGGCAGAAAAGGAACAGTTCATGGTAGCGTGTCAGGCCAATGTGACCTGGTCAATGCAAGTAGTGCCGGGAGAGCAAGGCAAGGCATTGGCTGAGCTGGAAGAAGGAGGCGTCGAACTAAAACGTTTCCCTGACCCTGTTCTGGATGAGCTGCGTCGTGTATCCAAAGAAGTGCTAGAAGAAGAAGCTAAAAAAGACCCTATTTTTAAAGAAGCCTATGAGTCCCTTACCAGCTACATGGAAACTGCACAAGACTGGCAAGACCTCCAAGAGTTATCGCGCTAGCTAGCCGGTAAACGAAAGCATATAGGTTTGGGCATTAGCGCAACTGGCTATATGCTCAAACCTTGCAAGACAGGAGTCATTGATGCCAATTGATATACGCATGCCTGCCTTATCACCTAGCATGACGACAGGCAAACTGGCACGGTGGTTAAAGGCAGAGGGAGATGCTGTCGAAGTTGGCGATATCCTCGCTGAGATAGAAACCGATAAGGCAATAATGGAATTCCAGGCGGTTGATAAGGGAGTTATCGATAAAATATTAGTTACAGAAGGAACCGAGGGAGTGCCAGTTGATGTTCCGATCGCAACACTTATTGAGGACAAACCTGAATCGGAAGTAGACCGGCCTACTTCGAGAGCCGATGTTGAGAAATCACTAGACCCAACTAACGAGGGTGTGCAAGTCAATGATCCGGCCTCCCAGATAGAAGCAGGAGAGCGGCATAGTCGTGCCTATTCCTCACCTGCAGAGTCAGGTGTACATGACACCGTAGCACGAGTCTTGGCCAGTCCAGCGGCGAGACGCATAGCCCGAGAGAACAATCTCGATCTTTCTGTTATCAAGGGCTCTGGACCCGGCGGTCGTATCGTTAAATGGGATGTACGAACGAACTTTGCCCCGGAAAACGGGAGCGCCGACTCGGCTACAGACACGCGTAACCGGTGCCGCTCAGAGATTTCTGATTGTCAGCCTGATTCAGCCAGAGGATCTTCTTGGCGAAAAGTAGCGGCACAGAGATTGGCAGAATCTAAACAGACTGTGCCGCATTTCTATCTTAGCATTGACTGCAATATGGATAGGCTACTTAAGCTGCGCCAAGAGTTAAACTCAATTTCGCCTAAAAACCGTAATTTGACCATAAACGATATGGTAATAAAGGCATCTGCAGTAGCTTTGGGTGAAGTGCCACAGGCGAATGTGAAGTGGGAGAAGGGAGAGATTCGGAAGCTTGAGTCTGTTGACGTGTCCATAGCCGTGGCGACCGATAACGGGCTTATTACACCAATTATTCGGAAAGCTGATCAGAAGAGTCTAACGTGGATATCTAGCGAGTCGAAAAGTCTCGCTGAGAAGGCTGCCGAGTATCGGCTTCATCCTGATGAATACCAGGGCGGGAGCTGTACTGTTTCTAACCTGGGTATGTATGGGATAAAAGAGTTCACGGCAATCCTTAATCCGCCCCAAGCTATTATTTTTGCTATCGGTGCCGTTGAGAAAAGGCCGGTAGTGAAAGATGATGAGATCGTAGTGGCTTCCTCTATGACTTGTACGCTTTCGATTGACCACAGGGCAATCGATGGTTCGGTGGCTGCTGAATTGCTGGCCACCTTTCGCAGGTTGGTTGAGGAGCCATTGGCCATACTAGCTTAACGCCCGAGCTGTAAATGTCACTAATGCACGAGACCAATCACATTGGTCACTAAGAAACGGTTTCCTCGGAGATAACCATGTCAGAGAAAGTTCTGGTAGTAACGGGAGGAAGTCGCGGGATTGGTGCGGCTACAGCTAGGTTGGCTGGACAACGTGGCTATTCTGTCGCAATAACTTACAGCGGTCAGCAGGAGACAGCAGAAGGCGTCGTGAATGAAATCCGCTTAGCGGGCGGAACTGCTTTAGCTTTAAGAGCGGACGCAGCGAATGAGAATGAGGTCATTGCAGCTTTTCAGACTATTGAGAAGGAGTTAGGCAACCCAACCGCTCTTTTTAATAATGCTGGTATTACCGGTCCGATATGCCAATTAGAGGATCTAGAGCTCGATGTACTCGATCAAGTCCTAGCCATCAACGTGCGAGGAGCGTTTTTGGCTGCTCGTGAGGCGGTACGAAGAATGTCTACGAGACATAATGGCCAAGGAGGAGCCATAGTCAATATGTCCTCACGTGCGGGCCAGCTGGGTGGCGGCGGCGAGTGGATTCATTATGCTGCTTCGAAGGCTGCCATCGATGCAATGACAATTGGGTTGGCTCGGGAAGTGGGCAAGGATGGAATTCGAGTTAATGCGGTAGCTCCTGGGCTTATCGATACAGATATTCATGAGCGCGCCGGAGGAGGAGGGCGCCTGGAGCGACTTCTGCCGGGCGTCCCTATGGCTCGGGTAGGTAAACCAGAGGAAGTAGCAGAACTTGTTCTGTCACTGCTAGATCCCGCTCTCGGATACGTGTCAGGAGCCATCATTCCTATCTCGGGGGGGCGCTAGCCCTTGCAGCAAGAATGTCTGTAAGCAGAGAGGCGAAATGAAGCACAACAAAATTGTATCCACTGCGTCCATGCTCGAACTGCGGATGGAAGAGGAGGACTGGAATAATGTCGATGCGTTGATGGTGCGACGTGTTCTCTTTCTGTTGTTGGCAGCGAGGCGGTTTGAAGAAACCGTAAGTGATCTGGATCGCCGAGGATTAGTTCACGGGCCTGCACATTCCAGCATCGGCCAAGAGGGCGGATCGGCAGGCTGTATTGCCATGTTGCCCCGCAATGCATTAATCACTGGGACTCACCGGGCGCACCATCAGGCTATAAGCAAGGCATTGCACGCCTTGGCGGATACCGAATTTGATCCTTCGGTCGAATCTGGATTGCCCGAGGAGATGCAGTTAGCTACCACGACGCTACTAGCAGACATCCTTGGTTTGAGAGAGGGGTGGTCAGGCGGTCGAGGTGGTTCCATGCATCTTCGTAACGATGACTACGGCATCATGGGAACAAACGCCATCGTCGCTGGAGGCTTGCCTATTGCCTGCGGGCTGGCTTGGGCAGAGAAAGCCAGAAATACCGGAAAGGTAGTGGCATCGTTCTTTGGCGATGGTGCGGTTCATCAAGGGACTGCTTATGAAGCATTGAACTTGGCCGCCCTTTACAATTTACCCATCCTCTTTTTCATTGAGAATAATCGCTATTCCGTATCGACTACCATTGAGCAGTCGACTCGCGAGCACGAGTTGCTAACACGTGCGATGGCACAAGGGATACCCTCCGTTAAAATTGATGGCATGAATCCAATAGCTGTCAGTCTTGCAACTCAATGGGCCTATTCGGAAATCCGTGAGAATCGTGGCCCTGTGCTTATACAGGCTGATGTTTATCGCTATTTCCATCAAAGCGTTGCTTATCCTGGAAGTGCTTTTGGTTATCGGACCAAAGAGGAAGAAGAGGAATGGCGACGCAGGGACCCCGTTGATTTTCTTGTCAAGGAAGTCACCGAGAGGGGAATGCTAGACGAACGCTCGGTAGAGCGTATCGATAATAACGTCAGGAATATTGTTGCCGGCGCGGTTGAGTTCTGTGTTGAAGGTAAAGGAAGCCGCGCGTATATACGTAAGGAGCTTTGGCCAGACACGGCTACTGTCGATGAGGGGATAACCGGTAACCTAGAAGAGTTCTCAGAGGTATGCTTTAGTGAACCCGAGGATTTTCCCACATCAGAACTGGAGGAGAAAAGTCTAATTGAGGTTATTCCTCAAGTCATGGCGCGGCGAATGGCTGAAGATGAAACTATATTTATTCTTGGCGAGGACGTGGCTAACATGAGCGGCGGAACAGTTGGGGCTACAAAAGGCTTAGCTGATACGTACCCGCACCGTGTTGTAAACACACCAATATCCGAGAACGGTTTTTGCGGTCTTGCCGCAGGGGCTGCCATTGCAGGGATGCGGCCGGTAATAGAGCTCATGTATTCCGATTTTGTTCTCAACGCTGCTGACCAGCTATTCAACCAGACAGCGAAGATGCGCCATATCTTTGGCGGAAACAAGCCTGTGCCTGTCGTTCTACGTTGCCGTGTACCAGGCGCAGAGGGTTATGGATCCCAGCACTCTATGGATCCCTCGGGGTTATTCGCTCTGTATCCCGGCTGGCGTATCGTTGCCCCCTCGAACGCTTTTGACTACGTTGGCCTGATGAACACAGCTCTTCGCTGCGAGGATCCCGTTCTCGTCGTAGAGCACCAGGCCCTTCACAAACACATCACTTCTGTTCCAAAAAAATACGACTATTACATTCCTATTGGCAAAGCACGGCGAGTTAGGGAAGGACACCAAGTGACCCTACTTGCCACGTTGAGCATGATTGACCTTTGTTGTGATGTAGCACGCCAGATGGGTATTGCTGCAGATATTATTGACCTACGAACGCTTTCACTGCGGGATATAGACTACGAAACGATCGGAGCTTCGTTGCGTAAAACGAATAATATCGCAATTGTAGAGCAGACAACACGGGGCACCAGCATTGGAGCGCACATCGCCGATGAGATCCAGCGGCGTTTCTTTGATGACCTTGACCAGCCTGTTAAGCGCATTGTTGGGCGCTGGGCTTCGCCGACGGTTTCGAAAGTGTTAGAGCAAGCTGCGCTCGCGGGAAGCGAGGATTTAAAAGCAGGATTGAGCGAGATGCTCAGGGACAGCGCGCAGCAGCCGGCATATAAGGAGGGGGCAGCCGTTTAGCGGTTTTTTCCAAGCCTGGAGAATGTTTATGAATACTGGCTCGGTTGAGCAGTACATAATCTAGGGAACCTCCGATTAACCCGCCGGAGTCGATGATCGCGGTCTTGAGCTGTACCAGAAGCGTAAAGGCAACGTATGGCGTTACAAGATTTACACGCACCTTGTTGTAGACGACACGCAAGGCCTCATTTATAGCCTCGATACGGTCTTAGCCATGCTGCGTCTGGCAACTCGTGCCATGGTGATGAGACACGGGAGGTTGACGATACTGGCTATCAGTTTTCATAAGCGTTAGAGATGGGGGCGGCAAAGCGTTGACTGGTTGCCGACCGGCGGGCACTTCAGTTTGGATGCCAACAAGGTTAGGGCCGAGAGCATTATGAGCGGCATGCATATTACGTAACAAACGCTTGTTTGAGAGTACAAGGAGGATAATCTGGGCTTAGCAAAGAAGAACAATAGACTGCATCTTCTGGTCGCCTTGAGCATTCTCATTGAATGACGAATAGTGCCTGCTGGCGTAGGACCAGTAGGCCCAGTTTGCCTAATCTGGTGATACACAGACCTTTCCTAGCGCTTCAAAGCTCCTTGCTAGGCTGGATAACCTGCATTCTTACTAGGAATAATCATAATGGCTAGCAGCACATCACGTATTCCAGGATTTTACCAACTCACGCCTACAGATCGTCTCGCTCAGGTAGCAGAGATTTCAGGCCTAAATGAAGCAGCGGTTAACCATCTTCAAAATATGGGCAACCTCTCTCCGTCTATTGCCGATTCTCTTATTGAGAATGTTATCGGAACGTTTAACGTACCGCTAGGAATAGCGACGAATATGGTAATTGATAGTCGCGAAACCCTCATACCTATGGCTACCGAGGAATCATCTGTAGTAGCAGCGGTATGTAACGCTGCTCGCCAGTGTCGAGACTCAGGTGGTTTTACCACCTTTATGTCTGGCTCATTGATGATCGCTCAGATACAGCTATTGGGGGTTAAGAACCCTGAATTTGCACGCTTGCAGATTCTGTCTCGCCAAGAAGATATCCGTACCGTCTGCAATGAAGCGGATCCGGTATTGGTCAGTAAGGGGGGCGGTTATCGAGATGTAGAAGTCCGTGTGCTTACCGGCCGCTCGGGCCCTATGGTCGTCATTCATCTTATTATTGATACGCGAGATGCGATGGGGGCTAACGCTGTCAACTCTATGGCAGAAGCCGTTGCTCCCTTGGCTGCTGAATGGGCACATGGCTATGCGAATCTGCGGATTTTGTCTAATCTTGCCGATCGCCGCCTAGCGCGTGCCCAGGCAACCTGGTCCCTCGACATGTTAGGAGGGGAGTCGGTACGAGACAATATCTTAGCGGCGTATGAGTTAGCTAATATAGATGGCTACCGGGCAGCGACCCACAATAAAGGCATTATGAATGGCGTGAGTGCCGTCGTTCTCGCAACAGGTAACGATACTCGCGCAGTTGAGGCCGGCGCTCATGCATATGCGTGCCGTTCAGGGGCTTATCGGTCTCTGACCCATTGGGAAGTGGATGCTGAAGGTAGCTTAACCGGTGTGTTGGAAATGCCGTTGTCAGTCGGCCTGCTTGGGGGAGCGACACGATCTCATCCTACTGCACGGCTTTGCTTAGATATAATGCAAGCTGATACAGCCGAACGACTCGCACGCATTATTGCTGCCGTTGGCTTAGCACAGAACTTTTCTGCCTTGAAGGCACTCGCGACGACGGGCATACAGCAGGGACATATGACTCTTCATGCAAAGAACATTGCCATGATGGCTGGCGCTAAAGGCGAAGAAATAGATATGGTTGCGGAAGAAATGGTTAGCACTGGGAAAGTTAGGTTGGATGTGGCTGAGCAAGTACTATCTCGGCTACACAATACGGAGTGAGGGAAATGGTCAGCCTGCATCTCGGCGCGGGCCATAGGGAGCACGTTGGCCAGCTTATTCAGCTTGATGTGTCTGCTCCCGACTGGGCAGCTGAGGAAGCGTCTTGGCGGCAATCAGACAATTGTTTTTTTAGCTCATTGTTGATTCGGAACCCTAGAGCTAGATGACGTGTGTTATTTGTGCCACAGCATAATGTTGGGTTAGCTTTTAAGTTATTGCTTGGCCTTGTCTAGGGGAGGCACGCTGAAACAGTTGCGGTCTGTTTTGCCAAGCTGGCTCGCACAAGAGCCAGCTTGAAATCATGCGCGGATAGCCCTGTCCTGTCCTGTCGTGTACATTCAGTGGGCCGTCCACCCCCCATCCACCATTAATGAGCTGCCCGTTATCAGAGCACTAGCGGGCGAGGCCAAAAACACAACGGCTCCCATTACGTCTTCAACCTGACCTATACGGCCTAACGGGATGTTGGCCAAGACTTCCTTGCGAAAATCCGGATCTCGAAAATAAGGTTCTGTTAGCGGCGTCTCGATATAGGTGGGGCAAATGCTATTTACCCGAATGTCACGTTCCCCCAATTCGACTGCCATGGCTCTAGTCATGCCTTCCACGGCTGATTTCGAAGTACAATACAGGGTACGCTTTCGGGCCCCTACATGCCCCATCTGAGACGACATATTGATAATGCTGCCCCCTCCAGGCATGTTTTCGATAACCTGCTGTGAAAGGAAATAACTGGCTTGCACGTTAAGCCCCATAATGGCTTCATAGTCCTCTACGGTGTTATCGGCCAAGAGCTTGGGACGGTTGGTGCCGGCATTGTTGACTAAAATGTTAAAGGTACGCTTGGCTAAGGCTCTTTCAACACTTTTTTGATCGCGAATATCCAGAGCCAAGGCTTCGGCATCCAAACCGGCATGCTGTAGAGCTTGCACGACTTCATCCAATGGTTGAGCGCTGCGCGCCACGAGAGTGACACGAGCGCCGGCTTGCGC
The DNA here is from genome assembly GCF_000378505.1 of Modicisalibacter luteus DSM 23508. Classification (GTDB taxonomy): domain Bacteria; phylum Pseudomonadota; class Gammaproteobacteria; order Pseudomonadales; family Halomonadaceae; genus Modicisalibacter; species Modicisalibacter luteus. The sequence continues at coordinate 330,971 of NZ_KB899991.1, read as the reverse complement.
CAAGGCGCAGGCTGCCGCAAGCCCTAGCCCTTTGGAAGCTCCCGTAACGAGGGCCTGCCGCCCATTTAGAGCAAAACTTGGAGTCGTTGGTAATTTCATATTTCATTGTTCCTTTTTATACATCAGTAAATGGGTCTTGCAGGTATGGCATGGCTGCTGTCACTCCTATCGGCTCGCTATTGGCAAGCCGGTAGGTCAGGAGGTAAATGACAGCCTAAGAACCTGGCCATTCAATGCTCGTCCGGCACCGCCTGCAAGAAACCGGGCGCAGTCGGCTACCGAAGCACTGGTGGCTCCTTGTGGGCAGAGGAGATTGATGCGTATCCCTGGTCCGCTGGCTTCGGCCAGCCGGCGTACTAGCGCGGCCAAGGCTTCGCGTACCATGCTGGTAGCTTGAGTGTCTCCATCGGGCGCGACAGCGACCAGCCGTCCTCCGCCACGGCTGTACATCCAAGCCTGTGCTATCTGGAGTAGGTTGGATGGCCCCGCTACCTGTTCGGCGAGGTAGCGATCAAGTGGCATGTGATGCGGTAATATGGGCGGAGCGCAGACCAGGACGTCGAGACGTCCCAATCTGCCTAGTAACATATCTAGTGATTTTTCACCCATCACTAGGCCAAAACGGTCATCATGCTCACCGCCTAGACTATCGAGCACTTGCTTTAAACAGGCGGCATCGGGCGTCAACAGCGCCACCGTGGCACCCTCTTCCAGAAATGCTCGCGACAACGCTTCGAGTAGTTCGCCACCGCCGGCGATCAGTACGCGCTTGGGCATTTTTGTTCCTCACAACAGACCTGGTAGCCACAGCACCAGTGCCGGGAAAACAATGCATAACACCAGCCCAGTAATCTGCAGCAGCACGAAGGGAATAATCGAGCGGTAGATGGTACCGATGCCGATCTGTCCCTCGGTGATACCCTTGAGGTAGAACAGCGCGTAGCCGAACGGCGGTGTCAGGAAGCTGGTCTGCAGATTGATTGCCACCAGAATGGCGAACCAGATCAGCAGGGCTTGCCCCGACAGTCCGTAGCCAAAATCGAGCAACTCGATCACAGGCGCGACCAGAGGCAGCACCACGAAACTGATCTCGATCCATTCAAGGAAGAAACCCAGTACAAAGATCAAAGCCATAATCAGCAGGAGCAGACCGTAAGGGCCGAGGCCAGTGCCGGTGATCATCTCCTCGATCATGTAGTCGCCGCCCAGGCGCTTGAAGACCACCGAAAAGCAGGTCGCGCCGATCACCACGAACAGGATCATCGCCGAGGTGCGTGACGTCTCGCGTACCGCCCCGCGCAGCGTCGCCCAGTCCAGGCTGCGCGCCGCCAGCGCTAGCATCAGGCTGCCGACGGCCCCAATGGCGGCCGCCTCGGTGGGTGTGGCGATACCGGCCATGATCGAGCCGAGCACGGCGACGATCAGTACCACCGGCCCCAGCAGGTCGCGTACCAGCGCCAACGGTAGCGGCGTGGTATCGGCGTCCAATGCATCAGGGTCGGCCAGCGGCGCCCAATCCGGCTTGAGCCAGGCAACGGCTAGCAAGTAGACGATATACAGCACGCCAAGTAACAACCCAGGCAGGAGTGCAGCCTTGAACAGAGCGCCTACCGACACCTGCAGAATCGATCCCATCAGTACCAGCATGATCGAAGGGGGAATCAAGATACCCAAGGTGCCGGATGCCGCGATTACCCCGCAGGCCATCTCGGCGCGGTAGCCCTGCTTCATCATCACCGGCAGCGCCAGCAGGCCCAGCATGACCACCGAGGCGCCTATGATGCCGGTACTTGCTGCCATCACCACGCCAAGGATCGCCACCGAGATGGCCAGGCCGCCGGGGGTGCGCCCGAACAGGCGCTGCAGGGTGAGCAGCAAGCGCTTGGCGACACCGGAGCGCTCCAGCATCAGGCCCATGAACACAAACAGTGGGATAGCGATCATCAGCCAATTTTCGATCACCCCACCGAAGATGCGTGACCCCACCGTGCCCAGAAACGGGATCGGAATGTCGCCGATAAACGCGAAGGCAATGCCCAGCCCGCCGAGCAGGAAGGCCACCGGATAGCCGGTGAAGATGCCCGCCAGTAACGCCACGACCATGGCGATGGCCAAGGCATACTCACTAAAAAAATCAGCTGACATGGGGGGGCTCCTTATCAGTCTTCTCCGCGGCTTCCGTCACGGTCGTTGAGTCAGGAAGCCTTCTAGGGTCGAATAGCCCCGCCAGGTTATCGAATACCTGACCTAAGGCCCCCAATGCGAGGAACACCAGCCCGATCGGCAGCATCGCCTTGATCAGATAGCGATCGGTAAGGCCACCGTAGTTGGAGCTTTCTCCTGATCTGTAGGCCATAGCCACGAAGTGCTGGGAGAGCCAGGCAATCAACAGGCAGAACGGAATCAACAGCAAGAGGTGGCCAAGCGTGTTGACGATGGCACGTCCACGCGGTGAAAGCTTTTGGTAAACCAGGTCTACGCGCACATGGGTGTCGTGATGCAAGGCATAGGTGCCGCCGAACAGAGTGAGAATGCCAAACAGGTGCCACTGCAGCTCGGTGATGCTATTGATTGTCAGCGCGTTGCCGAATAGCAGGACTTCATTCTGCCAACGGGCAATTTCATTGATGCCTAGGGCGTTGAGCGAGACGGTGGTGAGTACGGCCAGCATCACCAGCAGCACCAACCAACTGGTGAGGCGACCGATGAACAGCCCCAGCCAGACCAGAGGTCTGGCCAGGGCGGCACACACCGCCGCACCGCGCTCACGCCAGGGCGCAAGGCGGGCGTTGGGCATCAGGCGTCTCCTTCACCTTTGACTGGGGTGGGCTGATTCTCGCCCTGGATCGCCTTGGGGGCTGGCAGCGCCTGCAACTCATACCACTCGTCGATGAGTTGCACGTGCTTCATCAGTGATTCGTAGGCTTCCTTGAAGGCGGGATGTTTCTGCATCTCATCCTGGCGGACCTCGACCCAGGCATCCTGCAGTGCGCTAACGACCTCGTCAGGGAAGCGGCGAACTTGAACACCTTTCTCCTCCAACTGGTGGATTACACGGACCTGCTCGGGAGGTGCGACTGACATTGCCCATTGCACGTTGGAACGACAGGCGGTCTCGAACTGCGCTTTGCGCTCATCGCTATACTGGTCCCAGACGCCTTTATTGATGAGAAGATTGTTCCAGTTGGCGCCCTGATGCCAACCAGGGAAATAGTAATACTTGGCGATTTCTTCGAAGCCCATAGAGGCGTCTACGATCGGTGCTGAGAACTCAATGGCATCGACACGGCCGCGCTCCAAGGCGAGGTAAATTTCGTTGCCAGGGACTAGCTGGGTCGAGGCGCCCAGCTTATTGAGCACCTTGGCGCCAAGCCCCGAAATGCGCATCGATAGACCCTTGAAGTCTTCAGGTGTGTTGATTTCCTGGTTATACCAGCCCCCTGTTTCCTGTGGGTAAATCAGACATGGCAACACTTTGACATTGTAAGGGTCGTAGGCTTTCTGTAGCAGCTCAAGTCCTTCTCCGGCCCACATCCATGACATAAACGCTTCGGGGTTTGGCCCGAATGGCAATCCACCATACAAATTGGTGATAGGGACCGTGCCGGCCCAGTAGCCTGGCCAGGCCCAGCCAGCTTGAACGGCACCAGAAGACACGGCATTGAATACTTCGAAGGGCGGAACTAAATCGCCCGGTTCATGAACGCGCAGCGAAACGGCACCACCGGTGGCCGTCTCAAGTTCCTTGGAAAGATGAACCGCACCCTCACCGAGGAAGTTTTGGGTAGAAAAGGTGCTTGCTACGTCGAGGCGCTTTGGTCCTTCGGCAAGCGCGGGCGTGCTCAGCATGACACCGAGGGCCGCGCCGATACCAGCGGCGATAAGAGTACGCGCATGGGCGTCTTTTTTCATGTCTTGCTCCTTATAGTTGTCTAGCCCGGAAGGGCTAGTGATAAGGAAGGCAGAAATCAGGCCGTCTTATGAATAGTTGCTAAAAATCAGTAGGTTGCATAAATTTTGACGATTCAAGAAGCGATTGGCTGAAGGGGAGGGGGGGAAAGGGTCCGGATATCTGGACGGTAAAGAGTCGAGGCGGTGCCATTGCCTCGTTCCCGTGAGTCCAAATATCTGGACTAGTCCAGATATTTGGACTCAGACGGCAGGCTGGGCATCGACATACAAGCCATGGCGTGCCAGCTTCTGGTAGAACGAAGATTTGGATATACCCAATATACGGGCTGCATGGATACGGCTGCCTCCACTTTCGGCCAGGGCAATTTTCAAGGCATTGCGCTCTGCTTGCATCAAAGAGTCCTTAAGTGAAGTGGCCTGTACCGGGGCTGCTCCTTGAGTGTTGCGCAGTGGTTCGGGGAGGTCCTCAGCATCGAGGTGGGATCCGCCTAGGTAGAAGGCAGCTTCTAAAACGTTTTCCAGTTCGCGGATATTGCCTGGCCAGGAGTGTTGGTAGAGGCAGGCCATTGCTGCTTCGCTAAGTGCGGGGCAGTGTCGCCCGTTGCGCTCGGAAAGACGCGACAGTATATGCCGGACAAGCAAAGGAATATCTTCACGCCGTTCGCGTAGGGGGGGAATCGCTAATGGCACGACATTGATTCGATAGAAAAGGTCTTCACGAAACTCGCCGCGCTGAACCAGGCTTTCCAAGGGACGGTGTGTTGCTGCGATGACGCGTACGTCGACTGATACTAAGCGGGTTGCGCCTACTGCTTCTACCTCGCGATCTTGTAACACACGGAGCAATTTCACCTGCATGGATAATGGCATGTCGCCAATCTCATCGAGAAATAGCGTGCCACCATGGGCAAGTTGAAACTTGCCCGGCTTGCCCCCTTTACGCGCACCAGTGAAGGCCCCTTCTTCGTAGCCAAATAGTTCTGCTTCGAGAAGGTGTTCGGGAATCGCGGCGCAATTAAGCTTGATGAAAGGGCCTTGGGACCGCTCGGATAAGCGATGTAGGGCATGAGCGTAAAGCTCTTTGCCAGTACCCGACTCGCCGCGGATCAGTACCGAGGCATCGCCCGAAGCAACCTTGTATATTTTTTCGTTAAGCTCAAGGATTGCTTCGCTACCGCCTACGATGTCAGCAAGCTGCCAGCGGGTGCCAGAATACCTGGTGGCTATAGAAGGGCATTTCTTGGCAGTTCCGGGGCCATTATCAGAAGCGATTGCCAAGGGAACGCTGGGATCGCGAGCGTATCGTATTGTCCCGATGGCCCCAACAATTTCTCCAGTATTGTGAATGGGATAATGGCTAACTTCATAATTAAGGCGGCCTAAAACCTGCTGGTAATCCTTTTCTGATTGGCCCGTGATTAATACCTGGGGTAAGCGAGTCTCTGCGATAACATCCGTGACGAGACAACCGCATACCTGTTGTGGGTCGACGCCAAATACTGTCGCATAGGCAGTGTTGAGATAAACGATATTCGCATTTTCATCAATGATTATGAGACCTTCGTGCAATGCATCAAGGCCTTGAAGCAGGAATGGAGAAACATGCTTCAGTAACGCTTGGGGTGCACGGGCTTTGCTCATGAAACGCGCTCCGTATCGTAATATGACGTAGAGAGACTATGTGGCAGGCCCGGTTTTTGACAAGGTGTTTGTGAATAAAGGCATGCTCATGGCGGAATATATCCTAGGTAGACTCATCAAGAGTTTGCTCAATAAAGCAATCACGTTTCAGCATCCGAGGTTATTGAACTTTAGTCGTGCAAAGCGCGCTGTACGTCTTTAATAAATAATGGCCAACGCTCTCGTTATTATAAAAATCGATATAAATCATGTTTTTAGGTTCAGTCTTTGCTTCCTTGGGGAGTTAATGAAGCTGTTAGGCGCGGCATGTATCCCCCTAGTCACTAAAATTTCCTCTTGACGGCAGGCCGGGAATTGATGAACGTGTGCAAACGTTTGCATACGGCTAGGTTCAGGAATAAAAACGTTATTAGGAGACGAGCATGGCCAAGTTTTTGAAACGTGGCATTGAGCAGGCCGAAGTGGCTGAGGCGGACGCCAAGGTCCGAGGCATCGTTGAAAATATATTGGAAGATGTGGAGAAGCGCGGCGATGCGGCAGTCCGTGAGTTGTCCGAAAAATTCGACAAGTGGTCTCCCGCCAGCTTCCGACTAACGGAACAGGAAATTGAAGACGCCATGAGCCGCGTCAGCAAGCAGGATTTGGAGGATATAAAATTCGCTCAGGAGCAGGTCCGTAAATTTGCTCAGAAGCAGAAAGAGTGTCTGCGCGATTTAGAAGTCGAAACCATGCCGGGCGTTATCCTGGGCCACAAAAATATACCGATGAACTCGGTTGGCTGTTATGTGCCGGGTGGCAAATATCCGATGGTTGCATCTGCGCATATGAGTGTCGCTACTGCTAAGGTAGCTGGCGTCAAGCGCATCGTTGCTGCAGCGCCTCCTCATGAAGGGGCTCCCCATCCAGCGATAGTTGCCGCCATGCACCTTGGCGGCGCTGACGAGATTCTGGTTCTAGGCGGTGTCCAAGCGGTAGCTGCCATGGCATTAGGTACCGAAAGCATGGCCCCCGTTGATATGCTGGTTGGCCCGGGGAACATGTTTGTGGCGGAAGCCAAGCGTCAGCTATTCGGACGGGTGGGTATTGATCTTTTTGCAGGCCCGACCGAAACATTGGTCATTGCCGACGAGACAGTGGATGGCGAAATATGTGCCATTGACCTTCTTGGCCAAGCAGAACATGGCCCAACCTCTCCTGCTGTTTTACTGACGACATCGGAGAAACTCGCTAACGACACCCTGAAAGAAGTCGAGCGCCAACTACAAATTCTTCCCACTCGCGAGACGGCGAGACAGTCTTGGCAAGACTACGGCGAAGTCATTGTCTGTGAAAACGACGAGGAAATGCTCGCTGAAGCCGAGCGCCTGGCTTTCGAGCATGTTCAGGTAATGACAAAAGACCCAGATTTTTTCCTCAATAATTTAGTGAATTACGGTGCGTTGTTCTTAGGACCTCGAACCAATGTTGCCTTTGGCGACAAAGTGATCGGGACCAATCATACCTTGCCGACGAAACGCGCCGCACGTTACACAGGTGGCCTGTGGGTCGGAAAGTTCATCAAGACGCACACTTACCAGCGTATCCTGACCGATGAAGCTTCGGCGCTGATCGGCGAATACGGTTCGCGTCTGTGCATGTTGGAGGGATTTGCCGGGCACGCTGAACAGGCTAACGTTCGTGTTCGCCGCTTTGGCGGTCGCGACATCGCGCCCTATACAGCTGCAAAAGCCGAAGGTAACTCCAACTCCTAGTGGTAGGGGGCGGCAGGGTAGCTTGAAAGCTGGCAAAATTGCGCCTGTCGCCCATCAATGTGCCAAGAGACACTAGGATGCAAAGTAAAAGCAACGCCAAGAAGCGCGAAACCACCATCGCCAAGCAATTAGCAGAGGAGTTGGGGGTCTCGGTTTCGACTATTTCCCGGGCTTTTTCACCTCGCGCAGTGATTGCTTCAGAAACGCGTGAGAAGGTACTTCAGCGTGCCAAGGAACTGGGGTATCAGCCCAACCCGTTTGCGCGCAGCCTGATTACTCGAAAAACAAACATAGCTAGCATTATTGTTTCAGATATCACCAACCCGTTCTATCCTGAAGTTCTTACGCGGCTGACCGATTCGCTGCAGGAGCTTGGGTTAAATGTCATGCTGTTTGTTAGCACTAATGCCAATGACTCAGATAATATCGTTTCACAGGCTTTACGCTACCAACCTGATGTTTTAATCGCATTGGCTGCAACCGTCTCCTCAAAGGCTGCTTCAAAGGTCACAGAAGCGGGAGCAAGCATGGTATATTTTAATAGATATGTTCCGAACGAGTCTGTGTACACAGTAACATGTGATAATTACTTAGGCGGCCAAGTCATAGCCGATTTCTTTCTCGACAACGGGTGTAGGTACCCTGCGTTTATAAGCGGTCTTGCTGATGCCACGACGAATCGAGAGCGCTGGAAGGGATTCTCTGAGCGTTGGTTAGAGCGGGCTGTGAGTGAACCGCGTAAGGTTGAAGCAGGCCGGTTTGCACATGAGGCTGGCTTTAATGCAACCATAAAGCTACTAGCTGGTAGGGTTCGGCCGGATGCTATCTTCGCCGCTAATGATCTGCTTGCCTTGGGCGCGTTAGATGCGGTGCAAAAGGCAGGGTTGAGTGCTCCTAAGAATGTCTCGATTATAGGGTTTGATGACATTGCTATGGCATCTTGGTCGTCGCACTCCCTTACTACCTATCGCCAGCCTGTTAACAAAATGATAACGGCAACCGTCGATATTGTGAAATCAATACTGGCCGATAAGGCGCAGCCGCCTGCTGCGATACACATACCGGGAGAGCTTGTAGTACGAAGTTCAGCGAAAATCGCTAATATGGGGCGTGGTTGACTAGTATTGACGGGTGGTTTGTATTGCCGGTTAGTTAATGCATGTGGTTAAGTGTCCTCAGAAATCTCTTAATTTCCTGGGTGATAAAACTTATATCGTGAGGGTCAAGCCCCCCACCACCCATATGGCCACAGGCGGAGGGAATTTCCGCTATTCTCGCCTGGGGTACATGTTTCATGGCTTCATGTAACTCGTTAGCAGGATGAAGCAAGTCGCTTGCTGATGGCATGAACAGGACGCTGGCGCGTATCGTCGACAGTGCCTGTCTGTAGTCCATACCTGATTTGGTGTCGCCCAGCTCGTAACTATCTTCGGCCAACGTCTGGTAAATAAAGTTGTACATGTCCCAGTGCTTCGCCATTGCGGAAGATTGGGTATCTAGCCAGTGGCTTATCTTCTGGTCTTCTTGTGTCGCTTGGCGGTCAAACCACTCCCAGTGGCGCGTTAAAATGAGGAAGAAGGTGGTGGCGGCGCACATTGCTTCTGCCGACACGCCTTCGTCATTAGTGTGTTGACCCACTTGCATAGCCTTGCGCAGAGTATGCCAAATGGCTTTTACCCAAGGGGTAGGGTGGGCCATGGTCGCCAAAGCAATGACTGTCTCCATCATATCGGGATACTTGACGCCCCATTGCAAGGCTTGCATGCCGCCCATTGACAACCCACCTACGGCCAAAAGTCTGGCAATTTTCAGTTCCTGCCGAATGAGCTGGTACTGTGCATCGACCATATCAAGAATAGTGAACCGAGGGAAACGGTCGCCAGCCTGGCTGGGGCTGTTGCTCGGCGAGATGGCGTAACCATTTCCTAGCGTGTCGGCAGTAATGACATAATAACGATCAGTGTCGAAAGCTTTGCCTGGGCCAATCAAGAAATCATATCTTGTGTGGTTCGCCATTAAAGGAGGCAACAGCAGGATAGCGTTTGAGCGCTCCCGGTTGAGACGGCCATGGGTGGAGTAGGTTAAAAAGGCGTCTTCTAGAATGCTTTCATTTTGAAGCCTTATGCTACCAAGCGCATAGCGCTGAACATTATGCTGAATCGTCATTTTGCGCCTTGAAAGCTTTTCTTATGAATGGTTGTCCCCAAACTTGGGCCAGTGAGTTCAAGGCCGTATCGATGGCAGGGTCGTCACGCTGCTCGCCTCGCCACATGATACTGAGCGCGCAAGGTAGTCGTATACCAGGAACGATGGTCAGTCCGCGTTCCTGATGCTCCTGGATGGCGATAGCGTCTCGGGCCAGGCTCATCCCCACACCGGCACGTACCAAGTCAAGCATGGACATTTCCTGATCTACTTGGGCTACACGATGCCGTACTACACCCAACGGCTCAAGCACGTTCTCGATTAGGCGGTGATGTACTGAGGTAGTAGGGGTTACGATCCAAGGCAGTTGGGCCAGGTGTACCCACTCGGCATTTTCAAGACGATGCTCCCAGCCAGGCGGGGCGATTATGTAATAGTCGAAACGGGTCAGTTCCATGCCATCGATATCAGGCGCTTCTTGGAGAGTCCAAGGCTCTTGCCCTGGCGCGTCAAGAAAAAAGCCAATATCCAGTTCCTGACGCTGTAGCCGTTCAAGTACTGTGCCGCTCATACCATGGTGTAATTCGGTCTCTATCTGTGGGGCGCTTGCCACGAGTCGTTGCAAAAAGGCACCAAGACGGATGAATTCGGGATCGACTATCGTGCCAATGCGTAGTTTGCCCCGCACAGTAGAATGCAGGGTCCGTGCTGCCATGTCGAAGGCATCGACAGCGGCTAGCGCCTTTTCAGCGGCGCTGAGCAGGGCATGGCCATTGGGGGTGAGTGATAATCCCTGCGGATGACGCAAAAATAATGTACATCCCACCTGCTCCTGAAACTGCTTGAGCTTGAGGCTCACTGCTGGTTGCGTTAGATGAAGCGAATCGGCGGCACGGGAGACGCTACCCTCGCGCGCGACGAAAACGAACGCACGAAGGGCGCGCAGATCACGCATGACAGCTTTCCTTTTTCCAACGCAGGTCGCTCGGATATAAGTGTAACTTATATCTAGGTTTTGTTTTTCTCAATTGCCTACTCCTCTTACGGCTCATTAGCCTTAGCGAACCCCTTGGTTTCGTTTTAACAAAGAGGCAGTAAGCACGTCATGAGCCAATCCGAAATTAACCATTATATCGATGGCCGTATAACTGTCAGCGATAGCGCGCGCCGTCAGGATGTGTTCAACCCGGCCACTGGCCAGGTTACCGGTCGTGTGGCGCTGGCGTCCCGAGACGATGTCGAGGCCGCTGTCGGTGCGGCGACTGCAGCCTTCCCCGCCTGGGCAGAAACCCCGCCGATTCGTCGCGCCCGGGTAATGTTCCGTTTTCTGGAGTTGCTCAACGCCCATCAGGAGGATTTGGCCAAGGCAATCACTGCCGAGCATGGCAAGGTGCTGAGTGATGCTATGGGCGAAGTAGCCCGTGGTATCGATATCGTCGAGTTCGCTTGTGGTATTCCTCAACTTCTCAAGGGAGATTACACCGATCAGGTCAGTACTGGCATGGATAATTGGACGATGCGGCAGCCGCTGGGTGTAGTTGCAGGCATCACCCCGTTCAATTTCCCGGCCATGGTGCCGATGTGGATGTTTCCGGTGGCCATTGCAGCGGGGAATAGCTTCATACTTAAGCCGAGTCCACTTGATCCGAGCGCCTCTCTGCTGATCGCCGATCTGCTCCACCAGGCCGGGCTGCCGGACGGGGTATTCAATGTCCTTCAGGGGGATAAAGATGCGGTCGAGGCGTTAATTGAGCATCCGGAGGTTCAGGCGTTGAGCTTCGTGGGGTCTACCCCCATTGCCAACCTGATCTACGAGAAGGGCGCCCGGCACGGTAAGCGGGTTCAGGCGCTGGGCGGTGCCAAGAACCACATGGTGGTCATGCCAGATGCCGACCTCGACAGGGCCGTGGATGCCCTGATCGGTGCTGCCTATGGCTCGGCCGGAGAGCGCTGCATGGCCATAAGTGTGGCAGTACTGGTGGGCGAGGCCGGCGACAAGATCGTGCCGCGCCTGGCCGAGCGTGCTCGCCAACTCAAGATCAAGAACGGCATGGACGCGGATGCCGAAATGGGGCCAATCGTTACCTCAGCAGCTCACAGTCGAATTCTCGGCTATATCAATAAAGGCATTGCCGACGGTGCTGAACTGGTGGTTGATGGACGTGAATTTGATGCGTCAACGAGCGGTGAGGGATGTGCTGAAGGCTTCTGGATGGGAGCCACCTTGTTTGACAAAGTCAGCTCCGAGATGACTATCTACCGAGAAGAGATATTCGGTCCCGTGTTGGCCTGCGTTCGTGTGCCGGATATCGCTTCTGCCATTGAACTGATAAATGCACACGAGTTTGGTAACGGAGTGAGCTGTTTCACCGAAAGCGGCCATGTGGCGCGTGAATTCAGCAGACGCATCCAGGTCGGCATGGTCGGTATTAATGTGCCGATCCCGGTACCTATGGCGTGGCACGGCTTCGGCGGCTGGAAGCGCTCGCTGTTTGGCGATATGCATGCATATGGGGAAGAGGGAGTGCGCTTCTATACCAAACAGAAGTCAATCATGCAGCGTTGGTCGAACAGCATCGAAGCTGGTGCCGAGTTCGTCATGCCGACTGCTAAGTAGACAGGGTGAGAGGACGCTGAGATGGGCGAACATCACTTTGACTATATCGTTGTTGGTGCAGGCACCGCTGGGTGCCTGCTCGCCAACCGATTGAGTGCCAATCCCAACAACCGGGTGCTATTGATCGAAGCAGGCGGACAGGATCGCTATCATTGGGTACACGTACCGGTAGGTTATCTCTACTGCATCAATAACCCTCGCACCGATTGGTTGTACAGGACCGAGCCAGATGAAGGGCTCAATGGACGCTCATTGATCTATCCTCGCGGCAGGATCCTGGGTGGCTGCTCAAGCATCAACGGTATGATCTACATGCGAGGCCAGGCGCGGGATTACGATTACTGGGCACAGGTAACCGGGGAGACGGAGTGGCGCTGGGAGCATTGCCTGGAAGACTTCAAGCGCCATGAAGATCACTATCGGTTAGATGATGCGAAGGCGCCGGAGGATTTCCGTCGCTTTCATGGGCATGGCGGCGAGTGGCGGGTCGAGCGGCAGCGTTTGAAATGGCAAATCTTGGATGATTTTGCCAAGGCCGCTCAGGAAGCGGGCATTCCTGCTACCGACGATTTTAATCGTGGCAACAACGAAGGTGTGGCCTATTTCGATGTCAATCAGCGCAGCGGCTGGCGCTGGAATACCGCTAAAGCCTTTCTGCGTCCCGCGTTGAAGGCCCGCAAGAACCTTACCCTATGGCATGGCAGCCAAGTACAGCGGTTACTTTTCGTACCGAATGATCAAGGCGTGCCGCGCTGTTGTGGGGTGGAACTCCGGCGGGCTGGCCGTACGCTGCAGGTTGAGGCACATCGAGAGGTCGCGCTGTGTGCCGGAGCTGTCGGAACGCCTCATCTGCTGCAGCTGTCCGGCATCGGCCCCGAGACGCTGCTTCGTCAACACGGTATCACTCCGGTAAAGGTGCTGCCTGGTGTCGGGGAGAATCTGCAGGACCATCTCCAAATCCGCTCGGTATATCGGGTAACCAACGCCAAAACACTTAATGCCATGGCTTCGACTCTGTGGGGTAAGTTGGGTATAGGACTCGAGTACTTGTTCCGGCGAAGTGGGCCGATGAGCATGGCACCTTCCCAGCTTGGAGCGTTCACACGAAGCTCGCCTGAGCATGCTTTCCCTAACATTCAATACCATGTTCAACCGCTTAGTCTGGAAGCCTTTGGCCAGCCATTGCATCCCTATCCTGCCATTACGGCGAGTGCCTGTAACCTTAACCCTACCAGCCGGGGACATGTGCGCATCAGAAGCAATGATCCAAGTAAGCCGCCGGCCATTTCGCCGTGTTACCTCAGTACCGAGGAAGATCGTAAAGTTGCTGCAGACTCGCTGCGCCTCACTCGGCGAATTGCCGAGCAGCCGGCTTTTGCCCGCTACGAACCAGAGGAGGTCAAGCCGGGCATTCAATACCAGAGTGATGAAGACCTATGGCGCCTGGCGGGGGATATCGGTACTACCATCTTTCACCCGGTAGGCACTGCTAAAATGGGCTCCAAGGAAGACCTTATGGCTGTCGTGAATCCCCATCTTCAGGTTTATGGCGTGCAGGGGATACGCATAGTAGATGCTAGTATTATGCCGACTATTACTAGTGGAAATACAAATTCACCTACGTTGATGATTGCTGAAAAAGCTGCACGGTGGATGCTAAGGGAAATGGAAGAGACCGATACTAGTACTGATCATGGATATCACGTACACCAAGGAGAGGCTCCCGCATCACTCGGCACTTGATAGGCTCGTTCTGTGCTGGTGCTCTATCTTTGACGGGCACCTCATCGAGGACTTGAATGCACCGATACTGGCTGTCTGACGCAGCAGCCAGTTCAGCTTCAAAATTCTGGCCGTGATCTAGGGTGTGTCCTGACCAGTGGGCTGACTGCGCGACACGGAAGCTGCAACGTGGTAGATGATTAGTTCCCTCCAGAAGCTGTTGGCGCTAGGCCTTGGGCTGGAAGGCGAAAACCCAAACGCACCACGGACATGCTGGTGAATGTACGTAACATGACAGTGAAACGCCGAGATTGTCACAGACCCAACCATCCAGCGGGTGTAGCAGAGAGCGATCAGCGAATCCTGAAAAGCATATTGAAGGCTTTGGCTTCGGGGGGCTGGGTCAGGGCAGTAACCAAGAACCCTATAAGCAGAATCTAGGATCTATTTTTCAGACGAAGCGTAGAAGTGTGGGCCCGAAGTTAATATCGGCTTATCTTACGAACACCGGCAAGGGCAAGGCCTACCTGTTCGTCATGCTTGGTTATTTTGACACATTACGAGGCGGATCCGCTGACTATTCAACTCTCATTGAGCTAAGGTTGCCGGGACGGCATGCGAGTGCTGCCCCGCAACATCGGTGTGACAGGCAAAATGATATGTTCAGGCTGCATTTCTTCCTGGGCTACTTGCTTCATCAGCAGTTCGGTAGCTTTCTTGATCATCATGTCGACGGGTTGCCTGACGGTAGTCAGCGCGTGGCTGGGCCAGGCCGCCATGGGAACGTCGTCGAAGCCGATGATCGAAACGTCTCCAGGCACTTTGAGCGCAAATTCATAACGCAAGATTTCCATGGCGGCGAGTGCCATCAGATCATTGGCCGCAAAGAGGGCGTCTGGGGGGAGGGATGAACTGAATAGGCGGCGGGTCGCCTGGCAGGCATCCTCATACCGATAGTTGCCGATCTCGCTTACCGAACAGGTCTGGCCCAAAGAAAGCAGTCCTTCGAGGAAGCCTGCCTCGCGCTGCTGGTGCGTAGAGGAATCTGGCAGGCCACCAAGGAAGCCAATGCGTTGATGACCCAGAGATGCCAGGTAGCGGCCAGCCCAGTAGCCGCCCTGAAAGTTATCGCTGCCCACCTGACTGATCCCCGCATAGTCTACGGTGCGGTTGATAATAACGACCGGAATGCCGAAATCATCCACTAGCCCAGCCTGACGTTGATTCATGGTGATGGCTAGCAATAACACCCCCTCGACCTGGCTGCGAATGATGTCATCGAGCACAGCGTCGAAGTCGCCACTCGGTGGGGCGAAGAACATCAGCAAATGATAGCCCTGCGCCTGGAAGAAACGTGAGGCCTTTTCCAGCATGAAGCTATAGAAGGGGTTCTCCATGCTGTAGGTCACCACGGCGATGGTGCGACTCGAACGAGTAATAAGCGAGCGGGCGATCGTGTTGGGGCGATAACCCAGCTCGCGAGAGGCGTCCATTACCTTTCTGCGCGTACTCTCCGAGACCTTAGCGTTGGGAGAGAAAGTACGGCTGACGGCGGATTGCGATACACCGGCTAGTCGGGCGACGTCGCGTGAGGTAACGGATTTTCTTTTCATCGATTCTCTAGTGTTAGGACCTAGGGGCTGAGGCTACGATGGAGTGGGTTCGACACGCTCCAGAGAGCGGTATGTGTCGATCTTCTGCACGTAGCTATGGCTGTTGTCCAGTGCCGACTGCACTTCGTCGTCGGTCAGCTCCCTAATCACCTTGGCGGGCGCGCCGACGATCAGCGAGCGAGGAGGGAAACGCTTACCGGATGTGATCAGCGCACCGGCACCGATGATGCAATGATCACCGATCTCGGCGCCGTTGAGCAGCGTCGCGTTCATGCCTACCAGCACGCCATCGCCGATGCGACAGCCGTGCAGCATGGCCAGATGCCCGACTGTGACCTGACGGCCGATGTTAACGGGGTGGCCCGGGTCGGTATGCACCACGCAGCCATCCTGCAGGTTGCTGCCTTCACCTACGGTAATTGGTTCATTGTCACCGCGCAGCACCGCACCCGGCCACACGGTAACCTCCCGGTCCAGGTGAATTCGCCCGATCAAGACAGCTTCGTCCATTACCATGGCGGAAGGATCGATTTCAGGCGCATGGCCTTCGAGTCGGTAGAGGGGCATGGGCCAATCTCCTTAGAAGCCGACCTTGTCGGAGCCTTTTAACTGCAACATTTCACGTGCCTCGTCGGGGGTCGCTACCTGAAAGGAGAGTCCTTCCAAAATTTCACGCACCTTAGCCACCTGGCTGGCATTGCTCTCGGCCAGCTTGCCCGGGGAGAGCCATAGGGAGTCCTCAAGACCAACGCGGACATGGCCGCCCATGGCCGCCGCCTGAGCGGCGATGCGCATCTGGCTGCTACCGGCACCCAGTACAGACCATTCATACTCATCTCCGAACAGCCGGTTGGCGGTGCGACGCATGTGCATCACGTCCTCAGGATGAGGCCCGATACCCCCCAGAATGCCGAATACGCTCTGCACGAAGATGCGACCCCCAACGATACCGCGATCCATCAGGTGGCGTAGGCTGTAGAGATGGCCGATATCGTAGCACTCGCACTCGAAGCGGGTGCCGTTCTTGCCGCCAAGTGTCATGGCAGTCTCAATGTCGGCGAAGGTATTCTTGAACACTAGGTCACGACTGTTCTCTAGGTGGGCACGCTCCCACTCGTGCTGGAAATTGTCATAGCGGTTGAGCATGGGAAACAGGCCGAAGTTGATCGAGCCCATATTCATCGAGGCGAGCTCCGGCTTGAATTCCATAGCCGGACGCATACGCTCTTCCACGGTCATGTGCGGGCTACCGCCTGTGGTGAGGTTGATGACCGCATCGGTGGAAGCCTTGATACGCGGCAGGAAACGCTCGAACACGGCGGGGTCCTGCGTGGGCTTGCCGGTATTAGGATCTCGTGCGTGCAGGTGAAGGATGGAGGCTCCTGCCTCGGCGGCGGCGATACCCGCCTCGGCGATCTCCTCTGGGGTGACAGGCAGGTGCGGTGACATGGAGGGCGTGTGAATAGCGCCAGTCACGGCGCAGGTAATAATGACCTTGCGTTGGGTAGCCATGGAATTCTCTCCTTGTAGATATCGTTGTTGATGTTAGGAAGGGGAAACGTTGCGCTGGTGGGCCATCAGCGCCATGAGGCGACGATCGCGCCAGGCTTGGCGGTCGGCGAGCCCGTCGGTCGGAAGCCGTTCCCGGCGCTCCTTGTCCAGTGCGGCGAGCGTCGCGGCATCCCATGGATCGTCGTCATTACGCTGACGATCAACGTCGCGGTACAGTGGGCCGTAGCGCTGGCCATAGTCCACCACGCCGGATGGCGCATTGAGATCGATGGTCTCGAAGGGCCCCATAAAGGACCAGCGCAGCCCCAGCCCGTGCTTGACGGTCTTGTCAAGGTCCTCAGCGGAGACGTAGCCGTCGCGGAACAGGCGCAGTGCCTCGTTGAGTAGGGCGCCCTGCAGACGGTTGAGGATGAAACCTTGAACTTCCTTGCGGACCAGAATGGGTGCCTGCTGAGCCTGCTCCATGAGGCGCATGGTGCGGTTCACCGCTGCCTCTGAAGTGGCCGGGGCGGGGGCGACCTCGACCAGTGGGATGAGGTAGGGCGGGTTGACTGGGTGCGCGACCAGGCAGCGCTCGGGGTGGCGCAGATGATCAGTAAACTGCGAGGCGGCGATACCCGAGGTGGAGCTGGCCAGCACGGTGTCCTCAGACGCGACAGCCTCCAGGTCGGTATAAATGCGCCGCTTGGCCTCGCAATTCTCTGGGCCACATTCTTGGATATATTCTGCGCCTGCCATGGCGCGCAACAGGTCGCTTTCCACCTGAATAAGTGCCAGGGGGGCGTCAACGTTCTCTATCAGGCCGGCCTGCTGGAGATCATTGAGGGATTGGCGGATGGCCTCCCGGGCCTTATCCAGGGCATCGGCATCCACATCGTAGAGGGACACGGACATGCCGGCCCGGGCGAAGACGATGGCCCAGGCGCGGCCGATCAGGCCGGCACCGACGATACCTATCCGAGTTGTCATGAGGTCAATCCTTTGCAGGTCACAGTGATTCGACGTTGGCGCAGACGCTCAGCGCCTGGCCTGAAATGTTGGTGCCGCCCGGCGCCGATAGGAATAGCGCCATGGCCGCTATGTCGCTGGGTTCCACCATCCGACGCATAGAGATCTTGGCAAGGTTTTCCTCTTCCATCTCGGCGTAGCTGATCCCGCGCTTGGCGGCCCGATCCTCGATGACCTTTTCGATGCGTGGGCCCCGAACAATGCCGGGCAGGATGGCATTCACCCGCACCCCCTCGGGGCCGAGTTCGATGGCCAGGCTCTTGGTTAAGCCAACGACGGCCCATTTACTGGCGGCGTAGGGAGTGCGGTAGGCAAAGCCTAGACGGCCGGCGACCGACGCCAGGTTGATCAGCAGCCCCTGACTCTCGCGCAACAGTGGGGCGGCGCGGTGAGCGACCCGGTACTGGCCGTTGAGGTTGATGTCGATGGTGCGGGTCCAGGCGTCTTGATCGATCTCATCAATCCCGGCAGTGGGCCCGGCAATGCCAGCGTTATTGACGACTACGTCCAGCCCGCCCAGAGCGGCGGCATCCTGGAAGAGACGATCAACGTCCGCTTCCTGGCTGACATCGGCCTGGGTGTGAGTGATGCCTTCAGGCAGGGCGGCCAAGGCCTGGGCGTCGATATCGCAGACGTGCACGCGAGCGCCCGTTTCTTGGAAGGCTTTGGCGATGGCCAAGCCGATACCATTGGCGCCGGCAGTAATCAGCACTCTGAGGCCATGGCGTGGCGTCAGGCTTTCTAGGACGGTCATGGGATTTCTCCGTGAAAAGGCTTACAGCGAAGGCAGCCAGGTGGACAGGAAGGGCAACAAGCTGATGATCATCAGATTGATGAGCACGATGCCGACGAAGGGCATGACGGCCCAAGTGAGGCGAGCGATGCCGATGTTGGTGATCTGCGAGGCTACAAATAGGTTAAGACCGACCGGTGGGGTGAACATGCCCATGGCCAGGTTAACCACCATGATGATGCCGAAGTGGACCGGATCGATGCCGAAGCCGATCGCTATGGGTAGCAAGATCGGCACGAAGATCAGGATCGCCGCGGCCGCCTCAATGAACATGCCGGCCAGCAGCAGCAGGAGGTTGGCCAAGACAAGGAACAGCAGTGGACTATCGATGGCCGAGACTACGAAATCCGAAATCATGTCCGGTACCCTCAGGCGCTGCAGGATTCGGCCGTAAAGGCCCGCGGCGCCGATGATGCTGAGCACTACGGCGGTCGTGACTGCTGATTGCTTGAGGATGTCGACCAGGCTGCTTAGCTTAATTTCCCGATAGATGACGAAGCCGACCATGAACGAATAGGCAACCGCGACTACTGCGGCTTCGGTAGGCGTGAATACCCCGCCGTAGATACCCCCCAGGATTATGATTGGCATGAGGATCGCCAGGATGGCCTTGCGCCCGGCAACAAGAACGTCCTTTAAGGAGCTCTTCTCGTTGCCCCCCAGGCCGTTGGCCTTGGCGAAGAAATAAGCGAAGAGCAGCAGGGTCAGGGTAACCAGGATGCCCGGCAGGATACCGGCGATGAACATGTCGCCCACGGAAACGTTAGCGGCAATCCCATAAAGGATCAGCGGAATACTGGGCGGGATGATTACGCCGAGAGCACCGGAGGCGGCTTGGTTGGCGGCGGCATAGCCACCGGGGTACCCCTTGGAAAGCATCGCCGGAATCAGGATGGAGCCGATCGCCGCGGTGGTGGCTGCCCCCGAGCCGGAGATGGCCGCGAAGAACAACGAGGTGACAATAGCCACCATCGCCAAGCCCCCCGTCATGCTGCCGACCAGAGTGTTGGAAAAGTCGACCAGGCGCTGGGAAATACCACCCCCTTGCATTAAGTAACCCGCCAGGATGAAGAACGGTATTGCCATAAGCGGGAAGGAATTCACCGAGGCGATGAGCTGCTGGGCGATAACCAGCAGCGGCATCAGGTCGCCATGCCACACGGTTACGGCAGAGGCCAGGCCAAGCGAGAAGGCGATAGGCACGCCGATAATGAACAGCGAGATCAGCAATAAGAACAGGAGCAGTGCCATAGTCAGTTCACCTCCTGCTTGGGTTTATGCGGAGTGCCGAGCGCCTCATCGATCAACAGCCCTAGGCTGTTGATCACGATGACCACGCCACCCGCGGGAATGGCCATATAGGGCCACATCATAGAAACGCGTGTGCTGGGGGCGGTCTGGCTAGAGACGCGATCCATCAGGTCGTAGCCGTACTTGATCATGATGAGGGCGAACAGAGCGGAGCAAAGAATGATGATGATGCGCAGCACACAGCCCAAGGTCTTGCCGGCATATTCCAGCACGATGTCCACGGAAATTAGAGCGCCCTTGCGATAGGCATAACCGGCCCCGAGAAAGGTCAGCCAGAGCATGGCGAAGCGGGCAATCTCATCGGAAAAAAATAGCGGGCTGCCTACCACGAATCGGGCGAATACCTGCCAGAAGATGAGCACGGTCATTACGAGCAAAAGCCCCGCCAGCGACCAGCCGATCAGACGGTTGAACTGATCGATGGCTCGGTGGATCAGCAATAGAAAAGTCTTCATGGCTGCCTCATGCGTCAGGAGGGCGCCCGCAGGAAGTGTGTCGCCTGCGGGCGTATTGGTCTCAGTGCTCGTAATTGATGGCAGCGTTGACCAAATCCTCACCAACCGTGGGGGCCCACTTGTCGATGACGGGTTTAACTGCCTCGCGGAATGGGGCGAGATCAGGATGAGTCACGGTCATGCCCAGCTCCTCAAGCTGCCCGAGGTAGCGATTCTCCAGCTCCTGGCTGGCCTCACGCTGTACCGGAAGGGCGATCTGGGCCGCTTCCAGGATGATCGCCTGATCTTCTTCGGGGAAAGAGTTGAAGAGATCCAGACCCATCATCAGCGGCGCCGGCGAGTAGACGTGCTGGGTCATGTTCAGGTAGTCCTGAACTTCAAAGAAGTTCACGTCATAGATAGTGGGCAGAGGGTTCTCCTGGCTGTCCATTACACCCTGCTGCAGGGCGGTATAGACCTCTGTCCAGGCCATGGGGGTGGCATTGGCTCCCAGCGCTTCCCAGGTATCAACCTGGACGCGGCTTTCCTGGGTGCGATGGTTGATGCCTTCCAAATCGCTGGGATGCTCAATCGGACGCACTGAGTTAGTGTTGTGACGAAAGCCGTTCTCCATCCACGCCAAGATCTTGACGTTCATCTGCTCCTCGGCCAGCTGGGCGAGTTGCTCGCCATGCTCGCTGTCCAGGAACGCGTAGGCATGATCATGATTTTCGAAAACGTAGGGCAGGTCGAAGAGCAGGAACTGGTCGACAAAACCACCCATCGGGCCAGTTGAGGAGATGCCGGCATCAATGAGGCCAAAGCCCATGCCCTCGACGACTTCGCGCTCGGCGCCGAGCGCGTTGTCGTAGTGAGGTTCGATGACCAGACGCCCGTCCGAGAGGCGCTCCAGTTCCTCGCCGAACTTGAGTACGCCGATGCCCTGCTGGGATTCGGGGCCTAACGGGAGACTGACGTTTATCACTCGCTCTGGCTCGGCATGTACCGTTGCGGAAGCAGCCAGGGCGATGGCACCGGCGAGGGCGCAGAGAGGGAAAATCTGGATGAAGGGACGCTTCATGCTGAACTCCTGGTGTTGTACCAGCGCGGGTGCTGGTGATGTTGTCGTTGTGGAGTGCGAACTGGGCACCGCGACTCGAAGGCCACGACAATGTTCTAGGTAACTATGACTACGTATGCAAACAATGTTCAATACTTAAGGTTTCGGCAACAATTTAACCTACTGATAAATATATAAATATACTTTGGTATTAGTTGTGGTTACGTATGCATTTTGCCAAGGTAAAGGCGTTAAGCAGTTAATATGAAGCTATCGCCGGTTAGGCAGTTGGCTGGGCAAAGCTAAATCAATAGGTGCCAGATGACTTAATGTGTGGTCCCGAGGAGTAAGGGAAGATATTAATAGCCACGAATGGATGCCCCTAGGTCACTGCCTGGGCTCCTTGCTGTGTGCAGAAGCTGTTGGCCAGGCCAGCGCGGCGACAAGTAGAGCACCTACCACCCATGCGGGATGTACGCCAAGGAAGTAAATTAGCCCGCCGGAAACAAAGATCATCCCCAAACTGATCAGCCCGCCTAGGGTGCTGCGTGACTTGCTCCAAAAATCCCAGGTTAGCTGAGCCATCATGATCATGACGACAGGGACAACCGCTTGGCCCATGCCATATACCCAGCTTAGATCCTGATAGCGTTTGAACAGGCCAAGCAATAACACCATGACCATAAGCATGGGTAAAATGACAGCGAGGACCGTATTGATGCAACCCAGGACGCCCCCAACCCGATAACCGATGTAGCCTGCCATTTTTGTAATGATTAAGCCGGGGAGGGCGTTGCCGATAGCCAAAATGTCTGTGAATTCTTCTTCTTCGAGCCAGCAGTAACGCTTCACGACCTCTTGATATAATAAGGGAATCATCGCCGGGCCTCCGCCGAAGCCGAACAGGCCGATACGCAGGAAGGCGAGGAATAGAGTGCGTTGGTTAGCTATAAACATCATTTTTCTTATTAAATAAAGGGTTTAGGCCAATCAAAATATCAACTGAACAAATAACCGAATCCTTGTGCACAGCAGGGCCTCAGTGGAATTGCAAAAGACAGGCCAGGAACAATCGAAGCCGGACCTCACTGCGGGGCACGCAAAGGAGGCTTTTTCAGCTCAGCAAGCCTGTCTGTTTGCGTCAGGCAGTTCGCTGACGAACCATCGAGCCGATGACCACCGAACCACGCCGCCCTGAAAGGCATTCTATTCGTCCTGGCTCGGACATCTCATGGGAGATGCTGCTCCAAGAGATGGGCTGCGGCCACGAGTGCTCAAGGAGCATCTTGTCCAGGCTTATTTCAAGAACGCGAGCGACTCATCTAATAACCTTGCTGGTACTTCTTCGGCGATATAATGGCCTGACGGCAGGGCCTTGCCGCTGACATTCACCGCGACTTTTCGCCATTCCTGCAAAGGGTCGAAGCATCGTCCTACCGTCCCGTCAGCTCCCCACATCACAAGCAGGGGACATGTGAGTTTTCGGCCTGCTTCGAGGTCGGCGCGATCATGCTCAAGATCCAGCCCGGCTGATGCCCGATAGTCTTCACAGATAGCCATGGCAGCTCCGGGTAGCTGCAGGCACCGGATGTACTCATTCAATGCTGTATCGGTAAAAGGTTCCATGCCGGCACTCCGCGCCCCCATGAGACTTCGGAGGTAGAGTTCTGGGTTCATCTCGATAAACATTTCCGGCAAAGGAGCCGGCCGGATGAGAAAGAACCAGTGCCAGTAGGCGGTGGCAAACTCTCGGTTGGTTTGCTCGTACATGGCGAGCGTGGGGGCAATGTCCAGCAGGATCATGCGTTCAACGGCTGCAGAATGGTCCATGCCGAGGCGGTGAGCCACCCTGGCGCCGCGGTCATGGGCCAAGACCGAAAACTGCTTATGGCCTAGCGCGCTCATCAGCGAAACCATGTCCGCTGCCATCACACGTTTAGAATACGCTTCATGATGTCTCGATGCCGAAGGCTTATCACTGTCACCGTAGCCCCTCAGATCTGCGACGACTACGGTGAAATGCTGTGCAAGCTCGTCTGCAACCTTATGCCACATGACATGCGTTTGGGGATGACCATGTAGTAGCAATAAGGCCGGCCCGCTGCCACCAATACGTAAATTCAGCCTTATTCCATTCACGTCGATATTTTGCTGTATGAAAGCGTCAAACATAGCGAAACTCTCCGGAATAATTGTTGTCGGTCAGCCGTGACACGCATGGAAAATTACACGTAGTAATGCCATAAACGGCGGGTTCGCCAGCATAGGGGCCAGGACGCCTACGTGTGTTATTTCGCTAACTTACCCTCGTCTTTTATGGCACTAGTCCCGACTCACTTCAAACGCAGTCAGCGAAGTAAACCTGTCCAAGCATATATTTGACCTCAGGCTGGCGGCACGATTGATTAGGTCTGCCAGATGCCATGTCAGTTCCCAGCGGCGATGGGCAGTAAGAGGGGAAAGGGAGCAGCATCGTCAGAATGATATCGCTAGCCTAACTCGCATCACCTGTTGCCTTGGCTGTTACAGGTAGATGATTTTAAGCTCTTACACAGCAC
Organism: Modicisalibacter luteus DSM 23508; assembly: GCF_000378505.1. Lineage (GTDB taxonomy): Bacteria > Pseudomonadota > Gammaproteobacteria > Pseudomonadales > Halomonadaceae > Modicisalibacter > Modicisalibacter luteus. The sequence goes on along the minus strand of NZ_KB899991.1, from coordinate 306,894 downwards.
ATGGTAGTCGAGGAAACTCTGCAGTCCGGGCCGCGCCCGGGCCATGGGGCGATCCGCTACAACAGCACCTGCGCTCTATGCTTTGCCTTCGACACTGGCTACGCCAATGCCTATCTTTTTGAGCCCGCAGGCCACCAGACATAACTGCGACAAGTTCGCCTTTGGCATTTGTAAAAATCCCGGCGCGTGGCCGGGATTGGAGGGCTAGCGAATGAGTCGATACTGGCTCAGCCGGTGCCCATTCGCTTCGAGAGAGTCTCGATGTCCTTGACCTGATCGAGCACGAATTGTTCGAACTTTTCGCCTTTCAGGTTGAATGGCATCAGCCCGTTACTCTCCATGGCCTGTTTCCACTCGTCAGTCTGGGAAAGCTCCTGGATGGTGCTGATCCAGAACTGCTTGGCTTCATCCGAGACGTTGGGCGGAATGTAGAAGCCGCGCCAGTTGGGAGCCAGCACATCGATGCCTTGCTCCTTCGCGGTCGGGATATCCGCTAGTTCGCCTTCCAGGCGCTCATCGGAAAGCAGGGCCAGGATGCGAAGATCGCCGGATTCCCTGAAGCCCTTCGCTTCGGAGATATCGCCTGAGAACACATCGACGTGCCCACCGACCACTTGGGTCAACGCCTCGCCGCCGCCCTCATAGGCCAGGTATCGGACCTGGCTCAAATCTTCCACGCCTGCCTTGTCGGCAAACATCAATGCCTTCAGGTGGTCCCAACTGCGCTTGGCATCGCCACCGGCAAAGATCACGGAACGGGGATCTTTCTTGAGGGCCGCCGTCAGATCATCCAGGGTTTTGAATTCCGAATCCTTGGGCACGGCAATGACGCCATAATCGGCGCCCAGGGCAGCCACCCAATTGACTTGGTCGGCAGTCATGCCCTGGAACAGGCCTTGGGCCAGGCCGGCCGAGGTTACCGTGGAAGCCGCTACCAGTAACTGCTCATCTTCAGGTCGCTTGCTGATGACGTGAGCATAGGCGACGCCGCCTGTCGCGCCAGGCATGTTCATGGTCTGAACGCCCTGAGGAACCATATCGAGTTCCTGCAGAATCCTTCCCACGCTGCGGCACGTGAAATCCCAGCCACCGCCGGGGTCGGAGGGGGCGATGCAATCCACTTTGCCATTCAGCTCGAAACTCATGGCGCTTGACGCGAAGGTGAGCGCGAATCCGGCAGCGGCGAGCAGGGCTGTGCTTTTTCGTTTCATGACGACTCCATTGGTTTTTGTATAGGTCGTATTCGGCTTTGCCCGAAAACTGGAACAAACTTGGCAGGCGTGTCTGCCTTGCACCGTATCCGAAGCTTTAAGGCGCTAGAAGTAGCAATTGGGAAAGCTAGGCTTCGCAAACGACGAAGGATCCACGGCTAGTGTCTGGCGCCTCCGGTCAGGTGGTCAACCAGATGACGCGCGATAACGGGCAAGGCGTCATACTGGCGCATGCCAATGACGGTTTCCCGCGTGGCCCAGTCATCACTAAGCGGAATACTGCAAAGTTGCAGATCGCCCAGCTCACGGTAGATAGTTCGCTCAGGCAAGACGCCAATGCCCATGCCGTGGTGAATCATCCGGCAGATCCCATCGAAGCTGCGCACCTGGATACGCATGTGCAGGGTCTTCCCGGCACGACTGGCCTGTTCATGCAGTAAGTCCTGCAACGAGGAATCTTGCTGTAGGCCGATGAAGTCGTTACCGGCCGCTTCTTCAAGATAAATGGATTCGCGCTCCGCGAAGGCATGGTCATGCGGTGTAACGAGGACCAGACGATCGCTGCGATAGGGCAGCACCTGCAGCCCGTCGCAGGGCACGTGGCCGGCAAAGATGCCGATGTCCGTTAGACCCTCGCGCAGGGCGCTGATGGCTTCGGCGCTGACCCTTTCCTGCAAGTCGAGCTTTATCTGGGGATACTGCTTCGAAAACGTACTGAGGTCCTCGGGAAGAAACGCGATGATCGCCGAGGTATTCGAATGAATACGCACATGCCCCTTGATGCCCGTACCGTATTCACTCAGGTCGGCCTGCAGACGTTCGATGTTTTCCAGAATCTTGCGCGCATGATGCAGAAAAGCATGACCTGCCGGGGTAAGCTCGACGCCGCGAGGGCGGCGATACAGTAGCGTGGTGTCCAGTTGCGCCTCGAGGTCGCTGATACGCTTGCTGGCGGCAGCCAGAGCCAAGTGTTCGCGCTCGGCGGCGGCAGTGAGGCGGCCTTCATCGGCCACCGACACGAACAGTTTCAGCGTGACGAAGTCGAACCGTCCCATATGCGCTCCCTTGGTATGACGCCAGACAGAACGCCATCTTACGTAGGCCTTCGTCAAAAGCGAATGCTGTGTTGATTAACGCCTAATTGTACCTGTCGGTGGGCTCACGCATCCTGCGTATATATTGCTTAGGAGCAACGCCCTATGAGCCTATCTGATTCCCGGAACTTACCTCTGGACAACCTCAAGGTGCTGGAACTCGGCCAGTTAATCGCAGGTCCTTTCGCAACCAAGCTGCTCGGTGAGTTCGGCGCAGATGTAATCAAGGTTGAACCGCCGGGGGCAGGGGACCCGCTTCGCAAATGGCGAATGATTGAGGAAGGGACCTCACTGTGGTGGCACGTGCAGACCCGAAACAAGCGTTCCGTCGCGCTTGATCTGCGCTCTTCCGAAGGTCAGGAACTCGTGCGCCGGCTGGTTCAGGAAGCCGACGTACTGGTCGAGAACTTCCGCCCGGGGACGCTGGAAGGCTGGGGGCTGGGCTGGGACGTGCTTTCCGAGCTAAATCCGCGCCTGATCATGGTGCGCATTTCGGGCTATGGTCAGACTGGCCCGTACCGCGACAAGCCCGGTTTCGGTGTGATCGGAGAAGCCATGGGCGGACTGCGCTACCTGACCGGACAACCGGGGCAGCCTTCGGTGCGTGTGGGGGTCAGTATCGGCGACTCGCTGTCTGCCTTGTATGCCGTGATTGGCACGCTGTTGGCACTTCAGGAACGTCACCGCAGCGGCCAGGGGCAAGTCATTGATGTGGCGCTATACGAGTCGGTGTTCGCCATGATGGAAAGCCTGATTCCGGAATACGATGCCAGCGGCCAGATTCGTGAGCCCAGCGGAAGTTCCCTGCCGGGCATCACGCCCTCCAATGCCTATCTCTGCCGGGATGACGACTACGTGCTGATTGCCGGTAATGGCGACAGCATCTTCAAGCGCTTGATGGAAGTGATTGGTCGCCAGGACCTGGCCACGGATGCCCGCTTTGCACACAACGATGGACGTAGCCAGCATACGGAGTTGATCGATGGTGCCATTGCAGACTGGACCCGCCAGCATTCACGCGAAGAGATCCTCGCGCGGCTGGATGAAGCTCGGGTACCGGCAGGGTACCCATATACCGCTGCTGATATCGTCAATGACCCGCACTACCTGGCGCGGGAAATGATTCAGACTATTACCACACCTGGCGGACGTTCGCTCAAGGTCCCCGGCGTGTTACCCAAACTCAGCGCCACTCCCGGGCGGCTTGGCCAGGGTGGGCCTGACCTGGGGCAACATACCGAGCAGGTGCTTGATGAGTTGGGCATCGATGAGGAAACGCGGCAAAAGCTGCGCAAGGGCGGAATTATCTAAGCGGGAGCACTGAGCATGTCACGTATCTACATCAATGAAGTGGCGCCGCGCGATGGCCTGCAGATCGAAGCGGCATTCGTACCAACGCCAGACAAGATCGCCCTGATCGACCGTCTCTCGGCGACCGGCTTGGCCAAGATCGAGGCGACATCGTTCACTTCCCCCAAGGCGATCCCCAACCTGCGCGATGCGGCGGAGGTCATGCGAGGCATCCAGCGCCAGCCGGGTGTGATCTATACGGCGTTAGTGCCCAACCTCAAGGGGTGTCAGCGCGCGCTGGAGTGTGGCGTAGAGGAAATCAACCTGGTGATGTCGGCGAGCGACTCCCACAGTCTGGCGAACCTGCGCATGACACCCGATCAGTCTCTGGCGCAGTTTGCCGAGATAGTGGCCTATGCCCAAGGCTCCGGTGTGTTCATCAATGCCTCACTCTCCACCACGTTCGGCTGCCCATTCGAAGGGCACGTCGATGAGCAGCGTGTGGTTTCGCTGATCGAGCGGCTCCTGGAGACGGGCGTGCAGGGGATTACGCTCTGCGATACCACTGGCGTGGCCAATCCTGCCCAGGTCAAGCGGCTGTGCCTGAACGTCGTCGCCCGTTGGCCTGGAGTGCCATTCACGCTGCACTTTCACGACACCCGCGGGATGGGGCTGGCCAATGCATTGGCCGCCTGGGAGGCGGGGATCATGCATTTCGACGCGTCCCTTGGCGGGCTCGGCGGATGCCCTTACGCGCCGGGCGCCACGGGAAATGTGTGCAGCGAGGACTTGGTGCATATGTTCGAGCAGATGGGTGTCGATACCGGTGTCGATCTGGATGCATTGATGACGGTTTCGGAAACGCTGCCCGAGCTGGTCGGACACGAGACACCGGGGCATGTGGTCAAGGCCGGCAAGGCTGACCGGCGCTACCCGATGCCGGCTCGAGTTTAGAAGACGGGGCTGACGCGGATTCGCTCTTTGCGGTTCCCCGGTTCGCTGGCTAAGGTGCAGGAAATCGATCCGCAAGGAGCACTGATCGTGAAGTACACCTTCAACTACCAGATCATTCGCCGCGGTGAAGCGCGCCCGATGAAAGGCGAAACGGTCGAACTGCGCGAGGATGAGAAGACCGGTCAGCATCTGATTCCTAACGTTGGCGACTACGTACAGGTGCAGCAGCACTTCGGTGACACCAAGCCGTTGACCGGACGCGTCAAGACCCGCTTGTTCGAGTATTCCAACGCCATTTACCCGGACAGGAATACCTGCCACATAAACATCGTCCTCGAGGAGCCGGAAGCGGGCGTATGGGAGCGGTTGAGCAGTAGCGAATGAGTTCAGGGGGGCGCGTATGTTTCCTATTGGAGGGGCCGGCCCTTGGCTCGCTACTCAAGCTTTCGATTCTCATTATTCTGGCGAATGTCCTGCAGTCGCCCTAGCCGCGGCGCTTCTTCGTGCCAGAAGATGAGGCGGTGATATCGACCGGCGATAGGAAACAACGGCGTCTGGTGCAGAGCAATCCCTTGACGGAGCGCGTCACGGAGGAAGTGCTGATCGAAGAGCGTTCGACTTGATCGGCTCGCTTGCCAACCTCGAATAGGCATTTACCTTGAAGGGTACGACCCAAGCGAGATAATCCCATGATGCGCACTGTGAAAGTATCGACAGGTGTGGCGACAGCCATGCTTATCTCTCCGTTGCTGCTGGCACAGCCGGACAGTTCCATTCAGACAGAGGCCGGGGCCGTTCAGGTAGAGGTATTGTCTGAGGGGCTCGTACACCCTTGGGGCATGGCGTTTCTACCGGATGGTCGAGCACTTGTGACCGAGCGAGAAGGACGGCTTCGGATTCTTGGCACCGACAATTCGCTAACGGCGCCGATCGAGGGCGTTCCCGATGTGTTCAGCCAGGGGCAGGGCGGCCTACTCGATGTGGCGCTTGATCCGGATTTCCAGAACAACCGTAGGATCTATTTATCATTCGCCGAGCCCGGCAAGGGTGGCGCCTCCACTGCGCTGGGGCGTGGACGCCTGGAAAACGACAGGATCGAGGGTTTCGAGGTCATTTTTCGCCAGCAGCCCAAGGTATCCGGCGGGTACCACTTTGGTGGGCGCATTGTCTTCACGCCCCAGGGCACGCTGTTTCTGACCTTGGGAGAACGCTTCAAGTTCGACCCCGCCCAGGACCCATCCAACCATCTTGGTGCCATCGTTCATTTGAATCGCGATGGCTCGGTGCCCGACAACAATCCATTCGCCGACCGGGAGGACGCGGAAGACGCCATCTGGTCGTACGGCCACCGCAATATCGAAAGTGCCGCCATCCACCCAGAGACGGGCGAGTTATGGATTGCCGAGATGGGGCCGCTGGGGGGCGATGAGCTCAACCTGCCAGAGGCCGGCCGCAACTATGGCTGGCCGGTGGTCAGTTGGGGCAAGAATTACGACGGCAGCGATATTCCCGACCCGCCGACACACCCCGACTTTGCCGATGCGATCAAGCACTGGACGCCGGTCATATCCCCTTCAGGCATGACCTTTTACGATGGAGATGCGTTCGAGGCCTGGCAGGGTAGCGCCCTGATCGGCGGACTCTCGGCCGAGGCCATCATACGCTTGAGTAACGATGGCCGGTCGGTCACCGGTGAGGAGCAAATTCCCATGGGGGCGCGCGTTCGGGATATCGAACAGGGCCCCGAGGGAAACGTTTACGTACTGACCGATCAGCAGAATGGCAAGGTAATCCGGCTGTCCCCACTGGAGTGAGGTCTAGGTTCTAGTGAATCACCACACGGGTGCCCACGTTAACCCAACGGTCCAGCGCCTCGATTTCTGCATTGGTGATTGCGATGCAGCCTTCGGTCCAATCCATCTGACTGTGCAGACGTGCTGATCGTGCGCCCAGTCCATGGATGCCGATGGAGCCGCCAAGCGCCGTATCAGCAGGCGGCAACCCGTGCTGGCGTAGGTAAGTGCGGTAATAGGTGTAGTCTTGGGTCGTCATGAGGCCATCCCGCCAGGCCTCCCGCGCGATATCCGGCGTTGGGTAATCGATACCGAAGAACAGCTTGAAATCGCTTTGCCGATTGACCCGGGCGACATGAAACTCCCCTATCGGCGTTTGGCCACTTCCTTCGAAGCGGATGCGTTGGGCCCCCGCATTGCCGATGGCGAGGTAGGGAATCAGCAAGACTCGGGTATCACCGCGGTACACGGCCATCTTGCGCTCGTTCAGGTTGACGTTAACCCAGACTTCGTTGGGCATGACATCCGGCAGGGCCGTGGCGTCCAGCTCCGACCATAGCGTAACGGAGTCTTTCGCTGTGGCGGGCAGCGTTTCCAGGGTGGCATGGGCCGTTGAGGCGCCAAAGGCCATGAGGGCGGCGACAGCCAGGGCGCGCATATACTTCATGGCGATCTATCACTCCGAGTACGTGTTCCGATGCTGCGATTATGGGCGATTTGCCAATGGGGCGATATTTCGTTCAGCGCGCACTTTCGGTGGCTAATTGGCGCTTCGCTGGCACGCGCTGGGGATCGCGGAGCAAATGGTACGCATTATGCGCGTGCTGTACAGCCTGACTGCTCGCTTCCTGAACAGGCTGTGTCAAAGAACGCCTGGATCGGGCAAAGGGCACACGAAATTTTGTTGTTTCCTGAGCGCACCTTGACCGGCCTGGTGGCAGTCCTTGCGCATGGGCGCCGGCCGGTGCTGTCACGGGCGAGCGCGAAGCGACAACGACGCTGCTAATTAGGATCCAGTGAGAAATGGCTCAGTGCTGCGAAGTCAGCCGACGTTGAATGCCATCCTGATCGGCAAGCTGCTCTGATCTAGCCCAGTTTTTGGCCGCGTGTGCCTTTAAAGCTCGGAGCTGAAACAGCCCGGGCGCTAGTGCCGAGCCCAACCTTTGTCATGCAAGTCAGTCCCCGGAACACGAAACGCTCATAGCTGAGATCGGGCACGTTGCGCCAGTAGTTGTGCTGGTGATGCCGGACCTCGGCAATCGCCGTGTCGATCGTAAGAGCACGCCATACGTTCCAAGCATGCAAAGCCGCTCATAGTTCGGGCGCTTGGCGCCAGACTCCCACTGCACGATAGCGGGGCGAGACACCCCCACCTCGATGCCCAATCTCTCTTGGGCGATTCCCACCGCCTTGCGAGCATCACGAATACGCTTGCCCAGAGGAATATTCAGCATTGCTCGTATACACCTTCCGAATTGAAAATGACACGTCAGCGAGTCCGGCCGTTGCAATCCATGCTTGCAGCCTGACAGGTTATGGGCTTACGTCACTCGATAAGGGTCAGCTCGAGGACATGGCGGATTTTGCGCCCGTCCCACTCGTACCCAAGGTGACGCCCCTGCCACGTGACAGACATCACGGGCGGCCGCAGTACTGCGGCACACTCGCCGCCAGCGTGACGCACGCTGGGGTAGACAATGCCGTCGCTGTGGCTCTCCCAGGCCCGGCGCCCGAAGGCCTGGCTGGCGCTCCAGTCGTCTGGGGCCAATAGGGGCGCCGGCGCCGGGAGGATCCCCTCGTAGATCGTGAAGTTCGCCGGCGAGGTTGGCGAGATAGACACGCTGTTGCACCTGCATCGGGGGCTCATCCGATTCACGTAGGAACCGCTCCGTGTGATACCGCGTCTCGGCGATCGCCGTCGCCTCGCTCAGTGCCGTGTAGTAGGCCCCGAATGTGCCATCCGTGAACCGTGTGCCGATACCACTGAAATGACAAAACGCGGCCATGACTGGAGTCCACCCGGGGCCATAGCGTCGGTCTTCCTCTCGTACGAGGTGAATTTCTCCGGCTTCTTCCCGTAAACGTGCTGAGGTCGATCCCTCAAGTTCATGGAGCAAATCCCAGTCATCAGGTGACGCCACACGCTCGAACAGGTCGATCAGCGGAAATCGTGAAGGCACTATCCGATAGCAGGGGCGCCAGTTGACGGCGGTCACTGGAAACCTCACGCGTGGCCGCCCCCTCGTGCCGCATCAAGATGCTGGCGCACGACATAGAGATCCGAGACCTGCCCGCTGCGCAGACGCTCGATGGGAGGGTGGCCAGCGAATAGCGGGTTCTTGTTGGGGCGACGCAACCAGCTATCTGCGGCGTCACTACGCGGCAGCAGCTGTTGTAGCGCCTTATAGATCCCCATGATCAGCGACATGCGCTCAAGATGGTTCACATCGAACCGCGCAGAGTTGGGGTCTTTGCGCCAGCGTCGATAGGTGGAGTCCGCCACTCCAAGCAGCAGGGCGGCGTCCTGTTCCGGGAGCCCCCAGTCCTGAATGATCCTGGGGTATGTCCGCATGGCTGCGGCGCCCATATCCCGACGCTTGTCGGCGCTCATTTGTGCGAGAGCCATAACTACCCCCTAACTACTCACCAAATGGCGGTATTTGGGCAATATCGCTCATATGGGAGACCGTGTCACGGCGAGGGGATCGCTTTCGTCCAGCAGATGCCTCGCCTCGGGCTCATCACCAACTTTCCGAGAACGGGGCGTGGATGCTGGTGGTAGGTTGGTGGGGAGGCCTCGCGGTAACTCTCTCAGGATCGCTCGCGATACCCCATCAATCCTGACAGAGAGATTCCCATGGCCAACCCCAGCCGCCAGGCCACGTCGCTCCGGCCGGGGTAATTCCGCCATCTGATTCGCGTTACCGAGCTGGCGTTGCTCCGTGTGGATGATGTTCTCTACCCGAGCGGGGCGATCCGCGATGAGCTCTATCTGCGGGCCGAAACCACCAAAGGCTGTCGGTCACGCAATATCCACCTGACTCATCCGAAGTGCATCGCAGCGATACATGCCTGGCTCGATGTACGGCGTCGTCGTGAGTGGGGTATCTCCAACGCCGGCACACGCCGAAGCTTCCTGCCTCACTCCAAACTGATGCTGACCCACAAGGGCCGGGCGTTCGAGATGGCAGTGAAGCGGCGAGAGCTCGATTCGGGGACAAAGGAGTACCGGGCCTGTGACGCCCTCCAGCAGACAGTGAGCCGCTTATACAGGCAGGCCGGTATCAAGCTGAGGTCGAGAGCCACAGTGGGCGCCGCACACTAGCGGCAAGGGTGCTGGCTGCCACCGGCAGGCTGTCTTGGGCCATTCCGAGCTGGACCACACCAAGCCGCACCTCTCCGTCGATCAAGAGCCAATACGGAGAGCGTTTGAACTTGCATTATGAAACGCTTACATATGCCTTGCATATGGAAAGCACGGCTGCTATTTTGACATATGCAAGGCATATGTGAGAGGTGCTAATGATGCGTACCGTATCAATTTTTAAAAACGGCAAGAATCAGGCTGTCCGTCTGCCCGCTGACATGGCCTATGAAGGCATTGGTGAGCTGGAAATTACGCGGGAGGGGGACGTGATCACTCTTCGCCCAGTTCGGCCCTCCTGGTTATCTCTGCATGACCTGCCGAAGGCTGACGAAGACTTCCTACAAGAGCGCCCCACAGTCATTGGCGATGAAGGTAGGTTCCATCTGTGACCACCTACATGCTCGATACTTGTATTTGCTCTTTCATTATGCGAGAGCACCCAGCCTCGGTTATTCAACGTCTGGCCGACGAGGTTGAGCTGGGCAACCGGATAGGCGTATCTGCCGTCACCTATGCAGAGATGCGTTACGGGCAGATCGGGAAGAAGGCATCAGCAAAGCATAAGATGCTGGTGGATGAATTTGTGAAGCGGCTAGATGCTGTCCTGCCATGGGATCAGAGGGCAGTGGATGCGACAGTGAAAGTTATGTGGGAACTAAGCAATGCAGGCACCCCCATTGGACCGAACGATACAGCGATAGCAGGTCACGCGATTTCGTCTGCCTGCACGCTGGTAACTAACAATGTGCGTGAGTTTGGCCGTGTTCCGAGCCTGGTTTACGAAGACTGGTGTCATTGAGGAAAAGGCAAAGGGATTTTTACGAGCCATTTCTGCCGTCACTGCAATCACTGGCGTACATATACTCATCGATGGCCCTCAAGCATTTGCGGGGGCCGAGGTGGTATCGCTGGCGTGCCTAACTATTGCTTTTGGCGCATGGGTCATTGCTAACCATTACGCCTAAAAGATTGCGGAAAAGCTATGACACAACCACCAACTAACCTGCATCAAATCGATGACGCCGCCGAGGCCCGCCAAGCGCGAGCGAACCAGGCGAGAAAATCCAGGCGTTAGTGCGTCACTATCGTCACGGGATGAAAACCCCGGCTGTGCGTAAGGCGTTTGGCACTGCTTTACTCGCCGGGGGTGTGGTATGGGGCGGAACCTATCTAGCTGGGCAACCCTTCGGAATAATCCTCGGTATGTGCGCGTTCTTCATGGCCTATCGGTTGATCCTAATACAGTCAAGGTGGTCGCCGACGACCTTCGCAAGATCGGACTTGGCGCAATGTCGGCCGGCCTGGTTGCGATTTTCAATCCGACTGGAGCCTTCACCTTGACCGGTGCTGCGTTCCTGTTCGGGCTGGGGTTCGCTATTTGGGTCGCAGCGATTGCGCTACACTGGCAGGCAGAAAGGGTTCAATCCAAGGAGTAATACCATGAGTTTCGCATTCTACCTAACAGTGGGGACATGCGCTTTGTTGGTATTGTCAGTGGCTGGCTTCATTTCCATTCAGGCGCTTCGCATGATGGTACAAGAAGACGAGCAAGTAACACCCCAGTAACTCAGTGGTGATAAAAAACGCCCGGGATATTTCCCGGGCGTTTTTTATCTTAATAGCTGAAATCGAGCTGCTTCTCTACCCGAACCAGCCAACCCTCGACTGTTTCATCCCCGAAGTCGTTTTTCCATTGCTTCAAAGTTTTGTGGTTACAGTCCTGGAAGCAGCTGAGGATGATGCTATTACAGCGGAGCTGGTGGCGATACGTCATTTGGGCTAACTAAATTTGCACTCGTGCCTATTGAAAACATTGGATATACTGTTTTCGGTTTTTTAAATAGACGCTACGATCGGGGGGGCGGGTGCGTAGGGTTTTTGGTTAAGGTGTTTTATTCTTTATATGCTAACGTTAGGTGACATACATGCGCATACTTCTAACGCACACGCCTCATGCTCGGCTTTGGTATGGTGAGGATGCTATTCATGAGCTAAGAAAATTAGGCGAGGTGGTTATAAGAGAAACAGATGATGAATGGAGCCAAGTACAGCTGATAGAAGCTGTTAGTGATGTCGATGTGGTTGTGTCAGATCGCTCAACCCCTGCACCAGCGCAGCTTTTTAATAATTGCAGTCGTCTTCTAGCATTTGTTAGATGTGCTATGGATACCAAGAATATAGATATTCAAGCTGCCTCTGATAATGGGATTTTAGTAACCCGAGCCGGCCCTGGATTTGTACCTGCTGTATCAGAGTGGATTGTCGGCCAGATGATCAACCTTTATCGTGATATCCCTCGCTATGCTATAGATTATCGCCAAGGCATTTCGCCTCAACCTTCTATGGGTAGGCAGCTATCCGGAAAGACTGTCGGAATTGTAGGTTTTGGTAACATAGGCAGGTATCTTTGCCCCATATTGCAAGCCTTAAATGTTACAGTGGTGATATATGACCCGTTTGTAGATGTCTCTGATACATCTGTAATCACTGCTGGTTTTGATGAGTTGTTAAAATGCTCTGACATCGTTGTATGCCTTGCTGCTTATAATGATAAAACAGAAAAAATGTTCAACAATAATGCGTTTTTGCTGATGAAAGAGAATGCATGCTTCATTAATGCTTCTCGCGGCGGGCTAGTTGATGAGGAGGCTTTAATAAATGCACTCGACTCAGGACATATTTCAAGTGCAGCTTTAGATGTGGGGAATGATCATGATAACTTGCCGACCAAGAGCGTAGCTGCAAGAAATAATGTTTTTGCCACACCGCATATTGGCGGCATGGTTCCTGAAGCTATAGCTTTTCAAGCGTTTCAAACTGTTAGGCAGGTCCGTGACATAAAGAATGGCTTGATTCCTGAAGGTGCAATTAATGCTGAGGCAAAATTACGCTTAAAGAGAGTGAGGCCTGCGAGTTAACCTTGCGCTATTTTTTACATTGGCCGAGGCAATGCGCTCTTCTTAGGATCAGGGATATCTAATCAAGGCCGAGAAGCCAGCCTTGCTCTTTATAGCATAGCCCGTTCCGCCATCGACAATATCTGGCTATGTTTGCTTGAACACCGAATATTTTATGATGAGCGTAACTGTTACGGGTCAGCGCCGGCGTGTAGCCACGCCTCGTGATATTTGGCGCTGTGCTCAATGCCGGTGGGGCGGGGTAGGGCATCATAAATATTGCCAGCGCTATGGCCGGTCGTCTGGCTAGCGGGCCCCCCAAGGTATCCCTGATCTCCTTGATAGGAGCGCGGGTCTTCGGCATGGTCGAATGCAGCCTGGTTATGCCTTGGCCTGATCGTTCGGGGTTTTACCACTGCCATAAGGTGCCTGCGGGCCCAGCATCGCCGGTGAATAGCGAGCCACACTAAGAATTGCCTCACCTCAAGGGAGAGTCACGAAGCAAATTCCTCGGAGTCGATGTCTGCCTGTTGGGCCTCGCTATACCGGCCTCCGGCCACTTGGTCTGGGGTCATCATTGTGTTCAGTCGAGTCACGGTCTCCAAATCCAGATGAAGGGAATCCGCCGCCAGGTTCTCCCGCATATGCTCGATGTCACGAGAGCCAGGGATGGGAATGACATCATCTCCCTGAGCTTTTAGCCAGGCGAGGGCGAGTTGGCCGGGCGTAACGTCCAATTCGTTCGCTATGGCTAGAAAATCTTCCAGCAGGCTCAGGTTCCTGGGGTAGTTCTCTTCGTTAAAGCGCGGCATTCCTCGACGCATGTCGCCCTCATCGAGGCTCGCGGCATCGCGGATGGTTCCCGTCAGAAAGCCTCTCCCCAACGGGCTGAAAGCCACTAGTGCCGTGCCCAACTCTCGGCACGCCTGGATCAGGGCTATTTCAGGGTTACGCGTCCATAAGGAATATTCGGACTGTACCGCCGCGATGGCATGTTCAGCCTGGGCTCGGCGCAGCGTCGTCGCTGAAACCTTGGAAAGCCCGACCCCCCGTATTTTGCCTTCCTCCACTAAGCGCCCCAGCGCACCGACACTCTCCTCGATGGGGACCTGGCGATCCAGGCGGTGCAGGTAATAGATATCCAGATGGTCGGTCCGAAGGCGTAGAAGGCTCGCCTCGCACTGAAGCCGTATTGTCTCGGGGCGCCCATCAATAACTTTCTTACCGAGGTCAGGATCGATGTACATACCACACTTACTGGCGAGCAGAACCTGGTCTCGCTTGTTCCTTAGCGCCTTGCCCAGCAAGGTCTCGTTGGCCGTAGCCCCGTAGAGAGTGGCTGTATCGAAGTGGCGATAGCCCATGTCGAAGGCTGCATCCAACGCCCGAAGTGCTTGGGACTCAGGCACTGGGCTTCCGTAACCGTGGGAGAAGTTCATGCAGCCTAAGCCGATAGTAGGTGAGCCAACTTCCTTGAGACGTAGAAAGACAGGTGACATTGGGGTTCCTCTGGAATGGCAAGACAATGGCTGGCATGGCCGCTTACGGGATAATGCCGAGCTAACCCTTATACGAACAATCAAATGGGGTGGCATCATGAGATCCATCGTGGCCAGCATAGCATGGCGAAAGGGCACACCCAGCCAGCGACGGCTATTGCGGGTTCGCGCTCCCTACTATGAGGCGAGACTTGTTTACGCGATGAACCCCTCCGCTGTAGCCAAGCAATGCTGGGCGGCCTTAACGCAGATTGGTGAAACGGCGCAAAGGCCCCGCTTCGGTTACTTGCTACTGCATGTGCTGTCGCTTCAGAAGGGCCTGCTGAAACTCCCAAAAAACATACGGGCTAAATGCCCGCTCGTCCCCCCTTGTGGGATAGTCGCGCGCAGGCATTCTGTTCAAGCTCCGGCTTGCGAGATGAAGCGTGTATCGAGATACGCGTCTATCGCCTCGCTGCCGCCTTCGGTGCCGTAGCCCGAGTCTTTTACGCCACCAAATGGCGTTTCAGGCAGACCGAAGCCAATGTGATTGATGGTCAACATACCGCTTTCGATATCACGTCCCAGTGCCATAGCAGTTGCATTGGAGCGCGTATAGGCGTACGCGGCAAGACCATAGGGCAATCGATTAGCTTCTGAAACAGCCTGTTCATACGTCGAGAAGGGTACCAGCAGGGCCAGCGGACCAAAGGGTTCCTCGCTCATCGCACGGGCATCCATTGGCACCTCGGAAAGGACGGTGGGCGCGAAGAAAAAGCCCTTGCCCCCTAGGCGCTTGCCGCCAAGGCGGACATTGGCGCCTTTTTCTATTGCGTCATTCACGAAGAGCTCTAGCGATTCAAGCCCTCGTTGATGAGCTATCGGCCCCATCGTCGTACCTTCATGGAGGCCATTGCCCACTTTGATTTCGCTAGCAGCGGCAACGAACTTATCAATAAAACTCTCGTAGATGCTCTCTTGGATGAGTAAGCGAGTCGGCGCGATGCATACTTGGCCGGCGTTGCGGAATTTAGCGCCAGCAAGCTGCTTAACGGCAGCATCAAGATCCGCATCTTCGAAGATGAGTACCGGCGCGTGGCCGCCAAGCTCCATCGTTGCCTTTTTCATATGCTGGCCCGCTAATGCCGCAAGATGCTTGCCAACTGCGGTTGACCCAGTAAACGAGATTTTGCGGATAGCAGGATGCGAAATCAGATACTCCGAGATTTCAGCCGGTACGCCGTAGACCAGGTTGACCACGCCTGCCGGCACGCCAGCATCAACATAGGCACGGATCAGCTCGGCGGGAGCCGCGGGAGTATCCTCCGGCGCCTTGACGATTATGGAGCATCCCGCAGCCAGCGCAGCAGATAGCTTACGAACTACCTGGTTAATCGGAAAATTCCAAGGTGTAAAAGCAGCAACTGGACCCACGGGCACTTTTACTGCCAATTGCTGCACGTTTGTCTGCCGCGAAGGAATTATTTGCCCATAGGTGCGTCGCGCTTCCTCGGCGAACCAGTCAATGGTATCGGCTGCCGCCAACGTCTCAATACGCGCTTGTGCCAACGGCTTACCCTGCTCGATGGTCATGATTTTAGAAATCTGATCAGCACGCTCGCGTAACAGCTCCGCGGCTCGGCGCATCACCTTGCTACGCTCAAAGGGAGGGGTTGCCTTCCAAGCGCTAAAGCCATGCTCCGCGGCGTTGATCGCCAAGTCGAGGTCAGCCTGCTCGGCGTGGGCAATATGGCCGATAGTTTCCTCTGTCGCCGGGTTAATTACTGGAATCGTCTTGCCGGCGATCGCATTACACCACTCGCCATTAATAAAAAGCTGAACATCAGGGTACATGGTTACCTCTTATATGTTTGTAGTTGAGCGCCAGCTAGCGTTACCAGACTTACTCTTGGAAGCTAGCTTGATTAACAAGGGGGTTGAGGTAAAAGCATTACAGCGTGACGTACAGTTGTGGGGCCTAGGCGCTTCGCATTCGAAGCGCCTAGAGCCAACCTTGTTCACGAGTAGCCCACTATGTTCTACCCAGGCTGCTTGGCCTGGTTAATGTCAAAGCGGAGAAAAGCTTGTCGATCGCAGCAACTTATTGGTTTGGTGCTGGACATTGCCAGCTTCTGCGCTTTTACGGCGATAAGCAATCCAGTCAGGATCGCTCTCCATCGCTTGGCGTCGACGCTCCCGATCCGCAGCGCTTTCATACCCCCACATATGCACCACCTGGTTCAGGGTTCCTGTCTCAGTTACGAAATAGCCCAGCGGCTCTCCCAAGTGCTTTTTCTGTATTGGCAGGCCCTCACGCTCATAAAGGTCCAGAAAGGTATTGAGGCGGCCAGGAAACATGGTGTAGGTGCGAAGATCGACGATCATGGCTTTTCCTTATTTTAGTTGCGGCTGAAAACAGTCAATTAACCTAACGCTTTACGGCGCCTATGCGCAGCATGGCGCAGAGCGTCAATGGTTGTGCGGGTTGAGATTAGCTCAGGGTCTGTTTTGATTTCGAGCAGAGCGGGGCGGTTAGCGGCGATGGCGCGCTCTAGTGCCGGTTTGAAATCCTGAGTTTGATTAATGGTTTCTGCATATAAGCCAAGCGATATTGCCATACTGACAAAATTAGGATTTACAAGGTCGGTGCCTACCACGCGCTCGGGATGTTCGCGTTCTTGGTGCATACGGATGGTGCCGTAAGAACCGTTGTTGAAGAGCAGAATAATCGGTTTGCCGCCATGTTGTACGGCGGTGGCAATTTCCTGCCCGCTCATCATGAAGCCGCCATCGCCAACAAAAGAGAGAACGACCTTTTCGGGGAAGCGTAGCGAAGCAGCAACGGCCGCGGGTACGGAATAGCCCATCGCACCGCAGGTCGAGCCGATCTGCCTGCCGGGGCGCCCATAGCGCAAGAATCGCTGTCCCCAACCAGTATGGTTGCCGGCATCTAGGGTGACGATGACGTCTTCCGGCAGAATTTCCTGAACGTTGATTAGCGCTTGAGCCATATCAAGTTCGCCTGCATAGGCAGGTGCTTTGGTGTCGTCAAGGTAGTCCTGACGTGCTGCATTTAGCCACTCCTGCCAGCGGTGTGTATCCACCCATCGGCAATCGGCTACAGCGCGAGCAAAGCTCTCAGGAGCAATCGCAAGCCCGAGTTCAGGGCTGTAAACACGGCCTATTTCATTAGCATCGGCATGGATATGGATCAGGCGTTGTTGCGGCGCAGGCGAACATAGAGTCGTATAAGTCTTGGTAGTCATTTCCCCGAGGCGAGCCCCTACAACCAAAAGCACGTCTGCTTCCTTAATACGCCTGACGAGTTGTGGCGGGCCGGCAGTGCCAAAATCGCCGACATAAACCTTTGAGTGGTTGTCAACGATATCCTGCCGACGAAACGAGCAAGCTACTGGCACACCGTTCGCTTCAGCGAAACGGGTAATGTCCCTGCACGCTTCGTCACTCCATCCGCTCCCCCCCACGAGCATTAACGGACGCTGAGCAGTTGTCAAAAGAGACCGAACATCTTCAATGGCAGCCAGGGAAGCATCCGGAGCAGTCGATGTATAGGGGGGAGCATCCGTAACCTCCACGATGTCGGTCAGCATATCTTCAGGAAGGGCTAGAACAACAGGTCCGGGGCGGCCCGACGTGGCAATACGAAAAGCGCGGGCCATATATTCTGGCACCCGCGTAGCATCATTGATCTGAGCGACCCATTTTGCTATGCCGCCGAACATTTGGCGGTAATCAATTTCCTGAAAAGCCTCGCGATCCATCGAGGGACGGTCAACCTGACCGATCAGCAAGATCATGGGAGTTGAATCTTGGTAGGCGATGTGAACCCCAATGGACGCATGGCACGCTCCAGGGCCCCGGGTCACCAGACAGATGCCTGGTTTACCGGTTAGCTTGCCATAGGCTTCAGCCATGTTAGCTGCCCCGGCCTCATGGCGGGCGTTATAAAGCGTAAAACGGTCGCGTACGTTATACAGTGCGTCCAGTACTTCAAGGTAGCTTTCGCCTGGTACACAATATGCGCAGTCCGCGCCATGAATGAGCAGCTGGTCGACTAGAGCTTGCCCACCGCTGCGGGAGCGGAAGCTATTGGCCTGAAGCATGCGAGTTCTCCTGATATTTATGATCTTTTATACAACTGGAAATCTTGGCTCTTTGAGCTAATTCATTCGCATTGCGCCCAAGCTCATGGCCTGGATGGCAAGGCCATAGCCGAAAAAGCCTCAGTCAGACGCTAATAAAAAGCCAACTAATATATATAAAAAATACTTGTAAGTCCCAGCGTGGTTCATGCATCACTTAAGTTATCAGTGACCCGCTGACGGACACGGCTGATATGATAACGCATGGCTAACCGGGCCCCCTCTGGATCTCCTTGCTTGATAGCATCATAGATAACACGATGTTCGTTCAATACTTTCTGTATTCTTTCTTGGCTGGCACTTCTTGTAATGCTTAAAGCCATGGTCATAGCTTTTTCGACGCTAATGTGTATGGACTGGAGAATTTCAGGAAACATGTCATTGCCCGTGGATTGGGCAATAACCATATGAAACTGGAAGTCTGATACCGTAGCGATGCGTCCTTGTAGAACATCCTCTTCCATCTTGGTTAAGGCCTGATAGAGCTGTATCAGCTGTTTTTCACTACGCCGCATGGCCGCTAAAGAACTAGCCTCACACTCCAAAGCGATACGTACCTCATAGCTTTTAAGGAGGACGGAAATATCGGCAGCATCTGCATACTGCGTAAGCCCTGCTGGCGGGGTGTGCTGAATATACGTACCCGACCCTTGGCGAGAAACGACGATCCCATCTGCCTGGAGGCGCATTAGCGCCTCCCTTACCACAGGCCGCGAAACAGAATACATTTCACAAATTTTATTTTCTGAAGGCAGTTTCTCGCCTTTTTTATAATTACCGTCAATGATAGCTTGCGCTAGCATGCCATAAAGTTGGTCTGCAAGCTTTTCCCGCTTCGGTGAGGCCTCCAAGAAAGATTTCATAATCACTCAACTTTTTCAACTGGATTTAATAGGAGTCGCAGGATTTTCTAAAGGCTTCCTGATGGCGAGGAAGTAAACAAAAAATAGCGTCAGCATGATAAAGAATAGGCTGTCGAGGCTCGTTATAAAAGTTAGCGGGTTGCCATTCGAGAGCGCCAGGGAACGTCTCAAAAAGTCTTCTAGATTAGGCCCGAGAATGAAGCCTAGCAATAGCGTAATAACAGGGAAGCCGTTTTTTCTAAGAAAATAGGCCAAGATACCCAATACCATCGCTAAATACATCTGGAAGACTGAATAGGTTGCTACGTAGCTGCCAACAACAGCGAGAAGGGCGATAGAGCCGTAAAGAACATCTTTACGTATAGAGACAATCTTAATGAAATATGGCCCCAACAAGAACAAGGTGAGGGGAATGAGGATCACAGCACTAAAGAGCAGAGAGGCAAGCATGGGAGCAACCAATCCTGCTTGATCGGCCAGTAATTGGGGGCCTGGCTGGATGCCGTTAATAACTAGCACGCCCAGCACGATAGCGGTGATCGGATCGCCAGGGATTCCAAATGTCAGCATGGGAACCAACGCGCCACCACAAACCGCATTATTGGCGCTTTCTGCTGCAGCGATGCCTTTAGGATTACCTTTGCCGAAGCTTTCTGGGTTTTTTGAGGTTCGTACAGCCTCGACATAGGCGAGAAAGCTGCCCATTGATCCGCCGGCGCCAGGCAGCGTGCCCACAAGGTAACCTATAACTGAAGATTTTAGGTAGCACCATAACCCAATTTCACGAACAGAAGACAGAGGTGGGATAAAATCCCGCCGTTTAATGGGCTGTGCCTTGAGAATTTCTTTAGACATTCTCCGATGCTCGGCTATTGAGCCAGCCTGTATCAATAGTTCGCTGATGGCAAAAGTACCAATGATAACTGGCATAAGGTCGATGCCAGCCGTAAGCGCAGGGACCCCAAAGGTTAAACGGGCGATGGGAACCATGGAATCCAAACCAATGGTAGCCAACATAAGCCCAAGGCAGGCGGCAATAGCTGCCTTGACGATTTTTCCACGTTGCGCAGCTACCACTACGATCAACGCAAAAGCAATCAAGGAGAACTTTCCGGGTGTCTGGACCAACAACGATGCCTTTGCAATGAAGGGAGCAAGGATGATTAGCAGGATGGCGCCCAAGCCGCCACCCAGCATCGAGCCAAGCGAGGCATGACCAAGAGCCAAGGCCCCTTGTCCGCGTTGCTGCATTGGATAGCCTTCGAGTGCTGTCATCATGGAAGAAGGGGCACCCGGTATGTTAATTGTCGTCGCGGTAATGCTCCCACCACACATCCCTGCCATATAGATACTGGCACATGCCATGAGGGCCGTAGTGACATTCAAGCTGTAAGTCAGTGGAAGCAGCAACGCCAAGGCCAGTGTGGCTGTGAGGCCTGGAATAGCAGCAAATATGGTCCCTATCAGAAACCCTAAGACTACATAAGTGAGTGTAACCGGGTTGAGTAACAGCTCAAAGCTACTAATAACAAGTAATATGAAGTCCATGGATCATCCCCACAACGCCGGTAGCCGAACGCGGAAAACCTGCTCGAATAGAAGGTACCCTAAAATCACCACGGCTGTTGTTAAAGTTGACTTAGTGAATATTTTTTTAAAGTCGGAAAAGATGACGATAATCGAGAACACGTAAAATAGTGAAGACAAGAAGTAGCCAACGGCAGGAAAAAGAATAATGTATATAGTGGTAGCACCTATGACGAAAAAAGGACGCAGCCTTTCTATGTTCTTTTCTGCCAGCTCTCTCTGGGGGGGCTCACTTCCTTCCTCATTGTGAGTTTTACGTATCGTGCGAACCAGAAAAATGACAGCAAAGGCAGTCGAAATTACTCCCAGGGTAAGAGGGAAAAAGGCAGGCGTTAAGCGTCCATCTTCCAAGGGTACACCTAAAGATATGGAAGAAATAAAATAAAGGAGGCAGAACGCCAATAGGAAAAGAGGGAAGACAAGCCTCTTTGATTTGGTTATAGGTATGAATGACATGACCTTATCCTCGGCCGTACCCCAGGGGACACCCCTGGGGTGATGGGTATGCCACTCGAACTTAAAGTCCGAGCTCGTCCATCAGCGAATAGGTTTCAGATTGCCGCTCGCTCAGCCAGCCTTCGACTTCAGAAGCTCCCAACCAGCTTGGTGTTACGCCAACCTGAGCCACCCACTTCTGGAACTCTTCGCTTTCGAAGGCTTGCTTATAGACATTTTCCAGAATCTGTATGGAATCGTCAGGCGTACCCTCAGGAGTAGCAAGTACGACAAAGCTGCCCGATTCCAGCTCATGCCCCAGCTCGCTAATCGGGGGCACATCTGGGTAAGAGGGGTTCTGCTCGGATGAGAGTTCGGCTACGCCTCGGACATCACCCGACTCGATCAGCCCTGCAAAATCTCCCAAACTGGCAATAGCACCATCTATTTCTCCCGAAAGCATGGCTTCTGCCTCTTCGGCAGCGGCGCCGGGGTAGGTGATAATGTTGAAGTCCGCCCCGGTAGCCTTCTCAATACGCAGGGCCGCAAGGTAGGGACCCGAACCCTCGGGCATTACCCCGATGCGCACCTCGCCGGGATTCTCCTTTGCGGCATTGATAAGTTCTTCGAAACTCGTGAAGCCTGAGCGTGACGACACGACAAGAGCGTCAGACTCCTGAGTAATACGGGCGATAAATGACAGCTTGTCGAGATCATAACCAGGCACTAGCTCACTACGCGGAACTGTAATTACGCTGTCATAGGTTAAGACGCCTAATGTATGTCCGTCTGGGCGAGACTGTATCACTTGCATCAGCCCAGTTGCGCTAACCGCCCCAGAAATATTTTCGGCATAAATCGAAACAGGTAATTGTTCTTCGGCGAGATTGCTGATTTTTCGCGCTATCGCATCGGTGCCGCCTCCCGCAGGCCACGGTACGATTAGCCGGATGTCTCGCATAGGAAAGTCTGCCGCTGCTACGCTAGACGCCAAGGTCATGGCGCCCAAGGCAGCAACCATACTCTTCTTTAATTTTGTGATTGGCATGTTGACTCCAGTTTTCTTATTGACAAGCTGCTTATATGTTGCAGATTACTTCTTCTTCCATTGTTCTAAAATTAGTTGTAGGCGCTGCAAGTTGCCGTCGTCTAACCGGTCGACTCCGGGAGGTCTTACAGGGCCTACATCCTTTCCGCTCAATCTCATCGCGTCTTTTACTACAGTCACGTTAGTACCGTTCTGCTCAAAAGTACGCATCTCTTCAAAGCCTGCGATTTGATCCACTAAGTGCCGTGCTTCTTCCCAGTTAGCTTGTTCCAGAGCTTGATAAAAGCGCATAGACAGTTGTGCGTTTATGTTTACAAGGCCAGATGTGAACCCCCGTGCGCCATAGGCATAAAACGGCAATGCCCAGCTCTCAGCGAGCCCGCAGATCCATTGTAGGGAGGAGCCTTTGGTAGCACGAATACATTCGGCCAAGCGTAGTGGATCCGGCACGGCGTATTTAACAGCCACCACATTGTCGATTTCGCTCAACTTGATGAAATGCTCTGGAGTGAGCCCTGGATTGCGGGCATATGCGATTACTGGCAGATCGGTATTACGTGATATCTCTTCTATATAGTGGTAGAGCATGCGGGGTGAAGCGAAGGGGTCCGGTGGCTGATGTACCATTACGGCGTCTACGCCTGCCTTCTCGGCAGCTTGGGTAAGATGTACCGCTTCATGGATACTTCGACCAACGCCTGCCGTTACGGTGGTCCTGCCAGACACGCTATTGACAGCAACATTGTAAATATTTTCGATTTCGCCGAGCGTAAGAGCATAAAACTCACCGGTATTGCCGCCAGTGACGATGTTTTGCACACCGGCGTTGGTGATGTCATCAATGACCTCCGCTAGCAAATCGTTGTTGATCCGACCGTCAGCGAGATAAGGAGTAACATGTACCCCCGATACACCCAGCAAGGCTTGTTTGACGCGCATAGACGCCTCTTGTATTGCCATCAAGCACACTCCTTCTCGTGTTTCCGGTAATGACCGGCTTTTGTCTTGTTGTGGGCTGAAGTGCTTATTTGCCTAGGAGACTAGGTATTAACCTGTAATGTTGTCAAACCTATTTTCAAGGTTGTAAAACTGCACTATCGTTGGCTAATCATATATTATTCTTTTAAAACAAAGATATGCTTCCAAGCGAGATGAACCAGTGCAGGGGGCTTGGCTACTAAAGTAGTATTACAAATTTACGTGTGTTTTCGTCTTTCGCCGCAGGAGGCCAAGCCGCGCAGAAGACAGACCCAGCCAACTTCCGGTCCAGAGCAGGGAACGGACTGCAAAAGACATGCAAATAGCCGGCAAGCGAACACAGCTAATGCATCGGATGGGAGGGAGGTGTAGCGACTAAGCTCGTCGTGCGTCTGGTTGTACTCCAGAGAGACGGGGTGCTCGGTTCCTGACCGGGCCATGAGGCCATAGGTCAGTGGCTTTGACTCGCTGGAGGAGGTTGCTGCCGTCGGTTTCTGTAATAGCTCATGTTATATGATATGTTGCAATAGTACATGAGCTCCAAGGCGCTGAGGCGATAGCTGCAGGGCGCTCGGGCCTAGGTTATGCCCGATGCCACTTACGCTTGAGTACGCGGCAGCCAACTCAGCTCAACTGCAAGCGTAAGCTCCAAATCACGTAAATTTTTGCCTTTGTCGAGCCGTAGCTCGGAGACATCACGGACAAGCCTACGGTTTATGTTGGCCATCCAAGAGGTAGAACAATGACGCGGTCCACAGATAACAAGAAGGTAATCAAGGTCCATGACAGCGATAATGTAGCCATCGTCATCGGGCAAGGCGGGGTGGCGGCCGGAACGCAACTACAAGCCGGTCTGGTTGCTATCGTAGATATTCCACAAGGGCATAAAATTGCCTTGTCAGATATCCCGTCGGGAGCCGAGGTCATTCGTTATAACGAAGTCATCGGTACGGCGACTGAGACGATCCCATTGGGTGGCCACGTCAATGAGCGGAATATCGCGTTGCGCCAGCCACCCTCTTTACAAGAGCTTGAAGTGGCTACCCGTGAATATGGGCCGGCAGAACCGCTGGCAGAGTATACCTTTCAGGGCTATCGCAATGCCGATGGGAGTGTGGGCACAAGGAACGTGCTTGGAATCACGACAAGCGTGCAATGCGTCGCTGGTACCGTTGAGCATGCCGTCAAACGTATCAAGGCGGAATTGTTACCCAAGTATCCTAATGTCGATGACGTCGTTGGGCTGACGCATACCTATGGCTGCGGTGTTGCCATCAATGCGCCTGCCGCAATCATTCCTATTCGTACCCTCAAAAATATCACGCTCAACCCCAACTTCGGCGGGGAGGTGATGGTCGTTGGCCTGGGGTGCGAGAAGCTACAGCCGTCGACGTTGGTATCAGAGCAGCCCGTCAAGATTTACGGCGCGAATGAAAAGGCAGACTCCAGCGGTCACATTCTCAGTTTACAAGACGAGCGTTTTGTCGGCTTTTCGGAAATGATGGCCGGTATCATGGCCATGGCCGAGCAGCATCTCGCCAAGCTAGATCAGCGGCGTCGCGAGTCCTGTCCCGTCTCGGAACTGGTGGTGGGCACGCAATGCGGTGGCAGTGATGCGTTCTCGGGGGTCACGGCCAACCCGGCCGTCGGTTTTGCAGCGGATCTGATCGTGCGGGCCGGCGGTACAGTCATGTTTTCGGAGGTGACGGAGGTGCGCGACGCAATCCATCTGCTGGCGCCACGAGTCATCGATGCGGAGGTGGGGGAGAAACTGATCCGAGAAATGGCCTGGTATGACGAGTATCTGGCACAGGGCCAGGCGGATAGAAGTGCCAACCCGTCACCGGGCAACAAGAGCGGCGGGTTGAGCAATGTCATCGAAAAGGCGCTGGGCTCCATCGCCAAATCAGGTACAAGTCCCATCATCGATGTGCTTGGGCCTGGAGAGCGGATCAGGAAGCGAGGGTTGAATTTTGTCGCAACTCCGGCCAGCGACTTTATCTGCGGCACGTTGCAGTTGGCGGCGGGCATGAACATGCATGTGTTCACGACCGGGCGCGGTACCCCTTATGGATTGTCCATGGTCCCGGTGATCAAGGTCGGGACGAACACAACGTTAAGCCGACGCTGGCATGACCTCATCGACCTCGATGCCGGCCGCATCGCTTCCGGCGATGACACGATCGAAGCGATGGGGTGGGAACTTTTCCATCTTATCTTGGATATTGCCAGTGGGCGTGAACAGGCGGCGGTTGAAAGGCTGGGGATCCATAACGATCTGGCACTGTTCAATCCAGCCCCCGTTACATAATACCCCATCAGCGATGAGCAATTATTGAGGAGCACAACATGGCAGGCAGCGTTGCGGTAGTGACAGGAGCGGGGAGCGGTATCGGTCGGGTGGCAACGCTGGCTTTGGTTAAGGAAGGGTACCGGGTCGCGTTGGTGGGGAGACGGCGTGATCGTCTTGAGGAAACGGCGAGTCTCGCCACTTGCCCCACGGCCACGCTAGTCGTGGTAGCCGATGTCGGTGATGAGGCTTCGGTGGATGCGGCATTCGATCAGGTCGTCGCTGCCTGGGGCCGGGTAGATCTTCTTTTCAACAATGCGGGACGAGGCGCACCACCGGCTACTCCAGATGAGTTGCCGGTATCTGTATGGCGAGATGTCGTCGACACCAACCTGACCGGAAGCTTCCTATGCGCCCGAGCCGCGTTTCGTCTCATGCGCGAGCAGTCGCCGCGTGGGGGCCGGATCATCAATAACGGTTCGATATCCGCCTATGTGCCCCGGCCATTAAGCGTGGCCTATACGGCCACCAAGCACGCAATAACCGGGCTCACGCGGTCACTGTCTCTGGATGGCCGGCCCTTCGACATTGCCTGCGGCCAGATAGACATCGGTAACGCCGATACTGACATGACGGCCAGAATGGTCGATGGGGTTATGCAGCCCAATGGTGATGTCGTACCCGAGCCGCGCATGAATGCTGCGGAGGTGGGAAGGGCGATCGTGCACATGGCCAGCCTGCCATTAGACGCGAATGTGCAATTTATGACTATGATGGCGACCAAGATGCCCTATGTCGGGCGCGGCTGAGACGACACCCAGTTCTTCCAGCCACGCTCACAGTAGCTTGCCGGGATTGAATAGCCCTTGAGGGTCCAGCGCCGTCTTGATGCCTTCCATCAGGGCCAAGGCCACGGGATCCTGGTAGCGGCGCAATTCGGTCCGCTTAGCGAGCCCGATACCATGCTCTGCCGAAATCGAGCCATTCATGTCAGCGACCAGGTCGTGTACGGCACGATTGAACCGGGGGGTCAAGTCCATGAAGTCGTTAGCCTCCATGTCGACAGGCTGGCTGACGTTGAAATGAAGGTTGCCGTCACCGACATGACCGAAGGCGCAAATGCGGCAGGCGGGAAGGATCGATAGGCAGGCGGCACTGGCGGCCTCGATGAAATCAGCGATACGTGACACCGGGACGGAGATGTCGTGCTTGATCGATGCGCCTTCGGCTATTTGTGCTTCCGCGACACCTTCACGCAACCGCCATAACTCCTGGGATTGCTTGCTGCTCGTCGCAATAATGGCATCGCATACTATATTATTCTCGAACGCATCGGCCAGGGCCGCTTCCAGTCGTGGATTCAGATCGAGGTCGGCATCCGGTGTCGTCAGTTCAATCAACGCGTATGATGCGAAGCTCTGGTTGAAAGGGGCGCGTGTCCCGTGAACATGGGAAAGCACGGCATCCATTGCAAAACGTGGCAGGAATTCGAAGGCCGTCAGCGTATCGCTAAGTCGGCTCCGCAACTGGTCGTATAATGCCAGTACCTGGTGAGGCGAGTCGCAACCGACCAGGGCAGTCGCCTTGCCTCGGGGCATGGGATACAGCTTGAGCACGGCGGCGGTGATGATGCCCAGCGTGCCCTCGGAGCCGATGAAGAGGTGTTTAAGATCGTAGCCGGTGTTGTCCTTGCGTAACGCGGTCAAACCGTTCATGACACGGCCGTCGGCCAGTACCACTTCCAACCCCAGCACCAAGTCACGGGCATTACCATAGCGCAGCACATTGATGCCGCCAGCATTCGTGGCCAGGTTTCCCCCTATCTGACACGATCCCTCTGCGGCCAGCGACAGAGGAAACAGGCGTCCGGCGTCATGGGCGGCGTCCTGCACTGCCTGGAGGATGCAGCCCGCCTCTACTGTGATGGTGGCATTGGTGGGGTCGATATCACGAATGCGGTTCATGCGTCCCAGGGCAACGACGATGCTCTGATGCGGCACACCGCCTCCGACCAGCCCGGTGTTTCCGCCTTGGGGTACCAGCGCAACGCCATGATGGCGACACTGCTTGACGATGTAGGCAACATCAGCGGTGCACGCCGGCATCACCACGGCCAATGCATGGCCTGGATACAGTCTGCGCTGTTCTTGGACGTAGGGAAGCATGTCTGATGCCTCGGTCAGTACGTAGTCTGCCCCGAGTCGATAAACCAGCGTGTCGAGCAATTCTTCAGCGATTGGTTGTCGGTTCAGGGCATCGGGCATATCAAGCTCCAATGGGTGAGTGATCAATACATGAGGTCAGCCGCGCTTGCTGAGGCGCAGTTGGGCGATGGTGGTTCTCGTCGAGATGCGTTCGGGATCGGTTTTCAGCACAATCACCGCGGGCCGCCGGGACTCGATGGCGCGGGTCAGCGCGGGACCGAGTTCCTCGGTGCGGGTAACGGATTCGGTATGGGCGCCCAGGGCTTGGGCCATACCCAGGAAATCGGGGTTGACCAGGTCGGTGCCGACCACACGTTCGGGATGTTCGCGCTCCTGATGCATTCGGATGGTGCCATATGTGCCGTTATTAAAGAGCAGCACGATCGGGCGCCCACCATGTTGTATGGCGGTTGCCAGTTCCTGACCGCTCATCATGAACCCGCCATCGCCGACGAAGGAAAGAACTACCCGTTCAGGATCGTGCAGTGAGGCCGAAACTGCGGCCGGTACCGAGTAGCCCATCGCACCGCACGTGGACCCCAGTTGACGTCCGGGACGGCCGTATCGCAGATATCGCTGTGCCCAGCCGGTATGGTTGCCAGCGTCTAGGGTGACGATCGCGTCGGCTGGGAGCCGATCACGCATGTCCATCAAAGCCTGACCGATATTGAGCGCGCTATCTTCATCCGAGGCGTTGATATCGTCTAGATATTCTTGGCGAGCTTGTTGACGCCAGTCGCTCCAACGCCCCGAAAGATCCCACTGGCAACGTTCCAGCGCGCGAGCAACCCGTTCAGGCGCTGCCGCTATCCCGTTCTCAGGACTGTAGACGCGTCCGATTTCATCGGCGTCGCTATGAATATGTATCAGTTGCTGGCTGGCAACGGGTGGCGTCAGGGTCGTGTAGGTTTTTGTGGTCATTTCCCCGAGTCGTGCGCCAATCACGAGCAGTAGGTCCGCCGTGGCGATACGCTGAATCAACTTGGGTGAGCTCACGGTTCCGAAGTCGCCGATATAGACCTCGGAGCGGTTATCCACGATATCTTGGCGGCGGAACGAGCACGCCACCGGCAAATCGTTCGTTTCGGCGAAGGTGGTGATGGCACGGCATGCCTCATCGTCCCAACCACTCCCACCGACTAGCAGCATGGGCCGCTGTGCCGTTGATAGCGCGGTGCGAATGCGCTCGAGGTCATGCTCACCGATGTCGGGACGCGTGGCTGTATAGGGCGTGGCGTCGGTCGTTTCGACGACATCGGTGAGCATGTCCTCTGGCAGGGCCAGCACGACCGGACCGGCGCGGCCCGACGTCGCGACACGGAAGGCCCTGGCCATGTATTCCGGGATGCGTGTGGCGTCGTCGATCTGGGCGACCCACTTGGCGACACTGCCGAACATCTGGCGGTAATCGATCTCCTGGAAGGCCTCGCGATCCCTCGATGGCCGGTCGACCTGTCCTATCAGCAGAATCATGGGGGTGGAATCCTGCTGGGCGATGTGCACGCCGATGGCAGCATGGCAGGCACCAGGACCGCGCGTCACCATGCACACGCCGGGTTTGCCGGTCAGCTTGCCATAGGCTTCCGCCATGTTGGCCGCTCCTGCTTCATGACGGGCATTGTAGAGCGTGAAGCGATCTCGGGCGTCGTGCAGGGCATCGAGTATCTCTAGATAACTTTCACCGGGAACGCAGTAGGCGCACTCGGCACCGTGAATCAGCAATTGATCGACCAGGATCTGGCCACCGGAACGAGCGCGAGGGCTGATGGGCTGGGACATGGCGGAAACTCCGAGAAAGGTAGTGTCTGGCCCCGGGCCGGTCATCACAACCGGTCCGGGGGCAGAAATCATTGGCCAGACGACTCGTAGCGCTTGCGCTTGTCGGCGGCTAAGCGGTTACGCTGTCGGTTGAGCAGCACGGGCAGCTGGCTGACAAGCAGGAAACTGCATCCTATGAGGGTGACCCGCCAATCCGGATAGATGAAGCTGATCGCTGCGGCGAACAACACAAGCTGCTGCCAGCGCGCAAGAGGCGCGAACAGATAGCGCTGTAGGGCCGCGGCCAGCACGATAACGCCGAGGGTAGCTTGGATCAGCACGTAGACGATTCTCAGCGGCTCGCCCTGCAGCAGGATTGTCGGTTCGTAGACGAACATGTATGGCACGATAAAACCGGCTGCGCCCAGTTTGAGAGCCTCGATACTCGACTCCCAGATCTTGGCTTTAGACAATGTATTAGCGGCGTAGACGGCCATGGCCACCGGCGGGGTAATGGCAGACAGGATGGCAAAGTAGAAGACGAACAGATGAGCTGCTTCCGCTTGTACGCCGAGTTTGGTCAGAGCCGGTACCAAGAGAGCAACCTGAACTATATAGGCCGGTGTGGTCGGCATGCCCATGCCAAGAATAATGCCCGCTACCATACTGAGGAGCAGAGCCAGTACCAAGATATCCTGTGAGGCTGAAATGACGAAGTTGGAAAAGCTCAAGCCTATGCCAGTGATATCGATCACCCCGACCACGATACCGGCACAAGCACAGGCTGCGGCGATTGGTAATACATTCCTGGCGCCGTTTTCCAGTGCATCGATGATATTGCGCAGGGTGACGTAATGCCGGGTCGTCTTGCGCAGAAGCGCAGTGGGAATCACCGAGGCGATACCGCACATGGCGGAATAAGGCGCAGAGTACCCGAGTACCAAGGCACCGATGATGACGAGTAGCGGAATGAACAGGTGGCCGCGTTCTTTGAGAACTCGTCCCAGCGGCACCTGATCCTCTTTAGGCACACTGCCGACATTGTTGCGTTTGGCCGCGAAATGGATGCCAAAGAACAGGGCAACATAGAACAGAAGGGCGGGGGTAATGGCATACATCGCCACTTTGAGATAACCGATGCCGAGATACTCGGCCATGACGAAGGCAGCCGCACCCATGACTGGTGGCATGATCTGGCCGCCTGTCGATGCGACGGCTTCTGTAGCGCCAGCAAAGGCGGGACGGAACCCCATGCGCTTAATTAAGGGGATGGTAAAAGTGCCGGTGGTCATAACGTTGGCAACGGCCGAGCCAGACACTGAACCGAACATGCCGCTGGTGACACAGGCGACCTTGGCGGGCCCTCCGGCCTGTCGGCCTGTTAGTGCTACGGCAAAATCCATAAACAACTGACCGATGCCCATGCGTTCGACAAGTGCACCGAAAATTATGAACAGCACCATGTAGGTTGCCGAGACGGCAATAGGGATACCGAAGATGCCCTCTGTGGTCATGGCGAGTTGTTCGAGAACAACGGTTGGTAGCGTATTGGTTGCTGTGAAGGCGTAGATTAAAAAGCAGATGGCCGTAATCGGCAGTGCCGCCCCGAGCGCCCTTCTGGCGGCTTCCAGTACAAGAACCACTAGGGTGACAGAAGCGATGATATCGCGTGTGGTGAGAGGGTCGACATAAATGAAACGTGAGAAAATGTAGTCCAAGTGCAGGCTGGGGTAGAGTGCGGAAAACAGCCCTAAGACCGCCAGTATCATGTCATACCAATGAGGCGTGCGAACCGACTCGCGTCGATAGTTGCTGGTGAGGAATATCAGGGTAACGGCCAGCGCTACATGGATGCCGCGTAGTATATAAGGGCCTGGCGTTCCGGCCAGAGCAATGTAGATATGGTACAGGGCCATACCGACCAGGACGGCCTTGATCGATAGTCCGAATACCTGAGCATAAAGCGACGTTGAGGAGTGGCGCACGGTGAACTCCCGATTTTATTATTACTGTTCTTCACCACGGGCCTATCGGCCAATGGGAAATTTGCCCCCTTGCCCGGTTGAACCGGACAAGGGCAGCTGTCGCAAGGTGGTGTTAGAGTGCATCGTGTTTGCGATAGAACGCTTCCGCGGCGGGATGCAGTGGCACACCAATGTCGGTAGCCATCTCTTTAGGGGTCAGGTCCTTCATGGCCCGACTGATGTTGCCGAGGGAATCCGTATTCTCGACGACGGCCTCTAGGAAGGCGGTAACGATCTCGTCATCGAAATCACATTGGGCGATCATGTGCGTGTCATAGGTGATCGCAGGCACATCCTCATTCACGCCCGGATAGCTGCCCGCAGTGACCATGCGTTTCTGAAAGGCAGCGTTCTGCTGCTTAAATTGATTGAAGGTTTCGTCATCTATCGGCACAAAGCTAATGTCGCGGCTGTTAGCCAGATCCATGACCGAGCCGGCGGGCAGGGCGGTACCGAGCGTGAAAATTTCGGCATGGCCATCCTTCATGGCGACGACCGAATCGGAGTATGACAGGTGACTGACACTTTCAAGGTCCTCGTAGCTCAAGCCGTTTGCTTCCAGCAGACGCCGAGTCAACATCTCGCCTGTATGACCGTTCTGTTGCGTGGTGAGGCTCTTGCCTTCGAAATCCGTCACTGACTCAACGCCGGCATCGTCAAGGGCCATAACTTGGAAATACTGTGGATAGAGCGTGCCAAGGTTACATACATTATCTATGGGTTTCTTAAAGGGGGCTCTGCCGTTGATGCCATCCACAGTAGAGATGGAGTTGGCGAAGGCAATCGGGAAGCGCCCAACAGCCACACCCTGGACATTGGCGAGGCCTGAACCAGGAGTCACCGTAATGGAAACATCATCGAGTTTTTTCTCAACGGCAGCTTTCAGCGCCCCTCCGATGGGGTACCAAGATCCCCCTTGTGACCCGGTCGAAAGGGTAAAATCTTGGGCCTGGGCCATTGATACCGCAGCGACAGAGAGGGTAGCTATTGTTGTCAGGGAGGCGTGCTTACCCAGTTTTAACATGATGTTATTCCTCTTTTATTGTCTTAGTTCGTTACTGCACTTTTTGTATGCCGCTCTGTTAGTGCAGCGGTAAGCCTCGTGGAATAAGGCAATTTCAAAGTAATAACGCTGACAGGACATGTCAACTGGTTATATTACAAGTTTGTATCCTGTTGTTTATAAATGAGTTTATTTTTAGTTTTCTGGCGTCGCCAAGTGGTCTGGCTGGGCTCCGGAGAAATGCTGTATAAGGTGCTCCACGCTCTGTACGGCCATGGCATTGCGTGTTTCGACGGTGGCGCTCGCCTGGTGAGCTGACAAAATGACGTTATCAAGTAGCAGCAGGGCATTGTTGATTCGGGGCTCATTGGCAAACACATCGAGACCTGCTCCTAGCAGTTCGTCACGTTCGAGTCTGGCGATCAGCGCGTTCTCATCGACAAGGACGCCACGTCCCACGTTAACGAGAACGCCTTCCGAACCAAGGGCGGCCAGCACGCTATCATCGACCAAGGCCTGCATGCCGGGGGAGCTGGCTGCCGCCACCATCAGGACATCGCTCCAGGCGGCCAATCGATGCAGGTTCGGCTCATAGCGATAGGGCAAATCCTTTCTTGGGGATCGGTTGGTATAGGCGATTTCCATACCAAAGGCTTCCGCTCTCGTCGCGATGGCATGGCCGATACGGCCGAGTCCGAGTATACCGAGACGCTTGCCCGTCAGGCTTCGGGTCAAGGGAGGCTGATTGCCATCCGCCCAGTGGCCAGCTTTGACGAAGTGATGTCCTTGTGGCAAACGCCGAAGCGTTGACATCATCAGTCCGACGCCCATGTCGGCGACATCCGCTGTCAGTACATCCGGGGTGTAAGCGATTCGTAGCCCCCTGCGCCGAGCATGATCGATATCGACCCGATCCAGACCGACACCGTGCAGCGAGATAATTTCAAGTGAGTGCATCTGCTCCACTTGTGCAGGGGTTAGTCCCTTTTGAGCGCCTACCAGAACACCTCTGGCTGTTTCCGCATGACTCTGCACATCGCGCTCGGGTGCCGGGCTGTCCCATATATCGACTACGTTGAAGTGCTTCTCGAGCCTTTCCATGCCGGGGTCGGCGATGCGTTGCAACAGAAGGATTTCAGGCTTGGGATCATAGGTTGTCTTCACTTGTTATCCTTATTTTCCAGGCGTGAATGTCGTCAGAGAAGAAGCGCTAATGAGTTTCGAAACACTGAAGCCAGAGTGAGGTCATCAGTTGGCCTTGTTCGTTGAACCGAAGTTCCTGAGCCGGCCCTATTGGTTCCGCCATACCTTCGGGGATGTCCTCCAGCAGGGATGGAGATACCATGATTCGATCCAGATGCAGGGTGGTCGCAATCATGCAAAAGCGGGCATCTTCGTCATTGAGCGACCA
Source organism: Modicisalibacter luteus DSM 23508 (assembly GCF_000378505.1). Taxonomy (GTDB): domain Bacteria; phylum Pseudomonadota; class Gammaproteobacteria; order Pseudomonadales; family Halomonadaceae; genus Modicisalibacter; species Modicisalibacter luteus. The sequence continues at coordinate 273,046 of NZ_KB899991.1, read as the reverse complement.
TGAGGTGGTGACTGCTGCTGCAATCACATCCCGTTCGGTTGGCAAGACGATGGGTATGCGTGACTTTTCCACCAGCGTTGCCGTCAGGGCGTTCATATATGTGGCCTTGAAGTCAATGGCTTCGGCGGCCGCCCGCGTTGTGAAGTCGGCCATGCCAATACCGACGGCGTTTCCTGCGGTCTCCTTCGTCAGGTTAAGCAGCCCCAATTTATGGATGAACGGAGTCGTAGGATTATCGATGCCTCGAATATCGGTGCGTCCCGTGACGGCAAAATCCATCCCCGTGCCGCTGATTTCCTTGCCACTGCGTTCGACAATCAGCACGTCAGCCTGAGTGATGGGAAGGCGAGGAAGATAGGATTTGGCTTCCTTGAGCAGCCATTCGTCGGTCGCCATGATCTGGTCAGGTTCGGCGCCTTCGAGATGTACGATATCCTTGTTGGCGTTTTCGACCAGACCGATGCCCAATGTGATAGGGGCATTGGCCAGAGCGATTCGTGCCAGATTGGGCAGAACCTCGGAAAGGCCGCGCGGGCCCAGTTTATGCACACGGCGCGCGCCTTCGGCCTTGCCGAGTCCGACAGCGATCATCTTGGTCAGACCGCTTTCGATGGGGCGGTCAAACGTGGTATGGGACTTGATGCGGTTGATGATGATGATGCCATCCGCCTCGGCGGCATTGCGATCGAACTTGCATTCGATGCCCTCAGCCGTCTTGCCGTATTCGACGACGTCCATCGTGGCGCGAATGGGGGCACCCACGGTGGCCTCAGTGATGCCCAGCTTGGCCAGCACAGCTTCCTGGCCATTAGCCGTGCCACCGCCATGGCTGCCCATGGCCGGTACGATAAAGGGCACATGACCCAGGGTTTTAAGCTCTGACACGACCGCTGTAACCACTTCTACGATCGAGGCGATGCCCCGGCTTCCCACACCGACCGCCACACGGCTGCCGGGGGCGAGCTGTGCAACGTGTTTGCTCTCTCGCATCACTTGGCGGGTACGCTGATCGATATCCGTAACTGGCGTACCCAGCCGGTGATTAAGCCGAACAGGAATGACTCTTGGCAGCCTGACATCGGCTAAGTGGGGAAATTCGACGGCAGGAAAGCAGGCATGCTGGCTCATATCGATGTCCTTTAGTGTTGTTTGATGACGTTAATCGCGCGCTTGCTGTTGTGAGTGTATCTTGTATGATAAGAATATAAATCGCGTTTTGTAAGTCATAAGTGAGAGAGAATGAAAGAGCCATCTGCATTCCGTGCAGTTCGGAAGACCGTCAGTCTGAGCGATCAAGTGACAGATGAACTCCGAAGCATGGTGACCTCCGGGGACCTTGAGGTAGGGGAGCTACTCCCGTCCGAGAGTGCGTTGGCCAAGGAGCTGGGGGTTAGCCGCACTGTGGTTCGTGAAGCCGTGTCTCGCTTGAAAATGGATGGTCTACTGAGCAGTCAGCAGGGGAGAGGGGTGTTCGTCGTATCGACGCGTCCGAATCGGGGGTTCTCCCTTCGTGACCATGATGCCCAGAGCATCGAGCATGTGTTGCGCATGGTGGAATTGCGCATGGGGTTCGAGGTTGAGGCCGCGGCCTTGGCCGCCGAACGGCGTACTCGGCATGACCTGACGATGATGCTTGACGCGCAGGAGTCGTTCCGCGAGGCGGTAGCCTCGGGAGATATCCAGGCCGGGGTCGACGCGGACATGGCCTTCCATCGAGCTGTCTGCACCGCGGCCGATAATGAGTTGTATCTTGAATTCTTCAACTACCTGAGTAGTTATCTCAAGGAAACCATCCTGGTTTCCCGGCGTAAGGCGGCGACTCGCGTCGATGGCGGGCAGGCACCCATCGCCGAGCACCAGACTCTAATCGATGCCATTACCAATCAGGATGTTGATGCCGCTCGGTCTGCGGCGAGATACCACATCGAGTGCAATAAGCACCGTCTGCAGACGTACTACGACGTCAAGGATTAGTAGCGTGCCTACGCAATAACAAGAACGGAGCTTGCCATGCAGCGAAAACGCTTGATTCGGATTGATCCACTCGGAGGGGTAGCCGGAGACATGATGGTCGCCGCGCTGCTTGATATATATCCAGAGCATGAGCCAGCACTGAGGGATTCTCTGAATCGTTTGCCGTTACCGGCATCCGTGAGCTGGCGCATAGAGCAAGGGGCATTTTCGGGGTTTCGTGGTAAGCGTTTCTATGTCGAGGCCGAGAGCGAGCATGAGGCCCATAGCCACCATCACTATACTGATCTCGTGGCGCTCATCAGTCATTGTGGCCTATCGCAGGGTGTCGTAGGCCGGGCACTGGCAATCTACGAGCTACTTGCGGATGCCGAGGCAGCCGTTCATGGGGCGACCCGCCAACAGGTAGCGTTCCATGAAGTCGGTGCCTGGGACTCGGTGATTGATGTTGTTGCGGTGGCTGCGCTGCTCGAAGCTATCGGGGAAGTGGACTGGTTGTGTGGCTCGCTCCCCATGGGGAGTGGCCAGGTTCATACCGATCATGGGTGGGTACCAGTTCCGGCCCCCGCTACGTCCGAGCTCTTGGCAGGGATGCCGGTTCATGACGATGGACTGTCAGGAGAGCGCATAACTCCTACAGGAGCTGCGATTCTCCGTCATCTCGATTGCCGCTTCGATACCCGCTGTAGCGGGCGGATGCTTAAATCTGGCATGGGATTTGGAAGTCGAGAACTGCCTGACAGAGCCAACGCTTTGCGCCTCCTGGTGCTCGAAGCGGCGGGCAACGGCGCTGACTTTTTACATGACCGGGTTATACATGCGGCGTTCGATATTGATGATCAGACGCCTGAAGACATCGCGATTGCCGTCAACCTCCTGCGTGACATGACCGGTGTGCTGGATGTCACACAAGCTACCCGTGCATCGAAAAAGGGCCGGATTGGCTTCCAGATCGAATTGCTCACGATCCCCGAGTATTTTGACGATGTCTTAGAAGCATGTTTTCGCCAGACCACGACCCTTGGCATTCGCTATCACGAGATCGAGCGGAAGCTTTTGGCAAGAGAGCATAGCAAGGCCGCTACAAGCCAAGGGCGTGTCCGCATCAAATCCGCAGCCCGACCGACAGGCACAACCCGTAAAGCCGAGGCGGATGACATCGCGCGATTCACTGAATCTCACCAGCAACGTCAGCAGGTCAGGATTGAAGCCGAGCAGGTAAGGGAGGAGTAATGACGAAAATACCTGCCGAGCTTCATACCGCATTGCGAGCTCCTGAGATGCTGGTCATCGCTGTCAGCGGTGGCGTGGATAGCTTGACCTTGGCGTCAGCAGCTTTTCAGGTCCGTGGGCGGGAAGGGCTAATGCTCTGTCATGCGCTGTCGCCAGCCGTACCGGGTGATGCTACTGCCCGGGTCCGGGGCCTTGCCGAGCGGTGGCAGTTGCGGCTAGAAATCATCGATGCGGGAGAGTTCGACGATCCCCATTATCTCAGCAATCCCATCAACCGCTGTTATTACTGCAAAACCCATCTGTATCAAACCATGTCGCGGCTGCAGGCGCATTATCAAGGAGCTCAGCTGACAATGGCGTCTGGAACGAATACCGACGACCTGGGGGACTATCGTCCCGGTCTCATTGCTGCGAGTGAGCATGGGGTTTTCCACCCATTTGTAAAAGCAGGAATGGACAAAGCGGCAGTTCGTGAACTGGCGCGTTCTCTTGGCTTGACTGACATCGCCTGCCTTCCTGCCGCGCCCTGCCTATCAAGCCGTATCGAGACGGGGCTTGCAGTCGAAGCCGACACGCTATTGATGGTCGATGCGATCGAAAACGCCGTTCGTGGCCGGTTGGGCAATATCACGGTTAGGTGCCGGATACGCCATTCGGGATATTGTATTGAGCTGGAGAGCTCGTTATTCGAGTCGCTGGACTCGGCCACGGAGCGGCAATTGCTTTCATACGCCAGACAAATCGTGGCGGATCATGGGCGTGAAGCGCCTGTCACCCTAGAGGCCTATCAACAAGGGAGCGCCTTTCTTCATGGCTGATGAACAAGTTGTCCGTTTCGATCGCAACCGTGCTTCCCGCATCGGGCTGGAGGAGGCCGTTTTTGCCCAGTTCAAGACGCCAGATCGTATTGCCGCTATTGTCGATGAGGCCGTCGCTGAAGAGCGCCGCTTGCTCATTACGCGCATCGGCCCCGAGTGCTGGGAAGCTCAACCTTCTCGCATAAAGCAAGTGCTCGATTACGATGCTCTCTCCAGTACGGCAGTACTGGGGGAGATGCCTTCCCCCCAGGCAGCCCCGGCGATCGCCATTGTGACGGCCGGTACGGCGGATGCGCGAGTCGCTGCCGAAGCGCGGCGCACCCTGGAATATAACGGTTATGCTGTCGAGGTGATTAGCGACGTGGGCGTGGCCGGCCTGTGGCGGCTTCTTGAGCATGTCGAGCGCCTGGAAGCCATCCCCATCAAACTGGTGTTTGCCGGCATGGACGCGGCCTTGCCCAGTGTCCTTGCGGGCTTGGTCTCAGGAAGCGTCATCGCGGTTCCGACGTCAGTCGGCTACGGAGTGGCTGACGGCGGACGAGCGGCACTGGATTCAGCGTTGTCCAGCTGCGCTCCGGGCGTAACCGTGGTCAATATTGATAACGGATATGGCGCCGCCTGTGCCGCTATCCGGATTCTAGGACGTCAGTCTTAGTTAATGACAATAACAAAACCAATCTAAGGAGACGCTATGCTTGCCACGCTACCACACAATCGCTTCAAGTCGTTGCTAAACAAACAGACACAGATCGGCATATGGAGCACCTTGTGCTCTAGCATAGTGATCGATGCCCTTAGCGATTCTGGGTTCGATTGGGTGTTGCTCGATACCGAACATTCTCCGAATGAAATATCTAACGTCTTGACACAATTGCAGGCTCTGGCGGGGACAGAAACGGCGGCTGTCGTACGCCCTGCTTGGAACGATGCGGTGCTCATCAAGCGTTTCCTCGACATCGGGGCACAGACCTTACTGATTCCCTTTGTGCAGAATGCAGAGGATGCCGAATACGCGGTCGCGGCAGTTCGGTATCCTAACCATGGTATTCGCGGCGTTGCGGCTGCCCATCGTGCCAACCGTTATGGCCGCATTCGTGACTATGTTCACCGTGCCAATGAAGAACTCTGCCTGATCGTGCAAGTCGAGACGTTAAGTGCGATCGACAATATTCCCGAAATCGCCGCGGTGGAGGGGGTCGATGCGATCTTCATCGGCCCGTCCGATCTCGCCGCTGATTTGGGGCATATAGGAGAAGTTGTTCATACCGACGTTCAGCGAGAAATTACCAGGGCACTGGAACTGTGCCGAGAGCAACGCATCCCAGCGGGCATTCTTGCTCCCGTGCAGGAGCAGGCGGAACACTGGCTAAAGGCCGGATTTACATTTGTTGCTGTGGCCTCGGATATGGGGTTGCTAACTCACCAGGCCGATGCCAAGGCAGAACATTTCAAAACGTTTATCGGCAAACAATAAACCTCTCGACATTGCATAGCTAATCTTTCTAGGGAGCGACATTACTCTGGCCATGTTCAGCATGTGATGGATGGTCGGTAGGCCTATGTGTCGCTTCCCCAAGCTGCACAGGAAATATTATGACAACGAATAAGAGCAAGAGTCCTGATAGCTTACGTAGCGCCCGCTGGTATGCGCCCGATGACCTACGAGCCTTCGGACACCGTTCACGGGCAATGCAAATGGGGCGGGAACCCAGTGATTGGGAAGCCAGGCCACAGATTGCCATCATCAATACTTGGTCTGACATTAATCCATGTCATACGCATTTCAAACACCGCGTAGAAGATATTCGACGTGGGATTCTTGAAGCCGGCGGCTTTCCCATCGAGTTACCCGCGCTCTCCCTCGCCGAAAACTTCGTGAAACCGACCACCATGCTGTATCGCAATATGCTGGCTATGGAGGTAGAAGAGTTACTGCGGTCGCACCCTGTGGATGGCGTGGTATTGATGGGCGGATGCGATAAAACCACTCCGGGGCTGGTGCTAGGGGCTGTCAGTGCAGGGCTTCCAGCGATCTTCGTGCCGGCTGGACCTATGCTGCGTGGTAACTGGCAAGGAAATGTCCTGGGTAGTGGCTCGGATGCCTGGAAGTATTGGGATGAGCGACGTGCTGGCAACATTTCGCGGGACGACTGGATTGCTATTGAGGGAGGAATTGCGCGTTCCTATGGCCATTGCATGACGATGGGAACGGCCAGCACGATGACCGCCATTACCGAAGCCATGGGTTTGACACTGCCGGCGGCGAGTTCCATTCCCGCTGCAGACGCCAACCATATACGCATGTGTGCGGCCTCGGGGCGTCGGATAGTCTCCATGGTTTGGGAAGAACTGACTCCTGATCGAATCATCACATCATCGGCGGTCAACAATGCCGTCACCGTGGCCATGGCGACGGGGTGTTCCACCAATGCGGTCATTCACATGATCGCCATGGCTCGCCGAGCGGGTATCGACATGACTCTCGAGGATTTCGATCAGGCCAGCCGTGATATTCCTGTCATTGCCAATGTACGCCCAAGTGGTAAGCACTATCTCATGGAGGACTTCTATTACGCGGGTGGCCTGCGTGCGTTGATGACCCGTCTGACGGACTATCTGGAACTCAATGCCTTGACCGTGACCGGAGAGACCTTGGGGGAGACGTTGCAGGGCGCTGAAGTCTTTAACGATGAGGTGATACGGCCTTTGTCAAATCCAGTGTATCGGGAAGGATCATTGGCCGTATTACGAGGCAATTTGGCGCCCGACGGTTGTGTGATCAAGCCCGCCGCTTGCGATCCAAGGTTCCATAATCATACTGGGCCTGCCTTGGTATTCGATAGTTACGCTGAAATGAAGGCCGCCATTGATGACGAAGACCTGGATGTCACGGCCGACCATGTGATGGTCCTGCGCAACGTAGGGCCATTGGGTGGGCCAGGGATGCCCGAGTGGGGAATGCTACCGATACCGACCAAGCTCGTGAAACAGGGCGTACGCGATATGCTGCGTCTCTCCGATGCTCGGATGAGCGGTACGAGTTATGGCGCCTGCATACTGCATGCCGCTCCTGAAGCCGCCGCCGGGGGGCCGCTCGCACTTTTGAGAACCGGAGACTTGATTCATATCAATATCGCAGAGCGGCGTCTTTCCATGGAGGTCTCGGATGACGAGTTGGCACGACGTCGCACTGAATGGACCCCGCCCAAACCAGCCTTTTCCCGGGGCTATGGTTGGATGTTTGCTCAGCATATCAAGCAAGCGAATGAAGGTTGTGATTTCGACTTTTTGGAAACCGGTTTTGGGCCTGCCGTGGGTGAGCCCGACATTTACTAGGTTATAGCAATCAAGCGCCTGAACAGGGTTATGCGCATCAACTAGTTGAGTAAAGGGCTGAGTTAGCATTCATAAACTTCGTTTGTTTTCAGGATTTTACCCTGTCAGGCCATTGCTCGCTGACGTTTCGGACAATGCATAAGGAGAAAAATTGATATGTCAGAAACTACTCTTAACGCACAGACACGTGAAAAGTTGAAGAGAGTCAGTACAGCAACCTTGAGTACTGCGCTATTCAAGCGTGGTTTGCGCAATCAGTTTATTCAGGAAGTGAGTCCTCTCGATCCTGAGAAACCCAATATGGTGGGGGAAGCGTTCACGCTTCGTTATATTCCCGCCCGGGAGGACCTCAACCCCATCTCAGTTTTTCAGGATCCCCAGCATCCGCAACGAGCCGCTGTCGAGCAGTGTCCTGCAGGTGCGGTAATGGTTATAGATAGCCGTCGTGATCCTCGAGCGGCTTCTGCTGGGTCCATTCTTGTTTCAAGGATGATGGTGCGAGGTGTGGCTGGGGTCGTGACGGATGGTGGTTTTCGCGACTCACCTGAGATTGCTAAATTGGACATCCCGGCGTATCACAAGCGTCCTTCCGCACCGACTAACTTGACGCTCCATCAAGCGGTCGACATCAATGTGCCGATTGGCTGTGGCGATGTACCCGTTTTTCCCGGGGATGTAATCGTCGGCGATGGCGAGGGAGTGGTCGTTATACCGGCGCATCTGGCCGATGACATTGCAGATGAAGCCGTTGAGATGACGGCCTTCGAAGACTTTGTCACTGAGGAGGTGCTGGCGGGTCGCTCAATCATCGGCCTTTATCCTCCGACGAAGCAGGAGAGCAAGGATGATTTCGAAAAGTGGAAACAGCGCCATGAAAAGTAAGTATATCTGCCGCTACTGAAGAGCATCGCCAACTTCTGGTATCGAATAATGACAAGGGGAATATTATGAAACGGCCTTTCAACTTCCTAGCCGGGATGCTGGCATTGGCAACTCTAACTTTATTGGCGTCAGGAACTGTCTATGCACATCCGGGGCTTGAGGGGGTTGGCGGTGGGTTTCTGGCTGGGTTGACCCACCCCTTGCTTGGATTGGATCACATCGTGGCGATGGTGGCTGTTGGTTTGTGGAGCTTGAGTCAGGTACCGAAGTTTCGGTCTATGATCCCGCTCCTAGCCATGCTAGGTATGTTGCTGGGCGCGCTGTCTGCTTGGGCTGGACTAGTCATCCCCGGCATGGAGTTTGGGGTGGCGATGTCAGTTTTACTGATGGGGTTACTGCTGATTACCCTCGCCAGGATGCCCACTTCGCTTGGTTCACTCATTGTCGTACTGTTTCTGTTTTGTCATGGACAGGCACATGGCTCCGAAATGCCTTCTGGCATCGCGCCATGGGCTTATTTGGCGGGCTTTACTGTTGCTACTCTAGGCATCATCTATTTGGCCAGGCGCGCTGGTTCATTGATGGCAGCACGCGACAAGCATTTGCTTAAAGGGATAGGCGTCGCTATTGCTGCGCTTGGCGCTTCGTTCGTCATAGGTTGATACAGGCGAGAATGCGTGCACGTGGCTAGGCGGACTGTCTGATTAGTTTCACGCCGAATTCAGTAATAAGACTGCTCAGTGCCGATGGTACTTTTGAAGAGATCACAAGGAGGCACAGGACAGCCGTGGTAGTGAGGCTAGGACACGCAGTGTTTAATAATCCAGCCCATATCGTCCGAGGCTGGTAAGTCCAATAGCTCCGCCTTTAGTCAGACTTGGCTACCGCTCAATGGTTGCCTTAATACGCTTCAGCTTAAGATCTCTGCTCAGGTCAGCATCGGTGCTGTCTAAGGGGTCGCTAGGCTGACCGGGTCCCATTTCGGATTTGGACGGAAGGATAAGTGCGCCGAACTTGGTCTAATAGCCACGTAGATTGGCTATCTAGCTGGTGGAAAATATGTTGAAGCGGTCATCAACGCTTATTCAGCGTCTGGCTACGCCAGGTTATAAAAGGGGACCGCGACGAACCACACCATGTAGTTGAGCGTGACGAACATTAATCCGTCGATACGCCTGAGACAGTCGGCGCCGCGCTGGAAAGCGACCCATATGAGCGCAAGGCACAGGGCGGCATGCGGCAGAACGAAATAACTCAGCCCGCCGAAGGCACCCGCCGCCATGCCGGTGCGATCGAAGACCAGCGCCAGCACGGATGCAATACCGACCGAGGCCGCTGCCAAGGCTAACGCCACCGTATTACCGAAGCGTTCGGGCAGGGTGTGCTTGCCGGCGATGGCATCCGCGGCACGATCGGGCACGCCAGAGAGAATGATCGCGGGCAGGATGGCGAAGAACAGCGGAAGCGCCAACAACCAGGGCAGCGAGGCGCCGAGGGATCCGCCCTGAAAGACGAAGCCGAGCCATAACACCATGGCACTGTGCGTAAAGGCCACATCGAGCTCGCCTAAGCTGCGATAACTCAGTTTCAGGGGAGGCAAGGTGTAGCCCAGTGTCAGGATGGCTGCGATCAGCAACCAGAGCGCCGAGGCAAGTGGTGCCGTCGTTGTCTTGAGGACCAGACCGGCCGCAGCCAGGGCAACGATGAGCGTAAGGCCTATGGCCCGGCGCATCGACGCGAAACTGATGAGGCCATCGACCAGAACCCGTGAACCGCCATTGAACGGTCCGTAATGACGGTTTTGGCTGTCACTCGGGTAGTCGTAATAGTCGTTGAAGAAAACCGTCGCCGCTTCGAGAAAGAATAGGCACAGGTAGCCCCAGAGGTAGGGGTCCCAAGCCAGGCTGTTCGCCATGGCGGCCAGCGCACCCAGGGTGTAGGCCGCCCAGGTCATGGGATAGAACTGCAGCCGAAGTGCTTTCAGCCAGGGCCTGGCCCTTTGCCAGAGTCGTCCTGCAAGGCCGTGTACGCCATGGCGCAAAGCGAATCCTCGTGCCCGGGCCTGCTCCAGCCATTGATGGCGCTGTTGCTGAGTCGAGGTCCGAATCGAGCCCGCGATCAGAGTATGGACCGGTTTGACGCCACAGAAGCCCAGTGTGGCATTGCGCATGGCATGCGTGCCGGGGGCGCGAAAGAGCCAGCGGTAGACTGCCGGTGGGGTATCCATCGTGGTGATCAGTTGAGCCGTCTTGCCTTGCCATAGCCCTTCCCATTGCGTGGTACCCGGCCCGTAGAAGCGAAAGGCGAATCCCGGCATCACCAGCCGATCCAGAAAGCCTTTCAAAAGAGCGGGCATCGTGCCCCACCAGGTCGGGTATACGAAGACCAGATGCTCTGCCCAGATCAGCCACTGTTTGGCGTGTTCCAGGTCGGGTTCGAGAGGCTGTTCCTCAGGAGACTCGACGTGTACGTGCGGGTCGAAGTTCAACCCGCCGAGCCGCAGTAAGCGCACTTCGACACCGGCCTGTTCCGCGCCTTCCCGGTATGCCTGCGCCAACGCCCCGCAGAAACTGTCGTGGCGTGGATGTCCCACAATGATTAAGACTCGCATCACTTAACCTTCCTTGGAACCTGGGGCTGTCATTCTCTTACGCTTTTTTTTATCCCTAGAGGGATAAAAAGCAAGATATCTTCGGCCAGAGCAGTTTCTTTCCCTAAAGGGAAAGATTGGTTGCGGGGTGGTCTGATGATAATTTTTCCTTATCAAGAAAATACTATAGTAGCTGGGCAAAGATTATGAACCCGAACACGATAGAGCATGATGTTGCGTTGTTGCGGTTGGATGATGCGCTGAGCCTGGGAAGGCTTGTGCGCCGCGTTCGTAAGTACTAGGGGCTGACCTTGGAGACACTGGCGGGCCTCTGCGGGTTGAGCATTCGCTTTCTGAGCGAATTGGAAAACGGGCGTGAGACGTGCAGTTTCGTGCGCATCATGCGGGTACTCGACACGCTCGGGGTCGAGCTGTACGCCAACCCGCCAGAGGGCATCTCATCATGAATCGACGTGATGAGCTTATCGTCTGGAAGGGGGAAAGCCGTGTCGGCACGCTTTGGCGAGGCAACCTTTGGCGCTCGAACATTGATCAAGACTCGTGCTCTCTCGCTGATTCTGAAGCAGTCGCATGCCAAACTTTCCCCAGCTTTGTGTACGAAGGGTGTTTACAGCACGGCTTGCGAGCTTTCACACGGCCTGCGCTGTCGAAGGCTTCCTATAGGGTCATGGTTTAATTGCCTGCACGATATGTACAGGAACCTGAAACTCTACGGCTCCATCAGGGGTTTGAAACGCCTGAAGTGCTGTTTTAGCTTCTTCGGTAACGGCTTCGATCTTATCCTCGCCCAGATGAATCTCGGCGAATGGAAACCATCCTTTCACATCCGAAAGCACCATATTCCTTACGCTTGAAAAACAGGCCGCCTCCTTCTCCGTCGTGATTTTTGCGGAATGAACCCCAGCGTTCGCAAACGTTGACGCAAGCATGTCCGTATCTCCCATCGAGAATGGCATACGAAGCGCGTCCCCCACTGATTTATCGACCAAGCGCTCATACACGTCAGCGATAGCTGCATAGGCAGGGATATCGTCCAGAGGACCAAATACCGCTACCGCCAAATGACCGCCGGGCTTTAAAACACGCATCATTTCTTGTAGAGCGGCCTTGGGGGACGAAAAGAACATCAACCCAAACTGACAGTGGACAGCATCGAAGCTGTCATTTTCGTAGGACAATGCCTCAGCGCTTCCTTCATGCCATTCAATGTCTGGAGCGATGCGGTTCGCTACGGCCAACATGCTTGGATTTGCATCCATTCCCCACACCAACCCTTCAGAGCCAACCCGCTCAGCGATGACTCGCGCGAGAATCCCGGTGCCACAAGCTACATCCAGTATGCGTTGGCCTTTCTGAATGCTCGCTACATCTGCTAACCGATATGCCCATTTTTCACATAATACTGGGACAAGGAGGGTGTCATAAGCTTTCGCGACAGTCTCAAGCTGTCGGGTATTTAGTTTATTCATTGTAATTTTCCTCATTATCATCCAACAGTGAGTAGCGGCCCACTTTGGCGTTGAACGATATTGCCGGAAAGTTCAATAGGCTTCCTACAGCTTATTTTTTGATAGAATTAAGAGTAGCAGGCGAGCCAGTGATTGCACGCTTGGGCATGCGCTTCCAAACACTAACTCACAAATCGAGGGATAATAGTCTGGAACCGCTAATTAAGATTTTCGCGGTCCCCCGAAGAGGGGCGGTCTCAATGGCCAAGTGCAACGCCTGAGCCACCAGGTACCGTGTTGCCATGACTCATTATATCTCTATCTCACTGCTGAAGGCCGAGCTGTCATCCTGATGATGCGAGCCACCCATTCGATCTGGGCCACCGCCAGTCATCTGGGTAGTGCGCCGAGCACCGTGGTTTGCATTGGAATGTCGCCTCAGCTACCCCTTCGTCAAGCGCCAGATTGCCGTCAAGTTACAGGAGCTGGGTGACTCCGAACGCTTGCGAGACGCACTAGTCCAGGCAGGACTGCCCGAGAAAGGCTGGGTGCGGCTGCAGCGTCAGCACATTCAGCGCCAGTGCCGCAGGGCGCAGCGTTGGTGATCAGAAACAGCAGCGCCCCGACCATGCCGGGGCGCTGTGCGTTTAGTGAATATTAGCGAGAAGCCAGGATTGGCTACCAGGCGACTGCGGACCCGTCGGTACGTGGCTCGGTACCGGCGCTGAGCGTGCCTGTTTTCGGATCGCGTAGGATGATCTGGCCACGCCCGAAGCTTAGCGCGTCGGTACGCATGACCACTTCATGCCCGCGGCGCATGAGGGCTTGGGCAAGGTGCTCGGGAAAGTGCGGTTCGACCTCGATGGTACGTCCGGCCGTCCACTTCCAGCGTGGCGCGTCGAGTACCGCCTGGGGGTTGAGTTGCTCGTCGAGCATGCCGGTGATCACCTGCACGTGTCCTTGGGGCTGCATGAAGCCGCCCATGACACCAAACGGGCCGATGGCCTGGTCGCCCTGGGTAATGAACCCGGGAATAATGGTGTGGTAGGTGCGTTTGCCCGGCGCGAGGCAGTTGACATGCTCCGGGTCCAGCGAGAAGGACCAGCCCCGATTCTGCAGGCTGATGCCCGTCCCGGGCACGACGACACCGGAACCGAAATTCTTGAAGTTGCTCTGGATGAACGACACCATGTTGCCGTCGGCATCGGCCGTGGCCAGATAGACGGTACCGCCACGGACCGGATCGCCGGGCTTGGGATCCAAGGCTTTTTCACCAATCTCGGCACGACGCTGGGCGGCATACTCGGAAGAGAGCAGCTCCCTCACGTCGACCTTCATGTGCTGGCGCTCGCTGATGTACTGGAAGCCATCCACATACGCCAGCTTGGTCGCCTCGATGCGCCGATGCAGGGTTTCCACTGCATCGGATGTGGCCTCGAAGCCCTCCAGCGTGTTCAGCGCCATCAAGGCGATCATGCCCGCCCCATTCGGGGGGATTTCCCAGATATCGTAACCGCGGTAACGCACGCTGATGGGATCGACCCATTCGGGAGTGAAGCTGCTCAAGTCTTCCTGGCTCAGGAAGCCGCCATGCTCGGCAGCATAGGCCGCCATGCGCTCGGCCAATTCGCCCTGATAGAAGGCTTTGGCATCGCTGTCGGCAATGGCGCGCAGGGTCCGGGCGTGGTCCGGGGCTTTCCATACTTCGCCTATGTGAGGCGCGCGACCATCGATGGCGAACGTGTCGAACCACGGCTTGAATACCCGATCCTCATACGCGCTATAGGTATCATGCGCCTCGGCCCACATCTGGTGAACCACCGGCGAGATCGGATACCCCTGTTCGGCGATATCGATGGCCGGGGCCAGCAGGTCCTTGAACGGTAATTTGCCGAAGCGTTCGGACAGGGCGGCCCAGGCCGCTGGGGCGCCCGGCACGGTGACGGGAATCCAGCCATGCTGGGGCATCTGCTCATGGCCCAGCGCACGAACGGCGTCACGCGAAATGCTCTGCGGTGCGGGGCCGCTCGCATTGAGCCCGTGCAGTTTGCCATCGATCCAGACGATGGCGAAGGCATCGCTGCCAATACCGTTTGAGGTCGGTTCGACCACGGTCAGGGCGGCAGCTGTCGCAATAGCGGCATCGACGGCATTGCCGCCCTGTTTGAGGATGTCCATCCCCACCTGGGAGGCCAACCCTTGCGACGTAACGACCATGCCACGCTGACCGAAGGTCACCATGCGTCGCGAAGGCGATGGGTAGTAGAGCGCATCGTGTTGCATCGAGAAACTCCTGTGATGGGGGGTCAGGTGCCGCCCTGAGGTTTGAGAGTACGGGTAATCTTGCGGTTCTGAAGGATCGAAAACACGATCGAGGCAAGCGCAAGTGCAAGGAATAAGGCCGAGAACGGGCGCGTGAGGAACGTGGTCCAGTCCGGGTCGAGTTCGAGCGCGCGGAATAACTGGTTTTCCAGATTCTCGCCCAGCACGACGCCCAGAATCAGCGGGGTCAGAGGCACGCCGGCTTTCCACAGCAGATAGCCGATGATGCCGAAGACGAACAGAACCCAGACATCGAACAGGTTGTTGTTCAATGCAAAGGAGCCGACGGCACACAGCATGAGCACGGCCGGGACCAGGATCTGCTGGGGAATGTTCGAGACGCGGGCGAACCAGCGCACCAGCACGATCTGGCAGGCCACCATGATGAATGCGCCGATCAGCAGGCTGACGTAGATGCTGCCCACCAGTACCGGGTTCTGTTCGAACATGAGGGGGCCAGGAGTAATGCCATGCAGGATCAGTACGCCCATCATGATGGCCATGGGCAGGTCGCCGGGGATACCCAGCGCGAGCGTGGGAATGAATGCACCGCCAGCAACCGCGCTGTTGGACGCCTCTGACGCGATGATACCGTCGGGAATCCCCGTGCCGAACCGCTCCGGATGCCGCGAGAACTTCTTGGCCTGGTCGTAGCTCAGGAAGTTGGCCACCGTGCCGCCCGTACCCGGCAGGGCGCCGACCAGCCCGCCGATCAAGGAGGAGCGCAGCGTGTTGAGTTTCTGCCTCGAGATGTCGCTGAAGATCTTGCGGTAGGGAATCGTAACGTTGGTGTCGACCTTCTTGGCGTCACCCTGGGCCTGGAGATCCTCGATGTTGTTCATCAGTTGCGAGAAGGCAAAGATGCCGATCATCACCGGCAGGATTTCGAACCCGGAGGTCAGGACATCCAGCTCGAAGTCGAATCGCAGGTTACTGTTTCGGTCGAAGCCCACCGTAGTGATGAACAGCCCGATGGCGGCTGCCATGAGCCCCTTGATCAGTGCCCCGTTGGATAGCCCGGCCACCAGCGTCAGGGCGAACACGATCAGTGCCGTGATCTCCCAGGGACGAAAATTCATACTGAATTTGGCAATCAAGGGGCCGAAGAAAATCAGCATGATGATACTGATCAGTGTGCCGAAGAACGACGCCAGCATACCAATGCCCAACGCGCGCCCCGGCTCGCCGTTCTTGGCCATCGGATATCCGTCATAGACGGTGGTGATGGAAGACGGAGTACCGGGGATACCCAGCATGACCCCCGAGACGATACCGCCCGAATAGCCACCCACGAAGACTCCGACCATCAGCGCAATCCCGCTGACCGGATCCATGGCGAAGGTGAACGGGAATACGACCAGAATGGCCATGGTCACGGTGAAGCCGGGAATGCTGCCTCCGACAATGCCGAACAGGACACCGGCCACTATCAACGACAGCGTATACACATCGCCGACTTCGGTTAGCGCCTGAAGAAATGATTCACCCATGGTTGCGCTCCTGAAATTACGGCAGCCAGACGTTAAGCCCGTACTCGAAGATGACGTACACCAGCGGCACCAGAATGCCAGCGGTGGTCAGGTTGATAATCCATTTCCTGCGCGTGTCGACACCCAGCAGGAGGGCTTGGGTGGCCACCATGAACCCCAGGGTGGACGCCAGATAGCCCAGCACGGGGAGCAGGGCTGCATAGGCGCCGAACAGCACGAAGATGCCCACGACCTTGACGTTGGCCCTTGGCCGTTTGGCTGTCGTCGCTCCCTTGGTACCCGGTTGTGACGTCTGACGGAACGAATTGAGCAGTAATAGCAGGGCAAAGACAGCGATGCAGCCCAGCAGTATCTGCGGATAGATGGCAGAGCCGTAGGCCTGCCAGCTGGTTTTTTCGGGTATGTTGCCGGATTCGACGAACAGGACGGCGACCATGAGCAAAACGGCCGTGGCGAGACTGCGGTCCTTGGTCATGTGTTCTGGAACTCCAGGCCAGCGGGATGGGCCTACTGCCCATCCCCGGCGAGCCATGTGACTTGGAAAAGTTACTTGGAGAAGTCGATATTTTCGGCGACTTTCGTCAGGGCCGCTTCGTTGTCAGTGAGGAACTGCTGATACTCCTCCGGTGACTTGAAGTTCACTACCGAGCCGAACTCGTTCTCGATACGGCTGATGACCGTTTCGTTCTCGAGCGCTTTTTCATAGGCATCGGCGATGATCTGTATCTTGTCATCGGGAGTGCCCTTGGGGGCAAACAGTCCACGGCTGGTAGCGTTGACCAGGTCGATGCCCTGTTCCTTCAGGGTTGGTGTGTCGGGCAGGGCATCAAGGCGCTCGTCGTAGGCGACGCCTAGCGGACGGAATGAGCCTTCTTCAAAGAACGAACCACCAGACGGCATGTTGAGCATGGAGAAATCGATCTCATGCGCCAGCAAGGCCGAGACTTGCGACCCGGTATCCGGGTAACTGACGAGGCGGACATCTTCGAGTGGAATACCGGCCGATTCGAAGAACTGGATCCAGAAGAAATGATCCGTTGAGCTGGGAATGATGCCGACACGAACATCGCCGGGATTTTCGCTGACGTACTGAGCGATGCCATCGGCATTCTCGACCGGATGGTCGGCATAGGTGGTGGGGATGTTGACTGTCTGGGTGAGCAGCGCGATGGGCTCGAAAGCGCCGTAGGAGTAATCGACCATACCTGCCAGTTTCGACAGTGCGATCGTGTCATGGCTGCCGAGCAGCGTGTAGCCATCGGGATCGGCGTTCTTGACTTCACGTGAACCCCGTGTGGCGCCGGCCCCTTGCATGTTGACCGGGACGATGGATTGATCGAAGTTCTTTTCCGCTTCCTGGGAGACCAGGCGGAAGATGATGTCGGTTGCGCCGCCAGGTCCAAACGGAATCACCAGCTTGATGTCCTTGGCCGGGTAATCGTCTTCGGCAGCTTGAACTGTGGTCAGACTGGATAGGCCCAGTGAGGCAATGGCAAACGTCAGAGTCAGGAATTTGCGCTTCATGTCGGTACCCTGTTGTTGTGGGTGCTGCTTGTTCTGGATTGCCTTTAGACAATCCCCGGTTGGCCCGTGGGCCGTATGCGAGCGCGTGGCGTGCGTTTCTTTTTCTTGGTCTTGGTCTTGGTCTTGGTCGTTGTTAGCCGAGAAGCAGCCCTCCGTAGATCACGGCTGCAAGGACGACAAGTGCCGGGTGAAGCTTGAGCCGGATCAGGGCAATGGCGGCAACGCCGGCGATAATCGCCGTATGTATCGGGCCGGGACCCTCCAGTCCTGCCGTGAGAAAGCCGAGTGTCAGCGAGGCCATCATCAATGCGATAACCGGGCGAACCCACTGGCTCATGCGCTTTACGCGAGGTGATTCGCGATGGCGATACAGGATGCCCAGCGCGCCGAGCATGAGTAGCAGGGTAGGGACGACCGTGGCCAGTACCGCGATGATGGCGCCACCGGCACCTGCAACGTCATAGCCTACGTAACCCGCCATCTTGGTTGCGATCGGGCTTGGCAGCGCATTGCCCAGGGCAAGGGTTTCTGCGAATTCCTGTGAAGTCATCCAGCCGTAACGGCCCACCACTTCGGCTTCGATAAGGGGAATGATGGCCGGGCCGCCGCCATAGCCGACAATGTTGGGCACGAAAAAGGCGACGAAGAGATGCCAGTAGATCATCGCGTGGCCTCCTTCCTGCGAAAGGCCGACACGGGCAGGGCCAATGCGGTGACCAGCAGGACGCCAACCACCAGGGCCGGATGCACGCCCAGCCAGTAGATCAGCCCGCCGGTAACGATGATCATGCCCAGGCTGATCATCCACCCCAGCGCACTCCGCGACTTGCTCCAGAAGTCCCAGGTGAGTTGCGCCATCATCACCATGACGACGGGGACGACGGCTTGGCCCATGCCATGGATCCAGCCAATGTCCCGATAGCGACTGAATAGGCCGAGCATCAGGGTCATTACCAGAATCATCGGTAGAATCACTGCGATGACGGCATTGATGCAGCCCAGCGCACCGCCTACCCGGTAACCGATATACCCGGGCATCTTGGTGGCGATCGGTCCTGGCAGGGTGTTCGCAATTGCCAGGATGTCTGCGAATTCTTCTTCTTCGAGCCAGCGATGACGCTTGACGACCTCCTGGTCGATCAAGGGGATCATGGCGGGCCCACCGCCGAAGCCGAGAAGGCCAATACGCAGGAAGGCCATGAATAGAATACGTTGAGTGGCAAACATCATTTTTTCATCATGTGATCGTTATTTATTAAAAAATCGATTATTTTTCGACTATAGATTGTGAATGAAAAACACGTCAAGGCTTGTTGCTTGACGAAGCGGAGAGGTGAACCATGGCAGAGAGCCGTAACGTGGGCGTGACGGGGGCCAGTCGAATCTTCGACATGCTGCGACAGGATCTGCTGGACGGTCGGTTTGCGGCAGGGGACAAGCTCGCCATCAGTGCACTCAGGGATCATTACGATGTCAGTTTGAGCCCGCTGCGTGAGGCCCTGAACCGATTGGCCGCGTATGGGCTATTGGAGCAGGAGAACCAGCGCGGTTTCCGCGTGCCTCGTCTCTCCCGCGAAGAGCTTGATGACATCATGACGATGCGCAAGGCTCTGGAGGGCATGGCCCTCGAGCGGGCCATCCTGCAGGGCGATGCCGAATGGGAGTCGCATTTACTTGCCGCGGCGCATCGGCTCAAGCGGGCTGACGAAGCGGGCCTGACGGGGAATGAATGGGAGGCCCTGCATGCAGAGTTTCACCATACATTGGTGCGACCGTGTGGCTCGGTCTGGTTGTTACGCTTCATCGCGCAATTGCATGACCAGTTCGATCGCTACCGGCGGTTGGCCCCGGCGATCCCTGAGATACGTTGTGAACTGGATCGCCAACATGGCGAGTTGATGACACTGGCACTTGAGCGAAGTGTCGAAGGGGCGCGTGAACTGCTGGACGATCATATCCAACTATCCTACCGGGTTGCCTTGGGTAGCTGCGGTGAGCAAACTACGTAATACCTGTTGAAGAGCCAAGATCAGGCATTACGTAGAAACCCAGGCAACGTTGTCTACGCTGAAGGTGACTCATTCATGCAACACTGCCTGGCGACGGACAGCTTCCCGTCACGCTCGGCGCTTGGAGGGAAGACGCTTCATGCAGGGAAAGCATGCAATCTGGCTGGTCTGGTTACTTTTACTTCTCAGTTATGTCGTGCCCTACACATTGCTCCGTGGCATACATGCCTGGTACGGAAGCTTCCTGTTCTGGACGCTGGTCGGCTTGCTGGTGATCGTCCTCAACGTCGTAATGACGCGTCGATTCTGAGGAGGTGATAGTGAGCGAAACGTTGATCTGGATCGCCATTGTCAGCTACCTGCTGGTGGCGCTGATCATTGCCGTACTGTCCCGCCAGCGTGGGGTGACTGACATGTCGGGATATTTTCTCGGCAACCGTCAAATGAATGGCTTTGTCTCGGCATTGAGCTATAGCGCCACGACCTATAGTGCATTCATGATGGTCGGGTTGGCCGGGTTGACCTACGCCGGTGGTGTCGGTGCACTTGGTTTCGAGATCATCTATTTTGCCGGCGTGTCGCTGGTCGCCATATTCGGTCCGCGCTTCTGGGCGGTGGGCAAGCGCTACGGTTATGTCACGCCTAGTGAAATGCTTGGCCATCGTTACGCCAGTAGCATGGTCGCAGTGGTGGTCTCGCTAGCGAGTTGTCTATTCCTGATACCCTACGCCGCGGTCCAGCTGTCAGGTATCGGTTATCTGCTGCAGGGCATGACCGACGGAGCGATATCGTTCACCACGGGTGTGGTGCTTGCCACGGTGCTGGCCATCGTCTTCTCCCAGGTGGCCGGTATCCGGTCGGTGATGTGGACCGATTCGCTGCAGGCGATCATGATGGTGATCGCCTCGACGCTCGTGGCGTTGCTGGTTATCCACGAGTTAGGCGGCTTTAGCGAACTGTTCGGCACGCTGGCTCGCGAACACCCCGAGTCGCTTTCGGTACCGGGCGGAGGTGGCTTTTTCAATTTCGTGACCTTTCTGGGGCTGACGATCCCCTGGTTCTTCTTCAGCCTCTCCAATCCGCAGGTCAGCCAACGTCTCTACATGCCTTCCTCACTGCGCGCGTTGCGTCAGATGCTGTTGGGGTTCCTGGGCTTCGGATTCATTTACACTCTGGTGTCGGTCCTGTGGGGGTTTTCTTCGCTGGTGGCTTTTCCGGACCTCGAAACGGCCGACCTGGCAACACCGGCATTGCTGGCATCGTCGTATGTGCCGCCAGTGCTGGGAGTGATCGTCATGGTCGGTATCATGGCAGCGGCGGTGTCCACCATCGACTCGATCCTGCTGACGTTGTCCTCGATGCTGGCGCGTGACGTCTATGCCAATCTCGGAGCGAAGGTCACCGAGCGTCGCCAACTGCTGATCGGTAAGCTGGTCATCCCGCTGATTGCGCTGGTGGCCTTCGGCTTTGCGGAGCTGGAACTGGGTCTGATTGCCGTGTTGTCCGTGGTGGCATCGTCCGGTCTGGCCGTCATGGTCCCAGCCATCATCGGCGCGTTCTACTGGCGGCGGGGCACGGCAAGCGGTGCCTTGGTGAGTATGCTGGGCGCCGGCACCTTCGTGATAGTTGTCTATCTCAACGGCAATTCGGTTCTGGGCCTACCGGCTGGCGTCTGGGGCATTCCTGTCGCGACGTTGCTTTTCGTCGTAGTTAGCCTGATGACAAGCGCACCAGTCGACAGAGCGACGGAATTCATGACTGAGGCAAGCCGCTATCAGGCAGTAGCGAACAAGGCCTCCCGTCAAGAGGCGCCCGCCGGGCCTCGCTCTTGAAGCTGGCGAGACAATCGGCAAGGGAGAACGCCACTAGAGTTCGCAAGGGATTATACCGTTATCTTATAGATATAAATTCAGCCTTAAAGATTGAACTTACTCAGTAGCAAGCAGGCGTTGAACCGGCATTACTGACCAGTGGCAGAGGGCTAAAGCGTAGCCAACGGAAGTGAAGATTCGTGAAACAGATGAAACGATTTCTGGCGCCGTGGCGGCGCATTACCGGGCAGTGGAACCATCGGCCCCGCCAGCTAGTGATCATCTGCGGCCTGGATTATGAGCACTATCGGATTCAGGCATTGGTGAAGCAATCGAGACGCTACGAGCTGCTGGCGCTAATTAATGACTTTCCGTGGAACCATGGCACCTTGGTCAACGGTGTGCGGGTCTACTATCCGAGCGAAGCCTCATCATTGGTCAGACGGCACGGCGTTACGAGGGTATTGTTTCACTCGGAAACTGACCTGGCAGTTTTCGATGCCGGTACACTATCCGCCCTAAAAGAACTCGGAGTGATTTTCAGCAGCGTAGATCCACAAAAAATAGAGGATCTCGATGATTATCTGGCGAGCTGATCCTGGATAACGCCGACCTGACAGAAACGAATACTGCCAAATGTGACAATTTGCCACACCCGGAGCCCCATTGCCTATACTGCCGTTAGGGGCAGAGGCGGCAGCCAACTGTCCAGACATAGGCGACAGGAGGTGGATTAGTATGCTGGCTCACGTCTGGGGTTTGATGGCTCACCCAAATCGGGAATGGAAGCAAATCCAGAGCGAGAGGGAGACGGTGACACACCTCTACGCTCATCATGTTCTCCTGATGGCAGCGGTACCCGTCATCTGTGCCTTTATCGGCACCACTACGGTGGGATGGCGCATTGGCGACACCCGGCTGATCCTGCTGTCCCCTTTGGATGCGCTGGGGGCGGGAATCGCTTTCTATATCACCATTCTCGCTGCTGTTGGGCTGATGGGTAATGTCATTTACTGGTTGGCCAGGCGCTATTCGAGCCATCCGGACCGGCGGTGCTGCATCATTTTCGCCGGGTATGTGGCTACCCCCATGTTTCTGGCAGGGTTGGTCGCGGTATATCCGCTGGTCTGGCTATGCTTGCTGGCAGGTACCATCGGGCTCTGTTACAGCGCCTATCTGCTTTATCTTGGTATTCCAGCCTTTCTTGGCATCAGCCATGAGGAGGGTTTCATTGTTACGGGATCGACACTTGGCATAGGGGTTTTGGTACTTGAGGTCCTGCTGGGAATGACGGTTCTGCTTTGGGGCTACGGGGCTCGTTGGCTGACCGGTTCCGTGTGATGATCAATGACAATTGGCATAATCGAGAAGCTAATAGGAGCCGGCATTCGCCGGCTCCTGTGTTTTTTGCGACCGGAACGTTACTCAATCGGGCTACGAGTCGTAGGGGTAACGCGCGGACCCGGTGACTTGGCCGGGGAGGGTAGTGCCGCTCGCATGTCCTTGGGCGTTTCGAAATCGCTAGCAGCACCGCGCATGGAGTCGACAGGGTGCGGAAAGCCGCTGCGGTCGCTGTAGTCAGGCGTGGGGCCGGCCTGATAGGCGTAGCGCTTCTGGAGCTTCGTCGCACAGTACAGGTCCAGGGCAGTGACTGCACCTAGCGCCGCCATGGCAACCCCAACGTTCTCTTTCTTGGGGTTGTGCTTGTCACGCAACGCCGCAGCCAACGCGGCGAGATCAAGAGCATCTCCACCTACACGAGACCAGATGGCCAAGGTTGGATTTGTCGACAGTGCGCCAATACCGCACGCGATCTCGCGGGCACCACAGGCCATTACCATCGGCTCGAAGCCTTCCATGCCCAAGGGCTTCGTCAACTTGCGTGGTGCCAGAACCTGGCATAACCCCAGCCCAAGGCTGAACCAGCCCAGGCCGCGCGCAAGACGATCCGAACCATGCAACGAATGTGACATGTACGAATGTGATCTGTTCATGCTTTCTTTCCTCCCTGAGCCTTGTGCGGTTACGGTTTGAGTACGACCTTGACGCAACCGTCCTGCTTGTTCCTGAACACGTTGTACATTTCCGGCCCATCCTCAAGGCTCACGCTGTGAGTAATGACGAAAGAAGGGTCGATCTGGCCATCATCGATACGTCGTACCAGATCATCAGACCAGCGTCTGACGTGGGTCTGGCCGGAGCGCACGCTAAGCGCCTTGTTCATCAACTGACCCATGGGAATCTTGTCGACCATGCCGCTGTAAACGCCCGGAATCGACAGCACACCGCCCGGGCGGCAGACATAGATCATCTCGCGCAATACATGGGCCCGGTCGTTTTCCATCCATAGGGACTGCTTGACGCGATCGTAGACGGAGTCGGGAGAGCGGGGCACATGCGACTCAAGGCCAACGGCATCGATGCATTTCTCGGGCCCCTTGCCATGGGTAAGTTCCTGAAGCCGGCCGAGGACGCTCTCTTCATCGAAATTGATGGGAATAGCACCACCGGCCTGGGCCATGGACAAGCGTTCGGGGACGTTATCGATAACGACGACCTGCTGGGCCCCTAAAAGCACGGCGCTACGTACACAGAATTGGCCTACCGGTCCGGCACCCCAGATCACCACGGTATCCGTTGGCTCGATGTCGCACTGCACGGCAGCCTGCCAGCCGGTCGGGAAGATGTCGCCAAGGAACAGGACCTGTTCATCGGTCAGTGTGTCGGGAACCTGAATATGCGTTTCATCAGCAAACGGAACACGAACGTATTCGGCCTGCCCCCCAGCATATCCACCAGTCAGGTGGGAGTAACCGAATAGCCCGGCCCCAGCATGACCGAACACTTTATCCGCCATGGCCTTGTTGCGGTTGGAGCGCTCACACAGAGAAAAATTGCCCCGACGGCACTGATCGCATTCCCCGCAGGTGATGGTAAACGGAACGACGACCCGGTCACCGACCTTGAGCTTCTTTACATCGCTGCCGACTTCCATCACTTCGCCCATGAACTCGTGGCCGACGATGTCGCCGGACTTCATGCTGGGCATGAAATGGTGGAAGAGATGCAGATCGGAACCGCAAATGGCGCAACTACTGACGTTGATGATAGCGTCGCGAGGATCTTCGATTTCCGGATCGGGTACGGTCTCGTAGCGAATGTCGTTCTTTCCATGCCAACAAAGCGCTTTCATCGCTCCACCTCCTTGTATGAATCTCAGATAACCATTCTCACCATAGTTCAGGGTACGTCTGCGTCAGGTAAGCAATGTTTGTGCTTCGGTAATGCATGATTACATGATGCCCTTGCTGTCATCCCATGGGAGTGAAGCGCAGGCCTGACACCAGCCCCTCGAGGGCATGCCGCCCGGCGATGGAGTTACCGTAACTGTCTAGGCGTGGCGACCACACGCAGATGCTCATGCGACGTGGAAGGATAGCAACGATACCGCCACCGACGCCGCTCTTCCCGGGCAAGCCGACGCGCCATGCAAAATCCCCGGCGGCATCATAGAGCCCGCACGTCAGCAGCAGGGCATTCATCTGGCGAGTCTGGATCTCGCTGAAAACCTGCGTACCATCATTAGGATTCGTGCCGCGATTCGCCAGGAAGGCGAAGCTCCTGGCCAGTTGAATACAGTTCATGGACAGGGCGCAGTTGTGAAAATAGGTGTCGAGGACTAGCTCGACATCGCTCTGAATATTGCCGTAAGCCTGCATCAGATAGGCGAGCGCAGCATTGCGTGCCTTATGATCCATTTCGGAACGCGCCACTCGCTCATCGAAATCGATCGTTGGATCCGCTGCTAAGCGCCGTACCTGCTCGCGTAGCGTATGCTGGGGCATGACCAGGCGTGACGTCAGCATATCGGTCACCATCAGGGCGCCGGCGTTGATGAACGGATTGCGGGGGATGCCATTCTCGACCTCCAATTGCACGATCGAGTTGAAGGCTTGGCCGGAGGGCTCGCGTCCGACTCGTGTCCAGATTTCCTCCGGTGTCAGCCGCTGCATGGCCAGCACCAGAGCATGGACTTTGGAAATGGACTGAATCGAAAAAGGCGTTTCTGCATCACCAGCATATTGTACGTGGCCATCGGCGTGACAGATGGCGATACCGAACTGATCGGGTTCGACTTCGGCCAGAGCAGGAATATAGCTGGCGACCCGGCCTTCGCCGAAGCAGCGCGGTGCCTCCTTGACCAATGTGTCGAGAAGACCCTGTAATTCGCCTGGGCTTAACGGGGTTGAAGGGGAGTCGATCACATTGCCTCACGATTAATAAAGCAGCCGCTCCTTCAATCTTGATATAACGACACGGGAGCGTCAGGGCGGGGACGTTCCGGTGGCAGCATTCGTTATGCCTGGCCGGCGCCATACCGGCTCCGATACTGTGTTGCCCAGCAAAGAGAAAGGCCGGCGTACCGGCCTTTCTGCGGCTGACGAGATGGCTGGGTCAGCCGCCTCGAGTGGGCGTATGGTCGCTGCCAGAACCACCAGTATTAGCAGAACTTCCTGTACCGGTAGAGCCACCAGTACCAGTAGTGCTCGAACGATCAGAGGACGTTGAAGAAGGCGTATCGTTGTCTGTCGACTCGTCACGGTCGGAAGAGGTACCTGATTTGGCCTGCTCGGCTTTCTCATGGACTTTGTGCTGGGCCATGTCTGCCTGCTGCCGACCCGCCTCTGCAGCTTTGTTCATGGCGCGGTCGCGGTATCGCCCAACTCGCTCATTCTCGACGCGTGTCGTTGGGAACATGCTACCCAAGGCGGCACCGATAGCGACGCCAATGGCACCTGCTACGATGGGATGCTCCTGAATGAAGTTCAATGACTGTGTTCCGGCGCCCTGAGCTCTGGCACCGGCATTTCGCATGGCTGATTGAGAACCATTACGCACGCTGGAAGCGCGTTCGCGAAACGAATTATTCATAGACTGTGCTCTCCCTTTCACATTGTCCGTCATATGTCGTGCTTTCTCCTTGCCAGCATTCCTGCGGCTGGAGTCGTCAATATCCGGAGGGGCCTCACCCACCGGAGGGGTGGCCGAAGAGTAAGTGGCCGAAGCGCCAACCGAGGCCGGATCCTTTCCTGTCGATGTTGTGCCGGCTCCCGTTGTTTCAGGACCAGTGGCACTCGCACCAACGCTACGCCGAGGAGGCTCGTCAGTTACCGGCATGGATGGCTGCGCAACAGGCAGATTCGCGTCGGACTGGCGTACAGGCAGATTGGTGTGGGCTTGCTCCGTCTTTCGTTGAGCGTTGTACTGCGACACGGCTAGCCAGCCCAAGCCGATGCCAGTCAGTACGACTGGGTACGGGTTGCGCTTTACCACCCTTCCGACACGGGCCATGACGTCGTTGGCGCCTCCTTGGCGCACATAATCGAAGGCAGTATCCACCAAACGTTGTGGAGATAGCCGCGCTTCCAGTTCATGTAACGTATCGTCGAGTCGCGCCCGGGTTTCGTAGATATCCGTTTCGATCTCTTCGGGACTGCGACGTGGGGTGTGCTCGCTCATTACACTTGCTCCTTGGCCCGTTGCTCATGCTGGTTGGCGAGCTCTTTATCGTTGCGGAAGCTGGCCATGGTTCTGTTGGGCATGAGATTCTGCGCTTTCAGCTTCTTGCGCCCACTCTGCAGCATGATAAAGCCGATGATGACCACCACACCGCCTACGATAAGGGCGGACAGCCACGGGGTGGTTTCTGGTGGCAGAACGGTATTCAAACCGAAGACAGCAGCTGCGAGCAGAACCAGGAAACCGCTGAGCAGGATAGCGCCGGCAGCGGCTATGGAGCCGACACCGCTTGCGGCTTGTGAGCCTTTCTCGCCCATTTCTGCCTTGGCTAGCTCGATTTCCTTCCGGACGAGGGAGGTGACTTCATGGGTCAGGCTCGACAGGAGCGAGCCCAACGAAGCACTTCCCGTTCTGTTTCTGTTTTCTTCGTCCATGATAGCAGTCTCCCTAAGAATGCAGTGAAAAGGGCCTGAAGCGATAAAAATTCAGGCAAATTACCGTGCCAAGCCGTGACGGGCTGGCATGGTCAGTAGGGAGTCGGCTCCTGGGGGCGAGGTTGCTGTTGCTGTTGCGTCTGCCGCTCGTTCGAGCTGCGCAGGAAACGCGCCAACAGGAAGCCAGCAGCTACTGCGCCACCGAAGTATAGGCCAGGTTGGCGGCGGCTATAGTCCTGAGCCTGCTCGATCAGCCCGCCCAGGTCCTTTTCGCGCAGCCGATGGGAAATATCGTCGGTGCAGCTCGCCACATTTTTAGCGTAGCCAGAAAAGAGGGGCTGTTCCTGCTCATCAAACTCATCTGCCATCTTGCGAAATGCCGATGAAATCTTTTCCGCCTGCTCAGCCGCCGCATCCCGCTGCTGGCTGAATAGGCCTTCAGCTTGTTGACGCGCTGCGCCCTTGATCTCTTGCGCTGTTTCACGCCCACGCTGCTTGAAATCGTCACGTTGCGACGATCCACTTCCAGACGCCGCAGAACCGCTACCTCCAGCAGGCCCGTTGTCATTAACAGGTAAGCTTGGGTTAGCGCGGGTTTCCGGGTTGATCATATGACACCTCCATGTTTCATAACGTTAAATAACGTAGCGGAAATTGCTTCCTGAGGGACTAAACAGTGCGTGTTTTTATCCGCTTCATTCCGAAAAATAGTTCCCGTAACAGGTCTGTCAATGATCTTTTGCCGTGTAGAACGTCTCAGAGGGGTATACCTAATTCAAGGAATTGCGAGAGAAATCATATTGGGTCAGGTAGGTAATGATGACGGAGTAGGGGATGACAAAAAGGCCAGGTTTTACCCTGGCCCTTTATTGTTGGTGGATTAGAATTCTTCCCACTCGTGTTCGGCGTGTTTGCGCGGAGCTGGATGTATTCCCGAAGGTTTCATCGCTTGGGGGGCATCCTTGTTCGGAATGGCGGTACGCACACGGCTGGCAGAGGGCAGAGCCGTTTGAGCGTCCTTTGCACTGTCGTCAAGGCGGAACTGGGAGACGGCGGCCTCCAACTGCTCGGCCTGCTCCTCCAGGGCAGCAGTGGCGGCCGAGGCCTGTTGAACCAATGCCGCGTTCTGCTGGGTGACTTGATCCATTTGCGATATGGCCAGGTTGACCTGCTCAATTCCGGTGCTCTGCTCCTGAGACGCGGCGGAAATTTCGTCCATGATATCGGTAACCCGGCGTACTGAGGCAACGACTTCCTGCATGGTGGCACCGGCGCTCTCGACCAGGGTCGAGCCCTTGACAATCTGCGTGGATGAGGCCTCGATTAACGCCTTGATTTCCTTGGTGGCATCGGCACTACGGCTAGCTAGATTGCGCACCTCGCCTGCAACGACAGCGAAGCCACGTCCTTGCTCGCCGGCACGGGCTGCTTCGACGGAAGCATTCAGTGCCAGAATGTTGGTCTGGAAAGCGATAGAGTCGATGACTGAAATGATATCGACGACTTTCCTCGAGCTCTCGGAGATACCATGCATGGTCGTAATGACTTGTTCGACTACCTCGCCGCCCCGGCCTGCCGTGACTGAGGCATCGCTAGCCAATGAGCTGCCCTGGCGGGCGTTGTCCGCATTCTGGCGTACCGTCGCAGTTAGCTGTTCCATGCTGGCGGCCGTTTCTTCCAAGGATGCAGCCTGCTGCTCGGTGCGTGAAGAAAGATCACTATTGCCGCTAGCTATCTCACGTGCCCCGCCATGAATAGAGCTGCTGCCATCGCGAACGGTGAATACGGTACGGGTCAGGCCGGACTGCATGCGCTGCATGGCCGCGAACAGCCTGCCGATTTCGTTGCTGCCGTGATCGGCGATTTGCTTCGACAGGTCGCCCTGGGCGATATACTCGAAGTGCTGGACGGCTTCTTCGAGCGGGCGGATGACGGAACGCACCATGCCCATACGCACCAGTACGACAATGGCGAGCGTTAACAGGAGCACGACGATTTCAATGATTTCAAAGCGCTCAGTTTGGGCATCGAAGTCGGCAATCAGTGACTCGCCACGAGCGTCGGCATAATCGATGAATTCCTGGCTGACGCGTTTGAATTCCTCCATGCCTGCCATAGCTTCATCCTGTAGCGCTCGGAAGGCGGTTAAATCATTGCTTTCTAGCGCTTGCTGCTGTGGTAGCAGTATATTGTTGATTAGTTGACTGTATGCAGCGCCAATAGCGTCAGCGAAGGGCTTACCACGCTCGGTCTTCGGGGCGTCCCGATACTGAGCAAATCTGGTCTCGGCGCGCTGCATGGCCGCCTGCGATTCGGTCAGGTGAGCACTGGCTTGCTCTTTTTTGCCTTGGTGGGTCGCATCTACAAAGAGCTCGTAGTTCAACTGCACGTCGGTAAGATGCGCCCGAGTCAGGTTGATGGCGTTGAGCTGCTGAACATTTATTTGATGCAATACTGCCAAGGCTTTCTCACCTTGCTACTGGAAGCATATCCCAGCCAGGCGATGGTTATAAGGAAGATCGAAAAGACTGCCAGAACGAGAGTCAGGCTGGCCTTGACGGAAAGGTTACGCAGGTGATGGATCATTCTCCGAGAACTCCTCAAGTACCTTGTAGAAAGGTACGCGCAGGCTGGCAGGTCTAGTGCCGCTTCCTTATGGACCGATGGAAGTCTTTGCCCAGGTGCTAGTTTTTAAGTCTTCTTGAGACACGACCACCCTATACAAGGGCTTGGTGTTTATATCGGCAATTTCATAATTTTATTGAAGCAAATCGCATAACAAGCGATAAACCCTGCTTCATTGTATCAATTATAAATCAGGCAAATGATTAGCTTGAAAAATTATTTAAGCTTACAGCTATGTAAGTATTCTCAAAACATTTCGCCAACTGAAAGTTTGATCCTTCAACCTGCTATCATCATTGAGTGGCCGATGATCCAACGGATCCGGGGCAACCTGATCACCTTGGTAGTGACCCTCACGTAGCACGTTCGTTACTTCTAGTACGATAATACGGTGTCCTATCGCAGCGCCGACTTCGACTCTCTGTCCTACCTGGAGCGCTCTGGCATCTCCTAACGGCGGTTTCCTTTCCTGATAGAGCATGTGATCCGCCTCCTTGCCTGTTGGTTGCAGCGTAGGCTATCCATCGGCAGGGTGGTAACGGGAATATACGTTTCCCGCACTGGGTGGCTATGCTGGTCATAGGCTAAGCCTTGAGTGTGAAAATGAACACATGGAGACGAAGCAATGGACCTGCTGGAAACAGTTACCCGTTATCTGAACGACAATGAGCTGATACTGGCCACCGCCGAATCCTGTACGGCGGGGCTTATCGTTTCCGAGTTGGCTCGAGTGCCGGGGAGTGGTCAATCCATCGACTGCGGACTGGCGGTATATTCGCCCGAGGCCAAGAATCGCTACCTGTCGGTAAGCTTCGATACTATCGAGCGCTATGGACTGACCAGCGAGGAAACTTCACGCGCGATGGTGTTGGGTGCCATAGACAACAATGGCGCCAATGTCGCGATTGCCAATACCGGAGTCGCTGGGCCGGGAGCCCCGGATGATATTCCCGTTGGCACAGTCTGCTTTGCCTGGGCCTTCAGACACGAAGGGCAGTTGTACCTATATACCCGAACTCGTCTCTTTTCCGGCGAGCGCAATGAGGTACGGCTTGCTGCGGCACACCATGCCTTGGAGCAGGTACCGAAACTACACCGTGAGGTATTGGAGGGCAAAGCGCCGCCGGCCTGATCATTTCGGCCTTGAGGGGCCTTGAGCGTAAACCTGAACACGAATTTGCTTGCAAGGAGGCAGCTTGATGGCAACTGAAGTCAGCAGCGATCAGCAGGAAATCATGAAGGCGTTAGCCGTACAGGCCTCCATCGATCCGCAACAGGAAATCGAACGGCGGGTCGGTTTTTTATGCGACCAGCTTGTCGAGACCGGCCAGCATGCACTGGTACTGGGTATCAGTGGCGGAGTCGACTCCACGATTGCCGGTCGCCTGTGCCAGCTCGCGGTCGAGAAAGCGCGGGAGCGCGGCGTCGAAGCGCGTTTCTATGCTATGCGCTTGCCTTACGGTGAGCAGAAGGATGAAGACGAGGCACAACAGGCGATTCGTTTTATCCAGCCCGACGAGGTACTGGTAACCAATGTGAAGCCAGCCGGGGATAGCATGCTGGATTCCCTCGAGGAGGGAGGCTTGGTGTTCGAGAGTGACGGGCAACGCGACTTCGTGATGGGCAATGTCAAAGCGCGCCAACGCATGATCGCTCAATACGCCGTGGCGGGGGCTCGTGCTGGCCTGGTGGTCGGCACCGACCAGGCCGCCGAGGCATTGATGGGCTTCTTTACGAAATATGGCGACGGCGCGTGCGATCTGGCTCCCTTGGCAGGATTGACCAAAGGGCAGGTAAGAGAGATTGGTCGCGCCTTGGAGGCGCCTTCGCATCTGGTCGAAAAGGTGCCCACGGCAGATCTGGAGTCGCTACGGCCGCAACGCACCGATGAGGACGCCTTGGGCGTTACCTATGAGCAGATCGATCGTTTCCTGACTGGCCAGTCAATAGGAGACGACGCCTATAAAATCATCGTCGACACTTACCGCCGGACCGAGCACAAGCGCCAATTGCCAAAAACGCCTTTCTGAGGGAGGTGAGTCGTTCTCAGTATAGGTCCGCCCACACAGGGCGGGCCACGCCCCATGAAGGCAAATGATTCAAACCGTGGCGGCCATGTGGTCGCATTGATCGGCACAGTGGTAACAGGCCTCGGCACATTGCTGGCAATGGGCTTCTGAGAATTTTCCGCACGCTTCGGCACAACGCTGACAAAGCTTGGCGCAACGCTTGCAGATATCCCGCATCTGCTTGCTTCCCTGAGCCATGAAGGACACGGCGATGCGACACAGTTCAGCGCATTGTCGATTGAGACGAATGCACTCTTGCCTTGCCTGGATGTTGTCTTCCTTAAGACAGGCAACGGCACAATGTTCGCAATGCGTAGCGCATGTATGACACGCTTTGATACATGCGCTCAGTCTGTCCAATTCCATGTCGGTAATCCTCCGTTTCGTTCTACGCCACAACAGCGATTGAATTGCCTAGTTCAGGTCTAGCTGCCCGAGTCTGGTACAGCAACCCTTCTACCCCGTCGCTGTCTATTTGCGTGATATTTGATGCGCCGGCCCGATAGGGCTCGAGGCCGCTTGGCCTGGCGCTTTTTTGGCTACGCTTAGTAGCAATCCAGATGGAATGGGCCAGGGAGGGCTAACGAACGTGCAGCATTTAAATATCGTACTGGCCAGTTTGGGCGGGCTCATTTTTATCTTGGGGCTGTTATCGAGTCCCATCGATAGGTCATGGCTCTCGCCACCGCTGTTGGCTTTCATTTTAGGTGTCATGCTTGGTCCCGAAGGCTTCGCTTGGCTTGCGCCCTCGTCCTGGGGAAACCCTGAGCTTCTCTTGGAGGAAACTGCCCGCCTTACACTAGGGATCAGCCTGATGGGGATTGCGCTCAGGCTGCCCCCCAAGTACCCCGTCAGACAGTGGAAGGCGTTAGTCATTCTGTTGGGGATTGGCATGCCGGCCATGTGGCTGATCAGTGGACTGCTCAGTTTTTGGGTAATGCCACTGCCTTTGCTTGTCGCTCTGCTCGTGGGTGCCAGCGTCTGTGCGACCGATCCGGTCATTGCCTCTTCGATCGTCACGGGCGGGGTAGCCAAGAAGAACCTTCCGGGTGGGTTTCGTCATTTGCTCTCCAGCGAGTCGGGAGCCAATGATGGGCTAGCCTATCCTTTGGTTTTCCTGCCGATACTCCTGTTGTCTACCACTACGGGTAATGTCTGGGGAGAATGGGTGCTCAAGGTCTGGCTGTGGGAGGTAGGAGGCAGTATTGTTATCGGTGCGCTACTTGGCTGGCTCAGTGGCCGGGCTCTGAAGTGGGCCGAGGCCAGGCAGTACGTGGATCAGCCTTCTTTCCTCTCGGTAACGCTATCACTGACGATTCTCGTGCTCGGTGTGGGCAAACTGTTTGGTACCGACAGCATACTGGCTGTGTTCGCGGCAGGGCTGTTCTTCGACCAGGTCGTAGGAGGCAAGGAGCGCTCCGAGGAGAATAATGTTCAGGAAGCGGTCAATATGTTCTTTACCATTCCTGTGTTCGTGCTGTTCGGTTTGATTGCTCCCTGGGCCGAGTGGCTGGCCTTGGGCTGGCCAGGGTTGGCATTGATCACGTTGATCCTGTTGTTACGTCGTCTGCCAGTCATCTTGCTGCTAAGGCCCATGCTCGAACCGGTAAGGGAGTGGCGTATCGCTCTGATGATGGGGTGGTTCGGCCCGATTGGTGTATCGG
This sequence comes from Modicisalibacter luteus DSM 23508, assembly GCF_000378505.1. Taxonomy (GTDB): domain Bacteria; phylum Pseudomonadota; class Gammaproteobacteria; order Pseudomonadales; family Halomonadaceae; genus Modicisalibacter; species Modicisalibacter luteus. The sequence continues at coordinate 239,279 of NZ_KB899991.1, read as the reverse complement.
CGCTGTTTTATGCCGCGCTCTCGTCAAGGCACACGGGCAATCATGATATCTGGATTGTGTCCAGTCTCGTCGTGTTTGCTTCGATCATTATGCATGGCGTTACCGCAGCACCTTTAGCCAAGCGTTATGGGCGCATCGCCGATAGCGGACATGATTATTAAAGATGTCAGGCGTAACGTTCTGTGAGAAAGGTGGGCGGGCCCCGAAGAGTTGCCTACCTTGATCGTGAACACGAAGCTTGTGTGTCTTGACCACTACGAGATAGGGAGATACGTCATGACCCGAGGGTTGGGAGGCAAATCACCGGCCAACATCACGCATTATCTCAAGGGTGTGGATTTTCCTGCGAGCAAGTCTGACCTTGAGAAGTGCGCCGAGCAAAACAATGCTGAAGGCGATGTCATGGAAGTCATTCGTGCACTCCCCGATGAGCAGTACGAAAGCATGGCTGATGTGACGAAGGGGGTCGGGCAGGTAGAGTGACCTCCTGAAGAATGACGTGACGAAGATGGCCTGGCCGATGTGCCGGGCCTTTTTGTGTTACGACGGTTTCTTCATCAAGCAGCCTCTCGGTTGCGTAAGCCCGGCCCGGGGCTGAAGGGATGATTTCCTACAGATACTCTGCTTACGCTTCGCTACAATAGCCTCTTCATGTCACCTGCTCGTCGCCTTGGCCTCTGGCTACCATAGCGGTGATCACGAAACGTGCCATCTGAAACCTAACTTCGCATCTTCAGGGAATGAATATGCTAGATAAAGCCGATGTAATGCCTTCCGTGTCACAGTCTCGACAATTTGAAGTCTTACGGACTGCCAATTCAATGGCTCAGGAGGGGGCCAGAGGGCGGGTACAGCCTTGTCTGCTGGGTCAGCCAACACATCGTGTATTGACCACTGGGCGGCTCAAGGAAGAGATGCGTCTGATCAACAAGGCCATGCTGAACACATTGAACCTGTTCGAGCCACAAGCGCAGCAAGGTAGAGCGCAGCATAAGCATGGTTTCGATCGATGCATGGAAACTGCTGCCATGCAGCTCAGGCAGTATGCACTGGGGCAGTCTGACATACCCGGGCTTCTTCATACGGGCCTCGAGGAAGTGTGCGGTGTTCTAAGGGATTTCAGCCATTTTTCAGCCATGGCGCAAACGGCCTGCCGACTGCAAGGATTCGCCGAACCCGTCCTCTTGCCGCATTTGCTGGGGTTGGCAATGGTGCGCTACAAGATCGAATCATACTGGCAGGAGGAGGTGGACCAGGAACCCAACGATGCGGGCTTTCTATCTCACGACGAAATTGCCGCCGCCTGTGAACTGAAGCTGACAAGCCTCAGGAATGCCGTATCCCGTGGCGAGTTGTCCCAGAGTGAAGCTGGGCTTGTGCCGATCCCTCAGGCACTGGATTGGATGTTGACACGCCAGCGCTGCCTTTTTTTGAAACTGGCACGCAACCTCCCGTCACGGCAAATCAATGGAAAGATGGCGTCGTTGTGGCTGGAGCGCCAGCCAACCGCCAGTGAGGTGAAAACCATTTCACGGCTGCGCCTCAAGCTGTGGCGGCTTGGCGAGCAGGGTACGCTAATTGCCGTCAATACCGGTGTCCGTCAGTGTATTCTTACGCTTCCTTTCGTTCCGCCGGCTATCGATAGCCATGACGTACTCATCACTGATCGAAGCCATGACAAGGCGGCGGATCTGTTGAGAAAAGGCTTGGGAGTTCCGGGGTCGGCACCGATATGGCAGATACGCCTGAAGGGGAGAGAAGCGTTCGAGTCTTTCGTCTCGCAATGGCTATAGGTGGGCGATAGCAACGCAAGGTAACGCAGTCAGAACTGTATTACGTTTGTGATTATATGGTATAGAAACGGTAAGTAGAGGTGAATGCTTTGCATCACGTCTATCAATAGATTGCGTAAACCATGGCTGTTCGTCAGATCGTGGTGAGGAGAAGCGAGGCAAACTGTTGCTCCTTAGCGCCGTTCGACGGACCGATCATGCTTTCCAAATTTCCAGTGGTTTACTCGCAACGGTATTACGAGAGGACGTTGATCAGTGCCAACCGATTCCTGGGCCTGGCGAATCCGGTTTGGAGTGGCGTCGCCACGGCGATGCTGGGAATGACGTGCTGGGTTGCTAGCGGCCTCACTCTGTGGGGCTTTCTCGCTCGGTACGGCTTATGGCTGACTGGTGTGGCCTGCCTGCTGTGGTTGTTGCTGAAATGCATGACACCTAGCCGTAGGCATCTGCGAAAGATCGCCCTACAGGAACATCAGGCGGAAGTGCTACGCGTTGCCAAAGCCTGCGGTATCGACCCCACCACCGTTCGCGTCGTGGACAGCGAGGAGGAACGCCACGAACTGGAGGGTTTGCTGACCTCGCCTCATCTTTCCATCTGACCGCTTTTAGATACAATGTAACACCTTGGTCGCGTTCGCGGCCTGGCCTCCAGAGAGTATCCTCATCGTCACTGGCTTCGACAGCAGCAAAGGTAATGAATCATGGCACAACCCTGTGCCAGGGAACGCCGGCGGGCCTGAGCATGACGATGACACCAGCGACATTGATCGTTGTCGATGACGACATCGAGATTCGGGAACTCTTGGCCGATTATCTCGGGCGGCATGGATTCCGTGCCCTTGTGGCCGAAGATGCCGACGCGTTGCGCCGGCTATTGGCCGAAGAAATGCCCGACCTACTGATCGTGGATATCATGCTGCCCGGCGAAGATGGCTTTACCATCTGTCGCGATTTGAGGCGAAGCAGCGACATACCCATCATCATGCTCACCGCCAGTTCCGACGATACTGACCGTATTCTGGGGCTGGAATTGGGCGCTGACGATTATTTGGGTAAACCCTTCAATCCCCGGGAACTGCTGGCGCGCATCAAGGCGGTATTGCGTCGCACCCGTGCAAGAACCCATCCAGAGCATTCCCGCCTGCTGCGCTTCGGGTCATGGCAACTGGATCGCGTTACTCGTGAGTTGATCGACGATAAGGGCCAACGAAGTGCCTTGTCGGGGGCCGATTATCAATTGCTGCAGGTCTTTCTCGATCATCCTGAGCAGGTGCTGTCCCGTGAGGCACTGTTCGACCTCAGTCGGGGGCGGCCCGCGCCTCCGCTAGATCGTTCGATCGACGTACATGTCTGCCGTCTACGCCAGCGTCTCGGCGAGGATGCGCAGCATTCCCAACTGATACGCACCGTCCGTGGAGCAGGCTATGTCCTGACTGCGCAGGTGGAATGCGTGCAGTGAGACCGAGCGAAGAACGGCTGAGCCTCAGGCGACGCGGCCGCCGCTGGCTGGCCCGTTACATGCCGGGAACGTTGCGCGGACGATTCGTGCTGATCATGATCGTCGGTGTGCTCAGTGCCCAGTTGGCCAGCTATGCGCTCTGGTCCGCCCAGGCACGTTCGGCCCAGCAGGGGCAGCTCGACGACATGGCGAGCAATCTGGCGTACAGCATCTCATCGACTGTCCGATTCTTCCGGTCCCTTCCTTACGAATACCGTCACATCGTGCTGGAACAGCTACGTGACATGGGCGGCACGCGGTTTTTCGTCAGCGTCAATGAGCATCGTATTCCTGTGGACGACATCGGTCAGGGGAAGCGCAAGTCACTGGTCGTAGGTCGGGTGCGCTCTGTGCTGCGGCACGAGCTGGGCATCGAGGATGCGCTGGTAGAATTTTCCAGCCCGGAAACGCTGCGCGTGTTCAACAACGAGGTTCTATTGCAGGATCTGCCGCCGCGATGGGGGCGGCACACGTTACTGATGGGGCCCATGTCGCCGCCAATCCTGGTCATCCAGATGCCACTCGAAGACGATGCGTGGCTCTACGTGGCAACCATACTGCCGATGGCCATCGACGAACGTAGCTGGCTATCGGAGGATCGTTTATTCGTACTGATGATGGTCCTGGTCACCGTGCTGGGATTGTCGTTCTGGATCATTCGCAGTGTGACCCACCCCCTGGCGCGCCTGGCGCGTGCAGCCCGTGAACTGGGCGATAGTCTCCAGGTCGCGCCGTTGTCCGAACGTGGGCCTCGTGAAGTAGCGGCCTCTGCCCGCGCGTTCAATCGCATGCAGGAGCGAATCCATAACCAGATCAAGGAGCGCGAGCGCCTTTTTTCGGCCATATCCCACGATCTCAAGACACCCATAACGCGACTGCGTCTGCGAGCCGAAATGCTGGATGACGCCATTCAGCGCGAGCGTTTCTGCGCATCGCTCGATGAGCTGGACACCCTGGTCAAAGGGGCGCTGGCTTCCGTGCGGGGCCTTGACCTGGACGAGACACTGGAAACCGTCGATGTATATCAGCTGCTTGTCTCGCTAGCGGAAGAGCTTAAGGTGCAGGGGGGCGAAGTCGTCATATATGGCGCTGCCTCGCCACTCCGGGTCAAGCCGCTATCCATCAAACGTTGCCTGGCCAACCTTCTGGAAAACGCCATTTTCCATGGAGAACGCGCAGAAGTGACGGTTCGACGGGAGAACAAGGCGCTGCTCATCGTGATTCGCGATCATGGACCAGGCATTCCCGAGAATCAGTTCGAACGCGTCTTTGCCCCCTTCGTAAGACTGGAACCCTCACGTAGCCGAGATACCGGTGGGAGTGGTCTGGGCCTGAGTATTGCGCGGCACATTGCCAATGCCCATGGGGCAGAGCTGATCCTGGCCAACCATCCGGCGGGCGGGCTGGTCGTGACGCTGCGGTTCCTCGGGGTTGCGCTTGAGGTGTAATAATTTGAAATAACTTCCGGGTGCGCATTCGGGTAGTCTCGAAACTAAACCATCGGAGACCGCCATCATGGACATTTATGCCCCGTCCCACCTGGAAGCTCATATCCGCAAGACGATGGCCTTTTATCATCCGCGCTGCATTGATCCCCAGGGGGGGTTCTTTCACTACCTGCGCGATGACGGTCAGATCGACGACAAGAGTCATCGTCATCTGGTGTCAAGTACCCGCTACGTTTTTACCTATGCTCGCTATGCCAGCTATTTCGGGGAATCGGAACATCTGCACTGGGCACGCCACGGCCTGAAATATCTCGAGACACGCCACTTCCAGACATCATACCAAGGGTACGCCTGGTCGCTACAGGACGGGATCGTCGAGGACGACACCAATCATTGCTACGGTTTGGCCTTCGTCATGCTGGCTTACGCTACTGCGCTCAAGGCAGGCATCGGAGAGGCTCGGGAAGGACTGTATCGCGTGCATCGGCTCCAGACCCGGCATCTGTGGGAGCCACAGTGGCAGCTCTATGCCGATGAGGCCGACAGGCACTGGCGAGTCAGCGGCTATCGGGGCCAGAACGCCAACATGCACAGCTGCGAAGCGCTGATTGCTGCCTACGAGGCCACCGGCGATCTGCAGTTCATCGATCGTGCCCTGCAGGTTGCCGACGCCATCTGCCGGCGTCAGGCCAGGCAGGGCGGGGGCTGGATATGGGAACATTACGACAGCCAGTGGCGCATCGATCTCGATTATCACCGCGACGATCCCAAGCATCTGTTTCGCCCTTGGGGCTATCAGGTCGGGCACCAGACAGAGTGGGCGAAGCTATTGGTCATGCTTGAGCGCCACCGTCCGGACGTGGGCTGGCTGTTGCCAAAGGCGTGCGAGCTGTTTTTGTCCAGTGTGGCCAAGGGGTGGGACCGGGAGCACGGGGGCTTGGTCTACGGTCTCGATCTTGAAGGTCACATCTGCGATGGCGATAAGTACTTTTGGGTGCAGGCCGAGACCTTGGCAGCGGCGGCCATGTTGGGGCAGCGAACAGGCGATCGCCGCTTCTGGAGTTGGTATGAACGGATCTGGGACTTCAGCCAGCGGCACATGATCGATCATCGTTACGGTGGCTGGTACCGAATTCTCTCGCCCGACAATCACCGCTATACGGACCTTAAGAGCCCCGCGGGCAAGGTGGACTACCACACCATGGGTGCCTGCTACGACATGATAGCCGCAGTGTGCCCGAAGCCATGAAGGCGTCATTTATTTCAGGGTTGTAATAAAACCCAAACACTATTCAGTAAACGGTAAGTAACAATGTCTTCGGTTATCCGCTAGCGTGTCTTTATCCATCTGTCATGGATGCAAGGCATTAGGTCGTGTCTGAAAAGTCGACCCGCAACGGCCGGACAACGCCGTATGGCCGTGCGCAAACACTTTCCAGACAGGAACGGGACAATAACAAGTTTGGAGACACGCACATGAACGTACTCAAACCTTCCCTGTTGAAAAAAGCCATCGGTGGCCTGGCCATTGCAGCGTCGTTGGGAGGCACGGCGCACGCCGGCGAAGTCGAAGTCTTGCACTGGTGGACTTCCGGCGGTGAAGCGCGTGCCGTAGGCATGCTCAAGGAGTTGATGGAAAAGGAAGGCCACAGCTGGAAGGACTTCGCCGTGGCTGGTGGGGCGGGTGACAGCGCCATGACCGTGCTCAAGTCGCGTGCGGTATCGGGCAATCCGCCTACCGCCGCCCAGATCAACGGACCGGAAATTCAGGAATGGGGTGAACTCGGGCTGCTGGGCCAGCTCGATAGCGTCGCCGAGCAGGGCAACTGGGATGTACTCCTGCCCGGAGTACTTTCCAACATGATGAAATATGATGGCCATTACGTGGCGGTGCCGGTCAACGTTCACCGGGTCAACTGGCTATGGGCCAACCCAAAGGTCCTGAAAGAGGCTGGCGTCGAAATGCCCACGACCTGGGAGGAAATGTTCGCTGCCGGCAAGAAGATTCGCGAGGCGGGCTATACCCCGCTGGCCCATGGTGGCCAGCCTTGGCAGGATGCAACGGTCTTCGAGACAGTCGTCCTGGGTACCGGCGGCCCCGAATTCTACCGCAAGGCGTTGGTGGAGCTAGACCCTGAAGCGCTGAAGAGCGACACCATGATCCAGTCGCTCGAGACCTTCAAGCGTCTGCGCGAGCTGATGGATGACGGCATGTCCGGACGAGACTGGAACATGGCCACCTCCATGGTCATCAATGGCGATGCCGCCATGCAACTGATGGGGGACTGGGCCAAGGGTGAGTTCGCTGCAGCTGACATGACCGCCGGCGAAGACTACCTATGCGCCCCGGCACCCGGCACAGAAAATGCCTTTGTCTTCAATACCGACAGCTTTGCGATGTTTCGGGTCAGCGACGAGGACGCACGTGCCGCTCAGCAAGACCTTGCGCGCCTGATACTCGAACCTGAGTTCCAGGAAGCGTTCAACAAGGTCAAGGGGTCGATCCCAGCGCGTCCCGACGTCGATATGAGCGAGTTCGATAAATGCGGCCAGCAATCCATGGAAGACTTCAAGGAAAGTCGCCAGGAGGACACTCTGCTGCCGAGCATGGCTCATCGCATGGCGCTCAAGAGTGACGTGCAAGGGGCAATCTTCGATGTCATCACCAATTACTTCAACTCTTCCGACATGACAGCAGAGCAGGCCGCCGAGCGCCTGGTCAATACCGCAAACGCCGCGATGTAGGACACGCGCCAACGTTGTTCCGTTGACCTTGGGGGTGTCCGGCTGGGCACCCTCACGAGTTCCCGCATCCAAAGGTAATCGCCATGTCTACTACCTCGCTTGCCAGGGGCGTCGGCACCAACGCCGCGCGACGTACCCCTGCTGCGCGACTGCAGGACTGGTTGCCGCGGCTGGTCGTGGCCCCGTCCTTCGCTGTCTCGTTGTTCTTCGTCTACGGCTTCATGATCTGGACGTTCATCTTGTCGTTGACCAACTCACGCATGCTGCCGCAATACGACTTCGTCGGCTTTGCCCAGTATGCCCGGCTCATGGTGAACGAACGCTGGTGGGTGGCCTCCACCAACCTGGTCATCTTCGGGGGACTTTTCGTCGTCATCTGTCTGGTGATCGGGGCGGGGCTGGCTATCCTGCTCGATCAGCGGATTCGCCAGGAAGGCGTTCTCCGGACTGTCTATCTCTATCCAATGGCCTTGTCGCTCATCGTTACCGGGGTGGTCTGGAAGTGGCTGCTCAACCCCTCGTTGGGTATCGAGTCGATGGTGCGTGGCTGGGGCTTCGAGTCCTTCCAGTTCGACTGGCTGGTCGATTCGGACATGGCCATCTATACGTTGGTGCTGGCTGCCGTCTGGCAGGCATCGGGCTTCGTCATGGCGCTGTTTCTGGCTGGGCTGCGGGGCATCGACGACAACATCCTCAAGGCCGCACAACTGGATGGCGCCAGTCTGCCTCGCGTCTACTGGCGCGTCGTCATGCCGTGCCTACGCCCGGTCGTATTCAGTGCGGTCATGATCCTTTCGCATATCGCGATCAAGAGCTTCGACCTGGTGATGGCGTTGACCGGCGGAGGGCCTGGCTACGCTACCGACCTGCCGGCAACGTTCATGTATGCGCATGCGTTTACGCGCGCCCAGATCGGCCTCGGCTCGGCCAGCGCCATGCTCATGCTCGGCGCCGTGCTGGCAATTCTGGTGCCTTACCTGTTTTCCGAACTGAGAGGGCGCAAGCATGGATAACGTGATCCGACGGCGCACGCTCGGCGCACGCCTGGCTCGCTGGGCCGTTTACGCCGTGCTGGTGGGCATGGCCTTGTTTTATCTGCTCCCGCTGGTGGTCATGCTGTTGACCTCGGTCAAGCCGCTCGAAGAGATCCGGGCCGGTTCGCTGCTGGCGCTACCCCAGGCGCCCACGCTGGCACCTTGGGTCAAAGCCTGGAGCGAGGCCTGCACTGGGATGCGTTGTGAAGGCGTGGGCGGCTACTTCTGGAATTCGTTCCGGATTGTCATACCGGCAGTAGCGATCTCAACGTTCCTGGGAGCGCTCAATGGGTATGCACTGACCAAGTGGCGATTTCGTGGCGCCGATTTGATCTTCGCTTTGATGTTGTTCGGCTGTTTCATCCCGTTCCAGGTCGTGTTGCTGCCAATGGCTCGCACCCTGGGGTGGCTGGGACTGTCCAATTCCACGGCGGGTCTGGTATTGGTCCATGTGGTGTTCGGGATTGCCTTTACCACGCTGTTCTTCCGTAACTTTTATGTTGCCATCCCCAACGAGCTGGTTTCGGCGGCGAAGCTGGATGGCGCCGGATTCTTCCGTATCTTCTGGCGGATCCTGCTTCCGGTCTCTGCGCCGATCTTCGTGGTCTCGGTGATCTGGCAGTTCACCCAAATCTGGAACGACTTCCTTTTCGGGGTCGCTTTCTCGGCATTCGAGACCCAGCCCGTCACGGTGGCGCTGAACAACATGGTCAACACGTCCACAGGGGTCAAGGAGTACAACGTCGACATGGCGGCTGCAATGATCGCTGCCTTGCCCACGTTGGTGGTCTATGTCCTGGCGGGCAAGTATTTCGTACGCGGGCTGACGGCCGGTTCGGTGAAGGGCTGAAGAGAACGTCGCCGGCGGCGACGGGAATAACAAGAGTTGAGGTGATTGCTATGTCTGCTTTGGAAATTCGCCAGGTCCGCAAGGATTTCGGCGCTACTCGCGTGCTCAAGGATGTCAGCCTGTCTATCGATTCGGGAGAGTTCCTGATTCTGGTCGGACCATCGGGCTGTGGCAAATCGACGTTGATGAATTCCATAGCCGGCTTGGAACCGGTCACGTCCGGGCAGATCCTGATTGGTGAGGAAGATGTGACCTGGTGCACGCCGGCCGAGCGTGATATCGCCATGGTCTTCCAGTCTTACGCGCTCTATCCGAGCATGACGGTGAGACAGAACATTGCCTTCGGCCTGGAGATGCGAAAGGTGCCCAAGGCCGAACGTGAAGAGGCTGTCGACAGGGTTGCTGATCTGCTTCAGATAACTCCGCTGCTCGACCGCAAGCCCTCGCAACTCTCCGGGGGCCAGCGCCAGCGAGTGGCCATGGGGCGGGCGCTGGCACGCGAGCCGAAGATCTATCTCTTCGATGAGCCGCTTTCCAACCTGGATGCCAAGCTGCGTGTAGAAATGCGCACCGAAATCAAGAAGCTGCACCTGCGCTTGGGTACCACTATCGTCTACGTGACCCACGATCAGATAGAGGCCATGACGCTGGCCGATCGTATCGCCGTGATGCGTGACGGCCATATCCGCCAGCTGGGAACGCCGGATGAGGTATATAACGATCCGGCCGACATGTTCGTGGCCGGCTTCATGGGCTCGCCGTCTATGAACTTCATCAATGCCACGCTGGAGGGCGATGCCGGCGCCTACCGGCTCGTGATCGAGACGCCCGATGCGCCACGGCTGACGCTACCCTGGCCAGCGCACCGGGATACCTCAGCCATGAAGGAACAGATTGGTCGCCGAGTGGTGCTGGGGTTGCGGCCGGAGCATTTTTCCGAAGAGGACATTCGGTTAACCGACCAGGCGGAAGGAACATTGCTGACGGCTCCGGTTACCGTGTCCGAACCCACTGGGGCCGATATTCTGCTGCGTCTGCCGTTGGGAGAAGGTGAGGTTACCGCTCGGGTTGGACCCAAGATAAAGGTCAAGGCGGGGGATCGGGTCGATCTGCGCGTGGACATGAGCCGGGCGGTGCTGTTCATGCCGGATAGCGAGCAGCGACTGGCGTAAGGGCTGGATAGCGAGCCGGGGCAGGTACGGGTGTTTACCTGCCACGTGAACCTGACGGGTTCAGGCACCCAGCGCCTCTCGACCCTGCGCCGTCAATTCATGTTCCCGGACCCGGTCGGGGAAATCTACCTCGAAGTGATCGGGGGCGAAGTCCGGGGGGGTCCGTCCGTGGCGGAATGCCTCGAACTGGCGCTTAAGATAGGCATCATTCTTGTCGCAGCCCGGAGCCGCGGCGATGTACATGACGTTGCTGTCGAACTGGCCTCGATGCTCGTTTTCCACGGCATGTATAACGTCGCAATGCCACCAGATGGTGTCGCCGGGTTCGAGATCGGGGATGGGAACCAAGGCATCGAGCAGGGGCGCGTGCCAGCGCTCGGTAATCGACAAGGCCCGCCCGGGAGCCGCACCGCACAGATCGTCTTCGGGAACATCGTCCTGCAGCGCACGCAGTAGCAGGTAGGCCATGACATTGGCAACGGGTATCAATTGCAGGGTACCGGCACCGGCGCGCTGCGGCGTAAGCGCTGTCCAGCCCTGGAAGGTGCGAAACATGGAACACACGCTCGGCGAGGGAATTTCTCGCGCCTGTGGACGCCAGGCGGCATCGAAGGGATCGAAACGGCGCCAGTCGCCGGAAAAGACATGCCGGTAGACCTGGCGGAAGTTGTCGTCCAGCCAGCGCTCAACGGAGCCTCCATCGACATGGGGTGAAAGGCCAAGGGACGCGGCTCCGGGCGGGCGACGTCGCAAGCGGTCGGCATAGATGGCCACACGGTCGGTGTCGATGACTTGCTCGTCATTGTGGTGATCCCGCCACAGCCGGTTGAGAAAGCGCTGTACCTCGTGCATATGCGGGTCTTGGCGTGCCTGCATCTGTGGCGCTGACCAGTAGATACCGAAGATCTGCGGCTTGGCGTCGGTCAGGCTTCCGAAATAGCTATCTTCCGCGGCATTGGCCAGGCGCTCCTCGAAGCGATTGCGTACCAGGTAGCTACCGATCTCGTCATTCCAGTGGCTCGCCTGTTGACGATCGAAGACGCCATGTATGGCACACGCTCCGCGGCGCCGGATGTCTGCGAGGCGGTCATCGGCGACGACGGCCCCATCGAGTATCTCTCGAGCGTGCAGGCGAGGGATGGCCGAGTATCCCTGGCTTTGGGCGTCTCGTATGTCGGCAACCTGACGGAGAATGTCGGCCTCGACCTCGGCAAAGACCTGCCGGTAGTCGGGTAGCGCCTCGCGCAACTGGCGCTTGATTCGAACGATGGCAGTCGGCAGGTCATCTATCGTCAAGGGGGGCATGGCGCTTCCTTTTATTGTCTGACTATCACGCTGTCTGTTCCTGCCGCATGGCTATACCGGCAGGCAATGTTACACAGAGCCTAGCAAGCCGCTATGCGGCAACATGGTATTTCCCGGTCGGATTCCGGTACTTTTCGGACAGGCGCAGGAGGCAAACTGTATGAAGCCACAATACGAGCATGTGGGGATTGACCGGGGATGCTCCATTCGGGTTTTTCACCGCCGGCTCGAGCGGATTCCTTTCGAGTGGCATCGTCACCCCGAGTACGAACTGACGCTGACCTGTAATAGCCGAGGGCAGCGTTTCGTGGGCGACCATATCGGCGAATACGACGATCAGGATCTGGTACTGGTCCCTCCTGACCTGCCACACAGTTGGTGTTCGTCCGGCAGAAAAGCGATGGACCAACCCCACGAGGCGGTCGTGATCTGGTTCGGTCGCGACTGGGTGGAGAACTTGGCTGTACTATGCCCTGAATACGCCCCGCTGGTTCGCCTGCTGGCCTGCGCTACGAGCGGGTTGCTGTTCAATGCCGATGGGGTGCGTAGCATGCTTGCGCATAAAGCGGACCTGCTCTCGGACGATTCTCTTAGACGCCTGTCGGCCACGTTAGCCGTACTGGCCGAGCTGGCGCACTCGTCGTACAGCGTCTTGGGAGGGCGGGAGAGACTGGTTGCCCAGGACACCGCGCCGAAGCGCTTGCGACGCATCCTCGATATTCTGGCCGAAAGATATCGGGAGCCAATCTCTATCGATACGTTGAGTGAGGTTGCGAATCTTTCGCCCCGCTCACTGCATCGCCTGTTCACGCGGCACATGGGTATTGGCGTTCGCGACTATTTAGTGGAACTGCGTCTGCGCGAAGCGTGCATTCTGCTGGTCGAATCGGACTGGCCGGTCTATGTGATTGCCGAGCAGGCCGGCTTCTTGAACCTGTCGAACTTCAACCGATGCTTTCGCCAGCGTCGCGGTATGACGCCGCGTGATTATCGTCGAGGCTTCCTCGCGGGCGGTTGCTATCGTAGTGAAGCGTCCACTGTCACCCAGCGTCCTTTTTCGCTGGAGTACGGCCTTGATCGCGGGAACCAGAGGAAGGGCTATGGCCATGCCGAAGTCCGCTCCATGCCGCGTAAGTGCTGAGGAATACCTGTCCGGTCAGGTGTTGAAGAAAATCCGAATGCTTGAGCCGGTCCATGACTGGCCCCTTGACCTCGGCCAGGTGCAGGGTGACCTGAGAATCCTTGAGCCTTAGGTTGATGGCTTCGAGGCTTTCTAGCGCTGAGGCATCGATGAGGTTAACCGCCGAGCAGATCAATACCATATGGTCGACCTCCGGATGCTCGGCTACCAGACCATAAACGGTATCTTCCAGGTAGCGCGCGTTGGCGAAGTACAAGCTTTCGTCGATTCGCAACAGGGCAACCCGCTCGCTGCTTTCGACCTGATGGCGCTGAATGTTGCGGAAGTGTTCGGTACCGGGAACACGCCCGACCAGGGCGCTATGAGGTCGGCTGGTGCGGTAGAGGTACAGACCGACCGACAGACCGACGCCAGCAATGACACCGGCCTCGACTCCTTGGACCAGAGTCAGCGCGATGGTGGCCAGCATGGCGGCGGCATCGCCATAGGAATAGCGCCAGGTCCGCTTCAATGTCTTTATATCGATCAACGTCAAGGCCGAGACGATGATGATCGCTGCCAGCGTTGCGATGGGCAGAAACCGAATCAGTGGCGTCAGGTAAAGCGTGACGAAGGCGACCCCGATGGCTGCGAAGGCTCCTGCCGCCGGGGTCTGCGCGCCGGCATCGAAGTTGACGACGGTGCGTGACAAGCTACCGACTACCGGTAAGCCGGATGACACGGCGGAGGCAATATTAGAAACCCCCAGACCGATCAGTTCCTGATCGGGGGAGATCCGTTGCCGACGCCTGGCTGCCAACATCTGGGCGAGGGCGACCGACTCGATGAAGCCGACGATGCCGATCAACAGTGCCGGTACGAGCAGGTCACGCCATACGCCGAGGTCGGATGACGGTACGCCAAGGGGAGGCAGGTGGCTCGGAACTTCACCGACTACAGCGACACCGAAGGCCGGTAGGTTCGCTGCCCAGCAGATCGCCGTCGTCAGCGCTACGACGAACAGCGGGCCCAGCTTGACCAGGAAATCGGCGTATCGTGCATTCATCCCCCAGGACTTCAGACGGGGACGCGAGCGACGAAACAGCTGTAGTAGCGTTACAGACACCAGCCCTATGGCCAGCGTTGGCCAATGAATCCCGTCGAGATGACTGAACAAGTTGCTCAACTGCGTAATCAGGGTGAACCCGGAAGCGTCGAGCCCTGCCAATCCGGCCAGCTGGCTGGCAGCAATCAGCACCCCTGATGCACTGAGCAAGCCCGATACCACTGGATGGCTGAGAAAGTTGGCGAAAAATCCCAGCCGAAACAGCCCCATCAGGGTAAGGATCACTCCGGTGAGAAAGGCAAGCGTAATGGCGGCTTCTAGGTAGACGGTGCTACCTGGCGCCGCGACTTCGATCAGGGCGGCGCCGGTCATCAGCGATACCAGGGCCATGGGGCCAATGGCCAGGGTCCGGCTTGTACCGAACACGGCATAGGCGAACAAAGGCAAGATACTGGCGTACAGGCCGACGATGGCGGGCAGTCCCGCAAGCAGGGCATAGGCGAGTGCCTGGGGAATCACCATCAGGGTGACGATGAGAGCGGCAATCAAGTCGCTGCTCAACGTCTGGCGATCATAGACGGGCAGCCATTCAAGGATAGGGAAGTAGCGCTTCAGCATCCAGCTCTCGTACGACGGAATGAGGGTAAAGGCATAAGATTATAACAATTTATTCTTCAACCGTCGCCCTAGTGCATGAACTGGCCCTGCCAAAGTCTAGTTACTTAAATCGTCGGGCTACCGCATTTTCATCAACCCCACCTAATAATAGGCATGGGGAGGTTTACGAGTCGGTTACCTTCTCCAAGCCTTAAAAAGGTGGTCACGTAACTTCTCCCGACGCGCTGTCAGCCAGATAGCACGAGCTTTTCCGGTCCCATCCTCAAGATTTCCTGTTTCGTGCCGTTAAGTTCGGTAACATTTAGATTCGTGATTATAAAGCCGATGCTCGCCAATCACGGCGACATAAGCACAAGGGTGGCAAGCCCGGCTTGTCCGGCCCTAAGTGACTGCCATCGGCGCATACGCAAGGGGAGTACACAAGCATGCACAAAGGGACATCGAAGCCCTTGGTCTTGCTGCAAGAGCCGTTTCTGGGCGAAGCAGTAAGCGACGTGCTGGCGATCGGTGCGCTGTTAGCCGAGGTCGAACAGGCCAGCGTGGCGATGGCAGCACCGCTGTTGCGATTATGTAATGGCATCGACAATGAGCAGGAAATCTCCTTGAGCGCGACCAGCCTGGCTTGGCGCATGAGAGGACCGCTCAATGTTCTGCACAGTTGGGCGTTGGCTGACGATTTGAGTATTCATCACCACCTTGAATCGGCATCGCTGGAAGACTTCATCAACTTCGTGGCCATGGCGCGTAGCTTGGCAGAGGCTCAGGGCGCGCCTGTTCCTGGCCGGTTGTTGCACCTGCTTGGATTGGCCATGGTGCGAGCGCGCCTGGAGCGTCATGTCGGGTTGTCGCCGTCCATCGACCTACCGATTCTACATTCGACCGACGGGTTGAGTGTCGTCGAGATTGCCGCCGTGTGTGGCCTAAAACTGACGACAGTCAGAAATGCCGTATCCCGCCGCGAAATGGTGCATACCCGGGAAGACGGAGTGCCACTGGATGAGGCCCTCGACTGGATGGTTCAGCGCAGCGGCTTTTTGTATTCGCACGCCAATGCAGCATGTCAGGACCGCAGGATCAACGGCCGGCTCGCGTCCGACTGGCTAGCGAAATGTCCCGAAGTCATCGCCGAGCGTTATATAAGTCGCTTGAGACTCTCGATGTGGCGGATTCCGTCTAATAGCCGGCGGATCGCGCTGAATGCCGAAGGTGTGCGCAATTGTGTGTTGCTGCTTCCTGGCATCGAGATAGATGATATGCAGGGGCTGGGGCTTGAGCGTCTGGAAGACCGCAGTGACGACCCGGCGGCCGAAATGCATCGTGAAGCGCTGCTGCTGGGCCCCGATGAATCGCTGTGGCAGTGTCAGGCGCCCACACTACGTGTCCTGGCGTCGTTGATCGACAGGTTGGCATGCGTCGGGGAGGTAGAAATGACTCCGGTGGATGCGTGCGGCAGTTGACACGAGGGCGGTGTCAGGCCGATTTTGGCGCCGATCCCACACGGGGTCGGCTTTGCCAGGCCGAGTAGGAATATAGCGCCAGGCCGATCCAGATCAAGATGAAGGAAGCGAGTTGCGTAGGTGTCAGTGGCTCACGGAATACCAGCAGTGCGATGAAAAACTGCAAGGTAGGGTTGATGTACATCAGAAAGCCAACCGTGGCGAGCCGCAGCCGGCGAGCCGCACCGGCAAAAGCCATCAGGGGAAGAGCGGTAATGACGCCACTGGCAATCAGCAATAGCGTGGCCTGGCTATTATCGGCCAGGAAATGAGAACCCCCGACAGCGGTCAACCAGGTGATAGCCACCAAGCCGAGCGGCAATAGCAATAGCGTCTCGACGAACAGGCCCGACAGACCATCCAGCGGTACCTGCTTGCGAAGCAGCCCATAGGTACCGAAAGAGATTGCCAGTGTCAGGGTGATCCACGGCAACTCCCCCAGCAGCACCAACTGAATGGCTATGGCTACCGTAGCCAAGCCAACAGCGATGCCCTGCAGCTTCTCCATGCGCTCCTTGAGCACGACCATGCCCAGCAGAACATTGATCAGCGGCGTGAGGAAGTACCCCAGGCTGGCCTGGAACACATGGCGTGTTTCAACGGCATAGATATATACGCCCCAATTGAACCCGATCAGCAAGGCACAGGCGAGAACGCGCCCTAGTCGCCCTGGGTGGGCAAGCGCGTCATTCACGGGAGACCAGCGTCGCAATAAGCTAATCAGGCCAGCCAGAAAAACACATGACCAGAGTATGCGGTGTATTAGAACTTCCCAGGCGGGAATGCCCTCGAACATAGCAAAAAACAGGGGAAAACAGCCCCACATCACGTAAGCGGTGAGCCCGAAGATAACGCCTTGTGTGGCTTGCTTGTCCGGTGATGCAGGTTCACTCATGGCGGCTTCCAGAGAAGATCGGCAGCTAATGTAACATCATTTCCTACCTCTAGCTGCAGGGAGAGGCCGCCATCGGTTAGGCTTGTCGGTAAAGGCATAAGCCCGTGGTTACCCACGGCTAGGAGATGAAATGAGCAAGTTGCGTGTCACGCTGGTGCAGCCCGATTTGCACTGGGAAGATCCGACTACGAACTGCCGTCAGCTCGAGGCGCAGTTGGGAGACATAAGCAGTAACGAGACCGATCTGATCGTATTACCGGAGATGTTCGCTACCGGGTTTACCATGAACTCGCGTGAAATGGCCGAGCCCATGGAGCGTAGCCAGAGTGTGGCATGGATGCGTGACCAAGCGGCACAGCGCCAGTGTGTCGTTACGGGAAGCGTGGCAGTGTTTGATGGCGGCGAGTACTACAACCGCATGATCTGGGCAACGCCAGACGGACAAGTGACCCATTACGATAAGCGCCATCTGTTCCGTATGGCTGGTGAACACGAACGCTACGGGATGGGCCATCAGCGCGTTATCGTGGAACTCAAAGGCTTCCGCCTATTGCTCTCGGTCTGCTACGACCTGCGCTTTCCGGTCTGGCTGCGGCAGCAGCCTGGCGTAGATGAACATTTTGAGTACGATGCCTTGGTGTGTGTCGCCAATTGGCCGGCCCCGCGGCGGCAGCCCTGGCGAACGCTGTTGCAGGCACGCGCCGTCGAAAATCTTTGTTATGTGGTCGGCGTCAATCGGGTCGGTGAGGATGCCAAAAAGTTGGCCTATGCAGGCGATTCCATGTTGGTCGATTTCAAGGGCGAGACGCTGATCGATGAACAGCGCGATATGCCTTTCATGCGGACTGGTGAGCTTGATCTTGTGGCCCTGAACCAGTTCCGAGAAAAGTTCCCGGCCTGGATGGATGCCGATCGTTTCACGGTGGAATGCTGATGCGCCTGGATAAGTTACTTAGCGAAACCACAGAGCTGACACGTAGCCTGGCCAAGAAAGCGCTTCATCGTGAAGAAGTGACCGTCGATGGTGAGATCGTCAAGAATCCAGCCACACAGGTCGATGCAACTAACGATGTTCGGTGGCTAGGAGAGCGGCTCGAATTGGTCGGCTTTCGTTATCTCATGATGAACAAGCCGCTGGGCGTGGAGTGCACCACGCGCCCAGGTATTTACCCGACTGTCCTTGAGCTGATCGATGTGCCCAAGGTGGAACGCCTTCACCCAGTAGGGCGGCTAGATGTGGATACGACCGGCCTGGTACTGCTGACTGACGACGGCAAGTGGTCACACCGAGTCACGTCGCCCCGAGCGAAGTGCGATAAGGTCTATTTGGCGAGGTTGGCTGAGCCACTTCAGGGGGAGGCGGCCGAGAGAGCCGTGACAGCGTTTGCAGAAGGCATCTTGCTGGATGGGGAGGATAAGCCGACACAGCCTGCGGTCTTGAATATTCTTGGGCCCTATGAGGTTCGAGTCAGCATTACGGAAGGCAAATACCATCAGGTCCGGCGGATGTTTGCCGCGATAGGGAACCGAGTCGAAACGCTGAATCGGGAATCGATTGGCCCTTTGGCTCTGGACCCCGATCTTGAACCTGGCGAGTGCCGGATGCTGAGGCAGGAAGAGATTGATGCCTTTTGATTTATACCGTTATCTATTATTTGAACACAAAAAGAAAGGATGAATTCTTCAGTAGGTAGTAAGCAAGTTTCTGTAATTCGAACTAAATGGTCAGACCCGCTGCATCGACCAACGCTTGTGTATATTCACTGCGAGGGGCATGCAGCACTTGCTCGCAACTACCTTGTTCGATAACAGCGCCATCCTTGAGAACAATGACACGATGCGCCATGGCACGGACTACTGCCAAGTCGTGACTGATGAAGAGGTAGCTCAAGCCTCGCCGGGCTTGGAGGTCACGCAGTAACTCGATCAATTGCTTCTGAACAGTCCGATCAAGAGCCGACGTGGGCTCATCGAGAACCAGCAGCTGCGGTTCCAGAATAATAGCTCGTGCGACCGCGATACGTTGACGTTGGCCTCCCGAGAACTCATGCGGATATCGAGCGGTACAATCGGCAGGCAGCCCGACTTCATGAAGCGCTCTCGTGACACGTTGGCTGACTTCGTTATCGTCCAGATCGGGGTAATGGAAGCGCAGTCCCTCGCTGACAATATCGGCGACAGGCATGCGTGGCGACAGCGAGCCAAATGGGTCCTGAAAAACGACTTGGAAGTTACCACGCCGCTTACGCAACTCATTGCCCTTGAGGTTATCGATACGTTCCCCATCGAAGGCGATCTGGCCTGTCGAGCCTGTCAGACGTAGCAGCGCCATGGCCAAGGTGGTCTTGCCCGAGCCGGATTCGCCAACGATGCCGAGAGTCTCACCACGCTGCACATGTAGATTAAGCGGCTGTACAGCCATAAATGGAGCGCGTCCCCGCGCAAAAAGGCGCTTGGGCCTCGCGTAGGACACTTCCAGTTCGCGGGCTTCGAGTAAGGGGGAGGCCGTATCGGGAAGCTCGACGGGGCGCCCTTCCGGCTCGGCATCCAGCAGCGCGCGCGTATATGCGCTCTTGGGCCGCTGGAAGACCTCTTCGACAGATCCGCTTTCCTGCACCTGGCCACGGTAGAGAACACAGACACGGTCGGCGTGGCGACGAACTAGGTTTAGATCATGGGTGATGAACAACAGGGCCATACCATGCAACTCGCGGAGTTCGGCCAGTAGGGCCAAAATGTCTTGCTGCACCGTCACATCAAGTGCCGTTGTTGGCTCGTCCGCGATCAACAGTCTGGGGCGGTTGGCAATAGCCATGGCGATCATGACGCGCTGACGCTGCCCCCCGGAGAGTTGATGAGGCCAGGCATCGAGTAATTCATCCGGCCTGGGCAACTTTACCTGCACAAGCAGCTCACGGACGCGCTCGCGAGCTCCGCGGCTAGTTAGCCCTTGGTGAAGACGTAGCGTTTCGCCAATCTGTTTGGCAATGGTGTGCAGGGGATTCAGCGAGGTCATTGGCTCCTGGAAAATGAAGCCGACCTGATTGCCGCGTACCCGCTGCCAGTCCTTCGCACTGAGCTGTGAAAGATCGACATCTGAAAGTCGACGCTCACCGGTCACACGCGCACTCTCTGGCAACAGTCCCATGGCGCCCAAGGCACTGACCGACTTGCCGGAACCGGACTCGCCTACCAGCGCCAATGTTTCGCCACGACGAATTTCAAGAGAAAGGTCCTCGACCACGGTCATGTTTCCGAAGGCGATGCTAAAGCGATTCAATGAGAATACGGTGTCAGCGCTCATCGGCAGGCTCCTTGGTGAGCGGCGCCATGGACGTTTCGGTATCCGGTTGCATGGGGGCGAGGATATGCCGTGGATCGAAGGCATCGCGTAAGCCTTCGCCGATGAACACCAGCAGAGACAGCATCAGACTCAGGGTGATGAAGGCAGTAATCCCCAGCCAGGGAGCCTGAAGATTATTCTTACCTTGGGCGACCAACTCACCCAGCGAGGGAGAGCCGGGCGGCAAGCCGAAGCCCAGGAAATCCAACGCGGTCAAGGTAGTGATCGCGCCCGTGAACAGGAAGGGAACGAAGGTCAAGGTAGCGACCATGGCATTGGGCAAGACGTGTCGCCACATGATCAGATAGGACGGCAATCCTAGCGCGCGAGCGGCGCGTACGTACTCCAGATTGCGTGCCCGTAAAAATTCCGCTCGTACGATATCCACGAGCCCCAGCCATGAGAAGAGCAGCATGATGCCCAGTAGCCACCAAAGATTGGGTTCGACCAGGCTTGCCAGAATGATCAGCAGGAAAAGCACGGGTAATCCGGCCCAGATTTCCGTAAAGCGCTGGCCGATCAGGTCGATCTTGCCACCGAAGTACCCCTGAATGCCCCCAACGAGTACACCAAGTACCAGCGACCCGGCGGTCAATACCAGTGCGAAGATGACCGAGAGCCGAAAACCATAGATGACCCTGGCCAAGACGTCGCGGCCCTGATCGTCGGTACCCAGCCAATGCCGCCAGGTTGGCGGCGAGGGGGCAGGGTGGGAAAGGTTGCGATCCAGCGTATCATAGCTGAAAGGAATGGGTGGCCAGAGCATCCATCCATTAGCGGCAATCTCGTCATAGACGAACTCATCCCGGTAATCAGCCTTGGTGGGCAGAAACCCCCCAAATTCGGTCTCTGGATAATCGACGAACAGCGGTGTGTACCAACGATCCTGATATTGCAAGAGAATAGGCTTGTCGTTAGCGATGAGTTCTGCGCCTAGGCTGATCGCGAAAAAAAGCACGAAGAGCCAGAGCGACCATCGCGCCCGGCGGTTGCCTCGAAAGACTGCGATACGTCGCCTGGTGATCGGAGATAGGCCTGACTGAAAACGCGATAGCATGGATCAGGAGTCCCTCGTTTCGAAGTCGATACGTGGATCGACCCATACATAGGTCAAGTCGGAAATAAGCTTGAGTATCAGCCCGATCAGCGTATAGAGATACAGCGTTCCGAAAATGACCGGATAATCGCGTTGCATGACGGCTTCGAAGCCGAGCAGGCCTAGCCCGTCGAGCGAGAAAATGACCTCAATCAGCAGCGCACCGGTAAAGAAGATTCCCACCAGGGCCGAAGGCAGTCCGGCAATGATGATTAGCATTGCGTTGCGGAAGACGTGCCCATAAAGCACCTTGCTATCGCTGGCTCCCTTGGCCCGAGCAGTGAGCACGTATTGCTTGTGGATCTCGTCGAGAAAGCTGTTCTTGGTCAGCATGGTTAGCGTCGCAAAACTGCCAATGGCCGCGGCCACTACCGGCAGCGTAATGTGCCAGAAGTAATCACCGATTTTACCTATCAGGCTCAATTCATCGAAGTAGGGCGAGGTCAGGCCGCGTAGCGGGAAAACATCCCAGTAGCTGCCACCGGCAAAGAGGACAATGAGCAAAATCGCGAATAGAAAACCGGGGATGGCATAACCGACAATGACCAACCCCGACGTCCAGACATCGAATTTCGAGCCGTGATGCAGCGCCTTGCGGATCCCCAGCGGGATCGAGATTAAGTAGACCAGCAGGGTCGTCCATAGCCCGAGCGAAATCGAAACGGGAAGTCGTTCGATCATCAGATCGATGACGGGGCGATCCCGAAAAAAACTGGTGCCGAAATCGAAGGTTACGTAATCGGCAATCATATTCATGAATCGGACATGTGCCGGCTCATCAAAGCCAAACTGCTCCTCGAGTGCTGCGATGAAACGTGGGTCGACACCTCGTGACCCACGTGACTCAGCCCCGCCCGTTGTATCGCCACCGCCACCGCTCATCCGTGTACTGGCGGCACTATCCAACCCCTGGTAGCGCGCCAGGATCTGGTCTATGGGGCCGCCAGGGGCTGCCTGCACGATCACAAAATTCAACAACATGATCCCCAGCAGGGTGGGAATCATCAGCAGCAGGCGACGTAGAACATAGGCAGCCATGACGAATCTCCGGTTCAGCGGCCGCCATGCTGGCGTTGATTAATGACCTTGGCGCGCTCGGGGTCGACCCACCAGGCCGACAGGTCCAGGTTATACTCGGGGAAGGGGTCGGCGTAGCCGTACTTGTCCCAGATGGCCACACGCGTTGCTGCAAGGTGGTATTGCGGGATCACATAGAACCCCCAGCGCAATACCCGATCGAGTGCTTGCGCAGCTGTATCCAGTTCCTCACGGGTATGGGCACGAATGAGCTGCTCCACGAGCGCATCGATCACCGGGTTTTTCAAACCAATGAGGTTGCGGCTCTGGGGTTGGTCGGCATACGGCGTGGTCCAGTATTCGCGCTGCTCGTTACCGGGATTGGCTGACTGCGGAAAACTTCCCACGATCATGTCGTAATCGAAATTACGCAGCCTATTCAAGTACTGGTTGACGTCGACGATACGGATCTTGCCTTGTACTCCGATTCGCTCGAGGTTGGTCAGCAATGGCTGTACGATGCGCTCGAACTGCGCATCGTAGAGTAAGATTTCAAGCGTGAAGGGCTCCCCGGTCTTGCGGTTGACCAGCTCGCCGTTATGCACTTCATAGCCGGCGTTCCTCAGCAAGCCCAGCGCCTCACGCAGACGCGGACGCAGGTCTTGCGGGTGTTCAATCGGGAGCGATTTTTTGAAGACGTTTTCGGGCAACTGGTCACGGTAGGGCTCGAGCAGGGCCAGCTCGCCGTCGCTGGGCAGGCCTTCTGCCGCCATGGGGGAGTTTTCGAAGTAGCTGTGCGTTCGTTCGTAGGCGCCGTAAAACAGGTTGTCGTTCAGCCAAGGGAAATCGAAAGCCAGGTTAAACGCTTCCCGAACGCGGGCATCCTTGAACTTGTCACGGCGCAAGTTCATGACGAAGGCTTGCATACCCGCAGGTTGCCCATCGGGAATCAGCAGTTTTTTGACATGTCCCTGCTCGACGGCTGGAAAGTCATACGCCGTGGCCCAATTGCGCGCACTGGATTCGACACGCATGTCCAGATTACCTGCCTTGAATGCCTCCAGTGCCACCGTCTGGTCGCGATAATAGTCGAAGATCAAGCGCTTGATGTTGTGACGCCCACGGTTTACTGGCAGATCCTTGCCCCAGTAGTCGCCGACGCGCTCATAGACGATGCGTCGTCCTGGGTCGACCTCGGCGATACGATAGGGGCCTGAGCTCAGCAGCGGGTCGAGGGTAGGTGTCGCGAAGTCGCGGCCTTTCCAGTAGTGCTCCGGAAGGATAGGCAGTTGACCGAGGATCAGTGGCAGCTCGCGTGAATTATCCTCTGCAAAATCGAAGCGGACAGTATCTTCATCGATGGCCTGTGCAGACGTCACATCAGCGTAATAAGCAGCATAGAAGGGAGCGCCTTCATCGCGCAGTAGGCGGAAGCTGAAGACAACGTCCGAGGCGCGTACTGGCGTCTCGTCGTGGAACCGCGCCTCGGGGTGCAGGTCGAACTCCATCCAGCGGCGGTCCGGATCCAGGCGTACGCCTTCAGCAAGCAGGCCATACATGGTGAATGGCTCGTCCGGGTTCTGCACCATCAGGGTGTCATAAATCTCCATGAGCCCACTGGCGGGGGTTCCCTTGACGATGAAAGGATTGGTCGAGTCGAAGCTGCCAGTGGCTGCACGCACCAGTTCCCCGCCTACCGGAGCCTCAGGGTTAACATAGGCGAAGTGATCAAAGCCCGCAGGTAACTCAGGCTCATCGTACATGGCGAGGGCGTGTACGGTAGGAGTCTCCTGAGCCATGGCTGCCAGCGTGACACCCGGCAATGACAAGATCACTGCCGTCAGGGCAGCCTTAACGATACGCGACATGACACTTCCTTTTACAGTCCGGCTCGAACGAGCTGATTTACTGAGAATAAAGTGTCAGCAGCTGGCCGGGTTGTAAATACTGATCGGTATCCAATTGGTTCCACCGGATGAGGTCGGCTGTTGTGACGTCATGCCTTGCCGCAATACGCGAAAGGCTATCTCCGGCACGAACCTGCACGACTCGTTGCTCGCCATTTGTGGCCGATGCCAGCGCGCTGTCACTCGCCTCGTCGGGAATGCGCAATACCTGCCCAACACGGATCACGTCGCTACGCAGGTTGTTATGTCTACGCAATTCCGGTACCGAAACGGAATAACGCGATGCCAGAACTGACAGCGTGTCGCCGCGGCGTACGCGATACTGTGCCCAGCGCGTTGTGACCTGGCTTTGCTCTAGCAAGGCCTCTGTGACAGTCTCTTTGGCGGCTCGCGGTATCAGTAGGTCTGGAGAATCCTCGGGAAGGGTACTGCCACGGAGGAGCCCAGGATTGAGCGCCTTGAGACGTGTAAGACTGACATCCGCCAAATCAGCCACTTGGGCCAGGTCGAACTGCCCGTCTATGGAAACGCGTGCGAATACCGCCTGGTTGGGGATGCTAGGCAAGGCAATGCCGTAGCGGCTCGGCTTGGCAATCAGGCGGGATAAGGCCAGCAGTTTGGGAACATAATCCATGGTCTGGTTGGGTAGGTGCAGGTGCCAGTAGTCACCAGGTTTGCCCCGTGCCACGGCCTCGCGTCTCGCCTGATTCACCCTTCCCGGTCCGGCATTGTAGGCCGCCAGGGCAAGTTCCAGATCACCGTCGTACCAACGGTCCGCCTGCTGCTGAAGATAATCGAGGGCTGCCTTGGTCGAGGCGATAACATCGAGGCGGCCGTCATACCACCAGTCCCGTCGTAATCCGAGCGCATCGCCGGTGCCTGGCATCAGTTGCCACATGCCCGTTGCTCCGCCGGGGTGACGCGCAGCCGGATCATAAGCGCTTTCAATGAAGGGCAGCAGGGCGAGTTCAGCTGGCATATTACGTCTTTCCAGCTCACTGATTACCCAGTAAAGCCAAGGGCGGGCCTGTTCGGCGATTGCCGTAACGTTACCCGGACGTTGACGGTAATAGTCGATCCATTCCTGAACCCGAGGCTCCTGAGTATCAACCTGCCACTGGAAATTGTCGCGTAAACGCTGCCAGATATCGCCTTGCGTGGCAGTTTCCAGTAACAGGGCATCCCAGAAGGGAGCGGTGGGGGGCTCAGGCTGTGCCTGCGCTGTATTGGCCAGTGTCGTCAGGGACAATATGAAACCGCTCGCCAGGCTTATGGCCTGGCGGCGGGTCGATCGGTCACTCATAGGACGATTCCTTGTGAGCGAAGGTTGGATTGTTCGAAGCTAGAAATTGTCTTTCCAGGCTCGCAATGTCGTGAACGTGGCAAGGGGGGTATCACTTTGACCCTGGGCTGCCGCTGTCGCCTGGACGCGCTTGTCGTCGACACGCAAGAACGGGTTGATCTGCAGCTCACGACCGATAGTGCTGGGCAGGGTCGCTCGGTTCGATTCACGCGCCCTCTGACATTCCTGAAGATGCCTGTCGCGTGCCGGATTGTCGGGATCGGCGGCTTGAGCGAAGCGCAAATTGGCCAAGGTATATTCATGCGCCGCGAACACCATCGTATCCTCGGGCAGCTTGGTCAGGCGTGTCAGTGAATGATACATCTGCTCCGGTGAGCCTTCGAAAAGACGTCCACATCCACCACAGAACAGCGTATCGCCACAAAACAATAATGAAGGTGTACCCGCAGCAAAAAAGGCAATGTGATCGAGCGTGTGTCCGGGCACGGCCATCACCTCGAAGCGGCGCCCCAGGACACGGCATGAATCGCCTTCCCCAACGTGTTCATCGATCTCCTTGATCTGTGGATTATCCGGACCGATGATACGAAGAGAGTAGCGTTTTGCGAGTTCCGCCAAGCCGCCAGTGTGGTCATGATGATGATGTGTTACCAACACCGTAGTAAGCTGCAGACCCTCGCGCTCCAGATAATCGATGACCGGACGTGCATCGCCGGGATCGACGACAGCTACCTCATGGGAGTTGTCCTGTAGTAATAGCCAGATATAGTTATCATTGAAAGCGGGAATCGGTATCACGCTCATCATGGATCGATAATTCCTCAGCGCGGTTATCGCCAGCCAGGACGCTACATGCCGTAGTATAGTGGAATCGGCCTGAACCCAGGCTGGGCAAATGGCACAACCTTGGGGGGATCGAAGCGCTGTGTCAAATTCGAATATTATCCAATCGCTGCCTCAGTTGGTCGAGGAAGGACGCCGTTACTGGTCATCACCGACCGGACGAGCCCACTGGCAAGCTGAACGGGCATGCCTTGGACCCGTATGCGAGCGGTTGTTCGGTGCTCACAGCCTGCATATGGGAATGGCACCTCGTCTGACCGATATGTGCCCGATCCGGCATTCGCTGTGCTGGGCGCCGACTCGAGAATTGGCAGAAGACTCTTCCTGCCTGGTCTGCCCAACCGACCGCTTGGCACTTCCCGATGACTGTCTGTCTCTGGTTGTCATTCATCATCTTCTTGAAATCGTGCCGGAGCCTCATCGGTTATTACAGGAAGCGACTCGCGTCGTCGCCGATGACGGTTACGTCATTATCTTCGGTTGGTCGCCCCTGGGTGTGGAGGGCCTGAATCGGCCTTGGCTGAAGCCACGGGATACCCTGCCATGGCGGGGTCGTTGGCGAACGCCTGGGCGTCTCAAGGACTGGTTGGCGTTTGTCGACTTCGAGATCGAAAGGGTAGACTACTGCGGCTTCAGGATGCCTGGCAGTTTGCCCCGCAATGCTTCGCTCGAGTCTTTCGGGCGACGCCACAACCTGCCATTGGGCGATACATACATGATACGCGCACGACGCCGGGTCCAATGGGCCAGGGTAGTCAGGCCGCGGCTGCCGGCTACGGCCGTTGGGCGTTCGCTGCTAGGCAACTCTCCACGCATCGTGACCGAGCATGAACGCGAGAGGTTGACAGAGGTTGAATGACAAGACGCTCCCCGACGTGATTATTTATACCGACGGCGCCTGTCGGGGAAACCCGGGTCCAGGAGGGTGGGGGGCCATATTGAGTTCCGGGCAACACGAAAAGACGCTCAACGGTTTCGAGCCCATGACCACCAACAACCGCATGGAGTTGATGGCGGCCATCATGGCACTACGCGAGCTCAAGCGGCCTTGCCGGGTCGAGTTGTACACCGACTCCCAATACGTGCGCAAAGGCATCACCGAATGGATTCACGGCTGGCAGAAGCGGGGCTGGAAAACTGCAGCAAAACAGCCGGTAAAAAATGCTGAGTTATGGCGGGAGCTACTCGAAGAGACCCGTAAGCACGAATTGAACTGGCATTGGGTGAAAGGCCATAGCGGCCATCCCGGCAATGAACGCGCCGACACGTTGGCCAATGAGGCCATAGATGCCGCCAAGGTCGCCCAGAATTAACAGGATTCTACGGATTACAGCATGCGCCAAATTGTTCTGGATACCGAGACTACGGGCATCGACCCAAAGGAAGGCCATCGTCTCATCGAAATCGGGGCTGTCGAGGTCATCAATCGACGTCTGACGGGGCGCACCTATCATCAGTACATCAACCCCGAGCGGGAGATCGAAGCGGAAGCCATCGGGATTCACGGCATCACCAATGAGCGTGTTGCCAATGAGCCACGTTTCGCCGAAATTGCCGATGCGTTCTGGGATTTCATTCGCGGCGCCGAGTTGGTCATTCATAACGCGGCATTCGACGTAGGCTTCATCGATCACGAGTTCAAGATGCTGCATGCGAAGCGTGGCGATCCCCGCCTGGGGCCGGTTGCCAGCCACTGTGGTGTCCTCGATACGCTGAAGCTTGCTCGCGACAAGCACCCGGGGCAACGCAACAGCCTGGATGCCCTGTGTAAGCGCTACGAAATCGATAACGGCCACCGGGTGCTGCACGGTGCATTGTTGGACGCCGAGATTTTGGCCGATGTCTATCTCGCCATGACCGGGGGGCAGACGGCTCTGCTACTCGATGCGGAAGCGCGGGATGCAGGTACCGAGAACGGGACGACCAGTGGCATTCGGCGTTTGGCCGTGGACCGGCCGACCCTGGCCGTAACGCGACTCAGCGAGGCTGAGCTTGCGGCACATCACGCCAAACTGGCCAAGATTCGTGAGAAAAGCGGTCAGTGCCAGTGGGACAAGTTGGCTGGCTGGCAGCAGGAAGAAGCTGGGCAGGCAGTGCACTGATGTTTCGCCGCGAACTTCCCTCGTTAGAAGATTACTCCGGAGGCTTGCTTGTCCGGATTGGGAATCAGGGTACCATCGCGCCGGGCGATGAGCCGGGAATATTGTCAAGCGTAGCGCGCTGGCCAGATCACGCACAGCCTCTCGGCTTCTGGAACGATGAGCCCGTTGCTCTGAACGTCGAGGAAGGTGAGGCCAATTGGTTGCCGGCTAGAGAATGGCTCGCCCAATTGCCTGGTTCACAGTCCGTATTGATATCGACCGCCTTGCAGGTGGCTACCTGGCAGCGCGATCACCGGTTCTGTGGCCGTTGCAGTACGTTGATGCAGCGCATCGAGACCGAATTCGCGGTGCAATGCCCAGCCTGTGGCCTTCGTAACTATCCGCGCATATCTCCATGCATCATCACCTTGGTGACCTACGGAGAAGACTTGCTACTGGCGCGTAGTCCACGGTTTCCCCCTGGTCGTTATTCGACATTGGCGGGATTCATCGAGCCAGGAGAAAGCGCAGAGGATGCCGTGCGACGTGAAGTGTTCGAGGAGGTGGGAGTGCATGTCGGCCGGGTTGCCTATTATCGAAGTCAGTCCTGGCCGTTTCCGCATTCTTTGATGTTGGGGTATTTCGCGGAAGCGGCGAGCCGGCGCATTGCGATCGATGGCATCGAGATTGCCGATGCTGCCTGGTTCTCTCCCCGCCATCTGCCCCAGTTGCCGCCTCTGTATTCGATATCGCGGGATTTGATCGAGACCCATCTCAAGTCGGTTGGCGTCCGCTGAGCCCTGCTATCGTCGCACCTCGCACCGTTGCGGTTATCTGCTCGGAAAGAGGTTGGTCAGCTTGGTAGCAAGCATGAGGTTTCCGCTAGCTTTCAGTTTTCCTGACATGAAGGCCTGCATACCGTTGATGTCACCATTCATGACCCCTTTGAGTGTGCTGGAGTCAGTAGACAGGGTCACGGAGGGGTCGTCGTGCTCACCTTGGTGAACATCCATGGTGCCGTCCTGCACGACTAGGTAATAGTTCTCGGCATCGCTGATGTTGAATTGGAATATGTCATCCATGCCTTGTGCGGCATCAGGATCGAACCGAGACTTGAGACTTTCGATGACGGTAGCGCTATCGGCCATTGAGGTGCCCTTTGATTCTGTTAGGTAGTTCATGTGCGAGAGTATTTAAAACAACCGTTTGAATCAAGCCTGCCCAGCGGTATCGAAATAATTTTGATCAGGACGACAGGAAAACGGAGGGAAGTGTGAACGACTGGTTTGCCGATTACGGCATGTTTCTGGCCCAGGTAGCTACGTTCGTCATCGTAGCGGGACTGTTCATCGTGGCGATGACGCGATCAAAAGGCAATGTGGAGCGCAGCAAGCTTCGTATCGAAGAACTCAATGATCGCTACCGGTCCAGGCAGCGCCGTCTCCGCTTGGCGCGCATGGGCAAAAAACAGCGCAAGGCGGCGCTGAAAGGGTTCAGGAAAGACGACAAGAAAGAAGCACAGGCCAGGGACGCCGAAGGTAAAGGTCCTGCATCTGTTTGGGTCATTGATTTTCACGGCGATATCAAGGCATCTGCAACCTCACGGCTTTCTCAGGAAGTCTCCGCATTGCTGGGCGTAGTGGAACAGGGCGACGAAGTCGTCATTCGCCTTGAGTCACCAGGTGGCCTGGTTCATGCGTATGGCTTGGCCGCTGCTGAGCTCGACCGGCTGCGTGATGCGGGGGTGACCACTACCGTATGTATCGACAAGGTCGCTGCCAGTGGAGGCTATCTGATGGCCTGCTGTGGCGACAGATTACGGGCCGCACCTTTTGCGGTCATTGGTTCGATCGGCGTTGTCGCCCAACTACCCAATGTGCATCGCCTTTTGAAGAAGCATGATATCGATGTCGAACTGCTGACGGCAGGTCGGTACAAGCGCACGCTGACGGTGCTGGGTGAAAACACCGATGAGGGCCGTGAGAAGTTTCTGGAAGATCTGGAAAATACGCACCAGCTCTTCAAGCGCTTCGTGGGCCAGCGCCGGCCTCACCTTGATATTGAGGCTGTTTCCACCGGCGAGATCTGGTATGGCAGTGAAGCCGTGGAGAACGGACTCGTAGATGAGGTAGGCACCAGTGAAGCCTATTTACTTGAGCGCATGAAGCAGGCGCGAGTAATCCTGTTGTCTCTGGAAAAGCGCCGAGGATTATCCGAGCGCTTGGGCAAAGCAGTTTCGCTAGGCATAGAGCGCGGTGTGCAGCGGTTGGTCGAGGTAGTGGATGCCAGCCGCTGGCAGCGCCGCTAGGATTCGCTTGTAATGGGCTTGTCCATACCTTGGCCCTCGCGAACAAAGCCAAGCTAATGTCGTGTTGCAGCAAAGCAGCTCACAGAGCGTAAAGATCGGCAAGGATCTCGATCACAGCACGGGATTCCTTGCCTTGTAATGAGTAATAGATCGTTTGGGATGAGCGGCGCGTCGCTACCAATCCTTCGCGGCGCAAGATGGCTAGATGCTGCGAAAGAGCTGACTGACTCAGAGCCAACCTGGCATTCAGTTCAGAGACAGATAATTCCGAATCGTCGAGCAGGCACAGAATACGCAAGCGGTTCTCGTTGGCCATGGCCTTGAGGAGGTTGGTGGCATGCGTAATAGCGCCGTCGCCTTTATCCAGGAGTTGTGTGGCGGGCTGACGGGTGCTCATGTTACGTCTCCTAAGGGTAACGATACTCCACGCAACGTTGACTGCTTGCTAACCATCATCGTGACTCGACGGCGAAGAGGAGAACAATGCCTCATGGCAGCTATCGGAAGTACCCTTTATGTGGTCTTTGAAATCTAACCTTCTCTCTCTTCTGATTTAGCGAACCTTCAAGCACTTCGCCAATCCTTGCCAGTAAAGCGCTAAACGCTAATACATAACTTTTTGCTGCTAAATAAACGAAACGTTACATGCATTGTCGACAATTTCGTTCCCGCCAAGGTTCACAGGCTCTCCTTACATAAGGCTTTTCGTCATATTTAGCCTTTGGTATAGCGGAAAATGTCGTGCTTTCCACTAAAGTGTCAACAATAGTTCTCCGCTCAGTTAGTGAGCCCATTCCGCCGACAATCATAATTACGTAGGAAAACCATGCGCGCGTACCATGCCGAGCACCAGCGCTCCATCGAGCAACCTAACGCTTTCTGGAAAGAGCAGGCTAAGCGTATTCCTTGGTTTAGGCTGCCAGAGACCATACTTAGCCATGATGAACAGAACCACGCCCGCTGGTACGACGACGGTGAAATGAATACATGTTACGTGGCGCTGGATCATCATGTGGAAAGTGGGCGTGGCGAACAGCCTGCGATTCACTGGGATTCTCCGGTAGCCGGACAACGTCGTACCCTGACGTACCGCGAAATGCGCGACGACGTGGCCAGGTTTGCCGGTGCACTGGCCAGTTTGGGTGTGGGCAAGGGCGACCGCGTGGTCATCTATATGCCCATGGTCCCGGAAGCGTTGATCGCCATGTATGCCTGCGCTCGACTGGGAGCCGTGCATTCGGTGGTTTTCGGAGGGTTCGCCGCTCATGAACTGGCAGTACGCATCGATGATGCCGAGCCTCGCGTCGTGATCGCCGCCTCTTGTGGGATCGAGGTCGACCGTATTCTTCCTTACAAGCCGATCCTGGATCAGGCACTGGCCCAAAGCCATCATCAGCCGACGGCGTGTATCATCCTGCAGCGTGATCAGGCTAGGGCAGAGCTCGGGGACAGGGATCATGACTGGCAGGGCCTGGTTAGCTCCGCCGAGATGGTAGACTGTGTTTCCGTCCGGGGAACCGACCCGCTTTATATCCTTTACACCTCAGGTACTACCGGCAAACCCAAAGGGGTCGTTCGTGACAATGGCGGCCATGCCGTTGCCTTGCACTACTCCATGGATCGCATCTATGGCATGAAACCGGGAGAGGTATTTTTCTCTGCCTCGGACGTGGGGTGGGTCGTCGGGCATTCCTATATCGTTTATGCCCCTTTGATATATGGCTGCACCACAGTTATCTACGAAGGGAAACCCGTAAAGACACCGGATGCCGGCAGCTTTTGGCGGCTGATTTCAGAGTATCGAGTCAAAGCCTTCTTTACGGCTCCGACAGCCTTTCGCGCCATCAAGAAAGAAGACCCCGACGGCGTACTGTTGAAGAACTATGATATTTCCTGTCTTAGAACCTTGTTCCTGGCCGGAGAGCGTCTCGATCCGCCTACCTTCCATTGGCTTGATGATCTGTTGAAGGTGCCAGTCATCGACCACTGGTGGCAGACAGAGACGGGATGGCCTATCGCCGCCAATCTCCAGGGACTCGATCCCATGCCCGTCAAGGCAGGATCGGCAACTGTTCCTGTGCCTGGCTTCGACGTCCAGATCCTGGACAGGAGTGGCGAGCCTGCCGCTCCCGGCGAGCAGGGGAGTGTAGTTATACAAGAGCCCATGCCACCGGGCTGCCTGGCAGGGATCTGGCGTGCCCCGAAACGCTTCCACGGCGCCTACATGGCAGCGTTTCCCGGCTATTATCTGACAGGAGACGCTGGCTATATCGACCAGGACGGTTATCTGTTCGTGATGGGACGTACCGATGACGTTATCAACGTTGCTGGTCACCGGCTCTCTACAGGAGAGATGGAAGAGGTCGTCGGCTCTCATACGGCCGTTGCCGAGTGTGCTGTCATTGGTATCCATGACGATCTGAGGGGGCAAGTGCCGCTGGGCCTGGTGATCCCCAAGGATGGCTTTGACGGTGACATCGACATGCTTGAACGCGAGCTCGTCTCTTTGGTTCGTGACAAGATCGGCGCGGTTGCCTCCTTCAAGCAGGTGCTGGTGGTTTCACGCCTGCCCAAGACCCGCTCGGGCAAGATCTTGCGCAAGCTATTGCGGACGATTGCCGATGGGGAAGAGTTTGCCATGCCCTCGACAATCGACGACCCGGCCAGCTTGCAAGACGTACAAGAAACCATGGTCCACCGAAACGTCGGCGATGCGCATAAGGCTCGCCTAAGTTAATCAAACAGAAGTCCCCAGAGCGTTACTGAAGGCCCACCATGAGCTTTAATCCTGGTGGGCCTTGGCATTTCTCGATTGGGCAGGGGCACCGGCTTTCCTGTACACTACGGCGCCGCTTCAGCTCCTTGATCCCACGAGGGTTCCCTCACCCCTCGCAAGCCAAAAAAGGACTCACATGCTCACGCTGACCGATACCCAATATCGTCGCTGCCTGATGGCCTTGGTAGCGTTCCATATCTTGGTGATTACTGCCAGTAACTACTTGGTGCAACTGCCGTTCACCCTGTTCGGAATGCACACTACCTGGGGAGCGTTCAGCTTTCCGTTCATCTTCCTGGCCACTGATTTGACCGTACGCCTGTTCGGCAAGGGGTCGGCACGCATTATCATCGCTCGGGTCATGTTGCCTGCCTTGGTAATTTCCTATGTTGTCTCGGTACTGTTCGAAAAAGGCGAGTTTCGCAGCCTGGCAGCGCTGGGTGAGTTCAACCTGTTCGTGGCACGTATCGCGCTGGCCAGTTTCATGGCGTATGTGATCGGTCAATTGCTCGATATCCAGGTCTTCGATCGCCTCCGCCGCAACGCCCACTGGTGGGTCGCGCCTGCGGTTTCCACCGTATTTGGAAACCTGGCCGATACCTTTGCTTTCTTTGCGATTGCCTTCCATCAGGGGCCTGACGCCTTCATGGCTACCCACTGGGTAGAAATTGCCTGGGTGGACTACGCCATCAAGTTGACGGTATCCCTGCTACTGTTCTTGCCTATGTACGGGTTATTGTTGGGCTGGTTGATTCGCCGCCTGCTGAACTGGGGCGCCAGGCCATCACCCGAAGGAATCTGACAAGGAGTCGACATGAGTAAAGCCCTCGCATTGCACTATCAGGATAATGGGCCTGACGACACTCTACCGCTGGTCGTACTCCACGGCCTGTTTGGCAGTGCCGATAACTGGCGTTCGCATGTCAAGCAATGGCAGGAACAGCGGCGAGTCATCGCCGTGGATCTGCGTAATCATGGCCGGTCTCCCCACGCATCTGCCATGGATTATGCCTCGATGGCCGAAGATGTCATTGCCTTGCTGGATTCCCTGAGGATCGGACGTTGCGATCTTTTGGGCCACTCGATGGGCGGCAAGGTAGCGATTAGTGTCGCACGCTTTGCCCCCGAACGGTTGGCGTCTCTGGTTGTTGCCGACATTGCGCCGGTGGCTTATCGGCACGGCCATGACAGCATTTTCGCTGCCATGCGCCGTGTCGAAGAAGGGCGACCAGGCTCACGCAAGGAGGCGGATAGCCTGATGGCTGAGCATGTAGAAACACCGGCGACACGAATGTTCCTTGCTACTAATCTGGTGCGAGGCGAGGAAGGAGTAATGCACTGGCGTGTCGGGCTCGATGAAATCGAGAACGCGTATTCCGACATCGTTGCCGAGCCGGCAGGCGAGGGGGCGTTCGGTGGTCCGACGCTGGTCCTGCGAGGTTCCCGTTCCGATTATGTGACCGACGACTTGCTACCCTATTTGCGACAGGTACTCCCGAAAGCAGAGGTAGTGACACTGGAAGCAGGTCATTGGCTGCATTCCGAAACGCCGGAGGCGTTCCAGTCAGCAGTCAACGGGTTTCTGGCCCAGCGTCCAAGCTAAGTTCCGTTATTTCAAGGGGTGGATGTCGAGCGTATCGTCCTGCCTGGCGAGAAAGCGGTTGAGGATCTTGTAGGTATCCACATCGAATCTGGGCGCTTGCTTTTCCAAGGTTGCCAATTCAGCGGTATCGAGCGACTCAACTGAGCCCAGATAACACCAGTGATCGACGATATGCCAGGTTCGATCACCGTCATGACTTAGCTCACCGAATGCCACCCGGCCCGGCCAGGGCCATTGATGAACACGTAACCGCTCCATTGCCTCGCGTGCCCGTTCTGTATGCGAGGCCAGCGCCTCCTCACCACAGCAGGCTCCCAGGCAGCGCCGCAGCTGGTGATCGAAGCAACGCCCTTTACCACGAACCAGCCCCAACGTTTGTGCGCACAAACGGTGCTCTACAGCAATCTTCTTCAAGGCATTGGTAGCGTCATGCCTTGAGCGGAACAGGCCATATATCGCCTGTTCGGAGGAAGACAGGCATTGCTGATCCACGAGCGTAGGCGAGGGGTCTCCTTCTGGCCAGCTCCAGCTGGACAGCCGGCTGCGGCGACGCAGCATACGGTTGTGTACCGGCATCAGCTGCTTGATCAGATGAGCTTCCAGTAATTGTGCCCCGAGATCACCAGCGGTTTCTCGCCATTCGACATCATGTATCTGCTGGACCAGGCGCATCTCCTTGTCATTGCGCAGGTCATTGCTGAAGTGACTGTGCACTCTGGAGCGTAGGTTGACGCTTTTGCCAACGTACAGCACAGCACGATTCTCGCCATAGAAGAGATAGACGCCTGGGCGTTCCGGCAAGTCGACGAGACGCGCTGGGTCCAGGTGGGCAGGCAGGCTAGCCCGGCGCATTTGTGCCTGTGCCAGCTCCCGGATCGTCGCTTCTTGATGCCGTTCATGCCAACATTGCCAGAGAGCGATCAGCGCGCGGGCATCGCCCTCGGCACGATGCCGCGTGTAGTTCGACAAGCCATGGCGAGACAGCAGGGCATCAAGATTATGGTGGGCATGTTCTGGTGCCAGCCGGCGAGAGAGCCTCAACGTGCAAAGTGTCCGAGCCGTATAGTCCAATCCGGCCCTGGCAAACTCGTTGCGTAGAAAACCGTAATCGAAACGAGCATTGTGGGCCACCACTGTATCCTTGCCCAACCAGGCAAAGAATTCGTTGGCCAAAGCTTCGAACGGTTGAGCATCGCTGACCATGGCATCGTTGATCCCTGTCAGTTGCTGGATATGTGGGGGTATGCTGAGCTGGGGATTGACCAGCGTGACATATCGATCGGTCACCTCGCCATCAACGACACGCAGTGCCGCAATTTCCGTGATTCGGTCCCGTGTCGTGCGTGTACCAGTGGTTTCAAGGTCGAGAAAAACTAATGGTTGATCGTTCATATTGCCTTGAGGGCATTATTTGCGAGATGCATTACAAGAATAAGTGCGAGGGAAAATCACAGGCCAACCGATACGACCTGGCCGGACTCTGGCTCTGTTATGGCCGAGTAACGTCGGTGGTTAGTCGGTTGGCTGGCGTCCGATGTTCAATCAGACCCTGCTGTAGAAGATAGGTTTCAAGCTGTTGGTACCGTTGTGCTTGAACGGCAGCCGGACGCAAGGCGAGGTAACGTATGGCATCGGGCCAAGCAAGTGCGTTGGCTTCAGTGTCCAAGCCAGGCTCGGCAGTTCTCACTAATTCCCAAGCTTCCTCGGGATGGTTGATTATCCAGAGTGTGGCATGCTCGAGCGCATCGAGAAATTGCTGAATATCGCGACGATTCTGCTGCAGGACATCGTGATTGGCAACCAGTATCAATTCGTCATACACGGGAATATCCGTTTCACCCAAGGGAAATTCCTTGACCCTGACGCCGGTCTCTTCCAATTGGCGCCGTGAGACGTGTCTTAGCGCCCCGATGACGGCATCAACATCGCCCTCGGCAAGGGTCGTATTGAGTCCGAAGTCGGTCTGCCGAAGGTTCAGGTCTTCGGCACTCAACGCATGTTTCTCCAGAAGACCGTCAAGCAGCAACCTTGCAGGCGTCTCGAAGACATACCCCACCGTCTTACCCTTGATTTGTGCCAGGGACTCGAGGCCGGCATCCTGACGCACCAGCAGCGTCGCCAGAGGGGCTGGCACCAAGGTACCTACGCGGATCAAGGGGAGTCCCTGATCTTCCAGCAGGTGCAGACGAGGCTGTGAGGTCAAGGCAAGCTCGACGTGCTGGGCCGCGACAAGCTTGGGTGGTACGGTAGGATCAGCAGGCTGGATCAGAGTGACCTCAAGGCCTTCACGCTTGAACAGGTCGCGCTCACGGGCTACGACAAGAGCTGCATGATAAGGCGTCAGGTACCAGTCCAATGCAACGCGCACAGGATGTTCCGGCGGAGGCACGATAGGCTCGGGATCGCCGCTAATGACCAACGGGCTTGAGTCCGAGATGGCGTCTATGTCACTAACGTCAGCCTCACCAGCGAGCGGCTGGCCGGCTACTTCCTTGGCCGCCTGGAGCGCCACCTCATTCAGGGATTTCTCTGCACCAAGCCCTACGGCAGGGGCCAGCCCGGTCATACCCAGAAAGAATGCCAACGCCACGGGCAGAGCCCGATATATCCCGTATCTCATGCCTACCTCTTAATGGCGCTGCAACCAGGCGGCCGCATAGTCTAGCGTTTGTCGAAAGACAGTGGCCAGTATTGTATCAAAATGGCTCCCAGTGCGGCTTCAACGGGGTATCTGGGTTGATGTGCGGACACGCTACTTCGTGAGCGCTTCGGCGTTGTGGCATACTACTTGCTGATACGTTAACGGCCCCGCTATGGATAGCATCAATACCCTTTTTATTCTAACTGGCTCGCTGATTGCGCTGAGCGTTATCGCGAGCCGGCTGTCGTCGCTGTTTGGACTCCCCTTGCTCGTGATTTTTCTCGCACTGGGAATGCTGGCAGGAGAAGACGGCATCCTAGGAATCGAGTTCGACAGTTATGGCCTGGCCTTTATCATTGGCCACCTCGCCCTGGCGATGATCCTGCTTGATGGGGGCTTGCGCACTCGGCTGAAGACGTTCCGGGTAGGTCTCAAACCGGCGCTTTCCCTCGCGACGCTGGGCGTCTTCTTCACTAGTGGGATCGTAGGGATATTTGCAACCTGGGCCTTTGAACTAACGCTCGTGCAGGGTCTGCTCGTGGGAGCTATCGTCGGCTCCACGGATGCCGCTGCTGTTTTCTCGATGCTACGAGGACAAGGGGTCAACCTCAATGAACGTGTCGGTGCCACACTTGAAATCGAGTCCGGCACCAACGATCCCATGGCCATTTTTCTTACTATCACGCTCGTTGAGATCCTGACCGGCGAGATGGGTGGGCCATTCGATACGCTATGGCTTTTCTCTCAACAGTTCGGGCTAGGCCTGGCTATCGGTATTGGAGGAGGATGGCTCTCGGGCAAGATGTTACGCTCATTGGACCTTGCCCCGGGCCTGTACTCGTTGCTTGCTCTTGCCTTGGGGTTTTGCGTGTTCGGGCTGACCAGTGCTCTGGGCGGTAGCGGCTTCCTGGCCATTTATCTGGCGGGGCTCATGATTGGTAATCAGCCAGGACGCCATCTCAATTTCATTCTTCCTGTACATGACGGCTTGGCCTGGTTGAGCCAGATAGGCTTGTTTCTCGTTCTGGGCATGCTGGTCACGCCGACAGAGATGATCGATTATGCGTTGCCGGGTGCGCTGCTCGCCGCCGTTTTGATTTTTGTTGCGCGGCCTTTGGCAGTGGTCTTGGCGGTCAAACCCTTTTTCAGTTTTCGCTGGAGAGAGGTAGGGTTCATCTCGTGGGTGGGCCTGCGTGGCGCCGTACCTATCGTACTCGCGATCTTTCCCGTCGTTGGCGGCGTCGAAAACGCGGCCCTGTACTTCAATATCGCCTTCTTCGTGGTCCTGATGTCTTTGATGATACAAGGCACCACCTTGTCTCTGGTTGCGAATCGGCTACACGTGACCGTCCCCTCACGAGTAGAGCCCGATAGACGCGGCCCGTTGGGTATCCTGCCCGATAACGATTACGAGATGTTCGTTTACCGTGTTGAAAACGAGGCGTTGGAAGATGTGCCGATTCGATTATTGAGGTTTCCTTCCGGCGCCTTGATCTCCGCCCTGTACCGTAGGCACACCATGCTTCACCCCAAGGGAAGCACGCGATTGCGGTTAGGAGACCTGCTGTGCGTCATTGGCCGCGCGGCGGACCTGCCTGCGCTCAACCGCCTGTTCAACGGCGATGCGAGACTCAAGCGCGAGCGAGCGTTCTTTGGTACGTTTACATTGGATGGGGAAGCCATGATGGTTGAAGTGGCTAGTGCTTATGGCTTGACGCTGAGCCCGAGCGAGCGAAACATCACTTTGGGTGAGTTCGTATCGTTGCGTGTAGGAGGCTACCCAGTGGTAGGGGATGATATCGACTGGCATGGCATCCAATGGGTAATTAGCCAAATGGATGGCAATAGAGTCACAAAGGTAGGGTTACGGCTGTATCATTGAAGTGCTACCGCTTAATACAAGCGGTAGCACTGGCCAGACTTTAATGCTTGGCATCGACACCTGGTGCTTCATCGCGCTGGAGATACTGCTGAACCACCATCGGTGTATTATTTTTCAGCCAATCGGCCATTGCCTCTTCTTCCTTCAGGATCGCCTCACAAATCCGTTTTGTTTCAACGTCACCGGCTGCTTCTGCCGTTTGGATGAGAACATTGTACGAAGAGATCTCGAACTGCTCGAAGGTATGCCAAGCCAGGCAACCCTTGACGATTTCATCGCCTGTAAACAAACCACTAATGGCTTGGCCCATGGCTGTCATCCTGCCAGACATGTCTTTTACTGCTGAGGGGCCTTCATCGTAGCGAGCCATGCAGCTCTCGAGCTGCTTGGCCTGGTTCTGGGTTTCCTGAATGTGCTTTTCTAGCTGCATCACTACTTCAGGATAGTTCTCGATCCGGCTTTTTTGCCCCTTCATCATCTGTTCTGCTTGCTGCTCCATGGCGTGAGCATCACGGAGCCACTCGATCAAATGTTTTTCTATTACTCTCATGTCACTCTCCCTAGCTTGTCAGCTTCCTTTCGATATCATAGATGAAACCAGCAGGACGAGCTTATAGGCTAGCGATCACTCTCGCCCTGACTAGGCATAAGTGCAGGCAGAGAACGCCAAGCTGGCAAGTAATATTGTGTGCCGCAATGTGAAGTATTATTGCTAAGTATGTGTGTTCGAAATGCCAGGAGAGGGTATGCCAAGAAAAGTATGTATCAGACTGACACTTGACGATGAAACGCTACAAATACCCTACGGGACAGAGGCGTATGCCGAGGGCACCATACATCCATACCGCTCGCTGGTTCAGGCTCCAGAGCAGATAGGCTTGATTCCCGAGGTCGAAGGCCAACCCGCCTTGAGAAA
Source organism: Modicisalibacter luteus DSM 23508 (assembly GCF_000378505.1). Lineage (GTDB taxonomy): Bacteria > Pseudomonadota > Gammaproteobacteria > Pseudomonadales > Halomonadaceae > Modicisalibacter > Modicisalibacter luteus. The sequence goes on along the minus strand of NZ_KB899991.1, from coordinate 198,523 downwards.
GCTGCTTGAAACCATCAACGCACCGGATGGCATATTCGAGTCGGTCAGGATAGACACGAGCTACCACGACTATGAAGGGCAAATGGCCCACGTAGTTGCTGTTGGCTTGATATTTCGCGATCGCGCGTGGTTTCAGGATTTTGACCGATGCTTGAGGTTTGCAGGGCAGCTACTCGAAACCTTGCACGGCAATACGCTATTTTGTGCTCATGAAGATCTGGCTCAGCTTGAACTGCAGCGCGCTGTTCTTCGAGAAGAACATGTGCAAGGCTGGATAATGGACCTGTTCCTGATGGGGCAAGGAAGGGATCAGCAGGCATGTGACGCTGACTTGGCCGCACGTTGTCGTGCTTTGCAAGGGCTGTTACATCGGCCATGCTTCACTGAGCCTGATTTCACAAGCTGAACGATAAAGGAATTCACACCGGCAACAAGGAGGTTTTTCCATGACTCATACCGCACGAGTTGAACCGATCAAGGAGGATCGCGGAGAGCATTATCTGATTTCAGGATGGCGAGTCGTTGACGTCACTATGCCGGATAGCCCGCGAGAAGTCTCACGCCATGAGACTGAACCTGAAGCCATTGAGGCCGCAAGACAATTCGAAGCAAGCACCTCATCGGAGCCGGGGTCTGACCCGGACGACAATCAGGACTACGACAGCTCAGATCTCACTGACCGTGATTCCACCCCATGAGTGACTGAACAAGCCAAGGCCGAGTGCACTTTCGCACTCGGCCTTGCCGATTACTCGCTGCGATACAGGGGGGTGCTAGGGCCCGACTCTTCTAACTCGATGTCGGCGGGGTCAAGCTCTAGCACAGTACCGATCTGACTGACGATTTCAGCGTCACCAGTGTCGATGGGGTAGAGCGTGCTGGGATCTATGCCGAAATCGTCCATCAGGTCATTTCCGTTTTCATCCTCAAGCGCAATGACCTGGAAAGTGCCGCCTGGGGCGTTGGTGTCTCCGGTTTCGTAATCTTTCTGGATCACAAATGTAGGCATAGTGGGCTCCTTGGAACTTGCTGACTCGAGGCATGAGACCAGAAGATGACTGGCTTCCGATGCCAGTAGCTTACGGTAACCGTTACCAAGGTAGTCAAGATACTCAATACGTTAGAATCAGAAATGTAATTTCTTACAACTAGCGTGTTCAGGCAAAGAGCAGCGCACGTCCGGACCCGGATGTGCGCTGCAACCGAGCTCACTACGATCACCTGTCAAGAATTATCGGGCGACAGGAATGCGACCAAAAAGTGCTACTTCAAGGTTTTTTCTCTACGGTGCGTGAGCTGTACTCTCGCTCCAAGCAATTAGTTTCCTCGTAGCTGCTGGTCGGTTCTTTTCGACTGGTTTCCGCGCTTGCCGTCAGCGGAAGCGCGGACAAAACAATTGTGGCCAGCATCGTGAGAATTCTATTGAGCGTTTTCATGATCGTTACCTTCCGAGTATTTATTAGCTCGCTAATAAATATAGGTCAGGCAGAGCGACTTGGAAAGCGTATGGTTCTACCAAGAGGTTAGGTAAAACCTATTCCTCTGGTGGGTATCTTTAGGCTTCCGTAACCCTATCTTGCGAGTGCTGTTGGCTGGCTTCTTCAAGTTGGCGCTGTACTTCGCGAAGCTGCCGTTCAGCAGTCTCTGCACGACGGCGCCAGTCATCTCGTTCGAATCTCAAGGACATGAGCTTTTCGTGTTTTTCATCAAACATGCCGTTCATAGAGGTTACCCTGCGTTGGTCACTCATGATTGACCGGTACTTAACAATCCGTACCAAGTCTTTGATTGGTCTGCTTTATATACATCGGCACGAAAGCCATCACCTTGAGTCAAACCTTGGTATGGGAAAGCACCCTGCTTGCGAAAAGGGCTTTTCACCGTCAACCCATACTGCTTAAGTCATGCTATCCGCTCTTTGGCCAAGAAGGCGGCGAGGGAGCCTCTTTAGCATGATCGTTTCCTTGCGTTAGGAACCAGGCCGCCTTGGTTGGGCAGACCCGGTTTGGAAGTTCCAAAATAAAAGCACCTGCCTCTATGGGTGCGTGTGGCCTTTGCGGGAACGTGTTTAGTGGACTATCCCTTCAGTTGGCGTTAGCCATATGAGGCACTAAGGATACTGAAGCAAAAGGGACAGGGGCACCCGAGTAGGATGTCGGTTCAGCAAAGGAGGTTATAATGCAAAGTCGCATCGTGCCTACACGTGTGGGTGGGGCAGTACTGGCCGGGCTATTCGCGCTAGGTATTACAGGCTGTAGCTTTCCAAATAAGCCGGTAACCACGGCCGCGGCAGAAGTATCAGAGCCGTTGTCGAGTGCCGAAATTCTGCAAGTGTTGCACGTTATCAATATGGGAGAAATCAATCAGGCTCAGTTGGCATTACAAAGGTCAGCTAATCCCCAAGTTCAACAGACAGCACAGACCATCATCGAAGACCACACGGCCTCTGACCAGCGCATTGCCAATGCTGCGCAAATGCTCGGGGTGAGGCTTGAAGGTACATCACTCAGCGAAGGCATACAGTTCCAGGCAGAGCAAATTCGCGAAACGTTGGCGGAGCTTTCCGGGCCGGAATTCAATCAAACTTATCTTGAGAAGCAGGTCGAGTTACACAACGTGGCGTTGGATACGGTGCGCAATCAGTTGCTGCCGAATGCAGAACAGCGTGAAGTCACGCAGCTACTCGAACAGGCCATTCCCAAGCTGCAGCATCATCGGGATCTAGCGCAACAGGGCCTATAGCAAGCCCAGCATGCGAGAATAGTCAGTCAGTTCTTGATGGGAATGTACTGCTGATGCCAAAGCTGATGGGTGTGAACGTCTTTAGACTGCTGCCACGTGGCTACGACGAAACGCCTCGCCGGTATTCGTAAGTGCGAAGGGAGGCTTTCTTCAATTTTGGGGGAGGTCGGCCTGATGTCGTTCGGAAACGGTGACTCGGTGGTAGTGCTTGGTACCACGATGATACACAGTAACTTTGACGGTCTTCATAGCCTCCCAATGTAACACTTGATTGGGAAAGCCGGGCAAGAAAAAGCCCCGAGTTCAGTAGGCTACTGATTCTCGGGGCTCGATATTCAAGTGGCGGAGGGACAGGGATTCGAACCCTGGAAGGGCGTTAACCCTTGCCGGTTTTCAAGACCGGTGCATTCAACCGCTCTGCCATCCCTCCGGCTCACGGCGTTGCATACTACCAACTTTTCAGAATTCGTCAAGAGGCCGTTGGCAATCATGGGCTTAATGCCAATGAAACGGATCTGGGAGAAGGACAAAAAATTGTGGCGAAGACGAGCTAGTCGGGCCAGCCTGTAGAGGCACCTAAGTAACCAAGGAGAAGCTCATGTCAGGAAGTACCGTACGGGTGCCCATAGAGCAAGCCAAGGAGCTCCAGTTGGCGAATATCCATATCATTGGCGCAGTAGGTCGACACGATGACGATCATCGCTATGTTGAACTGATGAGTGACCTGCAGCAGTTGCCAGTGACACCCGCCAGCGATGCGCACAACAGTGAGGGAGCACCCAATCTGTTGCTTGTGGAAGTCGACGACCCCAACGATTCGGAATGTTTGCGCTCCGCCGTCCAAACGTTATCTCAACTCGAGACTTTTGAGCAGCGCGGCCACCATTTCAAGCAATTCTGACTTGTTCTTTCATAAGCCTGCGAAGGGAGTCCCACGAATAACGGGACTCCCGTATTTTTATGTGCATGGCCAGTGTTTCAGCAACTTGCATAGGGAACCAGAAGGCGGCATTCTTGCTCTAACGGTAGCAACTACACAGGGGAGCCTAATCAATGGCCTATCAGTCGCAGGTGACCGAACGCCAGACGAGCGCGGTCAGTACCAACAGGGTATTGCGCAATACTTATATGCTGCTGGCTATGACACTGCTGTTCTCAGCGGTGACGGCTGGAGCAGCCATGGCCATGGGCGTCGGCCAGATGAACATCTTCGTATTCTTCATCGGTGCCTATGGTTTGATGTTCCTTGTACACAAGACGGCGAATTCGGCAGCCGGACTACTGTCGGCTTTTGCTTTTACCGGCTTCATGGGCTTTACGCTAGGACCAGTCCTGAGTCTGTACCTGTCGATACCCAATGGCGCGCAACTGGTTATGACTGCCCTGGCCATGACGGGAGCGACATTCGTTGGCTTGTCCGCCGTTGCCTTGCTGACACGCAAGGATTTCAGCTTCCTGGGCAACTTCCTGATGGCCGGCGCGATTGTCCTGATTCTCGCCATGGTCGTAGCGATGATATTTGACATTGCCGCACTGGCTCTGGCGGTCTCTGCCGGATTCGTGTTGTTCTCGTCCGCAGTCATCCTCTATCAGACGAGCGAGATCGTGCATCGTGCAGGTGAAACAAACTATATCCTGGCTACGATTACGCTCTACGTATCGATCTACAACCTGTTTATCAGCCTGTTGTCTCTGCTCGGCATCATGAATGACGACTGATCAGATACAGTCAGGTTATTATTGATATGGCCCCGTCCGCATGGACGGGGCCATATCTTTTACAATGGCGAGAGGGAGACAGAATGAACTACGCGCTACTGGTACAGGGAGCCCCCTATAGCCAGCAAGCCGCTCACTCTGCCCTACGGTTTGCCCATGCCTTGATTGCCCGAGGGCATACACTGGGTACAATCTTCTTCTACCATGATGGTGTCTACAATGCGTCGCGGCTGGCAACACCACCACAGGACGAGCCCCATCTGGTAGAGGCGTGGCGTCGGTTGCATGAAGACCACGGTACATCACTGCTGGTGTGTATCGCAGCGGCATTGCGACGAGGCATCATCGATGAACGCGAGGCACGACGCCATGGCAAGGCAGGGTACGCCGTCGAGTCGCCTTTCGAACTGACTGGACTCGGCCAACTGCTAGATGTTCATAGCAATCATGATCGGCTGGTCACATTCTCTCCGTAGCGGAAGTAACAGGCATGAGCGATACGACTGATAATTCCATGCTCGTTGTGCTGCGGCATGCCCCGCATGGCAGTAGCTGGCTGCGAGAAGGGTTGGACGTGGCCCTGGTCGGTGCCGCATTGGGCAAAAAAGTTCACCTGCTCTTTCTCGGGGATGGTGTGTTAGCCCTGGCTACCGGACAACAGCATGGGCCACTCGGCCAGAAAGGAACGCATCCTACCTTGGATATGCTGGAGATGTACGATATCGACATGATACTTGTCGATGGCAAGGCCCTGACACAGCGGGGGCTGACTGCCGACGATCTGCAGCTTCCTGTCAGCCTGATCGATGACGCCACGTTACCCGAGATCTTTGCCCGGCACTCATCGATCTACAACTTCTAACCGTGAGGAAGGACGGCATGCTGTTGCATATACTCAATCGTTCTCCGGCATCCAGTCGGGTTCCGCTCGATACGCTGCGTGCCATGGGCGACAATGACTGGCTGCTTCTTATCGAGGATGGAGTATATGGTGCGGTGGGTCCGTTGGCCGATGAGTTCACTTCGATCCAAGGACGTGTCTTCGCCCTTAAAGAAGACCTGGTCTCGAGAGGGCTCGAGAATAGACATGACGCAACGATCGAACTTGTCGATATGGATGGCTTCGTGGCGCTAACGGAGCAGGCAACGCAAACGGTGAGCTGGTACTGATGACGGCACAGGCAAACAGTTACGGCATCACGGTCGATGGCCGAGTTATTGCGCTAGATCCCGAAGGATATCTGGCTGACCTGGAGGACTGGACGCCAGAGGTGGCACATGCGCTGGCAGTCAGGGAAGGGCGCGTACTAACCGAGGAGCACTGGGAGGTCATTGAGGTACTGCGAGACTTCTACAGGCGTTACGAAATGGCACCGGCCATGCGCCCGTTGGTCAAGGCCGTGGGGCAGGCGCTTGGACCGGATAAAGGCAAGTCCCTGCACCTGATGAAACTCTTCCCGGAGAGTCCCGCCAAGGTAGCCGCACGTATTGCCGGCCTGCCGAAACCTACCAACTGTCTCTGAGAGCTTGTGAATTTCCTCGCGCATGCGTTACTCGCCAAGGGCGGCAGCGATGACTTTCTCTTCGGCAACCTGATCGCCGATGGCGTTAAGGGAAGCGATCTGAGTGCCTGGCCTGATGAAATAGCCCTTGGTATTCGACATCACCGACGCGTCGATGCCACGGTCGATATGCACCCGGAGGTGCTGACTGCCCGCGCCAGGGCACCGCGTAATGGCAGGCGCTTTGCTGGGGTGGCACTGGACATGGTCTGGGATCACTTTCTTTCCCGCGATCTCGGCGACGACACCATCATTGAACGTTCTTACCGTGTGCTAGGTAGACGGCAGGCACCGGCGCGCCTGAGTGGCATGGTACCGGTGATGTTGGCTCAAGACTGGCTGCGTGGCTATGCCGACTTCGATTTCACATGTAATGCTGTGGCCGGGCTGGGCCGCCGACTGAGCGGCCCCAACCGATTGGCGGAACTGATTCCTTGGCTGGAAGATGATTATGCTGCGCTGGAAGAGAATTTCCATCGCCTGTGGCCAGATATCAGCGCCCGCTTGATGCGTTGAGTCAGTGTCCCATCAACCACAGACATTCCAACCTATCGCCTGCGGCAATGTCTGAAAACGGCGGCACGATGGCCAGGGCATCGGCATCGATACACGAAGAGAGCACATTGGAGCTCTGATCGGCAAAGGCATGAGCCACGATTCTGTCCTGACCAAATTCCAAGCTGACTCGCATGTAATGCCGCCTAGCTTGGGTGTGCGCGTCAAAACCTGCACTGGCATAGACTCGTGGCAGGGACTGGAGTACAGGACAACCGAGCAGGTGTCCCATCAGGGGGCGGAGGAACAGCCACGCGCCCACGTAGCTTGATACCGGGTTACCCGGCAACCCCACGAACCGGACCTGTGTACTGTCCTTTTCGCGAGGCAGGCGCCCCAGGGCCAGCGGCTTCCCCGGACGCATTGCCAGGCGCCACAAGTCCAGTGTGCCAAGCGCGTCGAGCGCATGCTTTACGTGATCTTCCTCTCCGACGCTAACGCCGCCAGTCGTGACCACCACATCGGCCCCTTCGGCGGCTTGGCGCAGCCTGTCGCACGTCGCTTCGTAGCAGTCGGGTACGGGCCCTGCCATGACGACCTCGGCACCGAATCGCTCGAGCAACCGTTGCAGCATAGGACGATTGGAGTTGTATATCTGTCCTGGCATCAATGGTTTGCCCGGATCGACGAGTTCGTCACCGGTAAAGAGCAGGGCGACCCGTGGACGACGACGCACACTGACACCGGTAATGCCCTGGCCGGCGAGATGGCCGAGTGCAGCCGCCTCTAGGCGGCTGCCTGCGCTCAGTAGTGTACTGCCAGACGCAACATCGCATCCGCGCCTACGAATGTTGTTGCCTTCAGGGATACTCGCGGGGAAACGGATACCCTCCGGCGTCTCTTCTATCGCTTCCTGCATGACAACGCAGTCCGCGCCGGCAGGGATTTCGCTCCCGGTAAAGATCCGAGCGCAACTACTTGGTGCCAGCGGCACGGGAGGCGTTCCGGCTGCCACTCGCTGGCTGACCGGCAGTGTCTTTCCGGCATCGCTAAGACGCAGGGCATAGCCATCCATAGCGCTATTGTCGGCGGGAGGAACATCCCGCTCTGCGGCCACGCTTTCTGCCAATACTCGGCTGCCGGCATGCTCGACGGAAACCGTCTCGCTGGAAAGCGCTTCAACGCCGTCGAGCAGGGCGTTGAGCGCCGCCTCCACACTTTGAAGGCCAGAGCCTTGTTGCTTAGCCATGGGTTCCTCGCCCGGGAATAACCAGATTGGCATAGTTGCAGGGCTTATGGCGGCTATCCAGTTGCTCACGGAGGATGCCATTCCAGGCGGTGCGGCAAGCGCCCGTGGATCCAGGCAGGCAAAAGACTACCGTGGCATTGGCCAACCCGCCCAGGCAGCGGCTCTGGATGGTAGAGCTACCAATTTCCTGCCAGGAAAGGTGGCGAAACAACTCCCCGAAACCTTCGATTTTCTTGTCTAGCAGGACGCTAATGGCTTCCGGTGTAGAATCCCGTCCGGTAAAACCGGTTCCGCCGGTAGTCAGCACGGCCTGGACTTCCGGGTCTGCGATCCACTCGGCAACCACAGCGCGTATACGATACACATCGTCGACGACAATTCGCTTCTCGGCCAGACGATGGCCTGCCGCCGTCAGGCTCTCCGCCAACGCCTGACCCGAGCGATCGGTGTCTTCGGTACGTGTATCGGAAATCGTCAATACCGCAATATTCAGAGGGACGAAAGCATTACCATCATCACTCATGAACGCTCCTTGGCTTTCTGACGAGCTTCAAGCGCCGCGAGCTGTTCCGGTGTTGCGGGCTGCTGGTAGTGGTCCTTCCATTCGCTGTAGGGCATACCATAGACATACTCACGTGCCGACTCATAGTCGAGTTCGGTACCACGCTCCTGCGCGGCAGCAACCAACCATTTGGAAAGGCAGTTACGGCAGAAGTCCGCCAGGATCATGAGATCTATGTTCTGAACGTCCTTGTTGGCGTCCAGATGCTGAAGCAGGCGTCGAAAGGCAGCCGCTTCCAGTTCGGTGCGTGTCGCATCGTCCAATTGCTGCATGCGCAGAATGCTCCCTGATTGAGATGGGTGTAGATGACAATCGGGTCGGCCTAGCTTGCATCGCCACGTGTACATACAGAGAGTACGACGGCATCGTGGTCGCTCGTGGATACCAGGGCGTGACCCATGTCACTGTCAAAGTAGATGCTGTCGCCCCGTTCGAGTTCCAGTGGCTCGTAGAACTCGGTATATAGCCGAATGGTGCCTTCGAGAACGATGAGAAACTCTTCTCCATCGTGGCGCACCCATTCGGAGAACTCCTCAAAACTCCGCGCCCTGACTATGGTTTTGAAAGGAATCATGCGCTTTTGCGCTAGTTGCCAGGACAATAACTCGTGTTCATAAGTCGGAGTAGGGTGCTGCTGGCCTTCACCGGTCCGGGTCAGGTCTCGACGCCCGAAGGTTCGGCTCTGCGGCTTGGGCGGGCTGAGTAACTGGGGCAGGTCGATGCCCAGCCCGCCGATCAATTTCTGTACCGCCGTGAATGTCGGTGAAATCTGATCGTTTTCGATCTTGGACAAGGTTGAGCGGGCCAGCCCGGTACGCTGGCTGACATCCTCCAGCGTCCACTGATTGGCCAGGCGTATTTCTTTGAGCCTTTCACCCAGCCTCAGTGGCTCTACAAATGGCTTGCGACCCGAGGCGATGCGAAGCGCCGCCTCTTGATCGGTATTGGCTGACATGTCGGTTCACTATAGGAAATTAATTTTCCTCGATCCTATCACAGCAGCTCGCGACAAGGGGGCCTTGCCATGGACGGACGATAAGCCTTCCCGTGTCAAATGGCCTTTTTCTCTTCCTGGGTATAGGGCAGCCCCAGCAGCGCCTGGACATGGGCAGTTGCGCTCCTGCCCAATGCGTCCAGGTCATAGCCTCCTTCCAGTACCGAGACCAGTCGATTGCCGGCATAAACGCGTGCCATATCCATTATCAGCGTGGTGATCCAGTGATAATCCTCGTCTTCGAGGCACAGATTGGCCATCGGATCGGCACGATGGGCATCGAAGCCGGCCGAGACGAGAATCAGCTCTGGTCGATGGGCCTGCAGGGCAGGAAGCCAGTCCCGTTCGATCCTGCGCCGGAAGGCCAGACTGTCGGTACCGGCATCCAGCGGTGTGCAGATCACATTATCTGCCTCAGGGCGCAAGTAGCGCCAAGGATAAAAAGGGTACTGGTAACTGGTGCAGATCAGTACGTCGGGGTCGTCGGAGAAAATATCGATCGTACCGTTGCACTGATGTACATCGAAGTCGAGGATGGCCAAGCGTTTCACACCATACTTGGCGCGTGCATGGGCGGCACCGACGGCCACATTGTTGTAGAAACAGAACCCCATGGCTTCAGTGGCTTCGGCATGGTGCCCCGGTGGGCGCACTGCACAGAAAACATTGTCGGCCTGGTGCCGGTAGACCTGATCGATACCCCGCACCACGGCTCCTGCGGCCAGACGAGCGACTTCAAGACTATGCGGGTTCATGAAGGTATCGTTGTCAAGGTTGATCAGGCCATGTTCGGGAACGCATTTGCCAAGAGACGTCAAATGACGCTGCGGGTGCACGCGAGACAGAGCGTCGTCGGTAGCCGGACGTGCTTCAGATTGCATGGTCTGCTGAAGGATGCCTGCAAGCGCCATGCGCTTGAGAATGGCTTGCAGGCGCAGAGGGCTTTCCGGATGTTCCGGCCCCATATGGTGCAGATCACAATGGGGGTGCGTAAGAAAGGAAGTGATCATGGCGGCTCTCCGGAACGATAAGCTGCGACATTAATTGCGCCCGATGCTTGCATGACAGTGGCAATAAGTCGTACACAAGGGATGACGATGAGCAAGGAGTCAGGTTGTGGGCACGCGTTTTCTACGCCATTTCTTCGAACCGAGAACCCTCGCAGTCATCGGGGCTTCCGAAAAACCTCACTCCATGGGCGGATTGGTCATCCGTAACCTGGAGGATAGCGGGTTTCCCGGCGCTATCTGGGCCGTCAATCCCAAAGGCTATGACAAGGTCTTCGAAAGGACGTGCGTCAAGCGTGTGACCGACCTGCCTGAAGTTCCCGACCTGGCTATCGTATGCTCGCCGGTGGCAACGGTACCGGAGTTGATACAGCAATTGGGTCGTTTCGGCGTCCGGGCTGCCATGGTGCTTTCCGGGGGCTCCTACCTGAACGATCAGGTCGCCGATGGTACTTCGATCCGGGAGCAGATGCTGGCCGCTGCGCGGCGTTCGGGGATCCGCGTACTGGGCCCTGAATGCCTTGGGTTGATCGTGCCTGGCCGCAAGCTCAATGCGACTTATGCCAGCCAGCCGGTCAAGCCAGGACGCGTCGCCTACCTCGGCCAGTCGGGAATGCTCGGCAACGCCATGATCGATTGGGCAGCGGGCCGTGGGATCGGCTTTTCGCACCTGGTCACGTTGGGTGACAGTATCGATGTGATGCTTCCCGACCTCATCGATTACATCAATCAATTCTCGCCTACGCAGGCCATTCTTCTGCATCTGGAGCGCATCTTCGACTCCCAGCACTTCATGACGGCGTTACGCGATGCGTCACGCAATCGGCTCGTGCTGGCGATAAAGAGCGGTCGCACACCACAATCCGAACTCTCCGATGCCCCCCCGACACCGGGTGTTGCCAACCGCGACGTTATCTTCGATGCCGCACTGGCTCGTGCCGGGGTGGTGCGTGTCGATAATTCCGATGAACTCTTCGATGCCCTGGAAACACTCTCGCGCATGAAGCCGCTGCGCGGGGATCGTCTGGCCATCGTCTCCAATGGGCTTGGTCCGGCATTGCTGGCTATCGACAAGCTCATCACGGCGGGGGGGAAGCTGGCAGAATTTACCGAACAGACTCGCCAGGCACTGATTGAAGGGGATTTCGATGTCAGCCTGCCCGGGCGCAACCCGGTCGATCTAGGCGGGAATGCAAGGCCGGAGCGCTTCGTGGAGGCCTTGGAGATCGTTGCTAACGACCCTGGCGTCGATAGCGTATTGGTCGTTCATGCCCCGACACGCATGGCGCCTTCGAAAACCACGGCAGAAGCGCTGGTCGCCAACCGCAAGCGCTTCAAGCGCAACCTGTTGACTAGCTGGATGGGACTCGAGGAAGCCTTGTCAGCGCGTCATGAGTGCAATCTGGCGGGCATACCGACCTATATCTCTCCTGAGAAAGCGGTAAAGGCATTCATGCACATGGTGAACTACCAGCGTGTCCAGGCCTTGCTGCAGGAAACGCCTCCCAGCTTGCCCTTCGCCACGACTCCAGAAATTCGGACTCGGTGCCACCGTCTGATCGAGGCCGCCAAGGAGCGCGGACGAGACCAGCTGACCCATGAAGAAACCGGGAAGGTCCTCGAGGCGTACGGAATTCATACCGCACCGAGCTGTTATGTGTCATCCCCTGAGGAGGGGGCGGCACGTGCGGGAGAGTTCGAGGGGCGCATGGCCCTGAAAGTGATCCACGAACACAATTGCGTGCCTTACCGGTACCGTAAGCACCCTCATAAGTTGTCTTCTGGATTGCTGCAGGATCTTCACACCCCCGAGCAGGTCGCTGAGGGGGTGCATCAACTTGGCGACAAGGTACGTGAGAAGTTTCCCGACGTACGTATCTACAGTTATTGCTTGCAAGCCATGCAGCGTGGCAAGCATTCCATGCAGTTGTGCGCCGGCATTACTCGCGATCCGATTTTCGGACCCATCATCGTCTTCGGCATTGGTGGTTACAAGGTTAATGTGCTTGCCGATCGCCATGTAGCGCTGCCACCGTTGAACATGACGCTCGCCAATGATCTGGTATCTCACACGCACGCCGCAAAACTGATACTGGAGCACTCACGTAGCCCGCAACGCGATATCGATCGTGTGTGCCAGTTACTGGTGAAGCTATCGCAGATCGCTTCCGACCTACCTGAACTCAAGGGGCTCGAAATCAACCCGCTGCTGCTCAATCGTGATGGGCTGGTTGCCGTCGATTTTGCCATGGACCTGGGTACGCCAGCTCGACACGCGATCATGCCGTACCCCGAGGAGCTGCGCGAGTGGCTGACCTTGAAAAACGGAATGCAAGTCGAAATCCGTCCCATACGGGGCGAGGATGCGCCGCTGATCACCGGGTTTCATTCCCAACTCTCCGAAGAAAGTATTCGCTTTCGCTATTTTCATAACAAGGCCGACCTGACCAAGCGCGACTTGTCGATCCTGGCACAGATCAATTATGACCGACAGATGGCCTTTATCGCTGAACACGTTCGCGACGATGGCAGCAAGGAAATGCTGGGGGTCGTCAGGGTCTGGAACGATCCAGACAATATCCGCACAGAATTCTCGATCATCATCCGTGACGATCTCCAGGGAGAAGGATTGGGAAGTGCTCTCATGAACAAGATGATCCGGTATTGCAAGGGTGTCGGTACGTTGGAAATGGTCGGCAAGATCATGGTGGACAACCATCCGATGCGTGCACTCATGAAACATCTCGGCTTTACCCTGCATTACAACATGGAAGAGCAGGTCGTGGATGCTGTACTGCGCCTTAACGAACCTACCAGCGAATGGCAGCGGCACCGCCTCGAAAATCAAGCGTACTGAACATAGCCTGAGCCAGTCGTTAACTCGAAAATCTGCCACATCGCCTTGAATCGAGTGCGTCAAAACGGCCCCTGAAGCCCATGGTGACCGGCATGGGTTATTGAACCGTTGATCAATCATCAGCATAGCTGATTTGCCCAGCCTTGAATAAAAACGTATGATTGCCAACCTATAACGATTTATTATTGTCACGGCGTGAAAGCATCGCACTGCGCTATGGTTCAGCGATTGACCCGAACCGGGCACGCCGTCGACAGGAACCGATGGGCGACATACGGACAAGCCGATGAGCGACAATACGCAACAGACCAAGATTCAGGTGCGCGGCCTGAGCAAGGTCTTTGGCAATCAGCCGAAGAAAGCGCTTGAGCTACGTGATCAAGGACTCAAGCGCCCCGAGATTCTCGAAAAGACCGGCCAGACGTTGGGCCTTTCCAATATCAGTTTCGACGTCAAGGAAGGGGAGTTACTTGTCATTATGGGCCTGTCCGGCTCCGGCAAGTCGACCCTGATCCGCTGCCTTAACCGGCTTATCGAGCCGACCGAAGGGGATATCATCATCGGTGGCGAAAACATTCCCAAGCTCAGTGACAAGGAACTGCTTGAATGTCGTCGTCGTCACTTCTCGATGGTCTTTCAGCATTTTGCGTTGTTCCCGCACCGAACCGTACAGCTAAACGCCGAGTATGGCCTGGAAATCCGGGGAGTCGACAAGGCCGAGCGTGCTCAGAAGGCAGCTGCCGCACTCAAGCAGGTCGGTCTGGATGGGTGGGAAGACGCTTACCCCAGCCAGCTTTCGGGGGGTATGCAGCAGCGTGTCGGCCTGGCTCGCGCCTTGGCCAATGACTCGACCGTTCTGCTCATGGACGAGGCATTTTCGGCACTCGATCCACTCATCCGCAAGGATATGCAGCAGGAGCTGCTCGAACTCCAGCATCGCATGAAGAAGACTACCATTTTCATCACGCATGACCTGGATGAAGCGCTCAATATCGGTGATCGCATCATCCTTCTCAAGGATGGCGAGATCGTGCAGATCGGTACGCCTGAGGAGATCCTGACCCAACCCGCCGATGACTACGTTGCACGCTTCATCGAAGGCGTTGACATGTCACGCGTGCTGACCGCAGCTCATGCCATGCGCCCAGTGCGGGCAACGGCCAAGATCGATGACGGCCCCAGGACTGTGCTGCACAAGCTCAGCGAGAACAGTCTTGATTCCATCTATGTCACAAGTCGCGAGCGCAAACTGGTCGGCCTGATCGAAGCCGAGGTCGCCAATCGCGCAGCGCGCGAAGGCAAGAATACAATGGAGGGCCTGATCAGCGACGACTTCCCACGCGTCGGCCCGGACGAGCCGCTACACAACCTGTTCGCTATGTTCACCGAGAAAAGCTTTCCGATCGCTGTCGTCGATGAGGATCAGAGATTGCTCGGCGTTGTGGTTAAGGGTGCCGTACTGGCGGAACTGGCTGAAGCAGGAGAACACTGATGGCTATAGATATTCCTCGTATTCCGCTGGGCGACTGGATCGAAGGCGGGCTCGACTTTCTCACCTCTGAATATTCGATAGTGACACGTGGTATCTCACGTTTCACTCAGACTGGCATCAATGCCTTGAACGATGCCCTAATGTGGTTGCCCGAATGGGCACTCATGGCGCTGGTCGCCCTGTTATGCTGGAGGCTGTCAGGCGCTCGCCTGGCCATCGGCTCGGTGCTCGGCCTGCTGCTGATCTGGAATCTGGGGCTTTGGGATCCGATGATCGAGTCGCTGACTCTGGTCGTGATCGCTACGATCGTCGCAGTGGTCATCGCGTTACCGCTCGGGATTCTCGCTGCAGTGTCCGACCGGTTCTACAGCCTGATCATGCCGGTACTCGATTTCATGCAGACCATGCCGGCCTTCGTCTACCTGATCCCGGCGATTCCTTTTTTCGGTATCGGTTCCGTCTCGGCCATTTTTGCCACGGTTATCTTTTCCATGCCGCCGGCAATACGTTTCACGACACTGGGCATTCGCCAGGTTCCCAAGGATTTGGTCGAAGCGGCGGATGCCTTTGGCTCGACACGTAGCCAGAAGCTGATCAAGGTTCAGCTGCCGCTCTCATTGCCGACCATCATGGCTGGCATCAACCAGACCATCATGCTGGCCCTGTCAATGGTCGTCATAGCTGCCATGATCGGTGCCGACGGGCTCGGCAACGAGGTCTGGAAAGCTATCCAGCGCCTGCGCCCGGGTGATGGCTTCGAGGCCGGGATTGCAGTAGTGATCTTGGCCATGATCCTGGACCGCCTGACCCAGGCTCTACGCAAGACCAAAAGGGCGAAATAAAACAACGCCTGTCAGGCCCGGCCTGCTTTCAGGCCGGTATACGCGGGTGTCGGTCGCCTGTCGGCCGGTGACTCGACCAATGTCATCCAGAAGGGGAAAGTGATGAAAACGATAAACGCTCTATCTCGCGCCGTTCGCTACGGCTCTGTCTTGATGGTAGCCGGCATCGGTTTCGCCGCCGGTACGGCTCAGGCACAGGACAAGGGAACGGTCGAGCTGGCTTACGTGGAGTGGGCTTCCGAAGTGGCCTCAACCAATGTGGTTCGCGCTGTCCTTGAGCAGATGGGCTACGAGGTGGACATGTCTTCTCTGTCTGCCGCTGCAATGTGGCAGGCGGTGGCTTACGGTGATGCCGACGCCATGGTGGCGGCATGGCTGCCGACTACACACGAAAACTACTATGAACAGACCAAGGATCAGGTGACCGACCTGGGGCCAAACTTGGATGGCACCAAGCTCGGTCTCGTGGTACCCGCCTACACCGATATCACTTCCATTGATCAGCTGGATGACAAAGCCGATACCATCAACGGCGAAATTATCGGCATCGATCCCGGCGCTGGCCTAATGGGGCTGACCGAAGAAGTGATAGACGAATATGGCCTGCAAGACGCTATTGAGTTGCAGTCAGGCAGCGGAGCGACGATGACCGCTGCCTTACAAGCCGCTATCAATAACGAGGAAGATGTCGTCGTGGCCGGCTGGACGCCGCATTGGATGTTCGCTCGTTGGGATCTGAAGTATCTCGACGACCCCAAGAACGTCTATGGTGGTGCCGAGCAGATCAATACCATCGCTCGCCAGGGACTCAAGGAAGACATGCCGGAAGTGTATGCTCTCCTGGATAACTTCTCCTGGACGCCCGAGCAGATGGGGGAGGTCATGCTGATGAATCAGGAAGAGGGAAGCGATCCCTACGAAAACGCCAAACAGTGGGTTAAAGAGAATCAGGACATCGTGTCCGGATGGCTCGGGGAATAACCCGCTTCCTTTTGGCTAAACGAGTAAGCTACGCCCGGCCATCAGGTCGGGCGTTCTTCGTTGGCGGTACTGCTAGGCATCAAGGGGCCAGACGCACCTTCAACCAGCCATGACCTTCATGACGGCTGTAACGAAGTCGATCGTGCAGCCGGTCCTCCTGGCCTTGCCAGAACTCGATCATCGTCGGTTCGATGCGATATCCCCCCCAGTGGTTCGGGCGTTTGACCGGCTGACCATCGTAAACCTGCTCGAAGCGATGCTTTCGCTCTTCCAGCCAGCTCCGGTCGGGAATCTCCACGCTTTGCTGCGAGATCCAGGCACTTAACTGACTGTTGCGTGGGCGGCTGTGGAAGTAGTCTTCCGACTCTTGGGCTTCGATCTGCCGTACCCGGCCTTCGATGCGTACTTGGCGCTGGACGGTGGGCCACCAGAACACCAGGGCAGCGTGCGGCACGTTAGCCAGTTCGCTACCTTTATGGCTTTGGTAGTTGGTATAGAATACGAAGCCTTCGTCATCGAGCCCTTTGAGCAGCACGACTCTGGCATGTGGTAGCCCTTGGCTATCGACGGTAGCCAGCGTCATGGCATTGGCATCATAAGGCTCCGTTTCCAGAGCGCGTGCCAGCCAATCCTGAAACAGCGGCAGCGGTGTCTCGGGGGATGTCGACGTATCCAGGCTATCCCCTGTGTAATTGCGTCGGACATCGGCAATGTCGTGAATCATGGCGCTCTCCTGACGTTTTCCCTTCATCTTCGCCGCTGTCGGCGTTGGGCTCAAGATGATTGTATATTCGGTTCAGCTTGGCACGAGCCAACCCAACTGGATCATTGCCATGTAGAGCCCGGTCCCACCGATGATCGAAAGCAGGGCATTGCGTCGCCAGAGGTGCAAGACCGCCACGGTGATAGACGCAACAACCAGCGGAAAGCCATTTTCTCCTCCGTTCAGGCTTCCGTCTGCCAGCGGGCGAAAATCTCGCAGCGCATAAAGCACCAGGATAAGCATGACCGCCGGAGGCAAATACCGCCCAAGATGCAGAATCAATGGATGCTCGGCATGTCGTGACAGGGCCACGAACGGCAGGACGCGTGTCGCAAATGTTGCCAAGGCACACACCACGATGGTTAGCAACAGCATAGTCTCACTCATACCCGGCCTCCCCTGACCAATCCATAGTAATGCGCGAGCAGTATCAGGCTTGTGGCGCCAATTGCACCTAGCAGCAAGTGACGATCGGGAAGCAACACAATGGCCGCCAGGCCGACGACCAGCGCAATGAGAAAGGGTAGGGCTCTGCGCAGGCGCCGGGCTTGTTCCAGAGTCAGCACGATGAAGAGTGCCGTCAGCGCAAACTCGATGCCTCGACTATCGAATTCCAATGTAGCGCCGGCCAGCGCACCGGCGATCGTGCCAAGTACCCACCACAGTTGGTTCAATGCACTGATGCGCCAGGCTGTGGCGTGGTCGTGATGGCTCGGGTCCGTTTGCTGCTGACTGGTCAATAGTGAATAGGTCTCGTCGGTCAGCGCGAAGATCAAGTAAGGCTTGCGCCACCCGGCTCCCTGGAAGCGCTTGATCAGGGAAAGCCCATAAAAAAGGTGCCGTGAATTGAGCATGAACGTGGCTACGGCAACTTCCAGTAACCCGGCATGATTGGCCAGCAACGTGACGGCAAGAAACTGCCCGGCGCCTGCATAGATGAAAAGCGACATCAGTAGGGCACCCCACCAGGGATGGCCCAATTGCATGAAAAGGATGCCGAACGCAGCTCCCAAGGGTAGATAGCCGAACATGACCGGGACGGTCTGTAGCATGGCGTCCCGCCAGTCTCTGACACGTAAAGACACGAGCGCTTTCCTGATTACCTGGCAAGCGTCCATGATAAACGAATATGCGTTAATGCTGTCGTTGAGGCAGGGATTTCATCGTCCCGGGCGGTTCATGCCAGCCAATCATGTGCGGCAAACACCGCGCCGCAGAGCAACCAGCCGGACACGGCATAGGGCAGGTTCCAACGCATAATGTCCTTGGCCTTGACGTTATAACGTACGCTTAGCGCCAGGTTGCTACCGGATAACGGGCTGCTGCCGGTCCCCAGCGCCCAACCCATAAGAAACATCATGCCAAGCAGTGTCGGGTCGGGGGACAGCGGCGCCAACAGGGGGGCAAGCGTAGTGACGCCAACCAGTGGATGAATACCGACAAACGCCAGCACTACGATGACGCCCAGCAAAACCCAGGCATGCCATTCTCCGAACTCGGAAAACGGCAGGACCGGACCACCCGGCCAGCTTGCCAACATGGCTGCCAGCCCACTGGATAGTACGCCGGCAGCCAGGAACAGCGCGAACTGAGGAGCTAACCTTGGCAAGCCGTCATTGCATTGATGAAGTAAACGGCCAATACGGTCTGCATTCGACATGAGCAGGATGGCGGAGATGGGCGAGACGATGCTGATAATCAGCGGGATCGTTAGATCGGGCCACCAATGATGAATCAGAACGACCGAAAGGGCGAGAGTGCAAGGCAAGATCAATGCATTCGCGTTGAGCGGGTAACCAATGAATTCTTCGCCGACCCGATAGGCATCCAGCGCGACCAGGCCCAGCAACAAGGCGGCAGCAGTCAGTCCCCAAGGCAGTAGCGACAGGAAATCAAGCCCCGGCGCATAAGTCAGCGCTACCCCCATGGCGACGAAGAACGGCGACCAAGCCGCCGCGGCGGGAAAGGCTCGTCCCAATACGATCATCTGCTGTTTGTTGAGTTGGCCGCGACGCTGCATGCGATCGCCGAACAGGAACAGTGCCGATAGATTGATGACCGCACCGAAGAAATGAACCCCAAACAAGGTACCCAGCAGGCTACCTTGCTGTTGTTGAGTAGACGTTGCCTTTTCGCTGGGTGTCGCCAGCGAGAGGAAGCTGACCCCGGCAAACATCATCAGTAATGGTTGGTTGATCACGATCGCGGAAACGAGCGGGTTCGGCGTATCGCGAACCAGCGCCACTACCCAGAAAAGAACGCCTGCCCCACCCAGCAACAGGGCTTGGCGCCGTGAAGTGCGGGGTAGTTGCCGCCCCAACCGCAAGGTGGCGAGCCAGCTCAGCACTGCAGCCGGCCACATCGGCCACCCCAACAGATTGCTGGCAACGCTGAGTACCAGCATGGAGAGAATAAGGGCGCTTGAATACCTCACGAGCCGGCAAGTTGCCGACTGCGCCAGCGGGCAAAGAACATGCTGGAGACGAACAGAGCGAGGCTGGCCAGGACCTCGAGCGAACCCAGCCAGGCCTTGTCCGGCAAGGCGGCGATCATCACTCCTTGCATGAAATACAGCAGGCTCACGAACGCCATCCAGGCATGGCCGCGAGGCCGCTGTGTCACTATCGAAGGAAGAAACAGAATCAGGGGCAGAATGCGCACCAGCATGGGCATCAGCCCGCTATCGCTCTGTGCCTGCAATTGTAGGCCACCCAGCAACAGCAGGGCGATCAACAAGCCATAACTGATAACGACACCTTGCCGAGAAAGCTGGGTCAAACGATCCAGCCCGTGGCGCTTTTCCAGCCGTTCCAGTGCTGCGCGCATCATGCCCCCTCGCGAAGGGGGCGGAGCGCCATGGCCAGACGCGCCACTCTGCGTCCTTGGGCCCGTGCCAGCGAACGTTCGATGTCGTCGACATTGCGATCGCTGCGCTCCCCGGCGACATGGCTGGTTCCGTAGGGCGTACCGCCACTGCTTGTAGCTACCAGCCCATTTTCACTATAAGGCACACCGGCATAGACCATTCCTTGGTGGAGCAGAGGAATGAGCATGGTGAGTAACGTGGCTTCTTGGCCGCCATGCAGGCTAGCGGTGGAAGTGAATGCCGTTGCAGGCTTGTCGATTAACGCCCCGTTGAGCCAGAGCTCGCTGGTTCCATCGATGAAATACTTCAGCGGTGCTGCCATATTACCAAAGCGGGTCGGACTGCCGATCGCTAGTCCAGCACATTGCCTGAGATCCTCCAGCGAGGCATAAATGGCACCCTCCCCAGGAATATCAGGATCAACCGATTCGCAGGTCGTGGATACAGGTGGCACGGTACGCAGTCGTGCGTCCATGCCAGCGATCTCTTCAACGCCGGCAGCTATCTGTTCGGCCAGGGCGCGTGTTGCACCAAAACGGGAATAGTAGAGGACCAGGACATAAGGGCGGGAAAGGCTCATCGTGACTCCAGGCTGGGATTCACTTGCTGTCGAGAAGGGTAAGGATCGCTTCTGGCGAACGGCCGATCACGGCTCGGTCACCACGGTCCAGAATAGGCCGCTGCAATAGACGCGGGTGCTTGGCAATAGCGGAGAGGCAGGCTTCGTCATCCGGTTCGCTGAGGCTCAGCGCCTTCCATTCCGCTTCGTTGCTACGGACCATGGAGGCCACCGGCGCATCCAGACGCGCAGCCAAGGAACGTAATTCCTCTAAGTCCAGTGGATCGTCCAGGTAGCGACGCACCTGGATGTCAACGTCATGCGCCGTGAGCAGAGCCAATGCCTCGCGTGATTTGGAGCAGCGGGGATTGTGGTAAAGAATCAAAGCAGCCATGCCACCGATGTCCTTAGGAAAGTATCGTTTTTTCAGATGATTGCAAACATTCTAAGCCGATACGATGGCACTCCACAACGCAACGGCTGTCTCATAGCCACGAGTGCGCGACGGGTTAAAGCTTGAGTGAATTATCATCGCGCCTGATAGTGTGTAGTACTTAGACATCTGCGGGAGGGCGCTGCATGAACCAATGCCTGGAACAGAACCTCGATTTTGGCAGCCTGATGGGAAACGACGTCAAACCCCTATCCAAGGGGCGCGACAAGGCCGATATCACCGCGACGCCCCGCTCGCCGAGTGAAGCGCAACTGGCCCGCCGCGCCAGCGCCGAAGAGGAAACTTCCTCAAGTAACTTTCTCAGTGACGAGTTTGTGGATCTGTTACCCGAGCATGATCCCATCGAGTTTCGACGCAACGGTATACAAACCGGCGTTCTCGACCGCCTGCGCCAAGGTGGCTACCCTCCCGAGGCACGCTTGCACCTACTCAAGCAGCCCGTACGGACTTGCCGTAGCGAACTGTTCTCCTTCATTCAGGACGCTATCGCGCACGACTTACGCAGCCTGCTCGTCGTGCATGGGCGGGGTAAGGCCGTGGACAGTCATGCCAACGTAGTGCGTTCCTATGTCGCCAAATGGCTGATGCAGTTCGAGGAAGTGCAGGCTTATGCATCGGCACAACCGGCCCACGGTGGAATTGGTGCAACTTACGTCATGCTACGCAAGTCGGAGCGGGCAAGGGCGCGTAACCGGGAGGTTCAACAAAAGCGACGCGGTTGAATGGAACGGTAATGCAACAGCGCCGCCCGAATGGGCGGCGCTGTCACTTGTTCAGCCTGTCGCTAGGCTTGCTCAGGTCGCTTCACGCAGGCGACGCTCAAACATCGCTTCCTTGATGTCGACACCAGGCTGATAACTGACGCTGAATGCCCCGAGGGCACGCAGGGCATCGTCCAGGTGCTGATCTTCACGTAACGCCAGCGCATCGAAACCACAGCGCGTCATGTAGAACAACTGGTCGACCAGGACGTCGCCAATCGCACGGATCTCGCTCGTAAAGCCATACCGCTCACGCAGCAGGCGGGCCAGGGTATACCCGCGCCCGTCCGTGAATGCGGGAAAGTCGATGGCAACGAGTGGAGCCTTGGTGAGTTCCTCGGCCAAGGCCGGGCTCAACTCGGTATCGCTAGGGAGCCACGGGGCAAGATCCGTTTCGTCAATATGCTGCTGCCATACCGATAGCGGAACGATGGCTGGACGCACCTCGGGGAGCCCGTCCTCGTCGCGGCACAAGCTCCAGGTATCCTTTTCAGGCTGACCCAGCTTGATCAGCGTGGTTTCCGGTTGGCCGTTATGCATACACCCGCTCCTTGAAGGGCTTGATCCCGATGCGGCGATAGGTGTCGAGGAAGTGTTCATCGTCATGGCGCTGCTCGACGTAGACTTGGAGTACCTTGTCGATGACGGTAGGTACATCCTCACGATAGAAGGAGGGACCAAGAATCTTGCCTAGCGACGCATCATCTCGAGAGTTGCCGCCCAGAGATACCTGGTAATACTCCTCGCCCTTCTTGTCGACACCCAGAATACCGATATTACCCACGTGGTGATGGCCGCAGGCATTCATGCACCCAGAGATATTGAGATCCAGAGGGCCAAGATCGTAAAGGAAATCCAGGTCCTCAAAACGCTCCTGAATGGCTTGGGCAATGGGGATCGACACAGCATTTGCCAGCGAGCAGTAGTCGCCACCGGGGCAGCAGATTATATCGCTGAGCGTACCTACCGTGGGGTTGGCCATGCCCAGTTCCTGCAGCTTGTCCCACAGCGCCTGGATCTCGTCGACGGGCACATCGGAAAGCACAAGGTTCTGCTCATGTGTTACACGCATCTCGCCGAAGCTGAACACGTCCGCCAAATCGGCGATGGCATCCATCTGATCGGCCGTAACGTCGCCTGGGGCATGTTCGCGTCGCTTGAGGGAAAGCGTGACGGCTTTATAGCCGGGCACCACATGATCGGTAACGTTATTGGTCACGAAGCGCGCGAAAGCGCGATCGTTCTGACGCAGTTGCTCGTACGCTGCGATGGCTGCCTCGCTGACTTCGCGACGGTTCGGCTCCGGGAAGTGAGCCTTGGCAGCCTCGACTGCCGCCTGGGTCAGGGTCTGAGGTCCATCCTTGAGATGCGACCATTCTTCCTCGACACGACGACGATACTCCTCGATGCCCAGCGCCTTGACCAGAATCTTGATACGCGCCTTGAACTTGTTGTCGCGACGGCCGAACTGGTTATAAACGCGGACACAGGCCTCGAGATAGGTCAGCAGGTGCTGCCAGGGCAGATCCTCACGCACCACGTCACCGATCATGGGGGTACGGCCCAGGCCGCCGCCGGCCAGAACGCGCGCGCGCAGTTCCCCCTTGTCGTTATGCCACAGGCGTACACCGATATCGTGCACTTGTATCGCGGCCCGGTCGTGATCCGCACCAGTGACGGCAATCTTGAACTTGCGCGGGAGGTAGGCAAACTCTGGGTGTAGGGTAGACCACTGGCGAATCAGTTCGCACCACGGGCGAGGATCCTCTACCTCATCCTTGGCGATACCGGCGAATTGATCGCTCGTGGTGTTACGAATGCAGTTACCACTGGTCTGGATGGCATGCATCTGCACCTTGGCCAGTTCGGCCAGAATCTCAGGGACATCCTCGAGCTTCGGCCAGTTGAGCTGCAGGTTCTGACGCGTCGTGAAATGACCGTAGCCACGGTCATAACGCCGAGTGACGTCAGCCAGCGTGCGTAGCTGCTTGCTGGATAACATGCCGTAGGGAATGGCGATACGCAGCATGGGAGCATGACGCTGGATGTACAGGCCATTCTGCAGGCGCAAGGGGCGGAATTCTTCTTCGCTCAGCCGTCCCGCCAGGTAGCGGTCCATCTGGTCACGGAATTGTGCGACGCGTTCGTCTACGAGCGTCTGATCGTAGGTGTCGTACCGATACATACAGGCGTGTCCTGCTAGTCAGGGCGAAATGGGATCTATGCCGTGGCACAGACCATACTCCGTTTCGTTTATTCTATGAAAGAATAAATAGGCATAGTTTTTAACATTAACGTTATTACAGGCTCGGCTGTTCATGGTCCGGCATATCCAATTCGGTATGGAACCGATAGAGGGCAAGCACGAGAAACCGAGCTTACAGATAGTCGCTAATGATACCGAATGACGCGAATGACAGGTAGGCCCTCCAGATGGCTGCACTGAGGGGGCTAAATATGGTGCATAGAATATGCGTTTCATGTGGCTAGAGGCTTACCATCTGCCAACGGCGACGCTGCCAGATGAGTACGAACCACAGCGAGTTCAGGCAGCGGTAACCCAGCTGGACCCACCAGACCCCGATAAGGCCGTAATCTTGTACCGCCCCGATCCACCAGGCCAGGGGCAGGAAAATCAGCCATTGGGAACATAGGGTAACCGCCATGACCGTGCGGTTGGCGCCGGCACCGAGCAATGCCTGCCCCAGCACAATGGCGGCCGCATCCAGCACGATCATGATTGCCGTCAGTTGCAGGGGCAGCCGTCCGATAGCCAGCAGATCGGCATCGTGCAGAAACAATTGAAGAATGGCGTCAGGAAACAGCAACATCGGCAATGCCAGCAGGGCCAGGCAAGCCCATGCGACATGAACCACGTCCCACCCCCAGCGATGGGCATCCTCTGGCGTCTCCCGCCCCAGGGCCTGGCCTACCAGGCTCATCGCCGCGAGCCCTAGGCCGACGCCAGGCAGGATAAGCAACAGCGACAGGTTGACCAGCACGTGTCCCACCGCCACGCTAGCGGTACCGATCAGCCCAAGGATCCAGAACAGCACGGCATACCCCCCAGCAAACCACACCTGTTGCATCGAGTGGGGAATCGCCAGGCGTAACGTCGTGAGCAGTCCCTTGCGAGTCGGCCATTGCCAGGCATCTGCACCGGGACCGATATAACAGCGGCTATAAAACGCCCACATTGCCAACCCGCAGAACAGGGCGAATGCGGTGCCGGCTCCGGCTCCGGGCGCTCCCAGGCGGGGCAGGCCAATCCCATAGATCAGACAGACACTGGTCACTACGTTGATGGCATGCGTGGTCAGGATAATGCGCAGGTATATGCCGGTACGCTGGATACCGTTCCAGAATCCCCGAAAGCAGAAAATCATGGCGATAGACACTAGCCCGATGACTCGCCAGCGAAAATAGTCGACGGCAATAGCCTGGACATTGGCCTGTTGAGTTATCAGCTCCAACAGGCGGGGCGCCTGCCACAGGCATAGCATCGTCAAGGGCAGCGCCACGAACAGGGCGATCAGCAAGCCGGCATGGAGCGCAATGGCACGCTGTTCCGGGTTGTCCTCACCATGCCGACGGGCCGTTTGTGCCTGGACGCTGGACGACAGGCCAAATACCAGGGCGGTCGCCAAAAACATCATATAACCGCCGAGGCCGACACCGGCGAGGGCTACTTCGCCCAAGGCCCCGACCAGTGCGGCGTCGATAAGGTTGATCAGACTCTGGGAAAGCATGGCGCCAATGATCGGCAGAGCCAGCTTGAGAATGGTCTGACTGCGTGAACTTCCCGAAAGCATGCGTGATCTCAGCGGTTGGCCCGGCCTGAGCGGGCCAACTTACAGGGACGACAAGTATGGATAGTTGCCGTGGTCCAACGGATTACTGGTCAGGATCGTAAGACAGCACCGGCGATAACCAGCGTTCCAGTTCCGCGATGCTCATCCGCTTGCGATCGGCTAGCACTTCGACCTGGTCACGAGTGATTTTCCCGGTAGAGAAGTATTTCGATTGCGGATGGGAGAAGTACCAGCCCGACACCGCAGCGGCCGGCCACATGGCGAAGCTGTCGGTCAATGTCATCCCGGCATTATCCTCCGCCTGCAGCATGCGGAAAAGGGCGGCTTTCTCGGTATGGTCCGGGCAAGCCGGATAGCCAGGTGCCGGGCGTATCCCCTGATACTTCTCAGCAATCAGCTCGACGTTATCCAATGCCTCGTCGGGTACGTATCCCCAATACTCCTTACGTACTCGCTCGTGCATGCGCTCCGCGAAGGCTTCAGCCAGTCGATCGGCCAATGCCTTGACCATGATCGCGTTGTAATCGTCGCCGGCCGCTTCATAGCGCTTGGCAAGTTCGTCCGCCCCATGGCCGGTAGTGACTGCAAAGGCACCTATCCAGTCCGCCTTGCCACTTGTCTTGGGTGCAACGAAGTCGGCCAGACTGTAGCAGATACCATCGCGATTCCTGGAGGTCTGCTGGCGGATGTGATGGAGTCGCTCGACGACCGTTTCGCGGCTATCGTCGGCGTATACCTCAATGACATCATCGTCGACACAATTGGCCGGCCACATGCCGATGACGCCACGTGCGGTGATGTGCTTCTCGTCGATCAGCTTGCGCAGCATGGCCTGGGCATCCTCGAACAGGTTGCGTGCCGCCTCGCCAACGACCTCGTCATCAAGGATCTTTGGGTATTTGCCGGCCAACTGCCAACTCATGAAGAAGGGCGTCCAGTCGATGCGTTCGACGAGTTCGTCGAGATCGTAGTCGTCGAATACCTTGATGCCCGTAAATTGCGGGACGGGAGGTGTATAGTCCGACCAACCGGGATCGAAGCGCCGTTCGCGAGCCTCGGCATAGCTTACATCGGCTGCCTTGGGACGGCGCTTGGCGTTACGCTCGCGTACCTTGACGTACTCATCGCGGATCTCGGCAACGTATGCTTCCTTGAGGCCGGGCGACAGCAGACGGCCGGCAACGCCGACCGCACGCGAAGCGTCGGTGACGTAGATCACGGGATGGTCGTACTGTGGTTCGATCTTGACCGCTGTGTGCGCCTTGGACGTTGTGGCACCGCCGATGAGCAGGGGGATATCGAAGCCCTGTCGCTTCATCTCCTTGGCGACATGGACCATTTCGTCCAGCGATGGTGTGATCAACCCTGACAGGCCGATGATGTCGGCCTTCTCTTCTCGAGCAGTCTGCAGGATCTTCTCAGCCGGCACCATGACGCCAAGGTCGATGACATCATAGTTGTTGCACTGCAGGACCACGCCAACGATGTTCTTGCCGATATCATGAACATCGCCCTTGACGGTCGCCATCACAATTCGGCCTTTGGCTTTGGAATCCTCGCTTTTCTCGGCCTCGATGTAGGGAATCAGGTAGGCCACGGCCTGCTTCATGACGCGTGCCGATTTGACCACCTGGGGCAAGAACATCTTGCCGGCTCCGAACAGGTCGCCAACCACGTTCATGCCATCCATGAGCGGGCCTTCGATAACCTCGATGGGCCGCTGGGCCCGCTGCCGGGCCTCTTCGGTATCTTCCTCGATGAAGCTGGTAACACCCTTGACCAGCGCATGTTCGATGCGCTTCTCGACCGGCCAACTGCGCCACTCGAGGTCTTCTTTCTTAGCCACGCCGCTGCCGTCGCTTTTGTACTTTTCGGCAAGGTCGAGCAGTCGTTCAGTGCCGTCCTCTCGACGATTAAGGACAACATCCTCGACGGCGTCACGCAGTTCACCGGGCAGATCATCGTAGACTGCCAACTGGCCCGCATTGACGATGCCCATGCTCAGTCCGGCCTTGATGGCGTGATAGAGGAACACCGAATGAATCGCCTCGCGTACCGTGTTATTACCACGGAACGAGAACGACACGTTTGAAACACCCCCCGACACCATGGCATGCGGGAGATGTTCACGAATCCATTGGGTCGCCTCGATGAAGTCGACGGCGTAGTTGTTGTGTTCCTCGATGCCGGTAGCAATGGCGAAAATGTTGGGGTCGAAAATGATGTCCTCGGCCGGGAAGCCGATCTCGTCGACCAGCAGACGGTAGGCGCGTTCACAAATCTCGGTCTTGCGGGCGAATGTGTCGGCCTGGCCGGCCTCGTCGAATGCCATGACCACAATCGCAGCACCGAACCGGCGACAGGCTATGGCCTGCTTACGAAAGGCGTCTTCCCCTTCCTTTAGCGAGATCGAGTTCACGACTGCCTTGCCTTGGATGCACTTCAGGCCGGCCTCGAGAATCTCCCATTTTGACGAGTCGACCATGATCGGCACGCGGCAGATGTCCGGCTCCGAGGCGACCAGGTTGAGAAAGTGGACCATCGCCTCCTGAGAGTCGAGCATCCCTTCGTCCATGTTGATGTCGATGACCTGGGCGCCGTTCTCGACCTGCTCCAGCGCCACCTCCAGCGCTGTAGTGAAGTCCTCGTCCTTGATCAGTCGCTTGAAGCGTGCAGAGCCGGTTACGTTGGTACGTTCACCGACGTTGACGAACAACGAGTCGACACCGATATTGAACGGCTCCAGTCCGGACAGGCGACAGGCACGCGGACGCTCTGGGATCGAGCGCGGGGCGATGCCATCGACGGCATCGCGAATCGCGGCAATGTGTTCGGGCGTCGTACCGCAGCAGCCGCCAATGATGTTGAACAGCCCGCTCTGGGCGAAATCGCGTACGATAGCCGCCATTTCCTCGGGGCTCTGATCATACTCACCGAATTCATTGGGCAGCCCGGCGTTGGGGTGGGCCGATACGAACGTATCCGCCTTGGCCGCCAGCTCTTCCAGATAAGGACGCAGTTCCTCGGCACCGAGGGCACAGTTGAGACCGACCGACATCGGTTGAGCGTGGCGCACCGAGTTCCAGAACGCTTCAGTAGTCTGGCCGGACAGGGTGCGTCCCGAGGCGTCGGTAATCGTACCCGAGATCATCACCGGCAGGCGTGTTCCGCGCGCCGTGAAAAGTTCTTCGAGGGCGTAGATAGCCGCCTTGGCGTTCAGAGTATCGAAGATGGTTTCGATCAGAATGAAATCGGCGCCACCCTCGATCAATGCCTCAGCGGCCTCGTAGTAGTTTTCACGCAGGGCATCGAAGGTCACATTACGCTTGGCAGGGTCGTTCACGTCAGGAGACAACGACGCCGTGCGACTGGTTGGCCCGAGCACACCGGCCACATAACGGGGCACGCCTGTTTCATCGGCCACTTCGTCGCAGACCTCACGCGCCAGGCGGGCCGATTCACGATTGAGCTCGACGACCAGGCTTTCCATGCCATAATCGGACTGCGACAAACGCGTGCTGTTGAATGTATTGGTCTCGACGATATCCGCACCGGCAATGAGATAATCCCGATGAATTCGGCGTACCAGGTCGGGCTGGGTCAATGCCAGCAGGTCGTTGTTGCCCTGAAGCTGCGAAGGCCAGTCACTAAACCGCTCGCCACGAAACTCCTCTTCGCTCAGCCTGGCATTCTGCAGCATGGTCCCCATGCCGCCGTCCAGGACCAGGATCCGGCGAGCAAGCGACTCCTTTAGATTTTCGGGCAGGGGAACGCACTTCAGCGAAGAGGGGAGTTGTGTGTCAACAGCCATGGTCAGCGATCATCTCCAACGACAAAATCGATTTGGCTCGGGCACATTTCATGGTAATCGGGAAATGGCCGATCGAGGCCCTGCGGGCCAGCCTTATGGGTAATTATGCTACCAGAAAAGCATCTGTCGCGGGGCGGTCGGGAAAGACCTAGTATTTAAGTCAGGATTGTGTTGCCGTGGGATTTTTCTTACCATGTCACAAAATTTTCCTGATGAGTCGAGTTCATGAGCCAGACTATTCAGATTACCGACAGTGCACAGGATTACCTTGCCGAGCTGCTGTCCAAGCAGAATGTCGAAGGCATCGCCGTTCGCATCTTCATTACCCAGCCGGGCACGCCGTATGCGGAAACCTGCCTGGCCTACTGCCGTCCGGGTGAAGAAGAGCCCAGCGATGAGAAGCTGGAGCTGGAGAAGATCAACGTTTTCCTCGACAAGCACAGCCTGCCGTTTCTTGACGAAGCGGTCGTCGATTTCAATGCAGACCGCATGGGTGGACAGCTGACCATCAAGGCGCCGAACGCCAAGATGCCCAAGGTGAATGCTGATAGCCCGCTGGAAGATCGTGTCAACTACGTGCTTTACAGCGAGATCAACCCGGGCCTGGCGGCACATGGTGGAGAGATCAAACTCATCCAGGTTGCCGAAGAGAACATTGCCGTGCTTCAGTTCGGCGGTGGCTGCCAAGGGTGCGCGGCCGTCGATCTGACGCTCAAGGAAGGCGTGGAAAGAACCTTGCTGGAACGTATTCCCGAACTCAAGGGCATCCGCGACGTGACCGACCACACTGACACGACCAACGCCTACTACTGAGCAATCGCCTCCTTCACGATAGCGACAGCAAAGGGCCGCCCCAGGGCGGCCCTTTGCGTTAAGCGGTGACGACAGGGGGCTCCTCAGTAGACGAACGGAGGTAGCGGGGCCTTGGCTAGCCGCGCTTCGGCATCGCGCAGACGTTCTCGAACCTGCTTGAGTGCCTCGTCCTTCTCGGAAATCGCTTCCTCAAGACGCTCGCGGCGGAGTGTCTCTTCGTGCAATCGATCCTTGGCCTGCTGAAGCTTCCATTCCGCTTCGCGATGAGACGCCTGCTCCTCACTGAGTTCGCGCCTGGCCTGTTGCAACCGGCCGTCAACTTCACTGGCGCGTTTTTCCATGGTTTCCAGACGCTGGTTCAGCTGCTTTTCAGCCGCCTGCCGCTCCTGGCGTGCATTATCAAGCAGTGTCATGAGACGTGCTTCAGCCGCTTCGTGGCGCTGCTCTTCCTGACTAAGCTGGGCACGGAACTCTTCGCTTTTGCGCGTCAGGGCAGCCTGGTGTTCGATGCCTTGCCGCTCGTTATCCGCCTGCAAGCGCTGTAGCTGATCTTCACTCTGCTTGATCTGTCGCTCCTGCTGAGCCTCCCGCTGCGAAGCGCTTTCGCATTGAGCTTCCAAGCGAGCAATCCTGGCACTGTAATCCTCTAGCCGCTCCTGGGCCTGGCGCAACTGTTCGCCCAGGACCGTCTCGCGTTGCCTAGCGTCTTCGGCTTCACGTCGGGCCTGCTCGGACCGAGCTTCGGCATCCTCGACTCGTTTGTCGGCTTCCTGGCGGTAGTGAGCCAAGCCCTCGGTGGCGCTTTCCTGGGCCTGCTGCCAGAGCGCCTGGACCAGAGCCTCTACCGGCTCGGGAATGGCCTGAAGTGGCGGTTGGTCGCGGTTCTCCTCGCGCTGTAGCCGCCACTCCCGGAAATGCTCATTGATGGTAGTGAAGCTACCAGTGCCGAGCACCTCACGAATCTTCTGCACACTTGGCGGCTCACCTTGCTGAAGCAGCCGATCAATTGCCCGACGTACGTCGTCGTATTGCACGCCACTGCGCGCCATGCCTGTCTCCTTGGGTCGTTCCCACCGTTATCGGCCAGATAAAGCATCTATTTTTCCATGATTTTTTGAGCATAGCCTAGCTGGGGGAGGAATAAAATAACGTATATTACGTAGTACGTAATTACACTATCAAATAAAATCATTTATTCATGATTACGCGGCTTATCTTGAATATATGTGCTTTACAGCCGAAAATAGCCATATTCAGAGCTAGAAGGGGCGAGGCATGTCCGATGAATGGCACGGCGAGTTGCTGTCGACGCTCGAGTCATACCGTGGCGAACGAGAGACAGGAGTGCTTGCCTATGGCCAGTCCCAACCGGCCACGGCGCGAATACCGGCACAAGATGACTTCGAGGCCGTTGGCCACTGGCTTGCCGAATACGCAGCCAGCCCGCAGACGGTACGCGCCTACCGCAAGGAAGCTGAAAGGCTCATGCTGTGGCTTGTCGATAAAAGGCTCGGTCTGAGGGATGTTGACCGGCGCTGGTTGGAAGCCTACGAGAAATTTCTTGCCGCCCCTCACCCTGTAGAGCGCTGGATTGGCCCACCCAGGCCTCGTTCACACCCACAATGGCGACCTTTCCGAGGCCCGCTCTCTGCCGCCAGCCGGCGGCAGAGCTTGGTTATCCTCCAGGGGCTTTTTGCCTGGCTGGTCGAGGCGGGGTGGGTGAATCACAACCCTTTCCGGCTCATGCGAGATAAGCGGCGGCGCATGGACAATCGCCAGACACATATCGAGCGCTATCTAGAGCGGCCAATCTGGGACTGGCTATGGCAATAGCTCAATCAGCCATATCCCGAGGAAGCCACCAGTCGCCAGCAGCTGGCCTGGCATCGGCGTCGGTTCGTGTTTGGTTTTGGTTACTTGCTTGCGCCACGTATTGCCGAGATGGCTCAGGCACGCATGGGTGACTTCCAGTATCGGGAGGGGCGCTGGTGGTGGAGTGTCGTAGGGAAAGGCAGCAAGCTAGCAAGCATCCCCGTGCCTCCCGACATGCTGGTTCTGCTTGCTGACTGGCGAGGCGCAAGGGGGCTCGAGGCTCTGCCGGACAGCGACGATGACCATCCACTATTGTGCCGTTTGGATGGCAAAACCGAAGTTACGGATAATCAGCTCTACCGCCTGATGAAAGAGGCCTTTTGTCAGGCTGCAAACGATCTGGCCCAGAAAGGCGCAGGGGAAGGGCAGGTCGGCATAGCCGCGATGACCCGCCAATTGGCCAAGGCATCTCCTCACTGGCTCCGGCATACAGCGATCACCCATCAGGCCCAGGCCGGTGTCGAACTGCGCTACCTGGCCAGGACCGCGCGACACGCACGCCTGGATACCACAGCCCGCTATCTGCATGCCGAAGCCGAAGAATGGCAACGCCAGGTTGCAGCCCATCGCCTCAATATCCCCGTAAGGGCGGACGATACCGGGGCTGAGTCGTTATAATGCGATTAGAACTCAACGCTTGCTTGAACGGCACTAGCCAATGGCAGCCCCAAGCGACCCGCAAGGAGATTACATGAGCGCACAAGACGCCCAGGCCGAGCTGATCGAGGAATTCAACATTTTCGATAACTGGATGGATCGATACCAGTACATTATCGATATGGGCAAGCAACTACCGGACTTTCCCGACGAACTGAAAACGCCGGAAACGAAGATCCAAGGCTGTCAGTCGAATGTGTGGATGCATCACGAACGACGGGAGGAAGTAGTACATTTTCAGGCAACCTCGGATGCTGCCATTGTCTCGGGCCTGATTGCCGTACTGATGCGGATCTACAATGACAGAAGCCCAGAAGAGATCGTCGACACCCCCCCCAGTTTTCTTGAAGAACTAGGACTAGATAAGCACCTGTCGCCGACACGCTCAAATGGCCTGCATGCCATGCTGCAGCGTATCTATAGCGTCGCGGAGCAGGAAACCACCGCTAACGGCGGGTAAGTCAGTGTGGGGGCTGCTTTTGATCCGTATTTGAGGCTTCGGCATCACGGGGCGGTACCAGGTCGATCCCCCCAGGATGCCAAGGATGGCACTTGAGAATTCGCTTCAGCGACAGCCAGCCGCCTCGGGCCGGCCCATGCTC
The DNA here is from genome assembly GCF_000378505.1 of Modicisalibacter luteus DSM 23508. Lineage (GTDB taxonomy): Bacteria > Pseudomonadota > Gammaproteobacteria > Pseudomonadales > Halomonadaceae > Modicisalibacter > Modicisalibacter luteus. The sequence goes on along the minus strand of NZ_KB899991.1, from coordinate 165,051 downwards.
ACGAACGGCCTCGATCGCATAGTGGGAACAGCTTGGCCAGAAACGGCAGCGGGGCCCCAGCAGTGGGCTAAGAGCATACTGATAGAGCCGGATCAGGCCGATGAGAAGCGCGCTCGCGACACGTCGTAACATGGATTACCGCTTGCCGGAATACAGTTCCGCCGGATCGATCATGGGCTCGCTGTCGATATTGGCCTGCTCGGCACTCACAGCGAGATAGAAGCAACTGCGCCTGCCCGTATGGCAGGCTGGACCAGTCTGATCGACCCTAAGCAACAGGGTATCGCCATCGCAATCCAGGTGGGCTCGTTTCAGGTGTTGCTCCTGGCCCGATGACTCTCCCTTGCGCCACAGCTTGCCCCGCGAACGCGACCAATAACACACGCGGCCGGTGCGCAAGGTTTCCTGCAGCGATTCACGATTCATCCATGCCATCATCAATACTTCACCGCTATCGTGCTGCTGGGCAATGGCTGGAATCAAGCCATCGGCATTCCAGCGCACGTCATCCAGAACTTCCGTCACGGGGCGGCAAGTGCCTAACGGGGCAGCCTCCAGGGACTTGAACAGCTCACTCATGCTGACTCTCGGCGGTTAAGGTTTCTTGGACACCCTCACGGCAGGCGTCACAGCTTCCCAGCAATTCAATGGTCTGCCGATCAACCCGAAACCCTAGGGCCTGGGCACGCTGGCTCAGCTGCGCATTGACATCATCAAGGTGCAATTCTTCGACCCGTCCGCAATGGCGGCAAATCAGCAGCTGAAATCCATGCGTATGTTCGGGACAAGGGCAGGCGACATAGGCGTTGAGAGACTCGATGCGATGCACCAAGCCCTGCTCGATCAAGAAATCGAGCGCCCGGTAAACTGTGGGGGGCCTTGCTGCGGCGTGCTCACTGGTCAAATGATCGAGTAATTCATAAGCTTTGAGCCCTCCGGAAGACGACGAAATCATCTCCAGCACTCGGCGGCGGATCGGCGTAAACCGAACACCACGCTGCTGGCATTGTCGCTCGGCCTGCTGTATCAGAAGTCGGGTATCCGGCATTCGATTCGGTCGCTTGGCGAAAAGGGCATTTTACGCGCCTGACCGTCCAACGGCCAGGCGAGTGCTCAGGAAGCGACCTGCAATTCGCCACGCCGGGCAAAATGATGGCGGGCAAAGGCAACACGAGCCTCCACGTTGGCTCCGTCGGGCTGTCGCTCAATCAGGTCGAGGCGTGGACGCAGTCCTTCGCCATTTGTCATTTGAATCGCTAGCCCCGGGCGGGCATTCAGCTCCAGCAGCATCGGGCCGTGCCGTCTATCGAGCACCATGTCGGTGCCCAGATAGCCCAGCCCCGTCATCTCGTAGCAACTGGCTGCCAGCTTGAGCAGGACTTCCCAGTCGGGAATACGCAGGCTGGCGAGTTCGTGCCCCGTATCGGGATGATCCATCCTCGGCCTATCGAACTGTACGCCTCGTAGGGCCGTGCCTGTAGCAATGTCGAGACCCACGCCAACGGCACCCTGGTGGAGGTTAGCCTTGCCGTCCGAAGCCGCAGTGGATAAGCGCATCATGGCCATCACCGGATAGCCCTTGAAGACGATGACACGAATATCCGGCACACCTTCATAGGTATACTCGGACAGAAACTCATCGAATGTGATCAGCGTCTCCACCAGAGCAATATCCGTAGCGCCACCCAGTGAATAGAGCCCGGAGAGGATATTCGACACGTGGCGTTCAAGATCTTCACGATGCAACCGGTGCCCGCTGGGCTTCACATAGCCGTCGGCATCCTGATGCTCAATGACCAAAATACCCTTGCCACCACTGCCCTTGGCCGGCTTGATGGCGAACCCGCCGTGTCCGGCGACCATATCAGTGATGTGCTTGACGTCGAACTGGGTCGTCACAGTACCGATCAGGTCAGGCGTCGTGATGCCGAATCGCTTGGCCAGCAGCTTGGTTTTCAGCTTATCGTCCACCAGCGGAAACAGATGACGACTGTTATACCGGCTGATATAGCGAATGTTTCGCCGGTTCATGCCGATGATGCCCTTGGCTTTAAGTTTTCCCGGACTGGCCCACATGGCATCAATCCTCCGTAATCGGCTTGAAACGACGCAGCTCGAGCAAGCGGTAACCCGTGTAGTTGCCCAGCAGCAGAATGAAGGCCATCAGGATCAGTTGGATGCCCAGAAAATTGAACGTGACATGGCGAATCCAAGGGTTGTTCATTGCCAGGTAAGCCAGTACTGCAGTCACCAGGCTACCCCCCCCTTGGATCAAGACCTGCTTGGGGCCTTCCTCTTCCCACAGGATCGACATGCGCTCGATGGTCCAGCTAAGAATGATCATCGGGAAGAAGGTGATGGTCAGGCCGGCATTGAGCCCCATCCGGTAGGCCAACACCGAGAATAGCGAAATGATCGCTATGACTGTGATGATCACCGCCGATACCCGTGCCACCAGCAGCAAGTTGAGATGCGATAGATAGCTACGTATCACCAGCCCTACGGCTACCACCAGCAGGAAGCCAACCAGACCGGTAAATAGCGAGGTCTGGATGAAGGCCAGCGCTATCAGCACCGGCATGAATGTTCCCGACGTCTTGATGCCAACCAGGACGCGCAGAAGCACGACAACCAGTGCGCCGATGGGAATCAGCAAAATGGTCTTGAACAGCGACTGCTCTTCCAACGGCAGACTGTGAATCGAGAAGTTGAGCAGTGTATTGTTCATCAGCTGGTTGCGCACAGCCACGGCTGCCGGCTCGTTGTGCTTGAGCATCGAGAAGCTCACCCCCGAGTTGCTTCCGCCCTGCACCTCGAGTACCGGCTGTCCACTGGCCTCCCAGAGCAGAAGGTTGTCGGGCCGGCCCTGCTCGCCGGTGGCCGGATTGAGAATTACCCAGTCGCCGTCTTCATCGAAGACCTGCAGCCAGGAGGAGAGTGCCTGGCGGCGACGCCCATCCTCGAGCATCAATCCATCTACCTTGCGTGCGGCAATGCCAGCTTGGTTCAGGAGACGGACGATTAGGGGAGAGCGGTCGAAGCGGGTCAGCAATAAACGTGCGTTTTCATCCTGACGATCACCGCTGAAATCCTGGATCAACTCACGGGCGAAGGTGAAGGCATCTGCAGACTGCTGATGCGCACGGGCAATGATGCCTTGGGCCGCGGTGTCATAGGGTCGTTCCCAAGTTATGTCCTGAGGAATCTGCGGAGGCCGGACAGCCGGCGCCTCGGCATCGGGAGCAACCAATAACTGCACAGAATAATAGAGTTGCTGACCGCCGGAAGCCTCACGGATAGCCCACTGGGCGCGACGACCACTATCATCATCGAGGAAGGACAGACCATAACCGGAAGAGGCCGTATTCTCGGTCAGGACACGGAAATTTTCCTGATGGGAGGGTAGGGCGAGGTTCACCTTGACCGGCCCACCATTGGCAAAGAAATTCACCTGGGCTTCGACTTCCCAGACTTCTCGTTGCTCACCCGGCGTCCAAGGCACATCGAACTCGACGTGGCGATACACAGTCATGACGATGCCGGTCAGCATCAGGACGCCGACCAGCAGATAGAAGGGTACACGTGACATGGATCGAAAAGTCCTTACTCGTCTTCGTCGTTATCGACGCGGTCGCCTGCTTCATCTTCGGCGGCCATCTCGGCAGGCTCCCCGCCCGGATATTCAGGACGCTCGTGAAGATAGGCCTGGGCGACGTCGATCAGGGCAATATCCATCATGAATCGCCGTCCGAGCAGGACGGGGTAGTCCAGGTGGGTACGGTTATTGAGCGTAAACTCGACATTCTGTTTGATCGGCCCCAGTTCCATCAGCAAGCTGACCACCGGACGACTTTCCTCGCCAGAGGCCTGGATGATTCGCACCCGACGGACGACCTCGGCCTCGATCCATTTATCCCTAACGGCATTAATGGCAACAGCGTCTTCATCCAAGGCCAGCTTAAAGCGTACCCAGTCTTCGCCTTCACGCTCGAACTCGGTAATCTCGCGGGTCGATAATGATGCCGTGTTGGCCCCGGAGTCGACACGGGCCTTGAGGTAGGTGCCGATATTAGGAAAACCGACCCACTCTGTACGGCCCAACAAAGTCTTGTTCTCCAGCGCATCGATGTCTCCGCTGGGACACTCGGGCATGTCGATGTTCGGCTCATCATGAAGCGTCTCGACATCAGCTCGCAGGGCTCTCACCAGGCTACCTATCTCCCGAACATCGGCGCCGACACGATCGAGCCGGTCCTGCTGGCCTTGGCGAGCAGTCTCCTGCAGCTGGCAAGAGGTTGCGAGCGTCGCTTCGAGTTCCCCGATCCGATTATCGAAACGTGACGTGGTCAATAACTCACCGAGCCGGTCGTCTTCGTCGGACTGGGGTTGCAGGGCACAGCCACCCAGGAGCAACAAGCCAGCAGAGACAGCCAGCAGCTCACGTCGAATCGGCATGATCATGTAATCCTTAGTAACAGCCATTAATGCGGTTGAGATCCGGGCCATACATGCCCGCAAGGACGCGATAGTAAAGAATCGATGGTCAACGGTCCATGTGCGGGCGCGACGAGTCGCGCCCGCTTTAGACAGGTTCAAGCTGGAGAGTTCAACGCATCGGCATCGCGAGCGGCATTGTGATCACGTGCCAGCAGGATATAGAAAGCAGGCAGTACAAACAGGGTCAACAGGGTGCCGATCCCCAGACCTGCAGCAATGGTCAAGCCAATGTCGAAGCGACTGACTGCACCGGCTCCCGTTGCAAACAGCAGGGGAACCATGGCTACTATCAGCGCGACTGAAGTCATGATAATCGGACGCAGGCGGATGGCCGCCGCCTCGATGACAGCGTCGCGCTTACTGAGTCCGCGATCATGCTGCAGCAGGTTGGCGAACTCCACGATGAGGATGCCGTTCTTGGCAACCACGCCAATCAAGGTGATCAGACCCACCTGGGTATAGATATTGACTGTGGAGATCCCAAGTGTAATGAACACCATGGCACCGGCTACCGACATGGGCACCGATACCAGTATGATCAACGGGTCCCGCCAGCTTTCGAACTGGGCGGCAAGCACCAGATAGATGACGATCAACGACAGGAAGAATGTCAGTATCAGGGCGCTGCCCTGATCCATGAGCTGACGCGATGCTCCTTGGTAATCCACTGAATAGCTGGCTGGCAAAGTCTCGGCCGCGGCCTGGTTTAGCCAAGCCAGTGCATCGCCAAGCGCGACGCCCGGACGCGGCACGCCTTCCAGGATTAGAGCATTGAGCTGCTGGAACTGGGTTCGTTTGGATGGCTCGACGCTTCGTTCGAAGCTGACCAGGCTGCTGAGCGGCACCTGCTCACCGGAATCGGCCTCGATGTAATAATTGTCGATCATCGAGGCATCGAGTCGGTATTGCTGGTCTACTTGTGGAATGACCTTGTAGCTACGGCCCTCCATACTGAAACGGTTGACGAAACCTTCACCCAGCATGGTCGATAATGTTTGCCCCACATCGGCCATGGTCAGGCCCAGGTCGGCGGCGCGATCCCGGTCGACACGTATGCTGGTCACCGGACGATCCAGATCGATGGATTTGCGCAGGAAAGCGAAGTTGCCACTGGCCATGGCCTTTCCTAGTAACTCATCCGCTGCAACGTTCAGCTCCTCGAAGCTATTGCCGGTCGTCAGCACGAACTGAACAGGCAAGCCCCCACTGGAGCCAGGCAGGGAAGGACGCGGAAATGCCGCTGTCTGCAGTCCCGTCACTTGTGACAGGGCTGCCTGAACATTAGGCAACACGGTCAGCTGCGAGATGTCACGCTGGCTCCATGGCAGCATCTTGAACCCGCCGAACACGGTATCGGCACTCATGCCACCCAGGATCATGAACGTTTCGTCGTAGCCTTCGACCTGTTCGATATTGGCCTGGATCTGGTTGGAGTAGCGCTTGAGGTACTCGAGCGTTGCCGTCTGAGGGGCAGTACCCTGGAAGAAAATGATGCCTTGATCCTCCGTGGGTGCCAGTTCGTTCTGACTGGTTACGAACATGAAATAGATCGAGGCCAGTACAATCGCTGCGAATATCACCGGTACGGATACCGTCTGCAGGACCCCCGACAGGGCCGAGCGATAGCCGTTGGCTAGCCGGTCGAAGCTTCTCTCAACCAGGCGCTCGAAGCGCGTCGCATTGCCATGAGGTTTCAGTACTTTGCCTGACAGCATAGGGGACAGCGTCAAAGCAATGATGCCCGAGACGACGACGGCCCCGGCCAGGGTAAACGCGAATTCAGTGAACAGTGAGCCCACAAGACCGCCCATGAAGCCGATCGGGGCATAGACGGCCACTAACGTCGTGGTCATCGCGATGATCGGCGTGGCCATCTCGCGGGCACCGTTGAGTGCTGCCTCGAAGCGGCTTTCGCCTTCCTCGATATGCCGGTGAACGTTCTCGACGATGATAATGGCATCGTCAACGACGAGGCCGATGGCTAGCACCATGGAGAGCAGGGTCAACAGGTTCAGAGAGAACCCCAGCATGAGCATGACGAATGCGCCACCGATCAAGGACAGTGGAACGGCGACGGCCGGTACCAAGGCGGCACGAAACGATCCAAGGGTCAGGAAAATCACCACCAGCACGATAATCAGGGCTTCGAGCAGCGTCTTGATTACCTCGTTGATAGAGTCCTCGATAAACTCGGACGCATCGTATGGCAACACGACATTGAGGCCTGTGGGGAGCTGGCTGCGAATTTCCGGCAAGGTTTCACGCACGGCACGTGCCACGTCGAGAGGATTCGCGCCCGGGGCCTGCTCGATGGCCATGAAGCTGGCCGGCGTTCCCTTGTACCAGGCAATGCTGTCGTAGCTTTCGGCGCCCAGGTCTGTCCGGGCAATATCGCGCAGCCGCACGAGATTGCCGTCATCATTGCGTACCACCATGTCAGCGAACTGCTCAGGGTCGCTGACATCCGTGTTGGTGGTGAGGTTGATAGCCACGAATTCACTGCGTGTCTTGCCGACGCCTGCCTGATAGTTATTGTTCTGCAGAACGCTTATAACCTCTTGCGGCGTGACATTGAGCGCCGCCATGCGCTGCGGATCCAGCCATATCCTCATGGCGAAGCTCTGTCCGAAGATGCGAGCCTTGGCCACCCCAGGCAGAGCCTGAAGCTTGGGCTGGACGACGCGGGTCAAATAATCCGTAATCTGGGGCACCGGCATCTGCGGGGAGTAGAATGCCAGATACATCAACGCGGTCGAATCGCCAGTGCTCGACTCGATGACCGGGCTCTCCGCCGCCTCGGGGAGAACACTGCGCTGACTGGCCACTTTGGCCTGAACCTCGGCGAGTGCCGCATTGGCATCGTAATTGAGCTCCATGTGGACTTCGATGGACGAGGACCCCTGAATACTCTCCGAGGTAATGAAATCAATGCCGTTGACTTCGGCAATCGCCTGCTGGAGCGGCGTCGTGACGAAGCCCTGGACCAATTCCGAACTGGCACCAGGATACGAGGTGCTTACAGTAATGACGGTGCTTTCCAACTCGGGATACTGGCGCAGTTCCATATCCATGGTCGAGCGCAAGCCCATCAGCAGAATCAACAGGCTGACAACTGTCGCCAATACTGGCCGACGAACGAAGATGTCGGTGAATTTCATTAGCCTTGCGCCTCCTGACCGGCCTCTGTCGGCTGCCGGTCATCGCCAACGGCTGCCGTGCCATTATCATCGGCGAGCGATACCGGCTGACCATCACGCAGACGCAACTGGCCTACGGCCACAACACGATCGCCAGCCTCCAATCCATCCACGATTTCGATCTGGTCGCCACGGGTACGCCCAGTCGTTACCTGGGTTCGCTTGGCGATCAGCTGCGCCTGGTCGTTTTCGGTGATCAGAAAGACATAATCGCCATACGTATTGAAGGCGAGGGCAGTGCGGGGCAGGGTGAGCACCCGTTCGGACTCGGCAGCCAGCGTACGCACATCGGCAAACATGCCGGGACGCAGCTTGCGATCGGGATTGGCAAGCGTGGCACGCACCTCCAGTGTCCGGCTGCTTTCGTCAACGGCCGGCGCAATTGCCTGAATCTGGCCGGAGAATACCTCACCTGGATAAGCAGCAACCCGAACTTCAACGCTGCGTCCCGCCTGGACATTGCCCAGTTCCTTTTCAGGCATGCTGTAATCCACGTAAATCGGATCGAGCATATTGAGATCGACGATCGGTGTCCCTACGGCAATATATTCACCGAAGTCGACCTGACGCAGCCCAACCACGCCATCAAATGGGGCGCGAATCGTCTTCTTTTCCATCTGGGCGCGTTGCTGGGCGACGTCGGCCCGCGCCGCCTGATAGTTGGCCTGAGCCTCGTCATACTGGGATTGCGAGATGGCGTTGCGTGGCAATAGATCTGAGTAACGGCGGAATGTCTCGTTGGTTAATCTGGCCTGGGCCTCTAGCGCGGCCAGCGCGGCCTGATCGACGCTGTCATCGAGCTTGACGAGAATATCGCCTTGGCTCACGCGCTGCCCGGATTCGAAGGTGATTTCGCTAACCAGGCCGGCCACTTCGTTGGAAACCGCGACGCCATTTACGGCACGCATAGAGCCCACCGACTTCAGCTCGGGGCGCCAACTTTCCGCCGTGAGTTGTACGGCATCGACGGGAACCGGTGGCTGGGGCTGCGACTGCTGAGCGGCCATTTCCTGCATTTTCATGTATTTCCAGCCAAAAATGCCGCCTAGTACCAGAGCGAGCAGGATCAATACCACAATCAAGCGGACAACGGTTTTCATGCCTGAAGGTCCCAGCCAGAGTTTTCGTTATGGTCCCGAACGGATGAGTCCTGGGAGAGAGAAATTAGATAAGCTGCTTATGATGCGGGTAACACCGATGAATGACCAGTGCTGGCTGAAACAAAGCGAAACACATGCATTATTTAACATAATATATATTATGCGAAGCCAAAGATTATCCCTTTACAGCCCTGCACCAATAACGCTTCCAACAAAAAGTCGTTGCACGATTCTGGTTCATCTCCTTCCTGTCCGTTACCTCATCCCAGCCACGACTTGCCTGATTATATGCTCCCCAGGACATTCAAGAAGCCATCTAACGCCTTTCACTGGCGAGATATCATAATATGCCAGATTCATGGCACGTCCTTTGCTTTTCTATTACGAGCCTGCCCAGCGGCACTCGTGCCGGTGTCAATGACGACCCCGGACAATAAGGACATATCAGGCACCGTCGGACTCCGTCGGTAACGAGAGATAAGAAGAGAAACCAAGCAAAGGCGCTTGGAGCTGCTATCAGGCGGCTCTGGCGCCTTTTTGTTTGCCCCTGACACACATTAATCACCTGATAAGAGAACACCGACTATGTCGTATCTAGCTCCAGCAGAGTTCGTCACCAAGATGGTCGACGCCGGTGAATCCAAAGTTTTCATGGCGCCCCGCGACACGATGATTCGAGCCTATATGGCCGGTGCCATCCTGGCATTATCCGCCGTGTTCGCTGTGACCGTTACTGTACAGACCGGCTCGCCGCTACTCGGCGCCGTGCTTTTCCCAGTCGGTTTCTGCATGCTTTACCTGATGGGCTTCGACCTGTTGACCGGTGTGTTCATGCTGACACCGCTCGCACTTCTGGATCGGCGTCCCGGGGTCACTCCCGAGGGTGTGCTCAAGAACTGGGGACTGGTCTTCGTCGGTAACTTCCTGGGCGCGCTGACCGTTGCCTTTCTTATGGCTTTCGTCTTCACCTATGGCTTCAATGCCGACCCTGGCATCATCGGTGAAAAGATTGCCAGCATAGGCGAAGCACGCACATTGGGTTATGCCGATTATGGGGTTGCCGGGTGGGTAACGATCTTCATTCGAGGCATCTTGTGCAACTGGATGGTTTCCATGGGGGTCGTAGGTGCCATGATCTCTACCTCCGTCAGCGGCAAGGTTATCGCCATGTGGATGCCGATCATGTTGTTCTTCTATATGGGGTTCGAGCACTCCGTGGTCAACATGTTCCTGTTCCCATCAGCGATGATCCTGGGCGGTGGCTTCTCGGTCGGCGACTACTTGTTCTGGAATGAACTACCCACCGCCCTTGGCAATCTGGTTGGCGGTCTATCGTTGACAGGCCTGACCCTATACACGACTCACATCAAGACGGCGCCCAAGAAGGCGGTGCCGAACAAAACGTTTGGCTAATAGCCCTCAGCAGGAAGCCCCGGTCATGAGCCGGGGCTTTTTATGATTCATGACAACTCATCTCGAAGTTACCGTTGGGCAGTACACCAACAGGGGCCGCAAGGATATCAACCAGGATTTTCACGGCCTATGCATCCCCACAGAACCCCAACTGACCACTAAAGGCATTGTGGTGGCTATTGCCGACGGTATTGGCAGCAGTGATGTCAGCCAAATTGCCAGCCAGACTGCGATTGGGGGATTTCTGGAGGACTATTACTGCACGTCGGATGCCTGGAGCGTCAAGACCGCGGCGCAGCGCGTCCTGTCTGCTATCAATTCATGGCTGCATGCCCAGACCCAGCAAAGCCAGTACCGAGACGACAAGAACCGAGGCTATGTCTGCACCCTGAGCGCCATGATTCTCAAGGCGACGACAGCGCACGTTTTCCATGTCGGTGACGCACGAATCTATCGGCTGCGAAAAGGCGACATGGAACAGCTTACTCAGGATCATCGCGTTTGGGTCTCTCAACACCAGAGCTATCTCAGCCGAGCCCTGGGCGTGCACTCGCATTTGGAAATGGACTACCAGGCACTAGAGGTTGAAGCCGGGGATATCTTTCTATTTCTGACCGATGGAATCTACGAACACGTTTCTCCCAGCCAACTGCGTGACACAGTCTGGAAATGCAGTGACGACCTGAATAACGCTGCCAAAAAGCTGGCCGAAGACGCCTATTCCCAAGGGAGCCATGACAACCTGACGGCACAGGTCGTCCGAGTCGATAACCTACCTAATCACAACAGTCAGATACTTTATCGACAACTATCGGAACTGCCTTTGCCTCCCGTGCTCGAACCCAGGAGCGCCTTCGATGGTTATCGAATCCTGAGAACCCTACACGCGAGCCATCGCAGTCATGTTTATCTAGCGGTTGATGAAAGTAACATTGATGAGCCTGTTGTATTGAAAGCGCCGTCAATCGATACGCGTGGCGACCCGGCTCACCTGGAAAGGTTTCTGCTCGAAGAATGGATTGCACGCCGTATCGATAGCCCCCACGTACTCAAGGCACACTCGCCTAACCGTCAGCGCCGTTATCTCTATACCGTGACCGAATTCGTCGAGGGACGCACCTTAAGGCAATGGATGATCGACAACCCACAACCTGACCTGGAAACGGTGCGCTCCATTGCCGAGCAGATAGCCAAGGGCCTGCAGGCCTTTCACCGCCTGGAAATGCTGCATCAGGACCTGCGTCCAGAGAATGTCCTGATCGATGCGTCGGGCTTGGTGAAGATCATCGACTTCGGGTCGGCTTACGTGGCTGGCATAGAAGAAAGTGCACGTAATGAACAAACGCCCTACCCGCCAGGCACGGTGCAGTACATGGCTCCCGAGTATTTTCTCGGTGCCCAAGGAACGACACGTTCGGATATCTTCTCGCTGGGGGTAATCGTCTACCAAATGCTGACGGGTAAGCTGCCTTATGGCACGAATGTGGCCAAATCCCGAACGCTAGCGGCACAGCGCAAGCTAGATTACATGCCGATCTTTGACGGCCATCGCGAGGTGCCAGTCTGGATTGACGACGTGCTCAGAAAGGCTGTACACCCCGATCCCTACCGACGCTACGGGGAGCTTTCCGAGTTCATATATGAGTTACGTCACGCCAGCAGGACCATGCTCAGCAAGCACCGCCCTCCTCTTATTGAACGCAACCCGGTGCTTTTCTGGAAAAGCCTTTCTGTATTACTGGCGATCACTGTCGCATTCCTGGCCTGGCGTTTACATAACGCCTGAACGACGACACCCGCCGGGAAACCGGTGGGTGTCAAGCATCGCGTAAGCTATGTCGGTAACGACTCAGCCTTACTCGGAAGGAGCGTAGGAGCCGTCGGGACGATGGTCTTCCTTGCCCGTCAGTGCTGGGGTGAAGACGCAGGCGAGTACCATGGTCTTCGATGCACGCAGCAAATGCTCGTCATGCTGATCGAGAATATAGATATCGCCCGGCTTGATTGGCCAGATCTTGCCATCGGCCAGCGTCTCGACTTCGCCTTCACCTTCGATGCAATACACCGATTCGAAGTGATGCTTGTAATGAATATGCGTTTCGGTGCCTTCGTAGATGCGGGTGATATGGAACGAGTAACCACCGCCATCATCAGCCAGCAACAGACGTGTGCTATCCCAAGTGCCCTTGGTAGCCGTCACCATGCGGTCCGTCTTGCGTGCTTCCTCGAGATTACGAACGATCATGTAGATATCCTTGGCTTTCGTGACACGTGTCGTACATCAAATAGCCGGCCTCATGGCCGGCTTGTCTACTCAGAGTAGCTGATGTTCAGCTCATGACATCCTTGGCGCATGCCTCAAGGATATCCAGACCTTCAAGCAGATCCTCATCGCTGATCGTCAGCGAACACAGGCACTTGATGACGTGATCGTCGTGGCCACAGGTCTCGACAATAAGGCCATTCTTGAATGCCTTGGAGGTGATCTTGTCGGCGAGATCACCGCTACCGACGTCCAAGCCACGCATCAGACCACGACCGCGCTCGCTGGCGGTATGCCCTTGCTCGGTCAGCAAAGCGGCGATCTTTTGGAAGCGATCGGCCACAATGCGCCCCTTGCGTTCGACGTCACGCTCCAGCGTGTCGTTGGTCCAATATTCGCGCAAGGCTGCCGCCGCCGTAGTCAGTGCTAAATTGAACCCGCGGAAGGTGCCGTTGTACTGGCCAGGCTTCCACTTGTCGAGCTCGGGCCGCATCATCACATGAGCGAACGGCAGGCCGAACCCTGACAGCGACTTGGAATTGGTCACGATGTCAGGTTTGATACCGGCATGCTCAAAACTGAAGAACTTGCCCGTGCGGCCACAGCCAGCCTGAATGTCGTCAACAATCAGCAGGATCTCATTGTCCCGGCAGATTTTTTCCAGCCGCTTGAGCCAGTCGATCCCTGCCACGTTGATGCCACCCTCACCCTGCACGGTTTCCAGGATGACTGCCGCCGGACGATCCATGCCGCCTGACTTGTCATTCAACAGCTTCTCGAAATAGTCGAGCGTATCGATATTTGCACCAAGATAGCCGTCGTAGGGCATGAAATTGGCGCCTTGAAGCGGAATACCGCCAGTCGCTTCGCGGAACTTGCTGTTACCCGTCACCGCCAGTGCACCCATGGTGACCCCATGGAAGCCATTGGTGAACGATACGACGTTATGACGGCCTGTTGCGACACGCGCCAAGCGAATAGCCGCTTCCACGGCATTGGTCCCGGTCGGGCCCGTCAGGTGCACCTTGTAGTCCAGGCCGCGCGGCTTGAGGATGACTTCTTCGAGCGTTTCGAAATAATCTCGCTTGGCCTTGGTCCACATATCCAGGCCATGAACGATACCGTCCGAGGCGATGTAATCCAGCAGTGCCTGCTTGATAACGGGATTGTTATGGCCATAGTTCAGCGTGCCGGCACCGGCAAGAAAATCAATATATTCCTTGCCATCTTCGGTATGTAAACGTGCGCCCTTGGCTTCGGTAAAGACTACAGGAAATGACCGTGAATAAGTACGGACTTCCGATTCCATACGTTCGAATATCTGGGTCAGCATGCAACGACCTCCTGGTCGGTAAAAAGGCAAAGAGGAGAAGAACCGGTAACGAAATCCAACCGTCCAGTACGCGTCAGAGACGCGTTGGATCATAGGGACCGATACGCACCAGGTTCTCGGGATCATGTTCACCACCAAGCTGGCCGGTGGAGAAGTATTCCCGACTGTTAAGAGGTGCCTGCCAGCGATCGGCAAGCCGCTTGAAGAGTCCCCATGACGCCTGATTGTCGGGCGTAATGGTGGTTTCGAGATGGCGGATATTGGCCATTTCCGGGCGGCGCATTACCGCTTCGACGAGTCGCCTCGCCAAGCCGGTGCCACGCGCCTTTTCACCGACGGCAACCTGCCACAGGAAATAAGTATCTGGCGCATTACGCTTGGGATAACCGGATACGAAGCCAACGATTTCTCCCTCTTCGTTGGTTGCCACAGCGCAGCTGTCACGGAACTGGGTGGCCAGCAGCAAATAAGCATAGGCTGAATTGACGTCGAGTGGCGGGCAGGATTTCACCAGCTCGTAGATGCCCCAACCGTCGTCGGTTGTTGGCTTGCGAATGAACAACGGGGTATGGGCATGCCCCACCACAGCATCCGCCACACTGGGCTTTGCCAGGTCGGCCGATGGTGTAAACGCTCGGGTCGTTGTGCTCATGGTTACCGTTCGCTGTTGCGAATTTGCATTGAACTATAACAGGCACTTAGCCATAAATCAAAAACCTGATTATTGTTAACCAACCTTACTATAATCAACGGTTATGGAGATAAGGCTCCCCTAGTTTCAGTTTAGGCGATCCTCCATGGCGCGCCGCATAAATAGCGAGACCGCCGAATGGCGGTCTCGTTTCTGGCAAGTATCGTATATCAGCCTGCGTGACTTAGGTTCGGCTGGGGGTGCGCATGGTCACGAACTCTTCCGCTCCGGTGGGATGAATTCCTACCGTGGCGTCGAAGTCTGCCTTGGTCAGCCCGGCGCGTACGGCAATCGCAATGCCCTGGATCACCTCCCCAGCCTCTTCGCCAACCATATGGGCTCCCAGCACTCGATCGCTGACATCGTCGACGATCAACTTCATCAGGCAGCGCTCGTCGCTTCCTGACAACGTGTGCTTCATCGGCCGGAAATCCGCCGTATAGATACGCACCGCATCGTATTGAGCCCGCGCCTCTTCCTCGCTTAATCCCACAGTCCCAATATTGGGGTGACAGAAGACTGCCGTCGCAATGTTCTGGTAGTTCAGCGGGCGAGCCGGAATGTCACTGAAATGCTGCTGAACCATATGCATGGCTTCGGCCAGTGCCACCGGAGTCAACTCGGGTCCACCAGTGACATCGCCTAGCGCAAGGATCGAAGGTACGGATGTCTCGTAGAGATCATTGACCTTCAGCGTGCCGTTGGGATTCAGTGCGATATCGAACTGATCGAGCCCCAAGCCCTCAAGATGGGGGCGTCGGCCGGTGGCGGCGAGTACCGCATCGACTTCCAGAGTTTCGCCGTTGGTCAACATGACCTTGAGCCCATCGTCGAGCTTCTCGATGCTCTCTATCGTTGTCTCGAAGTGGAGGTTAACGCCCTTCTTCGCCATCTCATCACGGGTAAACTCGCGCACTTCATGGTCGAAACCACGCAGGAACAACTCGCCACGATAGATCAGGTGGGACTCGCTACCCAGCCCGTTGAAGATACTGGCGAACTCGACGGCGATGTAACCGCCCCCCAGCACCAAAAAACGCTTGGGGAAGGTGTCGAGATCGAAGACCTGGTTGGAGTTGAGCGCGTACTCGTTACCTGGGAAGTCGGGGACCCAAGGCCAGCCACCGACGGCTACAAGAATCTTCTCGGCCTGGATCGTCTCACCGTTAACCTCGACGCTATGCTCGCCGACGATACGTGCACGGCCATTGATCAAGCGGACGTTGGCGTTTTCCAGCAGACGGCCATAGATACCATTAAGACGCTTGATTTCCTCGATCTTGTTGTCACGGAGCGTAGCCCAGTCGAAACGAGGCGCTTCGGGCAGGGTCCAGCCAAACCCGGCACTGTCTTCGAAGGCTTCGTGAAAATGGGCCGCGTAGGAATAGAGTTTCTTGGGGACGCAGCCGACATTGACACAGGTCCCACCCAGGTAGCGATCCTCGGCTATAGCGACACGGGCCCCGGTTGCCGCTGCGGTACGTGCAGCACGCACGCCGCCAGAGCCGGCGCCGATGACGAAAAGATCGTAATCGTACTCAGCCACTAGTTTACTCTCCTGTCTTTGGTTGCGGCGATGATACCAGCCATGCCGCTCCCTCGGGAGGGGGCAGGCAGTTGGCATCTCTCTTTCCGAAAGGTGAAAGTTCATGCACGACAACGCTCTATCGTGAGGCTGCCCTGACAACGGCATCGAAAAGCGACTCGAGCAAAATCGTCCCTTGTCTGAGGCCCGTCAGCCAACGCGACCCGGATTTCTTGGCCCGACTCTCACGGCAGCAGAATCCCGACCACCTCTGGGTTGGGTATTCGGATAGCCGTGTGCCCGCCAACTAGATCATCGATCTGCCACCCGGCGAGGTCTTCGAACACTGCAACGTGGCCAGTATCCTTTACCACAATGACATGAATGCCCTACTCGTCGTTCAGTTCGCGGGCGATATCCCCTAGGTCAGGCACATCATGATCGTGGGGCATTACGGCTGCGGTGGCGTTCGTGCAGCAATTACCGGCATTGAATGCGGCATCGTTGACTACTGGCTGCACTCGGTGCGCGAATTGGACAGTCGCCACCCTCAGGACGCAGGCTCCGCTTTTATGCCTAGCTGATACGCCCAGCGAATGACGCAACTCAGTTTTTCGATTGTTCCGCCTGTCGACTCTCTCTAAGGTGGAGTGGGAACCAAGAGTCATAAAACCAACAATCATTTCGGGCTAACACATGACGTTCAAAAAAACTCTGCTCGCCTCATTGATCGGCGCTACTCTAAGCCTACCGTTGGCAGCCAGCGCACAGACCGATGACATTACCCTCCGCGTTGCTTACGATGCCGACCCGGTGTCGCTGGACATTCATGAACAACTCTCCGGCGGCATGCTGCAATTATCCCACCTGACTTTCGATCCGTTGGTTCGTTGGACACAGGACTTCGACTTCGAGCCGCGTCTGGCTACCGATTGGGAACAGGTCGACAACACCACCATGCAGATGACCCTGCGTGAAGGCATCACCTTCCACAGTGGTAACCCATTCACGGCCAAGGATGTGGTCTGGACGGTCGAGCGCCTGAAGCGCAGCCCCGACTTCAAGGCCATCTTCGACCCCGTGGCCAGCATCACGGCAGTCGATGACCACACGGTCGAATTCAAGACCAAGGAGCCCTACCCGCTGCTTCTGAACCTCGCAACGTATATCTTTCCAATGGATAGCGAGTTCTACTCCGGCAAGACCGATAGCGGCAAGGACAAGGGCGAGATCGTCAAGAACGGCAATTCCTATGCGTCAACTCATATATCAGGCACGGGCCCCTTCAAGGTCACCCAACGCCAACAGGGTGTGAAGGTTGAGTTCGCGCGCTTCGAGGATTACTGGGACGATGGCTCACCCGGCAACGTCGATCACATCGTGCTGACCCCGATCAGCGAAAATGCGACACGTGTGGCTGCCCTGCTCTCCGGCGACGTCGACTTCATCGCACCGGTGCCACCCAATGACCTCGAGCGCGTACGCGCCGACGAGGACGTCAAGCTGGTCACCATGTCCGGCACGCGCATTATCCTGTTGCACATGAACCAGGACCGCGTAGAGGCTTTCAAGGATCCACGGGTACGTCAGGCTATCGCCTATACCATCAATCAGAAAGCGATTGCCGACCGGTTGATGAAGGGCTTCGCCACACCCGCTGCCCAGCTCTCACCCGAGGGATATGCAGGACACAATCCAGAACTCGAGCCGCGTTATGATCTCGAGAAGGCCAAGCAGTTGATGAAGGAGGCCGGCTACGAAGATGGCTTCAGCATCACTATGATGGCCCCCAACAACCGCTACGTGAACGATGCCCAGATCGCCCAGGCAGTCGCTGCGATGTTGGCACGCATCAACGTGAAAGTGGATCTTAAGACTTTACCCAAGGCCCAGTACTGGCCCGAGTACGACGCCCGCGCGGCCGACCTGATGCTGATCGGCTGGCACTCGGATACTGAAGATTCTGCCAACTTCTATCAGTATCTGACCGAATGTCCTAATGCTGATACCGGAGCCGGGCAATACAACGCAGGCATGTATTGCAACCCGGAAATCGACAAGATCGTCGCCGAAGCCAATCTGGAAACGGATCGCGACAAGCGCAGCCAGATGCTCCAATTCGTGGAACAGGCGCTTTATGACGATGCGGCCTTCATCCCGCTTCACTGGCAGGATCTGGCCTGGGCAGCCCAGAACGAAGTTCAGATCGAGCCCGTGCTCAACGTCATGAACTTTCCGTATCTGGGCGACGTCGTCGTCCAGCAGGAATAACGCGATCCGCATGCCACCCACCCCGATGAGGTGGGTGGCCCTCCCTTAACTCAACGTCATGAAAGCGCCCGGCGGCAGCTTCCCGCCGTGATGCCTTTCGTTCCAAGACAGGACCAGCAATCCATGATTGCCTTTCTGATCAAACGCCTGTTTCACGCCTTGTTGGTAATGTTCATCATCAGCGTGATCAGCTTCGCCATCCAGGACAACCTCGGCGATCCGATCCAACAGATGGTCGGCCAGTCGGTCCCCGAGAGCGAACGCGCCACTTTACGTGAAGAGCTCGGTTTGAACGATCCGTTCCTGGTACAGTACCTTCGCTTTGCCAAGAATGCATTGCAGTTCGATTTCGGCTATTCGTACTTCTTCAACGAGCCGACCACCGAGGTGATTCTGAGGCATCTGCCTGCCACACTCGAACTCGTAGCTGCCGCAACCTTTCTCATTGTCACATTATCTGTCCCTATCGGCGTCTACAGCGCGATCAAACCACGTTCGCCGCTGTCACGACTCTTTATGGGAGTGTCGATAGTCGGCATTTCGATCCCGGTCTTCCTGACTGCCATTGTCCTTATTCAGATCTTCTCGATCGGCATCAGTATCACCCCTTTTCCTGAAGACATTGGCTGGGGTAGTTGGCTCAATGGGTTGCTCTCCACAGAAGGCGGCATGCCGGCCTATGGCCGCGGTAACGATCTGACCCACGTGTTCGGTACCTGGTATACCAACTATGCCTCTTGGGACAGCCTGGTCTACCTGGTGCTACCGGCCATTTCTCTGGCCTCGATCATGCTGCCATTGTTCATTCGCCTGATCCGCGCCGAAATGCTCGAAGTGCTGCAATCGGATTACGTCAAGTTCGCCAAGGCCAAGGGCATCAGCATGCGCCGGATCTATTTCCTGCATGCGCTCAAGAACACCATGCTGCCTGTCATCACTGTCGGCGGCGTACAGATCGGCACGCTGGTAGCCTTCACCATCCTTACCGAAACCGTCTTCCAGTGGCCCGGTATGGGCCTGATGTTTCTCGATGCCATCGAGCGCTCCGACATTCCGTTGATCATCACTTACCTGATGGTGGTTGGCCTGATCTTCGTGATCACCAATACCCTGGTCGATCTGATCTATGGGTTGGTGAACCCCACCGTCAAACTGACAGGCAAGCCCGCATGACTACAACAACGCCACCTGTGCCCTCGCATTGGGCACGCTTCCGTGACTCGTATCTGCTCTATAGCTTCAAGCGCGATCTGGTTGCCCAGACTTGCCTGCTAGTGTTCGTGTCCATGGTCGCGGCAGCCTTCCTGGCCCCATGGCTGGCTCCCATGAATCCCTATGATCTGGCGCAGATTGATATCCTCAGCTCGGAACTGCCGCCTTTCTGGATAGCGGGCAGCGATCCGTCATACCTGCTCGGTACCGATGCCCAGGGGCGCGACCTGCTGTCAACGATACTCTATGGGGCACGGGTATCGCTGATCATCGGCTTCGGTGCTGTCATCCTTCAGGCGCTGATCGGTATCTCCTTCGGTCTGCTGGCAGGTTACCTCGGCGGTCGTGTCGATGCTTTCCTGATGCGTTTGGCAGACATCCAGCTTTCGTTTTCCACCTTGATGGTCGCGATCATTGTCGGTGCCGTATTCAAGGCTACTTTCGGTGGAGAGACCTTCAGTGAATATGCCGTGGTGTTGCTTGTGCTAATCATCGGACTGGCCGAATGGCCTCAGTATGCGCGCACGGTACGCGCCTCGGTGTTGGCGGAACGCAGCAAGGAGTACGTCGATGCAGCGCGGGTCATGGGTTTCCGGGCCAAGCGCATCATGTTCCGGCACATCCTGCCCAATACCCTATCGCCGATTTTCGTCATTTCCACCGTGCAGGTCGCCAATGCCATCATTTCTGAGGCGGCACTGTCGTTTCTTGGCTTGGGCATGCCGGAAACGCAGCCTTCCCTTGGCTCGCTGATCAAGTCCGGTTTCGACTACATCCAATCCGGCTCATGGTGGATCACGCTGATTCCCGGCACTGTGCTGGTCGTTCTGGTGCTGGTAATCAATCTCCTGGGTGATTGGCTGCGTGACGTCATGAACCCCCGTCTCTACAAGGGCTGATCGCATGGCACTCCTCGAAGTTACCAATCTCGATGTGCGCTTCGCATTGCGGCAAGGCGAGGTTAGAGCCCTGCGCGATATCAGTTTCTCGCTCGACCGGGGCGAGCGCCTAGGCATCGTGGGCGAATCGGGCGCCGGCAAGTCCGTGGCTGCCTTTACTATTCTCAATCTGATCGCCAAACCGGGCTACATCGCCGGCGGCAGCATCCGCTTCGACGGCCAGGAACTGACCACCCTGAAGCCCAAGGCGCTGCAGAAGATACGCGGCAACAAAATCTCGATGATCTTTCAGGACCCGATGATGACGCTCAATCCGGTGCTGTCAATCGGGGAACAGATGGTCGAGTGTCTCAAGGCTCATCGCCGCATCAGTACCAGGGACGCACGCAACATTGCCTTGAACAAGCTCCGACAGGTCTATATTCCGTCTCCCGAAAAGCGACTCGATCAGTATCCGCATGAACTGTCAGGCGGTATGCGTCAGCGCATCATCATTGCCATCGCGCTACTGCTTGATCCGGACATCATCATCGCAGACGAGCCGACGACGGCACTGGACGTCACCATTCAGGCGGAAATCATGACGCTGCTGCTGGAATTGTGTGAAAAGCACAACGTGGCTTTGGTCCTGATCACCCACGATCTTGGCGTGGTCAGCCAAGTCACCCAGCGCACCTTGGTAATGTATGCCGGACGCGTCATCGAGCAGGGACCGACCCGGGAAATCATCAACGACGCCCAGCATCCATATACCCAGGGCCTGATCAATGCCCTGCCACAGATGGCGACACCCGGTCAGCGTCTCAATCAGATTCCCGGAGCCATGCCTTCGCTGGCTAACACTCCTCCCGGCTGCGCATTTCATCCGCGCTGCAGTTTTTCCATGGATGACGAGGGCAACCCGCGTCGCGATTGTCGTGGGCTGGTGCCTGGCTTCGTCACGTCGGGTAACTGTCATGTTGCCTGTCACATGGTGCGTGACCTGGTCGAGCGTGACCCGCACGACAGTGGTCCGTCCAAGGCATCTCAGGGGGTTTCATGAGCCAGGCTGTTACACAAGTCACCGAGACTGCGGTCCCGGAGCGCGCCGCCTCGACACTGCTCGAGATTCGCGGTCTCGAGAAGCGCTTTCCCTTGTCAGGGGATTTCCTCGATCAGTTGCGTTTCGAGCGTGGCAAGCTGGTCCGTCGCCAGGATTACGTCCATGCGATCAATGGTGTCGACATCGACGTTCGCCGCGGTGAAGCGCTATGTGTGGTCGGCGAGTCAGGCTGCGGCAAGTCAACCGTGGCACGTATGGTCATGGGCCTGCTGTCACCATCGCGAGGAGAAATCCATTACGATGGCCAGCGCATCGATAACCTTAGTCCACGCCAACTGCTGCCCTTTCGTCGCCGCATGCAGATGATCTTCCAGAATCCCTATGCTTCGCTGAACCCGCGTATGACTATTCAGCAGACGCTGGAAGAGCCATTGCGCTTTCACCATCCGGATTGGAGCCGTGAGCGCATTCGCCAGCAGGTCACTGAAGTGATGGGCTCGGTAGGGATCGATCCTGACTGGGGCAAGCGCTTCGGACACGAATTCTCGGGAGGCCAGCGGCAGCGTATTGCGATTGCACGTGCCTTGGTAGTCGATCCAGAATTCATCGTGGCCGACGAGCCTATCTCTGCCCTGGACGTGTCAATCCAGGCTCAGGTTCTCAACCTGATGATGGATGCCCAGCGCGAACGGCATTTAACCTACCTGTTCATCACCCATGATCTTGCCGTCGTCGAGCATTTCGGCACGCGTGTCGTGGTCATGTATCTGGGGAGAGTGTGCGAGATCGCAGAAACACGCCAATTGTTCGCTGCGCCACAGCATCCCTACACTCAAGCGTTGCTCTCGGCCATTCCTCGCTTGGAAGACGATCGCCCCGACCATATCCGCCTTTCCGGTGAAGTGCCTACGCCGGTAAATCTGCCGTCCGGTTGTGTATTCCATGGCCGTTGTCCACATGCCAACGAGCGCTGCCGACAGGAGATCCCAGAACTGATAGCGAGCAGCGGTGGCACGCGCGTCGCCTGCCACGCAGTCGAAGAAGGCCGAATCACGGCATGAACAATGACGCAGGCATATCGGCAGAGTCACGCTGTTCAGGTCCAAACGCACCAGAGTGCTTGGGGTAATTAATGGAGATTCGCTGGTTGGAAGACTTCATTGCCCTGGCCAAGACGCGCCATTTCTCACGTGCAGCCGAAGCGCAAAATGTTACGCAGCCCACCTTCTCGCGACGCATCAAGCTGCTTGAGGAGGAAATGGGGTTGACCCTGGTCAATCGTCAGACGCTGCCGCTGTCCTTGACTCCGGCAGGCGAAGAGTTCCTGTTGCTGTGCGAGCACGTTACCGAGCGGGTGCGCCTGACCCGTGAGCGCTTGCATCAGATCGCTGACAATCAGGCTAGACGTATCGTGATTGCCGCTCCCCAGAGCGTGTTGTCCTATGTGTTGCCCGCCTGGCTTGCTCAGCATGAACTCAAGGATCGCGTTGAGCCTTACCTACGTGCGACAAGTTGGCTACTGGCCGACTATTTTCATGCTTTGGAACGTGACGAGTGCGACCTGGCTTTCTGCTACTGGCCCCGGGGGCGTTGTCCGCTTGCCCTGGATCTGTCTGCGTATGAGCATCTGCGCATCGATACCGAGACGCTGATTCCCGTCAGTGCCCCGGACGACGTTGGCAAGCCTCGCTACGCTCTGCCCGGCCAACGCCGCCAGCCATTGCCCTACATTGCCTACCATCCGCGTGGGCTGTTGCATGCCGTCCTCGAAGCCAGGCTGGCGCAGGCCACACAGGAAGTGCACTTGATGAAACTCAATGAGAATGTACAGACGGCCAATATCAAGGAATTGGTTACCCAGGGTTATGGCATCGGCTGGCTACCGCTGCGAACGGTGCAGCGCTCCCTGGCAAGCGGCGAACTCGTGCATGCCGGTGACGAGCGCTGGGCGGTACCGCTCGAGCTGCGCCTTTACCGCTACCGCGAACACCGCCATCCGGGACTGGACGCCCTGTGGAAACAACTCCAGGAGATCGCAACATGACCGAGGAAAGGGCAGCGAGCCATCAGGATCATTTGGATAGACTCGAAAGTGCCTATCAGAGACTGGCCGAAAAACATGGCTATGACAGCATCCTCATTTATAGTGGTGCGCCCCGCGTTCATTATGCCGATGATCAGGCCGCCACGTTCCGCAGCTACGCGCATTTCCTGCATTGGGTGCCTCTGCCAGGCCTGAGCCACAGCTGGCTGTGGATTCGTCCCGGCAAGAAGCCGGTATTGTGGCTGCATGCGCCGGAGGACTTTTGGCATTTATCACCTGAGGTTCCCGACGCACCGTGGGTGTCTCGCTTCGACATACGCCTGACAACCGAAACCTTGCCCCCCGCGCTTACTGGAGGGCGGCTGGCGGTACTCGGCGATGTGTCCGCCCACGTTGCCCAGCGCCTAGGCGGCGAGCCCAACCCGCCAGCACTCGTGCTGGCACTGGATGAGTTGCGAGTTCGCAAGACCGCTTATGAAATCGACTGCATCGGTGAGGCTAACCGCCTGGCCCTGGCCGGTCATCAAGCGGCATACACTGCTTTCGTAGCTGGCGCCGCGGAACTCGATATCCAACTGGCTTACCTGGGGGCGAGTCGGCAACGCGAATCCGACGTCCCCTACCAGAACATTGTAGGTTTGAACATTCATGCTGGCGTGCTCCATTACCAGCATTATGACCTTAGGTCCCCGGCAAGCTACAAGAGCCTGCTGGTCGATGCCGGCCGTAGCGTGTCCGGCTATGCTTCCGACATCACACGCACCTGGTCGGGCCGTGATGCCGACCCACGATTTAACGCTCTGATCGATTCGCTGAAGGCGATGCAGCAACGCCTGATTGAAGATATCCGCCCTGGGGTTTCCTTCGTAGCCGTGCACCATCTTATGCATCAGTACTTGGGGCAGCTACTGGCTGAACACGGCCTGGTCCGTTGCAGCGCCGACGCCGCCGTCGACACAGGTATCACTCGTGCCTTCTGTCCGCATGGGTTAGGTCACCTGCTGGGGCTGCAAGTGCACGATGTGGGTGGACGCGTCTCGCCTGACGGGCATCCGCTGCCGGCCCCGGAAACCGATCCCGCCCTGCGACTGACGCGAGAGCTGGAAACCGGAATGGTCGTTACTGTGGAACCTGGCCTGTATTTCATTCGCCTGTTACTCGATCCATTGCGTGAAACAGCAACCGGGCGGCACATTGAATGGGAACAGGTGGATGCCCTTTCCGGTCATGGCGGGATACGTATCGAAGACAATATTCTTGTTACTGCAGAGGGCCATGAAAACTTGACACGGATCGACTAAGGTCACTGAGTCGCCTTTTGGCTACTTGCCAGCCGGTGCGGGAAAGATATTCTGATAAAGGAATACGCAGCGAGGTCAGTATGTCACGCATCGTCCCCGCAGACTTCCGGCCCGCCAGGGGGCTTAGCAACCGCCACGTCCAAACCCTGTTGCCACGCCTTCGCCCCCTGACGACGCTCGCACGCGATACGGAGATTCTCAATCTCCCTGACGGAGACTTCGTTGAGCTGGCTTGGGTGCGTCCTGCCCCCATGCATGAAGACGCGCCGGTCTTCGTGCTGTTTCATGGGCTGGAGGGAGGATTCGACTCCCCCTATGCCCGAGAGATATTGGCAGCCGCCAGTGCGTTGGGCTGGCGAGCAGTAATGATGCACTTTCGGGGGTGTGGTCAGGCTCCCAATCGTTTGCCGAGAGCGTACCACTCGGGTGATACCGCAGACGCCTACTGGTTTATTGGCCAGCTCGCCCGTCGTTATCCTCGGGCGATCAAGGTGGCTGCGGGTGTTTCTCTGGGTGGTAACATGCTTCTCAAGCTGGTCGCTGAACAGGGCGGTGACGGCCTCGACCTGGCCGGCGCTATCGCAATCAGTGCCCCCCTCGATCTAGCCGCCTGCGCCGATGCGCTCAATCGCGGTTTTTCACGCCACTATCAGCGTTATCTGCTGAAATCGCTCAAGCTTAAGATTATTGCAAAGATGGCCACCGATACGCTTCCCCTCAGCCTGTCATCATACCAGCTCGGCCGATTGGACAGCTTCTGGGCCTACGACAACGAGGTAACTGCTCCGCTTCATGGCTTCAGTTCCGCCAGTGATTATTACCGTCGTGCCTCTGCTGGACGCTTGGTAGGCGATATCGAATTGCCGACCCTTATCCTGCATGCTGCCGACGACCCGTTCATGCCTGGCGACATGTTCGAGCGCCTTCCAACGCCCAGCGATGCCGTGCGCATCGAAATCGCCAGCCATGGTGGCCATGTCGGTTTTGTCGAATCACGGCAGGGCCGTCTTGGTTCGTGGATGGCACGTCGCGTGTGCCGGCAACTGCAGGATTGGGCCAGTGTGCCGCGTCAATTACACGTCATGACGAACCGGCCGGGTTGAGCTGGCAGCTCACCCCTGTACCACGCAGACCACAATAGCCCCCCGGATTCTTGGCCAGATACTGTTGGTGATATTCCTCCGCATAGTAGAACGTCTCGAGCGGAGCGATTTCGGTGGTAATCGTGCCTTTGCCAGCCTGCGTCAGTGCCTGCTGGTACCGATCGCGGCTGAACTCGGCCTCGCTATGCTGAGCTTCGCTGGTGGTATAGATCGCCGAGCGATACTGGCTACCGATATCGTTGCCCTGACGCATACCCTGCGTCGGGTCGTGAGCCTCCCAGAAAACCTGCAATAGACGGTCGAGCCCGATCACGCTGGGGTCATATACCACTCGTACTACCTCGGCATGCCCGGTGCGTCCGGTACAGGTTTCCTCATATGCCGGATTGGGGGTAAACCCTCCAGCATAGCCGACCGCAGTGACGTATACGCCAGGCAATTGCCAGAACAGGCGCTCGGCACCCCAGAAGCATCCCAGTCCCAGGACGATCTCCTCACAGCCCGGCGGAAAAGGCGGTATCATCGAGTGGCCGTTGACGAGGTGCTCGCCGGATATGCGCACTGGGTCATCACGCCCCGGCAAAGTTTCCTCGGCCGTCGGCATACGCTGTTTGTCACGTGACCACATGGAGTCGCCTCCTCTTGGTTTTGAATGATATGTCTCAATCTTGTCCTTGCGGCAGTCAAAGCACCTATATTCAATGTTGCCAGCCGGTGCATCTCGATCCCTCGCACGCTGCCACACCCGAAGCACTGATGCGCTCTCGCTTCACAGCGTTTGCCTTGGGGAATGTCGAGGTGTTACTCGACACGTGGGCCCCCGAAACCCGTCCGCCCCGCCATGAACTCGACGATGGCCAAACCCGCTGGCTCCGGCTGGATATCGAGAACAGTGACGTTCAACCACCCGAGGGCTGGGTCCGTTTTCAGGCCCTGGGCCGACAGAATGGTCGGTTCTTTACACTGCGGGAGACAAGCCGTTTTCGTTTCGATGCTACTGTGAAGCAATGGTTCTACGTCGATGGTGACACCGAGTGGGGGCATCTCTCGATCGGACGCAATGCCCCTTGCCCCTGCGGCAGCGGTCTCAAGGCGAAGCGTTGCTGCGCCCGAGACTGAAGGTATAAATCAGGTCCACGGCCTGAGCCGCACCGGATACCACCTCGACATAAAGATTCTGCAGCAGCTTGTAGCGTAAGGTCAGTTGGGCGATCGGCGAAAATATCCCCACGCCATAGCTGACCTTCAAGTCGTCGAAAAGATAGCCGCTGACGACGACCTGGCTCTCTTCACCACTACCTGACGTATCCAGGCTCAGCTCATCGACACCGAAAACCTGGCCGAGCTGACCCACAGCGCCACCGGTGCGCGACAGCGAGAGACCGATAAGCGCCGAGGTCAACGCACCGTCATTGCCGGCATCATCCGGCGCCCGTCCACGCAGGAGATAGGATAGCGCTCGGCTTTCGTCCATGGCGGGCTCAGAGAAGATGGACAGATTGGGCTGCGAGGCTGGTCCTGTCACACGCAGGCCTGCAATTACCTCATCCTCTGTGGTTTCAGGGTTGCGTATGGCTTCGAACTGCAAGCGGGGCTGCGATGCCGGGCCACTAAACAGTACCTGCCCACGGCGGATGATCAGGTCCTGGCCAAAGGCTTGATAGCGCCCATCGACCAAGTTGACTTCCCCGAAGAGTTGGACGGGCCCCGTGGTCTGGCGAACCTGCAGGTTGCCTTGGAGCTCCGCCTCCAGACCATAGGCTTCGAGTTGTACGTCGGGACCTAGAGAGACATCGACAGCCACGTCGAGACGCATACCGGCTTCTTGCAGCGCCTGAGCCGTTGCCTCATCGGCTCCTTCCGTAGCTTCTTGCAATGCCTGACGTGCTGCTTCACGCGCCCGCTCTTCATCTTCCCGAGTAATGATGACCTCATCGGAGCTCGGGGCGACGGCCGAGGGAGGCGAATCGGACTTGGCTACGTCCAGACGTGCCCAGGGAACCTTCACATCTCCCCGAATACGGAGCAGCTCAGGGGTGACACTGATATCCAAATCGGGCGCAAGTCGCATGCGACCGAATTCGGGCATCTCGACGAGGAACGGTGATTCGGTTCCTTCGATGCCGAGTTCGGCCACCCATTCGCCAAGTGATGGCCATCTCGCCTGTCCCTGTAGTTCCAGGCGACCTTCATCGGCAGCCACGAAGCCATCCAGGGTCGCGTTATCGCCCTGGAGCTGAATATCCAGGCGGCCATCGCGAACGGCAACCGGTATATCCCCCCCGCTAACCTGCAAGTCGCGAAGCTGGAGGTTTCCATTAAGCCGGGGGTCGGTCAGTGCCCCCCCCAAGTCGACTTCGCCATTCAACGATCCCTCGAGCTGTTCGAGACCTGTCGCCAAGCGTCGATACGGGGACAGGCGGATATCGTTCAATGCAATGCTTCCCCCCAACCGTGCATTACCGGTGGGGTCCGTGATCGAGGCATCCACCGTCAGCTCTCCGGAATCGGCCAGGGACAAGGTCGACTCGACCGTGGCTCTGGCAGGCGTGGCATCGAGCTGCACTGACAGTTGAGAATCGGGGAGCGACCAGGGCTGACCGTAGGCATCTTCACCGCTCAACGCCAGACGGCTTTGCAAGTCCGCTTGTGCCGCCCAGCGTCCGCCACTCGACCAGCTGAAATTGACGCGTCCGTTGCTTTCCCCGTCGGACGACCAGGCTTCAGGGAGCGCCGAGTTCACTAGATCCATGGGGAAGTTACGCAGGGCAAGCGTGGCACTGCCCCGCTCTGCTGACGCTTGAAGTGTTTCCACTGAACAGAGTTGGCCACCCTCCTGGCGTACCAGACAGAAGGGCTCAGCCTCGAAACGCCCTTCCGGCAAGAAAACGGTGAAGCCGGCGGCAGCGTCGAGGCGTAGGTCGGCTTGCTCGGTATCGGCTGCCAACGAGATCAGGCGCCCTTGATAGCGATTGCGCTGCGCATTTAGCCCCCCACTCAACGCCAGCGATGCTGTCGACATTGGCATCGTCTCGGCTGCATCGACCGCCAGTTCAAGGCGATGCTGCGAGAGACGTCCATCCAGGTCGAGATCAACTTGCTCGATACGTTGAGCGCCCACCTCGATACCGTAAGCATCTAGCGCTACATCAAAGCGTGGGTCTTCCAAACCGTCCGTCTCGGCATTCAGGCTAAGGCGGTCGAGACGATTCTCGGCATAGCGGAGGTTATTACCCGAGAGCGCAAGATCAAGCTGGGGTGCTTCGAACGTACCGCTAACCGTAAAGCGTCCCTGCGCACTCCCTCCCAGTTCCGGCAGGATCGAGCCCAGCGCTGGAGCATTGAGCTCACCGCTCAGGTCCATGGAATCGGCAATGTGGCCTTGCGCAGTCAGACGATTGTCCCCCTGCCGCAGCCGCAACTGCTGAATTTGCCAACGCATATCACTGTTACCGCTGAGTTGTGCTTGCAACGACAGCGGACGTTGCTGCAGCGTCCCCTCGATGTCGAGCTGAGGAACCGCCAGTTGCCACCCCTCATCTTCCTCGCGCATGGCGAAACGCACTTTGGCATCACCACTCAATCGGCCTTGAACAGCATCGGTCAAGGCATCCAGAGAGAAGCGATCCAGATTCAAGTTGGCATCGACCTCGAGCCGGGGCGCCCAGCGTACGGCTCCTCGGCTGATCAATGCACCTCTATCGGCCGATACGGCCAGAGGAGTCCAGGCAAAGCGCTCCAGATTCCCTTCGCCTGTCATTGCCAAACTGACTTCCTCAGGGAGCTCCCCTCCCGAGACGGCAGTAGAGAGCGCGACTTTGTAGCCTGCCAGATCGCCATCGGCACGCAGTGTAAGGTCTCTCACGACGTAGGGCGTCTGCCCCTGGCTGATGAGTCTCGTCTCACTCTCTGCGGGGTTTGCTCCCGTAGTTACCTCGATGGCGGCATCAACCACAGCCGGGTTAATTTGCTTTTCTTCCAGCGGCCACTGCAAGCGCTTCGCCTCGAGCAGCGCTTCGAACGGTACAGTAGGTGCCAGTACGTTGGCACGCGCCTGCAATGAAGCCGCAAGAGGTCCATTGGCCTCAAGACTCACTGACAAGTCACCCAAGCTACCCTCGGCCACTAGGGAAAGCGCTTCACCGGCCACAGGAGCGCGATGAATGACCGCGTTCAATTCAGCACTCAGGGGATAATCGTCCTGCATGGTGAGATTTGCACTGAGCTCGGCACCGGCCTCTGGGGAGGTAATGGCCAGGCTATGCAAACGTATATCGTGCCCTTCTCCTGCCATGCTGAGTGCAAGGCGATCAATGCTATGACGCTCTGGACCATCGATGACGAAATCTGTGACGACGAGGCTGGGCACCTTTATTGCCAAAGGCAATGTGATATCAGGCAAGTCAATTGGATCACGCTTGGCCAGCAATGTTTCACCCTGATTCGCCTCCGCTTCTTTGCCGGGGACGGCCTGTTCCGGCTGGGAAGCGACGGAAATTGCCCCATCGATGGCATCAGGCGTCAGCGTTAACAATGGCCTATCCGTTCCCATGCCCTTGTCGGATTCGTCCTCTTCAGTCTTCATTCGTTCAGGCATGGCCAGGGCCTGGCCAGGCGAGACAGGTAGCACGAGCCTGCCGCCTCTCACACGAGTCGGCAACAGAGTGAGGGTGTCCCCAGTGATACGAGCACCCGATGTAAAGCGCTGCAATGCAAGGTGCGTCCCGTCTGGTAACAGGACATCAACGTTTTGTAGTTCCAAATCGCGCAGTTCGATAGGAAATGGCACGGCGATCGAGGGCATACCTCCTCCCGTGCTCTCCTGTGATGGTGCTTGGGATGATGTAGCATCACCTTCGCGAATGCTCACATCAACGTCTGCCAATTGCAGGGCGTCCAGACACAATTTTCCGTCGAGGAGGCAATCCTCGGCCCACGCCAGATGCAAGCGGCCAATCCAGATGGTTGCTGGTCCAACCGTGATATCCAGGCCTTGCAGTGTCAAGTCGTCGAGCGGCGCCCCACTAACGCTTTCTACCGAGAAGAAACCCTGCTTTTCACCTTGGTTCACGAGCCAAGACGTTCCCCAGGGGGACAGCGCCAATCCCAGTAGGAACAGGACCAACCCGATGAGCCATAAAGGGAACCAAACCAGCAAACGGAGCAAAGCGGTAATCAAAACTCGGGACCTATGGCGAAATGCAGACGCCACGAATCTTCCTCACTATCGAAGGGGTGTGCGATATCCAGTCGAACCGGTCCTACAGGAGATACCCAGCGAACACCAAGGCCAGCCCCAGTGGCTAATTCATCCGGCCACCATGAACTGAACGCGTTGCCTGTATCGGCAAACGCAGCCCCCCACCAATCTCCGGTAATGCGTCGCTGCGCTTCCAGACTGGCAGTCAACAAGTGTTGTCCGCCAAGAAGCTCTCCTTGTTCGTTTTTTGGAGCCAGGCTTTCATAGCTATAGCCACGAACACTCTGATCGCCGCCTGCAAAGAAGCGTAATGACGGAGGGATTTTTTCAAAATCGTCCGTATGCATTGTGCCTATGCCGGTGCGACCGACAAAGCGAGTGTCCTCGCCCAGCATACGTATCCACTGAGAATCCAGCGTGGCGCGTACGAACGAGGCATCCGAGCCCCAGACATCATTGGAGACCGCGAGGGAAAGCCGTTGCCTGTCCCCCCAGGAAGGAAAACGCGGATTACGTGTACGCACCCGAGCCCAACTGATGCCGGGATACATCAATAGCACCTGATCTTCCTGATCCGCCTGGGTGAAGTCTTCATACGTCGTGCGGAAGAAGAGTCGTTGCGTCCAGCCATTCTCGAACAACCAGCGGCGCGCGATTTCGGCGGACGCTTCAAGGCTTTGTGTATCCTCGTGATCTTCATGTCTTAACCCGTACGTCAGTTCATAGCTATCCGTCAACGGGTTGGCGAGCGGAATGGTATAGGTCCCGCTGAAGATCTGCTCAGGCCCGGACAGGTAAAGTTCGTGGCTAAGGCTGTCGCCGTCCTCATTCAGCCAAGGTTGTTCCCAGGAAAACTGGGTACGTGGTCCAACATCGGTTGCATAGCCGATGCCTACCTCGAACTTGTGACGATCAGCGGGGATCAGGTTGACCTCGACCGGAACCCTGGGGGGACGCTCCCGCCCCAGGCGACTCGCGGCACTGACAGCATTGGCTGATAACAAGGGTGGTTCGTCGAGGAC
This sequence comes from Modicisalibacter luteus DSM 23508, assembly GCF_000378505.1. GTDB lineage: Bacteria > Pseudomonadota > Gammaproteobacteria > Pseudomonadales > Halomonadaceae > Modicisalibacter > Modicisalibacter luteus. The sequence continues at coordinate 132,938 of NZ_KB899991.1, read as the reverse complement.
GGCTACACCATTGTTCACTCCGGTATCGACAGCGTCCCACCAGCCACGATGCGCCTGGATGAGGGAGGCTGAAGACGCCTGCAAACGGGGACGCACGCTGACACTGCGGAACCAGCCGGTTTCACCGAGACGTTGGCTATACACGGCCAACGAGCCAGCAAGATAGGGACTTCCAGTCTCGAAAGGCATCATGTTATGCAATCTGCTCTCTTCGATCTGGCTGCCTTCAAAACGAATATTTCCGAAGACGTAGCGTTCGCCGCTATCCAGCGTCAGGTAAATACGCGCACTTTCCTCCCAGGGCCGAACTTCGATGCGCCGATCACTAAAGCTGGCATCGAAATAGCCACGCTCAACGGCTAGCGTGGAGAAACGGCTACGTAGCGCCTCGTAGGGCGCATGACGTAGCGGTTCGCCCTCTGCAAGCGGCAAGTCGTCCAACACGTGTTGAAAGGCTTCGTCGTCGTGGGCATCGCCTTCGACGGATATGTCCAACTCGGTGATGGTCACACGAGGGCCTGGCCGAATCTGTAGGCGGGCCCGTTCGACGGGATTCTCTCCAATCAGGCTGATATCGATTTCAGGCTCATAATACCCATAGGCCTTGAGCGCTTCGCGGGTACGCCTAGCCACTTGGGAGCGTACCCTATCCTTTCCATACTCGCTGGCATCGAAAGCGGCAAGGTAATTGGCCACGTTAGCGGCAGCCTCACCTTCAATACCCTGAATATCGGCGTCTAACGCCAAGGACGATGCCGTGAACAGGCCAGAGGCCAACGCAGCAGCCAAGACGACGTGGCGGGATGTACGCATGCGTCAACGCTGCCGTAATAAATAACCGGTGGCAGACAGTATGACGGCCATGGAATGGCGGCTGGTTTCCTTCATCTTCATGGTTCTCTAATCCTTGAGTAGTGCCCAACGGTGAGATGGCCTACCGTCCCCTGCCTAGCCACCAAGACTCTCCACACTGGCACTCAACGCCAGCAGGCTCTGGCGAAGCTCCATGAGACCTGCCTGATTGCTACCGATACGTGATGCCAGCTGATCCAAACGAGCCTGCTGTTCTTCGTTATCGGAGCGTAGCGTCTCGATAGTCGAGACCATATCCGTCAGACGTTCCTGCAGAGCAGCCATATCCTGTACTTGGCTCTCAATCTCAGTATAAGCACTGTCTAGCTCTGTCACACGCGACCCAAGCTGTTGGTTCGACTCACGCAGGCCAGCTATGTTCGTTTGGGCCTCACTGACCGTGTTGCGCAGCGATGCGAGCCCCTGCTCGGTAGCATCCTGAGCGTTCTCCAGGCCCAGCAGGCGTTCTTGCAGGGCCGTTCTGGCATCCTCACCGCTCGTTTCGATGATATTCAGCGAGCGTTGCATGGCATCCAGCGTGGCCGCGAGTGTATCGCGCTCTTCCTCACCGGCATCGAGGCGCTCAACCAGCTCATTGATATTAGACGCATCCGCGCTACTGTTTTCCAATTTCTGTAGGGCAGATTGCAGCCCAGCCTGCCGCTCCTGCAAGTTTCTTTGAGCCGAGCTCAACGCATCCAGCTTCTCTTCCATCCCAGTAATTTCATATCGATCATCCAGGCTGTCGAAGCGCGCATGGAGGTTGGATAATTGCCCATGCAGTTCGCGCTGCTCGGCCTGCCAAGCCTGTCGATCGAACCAGTAGGCACCGACGATGCCCACCAGGCCGGCCAACAAGAGCAGGCTAAGCATCCACAAGGGCCACGTGCGTGCCGAGGAGACCGTCACGCTACGGTGTCGGTCGGCCAGTTCATCACTGGGATCCGGTACGATCGGCGTATTAAAGCGCGGCTCATCCGAGCGGTCCACCATGTCGACTTCCTCTCTTTTCCCTGGCACAGCGAAGCGGGCAGTACCGCGCTTATATTTCCAAAATAGTTCTCATGTCTCGTGAGCATAACCTAGCAAGATAAGCTCATGCGACACCGCCTGCAGATGGTTGGTATTGTAAGATTTTTTATCGAGCGCTGTATTCCACGGTGCCGTTAAAAGGAGACGACCATGACTTTCGAACTCCCCGCGTTACCGTACGAGAAAAATGCCCTGGAACCGCATATATCTTCAGAGACCTTGGAATATCACTATGGCAAGCACCACCAGGCCTACGTAACCAAGCTCAACGACTTGGTAGAAGGTACCGCCGATGCAGGCAAGTCGCTCGAGGCCATCATCAAAACTTCCGCTGGAGCCCTTTTCAATCAAGCGGCGCAAGCCTGGAATCACACGTTCTTCTGGCACTGCCTGTCTCCCAGCGGAGGCGGAGAGCCCAGCGGCCCTCTGGCAGACGCCATTAACGCCAGGTTCGGATCCTTCGACCAGTTCAAGGAGACGTTCAATACCAAGGCTGTCAGCAACTTCGGCTCCGGCTGGACCTGGCTGATTAAAACCACCGATGGCGGAGTGGATATCATCAATACCGATGATGCCGATACCCCTATCGCACACGACCAGACGCCTTTATTGACCATCGATGTATGGGAGCATGCCTATTACCTTGACTATCACAATGCACGCCCGAAGTACCTCGACGCTGTGTGGAACGTCATCAATTGGGAGTTCGCAGCCCAGAATTTCAGCTGATAGCGATAGCGATACAAGCGAGAGCACTTCATTGCAGCAAATAAGACGCCCCGCGAAGCGGGGCGTCTTATTGCTCACATGTAGTGCCTTTTATGCAGGGTCGGCACGTCGCCCTATCCCCCGGTAGGTCAACCCACGAGCAGCGACATAAGTCGGGTCGTAGATATTGCGCCCGTCGAGGATAAGCCGCTCGCCGAGCATCTCTCCCAGCCGGCGCCAGTCGGGGTTCCAGTAGCATTTCCACTCTGTTACCAGAATCAGTGCATCGGCCCCTTCGCAAGCTTCGTAAGGGGATCCTTCACATAAGGTCAGCAGTGGATGATTGCCTACTTCCTTTCGTACTGCGGGCAGGGCCGCAGGATCATGCAGACGAACGTGTACGCCCTGCGCCCACAACGCGCGCAACAAGGTCAGCACCGGTGCATGGTCGATACGCGTGGTCCCAGGCTTGAATGCAGCACCCCATATGGCCACGGTGCGATTTTCAAGCTGACCGTGAAAATGGCCCCACAACTTTCGGAAAAGCGTTTCCTTTTTGCTCTCGTTGATATCGAGAACCTGCTCGAGAAGTTGTGACTCGCGCCCGGTTGCCAGCTGTACGTCGGCAAGGCGCATCAAGTCACGGGAGAAGTTCGGTCCCCCAAAGCCACATCCGGGATAAAGATATTCATATCCGATACGCGTATCTGCACCCATACCTTGGCGGACATACTCGACGTCGACACCAAGCGAGTCCGCCAGCCCCGCCACCTCGTTCATGTAGCTGATACGTGTAGCTAGCATGCCGTTTATGGCCAGCTTGGTCAGCTCGGCGGCCCGCCGAGGCATACGCTGGAAGAGCTCGGCCCGGCGGTTGAAGGCACGCAGCAGTTCACGCACCTGATCTTCAGCCCAATCATCCTCGCAACCCAGTAGCCAACGCGTGGGTCGGGTAAAGGCTTGCCAGGCGCGCCCTTCTTCCAGCATATCGGGTAGCACGACCGCTACTTGCGATGCATGGCGCAGCAGGGATTCCAGGCCTTCAGTGTGCCCTACGGGAAATGTCGAATTGTTGACGAGCACCAATGGAGAGCTTTGCTGTCCGGCAATCAATTCGATGAAACGTTCGGCGGCATCTCGCTGGTCCGGCGCCAAGGCCAACCAAGCGATATCATACTCGCCCGACAAATGGACATTGCTGCCGCCATTTTCAAGCAATCGCAGTGAGCCGGTACGCTGCCCCAAATCGATCTGATCAATCACGCCGGGCTCCCCCGTCAACCACTCGGCATGCGAGAGTTGTGACCAGGGCGTGTCCGGGTGCGGCCACCAGTCGACCTGATGGCCCACCGAGGAGAGAGCGGCGGCTGCAGTCGCCGCAGCCAGCTCGCTACCATGGACGATGATTCGCATCGACTTACCCCTCGTTGGCGTAGCGCTTGAGAAGGTCATTGAAACCTTCGCCGAACTTGGGATGGCGCTTGGCGAAGGATAACGTAGCCTCCAGATAGCCCAGCTGATGACCACAATCGTATGTGGTTCCCTGCATACGGAAGGCGGCTACGCCATGCTGCTTACGCAAGGTATCGATGGCATCCGTCAGTTGTATCTCGTTACCCGCACCCGGTGGTGTATCTGCCAATACCGGGAAGATCTCGCCCGGCAGCAGATAGCGGCCGATAACCGACAGTGTCGATGGCGCATCCTCGACCTTGGGCTTTTCCACCATCCCTGTAATCGGCGCACTCTTTCCCGGCTCGGGCGCATCACCTTCAAGCGCAACGATACCGTACTTGTACACCAACTCCTCGGGGACGTTTTCGACCATGATCTGAGCATCACCGGTAGATTCATAGGCCTCGATCATGCCGGCGAGATCGTTGCGCTGACGTCCTTCGTCATCGACTAGCACGTCCGGCAGCAGGACAGCGAAAGGTTCGTTGTCGCCAATTACCGAACGGGCACAGAGTACGGCATGCCCAAGCCCCAGGGCTTCGGGCTGTCGAACGCTAATGATACTGACATCGTCAGGTACGATATTGCGTACTTCTTCGAGCATTTCATCCTTGCCCTTGGCCTTGAGCATGGTCTCGAGTTCGAAATGCTTGTCGAAATGGTTCTCGATGGCTCCCTTGCTGGAATGCGTAACCAACACAATCTCTTTGATACCTGCCTTCACGGCTTCTTCGACGACATACTGGATGACCGGTTTGTCGACGATGGTAATCATTTCCTTGGGAATGGCTTTCGAGGCGGGAAGGCAGCGAGTGCCTAGTCCAGCAACAGGAAGTACGGCCTTACGAATCATGGGGTCCCTCCAACATGATGATGTTTTTCAGTATGACACGAATGGTTACGTTGTAACCAAGCAACCTTACAACAGCCCTCTCGCGAGGGAAATCGAGCCATGCTCACTTGCATACGCACCGATCCATGTAAACCTTGGCTGACTTCCATCCATGGCTCAGGGTGCCGAAGCGCCAATGTAACAGTGAGTCATCACCGTACATGGGCTGTTGCAATCGTTCAACTTATCGTGAAGCAATGCTTGTCGAACTCCCTTCTCTCTTGCGCCACATAGCAAGACATTTCGATGCCAGGGCCAATCAGACATTATCCGGGAAGAGTGCAACGGGCCGCAAAAAATGTCGAGAGATAGTAGAATGCGTGCATCTTATCGACGGAGGTCCGTGATGCCCCCCATCGCACCACTCGATGCCGACCTATTGATCGAGGCCCGCTGGATCCTGCCAATGAACGAGGGGCTTCCGGTTCTCGAGAATCATGCCATTGCCATTGAATCCGGACGCTTACTCGGGCCATGGCCTATCGATGAAGCTCACAAGCGTGTCGTAGCGAAGCGGAAATTGCGATTGAAAAACCACGCGCTACTACCTGGTTTGATCAATGCGCACAACCATGCGGGCATGAGTTTGATGCGCGGTTATGCCGACGACCTGCCGTTGATGACATGGCTCAATGAGCACATCTGGCCGGCGGAAGCGGCCCATGTCACGCCGGACTTTGTTGCTGACGGTACGCGCTTGGCGATGGCTGAAATGCTACTCTCGGGGACAACGACTTTTTCCGATATGTATCTAGCCCCCGAGCCCGTCGCCGTAGCAGTCGAGCAGTTCGGAATGCGCGCTCAGCTTTGCACGCCTTTGATCGACTTCCCGACGCCGTGGGCAAGTGATTTTAGCGCTGGCCTAGAGCGTACCGTGGCGTTATCGGGGCGGTATCACAATCATCCCATGATCAACCTGGCGTATGGCCCACATGCACCCTATACGGTGGGAGACGATAGCCTGGCACGCCTGATTGAAGCTCGCGCACAGCTGGGCCTGCCGATACAGATGCATGTCCACGAAACTGCCGATGAAGTCGAACAAGCATTATCGAAACATGGCAAGCGACCCATCCGGCGCCTTTACGAGGCGGGGCTTCTAGGGCCGCACTTCCAGGCAGTCCATGTCACTCAGGTTGATGATGAAGACCTGACGATACTGAGTGATAGCGACACGCACGTCATACATTGCCCCCAATCCAACCTAAAGCTGGCAAGTGGCTTTTGCCCCGTTGACCGGCTGCAATCCGCAGGAGTCAATGTCGCGCTGGGGACGGATGGTGCAGCAAGCAACAACGATCTCGACATGTTCGACGAACTTAAAAGCGCCGCACTCATCGCGAAGGCAGTAAGTGGCGATGCCGCCGCGCTGCCGGCGATGGCAGCCCTGGCCATGGCTACACGGGATGGGGCGAAGGCGTTGGGAATGTCTCAACGTCGTGGTCAGCTCGTGGAGGGTTTTGACGCCGACCTGATAGCGGTCGACTTAGATGCCATCAATACATTGCCTCTGCACCATCCGGCTTCGGCTATCGTCTACGCCATGCACAGCCGGCAAGTCAGCCATGTCTGGATTAACGGCAAGCTACGCGTTGACGAAGGACAGCTAGTCGATATCGACATAAATGAACTCAAGCGCATGGCTCATGCCTATCAGCAGACCATGTCGTTACCAGGCCAACCCGGAGAGGCTCCATGACACAAGCGCAACGTGAAATCAACGATCATCGTGGCAACGTCGATCATAACGAGATCGCCAAGTTCGAGGCCTTGGCTAGCCGCTGGTGGGATAGAGAAAGTGAATTCAAGCCTCTGCACGACATCAACCCGCTGCGCCTGGACTTTATCGATGGGCGGGCTGGCCTCGCCGGAAAACGAGTCGTCGATGTAGGCTGTGGCGGCGGCATCCTCAGCGAGGCGATGGCACATCGTGGAGCCGATGTGACGGGGATCGACATGGGCGAAGCTCCGCTGGCCGTTGCACGCCTTCATCAACAGGAGAGTGGAGTCAACGTCACTTACCGGCAGGCAAGCGCCGAAGAAATGGCCCATCAGCATCCCGGCGAATTTGATGTCGTGACCTGCCTGGAAATGCTCGAACACGTCCCCGACCCGGCGGCAGTGGTCCGTGCATGTGCGACACTGGCCAAGCCAGGAGGGCACATCTTTTTCTCCACTATCAATCGTAATCCCAAGGCCTATGCCTTTGCGATTCTCGGCGCAGAGTATGTGCTCAGGCTTCTCCCACGCGGAACGCATGATTACCGTAAATTCATACGGCCTTCGGAGTTATCAGGCTGGTGCCGTGGCACAGGGCTACGCGTTCGCGAGCAGTGCGGCTTGACCTACAACCCAGTAACCAAGCACTACCGCCTGACGCCCCGCGATGTGTCGGTCAATTACATGATGCACTGCACGATGGAGGAGGCTCTTTGACACCACAGTCACTGTCATCTCCCCAATGCCTTCTGTTCGACCTGGATGGCACGCTGATCGACACAGCCCCCGATCTGGCGAAAGCTACTAATGCCCTGCGTCAACATCATGGCTTGCCCCCTTTGTCGTTCGAGACCATACGCGCCCAGGTTTCCAACGGCGGAAGTGCCCTGGTGACGTTAGCGCTCGGCCTATCACATGACCATCCCGACCATGCCGAGGCCCGCCGCTTTCTTCTTGCTGCCTACGGCAAGGAGGTTGCAGTAGAAAGCCGAGTGTTTTCCGGCCTGGAGCGACTTCTGGAACGCTGGGCAACCCCCCCGCGGCGCTGGGGAATTGTCACCAATAAACCGCGTGTTTATACGGAGCCTCTCCTTGACGCCCTATCGTTATCACCGCACGTGCTGCTCTGTGCAGACGATCTTCCTGTCAAGAAACCCTCACCCGAGCCACTCTGGGAGGCGGCACGCCGGCTGGATATCCGACCCGAGCAGTGCTGGTACATCGGTGATCATGTCCGCGATATGCAAGCGGCTCATGCTGCCGGTATGACAGCCATCGCCGTGGGCTACGGCTATATTGATGAAGGAGAGAATCGCGAGGCCTGGCAAGCCGACTGCTGGTTCGATAGTCCGTCTGAACTGGTCAATGCGCTGATTGCTAGCGGGGAGTGAAAGAAGTCAAAAGGGCTCCGGTACCGGAGCCCTTTTGATTCTTCGAGACGCCGCAAATGGCTCATTTGCGGGGAGGTTGAGCGTCAAGGCGCGCACCGCTACATCCTTGGCTGTCTGGTCCCATCAGCCACAGATAGGTAGGCATGATCTCCTGCGGAGTACGCAGCGTGCTGGGATCTTCGCCTGGAAATGCCGTCTTGCGCATCTGGGTGCGGGTCGCGCCCGGATTGATACTATTCACGCGAATGCTCGTCAGATTTTCCAACTCATCGGCGAGTACTTCGACGAACCCTTCGGTTGCAAATTTGGAGACGGCATAGGCGCCCCAGAACGCTCGTCCCTTCCGACCTACACTTGATGAAGTAAATATAACGGAGGCATGCTCGGCTGCTTTAAGCAAAGGCAGCAGCGCCTGAGTCATCCAGACTGGGCCATTGACATTAACCTGCATGACCTGATCCCAGAGCTCAGGATTGTATTGCTCGAATGGAGTAATTCGTCCAAGCAGACCTGCATTATGTAAAACGCCATCCAGACGGCCGAACTCCTTATGCAGGGTGTCGGCCATATCCTGATAGTCCTTCAAGGTGGCGCCTTCGAAATTGAGAGGGTAAATGGCGGGCTGTGGGCTACCAGTATCCTCGATCTCGTCATACACCGTCTCGAGCTTGGCGATAGTCCTTCCAAGAAGGACCACCGTCGCTCCGTGCTGCGCATAAGCCAACGCAGCGGCTCGGCCAATGCCATCACCGGCACCGGTCACCAGTATCACCCGATCCTTGAGGAGGTTTGGCGGGGCCTGGTAATCGATCTTGCAGGTCATTACGACTCCCTCGGCCTTTCGGAAGGACAGACACACCGGAATTCAGCGTACGCTACGCTTCTCAAAGGCCGGCCTGGTTGAGGAAATCTGCTGCCATACTGGCTGCATTGCTCTCCGGATATTCCTGGCGGACCCGTGTCAGCAACTGTTTGCTGGCATCCGGTTGGCCTTGGCGGGCCTTCAGCAAACCCAGCTTATAAAGCGCATCAGGCACTTTGTTACTCTGGGGGAAGTCACTGATGACCGTGCTGAATGCCTGTGCGGCGGGTTCCAGCTCGGAGCGGCTGGAATAGAGTTCGCCCAACCAATAATAGGCGTTTGCGCGTAATGGAGAGTTCGGGTACTGCTGCACGAAGGCATTGAATGCCTCGATAGCGGCATCGAAGTCACGCGCCTGTACTTTCTGGAAAGCCGCCTGATAGGCCTGCTGTCCATCCTGGCTACTGCCCTGCACGGCACTGGCAGCCTCAGGATCGCCTCCGGTCTGGGCGGCACTGGCAGCCCCTATTTGCCCGGCGGAGCCAGAAGCAATGCGCTTTTCCAATTCCAGGTAGCGTTCCTGCGCGAGCTTGCGCTGCTGCTCGAGTTGATAACGCAGCTCCTCGACCTGGCCGCGCAATTCCTGAATCTGGCGCTGATTTTCCTGCAATTGGTTGAGTATCTGAAGACTGGCGCCCGGCGTGGGCTCACGAGCCTGAGTATTTTCATAGAACGTTCGGGACCCGGACGAGGCTGATAAGTCTTCGACCACAGGTGCTGCCCATACGGACAGCGGGAGCATCAATGCTCCCGCGCCGCACAGTCTTTTCAGACCGTGTTTCATGTTTGACTCCGTCGAAGCTTAGTAATCGAAGACCACACGACGGTTTTGAGCATAGGACTGTTCGGAGTGGCCATCAACAGCTGGGCGCTCCTCACCGTAGCTGACAATTTCCAGCTGAGAGGGAGACACGCCCTGAACGGTCAGGAAGCGCTCGACTGACTGCGCACGGCGCTCACCCAGGCCCAGGTTGTACTCACGGGTACCGCGCTCATCCGCGTGCCCTTGGAGGATCACGGACACGTTGGAATTGGAACGCAAATACTGGGCATGTGCGGTCAGCACGGATTCGAACTCGGTACGAATGGTATCGCGGTCGTAATCGAAATAAATGGTGCGCTGATCGGGAATGCGTGAATCCTGGCCCTGACCAGCCCCCTGCCCTTGGCCAAATTGGGAACCACTAGCCTGGCCGCTGGTCACCCCTTGACCCGCTGCGCCTCCTGCAGTGCCAGTGCCATCCATGCTCCCGTCCTGGGAGCCGCCAGTGCTGGAACAGCCAGCCATGACAGCGAGGGACACGGCGACAGCCAGAGACTTGGCGTAAGATTTGAATTGCATGGTAACTCCTTGCTCGGAATTAGAATGACACGTATTAGTTCATGAAAGGCGACCAGGCGGGCTCCCGCACATCGCCTTGTGCCGAGGGCAGACGGTAAGAGGCATTACCATCCGCCGACACGACACCCAACACACCACGATTTCCCTGCTGGGTAGCGAAGATCACCATGCTACCGTTCGGGGCCACGCTTGGTGATTCATCCCACTGAGAATCAGTAAGAATCGTCAAGCGATCGGTACCCAGGTCTTTCTTGGCAACATGGAATCCCTGATCGTCTCGATGGACAAGAAACAGCGTTTTGCCATCGGGAGAGAAGCGACCGCGTGAATTGTAGCTTCCGGTAAATGTTATTCTTTCTGCCTGCCCATTGGCAAGATTGTAGCGGTACAATTGTGGTCCGCCGCTACGATCCGAAGTGTAAACCAGGCTTTGTCCATCAGGCGCCCAATCGGGTTCGGTATCAATCGCAGAGTTGTCCGTCAAACGGCGGAAGCTGCGCGATGCGATATCCATGACATAGATTTCTGGTTGTCCGTCTTTTGATAAAGACATAGCCAGTTTGCGGCCATCCGGCGACCAGGCAGGCGCGCCATTGATACCTTCGAAAGATGTCGCCTGGATACGCTGACTACTTGCCAAATCTTGAATATAAATAGCTGACCGGCCCGATTCAAAGGAGACGTAGGCAAGCTTGTTACCGTCAGGAGCCCATGCTGGTGAAAGAATGGGTTGTTGCGAGGAGAGGATCTGCTGGCTGTTATGACCATCAGCATCTGCCACATGCAGTGCATAGCGACGGTTGTCAGCGGCCCCCTGGGCCGTGACATAGGCGATACGCGTGGAAAAGGCACCACGAGTACCGGTAACAGCCTCGAACACCTTGTCACTGACGTAGTGAGCTGCACTGCGCAACTGACCACGGCCGACGTTCACGACTTCACCGAGCATGCGGCGTTCGCCATATATGTCCATCAATTCGAACTGAACACGATAGCCATCGCCCTCCGGTGTCACTTGCCCGACAACGAGATAGTTGCTGTCCACGGCGCGCCAATCACGGTAATGGACGTCTTCACTACGATTGGGCTGAGCGATCAACGAACTTCGCGATAACGGAGAAAACTGGCCGCTGCGGGCAAGGTCATCACTGACAATCTGGGCAATGTCTTCAGAAAGCGTGCCCTGCTCTGGAGTCGCAAAGGGGACGATAGCGATGGGAATGGCCTGATCGCTGCCCTTGGTGATCTCGATGGTTAGATCCGCACTGGCCAAGCTGATATAAAGCGCGAACCATAAACCGACCATGACAGAAACAACACGTTTCATCGGCGTACATCCTTGGGATTGAAGTCCAGGTTGAATTCACGGAACTGGCTCTGCGCGGCCAGAGGAAGCTCTCTTAATTCGCGGAATGGCGCAGCTCGCTCGACGGCCTGTAGCACAGAGCGATCAAAGACACCATCTCCACTGCTTTCGATGATTCTTGCGCTGACCAGTTCACCAGTCGGCAGCAGCTGTATACGCACAACCGCCCGGAGCTGGTTGGTAGCACTTGCCGGCAATATCCAGGCCTGCTCTATTGCACGCCTGACCAAGTTTATGAACCCATTCGATGCCTGGGCAGCCTGCTTGGCATTGGCTATAGCCTCTGCCTCGCCATCGATCAAGTTATCCAGCGATGAAGCAGACGCTTGGCGGGCGGCCTCGGCAGCTCTGCGTGCTTCCTCCGCTGCCTTGCGTTTGGCCTCTTCTTCCGCCTTGCGCTTGGCTTCCTCTTCCGCCTTGCGTTTGGCCTCTTCTTCCGCCTTACGCTTGGCCTCTTCTTCCGCCTTACGCTTGGCTTCTTCTTCCGCCTTACGCT